>CP066552.1:2400000-3600000 GCA_016415585.1 Pectobacterium carotovorum | reverse complement strand
TATCTTAACGATATAAAAAAGTCTTGAAGAGTGAACAACAGTAAAATTCATTACGAATGAACAGTGACTAATTCTTTGAGCATCGCTGACAAGTTCAGCAAATCAAACAAATCTTAAATTGAAGAGTTTGATCATGGCTCAGATTGAACGCTGGCGGCAGGCCTAACACATGCAAGTCGAGCGGTAGCACAGGAGAGCTTGCTCTCTGGGTGACGAGCGGCGGACGGGTGAGTAATGTCTGGGAAACTGCCTGATGGAGGGGGATAACTACTGGAAACGGTAGCTAATACCGCATAACGTCTTCGGACCAAAGAGGGGGACCTTAGGGCCTCTCGCCATCGGATGTGCCCAGATGGGATTAGCTAGTAGGTGAGGTAATGGCTCACCTAGGCGACGATCCCTAGCTGGTCTGAGAGGATGATCAGCCACACTGGAACTGAGACACGGTCCAGACTCCTACGGGAGGCAGCAGTGGGGAATATTGCACAATGGGCGCAAGCCTGATGCAGCCATGCCGCGTGTGTGAAGAAGGCCTTCGGGTTGTAAAGCACTTTCAGCGAGGAGGAAGGCGGTAAGGTTAATAACCTTATCGATTGACGTTACTCGCAGAAGAAGCACCGGCTAACTCCGTGCCAGCAGCCGCGGTAATACGGAGGGTGCAAGCGTTAATCGGAATGACTGGGCGTAAAGCGCACGCAGGCGGTCTGTTAAGTTGGATGTGAAATCCCCGGGCTTAACCTGGGAACTGCATTCAAAACTGACAGGCTAGAGTCTTGTAGAGGGGGGTAGAATTCCAGGTGTAGCGGTGAAATGCGTAGAGATCTGGAGGAATACCGGTGGCGAAGGCGGCCCCCTGGACAAAGACTGACGCTCAGGTGCGAAAGCGTGGGGAGCAAACAGGATTAGATACCCTGGTAGTCCACGCTGTAAACGATGTCGATTTGGAGGTTGTGCCCTTGAGGCGTGGCTTCCGGAGCTAACGCGTTAAATCGACCGCCTGGGGAGTACGGCCGCAAGGTTAAAACTCAAATGAATTGACGGGGGCCCGCACAAGCGGTGGAGCATGTGGTTTAATTCGATGCAACGCGAAGAACCTTACCTACTCTTGACATCCACAGAATTCGGTAGAGATACCTTAGTGCCTTCGGGAACTGTGAGACAGGTGCTGCATGGCTGTCGTCAGCTCGTGTTGTGAAATGTTGGGTTAAGTCCCGCAACGAGCGCAACCCTTATCCTTTGTTGCCAGCGATTCGGTCGGGAACTCAAAGGAGACTGCCGGTGATAAACCGGAGGAAGGTGGGGATGACGTCAAGTCATCATGGCCCTTACGAGTAGGGCTACACACGTGCTACAATGGCGTATACAAAGAGAAGCGACCTCGCGAGAGCAAGCGGACCTCATAAAGTACGTCGTAGTCCGGATTGGAGTCTGCAACTCGACTCCATGAAGTCGGAATCGCTAGTAATCGTAGATCAGAATGCTACGGTGAATACGTTCCCGGGCCTTGTACACACCGCCCGTCACACCATGGGAGTGGGTTGCAAAAGAAGTAGGTAGCTTAACCTTCGGGAGGGCGCTTACCACTTTGTGATTCATGACTGGGGTGAAGTCGTAACAAGGTAACCGTAGGGGAACCTGCGGTTGGATCACCTCCTTACCAAGAAGATGTGTGTTAAGTGAAGTGCTCACACAGATTGTCTGATGAAAATAACGAGCAGAAATACCTTAATAGGCTTGTAGCTCAGGTGGTTAGAGCGCACCCCTGATAAGGGTGAGGTCGGTGGTTCAAGTCCACTCAGGCCTACCAACTCTTCCGTGAGTGGTATCTAAGGTATCTGTAAGCAACGATGGGGTTATAGCTCAGCTGGGAGAGCGCCTGCCTTGCACGCAGGAGGTCTGCGGTTCGATCCCGCATAGCTCCACCATCACTACTCGCTGCATAGAAAACTTCAGAGTGTACCTGCTTGGGTGCACTGCGACGTTTTGCTCTTTAACAATCTGGAACAAGCTGAAAATTGAAACATGACAGCTGAACATACTGACACAACAGTAATGTGGTGTGAGTGATGCATCAGTCTGTCAATGAGTCTCTCAAATAATCACAGCGCGATGTTGGCTTTATTTATTAAAGACACCTTCGGGTTGTGAGGTTAAGCGACTAAGCGTACACGGTGGATGCCTAGGCAGTCAGAGGCGATGAAGGGCGTGCTAATCTGCGATAAGCGTCGGTAAGCTGATATGAAGCGTTATACCCGACGATACCCGAATGGGGAAACCCAGTGTGTTTCGACACACTATCATTACGTGAATACATAGCGTAATGAGGCGAACCGGGGGAACTGAAACATCTCAGTACCCCGAGGAAAAGAAATCAACCGAGATTCCCCTAGTAGCGGCGAGCGAACGGGGAGGAGCCCAGAACCTGAATCAGTTTGTGTGTTAGTGGAAGCGTCTGGAAAGTCGCACAGTAAAGGGTGATAGTCCCGTACACAAAAATGCACAAATTGTGAGTTCGATGAGTAGGGCGGGACACGTGACATCCTGTCTGAATATGGGGGGACCATCCTCCAAGGCTAAATACTCCTGACTGACCGATAGTGAACCAGTACCGTGAGGGAAAGGCGAAAAGAACCCCGGCGAGGGGAGTGAAATAGAACCTGAAACCGTGTACGTACAAGCAGTGGGAGCCTTGATTAATCAGGGTGACTGCGTACCTTTTGTATAATGGGTCAGCGACTTATATTCTGTAGCAAGGTTAACCGTATAGGGGAGCCGTAGGGAAACCGAGTCTTAACTGGGCGTTAAGTTGCAGGGTATAGACCCGAAACCCGGTGATCTAGCCATGGGCAGGTTGAAGGTTGGGTAACACTAACTGGAGGACCGAACCGACTAATGTTGAAAAATTAGCGGATGACTTGTGGCTGGGGGTGAAAGGCCAATCAAACCGGGAGATAGCTGGTTCTCCCCGAAAGCTATTTAGGTAGCGCCTCGTGAATTCATCTTCGGGGGTAGAGCACTGTTTCGGCTAGGGGGTCATCCCGACTTACCAACCCGATGCAAACTACGAATACCGAAGAATGTTATCACGGGAGACACACGGCGGGTGCTAACGTTCGTCGTGAAGAGGGAAACAACCCAGACCGCCAGCTAAGGTCCCAAAGTCATGGTTAAGTGGGAAACGATGTGGGAAGGCACAGACAGCCAGGATGTTGGCTTAGAAGCAGCCATCATTTAAAGAAAGCGTAATAGCTCACTGGTCGAGTCGGCCTGCGCGGAAGATGTAACGGGGCTAAACCATGCACCGAAGCTGCGGCAGCGACACTCAGGTGTTGTTGGGTAGGGGAGCGTTCTGTAAGCCGTCGAAGGTGGCCTGTGAGGGTTGCTGGAGGTATCAGAAGTGCGAATGCTGACATAAGTAACGATAATGCGGGTGAAAAACCCGCACGCCGGAAGACCAAGGGTTCCTGTCCAACGTTAATCGGGGCAGGGTGAGTCGACCCCTAAGGCGAGGCTGAAAAGCGTAGTCGATGGGAAACAGGTTAATATTCCTGTACTCGGTGTTACTGCGAAGGGGGGACGGAGAAAGCTAGGTTATCCGGGCGACGGTTGTCCCGGTTTAAGCGTGAAGGTGGATGACTTTGGTAAATCCGGGTCATTATTAACACTGAGGCGTGATGACGAGTCACTACGGTGATGAAGTAACCAATGCTACGCTTCCAGGAAAAGCCTCTAAGCTCCAGGTAACATCAAATCGTACCCCAAACCGACACAGGTGGTCAGGTAGAGAATACTCAGGCGCTTGAGAGAACTCGGGTGAAGGAACTAGGCAAAATGGTGCCGTAACTTCGGGAGAAGGCACGCTGATGGTAGGTGAAGTGACTTGCTCATGGAGCTGAAATCAGTCGAAGATACCAGCTGGCTGCAACTGTTTAATAAAAACACAGCACTGTGCAAACACGAAAGTGGACGTATACGGTGTGACGCCTGCCCGGTGCCGGAAGGTTAATTGATGGGGTCAGCCGCAAGGCGAAGCTCTTGATCGAAGCCCCGGTAAACGGCGGCCGTAACTATAACGGTCCTAAGGTAGCGAAATTCCTTGTCGGGTAAGTTCCGACCTGCACGAATGGCGTAATGATGGCCAGGCTGTCTCCACCCGAGACTCAGTGAAATTGAACTCGCTGTGAAGATGCAGTGTACCCGCGGCAAGACGGAAAGACCCCGTGAACCTTTACTATAGCTTGACACTGAACCTTGAGCCTTGATGTGTAGGATAGGTGGGAGGCTTTGAAGCGTGGACGCCAGTCTGCGTGGAGCCAACCTTGAAATACCACCCTTTAATGTTTGATGTTCTAACGTAGACCCGTAATCCGGGTTGCGGACAGTGTCTGGTGGGTAGTTTGACTGGGGCGGTCTCCTCCCAAAGCGTAACGGAGGAGCACGAAGGTTAGCTAATCCTGGTCGGACATCAGGAGGTTAGTGCAAAGGCATAAGCTAGCTTGACTGCGAGAGTGACAGCTCGAGCAGGTGCGAAAGCAGGTCTTAGTGATCCGGTGGTTCTGAATGGAAGGGCCATCGCTCAACGGATAAAAGGTACTCCGGGGATAACAGGCTGATACCGCCCAAGAGTTCATATCGACGGCGGTGTTTGGCACCTCGATGTCGGCTCATCACATCCTGGGGCTGAAGTAGGTCCCAAGGGTATGGCTGTTCGCCATTTAAAGTGGTACGCGAGCTGGGTTTAGAACGTCGTGAGACAGTTCGGTCCCTATCTGCCGTGGGCGTTGGAAGATTGAGAGGGGTTGCTCCTAGTACGAGAGGACCGGAGTGAACGCACCACTGGTGTACGGGTTGTGATGCCAATTGCATTGCCCGGTAGCTAAGTGCGGAAGAGATAACCGCTGAAAGCATCTAAGCGGGAAACTTGCCTCGAGATGAGTCTTCCCTGGGCACTAGATGCCCCTGAAGGGCCGTTGAAGACGACGACGTAGATAGGCTGGGTGTGTAAGCGTAGCGATACGTTGAGCTAACCAGTACTAATGACCCGAGAGGCTTAACCTTACAACACCGAAGGTGTTTTGAGATGGACTCAAAGAGATTTTGATAATCAGCTTGTTTTAGGATTGGTTCTGATGGTTATGCGAGAGCGAGAGCAAAGCATGGCGGTTGGAATGAAACAGAATTTGCCTGGCGGCGATAGCGCGGTGGTCCCACCTGACCCCATGCCGAACTCAGAAGTGAAACGCCGTAGCGCCGATGGTAGTGTGGGGCTTCCCCATGTGAGAGTAGGGAACTGCCAGGCATCAAATTAAGCAGTAAGCCGGAGCGATCTGGTGGTTGTAGAGAAATTCGGTGGAGCGGTAGTTCAGTTGGTTAGAATACCTGCCTGTCACGCAGGGGGTCGCGGGTTCGAGCCCCGTCCGTTCCGCCACTTATCATGCAGAAAGCCCTAAGTTAACGCTTAGGGCTTTCTGCATATGTAGCTATTAGAATTTCTAGATGAGTTCCTCATTTCTCTCTTCCTCTTGCGTTTTGTTTTTACCAGTCATTTCATTTTTATTCCCCTATCATCAAGCATACATCGCAAGTCTGCGATAAAATTTTTATAACGGAAGAGTGCTCTTTTTTGATAGGGTGTTTGGGTATTGAAACTGATAGTGGATGAGGCGTGCGGAAAAGAACCTATGCAATGAGGTATGTTGCTGGTCAGCCAGTTGAACGTATCTTCCCTCCCGGGGAAATACATTATCCAGAGCAAGTGCTACCGACAGGCTCATTGTTGCTGAAGGGAGATGTTTTGCGCGTAATGGTGTGGAATATTTTTAAGCAGCAACGAATGAACTGGCTTTCCGTGTTGCAAAATTTCGGTAACGGTACCCAGCTAGTCCTGTTGCAGGAAGCGCAAAGTACGCCAGAGCTCATCCATTTTGCAACCACCAACTATCTCTCAGCCGATCAGGTCCCCGCCATTATCCTCCCGCAACATCCATCCGGTGTAATGACGCTATCAGCAGCCCAGCCAGTATATTGCTGCCCCTTACGTGAAAGGGAACCCCTGTTGCGTTTGGCTAAGTCTTCTTTGGTGACGGTCTACGCGCTTCAGAATGGCCAAAGACTGATGGTTATCAATATCCATGCGGTTAACTTTAGCTTTGGTGTTGAGATTTATACCAAGCAATTGGCTGCGATTGGGGAGCAACTCGTACATCATCAGGGGCCGGCTATTATGGCTGGAGATTTTAATGCATGGAGCCAGCAGCGTATCAACGCACTTAATCGGTTTGCGGCAAGGATGGGGCTGCAGGAGGTATATTTCGTTGATGACCACCGGCGTAAGGCGTTTGGCCGACCGCTCGATTTCGTCTTTTACCGTGAGCTGACCGTTAACCAGTCTTCTGTATTGGTGACTCAGGCCTCAGACCACAACCCACTACTCGTTGAATTTAGCCTGAGTTAATCGCTATAAAAAAACAGCCCTCTACATCTGTGGAAGGCTGTTTCTCGTTACTGATTCTGATATCACGTTAAGAATCAGGTTTTATGTTGCTGCTAACATAAAGCGTCAGACGATCACCTGGCTGAATGTTGGCATTCTTGTTGATAACTGTATTCCAGCGCATTACATCAGCGATATTTACGCCATGGCGTTTAGCAATGCTTGCCAGCGAATCACCTTTCCGAACTTGATAGGTGATTGAGCTACTATTGCCTGACGCTTTGGCAACTTGCAACGTTTGACCAACCTTGAGCGCACCAGCGCTACGCAGATTGTTCCAACTCTGCAAATCTTTCGTGCTGACATTAAGCCGTGCCGCAATGGCTGATAAGGTATCACCTGAGCGTACCTTATACTGCAGTGATGCTGGCATTGGCTGCGTTTCCGCTAACCGTGTCGGTTGAATCGCTGCGATGTCACCATCAGCCAGTGAATCTTTCAACTGCTCAACGTGAGCTTTAGGAACCATGATGTAATGTGGCCCATTTGGTGCGGTAACATTACGCTTATAGCCCGAGTTATAGCTCTTCAGCTTATTCAACGACAGTCCAGCCATCTCAGCCGCTTGTGTCAATTCTATCTGCTGACCCAGTTCAACCTTTGCTAATGCACGGCTTTCATTGGGCTGCGATAGACTTACGCCATACTTCTTGCTGTTTTTAAGAATATCGCTCAAGGCCAGCATTTTGGGGACATAGATTGACGTTTCTCGCGGTAACGCCAGTGCCCAGAAGCTGGTTGATTTCCCTTTCGCTTTATTTGCTTTTATCGCCTGCATGACGCGACCTTCTCCACTGTTATATGCAGCAACCGTCAATAACCAGTCACCATCAAACATTGTGTTGAGCCGTTGCATCATATCCAGCGCAGCCGTCGTAGACGCAATCACATCGCGACGTCCGTCGTACCACTGGTTTTGTTTCAAACCATAATTGCGTCCTGTGCCAGGGATAATCTGCCATAGCCCAGCGGCATTGGCGGATGATGTGGCACTTGGATCAAAAGCGCTCTCCACTATGGGTAGCAGTACCAGTTCCATCGGCATTTTACGTTGCTTAATCTGCTCGACTATCCAGTACATGTACGGCTCTGCCCGTAATGTTACATCGTGGAGATAGCTCTTATTTTTCAAATAACGCGTTTTTTGCTCGCGGATCCGGGCGTTTTCCGGAACCTCCATCTTCAGCTCGTCGCCAATGAAGTTCCACAGATCTCGTTGCGCGAGGCTATCGTCATCTAACCATCGCGCGGAGGCCTCTCGGCCATCTGTGTACTTTCCTGCTTCACTTTGACTTGCCGAAGACAAACTCTGTGCATGCTGTTTAGGTTGCGAGGTGTCATGTGGTGAGACCTGACAACCCGCCAGCAAGACTGAGGCGATAATCATCGCTTTAGCCTTCATATGTTGGTCAATAGTTGCTTAAAAGACGAGCAAGGATACTTTGATTAGACGAATAGCACAACCTAAACCTTCAGAAGCAGTCTTTCTTGCTACGTAGCATCTCAAAAACTTGCCAATTCTCTATATTTTCAGGTTCCTTTGATAATTTCCTTTTTAAATCAATTTCATGACAGCGGAGAAATAGGTTGATTCTTCTCTCCAGCCCTAATGTAGTAGGTAAGCTAGACTGAGATTTTTCTCGTATCTGACTGATTTTATGGAGATAAGATTCAATTTCTGGATCTTCAGGCCAAATAGCATTAGAAAATTTTAAGTTTGAGAGTGTGTATTCATGAGCACAGCACACCACTGTGTTATCAGGAAATTGTGATATTTTTTGAATGGATTCATACATTTGTTTTGGTGTACCTTCAAAAATACGTCCGCATCCCGCTGAAAAAAGTGTGTCGCCACAGAATAAAAATGGCACATTATAGTAGGCAATATGACCAGATGTGTGCCCCGGCACCTCAATTACAGAAAATTCCGAATTTAACAAAGAGACGGTATTTCCTTCTTCCACCAGGTAGGTTGCGCCGCATTTAGCGGTTTCTTTTGGACCAAAAACAGGCAGATTAGGGTAATGTCTGAGGAGCTCACCTACACCTCCTATATGGTCGTTATGATGGTGAGTGAGCAAGATTGCTTCGGGAAAAAGTGCGTGTTGATCGAGCGCATTAAGCACTGGGGGCGCTTCACCAGGATCGACGATCACACAGCGATTTTCTTTATTGCTCAATAGCCAAATGTAGTTGTCCTGAAGTGCGGGGATACTGATAAGATTCATTCATCACCTCTTTTTTCTAGCAGCCTGAGGACGAGAACAGAAGATGAAATTGGCACGAACCCCTCAGACCATTGTTGCACCTGATTCGTGGGATGATATCACCTGCGGGCAATTTTATCGCGAGTCGATTGAACTGGCTTTGTTGCCATGGTGGCCAAAACTCTTTGGTTTTCATCTTATCAAGGTAGGAGCGCTAAGCGCGGAAATCCATGTAACAGAGTGTGCGATTGCGCATCAGGTTAATGTTGCTCCACACGGTGATAACCTTCAGATTATAGCAGATGCTCATCAATTACCGTTCTCTGAAAAGTCGATCGATGCCTGCTTGCTCGCTCAAACACTGTCTTATTCATCGGACCCGCATCGTATTCTGCGGGAGGTTGATCGTGTCTTGATCGATGATGGTTGGCTAATTCTGAGCACGTTTAACCCGATCAGTCTGGTTGGTCTGGGTAAATTGATCCCCAGACTCAATAAAAAACACCCTTATTGCAGCCGCATGTTTACTCAAATGCGTATTACGGACTGGCTGGGGCTATTGAACTATGAGGTTATCGATCAGACCCATTTTCACGTTACACCATGGCGAAGAAACAAAGGGAAGTTGAATAAACATATTCCGATGCTGGGATGCCTGACGCTGATTATTGCCCGGAAGCGCACCATTCCGCTGACGTTTACGCCGATGAGGGCGAGGTTGCGCAAAGCATCAGTGCGCCGCACGGTGGGCGCAACAAAGATATATCGGAGATGAGGCGGAGGCCTACGGTGATTTACTCAGCCTGATAACCGGTGTCATCAAGCGTTGGTGCACTTGCGGCTGCGCGAGCGAGTTCATCGCAGCGCTCGTTTTCCGGATGCCCAGCGTGTCCTTTTACCCATTCCCATTGCACGGAGTGGTGTTGAATCGCGGCATCCAGTTTTTGCCAGAGATCGACGTTTTTGACGGGCTTTTTGTCGGCGGTTTTCCAGCCACGTTTTTTCCAGTTATGAATCCAACTGGTTATCCCCTGCCGAACATATTGGCTGTCAGTGCAGAGCACCACATCGCACGCGGTAGTCAGTGTTTCAAGTGCTGCAATTGCAGCCATCAGCTCCATTCTGTTATTCGTCGTAAGACGATAACCTGCACTTAACGCTTTTTCGTGCTGCTTGTAGCGCAGCAGGGCGCCATAGCCACCGGGGCCGGGATTACCGAGGCAAGATCCGTCGGTGAAAATTTCTACCTGTTTGCGCATCTCTGGTAGACTCTTCCTTATGGTAAAAACGGCAAGTCTGACATAAAACGAAAACGATGAGCACTGAAATTACGCGACAAATCGTCCTGGATACAGAAACCACCGGTATGAATAAGCTGGGGGTTCACTACGAAGGGCATAAAATTATCGAGATCGGTGCGGTCGAAGTGATTAACCGGCGCCTGACTGGTCGTCATTTCCATGTCTACATCAAACCCGATCGTTTAGTGGATCCAGAAGCCTATAATATACATGGTATCAGCGATGAGTTTCTGGCTGATAAACCGACGTATGCGGATGTCGTGGATGACTTCCTCGATTTTATCCGTGGCGCGGAGTTAGTCATTCATAACGCGACGTTTGACATCGGCTTTATGGATTACGAATTCCGATTGCTGAATCGTGATATACCCAAGACCGAAACGTTCTGTAAGATCACTGATAGCCTGTTTATGGCGCGGAAGATCTTTCCCGGCAAGCGTAACAGTTTGGATGCACTCTGCGATCGCTACCTGATAGATAACAGTAAGCGTACGCTGCACGGCGCATTGCTCGATGCCGAGATTTTGGCAGAAGTTTATCTGGCGATGACTGGCGGTCAAACTTCTCTGGCTTTTTCGATGGAAGGTGAAGCGCAGCAGAAGAGTGATAATACCGAAACGATCCAGAGAATCGTCCGTCCTCAATCGGCGTTAAAGGTGCTTTACGCTGATGAGGCAGAGCTGTTAGCGCATGAACAACGTCTGGATCTGATTGCTAAAAAAGGCGGTAGTTGCCTGTGGCGGGCTGAATAGCACCGCCGTAATATCGTCCTTTGCGCAGTAAAAAGAATCGGTTGATCGCACTGCGGGTGAGAGAATAGTCAGTAAGATGAAATTATAAGCAAACAGAAACGGTTAGTTATAAAAAGCATTGACGTAATAGTGCCATCATCTTAGTATTCATCCCGCTCAGTGAGCACGAGTGGAGCGGTAGTTCAGTTGGTTAGAATACCTGCCTGTCACGCAGGGGGTCGCGGGTTCGAGCCCCGTCCGTTCCGCCACTTATATGAAAGCCCTGAATCAGCAATGGTTCAGGGTTTTTTCATTTCTTGCCCTGTAGAAAAAGGGCTGTAGAAAAAAAATATGGCCACCCAGAACTCGATGGCCGTTTTTTTAGAAGTCCCAGTCTTCGTCTTCGGTGTTGACGGCTTTACCGATCACATAAGATGAGCCTGAGCCAGAGAAGAAGTCGTGGTTCTCATCCGCGTTTGGCGATAGCGCCGAGAGAATTGCGGGATTCACATCCGTCATGCTGGCGGGGAACAGCGCTTCATAACCCAAATTCATCAGCGCTTTGTTCGCGTTGTAGTGGAGGAATTTCTTCACGTCTTCCGTCCAACCGACGCCGTCATAGAGTTCCTGCGTATACAACACCTCATTGTCATACAAATCCTGTAGCAGATCGTAGGCGAAATTTTTCACCTGCTGCTGATGAGCGGGATCGGCCTTCGCTAACCCGCGCTGGAATTTGTAGCCAATATAGTAGCCGTGTACCGCTTCGTCGCGGATGATCAGTCGGATCAAATCCGCTGTGTTGGTCAGTTTGGCGCGGCTTGACCAGTACATTGGCAGATAGAATCCAGAGTAGAACAGGAATGATTCCAGAAACACGCTGGCGACTTTCTTCATCAGCGGATCGTCACTGCGGTAGTGCGACAGAATAATGTCGGACTTCTTCTGTAGCGCCGTATTCTCTTCGCTCCAGCGATACGCATCATCAACTTCGCTGGTCAGACACAGCGTCGAGAAAATAGAGCTGTATGAGCGGGCATGTACCGCTTCCATAAAGCTGATGTTAGACAGTACGGCTTCTTCATGTGGCGTCACTGCATCGGGCATGAGCGTCGGTGCGCCAAGCGTATTTTGGATGGTATCTAACAGTGTTAGGCCGGTGAACACACGGATCGTCAACTGACGCTCGCGGGCATTCAGTGTACCCCATGACGGAATATCGTTAGAAAGCGGCACTTTTTCCGGCAGCCAGAAGTTAGACGTCAGCCGGTTCCAGACTTCCAAATCTTTGTCATCTTCAATTTTGTTCCAGTTAATCGCCTGGACGCGAGTGAGTGCGGTCATGCTTCGATTTCCTTCCGCGATGGCTTATAGCGCACAGGACACACAGCCCTGAACTTCGGTGCCTTCCAGCGCCATCTGCCGTATGCGAATGTAATAAATAGTCTTAATGCCTTTGGTCCAGGCGTAGATCTGCGCTTTATTAATGTCGCGCGTGGTGGCGGTATCGCGGAAAAACAGCGTCAGCGACAGCCCCTGATCGACATGCTGCGTTGCGGCGGCATAGGTGTCGATAATCTTCTGTGGCCCGATTTCATAGGCATCCTGGTAATACTCCAGATTGTCATTGTTCATATAAGGGGCAGGGTAGTAGACGCGACCGATCTTGCCCTCTTTGCGAATTTCGATACGTGACACAATCGGGTGAATGCTGGATGTCGAGTGGTTGATATATGAAATCGAACCGGTTGGCGGAACCGCCTGCAGATTCTGGTTGTAAATGCCGTGCGCAATAACAGATTCGCGCAGTGCCGCCCAGTCCTGCTGAGTGGGAATGTGGATGCCAGATTGTTCAAACAGCTCACGTGCGCGTGCTGTTGTGGGTTCCCAGCGTTGCTCAATGTATTTATCAAAATACTCGCCCGTGGCGTATTTGGAGAGTTCAAAGCCTGAGAAGCGCTGATTCCGCTCTATTGCCAGCGCATTCGATGCCCGAATTGCGTGGAAGGCGACGGTGTAGAAATAGATATTGGTGAAATCAACAGCTTCTTCTGTGCCGTAAAAAATACGCTCTTTCGCCAGATAGCCGTGCAGGTTCATCTGGCCTAAGCCAATCGCATGCGATTGGTCATTGCCTTTTTCGATGGATGGCACGGAGCTGATGTGGCTCATATCGGAAACGGCGGTCAGCGCGCGGATCGCCATTTCAACTGTCTGACCGAAATCGGGCGAGGCCATCGCGTTGGCGATATTCATTGAACCGAGGTTACAGGAGATGTCTTTGCCAATGTGGCTGTAGCCAAGATCGTCGTCGTACAGGCTGGCCTCGTTGACCTGCAAAATCTCAGAGCACAGGTTACTCATATTGATACGGCCGTGAATCGGGTTCGCACGATTCACCGTATCCTCAAACATCATGTAGGGATAACCGGACTCGAACTGGATTTCAGCGAGGATCTGGAAGAATTCGCGCGCCTTAATTTGGGATTTACGGATGCGCTTGTCGTTTACCATCTCATGGTATTTTTCGGTGACACTAATTTCCGACAGCGGCACGCCATAAACCTGTTCGACATCATAAGGTGAGAACAGGTACATCACCTGATTATTCTTCGCCAACTGGAATGTGATATCGGGGATGACCACACCTAAAGACAGCGTTTTGATGCGGATTTTTTCATCGGCATTTTCCCGCTTGGTATCCAGAAAACGCAGAATATCCGGGTGATGCGCATTGAGGTAGACCGCCCCTGCGCCCTGACGCGCACCAAGCTGGTTAGCGTAGGAGAACGCATCCTCCAGCATTTTCATGATCGGGATGATGCCGGACGACTGGTTTTCGATACGTTTGATCGGCGCACCGGTTTCGCGGATGTTGCTGAGCATGAAGGCCACGCCGCCGCCGCGTTTTGAGAGCTGAAGCGCGGAATTAATCGCGCGACCAATCGATTCCATATTGTCTTCAATGCGCAGCAGGAAGCAGGAGACCAGCTCGCCGCGCTGCTTTTTACCGCAATTGAGGAATGTGGGAGTGGCGGGTTGGAAGCGTCCGCTAATGATCTCATCGACCAGTGCGCTAGCGAGTGCGGTATCCCCTTTAGCGAGGGTCAGCGCCACAAGGCAGACACGATCTTCGTAGCGCTCCAGATAGCGTTTGCCATCAAAGGTTTTCAGCGTATAGCCAGTGTAGTATTTGAACGCACCCAGAAAGGTTTGAAAGCGGAACTTGTGAGCGTAAGCCTGCTGGAAAAGGCTTTTGATGAAATCGAAATGATACTGATCCAGCACGTCCGCTTCGTAGTAGCCTTCTTCCACCAGATAACGCAGCTTTTCTTCCAGATTGTGGAAGAACACGGTGTTCTGGTTCACATGCTGCAGGAAATAACGGCGTGCCGCGAGTTTATCCATCTCGAACTGGATATTCCCCTCTGCGTCGTAGAGGTTGAGCATCGCGTTCAGCGCATGGTAGTCGAGTGTATGGTAATCGAGCGAGTGGGCATCCGCTTCGGCTTTGGTTGCCTTTGCACTCACATGGTCTGTTGTTGCCAAAATTCAGTTACTCCCTTACGCACATTTGCAACGTCTTCTGCCGTGCCGAGCAATTCAAAGCGGTACAGGTAAGGCACCTGACATTTCTGCGCAATGATGTCGCCAGCGATGCAGTACGCTGCACCGAAATTGGTATTGCCTGCGGCAATCACGCCGCGCAAGTAAGCGCGATTGTGCGGATCGTTGAGAAAGATGATGACCTGACGCGGCACAGCCCCTTTCGTGCTGCCTCCGCCGTAGCTGGGGACAACCAGAATATAGGGGCGATCAACTTTCAATGCAGGCTGTTCTGTCGCTATCGGGATTCTCAGGGCTGGCAAGCCAACCCGAGAAATGAAGCGATGCGTGTTTTCCGACTGGCTGGAGAAATAGACCAGCGGGTTCATATTGCCCCCCTTACTGCAATTGCAGGGCGGCGTTCAGAGTACTGATCTTATCTGGGCGGAAGCCGCTCCAATGATCGTCGGCGGTCATCACGACGGGCACCTGTTGATAGCCCAACGCTCTTACCTGCTGTAACGCCTGTTCATCTTCAGTTAAGTCCACCAGTTGATAGTTAATTCCTTGCTTGTCCAGCGCACGGCATGTGGCGTTGCATTGAACACAATCTGGCTTAGTGAAAATAGTAATACGCATGATTCGTATTTACCCTTTGGCGTGAAAGAAGTATGTTGGAGCGGCTATCTTCAGGGCATGTTTGCCCGAACCGATCCGCTGGGTAGCGACCTGTTACGCGAGGGCTACACAAGAAATACTAGATGTAGGTATTTTAAATTTCAACCACACAAGATATATGATTTTTAGTTGGACTTATACCAATTGACACAAACCCAGATGCAGCAAGGCTGGGAAGAGAATGCAAGTAAAAAATGCAGAAATAAATAAATGTGACGCACATCATTTTTGACGAAATAGTGTGCGACGAAATGAAAAATATATGAGCGCGCTACACCTCAACCCTCCTCAGGCGCTGTGCCTTATACATTAATACAGGGAGTCATCATGGGCTTTGTCCTTATCCGGCGTAAAAATTATGCAGCGGTGAACGTGAACACCGAGTGAGCGGCATGGATGCCGCGAAAGCCAGTGCCGCGTTGGCGGCTCGAAGGGGGCATGAACACCGATGGCACCGCGTAGCGGCATAATTTAGCCGGAAGCCTAGGTTCGCAGGGCGGCGGCGACTGAGCGCCCTGCGTCGGGCGCGTGCTACGGGGTTGCATGAAAATGACGGCATCATCGCGCACGAAACCGTCTCTTAGTCGGCATAAAAAATGTGACTAAGAGACAACCCTGTGAAGGGATATGTATTGATTACAGAACTGGCAGGTTTCTGCCGTAATAGATTTCCTGCATTTCGTGATACAGCAGATCGGTGATTCTTTTCCGTTCAGCTGCGCTGAGTGCTTCAGGGCTGACGTTGAACAGGTAGTGTTTCAGGTCGAAATCCTTCAATAACATCTTGGTATGAAAAATATTTTCCTGATACACGTTCACGTCCATCATGTGATAGAGCGCTTTCATGTCCTCGGACATGAAGTTCTGAACTGAATTGATCTGATGATCGATGAAATGTTTTATGCCGTTGACATCACGGGTAAATCCCCGCACGCGATAGTCGATGGTCACAATATCGGATTCAAGCTGGTGGATCAGGTAGTTCAGCGCCTTCAGCGGTGAAATTACGCCACAGGTAGACACTTCGATATCCGCACGGAAGGTGCACAGCCCGCCTTCTGGGTGGCTTTCTGGGTAGGTATGAACGCAGATATGGCTTTTATCCAGATGCGCGACGACAGAATTGGGCAGTGGTCCGGGATGTTCTGAGGTATCGACATCTCGTGGATCGATGGGCTCTTCGCTGACCAGAATGGTCACGCTGGCACCTTGTGGGTCATAGTCCTGACGCGCGATGTTAAGGACGTTGGCACCGATAATGGAGCAGGTTTCAGTGAGGATTTCTGTTAAACGGTTAGCGTTATATTGTTCGTCGATATAGGCGATATAACCATCGCGATCGTCGGCCGTTTTGGTGTAACAGATATCGTAGATACAAAAACTCAGGCTTTTCGTCAGGTTGTTAAAGCCGTGTAGTTTCAGCTTGTGCAATTTACGTCACCCCCTTGTGGTTGTGTGGTTACCCTAAGTGATGGGCTATTGCGCATTCTGTAACGCGCTCAGCAGATACTGTGGCAGGGCAAAACTGCCGATGTGAACATTTGGTGTGTAATAGCGACAGGTGATACCAGAGTGCGCAAAACGCTGGCGCAGCGTGGCGGTGTCTATCTGACGCAGCGCCGGGTTATTGCTGGCCCAGGCGAACGTCATAATGCCGCCGTAATACGTCGGGATCGCCGCCTGATAAAAGCTGACATCGTTGAAATAGTGGCTGAGTTTTTTATGGCTGCCGACGGCTTCATCCTGTTGCAGGAAACACACGCCATTCTGAGCGACGAAAATCCCGCCTTCGTTCAGGCAACGGGCGCAGCCCTGATAGAAATCGGAGGTGAACAAGCTTTCGCCGGGGCCGATGGGGTCGGTGCAATCGGAAATAATGACGTCAAACTTGTCGCTGCACTGTCTGACGAAGTTAACGCCGTCATCAATCACCAGATTAAAACGCGGGTCGTCATAGCTACCGGCGCTGTGATTGGGCAGATACTGGCGACAAAATTCCACCACGCCCGCATCAATTTCTACCATCGTGATATGTTCGACGCCGCGGTGTCGGCTGACTTCCCGCAGCATACCGCCATCGCCGCCACCGATAATCAGGACGCGTTTAGCATTGCCGTGTGACAGAAGAGGAACGTGGGTGAGCATTTCGTGATAGATGAATTCATCGCGCTCGGTGGTTTGCACCACGCCGTCAAGCGCCATCACGCGGCCTAATGCGTCGTTTTCAAAGATGATGAGATCTTGATGATCGGTCTTCTCGTGATACAGCACACGATCAACCGAAAAGTACTGGCCAAAGTTGGCATGTAGGGTTTCATACCAAATTTCTTTCTGGGACATGTTAGGGCTTCCTCCGCGATAACAGCCATGAAAATTGGCGCGCCATCATAGCCGACTCTTTTGCCGCTTGCACGGTCAAATTTCAGTCAGCGCGGAGGTGGAAGAGAACTACTGTGCGTAGGAGAGCAAACCGAGCGAATTACGCGCCAGAGACTGGCATTTCTTTGGCGTCGGGATAGCGATTTTACTCAGATCGCGATAGCTGTCTTCACCCATCGCTGTCATATCGTAAGCGCTGTAATTGCTGAGATCCCAGCGGTTTTGCTGAGCAAATGCGACCAGTGTCCGACGAATCTGTTCATTCGGCAGATCTTGATAGCCACAGTGGTTTTTCAGATAAACAAAGATCGCGGTCAGATCGGCCAGATCTTCCGCTTCAAATTCATTCAGCGCCTTGCTGGCGGAAGAGAAGCTCATCAGGCTTAGCAGGAGCAGAGCCAGCGCAGAGTTTTTCATGGTTGAACCTGTTCCAAATGTTGTCAGATGACGTTATCACAGATATCCCATGAGGTTCCAAGTTTTCTTACGGGAAACATCTGATATCCCCGTCATTCTTCAAGCTGCATGTGCGTTGGCTTTCCTCGCTTACCCCAGTCACTTACTGATGTAAGCTCCTGAGGATTCGCTGTGTCGCCGCCTGCCTGCAACTCGAATTATTTAGGGGTTGCGATAAAAAACGAATGGTGAAAAGGTGGAAAACCAATAAATGCAATCTATTGAAATGGTTGATTTTTATTTTAGTGACGGTCGGTGATGGCAATCGCCTCAGGTTAATCGCAAGATTAGAGCCTATTTATCGCTGTTTGATACGATGACGCCGCCGTCAGCCTCTGTTATTAATAACAGCGATCTCATCTAATACAGTTTTTATTCTATGATCTCCGGTGTCTGGCGCGTCAGTAGTTGGTTGTTGGCGGGACTGTTGCTGCTTCCTTTAGCAACGGTTTTTTATCAGGCTTTTTTTGCCGATGGGATGGGATTTACCCAACTGTGGCAAATTGGGTTACCCACCTACCTGATACATTCAGCGGTCATCGTGGTTGGCACGCTGTTCTTCAGCCTACTGTTTGGATTGCCTTCCGCCTGGTTTATCGCTATGTACCGTTTTCCCGGTCATCGCGTACTGCAATGGGCGCTTTGCCTGCCGCTCGCGATGCCCGCGTTCCTGCTCGCCTACCTTTATACTGATGTGTTACGGCATCTGTCCCAGTTGTTGCAGGAAGGCGGGTGGCAGATAGCCCCATCGTGGGGAAAATCCCACGTTGTTGGGCTACCCGTTGCGCTGGGCTGCATAAGTTTGGTGCTGGCGCTGGTGCTCTATCCCTATATTTACCTGTTAGTGCGCGAAGCGCTGGTGAAACAGCCAGCCAGCCTTATCCATTCGGCACGTTTACTGAATCAGACGCGCGCTCAGGTATTCCGCCGCTTATGTTTACCTATTGCACGGCCTGCGATTGCCTGCGGCGGTGCGCTAGTGGTGGTCGAGACTCTGGGCGATTATGGTGCGGCGTCTTATCTTGATACCCCAACCCTGACAACACAGGTGCTGGATATTTGGCAGAAGCAGGGCGATCTCGGCGCGGCAGCACGCGTTGGCGTGTTGATTTTACCTGCGATCTTCCTCTTGATGTTTCTGGTTAATTTCTGGCGTCGCAAGCAGAGAATTTATCAAGCTCAAGCGAATCCTTCTCAGGTGGTTCCGCCTGTGTTGAGCGGGTGGCGCAGCAAGGTGGTTCGCAGTTACTGCTGGGGAATCGTTTGTCTGTCTTTTCTGTTCCCGCTGCTGTATCTACTCTTTTTGGCCCTCCGACACATGCTGTCGGTGTGGGATATGGCGTTCCTCCACGCGGTAACGAATAGCCTGTTGGCGTCGGCCATTGCGACAGCCATCATTACGCTGATGGCGCTGTCGTTTATCTTCTACACGCGCACGGCCGGGGTATTTGCCAATCAGACGCCGGTTAGGTTAGTCAGCCTGAGTTTTGCTTTGCCCGGCGCGGTGCTGGCTGTCGGACTGTTTACCCTGCTGTCGCTAGTGGACAGCGGAATTAATCTGTTTGCCAGCGCGGCGGGGTTACCTCCCGCGGAGGCTTTGCTGGCGGGATCGCTGTTTATTCTCATCCTCGCCTATAGCGTTAAATTTGGGCGTCTGATGCTGGACAGCCTTGAGCGCAGTATGGAAGCCATCCCGCGTTCGCTGGACAGCGCGAGCCTTGTACTGGGCGCGTCTCCCCTCAGCCGCTGGTCACGCGTGCATATTCCTCTGTTGCGCCGCAGCCTGTTTATCGGGGCGCTGCTGATTTTCACGGAAAGCATGAAAGAGCTGAATGTTTCGCTGCTGCTGCGCCCTTTCGGGATTGATACGTTGGCAACGTATGTTTTTCGCTTTACGGCGAGTGAGCAGATTGCGTCATTTGCCTTTCCTGCGCTGGTGCTGGTGGCGGTAGGGCTAATCCCTGTTTTCTGGCTGAATCGCGCACTGAATATAAAAGGATAATGACATGGCCGCGTCGATAGATATTCTGAGCGTTCAGGCGGTAAGTTGTACGCTACAGCAGTCCCCCGTGTTGGAGAACATCTCATTTGCCGTGCGCGATGATGAAACGATTTGCCTACTAGGTAAAAACGGCTGCGGTAAAACGGCGCTATTACAGGTGATCGCTGGCCTGCTGCCGATTACTCAGGGCAAGATCTTGCTGGAGGGTGAACCCGTCAGCTCACCGCAAGAGTACGTCCTGCCTGAGCCGCGTCAGGTTGGCCTGATTTTTCAGGACTATGCGCTCTTTCCGCATCTCACGGTGGAAGGCAACATTGCGTTTGGCTTATATGGCCGCCCGGAAAGCGAGGTGAAGCCAATCTGTGCGGAGATGCTGACGCTCTTGCAACTGGATGATGTCGCCGCACGCTATCCACACGAGCTATCGAATGAACAGCAACAGTGTTTGGCGATTGCCCGCGCGCTAGCCTGTGAGCCGAAACTGCTGTTGCTGGATGAACCCTTCCCAGGTCTGGACAGCCAGACCCGTTACCGCTTGATCACCGAATTACGGCAGGTTCTCAAACAGCGCCATGTCGCGGCGGTTTTCGCTACGCACAGCAGAGAGGAAGCCTTTGCCTGCGCCGATCACCTGATTCTGCTGGATGAAGGGAAAATTATGCAGCAGGGCTACCCATCCGAGCTGTACCATCGCCCGAATAGCCGCTTTGTGGCTGATTTTATGGGGAATACGAACTATTTGCCTGTGAAAATTATGAGTGACCATCAGTGGCAAAGCCCATTGGGCGATCATCAGGCGACACATCCACTCAATCAGCCGATGGATTCACAATGCGACTGGATGGTGCGCCCGGCAGACGTGGCGCTGGCGCTCGATCCCGATGGTCCGGCGTCGATCGAAGATAGGCTATTTATGGGCACATCAAACTTGTATCGGGTGAAGATGGGAGAACTGATGCTGCTGGTGCAGACTGGCAACTGGTTTGAACCGGGACAGCAGGTGCGTTTAAGCATTAAGACGGATCCGCCAGTCTTGTATCCTGCTTTACCCGCCGCCAGCGGTCCGGCTGACGGCCCTGAAACGAAATGATTATGCCTCGTGCAGGTCTGCCGCTGGCATGAGCCACGTGCTGTTGTGTTTTTCAAACCCTAATTTCGGGTAGTAATCCACCGCCAGCGGCGCGGCCAGCAAAATGATTTTGCAGCCTTTTTCAAGCTGCTGAGCGGTTTGTTGAATCAGTTTCTTGCCTATTCCCGCATGCTGACAGTCCTCTGATACCGCCAGATCGGACAGATAACAGCAAAAATGAAAATCCGTCACGCTGCGCGCGATCCCAACCAGTGTCTCCCCTTGCCAGGCGGAAACCAGCAGGTTGGCGTGCTTAAGCATACCGGCAATTGCCACTTCGTCGTCCAGCGGGCGGCGCGGCCCCAATGAGGTTTTCGCCAACAGCTCAATGAACTGCTGACTGGAAAGCGGGGCATTCACTTTGTAGCAAACATCCACTGGTGGTGTGCTCATGGTGTCTCCTTCATGGTGTGGTTTCTGATATACTTCGCGCGCTTGGGCATTGCCCGGGCTGATTCAAACGTCAGCATTGGCGCATCATCGATAATGAATCTGTCATTTTGCCGATGGTGCTGAATACCTTACTTCAAAGAGTTATCAGTATGATGAAACATACCGTGGAAGTCATGATTTCTGAGCAGGAAGTGATGGCGCGGGTTACCGAACTGGGGCAACAGATCAGCGAACACTACCGTGATAGCGGCAGCGATATGGTGCTGGTGGGGTTATTGCGCGGATCGTTTATCTTTATGGCCGATTTATGCCGGGCGATTGATGTCCCTCACGAAGTGGATTTCATGACGGCATCCAGCTATGGCAGCGGTATGAACAGTACGCGCGATGTTAAGATCCTGAAAGATCTGGATGAAGATATTCGCGGCAAAGACGTGTTGATCGTGGAAGATATTATCGACTCGGGCAATACGCTGAGCAAAGTGCGGGAAATTCTGCAACTGCGTGCGCCGAAATCGCTGGCGATCTGTACGCTGCTGGACAAACCGGAGCGCCGTGAAGTGGCGGTGAAAGTCGAGTGGGTTGGGTTCTCGATCCCCGATGAGTTCGTTGTGGGTTACGGCATCGACTATGCCCAACACTATCGCCACTTACCTTACGTCGGCAAGGTTGTTCCACAGGAATAGCGTATCAGATAAGGCCGATGCCGTGAGCGACGCCCAGCGAGTGGGCGTCAGGCAGCGAATCAAGACAGGGTAGAAATCGCGCGGCGATAACGCTGTTCCAGCGTCTCCCGGTTGGTCGCAGTCACTTCCAGATCGCGCAGACGGCCATCCTGAATACCGTAAACCCAACCGTGGATCGTGACTTTCTGCCCACGCTTCCAGGCGGACTGCATGATGGTGGAGTGGCCGAGATTATAAACCTGCTCGACAACGTTGATTTCACAGAGCGTATTCAGCCGCTGTTCGGGAGGCAATTCCCCCAGCAGCGAACTATGCTTGTACCACAAATCACGGATATGCAGCAGCCAGTTGTTAATCAAACCCAATTCCGGGTTTTCCACCGCAGCCTGAACACCACCGCAGCCGTAGTGGCCGCAGATAATGATATGTTCGACTTCGAGAACTTCGACGGCATATTGCACGACAGACAGGCAATTGAGGTCGGTGTGAATAACCAGATTGGCGACGTTACGGTGAACAAACAGTTCACCAGGCTCAAGGCTGGTCAGACTTTCCGCAGGTACGCGACTGTCCGAGCATCCAATCCATAGAAAACGGGGTCGTTGTGCCTGCGCCAGACGTTCAAAATAGCCAGGATCCTCTTCCACCATCGTTTTAGACCAAAGCTGGTTGTTCGCGATGAGCGTTTCAATTTCTTTCATGAAAGTAAATGACCTGTAACAAACAAGGGGCAGTGAGGAGTAATATAAGGCAACATGCGTCGTTTGAAAAACGATAGTTTATACTCGTCATACTTCAAGTTGCATGTGCGTTGGCTGCGTTCACTCACCCGAATCACTTACTTGAGTAAGCTCATCGGGATGAAATGAGAGACATCCTGTCTCTCACCGGAGGCCAGCCGTTGGCTGGTCAAATTCGTTCCCGACGAATTTGTCCTTCTCTTGCCGCGTTACGATGCTCATGGTTGAGCATCGCCCTAAAGGGCTAACGCTTCGCGTTGTTCAAAACGTTAACGTTTTGTCCTGAAACTTGAATTATTTAGAGTATATATTTGTCACACTTTGAATCTGTAGAACTCACTGATAATAAGGCAATCCATTTCTTATGACATATGCACTGGAACTGGCGCAACTAACCAAAACCTATTCGGGAGGCGTCAAAGCGCTACGGGGGATCGACCTGAACGTGGAAGCGGGGGATTTCTATGCGCTTCTGGGGCCAAATGGCGCGGGAAAATCGACCACGATTGGGATTATCAGCTCGCTGGTGAATAAAACGGCCGGTAAAGTTCGCGTCTTCGGCTATGACCTTGAGCTGGACAAAGTGAATGCGAAACGCCAACTGGGGTTGGTCCCGCAGGAATTTAACTTCAATCCCTTTGAAACGGTATTACAGATTGTGGTTAATCAGGCTGGCTATTATGGCGTGAAACGTCAGGACGCGTTGCAGCGTGCCGAAAAATACCTGAAACAGCTGGATCTGTGGGAGAAACGTAACGAAAAAGCGATGATGTTGTCCGGCGGGATGAAGCGCCGCCTGATGATTGCGCGTGCGTTAATGCATGAGCCTAAGCTGCTGATTCTTGATGAACCGACTGCGGGCGTGGATATCGAATTACGTCGTTCCATGTGGGGTTTTTTGAAAGAACTGAACGCGCAGGGTACCACGATTATCCTGACGACGCACTATCTGGAAGAAGCGGAAATGCTGTGTCGCAACATTGGGATCATTCAGCGGGGTGAGCTGGTGGAGAACACCTCGATGAAGCAGCTTCTTGCTCAGCTTAAGTCAGAAACGTTTATTTTCGATCTGGCGGCGAAAAGCCCGCTGCCACAGCTTGAAGGCTATGCGTTCCGCCTGATGGATACGTCAACGCTGGAAGTTGATGTGATGCGCGAGCAAGGTCTGAACGCGTTATTCAGCCAGCTAAGCGCACAGGGGATAACGATATTAAGTATGCGTAATAAAGCGAACCGGTTGGAAGAGCTGTTTGTCACGTTGGTTAATGGGGACGGGACGAACGGTAAGGGAGAAAAGGCATGATGCACTTGTATTGGGTAGCACTACAGAGTATCTGGGTGAAAGAAGTCACTCGATTTGGGCGTATCTGGATTCAGACGCTGGTGCCGCCTGTGATCACCATGACGCTGTATTTCATTATTTTTGGCAACCTGATCGGCTCACGTATTGGGGAAATGCATGGTTTTACCTACATGCAGTTTATCGTGCCGGGTCTGATCATGATGGCGGTGATTACCAACGCCTATGCCAACGTGGCTTCTTCCTTTTTCAGCGCCAAATTTCAACGCAATATTGAAGAACTACTGGTCGCGCCTGTTCCGACCCATGTGATTATTGCGGGTTACATTGGCGGCGGGATCGCGCGTGGCCTGTGTGTTGGGGTTTTGGTGACGGCGGTGTCGCTGTTTTTCGTCCCGCTGCATGTTCATGCCTGGTGGATCATCGTTCTGACGCTGTTGCTGACGGCGACGCTGTTCTCGCTGGCGGGCTTATTGAATGCGGTCTTTGCGAAAACGTTTGATGATATCAGCCTGATTCCGACATTTGTGTTAACGCCGCTGACCTATCTGGGTGGGGTGTTTTACTCGCTGACGCTGCTGCCGTCGTTCTGGCAGGCCGTTTCCAAGCTGAACCCGGTGGTGTACATGATCAGCGGCTTCCGCTACGGTTTCCTCGGGATTCAGGATGTACCGTTGCTGTTCACAATGTCGGTGCTGATTGCCTTTATCGTGGTGTTTTATCTGCTGGTCTGGTGGCTGATTGAGCGCGGTCGCGGGTTACGGACGTAGTGTGTACACTCTGTAAATGAAAAGGCGGTGGTAACACCGCCTTTTGCTTAGCGATCAGGCGACCTGAACCGGAATCGCTTTTGCCTGACGTTGCAGCTCGTTATCGCCAGAGAAATAGGCGACCTTCGGGCTGTGGCTTCTGGCCTGCTCGTCGGACATCTGCACATAGGAGCAGATAATCAGTTTGTCGCCCACGCAGGCAAGGCGAGCAGCGGCACCGTTCACGGAGATAATACGTGAGCCTCTTTCGCCCGCAATGGCGTAGGTCGAGAAACGCTGACCGTTATCAACGTTGTAGATATCAATCGCTTCGTATTCCAGAATGCCAGCGGCATCCATAAAATCCTGATCGATGGCGCAAGAGCCTTCATAATGCAAGTCGGCCTGAGTCACTTTGACCCGGTGCAGCTTGCCTTGCAGCATGGTACGTATCATCGCTTTGTTACCTCGGTTCATACAGTCAAATCGACCTGGTGGTTATCAATCAATCTGGCCTTGCCTAACCAGGCAGCCATCAAAATCACTGCTCGTGTGCTGGCCGCGTTCAGCGGTTGCAATGTATCAGCATCGCGGATAAACAGTTCATCAGGCGTAAAGCCCGCTTCACGCAGCTTGTCTGCCGCCTGTTCCAGCAATGTGTCTATCTGACGATCGCCGTTGTCCAACTGTGTCGCCATGTCCATCATCACCTGATAAACATGCGGTGCCCGCTGGCGTTCTTCCGCACTGAGATACCCATTACGTGAACTCAATGCCAAACCGTCTTTTGCACGCACGATTGGGACACCAATAATATCAATGTCATAGCCCATATCGCGGACAAGCTGCCGAATCAGCGCTAGCTGCTGGTAATCTTTCTCGCCGAAGCAGGCGACATCCGGCTGTACCAGATTGAACAACTTGCTGACGATGGTCGCAACGCCCCGGAAATGACCGGGACGGCTGGCACCTTCCAATAGGGAAGACAGGCCGGGCACATCGACAAACGTTTGCGACTCTAGTCCATTTGGGTATATCACATCTGGGCTTGGTGCGAAAACCAGATCGGCACCGCGGCGATTCAATTTCTCGCAGTCTTCCTGCAACGTCCGGGGGTAGCGGGCTAAATCATCTGGCCGCTCAAACTGCATAGGATTGACAAAAACGCTGACAATAACGATATCGGCACGCGCTCTGGCTTCATCGACCAGCGTCATGTGCCCGTCATGCAAATTACCCATGGTAGGAACTAAAGCAATGCGTTTCCCTTCCTGACGCCAGCGACGGATTTCGCGGCGCAGCAGCAGAGGGGTTTCGATTATTAACACACTCGTACTCCTAAAAATATACCCGTCATCCTTCAAGCTGCATGTGCGTTGGCTACGATACTCGGCCCACTTACGTGGACCTCGCCCCGTAGGGGCCGCTGCAAGCAGCGTTCAAATCTGCCTCTGGCAGATTTGTCAGTCACCCGAATCACTTACTCAAGTAAGCTCATCGGGATTCTTTCTCTTGCCGCGTTATTCGGCCTTATGGCCTCACCCCTGCGGGGTCAGCGCAAACGCTGTTCAAAAACGCTTTGCCGTTTTTGTCCTGCAACTCGAATTATTTAGGGTATAAGCCCGATTAACGGAATGCCCGTTTTTTAATGAAATGACTGTTCTTAATGAAACGAGTGCTCTTCGGCCGGGTAAATACCCTGTTCGACTTCTTGTGTATACAAACGCACTGCCGCGCGGATATCACCCCCGCTGGGTGCCAGGAAGTTCTTGGCAAACTTAGGCGTGTTGTCGCCGGTAATGCCGAAGGCATCATGCATGACCAGAATTTGTCCGTCGGTAACGTTGCCTGCGCCAATACCGATCACCGGAATCGACAGCGCTTCCGTTACGCGTTTCGCCAGCGCGACAGGCACGCATTCCAGCACAAGCAGTTGCGCTCCGGCTTCTTCAAGCGCAAGGGCATCGGCCAGCAGTTGATTGGCATCGCTTTCGCTCCGGCCCTGAATTTTATAGCCGCCGAAGATGTTAACGGACTGCGGCGTCAGACCCAGATGACCGCACACCGGCACGGCACGTTCGGTCAGCATTTTTACCGTCGGGGCAAGCCAGCTTCCTCCTTCCAGCTTCACCATATTCGCACCGGCACGCATCAGTTCTGCGGCCTGGCTGAATGTTTGTTCTGGCGTGGCATAGGTCATAAAAGGCATGTCGGAGAGAACCAGCGCCAGCGGTGCGCCACGGCGGACGCACCGCGTGTGGTAAACAATATCGTTTGTGGTCACGGGCAAGGTGGAATCGTGACCCTGTACGGTCATTCCCAGTGAGTCACCTACCAGCATCATGCGGATCCCTTGCTCGAAAAATAGGCGAGAGAAACTGGCGTCGTAAGCAGTAATCGTAGCGAATTTTCGCTGCTCTTGTTTCCATTGGCGCAAGTGGGAGATAGTCGTTGGTTTCATGACGGTCTTCCTATGTCAATAGGGCGAAGAATTGAGGGGGATATTCTAATGTAAGCCGACGTGTAGCGATATACCCGTCGCGCTTCAAGTTGCAGATGGGGAGAATTATTAGTGGTCAGCTGTTCCGGTCAGCTTTTCGTCATCTCAGCGTTGATTATCCCACTTTCTATTATCCCATAAGGTCAGACCGTTGCGGTCGACATGAGTTAACCGCTGGGCGAGTGTTTCGCCGTCGGGGAACGTCAGTTCAGGGGCGATTTCCGCGAGCGGATAGAGCATGAATTCACGGTTCTTCATGTCGTAATGCGGCACGGCCAGTCGTTCAGTCTGAATGACGTCATCACCGAACAGCAGAATATCCAGATCTAACGTGCGTGGCCCCCAGCGATGTTCCTTACGCTCTCGGCCTTGTTCCAGCTCGATGGCCTGTGTGCGATCGAGCAGCGGCTCGGCGGCGAGCTCGGTTTCCAGTTCAACGACGGCGTTGAGATAGTCTGGTTGATCCTGCGGGCCAAGCGGGCGGCTACGATAAAATGAGGAGCAGCAAACGACGCGCGTATGTGGAATCGCATCTAGCGCAGACAATGCCGCGCGCACCTGTTGCAAAGGCTGGGCAAGATTGCTGCCCAGCGCCAGATACACGCGCGTCATTATGCTGGATCCCTACGTGCTGTTGTCGGTTTACGCGGTCGACGAGGGCGGGAACGGCGATGTGGCGTCGGGCCGTCATCCAGCGATTTCAGCATGTTTTGCTGACGTGGCGGTGCGGCAACCTGGAATTCACCCCACCACTGAGCCAGGCGCAGCAGCTCCTGATGGTTTTCGATTTCGGCACGCAGGCAAAGCAGGTCATACGCGGCGCGGAATTTAGGATGTTCCATCAGCTTATAAGCGCGTTTACCTTGACGGCGAGACAGTCGCGTTTGTAACTGCCAGATATCACGAACTAAAGAAGTAATGCGTTTAGGGATCGCCAGAGAACGGCACTGTTCATCCAGTACATCGTTCATCGCTAGCGAGAAGGCATCGAAGTAAGCCAGCCCGCTTTCTTGAGCCAATTTTTGCGCATGTTCAATCAGCGGATACCACAGCATGGCGGAAAACAAAAACGCCGGATTGACCCGCATGTCATTTTGCAGACGCTGATCGGTATTTTTCAGCACCTGTGCAACCATGCGTTCCAGCGTGGAATCGCCGTTTGGTGTGAAATAGCGACTCAGCATCGGGAAAAGCGGCTGGAACAGCTGGTATTCACACAGCATTTTATAGGTCGGGTAGCCATAGCCTGACTGAAGCAGCTTCAGCGACTCTTCAAACATGCGTGCCGCAGGGATATCGTGCAGCAATGAGGCCAGACGAGGAATCGGCTCAGCGGTTTCCGGGCTGACCGTCATGTTCAGCTTAGCGGCAAAACGGACGGCACGCAGCATGCGCACTGGGTCTTCACGGTAGCGTGTTTCAGGGTCGCCAATCATGCGAATGATACCCTGACGCAGATCGTTCAGGCCATCGGTGTAGTCACGTACGCTGAAATCAGAAATGCTGTAATAGAGGCTATTGATCGAGAAATCGCGGCGTTGGGCGTCTTCTTCAACTGAGCCAAAAATATTGTCGCGTAACAGCATGCCGCTTTGAGCCTGCTGAGAGGAATTCTTGGTTTCCTGCTGTTCTTGATGCTGCTCGTGGTGACCACGGAACGTGGCAACTTCAATCACCTCTGGCCCGAACATGATATGGGCGAGACGGAAACGACGCCCAACCAAACGGCAGTTGCGGAATAGCTTGCGCACCTGATCGGGCGTAGCGTTAGTGGTGATATCAAAATCCTTCGGCTTTTTGCCCAGTAGCAGATCGCGTACGCCGCCGCCAACCAGATAAGCCTCGTAGCCCGCTTTGTTCAGGCGATAAAGTACTTTCAGCGCGTTATCGCTGATGTCGCTGCGTGAAATAGTATGTTGGTCACGCGGGATGACGGTCAGATGCTGACGCGGTTCCTCTGATTCGACCATTTCGTTCTCACGATTCAGTACTTTACGACAAAAATTAGCAACTCGGGAAAAGATAATACACCTCGATAGTGATGGATAAATCAACGGCACAGCAAAAAATTTCTGGGAAACGTTTTTGACGTCGCCCCAGTGACGACCTGCAAATGTGACGGCCAAAGAGAGTGCGTCACTAAAAATAGCGGCTAATCATAGCTCACCAATGCCCCTTTGAGAATGCCGATGTGATCGTGGATGGGTTTATTGCCGCCTGTAGCGGGACAATATCAAGGGACCAGTGCGCGACAGACCAGGCCAGAAGGGTGGAAAGCGTCATATCCTGACCGTTCTCCGGCAGCGGTTGGTTCAAGAATTGCAGTGCAGCCAGCAGCACGGGACGCGGATCGCTATTCGGTAGCGCGGGTGCATGATTCTGCTTGGAAAGCTTATTTCCCTCGGTATTCAGCACCAGCGGCAGATGAACGTAGGTAGGAATCGCGTAGCTCAACTGCTGATAGAGCGAAATTTGCCGCACTGTCGGTTCGATCAGATCGGCACCGCGCACGATCTCCGTAATACCCTGATCGTTATCGTCGATCACGACGGCCAGATTATAGGCAAACAGCCCATCGCGGCGGTGGATAATAAAATCTTCCTGCGCGAGTGCCGTGTCGGCATACAGCTCGCCACGCAATTTATCGTGAAAGCGAAATACTGGCGTTGTCTGGCGCAGGCGTAGTGCGGCGTTATCGGGCGGCAGATTACGCGTCCAACAATAGCCGTCATAGTGCCCACCCAACTGTTGAATACGGCTACGCGTACAGGTGCAGTAGTAGCTCATGCCCTGTTGTTGAAGCTGCTGAATAATTTCGCGGTAACGCGCATGCCGCTTTGACTGGTACATCACGTCACCGTCCCAGTGAAGGCCGTAATGGTCTAATTGTGCAAGGATACGGGAGGCGGCGCCGGGAATTTCCCGTGGCGGATCGATGTCTTCAATACGTACCAGCCAGCGCCCTTGTTGGGAACGAGCTTGCAGATAACTACCCAGTGCGGCGATCAGTGAGCCAAAATGCAGGTCACCAGAGGGAGAGGGGGCAAAACGCCCGACATAGCGAACGGTGTCAGTAGTGTGATTAGCTTCAGGAAAGTTATTAGTTTCAATAAAACTATTGGTTCCGGGAAAGCGATTGGTTTCAGTAAAACAAACAGTTCCAAACATAGATGGTGGATGCTATCTCGTCAGTATTTTATCCAGACAAAAGACAGAGTGATGAACATAACTTATCAGCGGTAAATGAACCGCAATCAGCCCCTGCGAGTAGCAGGAGCCGATTCTGAGCGGGAAGACTATCCTGCCATCTGCTTTTCGCGTATCTCTGCCAGTGTTTTGCAGTCGATACACAGATCGGCGGTCGGACGTGCTTCCAGACGGCGGATGCCAATCTCTACGCCACAGGATTCGCAGAACCCGAAATCCTCATCTTCGATTTTCACCAGAGTTTTGGCGATTTTCTTGATCAGTTTGCGCTCACGGTCACGGTTACGTAGTTCGAGACTGAACTCTTCTTCCTGCGCAGCACGATCCACGGGATCGGGGAAATTAGCGGCTTCATCGCGCATATGCGATACAGTTCGATCCACTTCATCCATGAGTTGGTTGCGCCATGCTTCAAGAATACGCTTGAAATGAGCCAACTGAGCGTCGTTCATATACTCTTCGCCCGGCTTCTCCTGGTACGGCTCTACTCCGGCAATTGCGAGAATGCTCAGAGAAGATGTCTTACGGTTTTGCCCTTCTTGCATGTTGCTTCTCCTACATAAACACGACACGCATAATACCCTTTTATGCAGTGAAGTTGCGGCGCTGTTAGCCATAACTTCAGCTATCTGGGTATATCGACCCCCAAAGGGGGAAAAAACAGGCCGCTATAAATAGCAGATGGAGATGGGGTTGGCAATGCTTCCTGACACCGGCCTGATATAAGTGTGAGGAGTAATCTGCTTACACAAGCATAAGTATTAAATGCTAAACAGTGCCTTAATAACCCCATAAGAATAAATGATTCCTTTCATCTTTGAGTTGGCATGTTATGACATGCTTTTACTTCATTCCAACAACGGTAGCTTGTGTGTCAATTTAATACCGTCAGGGCATAATGTGGAGCCGTAACATAAAATTTCAACCCCTGTCTGTTGTGCTTCAATAAATAATTCCGCATAGCGTGAATCAATATGCTGGGCGGGAGAAACCTGCTGGATGCCTGAATGGAGCACGGCGAAAAAGAGCACTGCTCGCTTTCCATTGGAAACCATCTGTTGCAGTTCACGCAGATGCTTCTGCCCTCTGAGGGTAACCGCATCGGGAAAGTAACCACATTCATGTTGCAATAATGTGACAGATTTCACCTCAATATAGCAGTCAATCTTGCCCTGCGCCTGTAAAAGCAGGTCAACTCGGCTATTTTCCATACCGTATTTCACTTCTGTTTTTACGACTGGGTAGCCCGCCAGCTCCTCTATACGATTTTCCAATAAGGCTTCGTACAATAATGTGTTGGCACGCAGAGTATTGACACAAATCCAGTGATTTTGTTGTGTTTCAGTCAGTTCCCAGCTGTGTGGATACTTACGCTTAGGGTTATCGGACGTTGAGTACCAGACGGTATCGCCGGGCGTGGCACAACCTGTCATCGCACCGGTATTGGCACAGTGCAGCGTGAGTTCCTCGCCTTCTGGGGTTACGACATCGGCCAAAAAACGTTTGTAACGTTTAATCAACCGGGCGGGTTGTAAGCGTGGGGTATAGTCCATGTGTATCCTGTTTTTTGTTTATCCACTCGACTACTTATTTAATAAATGACCAGCTTTCCAACTGCTGATAGCGGGTTTTACCATTATCGAAAAGTGACTCGTAAAGTGAAAAGTGCGTCATGTCGACCTGCCAGCTAAAGGTGGCGGGGGGAATCGCAACGGGGCGGGTCGCGCCACGTAATAGCGTAATGTGTGGGTGAAACGGCAAGGCCGTTTGATAGCAGCCGTTGCGCGCGGCCTGAGAACGCAGCAGTTCCGCCAACTGTAACAGCCCACGCGGTGCACGACGGCAGCCCAGCCAGACCACGCCGGGACGCGGCCAGTGTCCAGCGTCATTCAGCGTAAGGGAAAAGGCGGGCTGATGGATGCGGCCCGCCAATGTCTGCAAGACCTGCGCTTTTTGCTCGCTGACATCGCCCAAAAATGCCAGCGTTAGATGAAGATTCGCGGAGGCGACCGGACGACCCGCTTCCAGAGGGAAGTGTTCGGCACGCCAGCGGATAATCTCTTGCTGTGTGGCTTCTGGCAGTGATAAGGCAAAAAACAGGCGGCGGGTGGCTGACATGGCGATCTCTCTGTTCTGATTCCATCAGATGCTGCATTCATCCAGATGCTACAATGCTCGCCGCTGAAAGTTAACCTTATACGGAGATGTCTGTGATTTTACCGCCCGTCAGCGCCGTGCTGGATGATGTGATAACGGCGCTACATACCGCGCCTCAGGTGCTGCTTAATGCGCCAACGGGGGCAGGGAAATCGACCTGGCTGCCGTTGCAGTTGCTACAACAGGGCAATGTGAACGGGCGCATCATCATGCTGGAGCCACGCCGTCTGGCGGCAAAGAGCGTGGCTTGGAGGCTGGCGCAGCAGCTAGGGGAAGAACCGGGGAAAACCATAGGCTATCGCATGCGGTCGGAAAGCTGCGTGAGTGACGCAACGAGGCTGGAAGTCGTCACCGAAGGCATGCTGACTCGTTTACTGCAACAGGATGCGGAACTGCAAGGCGTGGCGCTAATCATCCTTGATGAATTTCACGAGCGCAGCGTGCAGGCCGATTTAGCATTGGCGCTGTTGCTCGATGTGCAACAAGGGCTACGTGAAGACTTAAAGCTGCTGATTATGTCCGCGACGCTCGACAATGCACGGCTGGCGGCGCTGTTGCCGGACGCCGTCTGCGTGGTTTCCGAAGGTCGCAGCTATCCGGTAGAGCGGTGTTATGCGCCATTGAACAATCAGGAGCGTTTTGAAGAAGGCGTTGCGCGACAGGTGCGGCGTTTGCTCAGCGAAGAAGCCGGTTCGCTGTTGCTGTTTTTGCCCGGCGTCGCGGAAATTCGCCGTGTGCAGGCGCTGCTGGAAAATAGCGTGTCAAGCGAGACAGATCTTTGTCCTTTATATGGTGCATTGACGCTGGCGGAGCAGCAAAAGGCGATTCTGCCTGCGGAATCGGGTCGTCGTAAGGTGGTGTTAGCCACCAATATTGCCGAAACCAGCCTGACGATTGAAGGGATCCGGCTGGTGATGGATAGCGGCCTTGAGCGCGTAGCCAGCTTTGATGTGAAAAGCGGTGTCACCCGACTAGTGACGCAGCGAACCAGCCAAGCGTCGATGGTGCAGCGCGCCGGGCGTGCTGGACGTTTAAGCTCCGGCATATGCTGGCATCTGTGCTCGCGTGAACAAGCAGAGCGCGCGGCGGCGCAGAGTGAAGCTGAGATATTGAACAGTGATTTAAGCAGCATTTGGCTGGATTTATTACAGTGGGGCTGCACTGATGTGGCGCAGTTAACCTGGCTGGATACGCCGCCAGCCTCTGCGCTTTATGCTGCACGTCAACTGCTGTGCCAGCTTGGTATTACCGATGAGCAGGATAGGTTAACCGCCGAGGGGCGGAAGATCGCCGCGTTAGGCTGCGATGCCCGATTGGCGACGATGCTGTATGCCGCATCACAGCAAAGTTCAGATGCGTTGGCCACGGCTGGATGTCTGGCAGCGATACTCGAAGAGCCGCCGCGTAGCGGGTCGATCAATCTGGCTGATTGGCTACATCGCCCATTGCCACACTGGTTGCGGCGGGCAAAACAGCTGACGCGTCGTTTATCGACGACCTCGGGACGCATTGACGGCGGGGAAGCCGACTGGCTGTTGGCGCAGGCTTTCCCCGACCGCATCGCCCGGCGGCGTAGTCAGGATGGGCGCTACCAGCTTGCTAACGGCAGCGGCGCGATGATGTCGCCTGATGAGGCGCTGTCAGGTACGGAGTGGCTGCTGACCCCAGCGTTGCTACAGAACGATCGATTAGTGCAAAACAAGCAAAGCGCAGAGGCACGGATCCTGCTGGCGTTGCCGCTGGATATTGAACGTCTGGAACGGCGGCTACCTGGATTAATAAATGAACGTAACGTGGTGCACTGGGACGAAGAAAAGGGTACTCTGCGCGCCAGCCAGCGCGACCAGATAGGTTGTCTGACTCTGCGAACGCGTCCGCTGAATAAGCCTTCCGATGAAGCACTACAGCAGGCGATGTTATCCTGGATTCGGGAGCAGGGGATGGATGCATTAAACTGGGATGCAGCAGCGTTGCAGCTACGCGCCCGGCTACAGTGTGCGCACCAGTGGTTGCCTGAGCTTGACTGGCCGCGAGTGGACGATGAAGCGCTGCTGGCAACGCTGGAAGTCTGGTTACTGCCGTCACTTGCTGGCGTGCGTGATTTACGTGCGCTGCACCAGATCAATTCGAGTGATGCGCTGTTGCGACTGTTGGACTGGTCGCTGCGCCAGCGGCTGGATAGCGCATTGCCCACGCACTATACTGCCCCCGGCGGCAGTCGCTTGCCTATCGCCTATTATGACGATAAGCCACCGGTGCTGTCGGTGCGGATGCAAGAAATGTTCGGTGAGCAGCAGAGCCCGCTGCTGGCGGAAGGGCGTGTGGCGTTGGTATTGGAACTTTTGTCACCCGCACAGCGTCCACTACAGATTACGCGAGATTTAGCGGCATTCTGGCAAGGCACCTACCGCGACGTGCAAAAAGAGATGAAGGGACGTTACCCCAAGCATGTCTGGCCGGACGATCCGGCAAATACGGCTCCGACGAGACGTACCAAGAAATATCAGAATCACTAATTTCAGACGTTTCCGCTTTCCCAAAAAAGGGGCTGGAAACAGAGTAGGCGGCTTGAGCGCAGAGCAGATAGCCGTGAACAACCTGATGGAGAAGTTATTGTAATGTCTCGGGATGACCGCGAACCTATCGGGCGCAAAGGGAGAGCGCCAAAACGTAAGCCTGAACGCAAGCAGGCCATACGCCGTCGCAGGGATGACGACTATGATGATGAAGACTATGACGATTATCAGGACGACTATGACGATGATGACGACGACGGCGATGACTCTATGACGCGTAAATCGCAGAGAAGACGGCGCTGGCTGGGGCTGGCGATCAAGCTGTTCCTGATCTTTGCCGTGGCGATGGCGATCTATGGTGTGTATCTCGACAGCCAGATTCGTAGCCGTATTGAAGGCAAAGTCTGGCAGTTGCCTGCTGCCGTCTATGGCCGCATGGTTAACCTTGAGCCGGGCATGGCCTATAGCCAGAAAGAGATGATCAGTCTGCTGGAAGGCATGCAATACCGTCAGGTGAGCCGCATTACCCGTCCGGGTGAATTCAGCGTGCGTGGCAACAGCATTGATATGCTGCGCCGTCCGTTTGACTTCCCTGATGGAAAAGAAGGGCAGATTCAGGCGCGCCTAATGTTTGCCAACGATCGTCTGTCGCAGATCCAGAATCTGGACAACCAGCGTAACTTCGGCTTTTTCCGTCTCGATCCGAAACTGATCACCATGATGCAGTCGCCGAATGGCGAACAGCGTTTGTTCGTGCCGCGTGCCGGTTTCCCCGATCTGCTGGTTGATACGCTGGTCGCGACCGAAGACCGTCATTTTTATGAGCACGATGGTATCAGCCTGTACTCCATTGGCCGTGCGTTCTTAGCGAACATCACGGCGGGGCGCGCGGTACAGGGCGGCAGTACGCTGACGCAGCAGTTGGTTAAGAACCTGTTCCTGACCAACGAGCGTTCGCTGTGGCGTAAAGCTAACGAAGCCTATATGGCGCTGATCATGGATTATCGCTACAGCAAGGATCGTATCCTTGAGCTGTATCTGAACGAAGTGTATCTCGGTCAGAGCGGTAACGATCAGATCCGCGGTTTTCCGCTTGCCAGCCTGTATTACTTTGGTCGTCCGGTAAATGAACTGAGCCTCGATCAGCAGGCGCTGCTGGTGGGTATGGTGAAAGGGGCGTCGCTGTATAACCCGTGGCGTAACCCACAGATTACGTTAGAGCGACGCAATCTGGTGCTGCGTCTGTTGCAGAATCAGCAAGTTATTGATGCCGATCTGTACAACATGCTGAGCGCGCGCCCATTGGGCGTACAGCCGAAAGGCGGCGTCATCAGCCCTCAGCCGGCGTTTATGCAACTGGTGCGTCAGGAACTGCAACAGCGGCTTGGCGACAAGGTTAACGATCTCTCCGGCGTGAAGATCTTTACCACGCTCGATCCGGTCTCGCAGGATGCGGCGGAAAAAGCGGTGGAAGTCGGGGTTCCGGCACTGCGTGCTGGTCGTAACGTCAGCGATCTGGAAGCGGCGATGGTGATTGTCGATCGCTTCAGCGGCGAAGTTCGCGCAGTGGTTGGCGGTGCTCAAACGCAGTATGCCGGGTTTAACCGTGCGCTACAGGCGCGTCGTCCTGTCGGATCGCTGGCGAAGCCGCCGACCTACCTGACCGCGCTGAGCCAGCCGGACACCTATCGTCTGAATACCCTGCTGGCGGATGAACCGCTGTCGATCAAGCAGTCTAACGGACAGCTATGGCAGCCGAAGAACTACGATCGTGAGTTCCGTGGCCGCGTCATGCTGGTCGATGCGCTGGCGAACTCGCTGAACGTGCCGACCGTCAATCTGGGGATGGCCGTGGGGCTGAATCAGATCACGGAAACGTTGAAGCGTTTAGGGATTCCTGAAAACGTGATCCAGCCTGTACCGGCGATGCTGCTGGGGGCGATCAGTCTGACGCCGATGGAAGTCGCGCAGGAGTATCAGACGATCGCCAGCGGCGGTAATCGCGCACCGCTTTCCTCACTGCGTTCGGTGATTGCGGAAGATGGCACGGTGCTGTATCAGAGCTTCCCGCAGGCGGAACGCGCGGTTCCGGCGCAGGCGGCTTATCTGACGCTGTATGGCATGCAGCAGGTTGTTGAACGCGGTACGTCGCGTTCGCTGGCGGTGAAATTCCCGAATTATCATCTGGCAGCGAAAACCGGTACGACTAACGACCTGCGTGACAGCTGGTTTGCTGGGATCGACGGTAAAGAAGTGGCGATTAGCTGGGTAGGGCGCGATAACAACGGCCCGGCCAAGCTGACGGGGGCGAACGGTGCGCTGACAATTTATCGTCGCTATCTGGAGAACCAAACGCCGCTGCCGTTGATGCTGACGCCGCCGGAAGGCATTACGACCATGACGGTAGATGCCAGCGGTAACTTTATCTGCAACGGCAGCAGTGCTGGGCGCGTATTGCCAGTCTGGACGGATAATCCGCAGGCGCTGTGTCAGGCTAGCCAGCCGCAGCCTTCAGCGCAGCAGGACCAGCAAAATGGAGAAGGCGTCGCTGACTGGATCAAAGAAATGTTTGGTCAATAAATGCTTATCACTACCCCGGTTAATCTATTGTCTCTTATAGACAAAGACTGGGGGATCACGGGTTTTGTCGTTATCCGGCGTAAAAAATTATGCTGAGGAGATAGCAGGCTTAGGATGAGCCGCATGGACGCGGTGAAAGCTTGCGCCACGTCGGACAAAAACGTCAAAGACGTTTTTGAACAGCACTTGTGCTGGCCCGAAGAGTGAGCTCCATTTATGGGGCGAGTAAACGTGTCGCAAGCGGTCCGTTAAGCCTGATACCGACGAAGGAACCGCGTCAGCGGCATAATTTCCGCCAAAAGCCTCGGGGTCACGGGGCGAGCGGCGCTTAAGCCGCCCCGTGTCGGGCGCGTGCTACGAGGTAGCATGAAAATGACGGTATTATCGCGCACGAAACCGCCTCAACAGTGGCATAAAAATGTGACTAAGAGGCTGAGTTAATCTGGGGGCATTTGTTGCCCCTGCTATTTTGGGACGATCACCACGCCCTGTCAGAGACCACTTTTCCTGCCGGAACACTCTAGCGCTGACAGGTAAAAGTCTTGCGATTGGCATTCCGTTGCGCCTATCATGCTGCCTTTATCGTAATCATTATCGTTCTCTTTTAGACCGACGATTACGGAAATAGTGAATTCTGCTCACCCCTTTCCTTCGGTGACATTAAAAAACCAAAAGCGCTATGCAAAATCAAACAGTACTGCCTGACACTACCTTCAGACTGGACGACGTCAGCTTTTCCGTCGCCGGGCGCACGCTGCTACATCCGTTATCGATCACGTTTCCCGTGGGGAAAGTGTGTGGGCTGATCGGGCACAATGGCTCAGGCAAATCGACATTGCTGAAAATTCTGGGTCGCCATCAGTCCGCCAGCAGCGGAACCGCATTGTTGGGTGAACAGGCGACCGGAAGCTGGGACAGTAAATTGTTCGCCCGTCAGGTGGCTTATTTACCGCAGCAGCTTCCCGCTGCCGAAGGGATGACCGTGCGTGAGCTGGTTGCTGTGGGGCGCTACCCGTGGCACGGCGCATTAGGCCGTTTCGGCAGCGCCGATCGGGAAAAGGTCGAAGAAGCCATCACGCTGGTGGGATTAAAGCCGTTTGCTAACCGTCTGGTGGATAGCCTGTCCGGCGGGGAACGGCAGCGAGCCTGGCTGGCGATGACGGTGGCACAGGACAGCCGCTGCCTGCTGTTGGATGAACCGACCTCCGCACTGGATATTGCGCATCAGGTTGAGGTGCTGTCGCTGATTCAGCGTATGGGCCGCGAGCGCGGCATCACCGTCATTGCGGTGTTGCATGATATCAACATGGCTGCGCGCTACTGCGATCATCTGGTGGCGTTGCGCGGCGGGAAAATGATTGCGCAGGGTGAGCCTGTCGCGCTCATGCAAGGGGACGTGCTGGAAAATATCTACGGCATTCCCATGGGCATTCTGCCTCATCCGGCGGGTGGCGCGCCGGTCAGCTTTGTTTGTTAACTCGGTTTTCCTGCTCATGATGCCTGAATTTTCTTCTTCTCCATCCTCTCCCGATCCGCTACGCCGTCGTTTGCTGACGGCGCTGCTATTGTCCCCGCTGGTTTATTCTGCGGCGAGCCGGGGAGCCACTGCCACATTTCCCGATTTAAATCGCATTGTGGCGCTGGAGTGGTTGCCTGTTGAACTGCTTCTGGCGTTGGGCATCACGCCCTTCGCGATTGCGGATAAACATAACTACAACCTATGGGTGAAAGAGCCCGCGCTGCCTGAATCGGTGATTGATGTGGGGCTGCGTACCGAGCCCAATCTGGAATTGCTGACGCAGATTCGCCCGTCTCTGATTCTTTACTCTGAAGGCTACGGCCCTTCGGTCGCGAAAATGTCCCGTATTTCTCCGCTGCTGGGCTTTGGTTTCAGCAACGAACAGGGAAAACCGCTGACGTCGGCACAGGCCTCGGTCATGAAACTGGCCGAGGCGCTCAATATGAAAGCGACTGGCGAGCAGCACCTGACGGAGCTGGCGCAGTTTCTCCAGCAGGAAAAAATCACACTCCAGCCTTACACCCAGCGGCCTCTGTTGCTCATCACGCTGGTCGACAGCCGCCATGTGTTGGTGATCGGCAAGAACAGCCTTTTTCAGGAAGTGATGGATCATATCGGAATCGAGAATGCCTGGCGCAGCGAAACCAGCTTCTGGGGCAGTACGATTGTCGGCATTGAGAGCCTGGCAGAAATCGGCGATGCCAACGTACTCTGCTTCGAACACGGCGATAGCGCCACACTTGACCAGCTTGAAAATAATCCGCTCTGGCAGGCCATGCCGTTTGTGCGTAATCAGCGTTTGCAACGTGTGCCAGCCGTCTGGCTGTATGGCGGAACGCTCTCGGCGATGCGCTTCTGTCGCGTATTGAATCAGGCACTGGAGGCGAGAACGCATGCCTAATTCTCTGTCTGCCGTGCACAAGCGTGCTGTGCATCCGCTGGTGCTTCCTGTTGTTTTAATCGGTTTTCTGCTGTTCGTGATTCTGGGGATGGGCAGCTACAATTTGCAGCAGCAATTGCCTGTATCGCAGTGGCTTCAGGGGCTGACACAGCCCGCCTTGAACAATATGCAGCAGCTTCTGTTTCATTACAGTTTGTTGCCACGCATGGTACTGGCGCTGCTGATTGGTGCGGGACTGGGGTTGTGTGGCGTGCTGTTCCAACAGGTCTTGCGTAATCCGCTAGCTGAGCCATCAACGCTAGGGATTGCCACGGGTGCACAGCTCGGCATCACGGTGGTAACGCTATTGGCGCTGCCCGGTGGCGTATGGATCCAACAGGCTGCTGCGATGATTGGGGCGCTGGTGGTTGGCGCGCTGGTGTTTGGCGTCGCCTGGGGCAAGCGGTTATCGCCGGTGACGCTGATACTGGCGGGGCTGGTGCTGAGTTTCTACTGTAGCGCGGTCAATCAGCTGCTGGTGCTTTTCCATCATGAGCAGCTTCAGGGCTTGTTCCTGTGGAGCAGCGGCGTGTTGAACCAACAGGACTGGAGCAATGTGCAGTTTGTTCTCCCGCGTCTTCTGGTGTGTTTCTGTCTGGCGCTGTTGTTGATTCGCCCGTTAACCCTGCTGGGACTGGATGACGGTGTTGCACGTAATCTGGGGCTTGGGCTGTCACTGGCACGTCTGAGTGCGCTTGGGTTGGGAATTTTTCTGTGTGCCCAGTTGGTGAATGCGGCGGGCATTATCGGTTTTATCGGCCTGTTTGCGCCGCTGCTGGCGAAAATGCTTGGCGCACGGCGGTTACTTCATCGTCTTTTATTCGCGCCGTTGCTCGGGGCGTTGCTGCTCGGCGTTGCCGATCAGGGCGTTATCTGGCTGAGCCGCGTGTGGCTTGACGTCCCAACGGGGGCCGCGACGGCGCTGATTGGCGCGCCGCTGTTACTGTGGCTGCTGCCGCGCCTGCGTAATAGCGGTCAGCCCGCTCTGGTCGACAGCAATACCACGCCGACGGCTGAGCGTCGCCTGTGGGGAACGTGGCTGGTACTTGGCGTCATGCTGCTGGGAATGGTGGTGATTACGGCGCTGATGTTAGGGAAAGATGCGGAGGGCTGGCAGTGGGGCGGTGGCGATGTGTTAACGCAGTTGCTCTCATGGCGCTGGCCTCGGGTGCTGGCGGCGCTAACTGCCGGGGTGATGCTGGCGGTGGCGGGAACGCTAATACAGAAGCTGACGGGCAACCCGATGGGGAGCCCGGAAGTGCTGGGGATTAGCTCCGGTGCCTCGTTTGGCGTCATTATTTTGCTGTTCTTCATTCCCGGCAATGCCTTGGTGTGGCTGCTTCCGGCCGGTAGCGCGGGTGCGGCGTTAACGCTGCTGGTCATGGTGATTATCGCCGGTCGCGGTGGGTTCTCCACGCAGCGTATGTTGTTGGCGGGGATTGCGCTCAGTATGGCGTTCTCCACCGTGATTGCGCTTCTGTTAGCCAGTGGCGATCCGCGTATGGGAACGGTGCTGACCTGGCTGTCGGGCTCAACCTATGCGGTCGAACCGACTGACGCGATACGCACGGCGGTGATTGCGGTTCTGCTGCTGTTGATCGTCCCGCTCTGTCAGCGCTGGCTGCGTATTTTGCCACTGGGTACGACAACGGCCAGATCGCTTGGCGTGGCTGTCACGCCAGTCCGTTTGCTGGTGTTGCTGCTGGCATCGGTACTGACCGCGATGGCAACCCTGATGGTTGGGCCGATGAGCTTTGTGGGCTTAATGGCACCGCATATGGCGAGGATGCTAGGTTTTAACCGCGTGTTGCCGCAAATTGCCAGCTCTGCGCTGATTGGTGGGGCACTGATGGTGGTTGCTGACTGGTTTGGCCGGATGATCCTCTTTCCGGCGCAGATCCCGGCAGGTCTGCTCGCGACGTTTATCGGTGCGCCTTACTTTGTTTATCTATTGCGTAAGCAGGTGAGATAACGCGGGCGTCGGCGGGGAGGGAAGCCCGCCGAAGTCGTATGATTAACCCGTGACGTTGATGGCTTCGACCAGCATCCAGAAGGTGGTGAGCACCAGAGAAAGCGCCATGATGCCGTTGAAGGCTTTCAGTTTCCACGGCTCCTGAAGATGTTTACCGATGCGATCGCCGAGTAGTGCCCAGACTAAAATACAGGGCAGATTGAGCGCCATAAAGGCGACTACCGTGGTGAAAAGGCCGCCGCTGGCGGCATAAAGCAGCGCGATGTTGCTGGACATCAGCCAGGCTTTCGGATTCACCGCCTGAAATAGCGTCCCTTGCAGTACGGTCATCGGCTGTACTCGCCCTTGTAATTCCGGTGCAGATGAGCGCACGATTTTCCACGATAGCCAAAGTAGATAAACACACCCCAGCACCGTGAGCGGGAGGCGAATCATGCTCATCCAGCTCAGTAGAAGCTCCAATGCCACCCCCATCAGCGCCGTTTGTATCCCACAGCCAACGGAAATGCCCATCATCATTGGCAAGGTTCGACGCAGGCCAAAATTGACGCCTGACGTCGCCAGCAGCAGATTATTGGGCCCCGGCGTGATCGACATGACGGTGACGTAGCTGAAAAAAGAAGGGTCGAGCATGGTGTTATCCTGATGATGGGGTGAGAACACTATGGTAGGCAGAAAAAAGAAATGGTTACAGATACACAAAATGATTATTGTTATGGGTACAAAGTGCATTAATCGTTAACTGTACTCATTGGCTGGCGGGGGAACTGTGTCCATCATCATCGACTCACAAGAAAGTACGCTGTATCAACAGCTCGCGGAAACCTTCGCCACGGCTATTCATCAAGGAACGTTAGCGCCGGGAAGTCGCCTGCCTTCTATTCGTCGCGTTGCCGGATCGCATCAGGTAAGTGTGAACACGGTATTAAATGCCTGGCGTATTCTCGAAGATCGCGGGTTGATCGAAGCACGACCGCAGTCCGGCTACTTTGTGCGAGGACGTCTGCCGTCGCTGACGGAAAGTAAGCCCCACCGTGCGCAGGTGATTGTGCCGGGCAGTGAGCAACTGGATCTGATTGATACCGTTTTTGCTGCTCAGACGCACCCGGATTACATCAACATTTCTCTGGCGTGCCCGCAGCATGCCGATTTCTATCCGACCGAAAAGATCAGCCGTATTGCTGCTTCTTTGCTGCGGCGGCAGCCTGAACTGATTGGTCGCTATGCGTTGCCGCCAGGCAGTGAACGGTTGCGGCGTGAAGTGGCGCGGCGAGCGATGGATTTGGGTATGTCATTGACCCGCGAGGACATCACGATCACCCACGGCTGTATGGAAGCGCTACAGCTGGCGCTACGCACGGTCACGCAGCCGGGCGACTGTGTGGGCTTGGAAACGCCAACCTATTTTTATCTCTTTCCCCTGCTAGCCAGTCTGGGACTGAAAACGGTGGAGATTCCCACCGACCCGCAACGTGGCCTCGCGCTGGATGCGCTGGAGCTGCTGCTGTCAGAACAGCGATTACAGGCGATTATCGCCATGCCGAACGCGCAGAATCCGTTAGGGTGCAGCATGACGCTGGCGGATAAAAAGCGGCTGGCAAAGCTGGTGAACGATTATCAGGTGCCGCTGATCGAGGATGGCTTATACAGCGAGCTTCAGTTTACCTGGCCGCTGTCGCCGACGGTGAAAGCCTTCGATCGCGATGGCTGGGTGATCTACTGCTCCAGCTTCACGAAAACACTGGCGCCCGATTTCCGCATTGGCTGGATGGCATCGGGTCGTTTCCGTGCCAAAGTGGCGCGGCTGAAAGCGGTATCGTCAATGGCGGAATCGGCGCTGCTATCGGAAACACTGGCGCAGTTTCTGGAGTCCGGCGGTTACGATCACCATCTGCGCACGCTGCGCCGCCGCTATGCCGCGCAGATGGATGAGGCGCGCGGGCTGATTGCCCGGCATTTTCCGCAGGGGACACGCGCGACGCAGCCGCAGGGCGGTTTTGTCTTCTGGCTGGAGTTACCGGGCGGCGTGGATGGCGTTGAGCTATTTCATCGTCTGCTGCAAGAGAAGATTTGCGTCACGCCCGGCGAGCTCTATACGCTGAGCGGCCGCTGTAAGCACGCGCTTCGGCTATCGTGCTGCTACCCGTTTGATGAACGCTACACGTATGCGCTTAAGCGCGCGGGGGCGCTGGCCTGTGAGATGAGCGGTATCGATCCGGGTAGCGCAGAGTAGTGTTATGAGTAGCTTTATGGCGTGCCGTTGCGTCCCCAGGTCAGGTAGCCTGCGCGTGCGCTTAAGCGCTCATAGTAGGTGCGGACGGCGGGATAGTCCGTGTGTTCCAGCGGCGTTTCATACCAGCGGTTCACCGATAGCCCGATGGGAATATCGGCCAGCGTAAACGCGTTTCCTGCGATGTAGTGGCCGGTTCGCTCCAACTGCTGATTCAAAATGCCCATGGTGCGTGACCAAAGCGTGCAGGATGCTGCCAAGAGCGTCGGATCCTGATGCGCGGGAGACTGGCGTACCAGCGACATAAAGGCGTAACGCCATGAAGGATTGAGTTCGGAGGCCTGCCAGTCGATCCATTGGTCGATCGAAGCACGGCTACGCGGATCTTGCGGGTAGAGCCAGGCTCCGTCCTTCGCGTTGGCGAGGTAACGTATAATTGCGTTCGATTCCCACATGACAAAATCGTCGTCTTGAATCACCGGTATCATGGCATTAGGATTGAGCGCCAAAAACTCCGGTGACTGCGGTGATTTATAGCCTTCGCCCCAGTCTTCGCGGTGAAAGGGAATCGCCAACTCATCGCACAGCCACAGCACTTTCCGAACGTTGATCGACGACGTGCGCCCTAGAACCTTTAACATGACCTCTCCGCTATTTTCAGGAACATAGACTTACTCATAACCAATTTAAGAGGGCTTGTCATTCTCGAATGATAGCTTCGGTGAAAAAAGTAGGGGCGGGGGAGAAGGAGGAACGCGACGGCGTCAGTGTCAGTGAATGACGCCGTCGAGATACGCTTTTACAGGCGTGAGAAGCAGAGCTGTGCGGCTTCGATGGTGCGATCGATGTCCTGTGGCGTGTGTGCCAACGACATAAAGCCCGCTTCAAACGCGGACGGCGCGAGGTAAATTCCTTCTTCCAGCATCATATGGAAGAACAGCTTAAAGCGCTCGACGTCGCACTTCATCACATCCTGATAGCAGGTGACGCTCTCGGCATCCGTGAAGAACAGGCCGAACATGCCGCCCGCTTGATTCACCACCAGCGGGATATTTTCGGCTTGCGCGGCAGCTAGCAGGCCGTCAGCCAACTGATTGGTCAACGCGGTGAGCTTTTCGTGTACGCCGGGTTTCGCCACTTCGGTTAAACAGGCAAAGCCTGCGGCCATGGCAATCGGGTTGCCGGACAGCGTTCCCGCCTGATAAACCGGGCCGGTCGGTGCCAGCGCCTGCATGACTTCGCGTTTACCGCCGAATGCGCCGACTGGCATGCCGCCGCCGATGATTTTCCCCAGACAGGTCAGATCCGGCACCACGCCGTAGTGCGACTGCGCCCCCGCCAGTGCGACACGGAAGCCGGTCATCACTTCATCGATGATAAACAGGGCGCCAAACTCATCGCACAGGGCACGCAGGCCGGGCAGGAAATCTGGCAGCGGTGGAATACAGTTCATGTTGCCCGCGACAGGTTCAACAATGATCGCGGCGATCTCGTCAGGATATTGTTCAAATGCAGCGCGAACGGATGACAGATCGTTATAGACGCAGGTCAGCGTGTGACGGGCGAAATCGGCTGGAACGCCGGGAGAATTAGGCTGGCCCAATGTCAGTGCGCCGGAACCGGCTTTCACCAGCAGGCAGTCGGCGTGGCCGTGGTAGCAGCCTTCAAATTTGATGATTTTGTCGCGGTCCGTGTAACCACGCGCCAGTCGGATCGCGCTCATGGTCGCTTCCGTGCCGGAGTTGACCATCCGCACCATATCCATACTGGGCACCAACGAGGTGACCAGACGGGCCATCTGCACTTCCATTTCTGTCGGCGCGCCAAAGCTCAGGCCGCGTTCCGCTGCCGCGATTACCGCATCACGGATTGCCGGATGATTGTGACCCAGCACCATCGGACCCCACGAACCCACGTAATCAATGTACGCTTGATCGTCAGCATCGTAGAGATAAGCGCCATCAGCCCGTTCGATGAACAGCGGAGTACCGCCGACGCCGTTAAAAGCACGAACGGGTGAGTTCACTCCGCCGGGAATAAGTTGCTGTGCCGCAGCATACAGGCTTTCAGATTTGTTCATTACGCGGTCCTGACTGGTCTTGATCGTAAAATGTAGGGGTATTCTAATGAACTGACCGCCGTTATGAAATCGCTGTGCGGGTTTTCACTTGAAAACACATCGCATCATACCCACAGAGAGTACTGGCTGTGTGGTGTATGAGACGGCATAATGCGGCGATTATTTCAACAATCTACCCGTCATACTTCAAGTTGCATGTGTGTTGGCTTCCCTTACTCACCCCAGTCACTTACTTGAGTAAGCTCCAGGGGATTCGTGCGGTTGCCGCCTTCCTGAAACTCGAATTATTTAGGGTAGGGCTGTCAAATCTTGAACGTTTTCGCATACTGCCGGATAATAAGCGTATGAATATGGGTCTATCACCTGATAAGCCCTGAGTTGGGAGTAAAATATGAGCGATGATATAGCAGCACTGCCTCTGCAATTTACCGATGCGGCGGCAAGCAAGGTGAAAAACCTGATTGCTGATGAAGAAAACCCAGAGCTGAAACTGCGCGTGTATATCACGGGCGGCGGCTGTAGCGGTTTCCAGTATGGTTTTACCTTTGATGATCAAATCAACGACGGCGATATGACCATTGAGAAACAAGGTGTGGCGCTGGTGGTTGATCCGATGAGCCTGCAATATCTGGTTGGCGGTGCGGTGGACTATACCGAAGGGCTGGAAGGTTCTCGCTTTATCGTGACGAATCCGAATGCGAAATCCACCTGCGGCTGTGGTTCCTCTTTCAGCGTCTGATCCTGCATTGCGGTTATTCACCGACTAAAAAAATAAAAACCGTGTCTTGTTGCCGAGACACGGTTTTTTTATAGCAGACATTTTTTATCGCAGACAATAAGCCAATGATAGGAAGCGTTAAAAAAACACGCCCCCTGTTTTTACTGTGATTACCATTCGACCGTAATCAAACGCATTTCCGTACCCTGTGCGGTTTTTGCCGCAGAAGTCGAAAATTTTGTCTGATCGACCTGAATACGTGACTCAGTAATTTTAGGTTGTGGTACAGAGGCTACGTTACAATTCATTTGATATTGACCGGATTGAGGCGTTACGCCGCACGCCGGTAGTATCGTCAGTTGAGCGTTAATTTGCCCGCCCTGATTTCCTGCATATGCCGTGCTACAGGCCGCCATAAGTAAGCCCGCGTAAAGCAACGCATTTTTCATATTTAAAGCTACCTGGTGTCAAAGGAACCGATATCGGTTCAAAGTTTTCTCATTTCGTCTTGCTTTGGCTTTATCGCCAGATGGTAATCAAAACCATGAATGCTGTTTATGATTCCACCGTTGCGTTCAGATTATCGGCAACTATTGGCGAAATAAAAGCCTGTTAATGTTACAACTTGTATACTAATGAAGCTATTGTTAGCGGAATGGTTTCACTCTGTTAATTAACAATCACTTCGCTGACGAAAGCGTGGGTTTTAACTCTGCTAACTGAGAACAAATTTGCTGGGCTGCCAATAGTAAACGAGGGCCGCTGCGGCTAAACCAGTCTTCATTGACGGTAATTACCGGAACCGCTAATTGCGGCTGCCAAAACGCCTGCACACTGGAAATCCTTTCTGGCGCACCGCCGACAATAATGGCCTGCGGTTGGCGTCTTAACACCTGTTCACGACTGACCTGCGGCCAGGGCACCGGACTGTCGCTAAAGACATTTTCGGCACCACACAGTGAAACGATCTGGCTTTGCAGCGTTGCTTTCGAAGAAGTAAACAGCGGCTGAGTGCCAAATTGAAGGAATACCCGCAATGGCGCGGCGTTATGCCTCTCGCCAGCGTGCTGGAGTTTGTCTATTTCCTGCTGAAAATTTGTTGCTGCTTGTTCGGCTTGTTCAGGGTGGCGGCTATAGGTCGCCAACTGTCGTAGTGACGCCGTGATATCGTCTACTGTCTTCGCATCCAGATAAACGATAGGAATCGAGAAGTTGGCGAGCTGTTCCAGCGGACGCTGCGGGTTACCCTCACGCCACGCCAGAATCAGATCGGGCTTGAGGGCGAGGATCCGCTCCAGATTGATTCCCTGCCAGGAAGCCACCTGTTCAAGCTTTTTCGCTTCTGGTGGATAATCTGACCAGGCGCTAACCGCAATCAGCTGTTCACCCATGCCTGCCGCATAGGCCATTTCCGTCGCGTGTGGTGCGAGACTGATCACACGCTGCGGAATGGCATAAGCGGCGGTGCAGAGCAGTAGCCCGATCAGCCAGCAGAGGAACCTGAAAATCACGATTAGCGTGCGGCCAGCTTGGCCAGAATCGCTTCTACCATCCGCGTTGATTGCTGTGCCGCAACGCTCAGGAACTCATCGAAACTCAGGTGTGAGGCTTTATCGGCCACATCAGAAATCGCGCGCACAACTACAAACGGGACGGCGAACTGGTGGCAGACATGGGCGATCGCAGTCGCTTCCATTTCTACGGCAATCGCCTTCGGGAACGTGGTGCGGATACGGGCTAACGGCTCTGCGCCGTTAATGAAGGCATCACCGCTGACAACCAGACCGCGCACGGCGTTCAGCTGTAACTCGGCAATCGCTTCCTGCGCCAGCGCGATGAGTTTTTCATCGGCAGGGAAAGCGGCAGGGCAGCCTGCCATCTGGCCAGGTTCATAGCCAAAGGCCGTGACGTCAGCATCGTGGTAGCGCACTTCATCGGAAACCACGATATCACCGACGTTTAATGTGGGCGCCAGTCCGCCAGCGGAACCGGTGTTAATCACCACGTCTGGCTTGCTGTGTTCCAGCAGCAGCGTGGTACCCAGCGCGGCGGAGACTTTACCGATACCCGATTTCAGCAGCGCGACTTCTACGCCGTTGATTTGTCCGGTGTAGATTTCGCAACCCGCACGCTGGAAGGTCTGACGGTTTTCAATCCGATCGCGCAGCAGCGTTACTTCTTGTTCCATCGCACCGATAATACCGACTTTCATAAGGTTCCCCGCAAATTCTGTTATAAATGGAAGGCGTATACCTAATGCTGGTCACTGAAGTCCCATTTTAGGGGAAACACAGGGGGAGGTTCCCGCAGGGATGCCTCACTCCTGTGGTCGCACCGTGTATCTCGATCGTTAAATGACCACCATTAGGTGTATATCGCGGACGTTAGTCTATCATGGCTAGCGGGATGAGATGGAGTGTCCATCATTGTGCTGTAGCGGGATGACATGGAGAACCGTATGTCTGATATCGATTTCGCCAAAAAAATGAGCTTTCAGCGCCATTTCAGTCGGACTAAAACGGCTGAGGATGAATATACGATAGTGCGCCAGTTTGAGAGCGATCGGGGTCGTATTATTAACTCCGCTGCCATCCGCCGCTTACAGCAAAAAACTCAGGTCTTTCCGCTAGAACGTAATGCGGCCGTCCGCTCCCGTCTGACCCATTCGATGGAAGTTCAGCAGGTTGGCCGCTATATCGCCAAAGAGATTTTGCACCGCCTGCAAGTCGACGGGCGGCTGGCATCGCTAGGGCTGAACGACAGAGAAACGCCGTTTGAAAGCCTAGTTGAAATGGCGTGTCTGATGCATGACATCGGCAATCCGCCGTTTGGGCATTTTGGCGAATCCGCGATTAATCAATGGTTCAGAAAATTGTTGGATAGCCACTATCTGGACAGTGAATCCCCGGAACGCGTCGATGACTGTAGAGTCCCTACGCTGCGGATGCAGCAAGATGGACTGGACGAGTTGCGCGGGCAGATCCGGCAGGATCTGAGCCATTTTGAAGGCAACGCACAGGCGATCCGTCTGGTGCATACGTTGCTGAAGCTCAACCTGACCTACGGGCAGGTGGCCTGCATTTTGAAATACACCCGCCCCGCGTACTGGCACGGCGAGCTTCCGGCGGATTACCATTATTTGATGAAGAAGCCGGGCTACTATCTGGCAGAGGAAGCGTTTGTCGCCACACTGCGTGAAGAGCTGGATATGGGCGAATTTCACCGTCATCCGCTGAGCTACATTATGGAAGCGGCTGATGATGTGTCCTACTGCATCGCGGATCTTGAGGATGCGGTCGAGAAAGATATCCTCACGATCGAAGAACTTTACGATCGTCTGCGCGAGAATTGGGGCATAGGAACAGAGAAAGACATTTTCGCTAAAACAATTGAACGCGCTTACAAAGAACGTGAGCGCTTTCAATGGCGTAGCCACGACGATCAGTTCTTCATGAATCTCCGTGTTCATACCGTGGGGCAGATGGTGCCGCATGCCGCGCAGCGTTTTATCGACAACCTGCCGGAGGTCTATGCCGGATCGTTCAATCAGGCGTTGCTTGAGGATGACAGCCCGCAGAACCGTCTGTTAGGCATTTTCAAACGCGTCGCCTTAAAGCACGTTTTTAACCATCATGAAGTTGAACAGTTGGAGCTACAGGGGGATCGCGTGATTCGCGGCCTGCTGGATATTTATAGCCCGCTGCTCGAGATGCCCTATCAGGATTTCAGCCAGCTTGTTAGTGACGATACGCACAAGCGTTATCCGATTGAAACGCGGCTTTACCACAAGCTATCCAGCAAGCACTGTCTGGCCTATTGCGAAGCGGTTACCGGGTTGGAAGGGTTACCCGAAACCGAGCGTGTCATCCGTGAATATTATTATCGGGCGCGCCTGATTCAGGATTACATCAGCGGTATGACGGATTTATACGCCTACGATGAATACCGCAAGCTGATGGCGGCAGATTAGCGATGAACAGGCAGCAACGGAAATCACGACTTTTGTAAAGCCGTTCAATATTTCCTTACGCTTCACGATCTTCCCCTTTGGAACCTTGTTGGTCCATATTTATCTCATACAGCACGACCACTGAGTGTACCCGGTGTCGGGTACACGGGCCGTAAGACTCGCGTGTTGATTACTATGAGATAACCTCCTATGAAAAGAAAATCACTGGTTCTGAGTGCGCTGGCGTTAAGTCTGGCGATGGCGATGGGTTCTACCACGGCGAATGCCGCAGAGTCAGCGGCGTCTGCCGCGTCATCGGGTCAATTACCCAGCCTGGCCCCTATGCTGGAAAACGTCATGCCTTCTGTGGTGAGCATCTACGTGGAAGGGCATACCACCCATGCGGGCAATGAGGGAAAAGAAGGGATCCCACCGCAGCTTCAGCCGTTTTTTGGTGAAAACTCGCCTTTCTGTCAGGAGGGATCGCCGTTCCAGTCATCGCCAATGTGTCAGGGAGAAGGTGACGACGGCCAGCCAGCGCAGCAGGAAAATTTCCAGGCGCTGGGCGCGGGCGCCGTGATTAATGCAGAGAAAGGCTATGTGGTGACCAACAGCCATGTGGTGGATAACGCTGACAAGATTCAGGTTCGACTCAGCGATGGCCGCAAGTATGACGGCAAAGTGTTAGGCAAAGACACACGTTCCGATATCGCGCTGGTGCAGTTGAAAGATTTTAAAAATCTGACGGCGATTAAGGTCGCGGATTCCGACCAGCTGCGGGTCGGTGATTATACGGTAGCGATTGGTAACCCGTATGGTCTGGGCGAGACGGCGACCTCGGGCATTGTGTCCGCGCTGGGGCGTAGCGGGTTGAATATTGAAAACTACGAGAACTTTATTCAGACCGATGCAGCGATCAACCGAGGGAATTCTGGTGGTGCGCTGGTCAACCTGAACGGAGAGTTGGTTGGGTTGAATACCGCGATTCTTGCTCCAGATGGCGGCAATATCGGGATTGGTTTCGCTATCCCCAGCAATATGGTGAAAAGCGTCGTTGCACAGATTGTCGAATTTGGCGAAGTGAAGCGCGGCGAGCTGGGGATCACCGGGACGGAGCTGAATTCCGAACTGGCACAGGCGATGAAGGTTGATGCCCAGCGCGGTGCGTTTGTGAGCCAGGTGCGGCCGAAGTCGGCGGCAGGTGAAGCGGGCATCAAGGCGGGCGATGTGATCGTCACGCTGAATGGTAAGGCGATCAGCAGCTTCTCTGCACTGCGTGCGCAGGTTGGGTCGCTGCCGGTGGGCAGTAAAGTGGCGCTGGGGCTGTTGCGTGAGGGTAAACCGCTGACGGTTGAGGTGACGCTGCAACAGAGCAATCAGGCTCAGGTGGCTTCCGGTAATCTCTACTCTGGCATTGAAGGTGCCGAGCTAAGCAATACTCAGGTGGACGATAAAAAAGGCGTCAAGGTGGATAACGTTAAACTCGGTTCTGCGGCGGCTAAAATTGGCCTGAAGAAAGATGACATTATTCTGGGGGTTAACCAACAGACGGTACAGAATATTGGCGAGTTGCGTAAAATTCTGGACAGCAAACCGGCCGTATTGGCCTTGAATGTGCGTCGCGGTGACAGCACGATTTATCTGCTGGCTCAGTAATCGATCTGTTTAGCGCATAAGTTAATAATTACCTTTTAAGACAATTTGTTACGTTAGTCTTTTGGCCGGGCACGCGGGTGCCCGGCTACCTCTAGCTTCTTCCTGAAAGTGCTTTTGTGAGTTCTTCCACAGATTTAACCTAATTCCCGTTTCTTTGTTAATTTGCACAATGTGTGGCGCACCGTGTGGCGGTATGCTGGTGCAATTGTCAATGTTCCTCTCAGAGGTAAAAATGGCGTCGTATCATCTCAATGCCAAGATGGCACAGGATATTGTCGCGCGGACCATGCAGATCATTGATAGCAATATCAACGTGATGGATGCTCGCGGTAAGATTATCGGCAGTGGCGATCAGGAACGATTGGGGGAACTGCACGAAGGCGCGCTGCTGGCGCTTTCGCAGGGGCGAGTCGTCGATATTGATGATGCCGTCGCGCGTCACCTGCACGGCGTGCGTCCGGGTATCAATTTACCCCTGCGTATTGATGGCGAAATTGTTGGTGTCATCGGTCTGACGGGGAACCCAAGCCAGCTACGGCAATACGGCGAGCTTGTCTGCATGACGGCGGAAATGATGCTGGAGCAGGCGAGGCTGCTGCATATGTTGGCGCAGGATAGCCGCCTGCGTGAAGAGCTGGTTCTGAACCTGATTCGCACCGACGATCTGTCTCCCGCTCTCATGGAGTGGGCGCAGCGCTTAGGCATCGATCTGAATAAGCCCCGCGTCGCTGCGGTGATCGAAGTCGACAGCGGGCAGCTCGGTGTCGACTCCGCTATGGCAGAGCTACAGCAGTTGCAGACGTTGCTGACCACGCCGGAGCGCGACAATCTGATCGCTATCGTTTCCCTGACTGAAATGGTGGTGCTAAAACCGGCGCTGAACAGCCACGGGCGCTGGGATGCAGAGGAACACCGGCGTCGCGTGGATACGCTGATGTCGCGTATGGCGGAAAGCAGTCGGCTGCGGGTACGGCTGGCGCTGGGGAACTATTTTGCGGGTCCCGGAAGTATCGCGCGCTCTTACCGCACGGCGCGAACGACCATGAGTGTAGGCAAACAGCGTATGCCCGCCCAGCGCTGTTATTACTATCAGGATTTGATGTTGCCCGTGCTGCTGGACAGCCTGCGCGGTGGCTGGCAGGCGAACGAGCTGGTGCGCCCGCTTTCGAAGCTTAAAGCAATGGACGGCAATGGTCTGCTGCGTCGGACGCTGGGTGCCTGGTTTCGTAACAACGTCCAGCCCGGCGCGACGGCGAAAGCGCTATTTATTCACCGCAATACGCTGGAATATCGCCTTAATCGCATCTCTGAACTGACGGGGTTAGATCTGGGGAATTTCGACGACCGTCTGCTGCTGTACGTGGCTTTACAGCTGGATGAAGAAGAGTAGGGCAGAAAGGTGCTACCTACTTAAGCCTATACTTCTAAGCCTAGCTTCCACCGTATTCACCTGATGCCGCACGGCATCAGGGTTACCTCATATCCAGTCGTAAAAAGATTGCCGCTGCAACAAAATTGCTTAGATTGAAAACTATTACATAACCATTAACAATATAACGCGATAGCATAAATTATCGCGAAACAATATTTTTGCCCCTTACTTATATCCACTATTGTCACTCCCATATTGTCGTTGTCAGTTCGATAACCGCATAAACGGCCTAACCAGCCACATTCATCATTATTTTATCTAAATACTTTCAAGCATTAAGGTTAGGGAGTGATAAGAATGTCAATACGTCGTCTGGGGTTATCTGTTGCTACGGCAGCGCTGTTATTTTCTGGTGTGGCCTCGGCGGCTACCGAATTATTAAACGTGTCTTACGATCCGACGCGTGAACTGTATCAGCAATACAATGCGGCGTTTATCAAGCATTGGAAAGCGACTACGGGTGAAGATATCACCATCAAAAATTCGCACGGCGGTTCTGGAAAGCAGGCGCGTTCGGTGATTGACGGCTTGCAGGCCGACGTGGTGACGCTGGCGCTGGCCGGTGATATTGATGCATTAAACCTGAACCAACAGCTGATCGACCCTAAGTGGCAGGCGCGTTTGCCTGACAACAGCACCCCTTACACCTCCACCATCGTTTTTCTGGTGCGTAAAGGGAATCCGAAGCAAATCAAAGACTGGAACGACCTGGTGAAACCGGGCGTTGAAGTGATCACGCCAAACCCGAAAACCTCCGGCGGCGCGCGTTGGAACTTCCTGGCTGCATGGGCTTATGCCAAAGCGCAACCGGGCGGCAATGATGAAACCGCACTGAAATTTGTTACGGAACTGTATCGCCATGCGCCAGTACTGGATACCGGTGCACGTGGGGCAACGATTAGCTTTGTACAACGTCAGCTAGGCGATGTGCTGCTGGCATGGGAAAACGAAGCGTACCTGTCTCTGCAAGAGCAGGGGGGCGATCAGCTTGAGATTGTTACTCCATCTCTGTCGATTCTGGCTGAACCGCCGGTTGCCGTTGTCGACAAAGTCGTTGAGCGCAAGGGAACGCAGAAACAGGCTGAAGCTTATCTGCAATATCTCTACAGCGATGAAGCACAGCGCATCATCGGTAAAAATTTCTACCGTCCACGCAACGCCAAGATTGCCGAAGAGTTTAAAGATCAGTTTGCCCCTGTGAATCTGGTGACGATCGATAAGGATTTCGGCGGCTGGAAAGCGGCACAGGACAAATTCTTTAACGATGGCGGCGTGTTTGACGCCATCTTTAAAGAGATTAATAAGTAAGTTTTTAATGTCTGACGGATTAAGGCCGCTATTACCATAGCGGCTTTTTTCAGGTTAAGAAGGCAGAGGATCTGCCGACTTAACCTTTCTGTCAGGTAGCGCGCGTCGGCAAGCAGTTGTTGGCTGGGTAGTGAGTATGAAAATTAAAGGCACGGTATGTCACAACGTTCTTCCTCAGTGATTCCCGGTTTCGGGCTAACGTTAGGGTTTAGCCTGAGCTATTTAGGATTAATTGTCCTCATTCCGTTGGCGGGGATGTTTTTGTATGCCAGCCAACTAACTTTTGGTCAGTTTTGGGATCTGATCACCAGCCGTCAGGTGCTTTTCTCCCTGCGGCTTTCGTTTGGTACGGCGCTGGCTGCGGCGTTTATTAACGGTATTCTCGGGACGCTGCTGGCCTGGGTACTCGTGCGTTATACCTTTCCCGGCCGTAAAGTGATCGATGCCATGATCGACATGCCCTTTGCGCTGCCAACCGCCGTGGCGGGGATTGCGCTGACGGCGTTGTATGCGCCGAATGGCCTGATTGGCTCACTGTTTCCATTCAAAATAGCCTATAGCAGCATTGGTATCACGTTGGCGCTCATTTTCGTCACGCTGCCTTTCGTGGTCAGAACGCTGCAACCCGTGCTGGCAGATATTCCGAAAGAAGTGGAAGAGGCCGCCGCCTGCCTTGGCGCGCGTCCGCTTCAGGTTTTCCGCCATGTCTTGCTTCCCGCGCTGTTACCCGCGTGGCTGACGGGCTTTGCGCTGGCCTTTGCCCGCGGCGTTGGCGAATACGGTTCCGTGGTGTTTATCGCGGGGAATATTCCGTTTAAGACCGAAATCCTGCCGCTGTTGATCGTTTCCAAGCTGGATCAGTATGACTACAAGGGAGCAACCGGGATCGGCGTGTTCATGCTGCTGGTGTCTTTCATTATGCTGCTGCTGATTAACGTGTTGCAGCGCCGCATTCAACCGAAACTGTAAGGGCCGGTCTTCATGGAACAGGTTATTTCCGCTCAGGCCAGCGCGGCTAAAAGAAAAAAACAGCCCGCAGCCTATTACATTCTGGTGTCATTAGCGTGGGTCGTCTTTTTCCTGATTCTGGTGCTGCCGCTGATGATGGTGGTGACTCAGGGGCTGGATAAAGGTGTCGGCGCATTTTGGGATGCGATCACCGAACCGGATGCAATCTCTGCGCTTAAGCTGACGCTGCTGGCGACCGTCATTTCTGTGCCGTTAAACGTGGTGTTTGGGCTGGCGACGGCTTGGTGCGTGACGAAATTCGAATTTCGTGGCAAGAGCTTTCTGCTGGCGCTGATCGATTTGCCATTTTCCGTTTCACCCGTGGTTGCGGGGCTGGTGTATGTGCTGCTGTTTGGGGCACAAAGCAAGATCTATCCCTTCCTGCTTGAACACGATCTGCAAATTGTTTACGCCGTGCCTGGCATCGTACTGGCGACAATTTTCGTCACGTTGCCTTATGTTGCGCGTGAGCTGATTCCGCTGATGGAGGAGCAGGGCTCGCAGGAAGAAGAAGCGGCGCGATTGCTGGGGGCGAACGGCTGGCAAATGTTCTGGCATATCACGCTGCCGAATGTGAAATGGGCGTTGATCTACGGCGTGGTGCTGTGTACCGCGCGTGCGATGGGGGAATTCGGCGCTGTTTCCGTTATTTCCGGCCATATTCGTGGCCTGACTAACACGCTGCCGCTGCATATCGAAATCCTTTATAACGAGTACAACATCGTTGCGGCTTTCAGCGTGGCGATCCTGCTGCTAATTATGTCACTGGTCGTACTGCTGCTGCGCCAGTGGAGTGAGAGCCGATTGACGAAGCAAATAGAGAAACAACAGGAGTTGGCCAAAAATGAGCATTGAGATTCGCAATATTAATAAACAATTTGGTCAGTTCCGGGCGCTGAACGAGATTAATTTGTCGATCCACAGCGGCGAGCTGGTGGCGCTGCTGGGGCCATCGGGCTGCGGTAAGACTACGCTTCTGCGTATTATCGCCGGGCTGGAACAGCCGGATAGCGGCAGCATTATCTTTCACGGCCAGGATGTGTCCGTCCACGATGTGCGTAAGCGTAACGTAGGATTCGTATTCCAGCACTACGCGCTGTTCCGCCACATGACGGTGTTCGACAACGTCGCGTTTGGGCTGCGAATGAAGCCGAAAAACAGCCGATTATCAAAGAGTGACATCGAAAAGAAAGTGCATGAATTGCTGAATCTGGTGCAGTTGGACTGGCTGGGGGATCGCTATCCTGAACAGCTTTCCGGCGGTCAGCGTCAGCGTATTGCGCTAGCGCGTGCGTTGATCGTTGAACCGAGCATTTTGCTGCTGGATGAACCTTTTGGCGCACTGGATGCCAAGGTACGTAAAGAGCTGCGTCGCTGGCTGTCTCAGTTGCATGAAGATATCGATCTGACGTCGGTATTTGTGACGCACGATCAGGAAGAAGCGATGGAAGTCGCTGACCGCATCGTGCTGATGAACAAAGGCGTGATTGAACAAATCGGCACGCCAGCGGAAGTGTATAACAACCCAGCCAGCGAATTTGTTTACCATTTCCTTGGCGACAGTAACCGACTGAAAGTGGCGCAGACGGAAGAGACGATTCTGTTTCGTCCGCATGAAGTGTCGTTATCCGTTCAGGCGCAGGAAGGCTATCAGGCAGTGACAGTGCGAGATATTCGCCCACTCGGTGCCTTGACTCGTCTGTCGTTGAAGCTGGGCGAGCAGTCAGAGCTGATTGAAGCGGAAGTTGCAAAAGACGATGCAAGCCTGCACGGGCTACAGAAAGGCGATGTGATTCAGTTCAAACCCAAGCGTTATAGTCACGATTGGGAAATTTGAACGATAGGGCATCGAAATAAAAAACCCGCGAATCCGCGGGTTTTTTGCTTTTGTCGTGAATACCTGCTGGGTGGCAAGGATTAGCGATAAGCGGGGTTAGAGGCAACAGAATAGCGACCACTACCGACTAGCATGATGATAATGCCCGCGAAGAAATAGAGTGCTTCCAATTCCAGCGCCCAGGCACCCACTTTGGTCAGAGTGAAGAATTTACCCATTCCCACCATCAGCGTAGCAACAACCAGCGTCAGCGCGGCAATCAGGCCTGAAACGCGGGTAAATACGCCCAGAATAATCAGAATCGGGGCAACAACCTCACCGATATAAACGCCATAAGCGATAAAACCAGGCAGGCCTGCACCTTGCAGCATCTGTACTATCCAGCCTACACCGTGCTCAACTTTTGCTACGCCGTGAAACAGCAGCAGAATACCCACGGTTAAACGCAGTAAAAGTTTACCTGCATCAGGATGATCGGTTAAACGCGTGAACCACTGATTCAACTGAGCAATCATAATAGACAACCTCATAAGTGAGCAAAAATGCTGATTGGTAATGCTTGTTTATATAGTGCGGCAGTGTCGTCGATTTAGGGACAGAATAGAAAACCAATAAATTTGATATTTTCTGTCAAAAAATTACGTGAACAGTAAACGCAGATAAGCATAGCACCGCGATTGCGGCGGTCTAATGATGGATGGGAATAATGCAATAACAAGATGTTATGAAAAAGAAACACAGTCTGAATGGCTGAAGGCAAGAGGAATGGATTGCATAAAGGGAATCGTTTTAGAGGGGATAGAATTTGGAACCTATCTTGGATGTGACAGGTCCCTTTTTCATAACCTGTTTATGCGTCGCCAAGCAGCGCTTTTTTGGCGGCGATAAGAAAGTCGTCTGACAAAGGATCGCCAGCCGTTGCTCGCGCTAACGTGAGCGCGCCGGATAACAGGGCGAATTGCGCCAGAGCATGCAGTCGGCGCTGTTCTTTATCTTCTATCGTCGATAGAGACTCCAGCCTGTCCAGCATGGCTCTGACACCACTGAGATAAACCTCACGTATCGGTTTGTCTTCACTTTCTCTGGCTATGTCGCTGGCTAGCGCAGTGAGCGCACAGCCGTCCTTAGCGCCGTCACGATGGGCGGGGGAAAGATAGTGTTCCACCATCGTTTGCAGGTCATGTTGACCTGCGTGCTGAGTTATTTCCTGCCAACGCGAGCGAGAGTCCTCAAGCGCTTTTCGGCTAGCGATGGCAGCGAGCTCATCCTTAGAAGCAAAATGACCATAAAAGCCACCGTGAGTTAAGCCGGCCGCGGCCATCAAGTCGTTCACGCTGACGCCGTTCAGGCCCCGTTCACGAAAGAGTTGTGAAGAAACCTGAATGATTTCCTCTCGGTTACGCTCCATCTGCTGTTTTGATACACGGGCCATGCTGTTCTCCTCTTTCTGTCAGGCATCATCTTAGGGTATGAAAAAGTCAGACTCAATAGATGATGCCTTTCATCAATAGCCAGATCAGGCCCGTGGCGGCCACGGTGTAATAATATGAGCACTGTTGCCCCCTTGAGCCCGAGGCAATGACCCTGCGATCTGATCGTGCGGCGTCCCCAGTGAAATAGCACTGACGTCGTCCAGTCGTGCGACCTGATCGTCGCTTAGCGTCACACCTAATGCAACCAGTGTATCGTCCAACTGCGCCAGTGTGCGGGAGCCCAGAATGGGGATCAGGCTGGTGCTAGCGCGGGCGGATTTATGTCGCAGCCAGGCGATGGCAATCTGTATTGGCATGACGTTTAAGTCGTTTGCCACGCGAAAGACCTCGTCCAACAAGGTTGTGTCTTGCTCTGTGTGTACTAGTCTTCCGCCAAAACCGATCAGACGGCCTTCTTTACTTTTACGGTATTTTCCCGTCAGCAGGCCGCCACCCAGTGGAGACCAAAGCGTTGCTGCCAGCCCCATTGCTTCAGCCATCGGCAGTAGCTCTCGTTCTGCGGTGCGCTGCACCAGACTGTATTCCACCTGAATACCGGCAATTCGCGACCAGCCGCGCAGTTCCGCGATGGTGTCCGCTCTGGCAATGCGCCAGGCGGGGAAATTAGAGAAGCCTGCGTACTGGATTTTTCCTGATCGAATGAGATCGTCGAAAGCGCGAACAATCTCTTCCAGTGGCGTTAATTGGTCATCAAAGTGCGCCCACAGTACATCGATACGATCGGTGTTTAGCCGTTTTAGGCTGTTTTCGACTGATGAGATCATGTTCTTGCGGCTATTGCCGGTTTGGGAAATTCCGGCATCTGGCATGGCACTTAAGGTGTACTTCGTCGCAACGACAAAATGGTCGCGATCTGCGGCAATGAATTCTCCGACCATTTGCTCAGATTGGCCTAACTGGTAAGCATCCGCTGTATCGATGAAGTTGCCGCCCGTGTTGGCATAACGATCAAATACCTGTTTAGCCTGTTCTTTTTCAGAACCATAGCCCCAACCGGTGCCAAAATTTCCTGTTCCGAGAGCAAGTTCGGAAACGCGTAAGCCCGTATTACGTCCAAAAGTCGTGTATTTCATGCTGCTACCTTTATTTTTAGATGTTGTGTGACATTTATTATATATGTCATATATCATCTATATTGCAAGTGGAGCGGTATTATTTTTACGGGATGTCGAGTTAACTGGGGTTGCTTAACCGCATGAATTGAGTTTCTAATCGATATTCAACGCCGCGATAGCGTTAAACCATAAAAGGAAATATTTATGTCTGATGATGTTCTGTTTAGTCCCTTCACGTTGAAAGGGTTAACCCTTCCTAACCGCATTGTTATGGCACCGATGACGCGAGGTATGGCTGAAAACGGCATTCCTGGCCCAGCGCAGGCGGAATATTATCGCCGCCGTGCCGAAGGGGGAGTTGGGCTGATTCTGACAGAGGGAACGGTAGTCGATCGTCCCGCTTCGCGTAATATGCCCGGAATCCCGCTGTTTCATGGCGAAGCGGCGTTGGCCGGTTGGGAGGCGGTGGCGAAAGCGGTTCATGCTGCTGGTGGCCGTATTGGGCCGCAAATTTGGCATACGGGATCAACGCATGGTCGCGGCTGGGAGCCTGATGCGCCTGTTGAGAGCCCGTCGGGGTTGGTTGGCCCAGATGAGGCTCGCGGTGTGGTGATGACGGAAGAAGATATCGCGGATACCGTGGCGGCTTTCGCCCGTGCGGCGGCGGATGCGAAACGACTGGGATTCGACACGCTGGAACTGCACGGTGCACATGGCTACCTGATCGACCAATTCTTCTGGCCGGGGACGAATAAGCGTGAAGATGCCTTTGGTGGCGCAACGATCCGCGAACGCTCTCGCTTTGCCGCAGATATTATCCGTGCTGTCCGAGCCGCTGTTGGCGAGGATTTCCCGTTGATCTTGCGTGTGAGTCAGTGGAAGCAGCAGGACTACAGCGCACGGCTTGCCGCCTCCCCACAGGAGATGACGGACTGGTTGGCACCGCTGGTTGAGGCGGGTGTGGATATTCTCCACTGTTCCCAGCGACGTTTCTGGGAGCCGGAGTTCCCGGAGGTTGATGGGGCGGAAGGGCTGAACTTCGCCGGTTGGGCGAAAAAACTGACAGGTGCGGCGACCATCAGCGTTGGCTCGGTGGGGCTGACCTCGGATTTCTTTGCCGCGTTTGGTGGTGAAGGTTCTGGCACGGCGGCATTGGACAATCTGCACGCTCGGATGGAGCGAGAGGAGTTTGACCTGATCGCGGTAGGCCGAGTCCTGCTTTCTGATGCGCAATGGGTACAAAAAGTGCGTTCTGGGCAGACTGATAAATTACGCGGTTTTGACGCTGCGGATTTAGCCGTACTGGCGTGATATTTAGGTGCCGTAGCTGAGTAGGGCTGCGGTACTTCATTGAATATTGGGAAAGCTAACGCGGAATCATTGAGCAGGTTCTCACCTACACGACATGCACAATATATAACATTGGATGGATTTACTTCAGATAGGAATAACTTTGCGGAAGTGGTGGGTCGTGCAGGATGACTCGGCCTTTGGCCTCGCCCCTTCGGGGTCAACGCTAACGCATTGCTGTCTCGCTTCGCTCGGCTCGAACCTGAACGCAGGTTCTCATCTACACGACATGTGCAAATAGATAATTTTTGGTGGATTTACTTCAGAGAGTAATCACTTTGCGGAAGTGGTGGGTCGTGCAGGATTCGAACCTGCGACCAATTGATTAAAAGTCAACTGCTCTACCGACTGAGCTAACGACCCGCAGAAGTGGTGGGTGATGACGGGCTCGAACCGCCGACCCCCTCCTTGTAAGGGAGGTGCTCTCCCAGCTGAGCTAATCACCCACTTCTGAACTACCTTTACTTCAACTTCTAGCAAGAAGACCAGCTGGTATGAGATTGGTGGGTGATGACGGGATCGAACCGCCGACCCCCTCCTTGTAAGGGAGGTGCTCTCCCAGCTGAGCTAATCACCCAATCTCAAATCTTCTTACTCTACACAGCGAGACACTTTTACTTTCGTAAATAGTGGTGGGTGATGACGGGATCGAACCGCCGACCCCCTCCTTGTAAGGGAGGTGCTCTCCCAGCTGAGCTAATCACCCCCGCTGTGTGGAGTCGCATTATAGGGATCCTTGAATGTGAGTCAACGCTTTTTAAAACTAAAATGATTGTTCGTTGCAAAATTAGTCAAGGCGTCGTATTTATCGCCGTTGGTGCTGCATCCTTGCGCAATTCGGCCTGTTATCTTGCTATCGCTAGCAGAATAAAAGCACGCGCGGCATGTTACGGCGTTGAGGAATCGAAGCAGAGTGATAGAATGTTGCCCACTTTTGTTCTCTGAGCTTATGTCGGTCTGTGCCGACAGCCGTTGCGTAATAAGGCTGTAATCCCAAATGAAAATCAAAACCCGTTTCGCCCCTAGTCCTACTGGCTATCTTCACGTCGGCGGCGCTCGCACCGCACTGTACTCTTGGTTGTTTGCCCGTCATCATGACGGCGAGTTCGTGCTGCGTATTGAAGATACCGATCTGGAGCGTTCAACTCAGGACGCGATTGATGCCATTATGGATGGTATGAACTGGCTGAGCCTGAACTGGGATGAAGGCCCGTACTACCAGACTAAACGCTTTGACCGTTACAACGCGGTTATTGACCAGATGCTGGAAAACGGCACCGCCTATAAGTGCTACTGTTCTAAAGAGCGTCTGGAAGCGCTGCGTGAGCAGCAGATGGAAAAGGGTGATAAGCCACGTTACGACGGCTGTTGCCGTGGTTCTCACGAACATCATGCCGATAATGAGCCACATGTTGTGCGTTTCCTCAACCCGCAGGAAGGCTCGGTCATCTTCAATGACCGCATTCGCGGGCCGATCGAATTCAGCAATCAGGAACTCGATGATCTGATTATTCGCCGTACTGACGGTTCACCGACCTACAATTTCTGTGTCGTTATCGATGACTGGGATATGGAAATCACGCACGTTATCCGTGGTGAAGACCATATCAACAACACGCCGCGCCAGATCAACATCCTGAAAGCGCTGGGCGCACCCGTGCCAGAATATGCGCATGTGTCGATGATTCTGGGCGATGACGGTAAGAAATTGTCCAAACGTCACGGCGCTGTCGGTGTGATGCAATACCGTGATGACGGCTATCTGCCTGAAGCACTGCTGAACTATCTGGTGCGTTTAGGTTGGTCTTCTGGCGATCAGGAAATCTTCTCTATTGATGAAATGAAATCGCTGTTCTCGCTGGATGCCGTCAACAAATCGGCGAGTGCTTTCAATACCGAGAAGCTGCAATGGTTGAACCATCACTATATTAACCATCTACCAGCAGAATACGTGGCGACGCATCTGTCATGGCATATCGAGCAGGCAGGGATTGATACCCGTACCGGGCCGCAGTTGAGCGAGCTGGTTGGTTTACTGGGCGAGCGTTGCAAGACGCTGAAAGAAATGGCGGATTCTTGCCGTTATTTCTATGAAGATTTTGCTGAGTTTGACGCCGATGCTGCGAAGAAACACTTGCGTCCGGTTGCGCGTCAGCCGCTTGAACTGGTTCGCGAGAAATTGGCCGCGATTACGAGCTGGACGCCGGAGAACATCCACCACGCCATTCAGGGCACGGCCGATGAGCTGGGTCAGGGTATGGGGAAAGTCGGTATGCCGCTGCGTGTTGCGGTAACGGGCGCGGGTCAGTCTCCAGGTGTTGACGCTACGGTGCACGCGATTGGTCAACAGCGTTCGCTGGCGCGTATTGATAAAGCGTTGGCGTTCATTGCTGAGCGTGAAGCGCAGCAGTAATCCCTACTGCATGAATACACAAGAAGCCCCAGCCAAATGCTGGGGCTTCTTATTTTATGACTTAGGGGATTATTGACCGGCGATAGCAACTGCTTTACCGATGGCATCGGGGATCACGTCGCCGTGCCCTTTACCGGGGAACAGAATAAAGTCGGCTTTTGTGCCTTGTTCGTTGAGCTGTGCGACCAGTGCCGTTGCTCTTTCCACCATTTTTCTTTGGCTGATCCGTTCTGCCCGCTTTTCATCAACGGGTTTACCCGCCTGCGTTTTGGTTGGCTCATCTTCATTTGCCCCTGCCGTGACGGTTATTGATAGCGGTGGTGTAGCGAGCAGCGGCGTTCTTGCCGGAATCACAACGCCATTTCCCCACCAGATAGACGGGCTTGCGGCAACATAACGCTGGAAAGATTCGGTGTGGTTAAACAGCGTATAGAGCGTAAACAGACCGCCGAAAGAGTGCCCGGCCAGCGTTTGTTTTTGCTTATTTACTGCGTAGTTCGCTTCAACCCAGGGCTTTACCGTGGATTGCAGGAATTGATAAAACGCTTCGGCTTCGCCGCCTGCGGCAAAATCTGGATCGGTGAGCGTTGTCGGCGGCGTGTAGTCGCGCGTTCTGGCGGGAACATCATAAGGTTTATCGATTGGATAACCGATGGCGATAATCAGCGGTGCTGCGCCACTTTTTGCCTTGTAGCTGTTTACGGCAACGGGAAACTGAGCGTTGCCATCCAGCATGTACAGAACCGGATAACCGCCTTCAGGTGCGGGTTGGCGGGGAAGCGCGATGAAAAGCCGATAGACATGCTGTGCATCGCTTTTCATTTCAACGAGCTTGATCTCAAATTGAGCTTTTGCTTGTTCGGTCATATCAGGAATGGTTGGCTGCGCCCGAACAGGCAACATGCCAGAGGCAGATACCATCAGAGAAAATACAATCATAGGAAAATAGCGCATGTGGTGAGGCTTATATAAGAGGCAGAAGCGTAACGTGAAATGATGATAATAAATCGCGTTATCGTTAGCAGCTTTTTTATTGAGACTGCAATTTAAATTGTGCTTATGACGAGATGACATCGAAATTGCCGCCTGTTTTTTCTTACCTTTGGCGTCTTTTTCAGCGGTTAATCGGATAACCGGATTTAGCCGTTGACACTGCGAATCGGGTTTCATATTATGCGACGCGTTCACACAGTACTCGCCTTCGCGGTGATGCTGTAAGATACGGGGCTATAGCTCAGCTGGGAGAGCGCTTGCATGGCATGCAAGAGGTCAGCGGTTCGATCCCGCTTAGCTCCACCAAACACTCCCTCTGTTTGGTTGATTATCACGAACATTCCACACGCTGTGGGGCTATAGCTCAGCTGGGAGAGCGCTTGCATGGCATGCAAGAGGTCAGCGGTTCGATCCCGCTTAGCTCCACCAAATCATCAAATTCATTCTTATTTATCCCTTTTTCGATATATCTGCATTCAATCAACGTTTTTTATTTGCTCAATACGTTAGTGAGCGATTTTTTGTAAACCATCCCTTGTAAACGATTCTTTGTAAACGACAGTTGGCCGCCTTCGTTTTTTGAAGACAACCAACCCGTTATCGCTTAAGCCTCTTCCGGGAGCCTTGGCGTCCAGTCTATTGGCGACAGCCCTTGCTGTTCCAAAAGCTGATTAGCCTGAGAAAAATGCTTACAGCCCAAGAAACCACGGTGTGCAGACAGTGGGGAAGGGTGCGGCGATTTCAGAATATGGTGGCGCTGCTGGTCAATGATGTTGCCTTTTTTCTGTGCATGAGAGCCCCACAGAAGAAAGACCAGACCTTCCCGTTGTTCATTCAATGCCACGATGACGCGGTCAGTAAACGTTTCCCAGCCCAAATTAGCATGCGAGTGCGCTTGTCCAGCTTCAACGGTTAATACCGTGTTGAGCAGTAAAACGCCTTGCTCTGCCCAGCTTTGCAGAAAACCGTGTCGTGGAATTTCAAATCCAGGGATGTCGCTCGCCAATTCTTTATAAATATTACCCAGAGAAGGCGGAGCGGGTACGCCCGGACGTACAGAAAATGACAGCCCGTGCGCCTGATTCGGGCCGTGATAGGGATCTTGTCCGAGAATGATGACTTTGACCTGATGCAGTTCAGTAAAGCGGAACGCGTTGAAAACATCCTTCTGCGGGGGATAGATAGTTTTACCCGCTGCACGTTCTTTCCCAACGAATTCAAGGGTGTTAATGAAGTAAGGCTGCTGCTTTTCTTGTGCCAGCACGTCATGCCAGGTGAGAGAGGTCGCCATCATGCACTCTTTTTTTACAGGTTGAATGGTGTTGTCGGTAGCTTACCGATCTATCGTCCCGAGGTAAAACCGTAACCGCTGTTGTCGGGATGAAAGGCCCTTTTTTTGAAAAAAAATTGAAAATTTACAAAAATATTTGTAATTCGGTGTGTTGGTAAAATTGATATAAAACAATATATTGCCATCGGGCCGCCAAATTGTGGGCTTTTAAAATTGATTTAAGTCAAGGATGTCTGGTTATCAGGCTGGTATATAAGAGGCAGATACAAACGGTTTTATACGATCGTTACGAAATTTAGCAGTTTTTTGCTGATAGCGATTTTTACTCAGTTAGTTTTTAACTAAGACAATAACACGCCGTTTTACGGAGGCAATTATGGTTACTGGTATTCAAATCACCAAGGCTAACGACAGCGCGCTGATCAATTCTTTCTGGTTGCTGGATGAAGAAAAATCACAGGCGCGTTGCGTGTGTGCTAAATCGGGTTATAGCGAAGATCAAATCGTTCCGGTGAGCGATCTGGGTCAGATCGAGTATCGTGAAATCCCGCTGGAAATCAAACCTGAAGTGCGTGTGGAAGGTGGTCAACACCTGAACGTAAACGTTCTGCGCCGTGAGACGCTGGAAGATGCGGTTAAGCATCCGGAAAATTATCCGCAGTTGACCATTCGCGTATCTGGCTACGCTGTGCGTTTCAACTCACTGACGCCAGAACAGCAGCGCGACGTTATCGCTCGTACTTTTACCGCAAGCCTGTAATTCAAGCCTTAACAAAAAGGGAGCTGAGGCTCCCTTTTTTATATATCTATTTTATATAAATTTTATTCGGCAGAGGGTTTGTCGGTTTTCTGCGTTGGTTGACGACGCTTACCCACATTTTTAGCATCGCGCTGGCGAACTTTTACCTTAACCTTTTCTTTTTCCTTCTCTTTTTTCTCTTGTCGCTTAGCCAGTACTTTTTTCGACGGTTTCCCCGTCGTTTTGGCGCTTGGTGCTTTTGTCTCTGGGCGGAGTTCTTCAATGACGCGCGGTTTTAGCGGTTCATTCAAGTAGCGACTAATTTTTCCCAGCAGCAGATGGTCGTGTGCTTCGACAAAAGAGATGGCACAGCCTTTACGACCGGCGCGACCGGTACGGCCGATACGGTGAAGATAGGTGTCCGAGGTGCGCGGCAAATCGAAGTTAAATACGTGGCTGACATCGTTAATATCAATACCACGCGCTGCGATATCCGTTGCTACCAGCACGTTGACACGCCCGTCACTGAGACGTTTGATCGCCTCATTACGTTTGGCTTGCACCATTTCGCCTTCGAGATAGCAGGAGTTAATGCCCGCTTCACGCAGCCAAGCAACCAGCTCATGCACACGCTCACGCTTGCGTACAAAGACGATAGAACGCGTTACGTCAGGCTGTTTTAACTGGTGGCAGAGCAGCGCCGTTTTGTGTTTGAGATCGTCGGCGCGGTAATACCATTGCAGAATTTTTTTACGTTCCCGACGCGATGGGTCGGATTCGATTTCAACAGGTTCATTGAGCAGGCGCTCGGCGAAATCTTTGATCGCGTCCCCTTCCAGCGTCGCAGAAAACAGCAGCGTTTGCTTGCGCCAGCGGGTTTCTCCGGCGATGTGTTCAATATCCTGAGCGAAGCCCATATCCAGCATTCTGTCCGCTTCATCCAGAATTAGCGTTTCTACCGCGCGGCAATCGAAGTTTTCTTCTTTAATGTATTGCAGCAGACGGCCCGTCGTCGCGACGACGATATCCTGATTTTCACTGAAGACTTCTGCGTGGTTCATGTAGGCCACGCCGCCAGTGATCGTGGCGATATCCAGGTGCGTATGTGCAGCAAACGCTCGTGCCTGATCGGCGACCTGCATGGCGAGTTCACGGGTTGGCGTGAGGATCAGAATACGAGGTGGACCCGATTTTTTACGAGGGAAATCGATAAGATGCTGCAAAACCGGCAGCAGATAGGCGGCGGTTTTACCTGTACCTGTTGGCGCGGAGCCTAAGACGTCGCGGCCTTCCATCGCCGGAGGGATCGCCTCTGCCTGAATCACGGTCGGGCGCTCGTAGCCCATGTCACGCAGGGCGTCTAACAGGCTTTCATCAAGATCGAGCTCGGAAAAATTGGTTACAGTCATGGTCTACCTCTATTTGGGGCGCCGATTATAGACGGATTGGCCGGTTTCTTCACCTGTTTAAGCAGACATCGGCACTTTTCCTGCATTGATGTTTCACCTATGCTACTGCGGTTTGCGTTTGGAATCTTATTTTCATGAGTCATCAGGCTGATAATAAACTGACATTGCGTCGGGATGGTTTTACCTTCAAGCAATTCTTTGTGGCGCACGATCGTTGTGCCATGAAGGTGGGGACCGACGGCATTTTGCTGGGAGCCTGGACACCGGTGTCCTCAGGTGCGCGAATTTTGGATATCGGTAGCGGTTCCGGTCTTCTCGCGTTGATGCTAGCGCAACGTTCTGAATCGCATGTTCAGATTGATGCCGTCGAGCTGGATAGCGTCGCGAGTCAACAGGCGAAAGAAAATGTAGCTGCTTCACCATGGGCTGACAGAATCACGGTGTATGCGGAAGATATCGTCGGTTTTGCTGAGACGCGAGCCGCCGACTATTCGTTGATTATCAGTAACCCGCCTTACTTCCCGCCGGGGATCGCATGCGGCTCGGCTCAGCGCGATCAGGCTCGCTATACCACCCTGTTAACCCATGAAGCGCTGTTACGCTGTGCTCATCAACTGCTGATGCCTGAAGGTCTTTTCAGCGTGGTGCTGCCGGTTCAGGTTGCTGAGCATTTTATTCCGCTGGCGCAGCAGCACAATTGGTATGTTCACCAGCAGCTTCGCGTATCGGAACAGGAAGAGAAACCTGCACATCGCGTTTTGCTGGCGCTGTCTCGTCAGGAAAGAGAATGTGTGAATTCCTCATTGGTAATTCGTGATGCAGAAAGGTGTTATTCGACGGATTTCCAGCAGCTGACAAAAGATTTTTATCTCTTTATGTAGATGGCAGACGCCTTGTTGCTGCGCCTGCCTTTGCTAAATGAACTATTTTTTATGAACTACGGCACCAGAATGGTTGGTGTTGGGGCGTCGAACTGTTCTGGGTAGTCCAGAGTGTAATGCAGCCCGCGGCTTTCTTTTCTTTCCAATGCGCAGCGGACGATGAGTTCGGCAACCTGCACCAGATTACGCAGTTCCAGCAAATTGTTGGAAATACGGAAGTGGGAGTAGTATTCATTGATTTCCTGCTGAAGCAGTTGGATGCGGCGTTGTGCCCGCTCCAGTCGCTTAGTCGTCCGCACGATCCCAACGTAATCCCACATAAACAGGCGCAGCTCGTGCCAGTTATGCTGAATCACCACTTGTTCATCTGAGTTATCGACCTGGCTTTCATCCCAATCTGGTAGCTTTTTCACCGCTTTGATTTGCGGTAAACGTTGCAAAATATCCTCAGCGGCTGACCAGCCGTAAACCAGACACTCGAGTAATGAGTTGGATGCCATGCGGTTTGCGCCATGCAAACCGGTATAGCTGACTTCGCCAATCGCATACAGGCCGTCAAGATCGGTACGACCATGCTGATCGACCAGCACGCCGCCGCACGTGTAGTGTGCCGCGGGTACGATCGGTATCGGCTCACGCGTCAGATCGATGCCGAGAGACTGTAGCTTTTCATCGATAGTGGGGAAGTGCTGTTTGATGAATGCTTCGGGCTTGTGGCTGATATCCAGATACATGCAGTCTGCGCCAAGCCGTTTCATCTCATGGTCAATCGCACGAGCGACCACGTCACGCGGGGCCAATTCGCCTCTGGCATCGAAATCGGGCATAAAGCGTGTGCCGTCAGGACGTTTAAGGTATGCGCCTTCACCGCGCAGCGCTTCCGTTAGCAGGAAGTTTCGCGCCTGCGGGTGGAACAGGCAGGTCGGGTGAAACTGATTGAACTCCAGATTTGCCACGCGGCAACCCGCGCGCCAGGCCATGGCGATGCCATCACCAGAGGAAATATCGGGATTCGTGGTGTATTGATAAACTTTGGATGCGCCACCGGTCGCTAAAACAACCGTTTTCGCTCGGCAGGATTCTACGCGCTCCCGTTCACGGTTCCATATGTAAGCACCGACAATGCGGCGTGTGCCGGGTAAACCCAGCTTATTCGAGGTAATCAAATCGACGGCGTTGCAGCGCTCCATAATCCGAATATTCGGATGAGATAGCGCTTTCTGCACCAGCGTGTTTTCCACTTCTTTTCCGGTTGCATCCGCCGCGTGCAGAATTCGACGATGGCTGTGCCCGCCTTCGCGCGTGAGATGGTAACGTTCTTCGCCGCTGGTGCTGGTTTCGGTATCGAACAGCACGCCTTGTTCGATAAGCCATTGCACGCAGTGTTTGGCATTGCTGGCGATAAACTCAACGGCTTCCCGTTCACACAGGCCATCGCCGGCGATCAGGGTATCTTCGATATGGGAGTCAATCGTGTCGGTTTCATCGAAAACCGCGGCGATGCCACCTTGAGCATAAAACGTCGCGCCTTCGTTGAGCGGGCCTTTGCTTAATACCGTCACGTTGGCTTGTGAAGCCAGACGCAGCGCCAGTGAAAGCCCGGCAGCACCGCTGCCAATGATTAAAACATCACAGACGTATTCAGTGGTCGTTTGCATGGTCGTGTCGTGGATGCAAAAAGAAGAGGAAATCCGATGGTAGCACCCAACGGCTGATTGCTGTATTGGTTTTTATCCCCATCTCTACGCTATAAATAAGCGAAGGAAGGGGCATGCTGAATCGTGCGAAGACCCCGGATTTATCGTATCATCCCCGGAAGAGCGTAGAGCCTCAGATGAAGAGAATGCGTCATAGGTACGCATCGCAAAGACGAGTAACGGCGCTAAGCAAAAGAAAAATGATGACCCGGAACTTTATTGGATGTCTTGGTTCTAATGAGGAGCTTGCTCTAAATATGACTTATATAGCTGGCAGTACTATTTTACGTTTACGCGTGGAGAACGGTTTGAGTAGAGATTACCTCGGATGAGCGAGCAACTGGCAGATCAGGTTCTGGTCGAGCGAGTCCAAAAAGGCGATCAAAAATCGTTTAACTTGTTGGTCGTTCGTTATCAGCATAAGGTAGCGAGCCTGGTATCGCGGTATGTTCCCCAAGGGGATGTGCCGGACGTGGTACAGGAATCGTTTATTAAAGCCTATCGCGCGTTAGAGTCATTCCGCGGCGATAGTGCGTTTTATACGTGGCTGTATCGTATCGCAGTGAATACGGCCAAGAATTATCTGGTAGCTCAGGGACGCCGCCCGCCTTCCAGCGACATTGATGCTAATGACGCGGAAAACTATGAAAATGTGGGCGCACTGAAAGAAATATCGAACCCTGAGAATTTAATGTTGTCAGAGGAATTACGAAGCATCGTTTTCCGAACTATTGAGTCTTTACCGGAAGATTTGCGTTTAGCGATTACGCTGCGTGAGTTGGACGGTTTAAGCTACGAAGAGATCGCCGTTATTATGGATTGTCCCGTCGGCACTGTTCGTTCTCGTATTTTCCGGGCGCGGGAAGCGATTGATAATAAAGTACAACCGCTTATTCAGCGCTAGCGAGCGTTTTCAGCTATCCGCATGACTAATGATGGATTTGACAAGGTAAGGGTGTCGGTATGCAGAAAGAGAAACTTTCCGCTTTAATGGATGGCGAAGCAGTAGATTCCGAACTGTTAGGCGCACTGTCACGGGATGACGCGTTGCAGCAAAGTTGGCAAAGTTATCATCTGATTCGTGATGTAATGCGTGGTGATGTGAGTGAAAACGTGATTCATCTGGACATCGCTTCTCGTGTTGCCGCTGCAATCGAAAAAGAACCTGTTCGTCTGGTTCCACAAGCGCAGCCTGAATCTCAGCCACAACCTGTTGAGTGGACGAAGATGCCTTTCTGGCAAAAAATCCGCCCGTGGGGCAGCCAACTGACGCAAGTCGGTGTCGCAGCCTGCGTATCTTTAGCGGTGATTGTCGGCGTACAAAATTACCAGCAGGGTAATGCTTCTGAACATGTTGTGGAATCCGGCGTGTTCAGCACCTTACCTGCTATGGGCACCGCCTCTCCAGTGAGTCTGGGCGTGCCGTCAGAAAATGTTGCCCCTAACAGCGGTCAACAAAAATCCGATATGCAGCGCAATCGCCTTAACGCCATTTTGCAGGACTACGAATTACAGCGTCGGCTGCATGCCGAGCACGCTCTGCCGCAGGACGATCAACAAGCGGCAATTCAGGTTCCCGGTACTCAATCATTAGGAACACAGCCCCGGTAATGAAGCGTGTTTGGTCCGCCGCCTGTTTTCTGATTGGCAGTCTGTTTTATTCTACTTTCACCCCGGCTCAGAATGTTGAGCCGGGCGCGCTGCTGCAACAGATGAATGGCGCTATTCGCTCTCAGAATTACGAAATTTCCTTTATTAACATTACTCTGCAAGGGTTCGAGTCGGTACGGTATCGCCATGCTGTGGTGAATAACCGTGCCTTAGCGCAGTTGCTATTTATGGACGGGCCGCGACGCGAGATCGTGCAGCGTGGTAATGAAATCAGCTATTTCGATCCTGGTTTTGAGCCGTTTACGCTCACCAGCGATCATATCGTTGACTCTCTCCCTTCTCTGGTCTTCGCTGATTTTCAGAAACTATCGCCCTATTATGATTTTGTTCCCGCTGATGGACGGGTACGCATTGCCGATCGTCTGGCATCAGGCATTCGGATCATCTCACGCGATGGCACACGCTACAGCTATACGGTGTGGATTGATGCGGACTCGAAACTTCCACTGCGCATTGATTTACAGGATCGCAATGGCGACAAACGGTTGGAGCAATTCTTAACGACATCATTGATTGTTGACGATGATCTGGTGAGCGTTATGCGTCCGCTGGAAGGAATCAAACTTCCTCCTGCGCTACCCGCGCCTGCTGCGGAAAAAGGTGATTTTACCTGGGTACCGGAATGGCTACCTGCTGGGATGAAAGAGCTGTCGCACAACAAAAAGGTATTGCCCGGTTCGTCCATCCCGATTGAAACACGTCTGTATAGCGATGGCTTATTCAGCTTTTCGATTAACATTAGCCCGTCTTCTGACGTGAGCGAGGAACAATCTGTGCTCACGGGGAGACGCTCTATTCACACTGTCATGAAAGGCAACCGAGAGATTACCGTTGTCGGCGATATTCCTCCTTCTACGGCTAAACGCGTGGCTGACAGTATTATTTTGAAGGCGCAACCGTGATTAAAGAGTGGGCAACGGTAGTGTCATGGCAGGATGGAATTGCAGAACTGCGGTGTGAGCCAAGTTCGGGCTGCGGCACCTGTAAATCCCGCTCGTCGTGTGGAACCGGTTTATTAAGTCAGCTTGGGCTCTCTGCCGAAAATACGCTGTATGTTCCTTACGATCGGCCTTTAGAAGTGGGACAAAAGGTGGAGTTGGGCATTTCTGAGGGGCGGCTGCTGTTTTCCGCTGCTCTGGTTTATTTCGTTCCGCTGGTTGGGCTACTGCTCGGCGCGGCGATCTGCCAAACGTTATTCGGCACCGATCTGGCCGCTGTTATTGGTGCACTGCTGGGCGGTGGCGTGGCGTTTATCGGCGTGAAGCGCTGGGCTAAACAGTTGGGTAAAAATAAGCGTTATGAGCCCGTTATCCTGCAAATAGCACTGCCGGGCACTCTGTTACAAAATTGACCTGTTTACCTGAGCGTAAACGGCGCGCGGTGCGGAAACATTGCTTACTTGTTTGTTATCTTTCGACACGATGTTTGCCACGTAATGACACTTTACTTCCTGCTTTCCTCTTGTTGTTCTGCTATTCCAAATAAAACCGTCATAATCAAGGGGAATGCACCGGACATGACTAGGTTTTCACGCCTCTCGCATGTAGAATGCTGCGATTCAGGTGGAATAACATCGCTGCTGTTTTCACCTATGCGCATGCCCATCGGCAAGAATTTCAGGAATATCAAGGTAGAAAAATTTTTATAATGAAGCATATACGAAATTTCTCCATTATTGCCCATATCGACCACGGTAAATCGACGTTATCTGACCGTATTATCCAGATTTGCGGCGGTTTAACCGAGCGTGAAATGGCTGCGCAGGTTCTGGATTCCATGGATCTGGAACGTGAACGTGGAATAACGATTAAAGCGCAAAGCGTCACGCTGGATTATAAAGCGCAGGACGGTCAAACCTACCAGTTAAACTTCATCGATACGCCTGGGCACGTTGACTTCTCTTATGAGGTTTCCCGTTCGCTCGCCGCCTGTGAAGGTGCGCTGCTTGTCGTTGATGCTGGGCAGGGCGTTGAAGCTCAAACGCTGGCTAACTGCTATACCGCGCTGGATATGAATCTGGAAGTGGTGCCGGTTCTGAATAAGATCGACCTGCCTGCTGCCGATCCGGATCGTGTTGCTCAGGAAATTGAAGATATCGTCGGCATTGATGCTACCGATGCGGTGCGTTGCTCCGCAAAAACGGGGATTGGCGTGCCCGATGTTCTGGATCGCTTAGTGCGTGATATCCCGCCGCCGGCAGGCAGCCCAGATGAACCGCTGCAGGCGCTGATTATCGATTCCTGGTTTGATAACTATCTTGGCGTTGTGTCATTGGTGCGTATTAAAAACGGCACGATGCGCAAAGGCGACAAAATTAAGGTGATGAGTACGGGTCAGGTTTATAACGCCGACCGTCTCGGGATTTTTACACCGAAGCAGATCGACCGCGATGTATTGAACTGCGGCGAAGTAGGCTGGTTGGTGTGCGCTATTAAAGATATTTTGGGTGCTCCAGTCGGAGATACCCTGACGCTGGCGCGTCATCCGGCTGAAAAAGCGTTACCGGGCTTCAAGAAAGTCAAACCTCAGGTCTACGCGGGCCTGTTCCCGATTAGCTCCGACGACTATGAAGCATTCCGCGATGCGTTAGGCAAGCTGAGCCTCAATGATGCCTCCCTGTTCTATGAGCCAGAAAGCTCGACCGCACTGGGCTTTGGTTTCCGCTGTGGATTCCTGGGTCTGCTGCACATGGAGATCATTCAGGAACGTCTGGAGCGTGAGTACGATCTGGAGCTGATCACCACGGCACCGACGGTAGTGTATGAAGTAGAAACGACGGCTAAAGAAACCATCTATGTTGATAGCCCGTCTAAACTGCCGCCGCTGAACAATATTCAGGAACTGCGCGAACCGATCGCCGAATGTCACATGCTGATGCCTCAAGAATATTTGGGCAACGTAATTACGCTTTGTATTGAGAAGCGCGGTGTGCAGACGAACATGGTGTACCACGGTAATCAGGTTGCGTTGACGTATGAAATCCCGATGGCCGAAGTGGTACTCGATTTCTTCGATCGCCTGAAATCAACGTCTCGTGGTTATGCCTCGCTGGATTATGGCTTCAAGCGTTTCCAGGCATCAGACATGGTGCGCGTTGATGTATTAATCAACAACGAGCGTGTTGATGCACTGGCCCTGATTACTCACCGTGATAATTCACAATATCGTGGCCGTGAATTCGTCGAAAAGATGAAAGAACTGATTCCACGTCAGCAGTTTGATATCGCGATTCAGGCCGCTATTGGTAACCACATTATTGCGCGCTCTACGGTTAAGCAATTGCGTAAAAACGTACTGGCCAAGTGTTATGGTGGCGACGTCAGCCGTAAGAAGAAACTGTTGCAGAAACAGAAAGACGGTAAGAAACGTATGAAGCAGGTCGGCAACGTCGAACTGCCGCAAGAAGCGTTTCTGGCAATTCTGCACGTCGGCAAAGACAGTAAATAAATTCTGAGGAGTTGGCATGGCCAATATGTTTGCCGTAATTCTGGCATTGGTGACGCTGGTCACGGGGATTGTCTGGTGTTTAGAACGTTTCGTCTGGGCACCCGCTCGCCAGAAGAAATTTGCTGCGATGAGCGGCGCCGATCTGGCTGATGGCGCGGTTTCATCGAAAGCGATTCAACAACCAGGCTGGATTGAGACGATAGCGTCCGTCTTCCCGGTTGTCGCTTTGGTATTGGTTGTGCGCTCCTTCATTTATGAGCCGTTTCAAATTCCATCGGGTTCGATGATGCCGACGCTGTTGATCGGTGATTTTATTTTGGTGGAGAAATTTGCCTACGGTATTAAAGAACCCTTCACGCAAAAAACGCTGATTGAAACCGGTCACCCGAAGCGTGGCGACGTTGTGGTGTTTAAATACCCGTCCGATCCTAAAGTGGACTTCATCAAGCGTGTGGTTGGCGTACCGGGCGATCGCGTTAGCTATAACCCGATAACCAAGCAGGTGACGATTCGTCCATCCTGTCAGGGACAGCAGGCGTGCGATACGGCACTGGCCGTCACATACAGTAACGTACAGCCTAGCGATTTTGTTCAGACCTTCAACCAACCAGGACTGGAATCGCGCAGCGGATTTTATGAGGTGCCTGCTAATGACAACAGCGTGGAAGGGACTCGTATGGGCGCACGCAAAGAGTCATTAGGCAATGTCACGCATAATATTCTGTTGGTGCCGGGTCAGCAGGATCAGCTCGGTGGTTATTACCAGCAATCGCAGCAGCAGCTTGCGACATGGGTTGTTCCAGCAGGGCACTACTTCATGATGGGAGATAACCGCGACAACAGTCTGGATAGCCGCTATTGGGGCTTTGTTCCAGAGAGAAATCTGGTCGGTAAAGCCACCGCTATCTGGATGAGCTTCGAGAAGCAGGAAGGTGAATGGCCTACCGGCGTACGTTTGAGTCGCATCGGTGGTATCCATTAACCAAAGTAAGCATTAATCAAAAGTAAGCATTAACCGAAATAAGATACAGGCAGCATTCTGATGCTGTCCGATGTAGAATATTTTCCGTAACGCTCTTTTTGAAAGAACATGCCCTAAATAGTACGAGTTGCAGGACAACACGTTAGCGTTTTCACCACGCTAACGTACAGGCAACGCGAAGTATGACGGGCAAAAAGGCAGGCTCCCTATGGGAGCCAATGCAAACGAAACAGTTTTGACCGAATTGGTAAGCAGGGCTGTTCCGTATGCTGCTGTTTTTGACGCATCGTTGATCTATTGGTAACACATGAATCCCATCCTGATAAATCGTTTACAAAGAAAGCTGGGCTATACTTTTCAGCAGTACGATCTTTTGTTACAGGCGTTGACGCACCGTAGCGCTAGCAGCAAACATAATGAAAGACTCGAGTTCCTGGGTGACTCCATCCTGAGTTTTGTGATCGCCAATGCGCTGTATCACCGTTTCCCCAAGGTTGATGAAGGGGACATGAGTCGGATGCGAGCGACGCTGGTGCGAGGAAATACGCTGGCGGAAATCGCGCGTGAATTCGAATTGGGAGAGTGCTTACGCCTCGGTCCCGGTGAATTAAAAAGCGGTGGTTTCCGTCGTGAATCGATCCTGGCTGATACGGTCGAAGCGCTGATTGGCGGAATTTTCCTCGACAGCGACATTCAGACCATCGAACGTTTGATCCTGAACTGGTATCAGACGCGTCTGGATGAAATCAGTCCCGGCGATAAGCAAAAAGATCCGAAAACGCGGTTGCAGGAATTTCTGCAAGGGCGTCACTTACCTTTGCCAACGTATTTGGTGGTGCAGGTTCGTGGGGAAGCACACGATCAGGAATTTACTATCCACTGTCAGGTGAGCGGCTTTAGTGAGTCGGTCATTGGTACAGGATCGAGCCGTCGTAAAGCCGAACAGGCTGCGGCTGAACAAGCGTTGAAAAAACTGGAGCTTGAATGAGCGAAGTACAGACACACTGCGGTTTTGTCGCGATTGTTGGTCGACCAAACGTCGGTAAATCGACGTTACTGAATCAATTACTGGGGCAGAAGATTTCTATTACGTCACGTAAGCCCCAGACGACGCGGCACCGCATCATGGGTATTCACACTGAAGGGCCTTATCAGGCTATTTATGTGGATACGCCGGGATTGCACATTGAAGAAAAGCGGGCGATTAACCGCCTGATGAACCGTGCCGCCAGCAGCTCAATTGGTGACGTTGAGCTGATCATTTTCGTTGTTGAAGGGACACACTGGAACGACGACGACGAGATGGTATTGAATAAGCTGCGCGATCAGAAACTCCCTGTGCTATTGGCGATCAATAAAGTCGATAACGTCACGGATAAAACTAAGCTGCTGCCGCATATCCAGTTCCTCAGCCAACAGATGGACTTCCTTGACGTCGTTCCAATCTCGGCTGAGAAGGGCACGAATGTCGATACGATTGCCAGCATTGTGCGTAAACACTTACCGCAGGCAACGCACCACTTCCCGGAAGATTACATCACCGATCGCTCACAGCGTTTTATGGCATCGGAAATTATCCGTGAAAAATTGATGCGCTTCCTGGGTGAAGAATTGCCGTATTCCGTGACGGTCGAAATTGAGCGTTTCGTGACGAACGAGCGCGGCGGTTATGACATCAACGGCCTGATTCTGGTTGAGCGTGAAGGCCAGAAGAAGATGGTCATTGGCAACAAAGGTGCCAAAATTAAAACTATTGGTATCGAATCTCGTCAAGATATGGAAGAGATGTTCGAAGCCAAGGTGCACCTTGAGCTGTGGGTTAAAGTGAAATCCGGTTGGGCAGATGACGAACGTGCCCTGCGCAGCCTGGGTTATAGCGAAGACCTGTAAGGTTCACGCCGATGGAAGGCTGGCAGCGCGCATTTGTCTTGCATGGGCGACCTTATAGCGAAACCAGCTTATTGCTGGATCTGTTTAGTGAAAGCGATGGTCGAGTTCGCGTGCTTGCCAAAGGCGCGCGAGCCCGACGCTCTAGCCTGAAAGGCTGTTTACAGCCTTTCACTCCGCTGCTGGTGCGCTGGAGTGGGCGGGGAGAAGTGAAAACATTACGCAGCGCCGAGCCTGTCTCGCTCGCGCTACCACTGACTGGCTCGATGCTTTATAGCGGTTTATACGTTAACGAACTGCTGTCTCGCGTGCTGGAACATGAAACCAATTACTCCGCTCTTTTCTTCGATTATCTCCACTGTTTACAACATCTTGCTGCACAGGATGCCTCTCCCGAGCCCGCATTAAGACGCTTTGAATTAGCGTTACTGGGCTATCTGGGATACGGCGTTGATTTCCTGCATTGTGCTGGTAGCGGCGAACCAGTGGCCGATACCATGACTTATCAGTATCGAGAGGAAAGGGGATTTATTGCCAGTCTGGTTGTCGATAACAAAAGTTTTACCGGGCATGAATTACGTTCGCTGGCGTCGCGTGAATTTCCAGATGTCGGCACACTGAAGGCGGCAAAGCGTTTCACCCGCATTGCGTTAAAGCCGTATCTGGGGGGAAAACCGCTGAAAAGTCGTGAACTATTCCGCCAGTTCGTTCCTGCTGCTAATTTGTCCAAACCCATACCTTCTGATAAATAATCCCGTCTCCTCAGTACCCTGACGCTGTGACATCGGTGTAAACTGCCACGTATCGTGCATGACTTTACCGAGGATTTATCATGGCTGAATTACTGCTTGGCGTTAACATCGATCACATTGCAACGTTGCGTAATGCGCGTGGAACGGCGTATCCCGATCCCGTTCAGGCTGCTTTTATCGCTGAGCAGGCGGGAGCGGACGGCATCACGGTGCACTTACGTGAAGATCGTCGCCATATCACGGATCGTGATGTGCGGATCCTGAGAGACACGCTCCAAACCCGCATGAATCTGGAAATGGCTGTCACGGAAGAGATGCTGAACATCGCCTGTGAGGTGAAGCCGCATTTTTGCTGTCTGGTTCCGGAAAAACGTCAGGAAGTGACAACCGAAGGCGGGCTGGATGTCGCGGGGCAGCAGGAAAAAATCAATAACGCGGTTGCCAAACTCAGCCAGGCTAGCATATTGGTTTCACTCTTTATTGATGCGGATAAGCGGCAAATTGATGCCGCCGCTGCCAGCGGCGCGCCTTATATCGAAATTCATACCGGGGCATATGCCGATGCGCCAGATGATGAAGCGCGCCAGCATGAATTCGAGCGCATTCGTGATGCGGCGACTTATGCTGCGGCGAAGGGGCTGAAAGTCAATGCTGGCCACGGTTTGACGTACCATAACGTTCAGCCGATTGCGGTGCTGCCGGAAATGCATGAATTAAATATCGGGCATGCGATTATCGGACGTGCGGTGATGAGCGGACTGAAGGATGCCGTTGCTGAAATGAAGAGCCTAATGCGGGAAGCGCGTCGCTGATGGCGATTCTTGGGCTCGGAACGGATATTGTCGAAATCAGCCGTATTGAAGCGGTGATTGAACGTTCAGGCGAGCGATTAGCTCGCCGCATTCTGACGGATGCTGAATGGACGCATTATCAGCAGCATCAGCAGCCTGTCCGTTTCCTCGCCAAGCGCTTTGCCGTGAAAGAGGCGGCAGCAAAAGCCTTCGGTACCGGAATCCGTAATGGGCTCGCGTTCAACCAGTTTGAAGTTTTTAATGATGAGCTGGGTAAACCTTGCCTGCGGTTTTTTGCTAAAGCGGCAGAGCTAGCTGAACAGATGGGCGTCAGACACGTCCATGTGACGCTGGCTGACGAAAGACGCTATGCCTGTGCGACGGTAATTATCGAAAGCTGATCGTTCGTAAACGGATGTTTAAATCCTGTCGGCATGGTGCATAAGCACGTACTTTTCCCACAACTGCTCATTGCCTTCAACATGGTTTGGATCTTTGACGATCGTATTGTCGATCGGACAGACTTTCTGACACGTAGGCGTGTCGTAGTGGCCAACGCACTCAGTACAGAGAGTGGTATCAATTTCATAAATGTCCATGCCCATGGAGATGGCCTGATTAGGACACTCGGGTTCACACATGTCACAGTTGATGCATTTATGGGTGATGAGTAACGCCATGATCTTCTTCTACCTTACAAACAGGGCGCAGATTATACCCGTTGATGCTCGTTTAGACACGCGCAACTGCCATTGATACAAAATATACTGGCGGACAGTCTCCCCTTAGTCTTCGACGTTCCTTTCTTCCGAGGCGGTTTACTGCGGGGTTTTAACTGTTTTCGGAGGCCTTCAGCGTGCAACCCATTGGCTGCATAAATAGTGAGGTTACAGGGTAAAATTACCATCTGTTCGTTAAATTGGTTTTATACATATGCTTTAAACTGCATGAATCAGCCAGTGCGACTGTGTTTCTTGGTTTTTAATTTATTGATTTACAATTTAAATAAATTTAGTTGTGATATTGAACCACTTATTTTTGTAATATCAATGGACATTGATTTAATCGGTATTGCTGATGATGTTTGCATCTGGAGAGCCGATGGCGGTGCATGTCCGTATGATATAATTTTATAACTAATAGTGTCAGTTTAATGGCGGAACTCATAGTGCAGCAGGAAGGTCATCTTAATCAGGTTGGGGCAGGATTTTTCCAACAGGGAGGCGCGGAGCCATTAGGCGCTGATTACTGGCACCAATGCCAACGGCGGTATACTTTTCAGCCCATTTACCGAACATCAGGTAAACTAATGGCTATTGAGTTACTGACTTCCGTTTTTTCTCCTACCCTACCGCAAAAGTTCATCTCTCCTGAAAAATATTTCGCGAATATCGATGTTGAAACCCGCCTGTTAATTATTGTAGAACAACTACAACTTTTATCTAAGTGGAGTTTTCGATTTACTCGCGACGATCTTTTTGCTTCCGTCAACATTGATGGTATGACGCTACTGGCGTTGCAAAATAATCTCGAAGCTAAGCGACTGATCGCGGCAATGCCCTGGATTCGTTTTGAAATGGTTGAAAATCAGGGAGGGTTGCCAAAAGAAATCTTAACCAAACTCCCAGAAGCGCAAACACTGTGGCTGGATGATTTCGGCTGTGGTATGGCGAATTTTTCATCACTTATGCTAGCTCAGTATGACTGCATCAAAGTGGCTCGTGAGCTTTTCATTCTCCTGCAACAAAGTGATGAAGGGAAAACCGTTTTCCCTGCGCTGATCGCTTTGTTATCGCGTTTCTGCAATTATGTGGTCATTGAGGGAATAGAAACACAGGAGGAGTGGGCAATTGTTCAGGCATCGCGTGCTTATGCTGCCCAAGGATATTACCTCTCACGCCCTCAGCCGTTTGAGAATTTTGGGATGTTGAAGATTGAACTCTAGGTTCTAGGTGGTAATTTGTTGTTTAGGCTATCACTTTGCACAGTAGAGTACAGCTGTATGCCCTTCCTGGTTTTTCCTCTATATTAATTCATTACATTTTCTAATGCTTCATACTTGTACAAAATATCAACTCTCAGTTGCTAGTCTTCACCTTTCAAAATTCAAGGTATAATGCTAAATTTTGTTTTATTTTTGTTATTTAATTCTTATTTTATTTGTTATATCAGTGTTTAATTTCAATGAAACAGCAGAAGGATGACTGCGGATTTTGCATCAAATTATGACATATGTAATCAGATGCTTGCGTTAATGATTTTATTTTTTATTTTAATTGTTTGATTTTTAATGATAAAAAAATATAATGTTTGCTGTTAACGATCAAAAATCACTTTGTGATAGATTTTGTTGATTAAAACAATGATACTTATTGGTATAATTGATTTGCTTACAAAAATTTGATGTTCAAAATATATCGCTATGTACTCTTAGGAATATTCTCTTATTCCATTAGAGAAGCTTATAACCCGAACAATTACTACTATTAAATTAAGATACTCTTTTGAATTTGTTGTTTTTATCTGCGCACAGTCATATGCGAGGGCTTTATGCTTACGTTGCTATGTTTCTAAACATTCCTGTTACATGGAGCGTTTTTTCTTTCATCCTTTCTGCTCTCCGGAAATCCCCCCATCCTGAAAATTTACGGGGTAGGGGTTTGTGACCGGGATTTTTCGTCATCAGCGTTGTGATTTGTACGATCAGGACCACTCGGGCCTGAGGAGAGTGTTATTGTGTATGAAATTATAATAACCCTATTGTTGCTATTGTTATTGTTTTCCTCTGTGAAAAATAGAAAAATTAAACAAAAGTTTAAAACTGAGCAGAAAAAACAAGACTTCCTCAACATGACTTTCTTTGCAATGGAATATAGTCCTGCCTCAATTATGATCGCAGATGAAAATTGTGAAATCATTTACGTCAACCGCCAGTTTATTACTATGTCTGGCTATATGCCGGATGAAGTTATCGGTAAAAAAACGAATATATTAAACTCCGGCATGACCAATGCCAGCGTTTATGAAGATCTATGGGCTACCATAAATAAAGGTAATGTTTGGAGCGGTGAGTTCGTTAACCGGCGTAAGGATGGGCAATTGTATTGGGAAAAAGCCAACATCGTTAAAATATATAATAAGGCGAGTAATACGACCCAATATGTCGGAATTAAATTAGATATTACCGAGCGGAAATCGCAGGAACATCATGATAATTCATACAATCGAGCGTTGGAGCTGTTATCAAGCGGTGCGCCTCTGAAGGATATCCTGGATGCGATCATTTTCAGCGTTGAGGAAAAAAACCCTGGTCGTATCGTTTGTTCTGTATTGCTAGTTGATAAAGAAAAGAAATGTTTGACGCTTGGATCGGCGCCGAGCCTGCCTGGTTTTTATAAAAATGCCATTCACAACGTGAAAATTGCCGATGGTGTAGCTTCTTTCGGTACGGCGGCCTATACCGGAAAACGCGTGATTGCTGACGATATTTCCGTGCATCCACATTGGTCTTTATATAAAGGACTCGCATTATATGCTGGGCTGCGTTCTTGCTGGTCTGAACCTATCATTGGTCAGAACAAAGAAATATTGGGGGTGTTAAGCGTTTATCATCGCAAAGTGTATGTGCCAACCGAAGAGGAAATTTTCTCTATCGAGAAGTCGGCGCAGCTGATTGCGATCGCCATAGAGCGGTATCATGCCATTGATATGCTGCGGCGCAGCGAGGAACACTATCGGCAGCTGGCGCACTATGACTCATTAACGTCACTGGCTAATGGCCTGACGTTTGCTGAGCAGATGGAGCAGGCGATTCTGTTATCGAAACAAACGGGTAGAAAGATCGCGCTGATGTTCTTGGATCTCGATAAATTTAAACAGATAAACGATTCGTTCGGACATGCTGTTGGCGATTTGCTATTAAAAGAAGCGGCTGCGCGTATGCGTGGTGCGGTTCGGGATTCGGATACGGTATATCGCCGTAGCGGTGATGAATTTATTATTTTGCTTCAGGGTATTAAGGAAATTGATAATACACTCTATGTTGCAGATAAAATCCACAATGCACTGAACAAACCATTTGAGATCAATGGGAAGAAACTTGATATATCGTGCAGTATCGGTATCGCGCTGTATCCAGAACATGGCTCCGATTCTCTGACGCTGGCAATTAATGCCGATTCCGCCATGTACCAAGCTAAAGCTATGGGGCGTAGCCAGACTCAGATTTATCACAGCATGAACGATCATTGATAAATGAAATAAAAAAGGCGCTCTGTCGAGCGCCTTTTTTATTATCTTTCTCGTAGTGCTTCTGCTTTTGCCCGGATAATCGGTTTTAGCAAATAGCTGAGGATAGTTTTCTTGCCCGTGATTATATCAACAGAGGCCACCATGCCTGGAATGATAAGAAGTGGTTTATCGGCTGAACCTAAATAATTCTTATCAGTCCGTAAGCGAATAATATAAAAGCTGTTCCCTTCTTTATCAGTGACGGTGTCCGGGCTGATTTGTTCCAACTGACCTTTTAGGCCACCATAGATGGTGTAGTCGTAGGCCGTCAATTTTATGATAGCATCCTGACCTGGGTGTAAAAACGCAATATCCTGAGGGCGAATTTTAGCTTCGACCAACAGCTTGTCATCCAGTGGAACAATTTCTACCAGATCGCTACCCGGTTGAATCACTCCCCCGATGGTATTTACCAGAACTTGCTGCACGATACCGCGAACAGGGGAGACGACCAGCGTTCGGTTTACCCGATCTTCGAGCGCTTTACCTGTGGCTGCAATTTTGTTCAGGTTGGTTTGTGCTTCACTTAGCTGAGATAATGCCTCGCTTTTATAGCGGCTGCGCGTTTCCTCTATTTTATTCTCGCTCTCTTTAATCGCAGACTCTGCTCGGGGAATAGAGAGTTTGATGGAATCAAGCTGACCACGGGTTTCAACTTCAGCACGGCGTAGGCGTAAAACTTCTACTTTAGAAATGGCCCCTTCGGCGATCAGCGGTTCTGACATTTTAATTTCTTGCTGGAGCAGGCCAAGACTGTTGCGGAACTGAATCTCCTTGGCTGAGAAATCCCGCAGTTCCTGCTGGCGCTGGATAAACTGCTCTTCCAGACCAGATATCTCATTATGCAGTTGCTGGCGACGGCTGTTATAAAGCTCTTTTTCTCCTGCCGCGATTTTAGGTGCTTGCGTCGTGATTTCTTCGGAAAGCACGAGCTCTTGACCGCTGATTTCGGCGTTTAGGCGTTCAATTCGCGACAGCAGCGCAAGCCGATCGGCTTCGGTTTCACCGACGTTTGAGGCAAAGCGGGTATCATCAAGGCGTAGTAAAGGATCGCCAGCATTGACGACCTGACCCTCACGAATGAACACTTCCGTGACAATACCGCCTTCCAGATTTTGGATTTTTTGCAATCGAGAAGAAGGGATTGCTTTACCGTCGCCCCGGGTGACTTCATCGATATTCGCAAGCCCAGCCCACAGTATGAAGAACAGGAAAAAAGCACCGATAGCCCATAGCGTAAAGCGAATAGAACGTGGCGAATCCTCTGCCATGGCCCGGCTCACTTCTGGCATTGTTTGCAGGCTCTCTTCATCTCCGCCGACAAAATACCTTTTGATTCGTATGATAAATTTACCGAGACGCATTGATTTGCCCCTTCTTCAACGCATCCATCACGATTGCTTTCGGCCCATCAGCAATAATTTTACCTCTGTCGACAATCACTAAACGATCGACGAGCGCCAGCATGGAAACCCGATGGGTGACCAGCAAGAGCGTTTTCTCTGCAATCACGGGAGCCAGAGCTTGCTTTAGTCGGTCTTCGCTAGTGTTATCCATCGAACTGGTGGGCTCATCTAGCACCAGAATCGGCGGATCGAGCAATAGCGCCCTGGCTATCGCGACTGCCTGACGCTGCCCCCCGGAAAGCTGTTGACCGCGTTCGCCAACCTGAAGGTTGTAGCCATCCGGGTGTAGACGAGCAAACTCATTCACCCCTGATATTTCTGCGGCTCGCAGCATGGCTTCGTCTTCGACATAACGTGCACCGCTAATGAGGTTATTGCGCAGCGATCCACTAAATAGCTGAATATCTTGAGGAACATAACCGATATTGTGGCGTAAATCGCTGACGTCTAACTGGCGAGCATCGACGCCATCGATCAGAATATTGCCTGTATTAGGCTGATAGAGATTCACGATCAGTTTTTGCAGGGAGCTTTTGCCCGAGCCACTGCGGCCAATGATGCCCACTTTCTCACCGGGGGCGATAGTCAGGCTGATACCTTGCAGCGAACTGGTTTTCTGTTCTGGGTAATTGAATGTCACATCGCGAAACTCGATACCGCCTCGGATACTCTCGCGCTTCAGCGGGCGTTCGTTATCGCTACGCTCTTGCGGCAATTGCATCATTTGTTCGGTGGTTTGCATCGTTAAACGCGCCTGCTGGTAACGGCTGACCAAGCCAGACAATTGGCCCAATGGCATGAGTGCTCTGCCGTTCAGCATGTAACAGGCAATCAGTCCACCCATGCTGAGTTTGCCGTTAATCAGCATATAGACGCCGACGACAATCATGGCAACGCCAGCAAATTGCTGGAACCACTGCGTTAGGTTCACTGCCAATGAAGACAGCGCCTTGGCTCGCATTTCCAGTTTGCTCAGGCTACCAATCGTCTGTTCCCATTGGTGCTGTCGTTCACTTTCCGCATTATTGACCTTGATCGCGTCCAGACAGCTCAACGTTTCGATCAGCGTAGCTTGCCGCTCGCTGGCAAGATGCATCGTTTTTTCAATCGTGGCAGACAGCGGTTTTTGCATCGCCCAACTTGCCAGCAGGGCAATAGGGTAGGCCAGGATGGAAACCCAGACTAGCGGGCCGCCAATGATGCCGATGACCAGCAGCAGCAGCAGCGTAAAGGGAAAATCGATCAGCGTTGTCAGCGTCAGTGAAGAAAGGAAATCTCTGAGCGACTGAAATTCATGAATATTCTGCGCAAAGCTACCGACTCGCTGTGGCCGAGCCTTCATCGACATGCCGGTAATGCGTTCAAATAGCGTGGCAGAAATAATCAGATCGGTTTTTTTGCCCGCCATGTCGAGGCAAATGCCACGCAGCGTTTTGAGTACCAAATCGAAAACAAAAGCGCCAGTAACGCCGATAGCCAGTACCCACAATGTCGCCGTTGCCTGATTTGGCACAACCCGGTCATAGACGTTCATCACGAACAGCGGTGTCGCAAGCGCGATAATGTTCACCAGCAGAGTGGCGAGGATGGCATCGAGATAGAGCGAACGTGAAAGCTTAAGTGTATCTTTGAACCAGGATTTGGTTCGGGGGATCAGCGACGGATTTTGCAAATCGAACTGATGACGAGGCTGGGCGAACATCACCAGGCCTAGGTAATTCTGTTGCAGCGTACTGTGCTCGACGGAGATTTCTCCGCCTTCAGTTTCACTGGGCATCAGGCGCGCACTGCCGTCAGCGTTCCAGCCTAACAAAATCGCCGCCCGTCCTTCCCGTAATAACAGCATCGCGGGGAGAGACATCTCAGAAATTTTATTCAGAGAACGCTTGAGAACACGCCCTTGCAACCCTGCGCGTGCTGCGGCTCTTGGGAGTAATGCGACAGATAACCGCTGATTACCTAAGGGTAGCCCGGCGGTGAGTGTCGTTCGGCTGACTGATTTCCCCTGCAATGCACATAGGGTTAGCAAGCTATCCAATAATGGGTCGTCATGGCGGCTGCGAGGGTCGCTATTTTCATGGACAATCGATTCATTGATAGCGGGTTCGGTGGGAACCAATGTATCAGAACCATTAATGTCTTGTACTGAATGCAACTTCATTTAACTAAACGTTCCCTTACGCAACGCAATTCTCTCGCATATAAAGCATAATTTATCGCCGCCTGACTAATGAAATATATTAATTAAGACTCGGCAGCTCTGCCTGAGCAGTCACGTTTGTCAAGCTGGTGCTGGCATCTGGTGCAGGGATTGCTAAATAGTTTAGCAACTCCCCCATACGTGATGCGATCCGGTATTCGGTATACAGGGAGATGAAGCGAACCTCGGCGAGACGGCGCTGTGCGGTGAACAGCTCGTTTTCACTGTCCAGTAGGTCCAGCAACGTCCTTTCTCCCAGGCTAAATTGCTTCTGGTAGGCGGTACGTACTCTCATACTGCGGTCGGCATATTCGGCAGCAATAGGAAGTTGTTGACGCGAATTGTTTAACGCTGACCAGGCTAATTTCAGCTCTTCATTCAGCAGGCGCAAGGCATTATTTCGGACATCCTGTGCTTCTTTTACCTGATAAGCTTTGGATTCCATATTGGCCTTGCTGCTACCACCCTCATACAGGTTGTAGCGCATCCGCAGCATCGCTTGCCACTCGTTGTTTTGGCCACGGGTTCCGTCAACGTTGTTATCCATCGTGCGAGAAAGTTCAACATTGAGGCGAGGGTAAAATGTTGATTTTGAAGTCTCATACTGTTGCTGAGTGGCTTCAATATCCGATTCTGCGGATTTCAATGCTGGGCTATTAGCCAGCATGGTGCGCTGTGCCTCTTCCAACGAGGCCGGGAGCTTTATTGTCGAAGCATTGGGCATCACCAAATTCTCCGGTATTTTACCCACCACGCTCATGTAGTTGATTTTTGCATCGTCCAGATTGGTTTTTTCTGTCAGCGTATTGTTACGGGCTTGTGCAAGACGTGCTTCAGCCTGATCCAAGTCTGCTAGTCGCCCAACGCCCTGTTCACTGCGCAGTCTTATTTGATCGTAAATACGCTCATGGCTTGCGAGATTCGCTTCTGCCAGACGCACAAATTCCTGACGCTGTAGTACATCGAGGTAGACCTGAGCGGCATTTAATGCCGTTGCCTCACTAGTATTTAACACTTTATAAGCGCGTGAATTGACCGTAGCTCGCTGTCTGCCGACCTCGCTGGAGGTGGCGAAGCCATCAAACACCGTTTGGCTTAGGTTGATACTCGATTCTTTGCGGTTGAGTTCAACGCGTTTATTAATGCTGGCTCGCGTTGAGGGGCTGTCGGTTTCTTCGCGCCCAACGCCTGCACTCAGGGTGATAGAAGGAAGATATCCGCCTTTTGCTGCTCGTAAATCACGTTCGGCAGAAAAACGGCTATTAATGGATGCGCTCACTTCAGGATGGGTATAGAGCGTGTTTTTTATTGCTTCCTGGATCGTATCGGCATACGTCGCTGTGGAAAAAGCAGTAATAAAAGGTAATAAAGTAAAACAGTATCTACGCATCATCAGCAGTTTTCCTTCACAAAAACTTTATTTGTGATTATTCCTATTTAAAGTGTTTGAGTGTTATATAAACGCTTAACGAATTTATTTTTTTTATTCCTTTTATATCAATATGTTAATTTCTTTTTCCTAAGGTGCCCAATACGAAAGAAATAAGGGTTACTCTAAGTGAGTAAAGTTCTGGAAAGAATATTCTGAATTTTTTATTATATCGTTCATTGAGTCAAGTGTTTGACGCATACCAACAGCACTATCGTAACGTTTTTTTAAGTAAAATGTCAGGACGACACACAGCAAATCAACCTTATCAGGACGATAGTGAAAATCTATAACCACAATATCGCCGCATTATAAAAATAATTAAAGATATCAAGGAGAAAGAATTTTGAACGGTGTGATTGGCGTCATTAAATTCGTTATTGGGCAAGTTTTTATCGTCGCGCTTGATGGCAGTCAGAGGCTTCTGGTTGCTGGTGATCGGGTTTACAGCGGTGAAGAAGTGGTGACTGGTGCTAACGGCGCAGTTTCAATTACCTTACCGGATGGCAAAACGCTGGATCTGGGGCGCGATAGCCGTTGGAGCGATGTAAGCAGCGCGTCTTCTCAGCAAAGTGCGGATGTTGCTAGTGATATCGCGGCTATACAGGATGCCATCGCCCAAGGTGCTGACCCAACCCAAGTGTTAGAGGCCACTGCCGCAGGTAACGCTGACGCTGGAGATGCAGGAGACGGCGGCGGTGGGCATTTTAATCCAACGGTAGTACTGAATTTAACGGCTGATGTCGTGACTGCCCCGATTGGTTACGAGACTGCTGGCATATCGTTTACTGACAGAGCCTCATCCGTTTTGGATGGAGCAGATTCATCCTCGTTACTTGTTGCAACAACGGATATCACCGATACCACACCGCCTTCTGTCACCATTGTTATTAATAGTGATGGCACAATCAGTTTCGTTTTCACAAAACCGCCTGTTGGTTTTGATCTCAGTGATATCACCGTAACAAATGGTTCTGTAACCAATTTAGTGCAGGATCCTAACGATCCCACGCGTTGGACGGCGACACTGACGTCAACTGCCAATTTTGAGGGCGAGGTTCGTGTCAGCATCCCTGATGGCAGCTACACCGATACGGCGGGTATTCCTGGCTCGGGGGGAAGTGATACGGTAATGGTCGATACCTTGCCTCCTGTTGCCTCAATTTCAATTGACAATGTCACGTCAGATAATGTGATTAATGCTACCGAATCCGGCCAGACGATTGCGGTGACGGGTAAAGTCGATAATGACGTGAAAGCCGGTGACGCGATCACGGTGAAAGTCGGTACCGAAACGTACCAGACGACGGTGAATACCGACGGCAAGACCTGGAGCGTGAATGTTCCGGGATCTGTATTAGCGACCAACGGCGATGTCTCCGCCAGTGTCACCACGCGTGATACCGCAGGTAACGTCACCACTGCCAATACCAGTCACGCTTACGGTGTAGACATCGTTGCACCAACGGCGTCGATCTCTATCGATGCTGTCACCAGCGATAACGTGATTAACGCCAGCGAATCCGGCCAGACGATTGCGGTGACGGGTAAAGTCGATAATGACGTGAAAGCCGGTGACGCGATCACCGTTAAAGTCGGTACCGAGACGTACCAGACGACGGTGAATACCGATGGCAAAACCTGGAGCGTGAATGTTCCGGGATCTGTATTAGCGACCAACGGCGATGTCTCCGCCAGTGTCACCACCCGTGATACGGCAGGCAATGTTACCACGGCGAACACCAGCCACACTTACGGTGTAGACATCGTTGCACCAACGGCGTCGATCTCTATCGATAATGTCACCAGCGATAACGTGATTAATGCGACTGAATCGGGTCAGACGATTGCAGTGATCGGTAAAGTCGGCAATGAAGTGAAAGCGGGCGATGCGGTGACGGTGAAAGTCGGTACTGAGACGTACCAGACGACGGTGAATACCGATGGCAAAACCTGGAGCGTGAATGTTCCGGGATCTGTATTAGCGACCAACGGCGATGTCTCCGCCAGTGTCACCACCCGTGATACGGCAGGCAATGTTACCACGGCGAACACCAGCCACACTTACGGTGTAGACATCGTTGCACCAACGGCGTCGATCTCTATCGATGCTGTCACCAGCGATAACGTGATTAACGCCAGCGAATCCGGCCAGACGATTGCGGTGACGGGTAAAGTCGATAATGACGTGAAAGCCGGTGACGCGATCACCGTTAAAGTCGGTACTGAAACGTACCAGACGACGGTGAATACCGATGGCAAGACCTGGAGTGTCAACGTACCGGGTTCTGTGCTGGCAGCCAATGGCGATATCTCGGCAACGGTGACCACGCGTGATACCGCAGGTAACGTCACCACCGCGAACACCAGCCACACTTACGGTGTAGACATCGTTGCACCAACGGCGTCGATCTCTGTCGATAATGTCACGTCAGATAACGTGATTAACGCCAGCGAATCCGGCCAGACGATTGCGGTGACGGGTAAAGTCGATAATGACGTGAAAGCCGGTGACGCGATCACCGTTAAAGTCGGTACCGAGACGTACCAGACGACGGTGAATACCGATGGCAAGACCTGGAGTGTCAACGTACCGGGTTCTGTGCTGGCAGCCAATGGCGATGTCTCCGCCAGTGTCACCACCCGTGATACGGCAGGCAATGTCACCACTGCCAATACCAGTCGCGCTTACGGTGTAGACATCGTTGCACCAACGGCGTCGATCTCTATCGATGCTGTCACCAGCGATAACGTGATTAACGCCAGCGAATCCGGCCAGACGATTGCGGTGACGGGTAAAGTCGATAATGACGTGAAAGCCGGTGACGCGATCACCGTTAAAGTCGGTACCGAGACGTACCAGACGACGGTGAATACCGATGGCAAGACCTGGAGTGTCAACGTACCGGGTTCTGTGCTGGCAGCCAATGGCGATATCTCGGCAACGGTGACCACGCGTGATACCGCAGGTAACGTCACCACCGCGAACACCAGCCACACTTACGGTGTAGACATCGTTGCACCAACGGCGTCGATCTCTGTCGATAATGTCACGTCCGATAATGTGATTAATGCTACCGAGTCCGGCCAGACGATTGCGGTCACGGGTCAGGTTGGCAATGAAGTCAAAGCCGGTGACGCGATTACCATCAAAGTCGGCACGGAAACGTACCAGACGACGGTGAATACCGACGGTAAAACCTGGAGCGTGAATGTTCCGGGATCGGTGCTGGCCGCGAATAGTGATGTGAGTGCCACCGTGACGACACGCGATACGGCAGGCAACGTCACCACCGCCAATACCAGTCACGCTTACGGCGTGGATACCGTAGCACCTGTCGCTTCGATCTCTGTCGACAATGTCACCAGCGATAACGTGATTAACGCGGCTGAGTCCGGCCAGACGATTGCGGTGACGGGTAAAGTCGATAATGACGTGAAAGCCGGTGACGCGATCACCGTTAAAGTCGGTACCGAGACGTACCAGACGACGGTGAATACCGATGGCAAGACCTGGAGTGTCAACGTACCGGGTTCTGTGCTGGCTGCGAACGGCGATGTGAGTGCCACTGTGACGACACGCGATACGGCAGGCAACGTCACCACCGCCAATACCAGTCACGCTTACGGCGTGGATACCGTAGCACCTGTCGCTTCGATCTCTGTCGACAATGTCACCAGCGATAACGTGATTAACGCGGCTGAGTCCGGCCAGACGATTGCGGTGACGGGTAAAGTCGATAATGACGTGAAAGCCGGTGACGCGATCACCGTTAAAGTCGGTACCGAGACGTACCAGACGACGGTGAATACCGACGGCAAGACCTGGAGCGTCAACGTACCGGGTTCTGTGCTGGCAGCCAATGGCGATATCTCGGCAACGGTGACCACGCGTGATACCGCAGGTAACGTCACCACTGCCAATACCAGTCACGCTTACGGTGTAGACATCGTTGCACCAACGGCGTCGATCTCTATCGATGCTGTCACCAGCGATAACGTGATTAACGCCAGCGAATCCGGCCAGACGATTGCGGTGACGGGTAAAGTCGATAATGACGTGAAAGCCGGTGACGCGATCACGGTGAAAGTCGGTACTGAAACGTACCAGACGACGGTGAATACCGATGGCAAGACCTGGAGTGTCAACGTACCGGGTTCTGTGCTGGCAGCCAATGGCGATATCTCGGCAACGGTGACCACGCGTGATACCGCAGGTAACGTCACCACCGCGAACACCAGCCACACTTACGGTGTAGACATCGTTGCACCAACGGCGTCGATCTCTGTCGATAATGTCACGTCAGATAATGTGATTAATGCTACCGAGTCCGGCCAGACGATTGCGGTCACGGGTCAGGTTGGCAATGAAGTGAAAGCGGGCGATGCGGTGACGGTGAAAGTCGGTACTGAGACGTACCAGACGACGGTGAATACCGATGGCAAAACCTGGAGCGTGAATGTTCCGGGATCTGTATTAGCGACCAACGGCGATGTCTCCGCCAGTGTCACCACCCGTGATACGGCAGGCAATGTTACCACCGCGAACACCAGCCACACTTACGGTGTAGACATCGTTGCACCAACGGCGTCGATCTCTGTCGATAATGTCACGTCAGATAATGTGATTAATGCTACCGAGTCCGGCCAGACGATTGCGGTCACGGGTCAGGTTGGCAATGAAGTCAAAGCCGGTGACGCGATTACCATCAAAGTCGGCACGGAAACGTACCAGACGACGGTGAATACCGATGGCAAAACCTGGAGCGTGAATGTTCCGGGATCTGTATTAGCGACCAACGGCGATGTCTCCGCCAGTGTCACCACCCGTGATACGGCAGGCAATGTTACCACCGCGAACACCAGCCACACTTACGGTGTAGACATCGTTGCACCAACGGCGTCGATCTCTGTCGATAATGTCACGTCCGATAATGTGATTAATGCTACCGAGTCCGGCCAGACGATTGCGGTCACGGGTCAGGTTGGCAATGAAGTCAAAGCCGGTGACGCGATTACCATCAAAGTCGGCACGGAAACGTACCAGACGACGGTGAATACCGACGGTAAAACCTGGAGCGTGAATGTTCCGGGATCGGTGCTGGCCGCGAATAGTGATGTGAGTGCCACCGTGACCACGCGTGATAACGCGGGGAACGCCACCACGGCGAATACTCATCATGCCTACAGTGTGGATACGATTGCCCCAGAAATTGATATTACGAATTTTGCTGGTAACGATGGGTATGTCAGCCAAAGCGAGTCGAAAAATACCGTAGTCAGCGGCACCAGCAATGAGAAGAAGGTCGATCTGGTCTTTACCGATGTGAATGGTAAGTCGGTTACGCTGCATGACGTGCCCGTGACGAACGGAAAATGGCAGACGAATGTCGATCTGAGCATGTTAGCGGAAGGCAAGATTACCGCTGGGGCGACGGCGACCGATGCGGCAGGCAATCAGGCGCATGATAACAGCCAGGCCATCATGGATATTACGCCGCCAGCTGCACACAACAACACAGTGTCGGGTACAGAAGATACACCGTGGCACATTGGCTGGAGCGATCTGGGTGTATCGAGCGATACCACAAGCATCGTGATTTCGTCTTTGCCGCCTGCTGCCGCTGGCACGCTCTATTTTAACGATAGCGGAAGTTGGAAAGCGGTCACCGCTGGACAAACCTTTACCGCTGGCAACACCGATCTGCGCTTTACGCCCGCGAGTAATGTCTCAGGCGCAGCGCTGGGTGACATTGCTTATCGGCCTGTCGATAGCGCAGGGAACACGGGCGATAAAGCTGCGCTGCACATTGGAATTACGCCAGTAGCCGATGCGCCAGTCGTGAGCCTGAGCACCACCAGTGGCACCACGACGCCGGCTTCTGCGGAAGTCATTAAGGTGAATGGGGGAAGCGCGAATGGTGGTTTTGACGTGCAGAACGGAAAAATCGTCGCGGTGGGTAACGGTGTCCGCGTCTGGTTGACCGAGGGGGATCCGGTGCCTGCGGTGGTCGGCAACGGGAAGGTGGCGTATTACAGTCAGGGCAACACCAGCGGGGACGGTAGTTACAGCGATCTCTTCGTTGTGCACTCTAACAGCGGCTATTTTTATCGGCAGAGTGATTGGGCGGCCGATCGTAAAGATCACCGCGATCTGGATTCATTCAACGGTAACCGGACCAATAACGGCAGCAATGCGCATTCTGACTACATTTTCGTTATTAAGGAAACGGGCTACACCTATAACGCAACCTACAGCACGAACAACAACGCGAATACGTCAGTCAACACGCTGGATGGGCTGAAGGTCAACTATACCGATAGCAGCGGCAAGTCGGGTTCGTTTACGCGGCAGGTTAGCAACAATATCGAAGGCGTGATCTACAGTGATGGCACGACGTATACCCCCGGCACCAATAGCGCGACGGTGGAGAAAGTACCCGGTCAGGCGGGAAAACAGACCTATACGCTCGATGTTTCAGCGGCATTGACCGACCGTGACGGTAGCGAAACGCTGTCTGGGATTCGGTTGACGGGGATCCCGACGGGAACGGTGCTGACCGACCAAATTAATAACGTGAAGTATACCGTCGGTGCTGATGGTTCATACCTGATTCAAAATGCTCACAATGCCCAGACGCTGGCCGGGAAGATTACGCTTGAGGTGCCAGCCGATGCGGGTAAATTGAATGTCGTGGCGCAGGCGACCTCGACAGAAATGGGCAACCACGATACGGCAATCGGCTATTCGGCAGAAGGCGCTGAACAGTATGGACTGAGTGTCGGTGCAGCGGGCAATGACACGATGTCCGGCACGTATAACGATGATGTGCTGTTCGGCGATGTTGTCTCGTTCCCTAATACCGATGGTACTGGCATCGCAGCCTTGCAGAACTACATCGGCAAGCAGTTAGGCATGCAAACGGGCGTCCCGACGACGAAAGACATGCATAACTATATTGAGGCACATAGCGCTGAGTTTGATCTGTCGTCGTCGAAGGGAGGGAATGACATACTCAATGGCGGCGACGGAGATGATATTCTCTTCGGCCAGGGAGGAAATGACACCCTCTATGGTGGGGCAGGGAATGACCTGCTCTACGGCGGTAGCGGAGACGACATCCTGATTGGCGGCGCGGGGGGCGATACGCTCATCGGCGGAGCTGGCGCGGATACCTTCAAGTGGCAGGCTGGCGATATCGGCAACGATGTGATCAAAGACTTTAACGCCAAAGAGGGTGACCGGATTGATTTAAGCGATCTGGTGGGCGAACTGGAGGAAGGCACCGATATCAGCCGCTATATTCGCATCACCGATAATCAGGGTTCACCGACGATTGAAGTGAGCACGGCAGGGAACTTTACGGCGGATAAAGGCGGAATGGTTGCAGTGTCGATTACGTTGGAACACTATAACGGTGCATTACCGTCGCTGGAGAGTCTGGTCAGCAAGCCAGAACCGTCTAGCTGACGAAAAGGGGGAGCCTGCTTGGCTCCTTTCTTTATCAAAAACTTAAAAGGTCTCCGAACATGTTTTATATCCAACGCGACAGTGATGGTCACCTGATGAAGGTAGAAAAGAGTCCTTTTCCTGAAATGAATGGCGAACTGCCTGATGATTCGCGCGAGGCGCAGGCCTGGTTCCGTAGCCATCAGGCAGCGACGTCCAGCCTCCAGCAACTGCGGCAAAGCGATCTGGAAATGGTGCGCGTGCTGGAGGATTTAATTCAGGTTTTGATTCAGAAAGGTGTGGTCAGCATTACTGATTTCCCTCAGGCGGCACAGCTGAAGTTGATCAACCGTGCACAGGCGCGTGAAGCGCTAAATGGCGGATTAAACAAGCTGATTGGCGACGATGAAGAGACGATGTTTTGAAAAAATGATGTTGTAGAGAGATGATATCTTAACGTCGATCCTCGCTTTTCAATACAACCCCGGCTTCTCAATATCGTAGCGAGAAGCCGGGGCCGTTAAACGCGGTTAGCCAAAATAACGCCGTTAGCCAAAATAATGTGGTATCAGATTCTGACCGCTGGCACCGGTTCACCCAACAGCCGTCCCATCGCGCCCTGTAATCCCATCTCCTGAAGCACTTTCAGCTCACCTGCGGTTTCAACACGTTCGGCGATAAGCGGCAGGGCGATACTGTTGGTGGCGCGATACAGCGCTTCGATAAACATTTGCTTATCGTCTTCCTGATCGATGTTGCGGATGTAGCTGCCATCGACTTTCAGATAAGCCAGCCCCCATTGGGACAGGTTGCCGATCATATTAAAGCGCCCGCCAAAATGCTGTAGCCCCAGCGCACAGCCATGTTCATTCAGCAGCTTGATTAAGGCTTCCAGTTGGGCACTGTCTGGCAATTGGTTCTCATCCAGCTCCAGAATCAGTCGTCTGGCGACGTCAGGCTGATGCTTCAATGGGGCAAGCAGATCGGCGAGCAGATGAAGATTCAGTACCGTGGTGCCGGACAGGCTCAGCGCCAGATTGCCGTCGTGCTGACGGAGATAGTCCAGCACTTCGCGTAGCATCGTTTGATCCAGACGGGTATCCCAGCCAAAGCGTTGAATCCACGGCAGGAAGCGGCCTGCGGCGATGCTGTTCCCTTGCGCATCCTGAATTCGAGCCAGTACCTTGTGATGCAGCACCTGACTGGGATCGTCACACGCTACGACCGGTTGCAGGAAAAGCTGCAAGCGTTCCTGTTCCAAAATGGGATCGAGCAGGTTAAACCACATATGGCGATCGGTTTCGACCTGTTCGGCACTGACGGACGGCATCGCGTGAGGCGCGGTAGTATCGGTATCGCTTTCGGCACGGGTGAGCGCCTGATCGCCCTGAATAAACAGGGATTGCGCGGTGTCGCCGGGGCGGAAAGGCACCATGCCGAATTGGGCAACAGGGGAGACATCGGTTTCGCCTGTCAGGTGCAAGGTTTCAATGCTGCGTGTCAGTTCGCCAATCAGCGAATAGGCTTCTTTATCGACCAGGCCTGGGCAGAACAGCGCAAATTCCCCACCACGGATGCGTGCCAGAAGGCTCTCAGCATTCGTATGCTGCTTTTGCGTTTTACGCAGAATATGCCCGACGGAGGCTAATAGCGCATCGGTACGCTGGCCGCCCAGACGCTGGTTCATCCCCGCCAAATCCTGCACGCGAATCATGATAAGAAAGCCGGGGGCGGTTTCCTCATCGGCGAGTTTGTCGTTGAGCTGCATGTCAAACGCACGGCGGTTATTCAATCCGGTTTGAGGATCCTGATAGGCTTCCTGACGTAGGCGCTCGCTCCGCTCTGCTTCCTCTTCAAACAGCGTTTTGAGCTTGCTAACCATCAGGTTCATCGCCTGCGCGACGCGGCGAAATTCGGGCGTATTGGGTAAATCTGGCTGGCTGAGAAATTCACGACGGGTAATCGCCAGCGACTGGTCGACGATATAATCGAGCGGACGTAGCTGGCGGCGCAGGAACAGCGCCCCGAGGAACACGCCCAGCGTGCCACAGCCGAGCAGCCACAGGAAGGTGGCCGTGCTGCTGCGCCACAAACGGGTGACTGCGAACATCGGGTGGCTGACCACTTCAACTTTTGCCGCCTGTTCCCAGCCGCGCATCACGATAGCTTCGCCCGCGCCGGGTTGCAGGTTCACCAACCGGACAAACCAGAGCGGGACGTCAGGGATATCCGGCGATGCGGTACGTTCCAGCGTAACGTTGCCGGTTTTTAAATCTCGCACGCGAATACTGGAAAAATAGCCGCTGTCGAAAATCGAGCTGACCATCAGCTCTACCATCGCTGGGTCATCAATATTTGGCGTCAGGGAAAGCCCCAATGCGGTAGCGGCATCCTGCGCGTGAGAGTGAAGCTGGTTATTGTACTGTTCACGCGAATTTTCCAGGCTGACGAAAAAACTCCCGCTGAAAATAATTAGCACAAACAGGCAGATGGCTATCAGTAATTGTTTGTATAGAGACATAGCCTACCCTTACTCCTCAATTGAAAACCCTTCGGCACGCATTTTGGTTAATACATCTTGCCAGCGTGAAAGTCGTTTGCTGTCACCGACGCGTTTGTTGCTGCCGCTCGCGCCCGGCAGCCAGAGACCACCGCCGTTAAAGGCGTACACTGGAACTAAATCATTGCGCTCTGTCGCAGGCTGGATCTTGTCGGTCAGATTGTCCAACACCAGTGGAATCGAGGTTGGCGTGGGATAATAGGTCACTACCATGTGCGCTTTATTCAGACGCAGGGCTTTAACATAGGTAATGCGTAATTTGTCTGCTGAGACGCCTAAATGGCGCAGCGTAAAATACTTGGCAAGCGCATAATCTTCGCAGTCCCCGGCACCTTTACGCAGCGCTTCAATCGGCGTAGCCCAGTAATCTTCCTGATTCCAGACGACAATATCATCGCGAAACAGCATACGGTCATTGAAAAATTGGTTCACGCTGCTCAGCAGCGCCTTTTCCTCTTTATTGCGGGAATTGACCAACAGCGTCTGCCATTCATCTATTCGGCGGCGAGCATCAGGCGTAGCCGAGCCATAAAGCTGCTCGGTTCGCTGATTAATGGTAATAAAATCCCAGTCCGCACGTAGGGAACCCGCCAGCAGAAACAGCAGACAGCTAATAAAGAAAAGCGTGTAACTGGAAATTCTGAACCTGGGGAGCCGCACTGAGGTTTCTCTGTTTACCTTGCGAGATGCATAGTGGAGAGTGAATTCGATGCAGAATAGCGTACTTTCATAGGCCCCAAAAGCATATATACCCTAAATAATTCGAGTTTCAGGCAGGCTGCAAGAGAAGGACAAATTCGTCGGGAACGAATTTGACCAGCCAACGGCTGGCCTTCGGTGAGAGACAGGATGTCTCTCATTTAATCCCGATGAGCTTACTGAGGTAAGTGATTCGGGTGACTAAACGTAGCCAACGCACATGCAACTTGAAGTATGACGGGTATAGTGGTGAAAATGATTGTTTGTCATAAGCGTGTAGCGCGCTGATATAAAGCATGAGGTAGCTGAATGCGTTCAGATGTGATGGATGGAGAGAATCTTAATTTAGGGAAATTGGTTTCCTAAATGCGTAATCCGGCAACGATGGCGCTAGATCAGCTCTCTACGCTGGAGATGATGCACGCGTTTAATCAGGAAGATCGGAAAGTGCCTGAAGCCATTGCGCTGGTTTTACCTGCGATTTCTCCCGTGGTCGGCTCAGAAGCGTTAACAGGCTCGACGCGGCTGAAATCAGGAACGGCGCAAAAATTAGTCCTGAATATGATTTCTACTGGCGTAATGGTTAAGCTGGGGAAGGTGTATCAGAATTTAATGGTTGATGTGAAGGCAACCAATGTGAAGCTGTTGGATCGGGCTTGCCGCATTGTGGTGGAAGCGAGCGGTGCCGATAGAGACAGGGCACGGCAGGCGCTGGAGCAGGCAGATAATGAGGTTAAGCCAGCGATTCTCATGCTTCTGGCTAATATTGACGTGGCAGCGGCGCGTGAGCGTCTGAAACAGCACAATGGTTATCTGCGTGAGGCGCTAATTGGCGGATAAGATTATCTTGGTGTAAGTCGGGAGGAACGTTTTGAGTGATAAGCGAGAGCAACGCATTGTTTTTTTTGATCTGGATGGCACGTTGCATCAACAGGACATGTTTGGCAGCTTTTTGCGTTTTTTACTTCGTCGGTTGCCGTTAAATCTCGTTTTGGTTATCCCGCTATTACCGATTATCGGGCTGGGGTTATTGATTCGCGGTCGTGCGGCCCGATGGCCGATGAGCTGGCTGCTGTGGGCGATTACGTTTGGCCGTGATGAAGACGAGCTGGTGCAACTGGAAAAGCAGTTTGTCGGCGCGTTTCGTCATGATGTTATACCGTTTCCGCAGGTTCAGCAGCGGCTGAAAACCTATCTTGAAGACAGCGAGGCGCAGGTCTGGCTGGTGACGGGATCGCCGCAGCGGCTGGTGGAACAGGTCTATCATGATTCGCCTTTTCTGCCCGGCGTGCGCCTGATGGGAAGCCAGATTACACGCCGCTATGGCGGCTGGGTATTAACGTTGCGCTGTCTGGGACATGAAAAAGTGACGCAGATGGAGCAGCGTCTGGGCGCGCCGCTCAAGCTCTACAGCGGTTACAGCGACAGCAAACAGGACAATCCGCTGCTCTATTTCTGCGAACACCGCTGGCGAGTCACCCCCGAAGGTAGCCTGCAACAGCTGGAATGATTTTTTCACCCTTTCATCTGATTTTTTCATCTCTTCATATAGGTATAATGCGCCGCCAAAATATGAATGTTCGAGAGAGGAAACGTGGTTAGCCTGCCTAACGATGAATACTGGATGCGCTATGCATTAACGCTGGCTCAGCGTGCTCAGGATGAAGGCGAAGTACCGGTTGGAGCGGTGCTGGTGCTGGATAATAAAGCGATCGGCGAGGGGTGGAACCGACCGATTGGGCATCACGATCCTACCGCGCATGCTGAGATTATGGCACTGCGGCAGGGAGGTCAGGTGTTGCAGAACTACCGCCTGCTGGAGACAACGCTGTATGTCACGCTGGAACCTTGCATCATGTGTGCGGGTGCGATGATACACGGCCGTATTGGTCGTTTGGTTTACGGTGCGTCAGATGAGAAAACGGGGGCTGCGGGGTCGCTGGTGGACATTCTGCGCCACCCTGGAATGAATCATCAGATTGTCATTGAATCCGGCCTTCTGGCTGATGAATGCTCCGCAACGCTCAGCGCGTTCTTTCGCCTGCGCCGTGAGCAGCATAAAGCTCGGCGTGCCGCAGAAAAAAACGCCGCGCAGGAGTAGCGTATCCCCGTCATACTTCAAGCTGCTTGTGCGTTGGCTGCCCTTGCTCACCCCAGTCACTTACTTGTGTAAGCTCCTGGGGATTCACTCAGTTGCCACCTTCACGCAACTCGAATTATTTAGGGGATAGTCCTGCTAAGGCTCGATTATTCCGGTACTTTGCTGAACGGAACCGCCGGATAGCCTCGTGCGATCTGGATTTGTTGCTGCGCTTTGGTTTCTTTTTCTATCAGATAACCTTCCAGACTCACCATATAACGCCGAATGTTTTCCACGTAGTTATAGGCTTCATGTCCGCGCGCGTAGCCGTAGGTGGTTTGAGTGTAATAGCGCTTCTGGCTCAGCATCGGCAGGCGCATTTTCACATCGACCCAGCTGTCGGGGTTACCCTTCTGTTTTTCGGTCAATTTACGCGCATCAAGCAGATGGGCGTATCCCATGTTGTAGGACGCCAGCGCAAACCAGATTTTTTCATCTTCGGGGATGGTGTCCGGCATTTTCTGCATCATGTGCGACATATATTGCGCGCCGCCGCGAATACTTTGCTCAGGATCGACCCGATCGGTGACGTTCAGACTTTCTGCGGTGTTGCGTGTGAGCATCATCAGCCCACGCACGCCAGTCGGTGACGTTGCCTGCGGGTTCCAGTGTGATTCCTGATAGGAGATGGCGGCCAGCAGCTTCCAGTCGATGTCGGTGGCGTATTTTTCAAACAGCGGGCGCAAATCCGGTAGCGTTTCATCAATCGCGCTCAGGAACGTAGTGGTATCGACATAGTCAAATTCACCAACGTGGCCGAGATATTTCTCCTCCAGACGCGCGAGCGTACCGTCTTCGACAATCTGGCTGAAAAAATCGAGCAGTGCGGCGGATAGGCTGTCATCGTGCGAACGACGCATGTACCAGGTGACCGGCTCTTCGTCGCTGAGATCAAAGGCGACGGCGAGCTGTGGATGAATACGCTGCATTAAGCCGATGGTGACCGAATCACCCAGCGCGTAGTCCAGCTTGCCGTCAGCAACCTGTTTCAGTAATTCCTGTGTACTCTGATCGGAAGCGGACTCCCAGCTTAACTGCGGGTATTTTCCTGCTTTTAGATCGCGCAGCGTGGCCGCATGGGCGGAACCGGATGTGACGACAAAACGGCCTTGCAGCTTATCCAGCGTCTTCGGGCGGGGTGAGCCGAGGCGGTAGACTATCTGTTGTGAAATGGAATAGTAGGTTGGGCCGGCACGGAAGCGTTCCAGACGCTCATGATTGTAAATCAGCCCGGCAGCCAGCAGGTCTGCATCGTTACCGTCCAGATCGTCAAACAGCTCGTCAAGATTCTTACGTGACGAGACCACCAGCTTGACGCCGAGATAATCGGCGAAACGTTTTGCCAGTTCGTAATCCAGACCTGTCGGGGATCCGTTGCTCATTGCATAAGTCAGCGGTGAATTAACGGTGCTGATACGCAGTTCACCGCGTGAGAGGATCTGCCTGAGCTGAAGATCCTGACTACTGCGCCACGGAATGCTAGGCCATAGCGCTAACGCCAGCAGTAACGTGATAATCCCGATGAAAAAATAATTTAATTTTAACGGCTTCAAATAGTTATCTCTCGGCGGCCGAGTGGCCAGTCTGTCTGTAACGGCAGTTTTTTTATACGTCATTTCCCAGAGTGGGGGCATTTTGCTTAACAAAACGCCAGTGTGCAACTTTTATTGATTTGGTCACCGATTAATCATTCGCCGGACGCGAAATGAAATTATCGCCACGCAAACGGTTTCGTCCGAGGGAAGGATTCTCTATAATATGCGCGTTTCCCCCCTGTTGTGCCCAATGGCTGTATCGCAGCCAGTGCATCGAAGACGAGAGAACTTTAGATTATGGAAATACTGCGTGGTTCACCTGCTTTATCGGCTTTTCGTATTAATAAATTGCTAGTCCGCTGCAAAGAGCACGTTTTGCCAGTCAGCGATATCTATGCTGAATACGTACATTTCGCCGATGTCAGCGCCCCGCTGAACAACGATGAACAGGCCAAACTGACACGTTTGCTGAAGTATGGTCCTTCTCTCGCGGAGCACGAACCGCAAGGTCATCTGTTACTGGTTACGCCGCGTCCCGGCACCATTTCGCCGTGGTCTTCCAAAGCAACGGATATCGCTCATAACTGTGGATTAAGCAAAGTCCTGCGTCTGGAACGCGGCCTGGCTTTCTATATTCATGCGCCTACGCTGAGCGATGAACAGTGGCAGCAACTGGGGGCATTGCTGCATGACCGGATGATGGAAAGCGTATTCAGCGACCTGAAACAGGCGGAAGCGCTGTTCTCTCATCATCAGCCAACACCTTTCAAGCGCATCGAAATTCTGCTGCAAGGGCGTCAGGCGCTGGAAGAAGCGAACGTCCGTCTGGGGCTGGCATTGGCAGAAGATGAAATTGATTATCTGCTGGAAGCCTTCACCAAACTGGGCCGTAACCCAACCGATATTGAACTGTATATGTTCGCACAGGCGAACTCTGAGCACTGCCGGCACAAGATTTTCAATGCTGATTGGGTGATTGACGGCGTCACTCAGCCGAAGTCACTGTTCAAAATGATCAAAAACACCTTTGAACACACGCCCGATCACGTCCTCTCTGCCTATAAAGATAACGCCGCCGTCATGGAAGGCTCCGCCGTCGGCCGTTTCTATACCGATACCAACGGACAATATGATTACCATCAGGAAGACGCTCATATCTTGATGAAGGTTGAAACGCATAACCACCCAACCGCCATTTCACCGTGGCCGGGCGCAGCAACAGGATCCGGCGGTGAAATCCGTGACGAAGGCGCGACAGGTCGGGGTTCCAAACCGAAAGCGGGTCTGGTGGGCTTCTCTGTATCGAACCTGCGCATTCCTGGTTTTGTCCAGCCGTGGGAAGAAGAAGAGTTCGGCAAGCCAGAGCGTATTGTCAGTGCGCTGGATATCATGACCGAAGGTCCATTGGGCGGCGCGGCATTCAACAACGAATTCGGTCGTCCTGCACTGACGGGCTATTTCCGTACTTATGAAGCGCGCGTCGATAGCCACAATGGCACAGAGCTGCGCGGCTACCATAAACCGATCATGCTGGCGGGCGGCATTGGTAACATCCGCGCCGATCACGTCCAAAAAGGCGAAATTATCGTCGGGGCCAAACTGATTGTACTGGGCGGACCGTCCATGAATATCGGTCTGGGCGGCGGTGCTGCCTCTTCTATGGCATCGGGTCAGTCTGATGCGGATCTGGATTTTGCTTCTGTACAGCGCGATAACCCGGAAATGGAGCGCCGCTGTCAGGAAGTAATCGACCGCTGCTGGCAATTGGGTGAAGCCAACCCGATTCTGTTTATCCACGATGTCGGCGCGGGCGGTCTGTCTAACGCCATGCCGGAACTGGTGAGCGACGGTGGTCGCGGTGGGCGCTTTGAACTGCGCGATATTCTGAACGACGAACCGGGCATGAGCCCGCTTGAAGTCTGGTGTAATGAATCGCAGGAGCGCTATGTTCTGGCCGTTGCGCCAGAGCAACTGGCACAGTTTGATGAAATTTGCCGTCGTGAACGTGCGCCTTATGCGGTGATCGGTGAGGCGACGGAAGAACTGCATCTGACGATGAACGATCGTCATTTCAACAACAAACCTATCGATTTACCGCTGGATGTGCTGCTGGGTAAAACGCCGAAGATGCTGCGTGACGTTGAGCGCAAGCAGGTAGAGGGCAGGCTGCTACAGCGCGACGATATCTATTTGGCCGAAGCGGTTGAGCGCGTACTGCACTTGCCTGTTGTTGCGGAAAAAACCTTCCTGATTACCATTGGCGACCGCTCGGTGACCGGCATGGTGGCACGCGATCAGATGGTCGGGCCGTGGCAGGTGCCAGTGGCTGACTGTGCTGTGACCACCGCCAGCCTTGACAGTTATTACGGCGAGGCGATGTCTATCGGTGAACGTGCGCCAGTCGCGCTGCGTAACTTCGCGGCCTCCGCGCGTTTAGCTGTGGGTGAGGCACTGACGAACATTGCTGCTACGCATATCGGTCCACTTACCCGCGTGAAGCTGTCTGCGAACTGGATGGCGGCCGCAGGGCATCCGGGCGAAGATGCTGGGCTGTACGAGGCGGTGAAAGCTGTGGGTGAGGAGCTTTGTCCGGCGCTGGGTCTGACGATCCCGGTGGGTAAAGATTCCATGTCGATGAAAACCCGCTGGCAGGAAGGCAGTGAAGATCGTGCGGTCACCTCGCCGATGTCACTGGTGATCTCTGCGTTTGCCCGTGTGGAAGACGTACGTAACACGGTAACGCCACAGCTGCGTACCGGACAGGATAATGCGTTGCTGCTCATCGATCTGGGTGCAGGCAATAAAGCACTGGGCGCGACGGCGCTGGCGCAGGTTTATCGTCAGTTGGGTCGTAAGACGGCAGATGTTCATAGCCCAGAGCAACTGGCAGGCTTCTTTAATGCCATACAACAGCTGGTCGCGGGCAAAGCGCTTCTGGCTTACCATGACCGTTCAGACGGTGGCCTGCTGGTTACGCTGGCAGAGATGGCGTTTGCGGGTCACTGTGGCCTGACCGTCGATATCGCGTCTCAGGGCGAAGATACGCTGGCGACGCTGTTTAACGAAGAGCTTGGTGCCGTCATTCAGATCCCTGCGGCACGTCGTGCGGAAGTGGAAGCGGTTCTGGCGCTGCATGGTTTGGCGGACTGCGTGCATTACCTCGGTCATGCTGAAGAAGGCACGCGTTTCACCATCAATCAGGGTGCAGAAGCGGTCTATCAGGAAAGCCGTTCAACGCTGCGTCGCTGGTGGGCTGAAACCAGCTGGCAGATGCAGCGCCTGCGTGATAACCCGCAGTGTGCCGATCAGGAACACATCGCCAGACAGGATGATAACGATCCCGGTCTGAACGTATCGCTGACCTTCGAGCCGCAGGAAGATATTGCCGCACCTTATATTGCTAAGAATGTCCGGCCTAAAGTCGCAGTCCTGCGTGAGCAGGGGGTGAACTCTCACGTAGAAATGGCGGCGGCGTTCCACCGTGCAGGCTTTGATGCCATCGACATCCATATGAGTGACCTGCTGGCAAATCGCCGTAATTTGCAGGATTTCCAAGCACTGGTGGCGTGTGGCGGCTTCTCTTATGGTGACGTGCTGGGCGCGGGTGAGGGCTGGGCTAAATCCATTCTGTTCAACTCTCGCGTACGTGATGAATTCGCTGAATTCTTCCTGCGTCCACAGACGCTGGCGCTGGGCGTGTGTAACGGTTGCCAAATGATGTCTAACCTGCGTGAACTGATTCCGGGTGCCGATCTCTGGCCGCGTTTTGTCCGCAATAAATCCGACCGTTTTGAAGCGCGCTTCAGTCTGGTTGAAGTGGAGAAAAGCCCGTCGCTATTCATGAACGATATGGCTGGTTCGCGCATGCCGATTGCGGTTTCACACGGTGAAGGTCAAGTTGAAGTCCGCGATGGTGCGCATTTAGCGGCGATTGAAGAGCACGGTTTGGTCGCGCTGCGCTATATCAACCACTACGGACAGGTTACTGAGAACTATCCGGCTAACCCGAATGGCTCGCCAAACGGTATTACGGCAGTAACCAGCACCAGCGGCCGGGCAACCGTTATGATGCCGCACCCTGAGCGCGTGTTCCGTACCGTCAGCAACTCCTGGCACCCAGAAGAGTGGGGCGAGGATGGTCCGTGGATGCGTATGTTCCGCAACGCACGCAGACAGCTGGGCTAAGTTAAGGTCAGTCAGAGAAAGGGGCTTCGGCCCCTTTTTTACGTCTGTTTTCTCAGTTTGTCGTTTTTTTGCGACGGACCGGTTTTTTGGTGTCTCTAATTGGTGACATTTAACTGTTTGATTTATATGAATGGTATGATGGCATCATAAAGCTGTCTGTTTTTAGCGACATAAATCGTCTCTTTGGCGTGTATTTTCGTTATTCGAACTCTGGACTATGTGTTTTTTAGCGAAATTTAAATTAAAAATCATTAAGAATCAGTGTATTGATTTAATTATTTCAAACTTGGCATGCTAAGTGCATTTTAATGATAGTTGCTCATTCAACTGGTTATGATTGCGTTGCTAACTGGCAAACATTTTCGCTCATAACATCTGGAATGATGCCAAAAGAAAGGGTGCCTATCGTCCACCAGACCGATAACCGGGCGTGAAAACGAACGTTATCAAGCATCGGGCGACACGTTGAGTGAGGCACCGCCTATTCAGTTACGCGGCCAGAGGGAGCGATTCTTCTGGCCGCGTGACGTTTCATACCCGCCACCTCCCCCAGAGAATCCTTCCTGATTGTTTTTACGGCGCTATTTTTTACGGCGTTACTTTTGACGTCCTTACATGGGTACTCATGCCACATTGCGAAGCGTTACGCATGTCGTAAGGGAAAACGTTGAAGTTTTATAAGACTCAGTTAGCATCAGAGCGGATTCGATAGGTAACGAGATGATTTCTTTGAAACGATGGCGTTTATTCCCGCGTTCCCTGCGGCAATTAGTAATTATGGCGTTCTTGCTGGTGTTGCTGCCGCTGTTGGTGCTGGCCTATCAGGCTTATCAAAGCCTGAACATGCTGAGCGAACAGGCAGCGGAGATTAACCGGACAACGCTGACGGATGCTCGGCGCAGTGAGGCAATGACCAGCGTCGCGCTGGCGATGGAGCGTAGCTACCGACAGTACTGCGTATTGGACGATCAGACGCTGGCGACGCTCTATCAAAACCAGCGTAAACAGTATTCTCAAATGCTGGACTCTCACGCGCAGGTGCTGCCCGATCCCCGCTATTACCAGACGCTGCGTCAGCTTCTTACTCAGCTTAGCGAAATACGCTGCCATAACAGCGGCCCGGAACAAACAGCATCGAGTCTGTTGGAAGGCTTTTCTCGTGCCAACGGACAGATGGTGCAGGTAACGCGTGACGTCGTTTTCTCCCGTGGGCAACAGCTCCAGCAGGCTATTTCTGAACGCGGTCAGTTCTTTGGCTGGCAGGCGCTGCTCTTGTTTCTGGTCAGCGTGCTGTTGGTGGTTCTCTTTACTCGGATGATTATCGGCCCCGTTAATGGCGTCGAGCGGATGATCAACCGCCTTGGAGAAGGGCGATCGTTGGGTAACACCAGCACGTTTAAAGGGCCGCGTGAGATCCGGACGCTGGCGCAGCGCATTATTTGGCTGAGCGAACGCCTGTCCTGGCTCGAATCACAGCGACATGAGTTTTTACGCCATATCTCCCACGAACTGAAAACACCGCTGGCAAGCCTGCGGGAAGGCACCGAATTGCTGGCCGATGAGGTGGTCGGCCCGCTGACTGCCGATCAGAAAGAGGTGGTCGCTATTCTTGATAGTAGCAGCCGCCATCTGCTACAGCTGATCGATCAACTGTTGGACTATAATCGCAAGCTGGCGGATACACCGACCGAGCTGGAGCGGGTCGAAATTGAAGAGATCGTCGATATTGTCGTGGCCTCTCACAGCTTGCCTGCCCGCGCCAAAATGATTCATACCGATGTGACGCTGGCCGTTGAGCACTGTTGGGCGGAGACGACACTGCTGATGCGAGTGATCGATAATCTCTATTCCAATGCGGTGCACTACGGTAAGGAATCCGGTAACATTTGGATTTATAGCCGTCAGATTGGCAATCGCGTTCAGATTGATGTCGCCAACAATGGTACGCCTATTCCCGATGCCGAGCGGAGCATGATTTTTGAGCCCTTTTATCAGGGAAGCCATCAGCGCCGTGGTGCCGTCAAAGGAAGCGGGTTGGGGCTGAGTATTGCGCGTGATTGCATTCGCCGTATGCGTGGTGAGCTTAGCCTAATCACCGTGGACTATGCTGATGTGTGTTTCCGCATCGAGCTGCCCTTATTGTCTGATAACGAATAGTCCGAGAATGAATAAATAATGAATGCAGGGTTTATGAAGGGATGGCTTGCGAATAGCGTATTTTCCCGCCTTTTGACGGCGGCGATTGTGTCGTCGCCGCTCGTTTTGGCTGCGTGTAATAGCCATGTGAGCAGCGGCACGGCGTTGCTTGAGGCAGAGGCTACACCGCCGAAAGAGCAGGTTGCCGATTTTCGCATCGCGCAATGCGAGCATCTGTGGCAGATAGACGATCGTGAATCTATGAACAACGCGCTTTATTGGCTGCGGGCGATGGACTGCGCCGGGCGTTTGACGCAGTTCCAGGCCCGTGAGGAAGCCGGGCAGGTTGCGGGAGATAGCTGGGACAGCGTGTTTAAGCAGGGCATACTGCTGGATAACGCTGGTATTACTCAGGCTGAGCGCCGTCAGGTGCTGGAACAGATCAATTTATACCGTCTGGCTTTCCCTGCTGCGCTGCGCCCGCTGATGCAAACCTGGCGTGACAGACAAACGCTGTTTCTGGCGCTATCGGATGAGCGCCTGCGTTATAAGCGTTTGCAGGAATCCAGCGACAAACAGCTAGATGCCCTGCGTGTGCAGCAAAGTCACCTGCAATATCAGTTAGAAACGACCACGCAGAAACTGGAAAATTTGACGGATATTGAGCGTCAACTGTCGTCTCGTAAGCCGCTGTCAGGGGAAATGCCGGATAGCGACGGCGATCGCCGCGGTAGTTCCGGTGCGAATAGCGGTAGCGGAAACAAAGACGGTTCGCGCAATTCGGCAACGAAATCCAGAAATGAGCCAGTTGATGCGGATGATACCTATACGCCGCCGATGGAATCACATACGGACAACGCGACGAGGAAGAAGGAGTCAACAAGACAATGACAGCCCGAAAAACGGCGAATTTATTGCTCGTGGATGATGACCCCAGCCTGCTGAAACTGTTGGGTATGCGTCTGACCAGTGAAGGATTTAGCGTGATGACGGCGGAGAGCGGCCAGGAGGCGCTACGGCTGTTAACGCGCGAGACGTTCGATTTGGTGATCAGCGATCTCCGAATGGACGAAATGGATGGCATGGCGCTGTTTTCCGAAATTCAGCGCTATCAGCCGGGGATGCCTGTGATCATTTTAACCGCTCACGGTTCCATTCCCGATGCGGTTGCGGCTACGCAGCAGGGCGTATTTAGCTTTCTGACGAAGCCCGTCGACCGTGATGCGCTCTACAAAGCGATAGACGAAGCGCTGGCATTGTCCGCCCCGGCGGGTGATGAAAGCTGGCGTGAAACCATCGTGACGCGCAGCCCAATTATGCTGCGTCTGCTGGAGCAGGCCAGAATGGTCGCGCAGTCGGACGTCAGTGTGCTGATTAATGGTCAGAGCGGCACCGGGAAAGAGGTGCTGGCTCAGGCGATTCATGCAGCGAGCCCGCGTGCGAAGAAAGCCTTTATTGCGATTAACTGCGGCGCGCTGCCGGAGCCATTGCTGGAATCGGAGCTGTTCGGCCATGCGAAAGGGGCTTTTACCGGTGCGGTCAGCAGCCGTGAAGGGCTTTTTCAGGCGGCGGAAGGTGGCACGCTGTTTTTAGATGAAATCGGCGATATGCCGCTGTCTTTACAGGTTAAGCTGTTGCGCGTTCTGCAGGAGCGAAAAGTCCGCCCGCTGGGGAGCAACCGCGATTTGGACATTAATGTGCGGATTATTTCCGCCACGCACCGTGATTTGCCGAAGGCGATGGAGAAGAACGAATTTCGCGAAGATCTCTATTATCGGCTCAACGTGGTGAATATGAAACTGCCAGCGCTGCATGAACGTGCTGAAGATATCCCAATGCTGGCAAACCATCTACTGCGCGAATCCGCCAATCGCCACAAGCCTTTTGTGCGCACCTTTTCAACCGATGCAATGAAGCGCTTGATGACGGCAAGCTGGCCGGGTAACGTGCGTCAACTGGTCAATGTCATCGAACAGTGTGTGGCACTGACCAGTGCGCCAGTGATCAGCGATGCACTGGTTGAACAGGCGCTGGAAGGTGAAAATACCGCGCTGCCAACGTTTGTTGAAGCACGTCATCAGTTTGAGCTTAACTATTTGCGAAAACTATTACAGATCGCAAAGGGTAACGTGACGCAGGCCGCGCGAATGGCTGGGCGTAACCGAACGGAATTTTATAAACTGTTGGGCCGCCATGAGCTGGATGCCAACGATTTTAAAGACTAGCGCTGAGAGAGCGGGTAGCACGCCTGCAGCGTGATGCCGGGTGGATATGGATGGATTGTCCGCCTGAGTTCTGACATGCTGTTCACTTGCTGATGCTCGGCTTTGGCCGCAACATAGATAACACAAAGGTTCCTCCATGAAGAAAATTGATGCGATTATTAAGCCGTTCAAACTGGACGATGTACGTGAAGCGTTAGCTGAAGTGGGCATCACAGGGATGACGGTAACGGAAGTTAAAGGCTTTGGTCGTCAGAAAGGTCACACCGAGCTGTATCGTGGCGCAGAATACATGGTCGATTTTCTGCCAAAAGTAAAAATCGAAATTGTTGTGTCAGATGACATCGTCGACACCTGTGTGGAAACCATCACGCAGACCGCGCAGACGGGTAAAATCGGCGACGGTAAAATCTTTGTCTTTGATGTGGCACGCGTTGTCCGTATCCGTACCGGTGAAGAAGACGAAGAAGCGATTTAATCGTTTCGCCAGTATCGCTCTATACTCTAAATAATTCGAGTTTCAGGACAAAACGTTAACGTTTTGAATAATGCGAAGCGTTAGCCCTTTAGGGCGGTGCTCATTTATGAGCATCGTAACGCGGCAAGAGAGGGAATCCCGATGAGCTTACTCAGGTAAGTGATTCGGGTGAGTGAACGAAGCCAACGCACATGCAACTTGAAATATGACGAGTATAGAAGCCAGCCTGATGAGGGCTGGCTTCTCCACACTTACTTCCCTTTAGGTGCAGTGGGAATCCAACCCGCCAACACCTTGTCTGCCGTATATTCTGCTGCTTCCGCGTTGCTTAACTGGCGGCGCTGATCGTTTTTCTCTGCACCTGCGCCTTTGGATTTATACTCGAAAAAGCGTGAATCCTGTGGATAGAACCAGATTGTCGCACCTTGTTTATCTTTACCGGACATTTTGTCCCAGCCGTAGATGTGATCATCCATACTGGTGTTCAGGAACACCGTTTGCCCGATGGCATTAGGGTTGGCATAACGTCCATCTGGAAAGGTCGTTGTTGGGTGCCAAGGTCGACCCAGTCCATAACTTTTCGCGGGGACGCCTTTCTCTTTAATCACCCGGCTATTGGTAATGACCAATCCATATTTTTGCTTAATATCCGTGCTGGGCGCAGTGAGATAGCCAAGCGGCTGACCTTTCACGTCGGTACGGTTGCGTGAGACGATGTCGCAATTGTCAAATAATGCAGTGCCGTCGCCAAAGATGAAGTCAACGGTGCCGCTGATTCGACATTGTGAGAAGAAGCTGCGTCCGCCTTTCACATATAGCGTGTCCTGATACCCGACCAGGCTGACATCATGGAACCACGCACGATCGCTATTTTCGGCAACCAGCAGCGCAACGGCCTGCGAATCTTTTAGTTTAGTCGGATCGTCGCTGGCTTTAGCCTGATTGGCGGGGTAATCGAAATCATTACGGATGGTCAGCGAACGGGCACTGAAGTCAGGCGCATCGACTTTCACCGTGTTGCTGCCGTAAGTTCCCCATTTGCTGCCATCGGGTTTGAGCGTCCCGGCTGCGGTGGTCGCGGTGATCACGGTGCCGTTACGGCTTTCCCCCTTTAGATGAATGTTGGGGCGCGTAATCGTCAGGCGCTCATGATAGACACCATTTTTCACATAGATAACAAATGGCGAGCTGTCTGCCGGAGCGCTGGCAATCGCTTCAGTAATGGTTTTGTAGGCTTTGGCGTCCCCGGATTGGGCGGAAACCAGTGCATTGTAGTCGGCTGCCTGTGCTAGTGATAAAGGGGCGGAAATTAACATGGCTAAGGTCAGCGTCTTGCAGAGGTGTGAGGTGTCTATCATGTCCATAGTCCTTTAATTGGTATAGGGAAGGGTACATAACGCGCGGCGGTGAAGTACACCGCGCGCGATTCGGTCTTATCGTTTTACCTGACTGATAACTACTTGTGTTTGCTGGCCGTTTTTTCCGCCAGCGACGCTAAAGCGGGTTCCTGCCGAATGGCATCAGCGACAATCCCTGCCACGGCGATAGCGCCTTTTTTCTGAAAATGGGTGGTATCTGGTTTGCTCAGGCTACCCGCCTGATCGCGATAAAAAGGATATTTTTTGGGATCGATCACCAGCCAGTACTGTTTCCAGCTATCGCTGTTGCCCTGATTCGCCAGCGCGATAGTGGCTGGCTCAACGTCCAGTAAAATCACCTTGTTATCTGCTGCCGTATTCTTGATGGTCTGGCTGTAATCGCCGATGAACGCGTAGCCGTTATCTGCATTTTGCTTGGTGAAGTGGCTATGTACGGCAGGCGTGCCATCTTTGCCTTCAGCTGTTTTCACTCGGGTGGTCGGGGTAAGCAGAACCGGTGTGAGTTTGTGCTGGCGGGCAAAAGTGATGTAGCGCTCCAGCGATGTCTGGAACGACATATCGGCTTTCCCCTGCGGGGCCTGTTTTTTCCCTGCCGCATCGTTCGGGTAAGTACAGAGGTTAGCGACATCAGCTGGGCCACGTACCGCCTTCGCCCCGTTGCAGTTTTGATCGTTGTGTCCCATTTGGATAAACAGGAAATCACCTTCCTTCATCAGCGGCTGCATCTGGCGGAACCAGCCTTCGTAGAAATAGTCGCGTGAGCTACGGCCTGAACGTGCGCCATTGACGATTTTTACGCCGCTATTTTTACTGAACTGTTGTTCAAAAACCTGTCCCCAACCCATACGTGGGAAGCGCCCCTTTTCATAGGTGGCTGCTGTCGAGTCGCCGACGATAAAGATTCGAGTTTGTGCTTTCTTAATCGCATCCAGATTCTGACGTGCAGCGCGATAATCCAGTGGTTCATAGTCGCCTTTGTCGTTCAGGCCAACAATCGGGTGAAATGCGCTGTCAGTCAGCACGGTGTGGCCGGAGTAACCCGTATTGTTGTGATAGTTGCGGTTATGGTTTATGACGCTGACGATTTTGGTGACCGCATCCTGCTGAGTCGCAGGGTAAGTCAGAGGATCGAAACTCTTGGGCGCACTGACGCCTACCTGTTTTAGCGCGTCATTAAAGCCTGCATGAAAATCAGCGTAGGCTTTTTTCCATGCGGCGGCGTCCAGTTTCGGTGATGCCGTATCGTCTGTGAGCTGCTGTGGACCAATGTAGCCTGCTGCTACCGCGATATCGGAAGTAATGCGGTCAGTCAGCGGGTTGATATTGGCAATATTCTCTTTACCGTCATGCAATGACGGGGCGACAGCGGACAGGCAGATTGCACGGGAGATATTATTCAGCAGGCAGTTATTGCCGCCAGATTCGACGGCTAAAAGACGTAACGGTGGTGTGAGGCCAGAGATATCGAGGTGATATTTTCCTTGCTCATCGGTCTGTGTTTGCCGCTTCTGACCCTGCTGGTCTCTGATAATGATGGTGGCAGGCAGATGAACATCCCGTACAGTAACATGACCGGATAAACCGGTTTTTTCACCCAGCGTTGAACCCGACAGTAAGTTAACGCTGTCCGGCGCGGCGGTCTGGTGTGCCGCGGCGGGCGTTTTAGCGTGTACCAGTGTGAAAGGGGCGGAAAGTATCAGCGCTAAAGCTACACTTTCTGAAAAACGTTTTGCCATGGTCAGACATATCCCTTGTTGGTTAGTCGAAAACGGTTAATGAACCCAGGCGTTATCAAAGGAAGGTCGCTGTTTTTTATCGCTCTTGTCACGGCCTTTAGCGAGAATGTCGGGATTTTATTGTGCACCCAAGCTGCGTTCAAATACTTGCTTTGGTGTACCAATACTTTGTGTTGTTCAAAACGCTAACATTTTTCCTAGCACTCGAATTATTAAGGGCATAAATGCAGACCTATGGTGAAGTAATCACTTATTAAAAATGAAATGTTATTTTAATAATATTTACTTGTCTGTGACCCACCTCTTTTTTAGCGGAGTGCTTATGTCGGGGGGATATCGAAAATTATTGTACGTCAAAGCTGTTTTTGTACTCAGGCGGATAATTTCACGCTGGTGTATAGCGATACATGCAGGGCGCACACCATGGATAAATGCCAGGGTAAATAAGCTGACTGGGGGCGGTAGCTGAAAGTACTGTACTATCTCTAGTTTAAGAAACTAAGTGTCAATTAAACGGCGAAGCCACAGGCTACAGTGCTTCACAGGTATGCCGTATACAGACTCTCTATAAAGATGTTTTCTTGATAGCAAAACTATTTCTGTCTGACGAAAATAAGGTAACAATTTGCTATTTTAGGAAAAAATGATGTTACTTACTGACTTAACATCAGACCTCTCATCAGTCAGCAGAACGTTGGAATCCACCGGTAGTCCAAGTCCGGAAGCGTCGGATAGCTGGTTTGACGCCATCGACTACATTGAGATGGAAGATACTTGGTTTGACGCCTGTGAAAGTCATCATGCTCCCCCCACAGATACCCTGATCCCATTTACTGAAGACTGTCGGCGTAGTGTTCAACAACTGATCCGCACTCTGGGGGAACACTGTGAGAGCAAAATGCTTTCCGCCTGCCTTTCGAAAATACTTCCCGGTACCCCGATTAGCCTCGTTATCGCGGCAAACAGCCTGTATACCGCCATTACAGAACAACGGAACATTGATACTGCGGTATTGCATGCCCTCGGACTGGCATCATGGTGCCTTCCTGATGATATTAATATCGTTTCCCGTCTGGCGGAGTTTATCAGAGAGACAGCCACCAGTTGGGCTGATAAGAGTTTTCTGCAACATTTTCTGGGCAACGAGGAAAATCACTCATCTACCTGTCTGTTTACAGCCCTTGCGGTTACGACCATCGTGGCCAGACGTTGGATGAAAGACGAGAGTGCTCCTCAGCGTGGTTTGCTTAAGGTTCCTGCCTTTATAGCTAATATTTTTATCCGCACGAGCCATTACTGGAATACGCTGGGAAATATGGCGCGCAGTCCTCTGTCCGACGATGAAATGCTGGAAAATGCCGAACCATTCCGACATGTCCCCGCTTTTGAGGTCGATACTGTGGTGGAAATGACCGAAGATGTATGCGATACGGCAGCTCTTTGTTCTTCTTCTGCACCACTGTTCACCGCATTTTCGTCAAACTCAACCATTAACCCAGAGGCTTACTTCCGAGCGACAGTGCGGGGCAACTCCGTCTCAGCGTCTAGGGCAAATTATCGCCTTCCGGTGCCTGAACAGGCACACTTTCTGGCGATGGACAAACTTCGGCAGGAAAGCAGTCTTTCAGACTTGTTGTACTGTGCGACCCGGAAAACTAAAACCCGTCAGCAGACAAACGAAAAGATCGTCACCGCAGCGCATTTCAATACGAAATGTGATGCGATTACTTATCCTGAACCACTGACTAAAAAGGCTGAGAACTTAGCTGTACATACAGATATACTTGAAATGCCAATGTCTTCACCAGCAGCAGGTCGGGATAGTGGAGATACTTTGCTCCCCTTGGTGATAACGGCAACGGTAACTGCTGCTGCACCCGTGTCATATATGCAGGCTCTGAAAAGCAAAACTGTTATTGCTACTGGCCTGACTGCCGGCCTGACTGGGCTTATCGTGGGGGGGAAATTGCTGCGGGATAGGATTTGGGGGCAACAACCTAAAACGCAGCGGGGAATCGAAAAGTTATCACAATTAGATTTTTTAACCGAAAAGAGACTCAATAAAAATTCAAGTTTGATTGACTGGTTAGTTTATAAAAATAAGATAGAGTTATATACCTTTCCCACAGAAAAACTTCCATCACCTGGAGATAATTCCGATTCAGTTATGTTAACTGACGCTTCTATTTTAAAGACTCAGTATGGATATGTTAAAATAACAAAACTATTTTTAGATAGTAATGCTGAGTTAAAATTTAATGCACCATGTAGCCAGCACGGAAAATCAAGGGTAGAAATTGATTTTGATAATAAAAAAATAATGGATCGCAGTCTTGGTTTTATCTCTGAAACTATCATTAACGATATTATTGGTTGTGATTCTAGTGAGTATTACGCCGATTTAAACGAGGTTTTTTTTCGTTTGATGAGTGAGTCATTATTTAGAAATCCATCTCAAAATTATTTTGATGTTATTGCAGATTTTCATTGGAGAGTTAAAACTATATTTATTTCAAATGACGAGAATATTATTAAAAAATTATCATACATGGAATTTGAGATATACAGAAAAATAAGGATTTATTTTAATGATGAAATCGCAAGTCCATTTGTTTTTACGAGAGGTCCGATAATAGGATCATCTGATTATCTTAGTTTGAGAAGAGGCAGTGATGCCTATTTTTTTGTCAAAGAAATACTCTCTGATGGATGGAAGGATCAAGATTCTATCAGAGCGTTAATTACTGAAAATGAATCAGTTCTGAATGTTAATGGTGAGTTTTTTTTGTGTAGAATATACTCTGAAGGTTTTGGGGTTATTGTAAATAGAAATGAGGAGTTTTTGTCGGTTAAATTTTATCGGAATATTGGTTGGGGGATGAGTGAGAATGATTTTTTTTATATTAAAAACGAAGATGGATTATTTGAACCTAGCTTGGATAAAATTAAAAAATACTATTTTCCATTTATTGATGATGTATCAGAAATAATTCCTGAATTAGATGTAATTATTGAATCGGCTTTTGTGGAAAACAGGGAGAAGACTTATGATGAATTTCTTTGTCTATTTATAAAAAAGATAAAAGAATATATCTCTAATTTGGCTTTGGATTCGAAAAAAGAGGAAGCCGTTGCACTGTTTATTCTGATGGTGTTGAGAGGTAAGTTGTCATCAATAAATTCATATGCAGGTGAAATTTGTTTCGGTGGTGAAGATATAATATTTAAGCGTAAATTTGTAAACATACTAAATTTGGCTCAGACGTCTAAGGTGGATGAGTCCTTCTATAACCAGGCTATCTTCGGTGTAAAATCCATAGATAATAAAATCTCTGAAATTTCCAGAGATATTGAAAATAAAAAAAATCGAATTGAATATTTGGAAGGGATGAAACGATATGAGAAAAGTAAAATCCTTTTTTTTACTGGTAATGACTTGTCGATATTTATGATAAAACATAATGTCAGTGTTCAGGGTGATATATTGGAAATAAATAATAGATGGGATGTTAAAATAAAAAATGAAAGATTTTACTTAAGGTTTTTTCAATCTAAGTTGGATTCATTAAAAAAAGAAAAGTTGTTAGTTGAACATAACTTTAAAATTATAAACGAGGTGGTTAGTGAATTTGATAATGCACCAAACCAGATAGAGGGATCAGATAGAAACAATAAAATCTCATTCGAGGCATATAGTAAACAATTTCTATCATCGAAAGGTTTAGGGAACTACACAGAGGATGATATTAAAAGAAACTCATATAGAATACTACATTATAACTATCTTGGTTATTTAAATGAATTATATAATGTAATTCACCCTTTTATTATTGATGACGATATGTCATGGGATGGACGAGGGGATTTGCTTGATATAGATATAGCAATGAAAAATGCAGGTGAAATTTACGCGAGAGCTTTTCCCCAAGAAGTCGAACATGATAGGGGATATATTATCTATTTTATTGCTGCGTATATATTTTACAAACACGATCACAGGGAAGGAGATTGTGATTTATTTGAAATGATGAGATATTATAATGAAAAAGGGAAGGAGTTTTTAGGGCGGGTTTTTTTTACTGAACTCCTAGCACCTGACGGATACGTACCTTTGGAGGATTTTCTACCCGGGAGTTTTTTCTCCTCAAGGCGTATGTATACCGATCAATTTAGTAATTATCAGGATAATGGATCGGTTGATTATGATACGAAAATTTTTTCAAATACAATTCTACTTAACGCAAAAAACCTTCCTTTAGAAGACTTGATATTGCCACCAAAACGGGTGGCATATTATAATCATAGCGGAGGTGAGATAAAACGTAGTTACGGAAAGCAAATTCACCCAGACATTGGATTTTATGGCTTCATTGAATGCTATTCTGGTAATTATCTGGTAATTAATTCTTTCTTTGGGAATATTCAGGTTCGTTATTTAAATTCAAAGGAGCTAGGGGAGTATTTTTCCTTAGATGAAAATTCGCGATTTGGTTTTGAAAGGCAATATGGTGCTTTTGTGAATGGTGAGTATTTTGGCGAGGGGCATATAATACAAACTGATCCTAACAAGAGATATGAAAGTATTATCCACAGGGTGGACTATTTTCAAGAGTTTCATGATAAAAATTTCATTCAACTCAAGGATGCAATATCATCACTAGTAAGGAAATATATTGTCTATTCAGCAAATAATTATAAAGACAGCATGGATAACCCGTCAGTGCTTGCTAAAATTGCCGGTTTTACTCTCCCCTTTTTTAGTGAAATATATGGTGTTTTAACGGATAAGTATCACCAGTATGATACCGATAATATTATAATGGATACGTTTTGTATTACGAATCTTTTAACTAGTGCTGGTCTTAGCCTCTATAAAGTGAGTAGTCAGGGTATGAAGAGCATTGCACAAACCGCTTTTTATTATAGACGTAGTGGACTTCGAGGTATCAAGCTAGCGGAAGCTGTTTTGGCTGATAGCCAAAAAGTATGGGGTTCTATTGCGACACTATCTGCATTTCAGTTAAAAAAAATAATGATAACTATTGCTGACCCTATCGGAATTACTGGTTTTATAAAATCAAATAAAGAAAAAATAATGTATGATATAATCAATGATTATAATAATTCTAAAGGGTTTTATTCTGATTTGCATAACTTCGCCAAACCTATAACTACAACTACTGATGTTATTGGTGAAGGATATAAAATAATAGATAAAAATGGTAAGTTTAAAGCAGAGTTTGATCCTATTATTGATGCGTGGCGTCTTGTCGGAGGTTATACGTCTGATGCTCCTTTAAGGTTAAGTGAAAATAATGAATGGGAGGTTGATTATGAACTTTATTTAAAGGAAAAATTAATTTCTATCGATGAGTTAAGTGTTTCTTCTTCTCGTGAAAATGGTAATGCCGTGAAAGAAAGTAAGTCATACTCCCAAGGTGAGAGAGATAAATGATAGAGTCGGGATGTCTCATGACATAACTAGTCTAGGGGACCCTCATGTACTAATTAATGCTAAAAATGGTGCCACCGTCACGAAAAGAGAATGTGGTGATGCTTTCAATTCGTATTCATAGAGAGATGAGACTCAAGTAGTTAAACCAGCAGACAGAATACTTGTTACTGCACATGGAGATGCAACAATTTTGAAAAGAAAATTCACAGTTATTGAGGGGGTTTAATTGAATTTTTGGCGCCTTATAGAAAAAGGTTGGAATATCTCGGCGTGGATATTGTTAATATTCCTTATTTGGAATTCAACTCCCAGGTTTCCCCACTCTGATTTTAGTGTAGGAAGTATAAAAATGGATGGTATCCCTCCCCCCCCCCACACACACATACGGATGTTAAATCAATCACTGGCCTCTCTAATCAATAAATGGGAGAGGTTAGAGGAGATAACTTAAATTTTTTTTATGGTGATATAGAAAAAGATATTGTTACAGCCATTGGCTATATCCTAAATAATTCGAGTTGCAGGCAGGCGGCAACCGCACGAGTCCCCAGGAGCTTACATCGGTAAGTGACTGGGGTGAGTAAGAGAAGCCAAGTGTAGTGGTCAACAAAAACTGGCCACGGCTTTAGAGTTTTTCCAGAACAATCTTTCTGATTCATTCGGCGTCAAACCACCATTATATTGATGAGGTCTGAGCTGGCTGTAATATCCTGTGATGTAATTCGTTATTGCCGTGCTGGCTTGGCTAAAATTCGCGTAGCCATTATCCGGTACCCACTCTGTTTTCAGGCTTCTGAAGAACCGTTCCATTGGGCTGTTATCCCAGCAATTTCCCCGGCGACTCAGACTTTGCTTTATCTGATATCTCCACAGTAACTGCCTGAAATTCCTGCTGGTATAGTGACTGCCTTGATCCGAGTGATACAGTAAATTAGCCGGTTTTCCCCGTGCTTCCCAGGCCATCGACAGGGCTTTACCTGTCAGTGCTGAATCAGGGAAAAATGACATCGCCCAGCCAACCGGTTTACGGGAAAACAAATCGAGTACTACAGCCAGATAAGCCCAGCGTTTTCCCGTCCAGATATAAGTCACATCACCGCACCAGGCCTGATTAGGCTCGGTAACAGCAAACTGGCGATCCAGATAATTAGGGATCTCAATGTGTTCCTTAGACGCCTTCTTATAACGATGGCCAGGTTGCTGACAGCTGATAATATTGAGCGCTTTCATCAGCTTTGTTGCCCGCCAGCGGCTCAGTTTTATACCTTTGGTGGTGACCATCGCGGCAATGCTTCGCGCTCCTGCTGAGCCGTTACTTTCGCGATAAACTTCACGCACAAGGCTCAGTAATGCCACTCTCGTGGTGTCAGGCTTCCTGGGCTGCCGCCAGTATTTATAACTGCTGCGATGAACCCCAAACACGTTGCACACAACGGCAACAGGAAACCGCGCCCTGAGTTTCTCAACTAATGAGAATTGTTCAGGGAGTCTGACATCAAGAGCGCGGTAGCCTTTTTTAATATATCCCTTTCCATTTCAACGCGTTGAAGTCTTTTCTTTAGCTCACGTATTTCAATCTGCTCAGGTGTCATGGGTGAAGCAGTGGGTGATTTTCCCGCTCGCTCTTCTTTCAGTTGTCGAACCCATTTGTCCATCGTGGATTTGCCGACATTCATTGCCGTAGCAGCGGCGGCAACGGTGTAGTGCTGATCGAGTACAAGCTGGGCAGCTTCGAGGCGAAACTCGGGGCTAAAATTACGTCTGTTACGTCCGGTCATAATGTCACCTGTTTTGACTGTGAGGTGATGATATCACCTCTATTCAGGTGGCCAAATTCAGTGTGCCACTACAAACGCACATGCAGCTTGAAGTATGACGGGTATATAATCGTTCTGCTAGAAAGTATCCCTATGTTCCAATAACAGATGTTATTACTGTTAAAGATAAGCTATCTCATGAATTAGTTGATCCAACGCTAAGTAAATTAATGAGGGAGTTAAAAAAGATAGAGCATCCAGCAACGGTTATTACCGTTTGCATTTGTAGGAAACCTGTATCTCACTCTAGTTTTGCTTATAATGAAAAAAGGAGTGCCAAGGATACTATATCTCAGGAGAAAGTTCCTGTTGAAATTGAAATATATAATTATCATGTTGATGATGGAGTAGCGAAATTAGTATCGTAAAACGTATTATATTTACGATGATTATAGATGTATTGGTGATGAAAATTTTCTAACAGTAATTTTTTTTCCGAGTCTGTCAGTAATAACGTATAGTTGCTCACTCATTAAAGGTGAGCGCCCAAGCGCTCATCGAACTCGATAATAAAATGAGTTATTGCCAGTCGTCAGTGTTGGATCAGTATACTCCATTATTTTTACGTGGCCTGAATCATGCTTTTCAGATATTAGATAGCGCTCGTGGTGCCGATAGTCTCGGAGGTAGCTGAGTAATGTATTGAGGTTTTTCTACTAAACCAAATTGGCAGGTTTATTTTTGACTATTTAAATGACTGTTTAACGGTATTTTTATGATAAATGAAAAAAGGTCGCAAAAGCGACCTTTGGGTTTGATCCGTTATCAATGAGGGTTAGACAACTTTATGCGGACCAAAACATTCGTAATGCAACTGCTCAGCGGGCGTGCCCATAGCCAGCAACTGCTGTGCGATAAACTGCATGAAAACCACAGGGCCGCACAGGTAATAGTGCATATCTGGCGTGGTTAATTCCTCTTTTAACGAGGCCAACTGCATCAGCCCGCTGTGATGATAATCTTCGCCCGGACGATCGGCCTGCTGCGGTTCCCGATACCAGATGTGGTGCTGAAACTGCGGCAGAGACTGTCCCGTTTTTCCGATTTCATCAGCAAATGCATGTGCTGTGCCGTTTTCTGCCGCGTGCAGCCATAGCACCTTCGCCTGATGGCCCTGCTGTTTGAGCGTATGTAGCATGCCCAGCATCGGGGTTTGCCCCACGCCGCCAGAAATCAGGGCAACCGGCGTGGAAGCGGGGATATCAAGGAAGAAATCGCCATGTGGAGCCGCCAGATGAATGATATCGCCTTCGCGAGCGGTATCATGCAGATAGCCGGAAACGGTGCCTTGTGCTTCGCGTTTAACCGCAATTCGGTAGGACTTTCCATTTGGCGCATGAGTTAGAGAATATTGGCGAATCTCCTGATTGGCAAAACTGTCATGCTTGATGTAAACCGCCAGATATTGGCCCGGCTGAAAATCAGCAATTGGCTGGCCGTCGGTGGGTTCCAAAGTGAAGCTGGTAATCACCGAGCTTTGTGGCTGCTTGTTCACAATACGGAAAGGTCGCACACCGCTCCAGCCGCCGTTTTTCGCTTCGGTGCTGCGGTAGATATCGCCTTCGCGCTGAATGAAGACATTCGCCAGCACGCCATAGGCTTTACCCCAGGCATCCAGTACTTCTTGCCCTGGGCTAAACAGTTCATCCAGCGTGGCCAATAAGTGATTACCCACGATCTGATACTGATCGGCCTGAATGTTAAAGCTAGCGTGCTTCTGGGCGATGCGCTCAACTGCAGGCAGCAGCGCGGTCAGGTTTTCAATATTCGTTGCATAAGCACAGATGGCATTGAACAGCGCTTCACGCTGATCGCCATTGCGCTGGTTGCTCATGTTAAAAATATCTTTGAGCTCAGGGTTATGCGTAAACATGCGATCGTAAAAATGCGCGGTCAGTTTCGGGCCGGTTTCCGCCAGCAGAGGAATGGTCGATTTAACGATGGCGATAGTTTGGTTATCCAGCATGGTGACTCCTTATTTATTGGTATGATTTATAAGTTGTATTTTATATGCATCTTATTGGGTTTGTCCGCTGCTGTAAATTACCTTTTTGGTGGTAGGGGTTTTTAGGCGGAGCCAAAGGGAATAACATGAAGAAATAGCAGGTTGAGAATGAAGAAAAATCCGTTTACCACTGCGCAACAGATATTTGCTGAAGCCTTGTGCTGCCTGTAGCTAATCGTTTGCGTAAAAACCTCTGTCAAGACCTATCTTCATGAGGGAAAAACGGTTTACACTATACGCCATTCCCCAAAAGGGTAGCCCAATTCCCAAATGGGCCATTAATTCCCAGTATATTTATGTTAGCTGAGTCAGGAGATCCGGATGTTAAAGCGTGAAATGAACATTGCCGATTATGATGCCGACCTGTGGCAAGCAATGGAGCAAGAAGTGGTGCGTCAGGAAGAGCACATTGAACTGATTGCGTCAGAAAACTACACCAGCCCACGCGTTATGCAGGCTCAAGGGTCTCAGCTGACGAACAAGTATGCTGAAGGTTATCCGGGCAAACGTTACTACGGCGGCTGTGAGTATGTTGATATCGTTGAGCAACTGGCGATCGACCGTGCGAAAGCGCTGTTCGGTGCAGATTATGCCAACGTGCAGCCGCACTCCGGCTCTCAGGCGAATTTTGCCGTTTACACCGCGCTGCTGCAGCCGGGCGACACCATTCTGGGTATGAACCTGGCACATGGTGGTCACCTGACGCACGGTTCTCCGGTTAACCTGTCGGGCAAACTGTATAACGTCATTCCTTACGGCATCGACGAAAGCGGCAAGATCGACTACGACGAAATGGCTGAACTAGCGCGTACGCATAAGCCAAAAATGATCGTTGGCGGTTTCTCTGCTTACTCCGGCGTGGTTGACTGGGCGAAGATGCGCGAAATCGCTGACAGCATCGGTGCTTACCTGTTTGTTGATATGGCACACGTTGCCGGTCTGATTGCCGCAGATGTTTACCCTAACCCGGTTCCTCATGCTCACATCGTGACCACCACCACGCACAAAACGCTGGCTGGTCCACGCGGTGGCCTGATTCTGGCGAAAGGCGGCGACGAAGAGCTGTACAAAAAACTGAACTCAGCTGTTTTCCCTGGCGGTCAGGGCGGCCCGTTGATGCACGTTATCGCGGGTAAAGCGGTTGCGCTGAAAGAAGCGATGGAGCCTGAATTCAAGGTTTATCAGCAGCAGGTCGCGAAAAACGCCAAAGCAATGGTTGAAGTCTTCCTGTCACGTGGTTTTAACGTCGTTTCTGGTGCAACCAGCAACCACCTGTTCCTGCTGGATCTGGTGAGCAAAAACCTGACCGGTAAAGAAGCTGATGCTGCGCTGGGCCGTGCAAATATCACCGTGAACAAAAACAGCGTGCCTAACGATCCGAAGAGCCCGTTTGTGACTTCTGGTATCCGTATCGGTACACCAGCGGCAACTCGTCGTGGCTTTAAAGAAGCGGAAGTACGTGAACTGGCTGGCTGGATCTGTGATGTGTTAGACAACATCAACGACGAGGCGACCATTGAACGCGTGAAACAGAAAGTTCTGGATATCTGCGCCCGCTTCCCGGTTTACGCATAATTCGGCATTTTCTCTGACATCACTGTCGGAACACTTCCCAAACGCCAGCCTGAGTGCTGGCGTTTTTTATGGCGGCTATCCCTGCGGGCCGTTGCTGACGCAACGTTAAAAATTTCTCCCGGAAATTTTTTATGCCTGTCGATCGGGCTGGTATCTCCGTTCGCGTTTAATGACGAATAACGCGTTGCGCCGCCGTGTGCACTCTGACACAGTAACCAGCAAAAAAGTGCCGAAGCTAGGGGAGTTCGTCACTGAAAGGGAGGAATCATGGTTTTGCAATCGACGCGCTGGTTGGCGCTGAGCTATTTCACCTATTTTTTTTGCTATGGTGTTTTCCTGCCGTTTTGGGGCGGATGGCTGAAAGGCGAGGGGCTGTCCGCTGAGTCCATCGGCATGCTGTTGGGAGCGGGGCTGGTGGCGCGCTTCGTCGGCAGTCTGGTCATCACGCCCAGCGTGAAAGATCCGTCCAAATTAATTACGGTATTACGTGGGCTGGCGTTGCTGTCACTAGCGCTGGCCGTCGGTTTCTGGCTGGGGAATGCCTGGCTGTGGCTGATGATAGTGATGATCGGGTTTAACCTGTTTTTCGCACCGTTGGTGCCGCTGACCGATGCATTAGCCGCGACCTGGCAGCGGCAGATCGTGATGGATTATGGCAAGGTGCGCGTCTGGGGCTCGATAGCGTTTGTTATCGCTTCTGCAGCAACGGGTGAACTGGTCGCTATCTGGGGACATCCGGCGATTCTGGCAATCCTCAGCGCGGGGCTGGTTGTGATGCTATTAGGCATGCTGCTTCGTCCCAGCGTGATGCCGCAAGCGGCAGCGTCGACAGCCCAATCAGTCAACGTCACACCGTGGAAAACGTTGCTGACCGAACCCGCGGTATGGCGTTTCCTGCTTTGCGTGTCCCTGTTACAGGGGGCACACGCGGCTTACTATGGTTTCAGCGTCATTTATTGGCAGGATTCGGGCTATTCCGCCTCGATTATCGGCTATCTCTGGTCGTTAGGCGTGGTTGCGGAGATTGTCATCTTCACTTTCAGCCAGCGCCTGTTCCGACGCTGGAGTGCGAGACAGCTTCTTTTGCTCTCGGCCGTATGCGGCGTGGTGCGCTGGGGCTTGATGGGCGCGACAGTGGCTCTGCCGTGGCTGATTGTGATACAGATATTGCACTGCGGTACGTTCACCGTGTGCCATCTGGCGGCCATGCGCTTTATCGCGGCACGCAGCGATGGGGACGTATTGCGGTTACAGGCGGTGTATTCCGCGTTGGCAATGGGCGGGAGTATTGCGGTGATGACGATGGTGTCCGGTTTTCTGTTCGAACACCTGCAGGGCGGTACGTTCTGGGTGATGGCGCTGCTGGCGGTTCCGGCCCTGTTTATTCGGCCTTCTGTCAGCCACCATACTGCTGTCGAAAAGGCGTAAGAAATGGCGTGTACTGTCAAGATAACGTAGTGTGGTAAAAATAATGTTACATTATAACGCTTTGAAACGGTGGTGCGGACGGATAACGTTGCTGATGACAGGTTTGGCATTCGGCCAGCCCGTTTTCGCTCACCCACACAGTTTTATTGATATGCAGACGACAGTTGAGAGCAAGAACGACAACATCACCGGTTTACGTATGCTGTGGACGATGGATCCCATCACGTCTGCCGACCTGTTGTATGATGCAGGGAAGGCGAAGAAGGACTCTGAAGTCTGGAAAAAGCTGGCGGCGGAAGTGATGGCAAATGTGTTAGGGCAGCACTATTTCACCGATATTTATCGTGATGGTCAGCCCGTGAAATATGCGCCGATGCCAACCGAATATCACCTTTCCCGCAAAGGCAATCAGGCGGTACTGGAGTTTGTGCTGCCGCTGGCGCATCCACAGCCGCTGGCGGGCAAGCCTTTGCTGATTTCTACTTACGATCCTACCTACTTTGTCGATATGTCCTACCAGAATGACAAAGCCGTTACGCTTGCACCTGCGCTGGCTTCACGTTGTAAAACTTCGCTCGTCACGCCGGAACCTAACGCTGAACTGCAATCCTATGCGCTGTCGCTGGATAAGAACGATGCACCGGATGAAGACATGGAGCTGGGGAAACAGTTTGCACAGCGGGTGACGTTGCAATGTCAGTGAATCTCGGTTCGCTGCCGCGTCAGCGCCCGTTGTTGAGCCGATTGCGCGATCTGTGGCCGCTGTGGCTGTTTTTGGCACTGCTGGCCTCGGCGTTGCATTACATCGTGGGATACTGGCCGCAAATCGTGCTGCAAAGCGCGATCTGGCAGAAATCGCTGCATCAGCAGATGTCGCACCTGTTGCAGATGGTGGAACAGCAGCCGCATCAGGCGGGGCTGAGCCTGATGATGTTCAGTCTGGTCTATGGCGTGCTTCATGCCGTCGGGCCGGGGCACGGTAAAGTCGTCATCATGACCTATCTGGCTACGCACCCGTCGAAGCTGAAAAGCAGCCTGAAGTTGACGCTTGCCGCGTCGCTGGTTCAGGGGCTGATGGCAGTCGCGCTGGTGACCATGGTGTTAGGGATTTTGCAACTGTCGAGTCGAACGTTGCATAACAGTAGTTTCTGGATGGAAAAGGGGAGCTTCGTGCTCGTTGCGGGGTTGGGGCTACTGCTCTGTTTCCGCGCGTTGAAACAGCTGTATATCGTCCTTGTTCGGCAGCCTAAGCCCGCGACGATTTTGCGCGTGACGCCTTTACACGTAGATTCTTTGAATGCAACCCAGCTTAACGTACCGACCGATAGACGTATGGCGCTTCGCCCGATGCCTATGCTTTCCTCTTCTCCTCATCAGCACGATGCCGACTGCGGCTGCGGGCACCGCCATCTCCCGAGCAATGAGGAACTTGAGCGCGATAGCAACTGGCGTACGCGGCTGATGATTGTGTTGGCGATGGGGATGCGCCCGTGCTCAGGTGCTATTCTGGTGCTGCTTTTCTCTAAAGTGATCGGCGTGTATTGGTGGGGCGTGGCCTCTGCGCTGGTGATGGCTGCCGGAACGGCAATTACGATCTCGGCACTGGCCGTGTTGGTTTTTTACTGCCGTCGCGTGGTTGAGCGCTTAGGTGCAAACCGCGTATCACCCGTGTGGCAGCGTGCAACGTTTTCTCTTCTGGCGTTTGCTGGCGGGCTGATTTTAGTTGGCTCTGGCGTCCTGTTTTACCTCAGTGCACAGCCCGCGATGATGGGCGGCATTCGGCCCTTCTCCGGCTGATTTTTCCTTTTATTAACGCTGCGCTAAAAACCCATTGCTTCTGATAATCACGGCAGGATATCATTTAAATAATGATAACTATTATCATTTGTAACCATAATCGCAGAAGGGAATAAGAATGAAGAAATGGCTGTTTTCAGTCGTTGCTCTGTTGGGGCTGAGTGCGAGCGTTGTCGCCAGCGCTAACCCGATTGTTATTGAAGACGTTAGTGGCAGGAAGGTAGAAATCAAATCCGAAGTGAAGCGGATTATCTTAGGGGAAGGTCGACAGATTTATCTGCTGGCTGCCTTTGATACCGAGGCTCCGTTCCAGCGCGTAGTGGGCTGGCGTGACGATTTGCCGAAAGCCGATTACGACGGCTATTTGGCTTACGAAAAGCAATACCCAGAAATTAAAAAGCTGCCGACCTTTGGCGGAGCGAAAGACGGCACTTTCAACGTCGAGCAGGCATTGACGCTGAAGCCGGATTTGGTACTGATGAATCTGGAATCAAAAGCGGCGACGGATGAAGGCAAGTTGATTGAGAAGCTCAGTTCGCTGGGCATTCCGGTGGTGTTCATCGATTTCCGCGAGAAGCCGTTTGAGAACGCAGAAAAAAGCATTCACATCATGGGCCAACTGGTTGGCAAACCACAGCGTGCGGAAGAGATTATTAAGTTCCGTCGTGAGCAGATTGAGCTTGTCACCGATCGGTTGAAGAACTATCAGGGTCCACGTCCGAAAGTGATGATCGACCGCGCGGGCGGCTATGATGAAGAGTGCTGCATGTCATTCGGTGATGAGAACTTTGGTCGTATGGTTGAGGCCGCTGGCGGTGACAACATTGCCAAGAACATCATCCCCGGCACGTTTGGTACGCTGAACCCTGAACAAATTATCAGCTCTCGCCCGGATGTGGTGGTGGTGACTGGGGCTAACTGGAAAAACTACAACACGGCGAATGGCTGGGTTGGCGTTGGGCCGGGAGCCGATCAGAAGGAAGCGCTGCAACGCCTGCAAAAACTGATGGAACGCTCAGCATTCAAAACGCTGCCAGTAGCAACCGACGGCAATGCGCATGCCATCTGGCATCAGTTCTATGACAGCCCGTATCAGTTTGTAGCGATTCAGGTATTAGCAAAATGGATGCACCCGGAACTGTTTAAGGATATCGATCCTGATGCAACGTTCCGTACCTTCCATGAGAAGTTCCTGCCGCTGCCCTATCAGCCAGGCTATTGGGTTACGCTGCCAGCGAAGAAATAATTTTGCCAGACAGTAAACCAGATAAGAGAAAAGCACTGAACCTCATCGGTCAGTGCTTTTTTTTGTACTTTTTTCGCTGATTCTATCGTCTATCAACAGCAGCATTGGCGATGTTTATTTCACCGCATTCTTTGTCCTGCCGGAAAATAAAGCAAACGTTTCCCTTCCTACAACTTCATTGCAGGATCGTTAGATGTTTCGGTGAGCAGGGGGGCAGTTGCCGTGTTTTATGATGTTCAACGTAAGCAGGCTAGGGAAACTTAGCCTGCTGTGCATGTCTAGAGATAACTAACGGATAAAGCTTATTGGTTGGCGAATTTATTGGCTGATAGCACTTCCTAGCGCTTTGCCGCCGATTTCCGCTACCGTTTTGTGTTTTGCCAGATATTGATATTGGAAAATGCACATACGGATTGCATTGCGGTATTCGCCATTAACGAAAAATTCGTGAATCAGCTCGCCTTCTATCTCAAACCCCAGCTTGCTGTAGATATGGATCGCTTTCTTATTTTCCTTATCCACAATCAAATAAAGCTTGTAGAGGTTCAATACCGAAAAGCCGTAATCCATTGCCAGCTTGGCCGCCGCACTGGCGTAGCCTTTGCCTTGATAGGCGGGATCGATAATGATCTGAAATTCCGCGCGACGGTGGATATGGTTAATTTCCACCAGTTCAACCAGACCTACTTTGGTTTGCTCATGTTCAATAATGAAGCGCCGCTCGCTTTGGTCATGAATATGCTTGTCGTACAGATCGCTGAGTTCGACAAAGGCCTCGTAAGGCTCTTCAAACCAATAACGCATCACGCTGGCATTGTTATCCAACTGATGAACAAAAGTAAGATCGTCTCGCTCCAGCGGTCGTAGCCGAACAGAATTGCTCGTACCGGACATAGTGAATCCTTAATTGATTAGATAAATGTGAAACGGCATTGCCGGCGTCACGCTGGCATGGATATGCCAACGTGAGTATAGCTGTGGGGAGGCTGGCGCTGAACTCTCAATGTGGAATGAAACATCGCAAGAAATGCCCCGCATCGGTGAGACACGGGGCTAAAGTATATTAGAAACAGGGACAGAACTACTCGGCAGCATAGCCCTGTGGCGGAATGCGAACGCTGTCCAGCCAGGCTTCACTATCACGCATCACCAGTCTGCCGTTCAGGAACCAGTTGATGACCATCGGATAAATCGTGTGCTCGTGCGTCTTCACGCGCTCGCTCAGGCTTTCTTCCGTGTCGTCACTAAATACAGGCACCTTCGCTTGCAGAATCAGTGGGCCGCCGTCCAATTCATCGGTGACGAAATGAACGGACGTCCCATGTTCCCTATCGCCATTTTCCAGCGCCTTGCGGTGTGTATGCAGGCCGGGATATTTGGGCAGCAGAGACGGATGAATGTTCAGCATTTTGCCGGCAAACTGGGCAACAAATTCTGGGCTAAGAATCCGCATGTAGCCTGCTAAGATCACCAGCGCGGGTTCATATTGCTCAATTTCGTTTGCCAGTGCGGCATCAAATGCAGCACGGTCGGCAAAGTCTTCAGGGTTCAGGACGCACGTAGGAATATTCGCATTCTGTGCGCGTTCTAGCCCGTAAGCCTCCGCATTATTACTGAATACGGCGACGATCTTTCCTTTAAGGCGTCCGTTCTTACAGGCGTCAATTAACGCCTGTAAGTTGCTTCCATGACCTGAAATCAGCACAACGATGTTTTTCATCAGTTAATAACCACTGCGTCTCCGGCATCGGTTTGAGTAATGACGCCGATTTTCCATGCGTTTTCGCCGCTGCTGTTGAGTAATGCAACGGCCTCGTCTACCTGTTCGGCTGGCAGTGCGATGATCATACCAACACCGCAGTTGAAAGTACGATACATTTCGTGGCGGCTGACATTACCAGCCTGTTGCAGCCAGTTGAAAACAGCAGGCCATTGCCAGCTGGATTCGTCGATCGTCGCCTGCATACCTTCTGGCAGCACGCGTGGAATATTTTCCCAGAAGCCGCCGCCGGTCAGGTGAGAAATTGCGTGGACATCGACTTTTTCAATCAGGGAAAGTATGGACTTCACGTAGATTTTGGTCGGAGCCAGCAGGTGATCGGCCAGCGATTTGCCTTCCAGCTCGAACTGCTCTGGATCGGTCTTACTGACTTCAAGCACTTTGCGCACCAGCGAATAGCCGTTTGAGTGCGGGCCGCTAGAAGCGAGGGCAACCAGAACATCGCCGTGCTGAACTTTGCTTCCGTCAATGATTTCTGATTTTTCTACCACACCGACGCAGAAGCCAGCAACGTCGTAGTCTTCGCCGTGATACATACCCGGCATTTCGGCGGTTTCGCCACCGACCAGCGCACAGCCTGATTGCTTACAGCCTTCCGCGATACCAGTAATGACGCTGGCAGCGGTGTCGACATCCAGCTTGCCCGTGGCGTAATAGTCGAGGAAGAACAGCGGCTCAGCGCCCTGAACGACCAAATCGTTCACGCACATCGCAACCAGATCGATACCAATAGTATCGTGGCGTTTCAGGTCCATCGCCAGGCGCAGCTTGGTGCCGACTCCGTCAGTGCCGGAAACCAGAATCGGTTCGCGGTATTTTTGCGGTAAGGCGCACAAGGCACCGAAACCACCCAATCCACCCATAACTTCCGGGCGACGGGTCTGTTTCACTACACCTTTGATACGGTCTACCAATGCATTACCCGCATCGATATCCACGCCTGCGTCTTTATAGCTGAGAGAGGTTTTGTCGGTCACTGCTGAGTCCCCACGAAGGTTACGGGTCGTATTCAGAAAACACGGTATTTAGAAAACATACTGTGGTAAAAATGGTACGCGCTAATTCTAACAGTGTAGGCAATCGTTTGCGAGTGATGAGTCATCGGCTGGTTATTTTTCGTTAATGGCCACAATTTCTCTCCTCGGTTGATCTGGATCAGGCTTAATCATATGGCGCTAAGTAAAAAAGGCGGTATAATCCCGCGATTTTTTTTATGACGGGCTCTCGTGCCCGCCGCCCTGCGGGCCGCCGCAAGCGGTGTTTAAAACGCGCTTGGCGTTTTTGTCCGTCCACTAGCCGATGGGGAGATAATGATGAAGATCGTCGAGGTGAAACACCCACTCGTCAAACACAAACTAGGTTTGATGCGTGAGAACGATATTAGTACGAAGCGTTTTCGTGAGCTGGCTTCCGAAGTGGGAAGTTTGCTGACTTACGAAGCGACGGCTGACCTGGCAACCGAAAAAGTCACCATTGATGGCTGGTGCGGTCCGGTTGAAGTCGATCAGATCAAAGGCAAGAAAATTACCGTCGTACCGATTCTGCGTGCAGGATTGGGGATGATGGACGGCGTGCTGGAAAATGTGCCTAGCGCGCGTATCAGCGTTGTCGGCATCTACCGTGATGAAGAGACGCTGGAGCCTGTTCCTTATTTCCAGAAGCTGGTTTCCAATATCGAAGAGCGCATGGCGCTGGTGGTTGACCCCATGCTGGCAACCGGTGGTTCAATGATCGCGACGATCGATCTGCTGAAAAAAGCGGGTTGTCACAGCATTAAGGTGCTGGTGTTGGTCGCGGCGCCAGAAGGGATTGCCGCACTGGAAAAAGCCCACCCGGATGTCGAGCTTTACACGGCATCCATCGATAAAGGCCTCAACGAGCAGGGTTACATCATGCCGGGCCTTGGTGATGCGGGCGATAAAATATTTGGTACCAAATAACAGGTAAGCCGACTTGATAGTCGGCTTTTTTTTGGCGCAAATGATACCCGTCATACTTCAAGCTGCTTGTGCGTTGGCAATACTCGGCTCATCTCTGAGCCTCGCCCTGAAGGGCCGCCGTAAACGGCGTTCAAATTGGCTTAGCCAATTTGTCCTTACTCACCCCCAGTCACTTACCTGAGTAAGCTCCTGGGATTAATGGGCCTCATAAATGAAGCTCACCCTTCGGGCCAGCGCTAGCGCTGTTCAAATCGGTTAGAACCGATTTGTCGTGCGGGATAAGTCTGGCTGCCATAAGAGGTGCGGGTATACCTGCACACATAAATAGCAACACTAGATAACAACACTACAGAGGATATTGAAGATGACTCGTCGCGCCATCGGGGTAAGTGAACGACCACCCTTGTTACAAACCATCCCGTTGAGTTTCCAGCATCTGTTCGCGATGTTTGGCGCTACCGTTCTGGTACCCATTCTGTTCAAGATCAATCCGGCCACCGTACTGTTATTCAATGGTGTGGGTACGCTGCTTTATTTATTCATTTGTAAGGGCAAAATTCCGGCATATTTGGGATCGAGCTTCGCGTTTATTTCCCCAGTTTTACTGCTGTTGCCGCTGGGGTATGAAGTTGCGCTGGGGGGCTTCATTATGTGCGGCGTGTTGTTCTGTCTGGTGGCGCTGATTGTTAAGAAAGCGGGCACCGGCTGGTTGAATGTGCTGTTCCCGCCTGCGGCGATGGGGGCGATTGTCGCCGTTATCGGCCTTGAACTGGCGGGTGTCGCGGCAGGAATGGCCGGGTTGCTGCCTGCCGATGGCGCTTCTGTCGATTCTACCGCCGTGACTATTTCACTGGCGACGCTGGCGATCACTATTCTGGGTTCGGTGCTGTTTCGCGGTTTCCTGGCGATCATTCCGATTCTGATCGGGGTACTGGCAGGCTATGCGCTGTCGTTCGTGCTGGGTGTGGTTGACTTGACCCCGATTCGTGAAGCGCACTGGTTCGCGATGCCAACATTCTATACGCCACGCTTTGAGTGGTTTGCCATTCTGGCGATTCTGCCTGCGGCGCTAGTGGTGATTGCGGAGCACATTGGTCACTTGGTGGTGACGGCGAATATCGTGAAGAAAGACTTGATGCGTGATCCGGGGCTGCACCGCTCCATGTTCGCCAACGGGATTTCTACCGTGCTGTCTGGTTTCTTTGGTTCTACGCCGAACACGACCTACGGCGAAAATATCGGCGTGCTGGCGATAACCAAAGTGTACAGCACTTGGGTTATCGGTGGCGCGGCGATCCTCGCGATCCTGCTCTCCTGCGTGGGAAAACTGGCGGCGGCGATTCAGGCGGTTCCGGTTCCGGTCATGGGCGGCGTGTCGTTACTGTTGTACGGCGTAATCGGTGCATCTGGTATTCGTGTACTGATTGAATCCAAAGTGGATTACAACAAAGCGCAAAATCTGATCCTGACTTCCGTGATTCTGATCATCGGCGTCAGCGGCGCGAAAGTGCATCTGGGGGCAACTGAGCTGAAAGGTATGGCGCTGGCGACGGTTGTTGGTATCGGCATGAGCCTGGTGTTTAAGGTCATCAGCCTGTTCCGCAAAGAGGAAGAGATCCTTGATGCGCCGGAAGAGAACGACGCGCGTTCATAGCCGCATCATTCCCCCTGTTGAGGCCGTGCATATCGCGTCCTCAACAGGGCTCGGTTTCTGTGATAAACTCGATCCGTTTCCTGCCCGTTTTGCTTGAGGTGATTCTGAACACGCCGGCACAGCTTTCATTGCCACTCTACTTACCCGATGACGAAACATTTGCCAGTTTCTATTCGGGTGAAAACGCGTCTCTTCTTGCCGCCGTCAATAATGCTTTGTATCAGGAGCATGGTAGCTATATCTATTTCTGGTCACGAGAAGGGGGCGGACGCAGCCATCTGCTGCATGCTGCCTGCGCCGAACTGTCGCGTCAGGAACGTGCGGTGGGCTATGTGCCGCTGGATAAACGTGCCTACTTTGTGCCGGATGTGCTGGAAGGGATGGAGCAACTGGCGCTGGTGTGCATCGATAACATTGAATCTATCGCGGGCGATGAAGAGTGGGAAATGGCGGTGTTTAATCTGTATAACCGCATTCAGGAAACAGGGCGTGCTCGGCTGTTGATTACCGGCGATCGTCCACCGCGTCAGCTGAATTTACGTCTGCCCGATCTGGCTTCTCGTCTCGATTGGGGACAAATCTACAAGCTACAGCCGCTGTCGGATGACGAAAAAGGGGAAGCGCTACAGCTGCGTGCCAGACTGCGCGGGTTCGAATTGCCGGAAGACGTCAGCCGTTTTCTGCTTAAGCGTCTGGATCGAGAAATGCGCACGTTATTTATGACGCTCGATCAGCTTGACCACGCTTCCATCACCGCCCAGCGCAAGCTGACCATTCCTTTTGTGAAAGAGATCCTCGGACTGTAATTGACGATCGTCGTTGAGGATCACTTCTGGCTACAGTATTTCCAGCACCTGCTCTGGCGGACGGCCGATTCGAGCCTGACCTTGTGCCACGACGATGGGGCGCTCGATGAGCTTCGGATTATCGATCATCGCCTGAATCAGCTGCGCGTCCGTTAGTGCGGCGTCGGACAGCCCCAACTGCTGATAAATCTCTTCTTTGGTTCTCATCAATTCGCGTGCGCTAGTAAAGCCCAACTGCTTGATCAACTGAGACAGCGTTGCGGCATCGGGCGGCGTGTCGAGATAGAGCACGACGTCAGGCGTAATATTGTGTTCTTGCAACAGCGCCAGCGTTTCACGGCTCTTGGAGCAGCGCGGGTTGTGGTAAATCGTCACGGATGTTTTGGTTGGAGACGGTGTCATCGTCATGCTCCTTATCAGGATTTCTGGTACTGGCGGAAGCGCTGCTGCAACTGGCGGAGCTGGTCGATACGGGCGTCGTAACGCGCCTGTTCCAGACTCCCCAATTTGACCAGTGAACTTGCGTTGCTCAGTAACCGAATAGATTGATCGAGCTGGCCGCTGAGCGCCAGACTCTCCGCTCGTGCGGCCAGTTCTTCTGCCCGCTGTCCTTGTGCAGCAGCGGCTTGTGCCAGCAGATCCCAGCCGTTCGAATCGTCAGGGTGTGCGTAGGTGTAGCGATACAGTATTTTGCTGGCAGCAGCAGGTTGTTTCCCTTCCACATAAGCATTCGCCAGATTAAGCTGAAGTACCGGGTTCGCCTGCATTCCGGGCACGTTTTGTAAGCGGGCGATAGCCTGCGTCGCGCGGTTTTGTCCCAAATCGATGTCGGTCATCATATCCAGAAACCACGGATTTTCAGGCGCGCTGCTTAGCAGCGGTTGCAGCACATTACGTGCTTCATCGTACTTCTTTGCCTGATAAAGCTGTATCGCGCGGCCATACTTCGCAGCTAGCTGCTCCCGCACGTTGCCTTTTTCCCATTGCTCCAGCAGATCGTTGCTCAGCGGACGCTCCGGTGAACCATACATGCCAAAGGTGCGTATTTTGGCGAACAGGAAATCCTGAGAGGACTGTACTGGCGTTGAACGCATCTGGTTAGCGCGGTTACGTGCATCGGACAGGCGGCTTTCCGGCAAGGGGTGAGTCAGCAACATTTCCGGCGGTCTGGACGCATAGCGTGATTGATCGGCCAGCTTCTGTAGGAAATTCGGCATGGCCTGTGGATCAAAGCCCGCGCGCTGCAATACCTGAATGCCGATGCGATCTGCTTCCTGTTCATTTGACTGCGTGAACGTAATCATACCCTGCTGCGCGCCCGCCAGCGTACCGCTGAGCGCCGCCATCCCCAACTGTGGGTTGGCCATCGCCAGCAGAATAGAGCCGAGCGCGCCGACCCAGGTAAGCGGGGCGCTACGCTGCTGTGATTCCATGCTGCGCGCCAGATGGCGCTGGGTAACGTGAGAGATTTCATGCGCTAGCACCGAGGCCAGCTCGCTTTCGCTGTCGGCATAGCGGAACAGCGCGGAATGCAGCACCACGTTGCCGCCGAAGAAGGCGAAGGCGTTGATGTCGTCATTACGGATCAGGTAAAAATGGAACGGCGTACGCACCGAATCAGCCTGTTTGACCAATCTGTTGCCGAGCTGATTAATATAATTGGATAACAGTGGGTCGTTGATAAGCGGTGCACCTGCCCGCAGCTGGCGGACGTAAAAATCGCCCATCGCCAGCTCCTGATTGATACTGAGCGTACCGCCTGCGGTGGTGCCGATATCCGGCAGCCGATCCTGCGTGTCGGCCTGAGCAGGAAGCAGGTTGCCAGCCAGTAATGTCCCAAACAGGACGGACATGACCGTTTTTCTTAACCGAATAGACATAACGGAAGATAACCTTATCAACAGCTAACGTGAAAGTATTCTGCTGACTATCTTAGCCAGCGATGGCAGACAAAGAAATGCCCGAGCGGGAAAAACGTGGTGAAGGTGGAAATCAGCATGGAAGAAATTTCATCTTACAGAGATAAATTCATCAGGACTGAAGCGGTTTCAATGCTTCCAGACGCTGTAGCCAGCCTTCAAAGTGAGGACATTGCCGACGAATCGTATCCAACCCGATATCAGCAGCAATCAGTGGCCCATGTAGCGTCTTTTGATATTCCGGTATTGCCGCAAGAATACGTTTTGACGGAGCCGTTTGTGGGCTATTGTTAATGCATTCAGGAGAATCAAAAGCGAGTTTAACATTATTAAGTTCTGTCACCCGTCTTTTGTCCTCAAGCCAGTCTGCGAATTTTTCTGGTTCGCAAAATAGCAACGCTTCAAATTCATGCAATAAAAAATTGGCGATAAAATTAGGTTGAGCGACATCATCATGAAAGGCGTTTTCTAAATTCGAAATCCATGAGTAAATATCGCCATTAGTTGATTTTCCCTGTGCAAGCAAAGGGAAGTCAGTTGGTAAACCATAATAATCAATTAATGTTGTCACCCAGGCTTTCTTATCTTGCTGACAAAGTTTGGTAATTTGATGTTTCACTTTTCCATAGCTGACAATTCCACCTTTATGTCCCCGGCTGGTTTGTGCCAGAATCGCATTAAGGTAAATACCTTGCCGCACAAAATAGGGGGCCAACGTATCGCGAACAAATGTTTCTTCCGTTTGTCCTTCAACAAAAACATTAATCCTCGTCATGATTATCGTTGTGGCCTCCCGCCAAGTATGTTTTTCTTCCACAGTTCTCCCAGACTGTAATCTTCCAGCCAGTCTTGCAGTGTGTCCTGATCTAAACGTTTAAACGTGGATGCACCAAGATGTTTATCGACGACAATCAGATCTTTGGCCTCAAATTCATTCACTAATTCTACAGATTGTGTTGAAACAATAAGCTGGCGCTGTTCACTGGCACTTCGGATAAGGGCTGCAAGTACGCTGATGGCATAGGGGTGTAGACCTAATTCTGGTTCATCAATAATGATGGTGCTGGGCATATAACTCTCAGGCTGGAGCAACACGGTCGCCAATAGAATGAAACGTAATGTGCCATCAGAAAGTTCATGGGCTTTAAACGGGATATCCTGAGCTTTTTCAACCCATTCGAGCTGAATACTATCGGGATTATCTGGCGTTGCCCGGAGATAAAAATCACCAAAAAAAGGGGCAACCATCTGGATCGTTTTAACGATACGTTGATAGTGCGCGATATGATTTTTTTGTAGCCGGAATAGAAACGCGGCCAAATTTGCACCGTCTTCCCGCAAATAGTCATTATCGTTAATACGGTGGATTTGTTTAACCCTGGCGCTTTCACTCGTGTCATTTAAATGATAAACCTCCACTGTTTCTAACAGAGGAAGTATATCATCAAGTTTGTTTGAGCCATTGTAAGAACGGTATGTCTTATGCTGTGATTCAAAATGACCACTGGTCATCACGGGCCCATGTTGTTGGAATATATCTTCAGATTGAAACATCATCCGGTTATCGTTCGTCGGCACCAAAGAGAAATGGTAGTTTGTGTCTGTAAAGAAGACATTTCCTTCCAAATAAGGGCTATTTTTACGCCCAAAGTGAAGTAGCGCATCAGGCCCACCACTTTTGCCAACAAAAAGTTGTAAGCGCTCAGCGAGTAGGTTCGTTACCAGACGAAAAAATCCCATGAAGTTGGACTTTCCGGCACCATTAGCCCCGATCAGAATGTTCAACGTGCGCATTTCCACATCACAGGCGGCAATAGATTTATATCCTTGAATCACAATACGGCTGATTTGTGTATTGCGAGCTGCTTTTTTTATCATCTGCGCGGTTCACCTCTTAGCGATATGAGCATGGCTATTGTGCATCAATAATATGGCTTACGGTGAGCAAAATTGCAGAGATGAGGGTGGAATGAAAACGACCAAATGGAAAAACGTGATGAAGAGGGAGAATAACAGGGAAAACCGGCACGTATGACGGTGCCGGTGGACGAGCTAAAGACCGCGAATCAGGCGTTTTTCAGATAATCGAGAACGATGTCGTGGTGGTTGCTGGTTTTGAAGTCGTCAAAAACCTTCTCTACCTTGCCGTTTTCGTCGATCAGGAAGCTGATGCGATGAATACCGTCATAGGTTTTCCCCATGAAGGTTTTTTCTCCCCAAACGCCAAATCCTTCTGAAACCTGATGATCTTCATCAGAAAGTAGCGTGAAATTTAAGACTTCTTTCTCGACGAAGCGGGACAGTTTTTCTGATTTGTCCGTGCTAATACCGAGAACTTCAACGCCATATTTTTTCAAATCATCCATATTATCGCGCAGGCCGCAGGCCTGAACGGTGCATCCTGGCGTCATTGCTTTAGGGTAGAAATACACCAACACTTTCTGTCCCTGGAAGTCGGTTAAATTTACTTGTTCGCCATCTTGGTCGGGCAAGCTAAATTTCGGTGCAATATCACCGGCTTTCAGTGTGTTCATCACGACTCTCCGTCTTGTTTCTCTTCATGCTGTGGATATACCCATTCTATTTGCAATAATAATGGCAGCGTTATGCTATTGGGCACAAATACTATTGGGCATAGTTAACGACGCTAATACTGCCTTGTGCGTGCAATTCTGTACATAGCTGATGAAAGGCTGGCTCAATAATTGAGCTATCAAGCGTGGCAGCGCTATGTGCGGCAATCTGAATATACAGCTGCGGCGGCTTGTCACCCTCGGCGGGCTGGGTTTTTGAAACCAGCTCAGCAATGTTTAACTGGTGAGAATCGAACAAATCGGTAAAACGTTCAATGATGTGAGGGGAGTCGGCAACGTCAACCTTCACCCAGACGGTTGAGGGCGTTGGCTGGCTGGCCTGTGACTCCGTTCGTTTCATCACGATCAGCAAATCCATCTCTGCGCCTTTCAGCGGCAGGGTCGATTCAATCAGCGTTATCGCGTTCCAACTGCCGGACAGCAGCATAATGAAGGTGAACTCTTTGCCCAGCATGGCAAGACGGCTATCTTCGATGTTACAGCCACAGCTACTGACGTGGCGGGTAATCGCATTGACAATACCGGGACGATCAACTCCCAGCGCGGTAATAACCAGATAGTGTTCTTGTGAGCTTGGCAACATCATGCTTCCTGTCTTTTTTCCCATTAATCACATGGTAAACATAAAAAATTGCCCGGAGCAATTTTTAACGCCGCTTGCGGCGGCCCGAAGGGCGGCGGGCAGGGATAGCCCGCCGTAAAAAACGGGAGCACTTTTAGCTATCCTTGTCAGCCTATTTCCCCAAAACGTCAGAAGCATTTTTAATTTCGTTTACTGCGTCATAAAAAAACCTGCGTCAAGCACCTACAACGCCCTTGTCCGCTTGCTTTTGCATAGAAGTCAAAAGTACCATGAAGCACTTGTTTGTGGAGGGGATGGCCAATGTTTACGGGAAGTATTGTTGCGCTAGTTACGCCGATGGACGCCAAAGGCGCCGTCGATCGGGCGAGCTTGAAAAAACTGATTGATTATCATGTCGCTAGCGGTACATCGGCGATTGTCTCTGTCGGCACGACGGGGGAATCCGCCACGCTGAGCCACGACGAGCATGGCGATGTCGTGCTGATGACGCTGGAACTGAGCGACGGACGTATTCCTATCATCGCTGGAACCGGTGCGAATGCTACCGCTGAAGGCGTTTCACTGACCAAACGCTTTCATGGCACCGGTGTTGTTGGCTGCCTGACGGTCACGCCGTACTACAATAAACCGACGCAGGAAGGCCTGTACCAGCACTTCAAAGCGATTGCCGAGCATACCGATCTGCCGCAAATCCTGTATAACGTACCTTCCCGCACCGGCTGTGACATGCTGCCGGAAACCGTTGCCCGTTTGTCCGAAGTGAAAAATATTGTCGCAATTAAAGAAGCGACGGGGAACTTAAGTCGGGTAAGCCAGATCCAAGAGCTGGTTAGTGAAGACTTCATTTTGCTGAGCGGCGATGACGCTAGCGGTCTGGACTTTATGCAACTCGGCGGTAACGGTGTGATTTCCGTGACGGCGAACATTGCTGCACGCGAAATGGCGGAACTTTGCAAGCTGGCGGTGCAGGGCAATTTTGTCGAAGCGCGCCGTTTAAATCAGCGCCTGATGCCACTGCATCAGAAATTATTTGTTGAACCCAATCCTATTCCGGTGAAGTGGGCCTGTAAGGAATTGGGACTCATGGCGACCGATACGCTGCGCCTGCCGATGACACCGCTGACCGATTCCGGCTGCACGGTGATGGGGCAAGCACTTAAGCAAGCGGGTTTGCTGTAATCGTTAGGGAGATTTAATGAGTTATTCATTACAAAAGTCGATGGTGGCGAAAGTCGTTGGCATATCACTCATGATGTTGCTTGCGGCTTGTTCCAGCGATCAGCGCTATAAGCGTCAGGTCAGTGGCGATGAATCCTATCTGAAGGCACCGGAGCTACATGCACTGAATACGCCTGCCGGGATGATTTTACCGGTGCAGAACGGGGATTATGATATACCGCCAGTGATCCTGAATGGCGCGGTTGGCAAGGCGCTGGATATTCGTCCTCCTGTGCAGCCATTGGCTTTGTTGAATGGTTCCCGTACCCAGATCTCAGGAGATACGGCAACGCTGTTGTTAGAAAACAGCGCGCAAAACAGCCAGCTCTGGTCGCAGGTTATCCGCGTGCTGCAAGATAAAGCATACACGATTGCCAGCCGTCAGGATGCCAGCCAAACGCTGACGACCGACTGGATCTCATGGCCGCGTGAAGATGAAAACGTACCGTATCAGGGGCGTTATCAGATTTCCGTGCAGCAGCAGGGTTATCAGGTTGCTCTGATTGTGAAACTGCTGGGATTACAGCTGAATGGTCAGCCAGTGACGACGAGCGATCAGGCTCAGCGCTACACTGGTCTGATGCTGAATGCACTCAGTAATGATCTGGATGCTCAGGCAACTGTTCGCGAAAACGCACTGGCAAACCGCACCATCGGTTCGCTGGATGTGCAGAGCGGAGCAGATGACACAGGCTTGCCACTGCTGATTGTGCGCGGCCCGTATACCGTTGTGTGGGATCGTCTGCCAACCGCGCTGAGTAAAATCGGAATGGAAGTTAGCGATCGCAGCCGTCCGCAGGGTTCGGTTTCTGTCAAGTATAGAGCGCCGAGCGGCGGAACCTGGGATGACCTGGGTGCGAAAAATCCTGAACTGCCTAACGGCGATTACAAATTGCAGGTCGGCGATTTAGATAACCGCAGCAGTCTGCAATTTATCGATTCCAAAGGGCATACGCTAACCCAGTCTCAGAACGATGCGCTGGTGGCCGTATTCCAGGCGGCATTCAGTAAATAACGCATAAACCAAGGGTCGGATTATCCGGCCCTTCTTCATTCAACAATCTCTACCCGAATTGACGGGCGCTATCGGCAACCGTTCGGGGAAGCGTTAAATATCGGGTCGTACTTGTTGACCCTCACTGTGTGGAGTAATTAAAGATGCAAAAGCTAGCTGAGCTGTATCGTGGAAAGGCGAAAACCGTCTACACCACCGAAGATCCCGATCTACTGGTGCTGGAGTTCCGCAATGATACATCAGCAGGAGACGGTGCACGCATTGAACAGTTTGACCGTAAAGGAATGGTGAATAACAAATTCAACCATTTCATCATGAGCAAACTGGAAGAAGCAGGAATCCCAACCCAAATGGTGAGCCTGCTGTCTGACAATGAAGTGCTGGTGAAAAAGCTGGAGATGGTGCCGGTCGAGTGTGTCGTGCGCAACCGTGCGGCGGGATCGCTGGTAAAACGTCTGGGTATCGAAGAAGGCATCGAGCTGAACCCGCCGTTGTTCGATCTGTTCCTGAAAAACGATGAAATGCATGACCCGATGGTGAACGAATCTTACTGCAAGACGTTCGGCTGGGTGAATGAAGAGAATCTGGCTCGCATGAAAGAGCTGAGCTACAAGGCGAACGACGTGCTGAGCAAACTGTTTGGCGACGCTGGGCTGATTCTGGTCGATTTCAAGCTGGAGTTTGGTCTGTTCAAAGGGGAAGTTGTGCTGGGTGATGAGTTCTCACCAGACGGCAGCCGCCTGTGGGACAAAGAAACGCTGAACAAAATGGACAAAGACCGTTTCCGTCAGAGCCTCGGTGGCTTGATTGAAGCGTATGAAGAAGTTGCGCACCGTATCGGTGTAAAATTAGACTAATTGCGCAATCGTTTACGTTCAGGTCGCCAGTCGGCGATAGGCTGACGGCCTGAATGTTTTATCTATTTTTCTCTCGAACAACAGCCTTTCTCTTCTCGTCTCTGGCTGAATGGTTTGCTGACCTACCTCTTATTTCGATTCCTGCCCTTGACGCCGATTAATGCTATCATCGCGGTTTGCTTAACGCGCAACCTGACTACTCTCTACAGACTCGCATCCATGGCTTACTTCGATCCGACATTGTTAATTCTGCTCGTCCTGGCGGGGCTGGGTATCATCAGCCACAACATGACCGTCACACTGGCGATTCTGGTTTTGCTGGCGATACGCATCACGCCTTTGAATAGCTATTTCCCGTGGGTGGAAAAATACGGCCTGAGCATCGGTATCGTCATTCTGACGATTGGTGTGATGGCACCGATTGCCAGCGGAAAAATTACCGCCAGCGAAGTGATGCATTCCTTCCTGCACTGGAAATCCCTGCTGGCGATCCTCATTGGTGTTGCCGTGTCCTGGCTCGGTGGACGCGGCGTGTCGCTGATGAGCAATCAGCCCTCCGTTGTGGCCGGGCTGTTGGTGGGAACGGTCATGGGCGTGGCGCTGTTTCGTGGCGTTCCGGTTGGTCCGCTGATCGCCGCAGGGCTACTTTCTCTGCTGATCGGCAAGACCTGATTGATTCGGCGCGTGTGATGATGTTGCGTGATTTTCTCCACAGCCAACGCCAGCAGCAGCGCTATGGTGTCCGGCGATTGCTGGTGCTGAGTGGTGAAGCGAACTGGTGTGAAGAACGGGCGTTGGCGCTCAGTGGTCAATTGTCCGGCGGCTGGCTGTGGGTTAGCGAACACGCGCCTGATTCCGTCACCGCACTGCCAGCCAGTCGAGTGCGGACGCTGCTGGGGCGGGAGTTTCTTCACGCGGTGTTTGATGCACGTAGCGGCGTGGATGTCGAAGCGCTGGCGATGCTGTCAGGCACGCTACAGGCCGGTAGCTGGCTGATTATGCTGGTGCCGTCGTGGCAGGCATGGCCGACACAGCCAGATCAAGACAGCCTGCGCTGGAGCGAACAAGAACAGCCGATTGCTACCCCGCACTTTATTCAACATTTCCAGCGCCAGCTGTTGGCCGATGAGGACGTCGTTCTCTGGCAGCAGGATCAGGCATTCGTGATTCGGCCATTGGCCGCGCGATCGGACTGGCAGCCAGCTAGCGGTGAACCGACCGCGCAACAGCAGCATATTTTGCATGAACTGAACGCCATCGAGTCCGGCGTATTGGTGATTACCGCCCCGCGCGGACGAGGGAAATCGGCGCTGGCGGGAATGCTGACGCAGCGGAGTCTCGGTGCCTGCTGGATCACCGCACCTTCCCGCGCGGCGGCGGATATCCTGCAACAGCATGCGCGTGCCGATGTGCCATTCTGGGCACCGGATGCGCTGCTGGAACACTGCCGCCTTCACGGTGCACCCCGTGTCGACTGGTTGTTAATTGATGAAGCGGCGGCGATCCCGTCTTCCGTGCTCTCCGCGCTGTTACCGTATTTTTCCCGTATTCTGATGACCACGACGGTGCAAGGGTATGAAGGCACTGGACGGGGATTTCTTCTCAAATTTTGTGCGACGCTGCCGCAGTGGCGGGCATTTACGCTGGACGAACCTTTGCGCTGGGCCGTTAACGATCCGCTGGAGCGGGTGTTGGATAAGGCGCTGCTATTCAGCGAGCCCGAAGCGTTTCATTCCCCGCAACAGCCCGATCGGCCTATTCCCTCTTCTGCGTTGGAAAGTCGAATCGAACGCGCTGACGACTGGCTGACACATCCTGACCGCCTGACGTGGTGCTACGCGCTTTTGTGCAGTGCGCATTACCGTACCTCGCCGCTGGATTTGCGCCGTCTGATGGATGCGCCGGGCATGCATATTGCCAGCGCACAGATGGCGGGCGAGATTGGTGGTGTACTGTGGCTGGTGGAGGAGGGTGGACTGTCTGCCTCACTGGCACATGAGGTGTGGGCCGGACGGCGACGCCCGCGTGGTAATCTGGTGGCGCAGTCGCTGGCGGCACACGCCGGGCTATGGTATGCACCAACGCTACGTGCTCGCCGCGTGAGCCGGATTGCGGTGGCATCGTCATATCGCCGACAGGGGATTGGTCGCGCGTTAATTGCTGAACAGATGTGTGAGGCACAGCGACAGGCGCTGGATTACCTGTCGGTTAGCTTCGGCTATCAGCCAGAGCTATGGGCATTCTGGCAGTCGTGTGGGTTTCAACTGGTGCGTATCGGTAGCCATCTTGAAGCCAGCAGCGGCTGTTACAGTGCGATGGCGATACTGCCGCTGAGTGAAGCGGGACATAGACTGGCGGAGCAGGGAAGCCGGCAATTGGCGCGTGACTGGTATTGGTTACAGCGCCTGATTCCGCTGAACCTTGCGCTGCCGCAGACAGAAAATACCGAGTTGGATGAAGACGACTGGCGTGAGCTGGCGGGGTTTGCGTTTGCGCATCGGCCGATGGAGGCCAGCTTCGCTGCGCTTTGCCGCCTGTTGAGTCACACTGCATTGCCACTGCCTGCGTTACGCCTGCTGGCGGAAAAGCCGGGTGAAAGCGAGCAGATAGCCACGACGCTGGGGCTGACTGGTAGGAAAGTACTCTTAAAACGCTGGCGTGAAGAAACCACCAGCGCTCTACATCACTATAATAAAGAGGTTGCTATCGCTGGCATCAATGGATGTTATAATATTTAACTGTAGAATAATAAGTAGGGTTTTCTTTAATTTTTTTCTATCATTTTTCCTTTTTTTCTCGAATTAATAATATATAAAAATGCGATAATAAAGATGCCAATGTCTTTCAAAATCCAGAATGGCAGTGTATTGGAAAAAATTCTCTTTCCGAGTATCAAAAATGGAAGGTTAAGTGCTGCCTGAGAAAGAGAACCAAATGCAATTGCAATTAACCCAACTTTATACCATCCTGATAATGTATATACGCTCCTATTTAGTGCTCCTGTAAAAATAAAAAAAGAAATGATTACGTCGATCAGTGTTAGCGTTAAAAACCCCCACCATTCTATACCCATGTTAGTTTTCCTCCTTTGGTGGATCAGTCGGTGAATTATCAGATGAATGATTATTAGATAGGTTTCCTTTCGTTACTTGTTTCAATTCACTTGCAACGTCTAGAATGTCTTTGTTTTCTCGATGGCTGAAAAAATTAGCTAAAAAAGCGATGAGGCCGACGCTTATTGCTCCAACGAGGTAGCCTAACCCCATTGCTGTATCTACATCACTGGCGTTCATACGGAGAATTTTTGCAGTCATACCTACAAGTGCAAGAGTGGCTGTAATGCTTATACAGCATATAATAACGCCCGCAATAAATGTTCCATACCTATATAATTTCTTTGGTTGCCAAAAAAAAGCAATGCTCAGCCCCCCAAATAAACCTGAAATAGCTGCCAGTAGTTCACTAATAATAAAATTATAAGTGTCTAATGTTACGGTGGAATCCATTTTTTATCCTTTTTTATTTCTTAATTTAAATGAAGTTTGACATGTAATTGATTCCGATTGGTAGCGTTGGTTTGTTTTATATAATTTATTTTTTTATCGAAATTTATTTGTTATGAATATTTTTCTTCGTTTCCATTTTTCTGCAATTATTTTATGTTTTTTTAAATTTAAAGTGTTAGGTTTTTAAAGAGAACCGTGATTTATAGTTTTGAAAATAATGTGTAAAAATTCTGATAGCAAGTTTTTATTACAATAATATAGATGTTCGCCTGTAATTTTTTATGAATATTTTTTCTATACCCAGATATAGTGTTTTTTAAGATATCTTTGGATAATTCTATCAGGTGAACATATCCTAAATTTTATTTTCTGATCGGATCGTGATTCTTAGTTAGCTTTAGCCTTGTCAATTTTTTATCAATCAATGCATAACATACGTAAGATCATGTAAATGCCGTCAAGTATCATCTTCTCCATAATGTGATTTCGATCATATTTTTGTGGCTATTTTATTGATTTATAAAAATAATTATGAATTGATGCATTACATTTTTATTTTTTTATGATGAAGGTACGTTGTGGGCATCAATTAATTTAGAGGTAGTGGATAAAAAAAACATCCGCCATTTGACTGACATTAGGGAGTAAATAGGCCCAGGCTGTTTTTTGATAGATTTTTTTGTAATAATGTTGTTGTTTTTCATATGAATAATGTTTTTACCTACAGGTTTTCTGATCCTAACAGGTACTGATGTCGCTCTTGCTTCTCATGCATACTTGCAAAAAATTCGTCGTCCTTGTGTGTAATTGCAGAAGGCCATTAATGAGATATTGGGCTGGTAAACGGTTCGGGAGGTATTGGTGGAATCCGTAACTGTGGCTATCGCAAGCGCTGGGGGGGCGGGGCTTACGGACAAGGCGTTTCCTCCAATATTTTGCGCAATGTGTTAAAAAAGCAACGAGTGAAATTCACTATGTCTTATGAAATCAATGTGAAAGAGGGGGGGGGGGCGTAAGAAATGTCAAATTGATATGGAATCATCCAAATTTCGCAATATTTCCGAAGTATGTTTTGATTTTTTTAAAATGCTGCGGATTGTTATCTGTTATGAGAACACTACCCAAAATTATCTTTCGATAGTGAAATGAGCCTGTATCCATATCTAATCAGAAGATTATATAACTGAGGGCATCCCTTGGTCCACACGGTTAAATTGGATTGATGGTTATATTTTTAATATTGTCCTATAGATAGTAAAAATGAATTAATGGGAGATGAAACGTACAAAATATAATTTTTTTTTGTCGTTGTCTATATGCCGAATGTCATATGCTGAATGTCGTTTTATGATTCTCCATTATCGTTAATACTCTTTAAGGTAGTTAAGCTAAATGTGGATTTAATTCAATAGACATATGTTTGTCGGGAGAGATGTATGAATGTTATCGTTGACGATAAATTATCAATATTTATTCAGGGTATGTCTTTTAGATTGAACAAGGTTATGCCTGAAATAAGAATGAAAGTTGCAGATGATCTATATGGCATATGGAGGGCGATAGAAAGCATGCCGGATGCTGTGCTATTGCTTGATGGTGATGTTGACTCAAAGACTTTTGTGTCAACACTAGACGAACTTTCATTAGCTAATCCTAATAACCACATTGTTGTTATGATGAATAGTGTAAATAAGAAACAGTTAGAGTTGTACTTGGCACATCGTGCGGTGGCCATTGTTCCTAAAAATCTTCCTGCTGAAATGGTAATTCAAGTCCTGAAAATGGCTGCTGCAGGAATGGTCTGCTTTCCTGAACGCACTTTTTTCAATAAAGATGATAATAAGCCTGATGTTAATAAGGTTGCTAATCTTAGCGATCGACAATTAGAAGTTCTGGAGCTCATTGCTGCAGGGAAATCGAATAAACAAATTAGCCGCTCACTTAATATTAGTGCAGGTACAGTTAAGTCCCATCTCGAGTCAATATTTAGACGGTTAAATGTTAATAATCGCACACAAGCTGCAATTATTTTCTCTAGTAATGATTAGTCTGTAATTTATTTAATTTGATTTAATTTAATTTTTTTTGAAAGGTATTTGTTAATTACTGATGCCAGGGATGTCAAATTTGTGTTGACAAGTTTTCATTTCTAATTGAGTTATATATAATGATATTATTATCATTGGTTATTTTTATCTTGATTATAATTACATGTAATTTGCTTTTTTTGGATTAAATTTCACACTGATGTTTTTCGTTTTTAGAGGTCAAATTTATAACAATATATAAATTTTATTACAGTATTAAGAGGGGCGCGTTTGTGGGTTTCCTTAAATTTTTCCTAAAAAATGTTCTACTTTGCATTGAAATAAGTGGCGATAAAAACAAGACGTATCTATTGATAGATAAATTGTAATTCTCCTGTAAGTGTGAATTACATTGTTCAATAAATTTAGTTTCCATATTTTTATGGAAACTATACGTCCAAACCACAGAGTTATAAAATTTAAGAATGAATGTTGTGAATAAAGTTCATTTACGTGAAAGTGATCCTACTGACTTTAAATGGACACAGCCCTAAGTGAGGTTATTGTTTTGACGCTGTTCCGGGCTGGTGCTACCACATACGTTAAATCCAGTGTGAAAAAAGCAGGCAGCATAAATTAACCTGGAGCGATAACTACCTTGAGGTTTACTTGGTTGACTGACAGAAAAATGCTCCTGAAGCGCTGGCGGGAAGAGGCCACCATCGTGTTGCTCGATCTCGATGCACAACGCTGTGAGTGTTGACGGCAGTGGGGCGTCCTGCCCATTAGATATAGTCTGCGCCTTATCCCTGAGACGCAGGCTGCGGTGTTAGCTCAATTGTGATTTGAAGGTCGGCGCATGGCGAAGCAATTCCCACAGCGTTTCCTGTAAGGGGATTTTCTGCGCTTCTAACAACTGTGGATAGCGCTGATAAAACGCGTCCTCTTTCGCGGAAAAATCCGGGTTCTCCTGAAGCCATTGCTTACGGAGCGCGGTAATTTGCTCATCCGTTAGCTGTTTGTTGGGCGTGGCGTCTTCTTGTTCTTTAAACCAGCGGAAGCGTTTATCCGGCGTTGCGCGTTCTTCTCTGTTCCATCCGTCGTTAATTTGCATGATCTGCGCCAGCGCGAATCCGAGCGTGACACTGATGCTTCGCCAGCTATCCACATCAGATGCGGTTGGAGGCGGCGATAGGCTAGCGAGTATTGCCGCAATATTTTTTTCCAGGCCGAGTTCGCCGGAGGCTTTCTCTTCCCAACTTATTGCCTGCTGATACAGGGTTGTCCATTCGCTTTCTGCCACGGTTTCTCCCGCTAACCGTTGCGAAATCGCACGAATCCACTGTTTGCGCAGCCCGTCTACAGTGCTGTCTGCCAGCCAGTCTGACCACGGATTGCCCGCATCGTCTAACCATTGCTGTAGCCATTGCAGTGCCACCCCTTCTACGGTTTTTCCCGGAGAGAGTGCATCAAAGAGGGCGTCAACCTGTGCAGGTGTGGTGCTCGGTAGTTTTTCCAACAGCAGGCCGAGAGCGGCAGGTAGCCCGGTGACGCGTTCAAAAATGCGAATGTCCTCGCTGTGCGTCAGCACGGCAGAGACAGAGCCTTTGTTGCCCTGCCAATAGGGTGAGAATGCGTGTTCTATATCGCCATCCGCTGCATGTTGACGCAGCCGCTGGTGGAGAAAACGGTGTAGCGACGCATCGCCATAGAACGCTCCCCACGTTACGCGGGGGGCTGCCAACGGCTGTGTGGTGTTTTGTATCGCAATCTGGTGCGATTCCAGCCAGCCGCGCAGCTGTGCCAGCGTTTTCACGCCGATCTGCCGTGAAATCTCCTGTCCGTTTTTAAACAGCAGCAGAGTAGGAATGCCGCGCACCCCAAACCGCTGCATGAATGCCGGATATCGCTCCACATCCAGCTTGACCACCGTCAGGTTATCGGGGGTGTTATCGGCAATGGTGTTCAGCAGAGGAGCCAATGTTTTACATGGCTGGCACCACGGGGCCCACAGGTCAAGCAAAACGGGCTTGTCGCTATGAGTGAGTAACGCATCCAGCGAGGTGTCGCTGGCAGTGATAATGGCATCTGACATGGTGTCTCCGTTCAGAGAAAATCGTGAGTAAATTGAGTAGGTAGCAGGCAATGCACCATGACGAAACGGCCTACTGCGAACCGCCTATGGTCATGTTGTCTATGCGAAGCGTTGGCTGGCCGACGCTGACGGGCAGGGATTGGCCTTCTTTGGTGCACGCGATATTGCCGTTATCCAAAGCCAGATCGTTGCCTACCATCGCGACGTGCAGCAGTGCTTCTGGCCCGTGACCAATCAGCGTCGCGCCCTTCACGGGGCGGGTGACGCGCCCGTTTTCAATCAGATAGGCTTCCGTGGTGGAAAAGACATATTTCCCGCTGCTGATATCAACCTGTCCACCGCCGAAGCCGACGGCGTAGAGCCCGTTTTTGACCGACGCGATCACCTCTTCGGCAGGGTACTGTCCTGCTAACATGTAGGTATTGGTCATCCGTGGCAGCGGCAGCGCGGAGTAGGACGCCCGACGTGCGTTGCCCGTCAGGGCGGTATTCATCAGTCTGGCGTTGAGGCTGTCCTGTAAATAACCGCGTAGTATGCCGTCTTCGATTAACGTTGTGCACTGCGACGGCGTGCCTTCATCGTCTACATGCAACGAACCCCGTCGGTTGGCGAGCGTGCCGTCATCCACGACGGTGATGCCCGGTGCGGCGACGCGCTCTCCCAATAGGCTGGAGAATGCGGAACTGCCTTTGCGGTTAAAATCGCCTTCCAGTCCGTGCCCGATGGCTTCGTGTAGCAAAATTCCGGGTGAACCAGCACCGAGGATCACGCTATAGGTGCCTGCTGGCACCGGACTGGCGTCTAGATTATTCAGTGCCTGATCAACAGCCTTATTGACCCAGTGGCTGACCGTCTCGTCATCAAAGAATCGGTAGTCGAGACGCCGCCCGCCACCGCTAGAACCATTTTCCCGACGGCCCTGCTGCTCGACGACGACATTGATGACCAGATTCACCAGTGGACGAATGTCGGTGGCGAGCTGACCGTCATGTCGAGCGATCAGAATGGTTTCATGTGAGGCATTCAAGTAAGCCGTTACCTGCATCACTCGGGGGTCGCGTGCTCGTGCCTGACGATCGATAGAAAGCAGCAACTGGCGTTTTTGTTCTTCCGTGACGGCAAGTAGCGGATTGTTTGATGGGTAGAGCGCGGTGGTGCCGTGTGGTAGCGATGCGGGTAATGCCACGCTAGCGCTTTGCCCCTGACGGCTGATTTCTCTTACAGTGCTGGCTGCTTGCAGAATAGCCTGCGGGCGGAGGTCATTAGTGTAGGAAAACGCGGTCTTTTCACCGCTGATGGCACGGACGCCAACACCTTGATCGCGGCTGAAACCGGTGGGACGCACAATGCCGTTTTCGATCTGCCAGCCTTCCTGCTGGCGGCGTTGAAAATAGAGATCGGCATAGTCTACCTGACGCTGCATGATGTGGTTCAGCGCGTGTGTTATCCCCGTCGTTTCCAGCGAAAATACCGACAGTGCAGGGGAGACTGGCGCTCTGGAAGCGTGTATTGCCATGATGGTGATCCTGTTTCTATGACGCGGTGTGGGAGGATTACTGCCCAGCGATCTGCATCTCTTCAATCAATAGGGAGCCGCAGGAGAGGTTGCCCTGCGTGTGGATATCCGCACCGAGTGCCACGCATCTCAGGAGCAGCGTTTTCAGGTTGCCTGCAATCGTGATCTCTTCGACTGGATACTGAATTTCGCCGTTTTCGACCCAAAAACCTGCAACGCCTTGGGAGTAGTCGCCCGTCATCGGATTCAGCCCACTTCCCAGCAGCGTGGTCACCAGCAGCCCTTTTTGCATGCTGCGCAGCAGCGCCGGCAAGTCATCATCGGGGCAGTTCTGGCTGCTACTGACGCTCAGGTTATAGGCACCACCCGCATGTCCCGTGGGAGATAACCCTAGCCGCCGTGCGCTGTAGCTTGATAAAAAGTAACCTTGTGCGATGCCGTCGTGAATGACGTGGCGGCGAGAGGCGGCGACGCCTTCGGCATCAAAGCAGGCGCTAGCCAGTGCGCCAGGAATAAACGGGTTTTCGTGCAGGCTCAGATGTGGTGCGGTGATTGCCTCACCGAGGCACTGCCCCAGAAATGACGTGGAGCGATAAAGCGCCGCGCCGCTCAGCGCGCTGACCAGATGGTGAATCAGGCTGTGCGCCATGGGGGCATCAAACAAGACCGGGCAGCGGCGGGTTGAGAGTTTTCGCGCACCTAACTGTGCTACCGCACGTTGCGCAGCGGTATGTCCGATAGCCTCTGGCGGAGCCAGCAGCGACGGCGCTCTGGCGGTGGTGTGCCAAAAACCCTGCTGGCGCTGTGTATCATTACGAGCAATTGTATGGCTCCACAGCGTGTGCAGCGACGTAGGGTAGCCTGCCGAAAAACCGGCAGAGTTTGCCAGAATAAAGTCTCCCAGCTGCGAGGTGATTTCCGTACTCTCGCTATAGCCATACTCATGTGCGGTATTGGCGGCCTGTTCGGCGCGCAGCGCCAGCGACAGCGCTTGTTCAACCGTCAGCGTATCAGCGTTATGCAGCGCAAGATCGTAAATATCACGGGCAAAATACTGCGTTTCCGGCAGGCCGCTACAAGGGTCTTCATCGGCGTATTTTGCCAGCGTGCTGGCGGCACCAACGGCATCCTGCAACGCGTCTTTGCTGAACAAGGTAGAAGAAACGGTGCCTGCGCGCTGGCCGAAATAGACCGTAACGGACAGGAAGCGACTTTGGTTTTGCGTCAGCGTATCAATATCTCCGTTCCTGACGCGGATCGTGCGGCGGTTTCCCTGCGAGACGCTAACGACTGCCTGACTCGCGCCTTTGGCGGCAGCGAAGTCCAGCACGTCTCCGGCCAAAGACTGAAGCGTATCGGTCTGCGGCATAGCAAGAGCGGGGGATTCATCAAGAGAAGGCATTATTCGGTATCCATGCGTGACAGTGTTCTACTCATGATGTGTAACGAAGAAAGAAAAGCGTCACCGTGCGACGAAACTTTTTTACGCAGGGGCTAGATGAGGGAGAGATGATAGGTTCTGGATGATGTGCCCTGATGCTGACAAGGCTGTAAGCATCAGGGAAAAAGAGGATATTAGGGCGTTTTGACGGGTTGCAGGACGAAATCAATCTTGCTCAGGCCGCGCTGTTGGGCGTTAGTCATGACATACGCGACCCGGCCATACTCGACGGCCTGATCGGCAAACAGCCGTATATTCGGGTGAGTGCCGTCGGCTGAGGCCGCATCGAGTTTGGCAATCAGTTGGGCATCATCAACCGCTTCTTTATTCCAGTTAATCTGCCCCGTCGCGGTAATCGCGATATCCACGGCCTGCGGATCTTTCTTGATTTTCTCGACGCTGGCGCGCGGCAGCTCCACTTTAACGGTGTGGTTAATGACCGGCAGGGTAATCATAAACACGATCAGCAGCACCAGCATGACGTCGATAAACGGTGTCATGTTGATGTCGTTAAGCAGCGCGTCTTCCTGACTTTCAAACGGGGATGACATACTCATGGCGGTGTTCCTCTTCAGGCGGAGCGTTCAACGGGGTGAGCCGCTTCATACCGCGTGGGGCTATTCAGGTCGCTAAGGCTGGTATCTACGCGCGCGCCCGTCAGCAGGTAAGCGTGGAGATCGTGTGCAAAGCGATTCATGGCATGCAGGACGATACGGTTGCGGCGGTTAATGGCGTTGAACCCTAATACGGCGGGAATCGCCACGAACAGGCCAAATGCCGTCATGATCAATGCTTCGCCGACCGGGCCAGCCACCTGCGCCAGATCGGGCTGGCCGATGGTGTTGATGGTTTGCAACGCGTGAAAAATCCCCCATACGGTGCCCAACAGGCCGATAAACGGTGCGGTGCTGCCGATAGAGGCCAGCGTTCCGAGGCCGGATTGCAGTTTCCCTGAGTTGGTGTCCAGCGTGTTGCTCAGGCCGCGTACCAGCCAGTCGCTGAGATCGACGTGTCCGCCCAGCGTGGAAGAGAATTTGTGCGGGTGTTTCAGCAGCGCATGTCCTTCGATCACCAGATCGCGGAACGGATTAAAACGCTGTTTGCCAAATTTCTCGACGCTTTCTTGCAGGCTGGTCGCCTGCCAAAAGGTATTGCGGCTGTATTGCACGCTCTTGTTCAATGCAAACAGCTGCCGTGCTTTGAGCAGCATGACCGTCCATGACAGCAGCGACATGATGAGCAGAATGATGGCTACCGAGTGAGTAACAAGATCGCCCTGCTGCCAAAAATGGTGGATATCTAACGTGTTCATGTGTGACCTCTTATGCAATAGCCTGATTCGGGCGTGTCGGCGAAACGGCGGATGCGCTATTTCAACGCGGATTCTTTCTTAATGAGTCAGCCGGAAATTGACTGGCTGAACCGTCATGACGGTAATGGCCTGTCCGTTTTCGCGGTAAGGCGTACAGCGCGCTTGCGCTACGGCGTCAATCGCGGCCTGATCGAGGGCGTCATAGCCGCTGCTGCGGGCAATGTCGTGCCGAATCAAGCGTCCCTCTGGGCTAATGACCAGACGAACCAGCACGTTGCCTTCCTGCTGGAGACGTTTGGCGCGGCGAGGGTAGTCAGGCTGCGGAACGACACAGCCGACGGAAGCGACCTGCTTGGGCTGTGCACCCGGACTGTTCTGCATCAGGTTGCCTTTGCTGGCGGTAGTCAGCGGGCCTGGTGTCGCTTCCGGCGCGGCGGGGGAAGGCTCCGGTGTAGAACGAGCCGCAGGCTGACGCTCGGCGATAGTTTTAGGTCGGACGGGCTGCGGTTTGACTACTGGCTTCACCGGCGGCTGGTGAACTTCTTTTTTGACCGTCGGGGGCGGCGTCTGCTGCTCCTCAACGATGGGCTTTTCAGGGACGGGTGCAATTTCACGTTCCCCCTGTTCTGATGTCAGCACGGGTGGTTCCGGCGACGGCTCGGGAATCGGTTCGGGTTCTGGCGCTTCAACCATCGTGGCCTGAATGCTGATGCTGGCTGCCGGATTAAGCAGATTGATCGGTGTGTATTCGGTGGTACGCGTGATGAGCAACGCGGCGACACCCGCATGGATCAGCGCGACCGTCAGAAAGCTGAGCGCGATCTTCCCCATTTCTCCCCGAACGGGGGCAGCCATCGTCACATTTCGCGACGGCTGTGCGGGGGCGACGTCACGCCGTGCGGCGGGAGCCGCGTCGACGCACGCGTTTAACGAAAGGTGTTGCACGGATGCCTGTTGCACATTTTCCTCTGCTGCTCTGGCTTACGGTGTCGGACGTTTCATCCAGTCCTGAACACGGAACTATGATGACCTCTATTAACGATGTGCAACGAGGCAGAAAAAGTGTCACCATGCGCGCGAAATTTTTTTGTGGCAACCGTCCTTGGTTGCCACCCTGACGGGCCGTCACGTCGTGACGTCAAAAAACGCTCCCGGCGTTTTTTTGTGGCTTACCGTTTATGTCGGTCTGGCGGCGCGGATATGTATCCAGTAATCGGTGGTATGCACAATTGCGATAGGCATGGTTTGCGCCAGCGAATCCAGCGTGTAGTTCAGATTATCGAGCGGGAAATTCCCGCTGACGCGCAGATCGGCGATAGCAGGATCCAGCCGGATGATGCCGGGGGTGTAATCACGTAGCGTACTGATGACGGAAGCCAACGAACGATCGCGTACTTCCAGCCGGCCGTGTAACCAGTCTGTTTCTGATTCCGGCGTAACGGCGACGTGATAGAGTGTGGAACGATCGAACCAGACACCCTGACCCGCGTGAAGGCGCAGGCTTTGTCCGGCGTGGTTGGTAATTTTGGCGATGTTGTCCAACACGCCGACATGGATACCACCGCTTTCATAACGCACGTTCACATTGGCCTGAAGGGCGACGATATCGCCCATACCAGTGGCGATCACGAAGGGGCGCTGCGTATCTGGCTGAATATTGGCGAAGATACCGCCGTTATGTAGCGCAACCTGGCGCACTGGCGTTTCTGGGTGCACATTGATATCGACAGCGGTACGCGCGTTCAACATGAGCATACTGCCGTCACTGAGTGGAACCTGTTGGCGCTGTGCCGTTGCGGTTTTTACGTCGGACAGAAGCGGTGACAGAGGGTAATGCTGATTAAACATCAGGCTGCTTAGCGACGCGACAGCCACCATCCCCAGCCCGTATTGCAGGACTTTCCGTCGGCCTGATGGTGCTAAGAGCGCCTGACGAATCGGCTCATGAGGCAGCGCGGCAAGCAGCGGCTGGAATTTCCCCAGCGTTCGCTCAATGCGTTGGCAGGCTCGCTCGTGCAGCGGGTTTTCGTATCGCCAGCGGCGGTACTCATCGTAATCGGTCTGGGTTGCTTCACCGGAGCGCAGCAGCACCATCCATTCAATTGCCTCTTCGGCAATCGGGTCGTCCATGTGTCGTCTTGCCATGCGGTTCACCTATAAGTCACTGCTGTCCTGCGTGGCCAGATAGCAGTTGGTCAGCGCTTTGGCGATATACTTCCTCACCATGCTGGCGGAGACATCGAGCTGTACGGCAATGTCGGCATAGGTCATGCCGTCAAGCTGGCTGAACAGAAAGGCCTGTCGTGCTTTGATGGATAGCCCATCCAGCGCCTGATCGATTGTGAGCAGCGCTTCCATCAAAAGCTGTTGCTCTTCCGGCGACGGATGGTGAAATTCAGGTTTACTTGCCAGCGCCGTGAGATAGGATTTTTCCAGATCGCGACGACGCCAGTTTTCATACAGTACGCGTTTGGCGAGCGTAGTGAGCATCGCACGCGGTTCTTGTACGTTGGCGAGATTCGGCAGAGACGCTAAACGTAAAAATGCCTCAGAGGCGACATCTTCCGCTTCACAGCCGTAGGCAATACGGCGGCGTAATTTTTCCGTTAGCCAGCGATAATCGCTGCGAAATATCAGCGACAGTAAGTCGGGTTTTTTAACAGCCTCTGTGTACATGGGCATCCTTAAATAGCGTAAATCACAACAATGCTTGAGCCGGGATACCCCAGGGCCGCAGAACAAAAGGAACGATGCGTCCTGTGCTGTTTTTAAGTCAAAATTTGCAGGAGCCAAACCACGTTTTTTTTCTATGGTTAGTTAGAAATGTTCTGTTGCTGATTGGAATGGGGAAATCGCTATTTCTGGGGGGCTTCGTGTTAGCGCTTCATTTTATGCCACTGCCTTAGAAGAGAGAGACGGGGAGCGTGATATGAGGCAAGTAAACTAGGCTGGCAATAAGCTGATTTCTTTTTTATTTAAAAATCACAAATAAAATTTTTATAAAATCAATCTCTTATATTGGTTTGAGAAATAATTACGGGAAAAAATGACTTCCTGCTGTCACTTTTTCATCGTCATTGCACAAATCATACGAAGACCAATAAAAACTGATTTGTTGAAGCAATTGACGAGGGAAAAATGAAAAAACGTAATGCTGCCTCTCCCGCTCTGGGGTTAAGTTTTAAGAAACGCTTATTTTTCACGAATATGCTGGCGATTCATTCTGCGCTATTCATGGGGGCGACGGCCGTTCCTGTTAGCGTCTACGCCGCCGGTGAAAATGACACGATCGCTTTTGCTATTCCGGCGGGCGATCTGCAAAAAGGCTTATTGGCTATCGCCAACCAAAGCAAACAAACGCTCTCTTTTAATCCTGCGCTGGTGGCGAATTACCAGAGTGCCGCGCTGAATGGTAATTATTCGACGCGCCAGGCGATTCTGAGTTTATTACAAGGCACGCCTTTATTACTGACGACGACGGACAATGGCACGCTGACCATTGTTTCTTCTCGTGCCAATGATGCAGAAGTGGCGCAGGCCAGCGACAAAACGCTGCCCGCGATTACGGTCAGTGCGGGGAGTGAAGATGAAACAGTATTGAACCCCAGCACGTCGTCTTCGGCATTACGCACCAGTACATCGTTGCAGCAAACGGCGCAGTCGGTGCAAGTGATCAGTAATAAGCTGATTAACGCCCGTCAGGCAACGTCGCTGGAAGATGCGTTAAAAAACTCAGGTAGCGTGGTCACCATTCAGTCAAACCGTGGCACGCCTACGTACTGGATGCGCGGCTATGCTGTGACGTCCGGTGCGACGGATGGCTTGTCGGGATCCAGCAATGCGGGTATCGGCCAGGGGACGGCGATTGAAGGCATCGAACGGGTAGAAGTGCTGAAAGGGCCGCAGTCGGTGCTGGCGGGGAGCAGTTCCGCCGCAGGGACGATTAACGTCGTGCGTAAAAAGCCGGTCACAGAGCCATTGCATGTTCTCAAGGTAGAAGCGGCGCGTTACGGAGAATTCAAAACGGCTATCGATCTGGGCGGCGCGATTACGGATGACAAATCGCTTAGCTACCGTTTGAACGCCTCAACCATGAAATCTCAGCATTCCTTTCCTGATTACAACGGCAACCACGGCGATTATTTAGCCCCCGCCTTGACCTGGCAGAATGACAAGACGCGGATCACGGTTGGCGCAGAAGTGAATCAGGCGCGTAAGTCGGGGCCAGCCGGGACGATTTACGCCAACGGGAGAATACAGAAGCTGCCGGAATATCGTCTGGGCGATAAAGACGATCATAACAAGACAAAAACGACGAATGCGTATTATGAGCTGGAGCAAAAGCTCGTCGGCGATTGGACGTTCAATAGCAAAGCCGGTTTTCAGAGCGCCGCGTCTCAGATGAAGATGAACGAAACGCTGCTGATTGCCGCTAATGGCGACAAAACCAGCCACCCGCTGGCTTATAAATCCACCAATCAGACGTGGAGCCAACAAAATGACATTCGGGGGAAAATCGAAACTGGGCCAGTCACCCAGACGCTGCTATTCGGTCATGACTATAAGCATGAACGTTATGCCAGCTATGACGGCAATTTCATCCTGATGACTAATGGCAATGTCTATAACCCGGATTCATTAGTGTTCCCCGGCATCGGTGAACCGAACAGCCGGACGTATACCTCCAAACTGATTCAAAGCGGTTTCTTGTTCCAGGATCAGATTGACGTCTTTGACCGCCTGCATTTCCAACTGGCCGTTAAACGTTCGACATGGGACAACAGCTATCTGGTGGGATCGCGTGCCTCGACGTATACCGCGACCAAATGGATCCCCAACTATGGCGTCAGCTTCGATATCACACCGGACGTGACGATTTACGCCAACTTGCTGAATAGCTTTAGCGGCAGTGCGCAGGTCTCGCGCTCTGGTGTCCAGCTTCCGCCAACAACGGGGCAGTCTAAAGAGGCCGGGCTGAAATTCAACCTGCTCGACGATAACCTGACGCTGACGACAGCCGTATTCAGCATTGAGCAAAAAAACCTGACGGTAACGGATAGTAGTGGTTTCCCGATTGCAACAACGGGACGCAAAAGTGAAGGTTTTGACGTGGATCTGAACGGCTCTTTGCTGCCGGGATGGGACGTCACGGCCAGCTATACCTATTCGGATAACAAGGATCCTACCACCGTTCGCAGCACGATTACGCCGCGCCACTCTGGAAACGTGTGGACGTCTTATGAAGTGCAGTCTGGGCGCTATCAGGGGGCGGGTGCCTCAGTCGGTATCAGCGGTTCATCGAAAACGCAGAACGGTCCGAGCAATAACGCCTTCAGTATCGGCAGCTCGGCGTCAACCGATGCATCGGTGTTCTATCGCCAGCCTGACTGGTCGCTGACGCTAGGGGTTAATAACGTCTTCGATCGCGATATCTACTACACCAGCACCACGCCACTGTATATCGGGGTGAAGGAAGGGCGGACGTGGCGTCTCACCGGGACGTATTCGTTTTGATCATCCGTTCGACCAATCCGTTCGACAAATGACGAGAACGGTCATTCACACGAATCAGCAGGTAGAAACGGCGCATGAACGCAAGTGAGACGAGTACGACAAGACCGGGCATCGGTCAGATTCTGATGCCCTATTGGCAGACGCCGGAGAAGTATCTGGCGCTGTTTATTCTGGTGGTGATTATTAGCATCAATTTGGGTACGGCCTACATCAGCGTGGAGGCGAACCGTATATCGGGGAAATTCACCGACGCGCTGATTGGGCTGGATTGGGAGCAAATAAAGCCACTGTTTATCTTCAGTTTCATCCTCGGTTTGAGTGCCATGATGCTGAGATGGGTAAACGTACTCGGTCAAGGCTATCTGGCGTTGCGCTGGCGTACCTGGATGACGCTCCACTATATCCGGCGCTGGACGGGGACATCGGCTTATTACGAAATAGAAAGGGACGGTGCGCTGTCGAATATCGATCAGCGTATTGCCGATGACGTTAATGAGCTGGTGTCCGCCTCGCTGAATTTTTTCCTCAGTCTTATCTCGGTCGTCATCAGTACCGTAACGTACACGGCACTGCTGTGGTCGGTGTCTGGGGTGCTGCGCTTCTCGTTTATGGGCAGCGACTGGGCGATATCCGGCTATATGGTCTATGCCCTTTATATCGAATACTTTCTCCAGATTTTGCTGTCGCACTGGCTCGGTAAGGCTTTGATCAAGCTGAACATGAACCAGCAGAATGCGGAAGGTGACTTCCGCTTTCTGGGCGTTCAATTACGTGAAAATGCCGAACAGATTGCTTTCTATCAGGGAGGGCCGCGCGAAGGCGAACGGCTTGCCCAGCGGTTTGCGCGCGTGCGTGACAATGCGCTGTCCGTGCTGCTGCGCGGCTTCAAGGTGTCGTTTGGTCAGAGCCTGTTTAGCCATTTCCTTTCACCGTTACCGACGCTACTGGCGCTGCCGCAGCTATTGCGTGGAGAGATCTCCTTTGGTGATTTGACGCGAATTCAGATGGCTTACGGCTCTCTTGGTGCGACGCTGAGCTATTTTATGCAGGCGTATCAGGCCTTCACGCGCTGGCTGGCGTTGACCAAACGTTTACAGGATATGGAAGAAGCGCTGAATAAAAGCGAACAGTCGCCATCGCCTATTCGGGTGACGGAACACGATGGATCTGAATTTTCCTGTCAGGGTTTACGGCTGCTCACGCCGGATGGTCGTGCGCTGACGGCATTATACGACTGGCAGGTTTTACCCGGCGAACGCTGGATGATTAACGGCGCGTCCGGCGTGGGTAAGAGCACGTTGCTGCGCGCCTGTGCCGGGCTATGGCATCACGGTAGCGGGGCGATTACGCGTCCTCGCCGCTGCCGCTCTCTGTTTTTACCGCAAAAAAGCTACCTTCCAACGGGATCGCTGAAAGCCGCGCTGTGCTACCCCGCTAACGAGCAGGACTTCACTGACGAGCAGTGTCGTCAGGTACTGATTGACAGTGAATTACCGGACATGGCCTCGCAACTGAATGTCGAAGATCGCTGGCAGCAGCGGTTATCCGGCGGCGAGCTGCAGCGAGTGGCGGTCGCCCGGACATTGCTGCATCGTCCCGACTTTCTTTTCCTGGATGAAGCGACGAGCGCGCTCGATCTTGAGACCGAGCAGCGGGTTTATCAGGCATTGGTCACTGGCTTGCCGGACAGCGCCATTATCAGCGTCGCGCATCGGGAAGCGCTGGCCGCCTTGCATACTCATCACCTGCATCTGACACCGTTAGCTGAAAGTGATAATCATGATGAATGGGAAACGCAAACAGGCTATGACGCGGCGCAGCATCAACGTGCTGATAGGGGTTTTGGCGAGCGTGGCCTTGCCGGGCGTGGCGAGTGATATTTTTAGGGCCCCCTGTCCGATCGGTTAATGCCTATGGTTTATCCACATGGTTACAGGATGCCCGATCGGCGTACCCAATAGGGATTGGATTACTGCGTCTCCAAGAGTCGGAAAACCAGAGGCACTTTCTTCTGTTTATCCGGGTAATCGGCAATGAGTGTGAGGTCGGTTTTTTTCTTTCCAGACCATAACTGGCAATCGACTCTCTTTCGCAGAGGGTCGGTGTCAATCTCGTAACTGCACAGGGGTATCCTGCCCGTTTTATCAGCGGTAAAGGCAACGTCATAAGGTGGAAGTGTCAAATCTGCCAGATTTTCTTGCGCACTATCCAGTTCTTCAAGAATCTCTTCGTAAATCGTGGGGCTTACGCCAAAAGCGAATAGAGCAACGGGATCGCCATGTTGAATGCCCCTCAACAGCTCGCCCACGAGCTGATAAATTTCATCTCTTTCACGTGTCATCTCGCTCTTCCTTATCTTACCCAGATCATCACACTTTACATTCTCGGGGGCGACCTACGAATTTTTGCAGCACATTATCAAAAAACCAAGCGGCATTCTTCCCCTCAAAAAGACGCCGACGCATGATGCCATCGGCGTCATGCGTTATCAGAAGGAAACGTCGACGCCGCCGCGCAGCACTTCTTCGTTACCACGATCGGCAAAGTGTTTGTCAGCACGCAGGAAGAAACGGGCATCCGCCGCTTTACCAACGTCCAGTCTCACGCCCGCCCACTGCGAATCTTTGTCCAGTCGAATGCCCGGAATATCGAGGCGTTCTCCTTCGCGGCCCAGTCCGCTCCAGCGGGCGGAGACATCAAGCGATGGGTTGGTGAACGCATGCTGATACTCGCCGCTCACGCCGACGCTGCTCCACCATCCCTGATTCCATTGCAGCAGGGCGCGCAGGTTAAGCCCTGTCAGGCCTACGGTACGGGAATAATCGTTGCCTTCGCCTGTCAGACCCAATGCGCTGCCGGTATCCGTAAAACCTCCAGTGGACAGGTAGCTGTACTTGAGTCCTGCATAGGGTTGTATGCTAAAGATATCGTTGAGCGCCAACGCGTAGCCGGTTTTGAGCAGGCTCTGCCAGCTATCGCTTGAGGTGCTGCTGGAAACGGCTTCGACATTGTTCAGCAGGATAGAGCGCTTCAGCTTATCGCGGCCGTGCTGATAGCTCAGGTTGCCCTGAACGTACCATTCTGGCGTGAGGTTATAGCGCGCATAGGTCATCACCCCGTGCAGTTCATTCTCACTGCTGCCGCCGCTACCGTCGTAGTCTGCTTTGATCTGGCTGTTGGTATAGGCAATCCCAGCGCGCAGCCCCGGCGTGTTGAAGTCGGTGTCCGTACCGATGGCGGTCAGGGTGATATCGTAATGGCTGCCCAGATAGCCTGATTGATTCAGGTCGCCGCGCAGCTTGCCGGTTTCAATCCACAGCCCGTAGTTTTTCCCGCTTCCTAACAGATCCAGTCGGTTGTTCAGGAGCTGGTTCTGATAATCCAGACTGTTAAACAAAATGGCGTTGCTGGAGGCGTGTGCCTGACCGGATAGCGAATCCAGCGCGGTAGCGGCGGCACTCGCGCTGCCTAACTGCTGGAAGGCGGCAGCTTTCGCCAGCAAACTGGATTGCTGCTCGTTGGTTGAGGACAAAGTTGACCAACGGTCGGCAACCTGTAGCGCCGATTCGATATTGGCAGCGGTCTGCAATTGTGCGGCGCTGTGCAAGCCGCTGCTGGTGGCTGCCTCTACGGTGTTCAGGCGGCTGAATGCGCCTGTGACATCGTTGCTGCCATAAGTCAGGTTCCCCGTCAGGAACAGCCCGAGATCGGTAGTGCGAAACGCGCCGCTGATACCCTGATTGCTGTGCAGCAGTGTTTCCTGCGTTTGGACGATGTAGGTATTGCTGGGCAGGCCAACGCGCAATGTGCCATCCAGTGCTGCACTGCCTTCCACGGTGAACGGATTCGCTAGCGTTACGCTCAGCAGGCCGTTGCTGCCCTGAGTGTAATTGCCGGCGACGGTCAGCCCGCCGTCTGCGGTAGTGGCAACAAGACCCGTGTTACTCACATTACCGCCAATGCGGCCTTTTCCTGCCAACGTGCCGGAGCCGGATACGCTGGCGTTGCCCGCAATGGAGCCGTCAACGTACAGGCTGTTAGCGGTGATTTGCGTATCGCCTTTATAGGTGTTGTTGCCAGTCAAATGCAGAACGCCTCCCGCATTGCTGGCACCGTTAACGATCAGGCCGTAATCGCCGCTGATATCGTTAGCGAACGTATAGTCGCCTGCGGTTAAACGCGCGGTGAAGTTATCGGCATAAAACATGGCCGGGCCTTTTACCGCTTTTTCGACGTTCAGATCGCCCCAGCCAAAGGTATCGTTATAAGGGCGTCCGTTGGCGGTGTCGGCTACCGAAATATAGGCCGGATGGAAAACACTTCCTGTGACGTTGCCGTCGCTGTCTCGGATGATTTCGTAGTAAGAATTCTCTGCGTCGTAGCGAGTATACCCATCGGTGTGGTAGGTCGCGGTAGTGAGCAACGTCTGTTGCAGGTTATATCCGGTCATCCACGGGTAGACGGCCTGTACCCGCGAAGCACCGCCTGCAACGCGTGGAGCCGCGAAGGAGGTACCGTGAGCTCGTTCTGAAGAACTGCTGTCCGAAACGGGATAATCAACATAGCCTGGCGCACTCATGCAATAGGCGGCAGCATTGCCACACTTATCAAAAAGATAAAGTTCAGCAGGGCGTTCAGTGCCTTCCTGCCCGACCCATTCGGGGATGTAGCCCGTAACGGCCAAAATGCCTTTTTGCAGCGAGGTCTCGCCAAAAATCAGTGGGATCTGGACATTGGGTGACGGCGTGGAGGTGGCATTGTTCCCCGTGGCGACAATGCTTAGCGCTTCCGCATCGACGATGCTTTTCAATTCGTTACGGATTAAAAGATAGCCAAAATTGTTTCTGGCGTTGCCCAGTTGTTCGGCGGTTGTCAGACGCTCATCGTTCGCATAGGACATGTTGATGATTTTCACGCCTGAATTGAGCAGCCAATTCACGGCGGAGGTAGTGTTTTGATAGTCAAAGCGGTTGTTCAACGATGTTTGCGCAATATAGAGTTCGCTGTCCGGTGCGACGCCTCCCGCATAGCTTTCCGTCGCCAGACCTGCCAGCGCCAGTGCCACCAGTGTGCCGTGGCCGTTAACGCCCTGATTATCGTTAAGCTGTGAACCGCCGACAAAAGAGGTGAAATGGAGATTGCTGTAATTAAATTCTGGGCGAGCCGCTTCCAGCCCGGAATCAATAATCCCGACTTTAACGGCGGATGCTGTCGGCGTTTCCGGCGTCGTAGGTGTGGTTGGCGTAGTCGGCGTAGTCGGTGTCGTTGTGGGCGGCGATGTTGGCGCGACGCTGGCGGTTTCACCGCCGCCACCTCCACCACTGCCGCAGCCTGCCAACATCAGCAATGCGAGACTGATATTGGCCGCGATGATTGATTGCCTGAATACGTGATTTTTTAATGAAACGGTTCTTTTTAATGAGAATCGCCGCGCTGCTGTCATTTTATTTTCCCTGTATTTTTAGAACATGGAACCGCCTCCCAAAGAAACAGGGATTTGGAAAGCCAATTGCCGCTAATGAGAGGCGTTATTCTGGTGAATAAACGTTATTTGCATGAAGGGCAGTTTCTGGTAGAAAAGAACTTCATTCCCCTTCACTGATCTTTGTGCAATAACCACAGGAAAGTGACAGCGAGAAACCCATTATTTTTGCTGAGTCAGGATAAGCCGATGCTGGAATTACGCCCTAACTGTGAGCACTGCGATTGTGATTTGCCGCCGGATGCAGAAACGTATATCTGTTCCTATGAGTGTACGTTCTGTCCTGACTGTGCGGATTCCGTCTTTCACCACGCCTGCCCGAACTGCGGCGGAGAACTGGTTAAACGGCCGGTACGCCCAGCTCGCTGCCTAGCGAACGATCCGGCCTCAACGATCCGGATTATCAAACCGCACTGACAGGGAGGGGCGAGCATCCCTGTCTGTCGTTGCAAAAAATGGAACATCTCGTTCAGTAATTCCCGATTTCTCCTGTTAGTGCACGGCGTATAGTGAGGATTAACCGTACCTTATGACGAATATCGGCAGGTGACGCCTTCGGCGCATGCCTTCAGGAGAGAAACGTGAGTCAAGATTATGTTGTTGTTCAGCAGCCTTCGGAAGCAAATCGGTTAATCCTGCTGTTTCATGGCGTGGGCGATACCGCCGCGGGTATGGCACAGATTGGGCGCTATTTTGCCGCCGCATTGCCGCAGGCGATGGTGGTCAGCATTGCTGGACCGTTCAGCAGCGGCTATGGCGACGGGCGACAGTGGTTTTCTGTTCAGGGAATCACGGAAGAGAATCGTATCTCCCGCATTGAAGCAAACCTGCCGCGCTTTGTTGATACCGTACGCCACTGGCAGGTGCAAAGCAGTATGAGTGCGGAACACACCGTGCTGGTGGGCTTCTCGCAGGGCAGTATTATGTCGCTGGAGGCGTTGAAGTCTGAATCCTCGCTGGCTGGGCACATTATCGCGTTCAGCGGCCGCTTTGCGGTATTGCCAGAAAAGGCATTTGCCGATGTCTCGGTACACCTGATTCACGGTGAAGCGGACGGCGTGATTGTGGTTGGACATGCTCACGCTGCCGCTCAGCGCTTTCAGGAACTGGGGACGTCGTTTACGTTGGATGTTGCTCCCGCTGTCGGACACGGCATTGATGAGCGGATGTTGAAACAGGCGTTGTCTTACCTCAAATAAAAATCTATCCCGCTATACCCGCCATACTTCAAGCTGCGTGTGCGTTGGTTCCCTTAAATGCCCAGTTCTTTATGGGCTGGCTTTAAAGGATCAACGCCTTGCGCTGTTCAACCCGTTCACGCTTTATCATTTCACTCGAATGACTTAATCTTTATTCCATCAAATTATCTTATTGCTCATTCTTTCACTTCTCTATTCAAAATGGAGACTCTATTTTTAGAAATGAGATTTTATCCATATTAAAAATAATATAGTCCATATTGGGATGTTAAATAATATAGGCAATGTTTTTATTTGTGTTGAGTGTTCAATATTTATCTTATTTTTTCAGATATAAATATCACATCCTTATGGAAAAAGAGGGTGTGCCATGTTTAAGCGTATTAAAGTCATTACCATCCTTGTTATCTTATTGTTTGTTTTGGGGATATCTCAATTCTTAACCGGTGCGCTATCCGTTCGCGCACTGATTAACGACAGAGAGGGATTCCTTGTCTCCCAACGCTCTAACCAGAATGTAGCTGCCTTTACCGATGCATGGATTATGATGAATCAGACGCGCATCGCTATCGGTTCTATTATACAAAACATGATGATGGGGAATGCGGATAAAGAGGCTATGCAGGCTCTTTTACAGCAAGCAAAATCGCAATTGGCCGCCTCAGAGAGTAGTTATAAACACTATTTGTCTCTGCCTAATACGCCTGGGCTGGATGAAGCGTTATCCAAAAAGCTTGAGGCGAGCTATACCGCTTACGACAAGCTACTGAATGATATCGTTGATTCGCTTTCCGGTGGGTTAGCGGGGGCGGCGATGAAATTAAGTAGCGGTGCGACGCCGCTGAACGTGGCTATGCAGGACGCCTATATTACGTGGCGAGCGGCGCAAAACCAGCTGTCAGATGACGGGCTACAGGAAAATCACGCGGCATTTGAAACGATGCTGTGGCTTCTGGGGGCACTCTCTGTGGTTGTCGTGCTGGTGATTATCCTCAGTTGGATCGGGTTGCAGCGTATTCTTTTGCATCCGCTGCGTACGCTCATGCGGCATATCAGCGCGATTGCTGAGGGCAATCTGACACATCCTATCGATGCGACCGGTCGTAACGAGATGAGCCAGCTTGCGGCAGGGCTACATCATATGCAGCAGTCATTAATCCGCACCGTCAGTCTGGTGCGCGACAGTTCCCACTCCATCCACGCTGGGGCCAGTGAAATTTCGGTGGGCAGTAACGATCTGTCTTCGCGCACGGAGCAACAGGCGGCATCGCTACAGGAAACGGCGGCTAGCATGGAGCAACTGACCTCAACGGTGAAGCAGAACTCAGACAACGCGCGTCAGGCTACGCTGCTGGCAAAAAATGCGTCGGAAACAGCCAATAAAGGCGGCACTGTCGTCGATAATGTTGTGAAAACGATGAATGAGATAGCCGACAGTTCACAAAAAATCGCCCACATCACCAGCGTGATTGATAGCATCGCCTTCCAAACCAATATTCTGGCGCTGAATGCGGCGGTAGAAGCGGCGCGTGCCGGGGAGCAAGGGCGAGGCTTTGCCGTGGTGGCGGGCGAAGTACGAACGCTGGCGCAGCGCAGTGCTCAGGCTGCCAAAGAGATCAAAACGCTGATTGATGATTCAGTGAGCCGCGCCAATACAGGGTCTTTGCAGGTGAAAGACGCGGGTGACACGATGAAAGAAATCGTCGGGGCCGTGAGCCGAGTGACGGATATCATGGGGGAAATCGCGTCGGCATCCGATGAGCAAAGCCGAGGGATCGATCAGGTTGGGCAGGCGGTCAATGAAATGGATCGCGTCACTCAGCAAAACGCCTCGTTGGTGGAGGAATCCGCGTCTGCTGCGGCGGCATTGGAAGAGCAGGCCAGATATTTACAGAACGCGGTAGCGGTGTTCAAGATTGACCAGGCCGCAGCGCGGGAACATCGTGCCGAGAGCGCACCTTCTCTTGCTGCATTACCAAAATCATTGTTACCTAAACCCGCTCATGCCGGGTCATCGAATGCGAATTGGGAAACGTTTTAGCAGACGTGAGCGTTTTAACGGAAGGGTAAACATCCAAACCGCCTGCCGCGCGGGGCTTAGCTCGCGCGCAGGCGGTTTGGCGATGATAGGTGTCAGGGTTTTTTCTTCGGCCAGTCTTCGTCTTCTTCCTTGTCCCACTTGTCGTTGTTGTCACGATGCGGGGGCAATTTCGGTTTGTTGAGCAGAAAACGCGTATGGTCAACGTTGCGCAATTCTTTGATGCCGTTAATCAGCATGCCTATCAGGACAATCAAAATTATCCACCAGTAATCAGCCAGCCATGCCATGGTTACGCCTCATCAACATTATGAATATAACGGGTAAACAGCTGCGGCAAGTTCTGGTAAAGCCAGTGGTAGCCTGCAATGTCTTCATTTTGCCAGGCGGCAAGAATGAGGTCGGGTGTCAGCTGTTCTTCCGCATACTGTGCTAGTGGATAATAGCTGATATGCCAGAGTTCGGCTGCGACACCGCCGAGATCGTGCGCATAAGGCCGATAAAAACCGTATTCATGCATGTGTGCACTCAGCCACGCGTTCAGTGCGGCAAAGTAACCGCCTTCTTCATATTCCCACGGCGCCAACTGGAGCGAACGGCCTGCGGGTAATAAATCGGGATCGTAGATATCGAGATCGCTGCCCCAATGGTGGCGGCTGGAACCGGGCATGGCGGACCAGCGCAGAATCGCTTCACAGCGCTCGCCTTCCTCCAGAGATAACACGTCCAGCGGCTGGCTGTTGGCATCCATAACAGGGCGCTCGCCGCGAAATTTGCCATTCCAGATCTGACGCTGGCGCTCGAAATCACGAAACGTACTGGCAGGCTGTAGGTTAAATCCCGCCGTTTTTGCCGCCTGCTGTAGCGCCAGAAACGCGGTTACCGCCTCCGGCTGAAGACGATGGTGGCCGTGTAAAGCGACCAGATGCTGGTCGCTTTTACCGGTTAACGTAGCTGGCGTCATCATGCGATGAGCTGCTCCATAATGCGCTGATACATGCGGCTCAGTAGCTGTAGGTCTGCTGCGCTGACGCATTCATCGACTTTGTGAATCGTGGCATTAACGGGCCCCAGTTCAACGACCTGCGCGCCCATGCGAGCGATGAAACGGCCATCGGAGGTGCCGCCAGTGGTCAGCAGCTCTGGGGTGACCTCGTTGTAATGTTTGACGGCATTCACCACGGCATCGACCAGATCGCCGCGTGCGGTGAGGAATGGCTGGCCGGAGAGCGTCCAGTCGATGGTGTAATTAAGCTGGTGGCGATCCAGTAATTCAGCCACACGCTGCTGGATTAAGACATCCGTCAATTCGGTGCTGAAACGGAAATTGAACTGCACAGACAGCTCGCCGGGGATGACGTTATTGCTGCCAGTGCCTGCCTGAATATTGGCGATTTGCATGGTGGTTGGCGGGAAGAAGGCGTTACCCTGATCCCACTCGGTTGCGATCAGTTCGTTAAGCGCCGGAGCTGCACGGTGAACAGGGTTGTCTGCCAGATGAGGATAGGCAACGTGCCCTTGCACGCCGTGTACGCGCAGATTCGCGGTGATAGAACCACGACGGCCGTTTTTTACCACATCGCCCACAACATGCGTACTGGACGGCTCGCCGACCAGACAGTAGTCCAGCCGCTCGTTGCGTGCCATCAGCGCCTCAACCACTTTTACGGTGCCGTTAACGGCGCTGGCTTCTTCGTCCGAGGTAATCAGGAACGCCAGACGCCCTTGATGATTAGGATGGGCGGCGACAAAGCGCTCGGCGGCAATCACCATCGCAGCCAGTGAAGCTTTCATGTCCGCCGCGCCGCGACCGTACAGCATGCCGTCACGAATGATGGGTTCAAACGGTGGATGCTGCCAGTGGCTTTCATCACCGCTGGGAACCACATCGGTGTGTCCGGCGAAGGCCAGCGTTTTCCCTGTGCCGCGCCATGCCCAGAAATTCTGGGTATCGCCAAAATCCATCGCTTCGACGGTAAAGCCAATCGCCGTCAGGCGTTCAATCATGAGCGCCTGGCAACCCTCGTCATTCGGGCTGAGGGAGGGGCGTTTAATTAACTGTTGAGCGAGTTCTATGACTGGGCAAGACACGTTATTTGTTCTCCGCAATAAATTTCTGGTAGCTATCGATACTGAAACCAAGCAGCGCGTGGCCGTCATCGGTCATCAGTAACGGCCGTTTAATCACCGCTGGTTGCTCCAGCATCAAGTTTTTGGCGGCCTCTGCGCTGTCGCTGGTATCGCTGTTGATCCGTTCACGCCATTCTTCGCTGAGCTTGCGCCATGTCGTTCCGCGCGTATTGAGTAAGGCCTGAAACCCCAATTTGTCGATAAAACGCTGGAGCTGTTGTTCATCCAGACCGTCGGCACGGTAGTCGTGGAAGCGATAGGCTACCTGTTGCTCGTCCAGCCAGCGGCGCGCTTTCTTTATAGTGTCACAGTTTTTGATGCCGTACATGGTCAGCGCCATAGGGATAAAATCCTTTCTGCTTATTGGGTTGCATGACGATTGCTGTTCAGGACAGCACAGCCTGACTGAGCTTAATCGTGCGATAGCCCAGCATGCCGAAAAAAGGCGGGGAGATCTACTGTGAACTGTGTTGCAGAAATGTGAGGAAGTATGATTTTTATACTTTCATAACACTTTTACCTGATTAAAAAGTGTGCATATAATGCGTCGCCGTTAATCACCAAGAGGTTCGCATGGTAGAAGTAGAAGTGAGTACTTGGAAAGATTTTATTGAAGCAATGTTACGTAAATAATAACGAGAAGTACTGTTAGTCATTGCATACCATACCAGGAATAAAATCATACGAATAAAGCAGTGTTGAGTCTCTCAATGCTGCTTTTTTTCTTTGTGAAAAGGGGAAACCTGAGTAAATAAAAGAGGCTATTATTAGTTTGCGTATGAATTTTATTTTATCTAACTAATTCATGACGATGGCTGGCTAAGCGCAAATTTCGCAGCGGCAATCGCGTGGAGCCTGCTGGTATCAAAAAGAGGAACCTTCGCATCCTGGGCACTGATTAATAGCGGGATCTCCGTACAACCCAGAATGATGCCTTCCGCGCCTTGCTGTTCAAGCTGCTGGATAATGTTCCGATAGACCTGCCTTGATGCGTCGTTAATGTTCCCCAGACACAGTTCGTCGTAAATGATGCGATTAACGGCTTCTTTCCCCTTATGGTCAGGAACCATCACCTCCACGCCAAATCGTTCCTGAATGCGCTGGCGATAGAAATCCTGCTCCATTGTGTAGCGGGTTCCGAGCAAACCGACTTTCTTCAATCCATGTTGTTTCAGACTGGTACCGGTAGCATCAGCAATATGCAAAAGGGGAAGCTGGCAGGCTCGTTCAACGTCATCGGCCACTTTATGCATGGTGTTGGTGCAGATGACGATCGCCTCTGCGCCTGCCTGACGTAATCCCACCGCGATATTGCCGAGTACGGCGGCTGATTGCTCCCAATCACCTTGTGACTGCAGCCGTTCGATCTCGTGGAAATCCACGCTGTGCAGGATGATTTTAGCGGAGTGTAGGCCGCCAAGTTGATTCTTCACATACTCGTTGATAATGCGGTAATACGGAATCGTGGATTCCCAACTCATGCCCCCGATCAGACCCAGCGTTTTGTTTACCATGGTGCCTTCCTTCATATCGTAAAAAGTGATGAATCGGCCAGAACTGAACTCTCTGCGTTCTGCATCGGGTTAAAATAGGACAGCGGAGTTGCGGGGTATACATTTTTAGCGACTTTTATCACTTTTTATCCAACTTCAACTGGACAAAAGGCCAATCTATTGCTGTACTGTACCTGACACAGATTTTGTGTCTTTCATTCATGTAAAGGTAAGTTTGATGTCTAAGATTAAAGGTAGTGTTAAGTGGTTCAATGAGTCTAAAGGCTTCGGTTTCATCACTCCTGAAGATGGTAGCAAAGACGTGTTCGTACACTTCTCTGCCATCCAGAGCAATGGTTTCAAAACTCTGGCTGAAGGTCAGCGTGTAGAGTTCGAAATCACTGACGGTGCCAAAGGTCCTTCAGCTGCTAACGTTAACGCTATTTAATTATACCGATTTCGTGAAAAACCCGCCTATGGCGGGTTTTTTTTGCTTCAATTTCCACGTGCTATCAATTTCCACATGACATCAGTGCGTTGTCACCCACGTGACCAGAGTAAACGCCAGTGCGGTCATGAGCAACGAACCCGCCAGATTCAACAACACATGCAACCCCGCCGCCGCTAGCTGCCCGCTTTGTAGGAACATGACGACTTCTGCAGAAAAGGTCGAAAACGTTGTTAATCCGCCGCACAGTCCGGTGGTAATCAATATTTTCCAGTCTTGATCGAGATGAGGATGGCGCAGGAAGAAGGCTAACGCGCCGCCAATAACGAAAGCACCAATCAGGTTGGCAAGCAGCGTGCCCAGCGGCAGCGTTGGATACAGATTGTTAAACTTCACACCCAACTGCCAGCGCGCCACGCTACCGACTCCACCACCAATAAATACCGCGAGTAATGTACTAAACATAGAAACCTTTCTTGGGTTGCTTTTACCTAGATTGTTTTTGCTATCTCGGAGAGTGTTGGGCAGGACGCTACGCCCTCTCTGCGAGGTGGACGTAGACATCATTAGCCGAGTGGCGGTTGTACCCTGTTTTTAAGGCTGTCAGCGTTTTGGCTGCGCGAGGGTAGGGAGGAATGTCATCTCCGCTTTAGTAGGGAAAGTGTACGCCGTCAGACGGGATTTTTGTAGTGATGTCGGGGCGAAAGTTGTAAAGCAATCTGAATGCGGGCGAAAGCACTTTTGCAGCGTCTTACTTTGTTACAGATGCTAATTGTGCCCTGCTGCGTAAGGTTTTACATATACTCGTCATACTTCAAGCTGCATGTGCGTTGGCTGCATTCACTCACCCGAATCACTTACTTGAGTAAGCTCATCGGGATTCCTTCTCTTGCCGCCTTCCTGCAACTCGAATTATTTAGAGTATAAAGCACTGAAGATTTTTTCTACAGCGTGCTTTGTAGAGAAGAGAATAGTCTCGTTTGCTGGCGTCTCCAGCCTCTGTAAATCAGGTAGGTTTGTATGGAAGGTATCAGTATTGCCAAGCTGTTGGTGATTGGCGCATTAATCATTCTGCTGTTCGGTACGAATAAACTTCGTAGCCTCGGCGGTGACTTGGGCGCGGCGATTAAAGGCTTCAAGAAGGCGATGAATGACGATCAACCGGCGAAGACGGATGATACGACAGCGCTGAATGATTCTTCTCGTAAAGAATCCTGATCGCATCTCACACAGCAAAACGGACGGCAATAGCCGTCCGTTTTTTATTCCACACAAAAAATGTGTAAATATGTATGAGCGCTTATTTTACTTCGATGCCCTTTGCCTGTAGGTCGGCATGGTAGGACGAGCGAACAAATGGACCGCAGGCAGCGTGGGTAAAGCCCATCGCCATCGCTTCGGCCTTCATCTCATCGAACTCATCCGGGCTGACGTAGCGCTGTACTGGCAGGTGATGGCGGCTCGGCTGTAAATATTGTCCCAGCGTCAGCATCGTCACACCGTGGCGGCGCAGGTCACGCATCACTTCCACGATTTCAGCATTGGTTTCCCCCAATCCAACCATCAGGCCAGATTTGGTTGGGATATCTGGATGCGCTTTTTTGAAGTTTTCCAGCAGCTTCAGTGACCACTCATAGTTCGCACCAGGACGAACCTGACGGTAAACGCGCGGTACGTTTTCCAGATTGTGGTTGAACACATCTGGCGGTGTGGCGGTCAGGATCTCTAACGCGCGATCCATACGACCACGGAAGTCTGGCACCAGCGTTTCGATGCGGATATTCGGGTTCTTGCGGCGAATAGCGCTAATGCAGTCTGCAAAGTGCTGGGCTCCACCGTCGCGCAGATCATCACGGTCAACGGAGGTGATCACGACATAGCGTAAGCCCATGTCATGGATGGTCTGTGCCAGTTTCTCAGGCTCATTGGCATCCGGCGTAAGCGGGCGGCCGTGGGCAACGTCACAGAACGGGCAGCGACGCGTACAAATGGCGCCCAGAATCATGAAGGTGGCGGTACCGTGGTTGAAACACTCCGCCAGATTCGGACAGGACGCTTCTTCGCAAACTGAGTGCAACCCGTTTTTGCGCATGGCCGCTTTGATTCCCTGAATACGGCTTGAATCCGCCGGAAGCTTAATCTTCATCCATTCAGGTTTGCGCAGAAGCTCTTGGCGTTCGGTGACGACGGTACGTACCGGGATTAGCGCCATCTTATCGGCATCGCGGTATTTGACGCCGCGTTCGATCTGAATCGGTTTACTCATGTTTGCGTAAGTTCCAGTTCTGAATCGTTTCTTTAAATTTGTAATTCAAATTCAAAGGATTATGTTTTTAGTTAAACTTTTTTTTAAAAAACTATAAAAATTATATCATCTTGCCTAACCACAATCAGCCTTTGCGCGATCAAAATGAAGAAATTATGTGAATAAAATGTAATTTATCAAAAAACGATCGTCTAACTGACTGATTTTTATTAACAGGATGAAATGCATTAACCAGGAAGTGGCTCACCCTGAACGTCCAGATTCCACGGGACAAATTCGGGTGCGGAATAGCCGACTAGCTGTAAAAAGGTATTCACCAGCACGGGGGCAGTGTCATCCAGCGTGACGCCCGGCACCAGATCGCTGAGTTGCGCCATCTCCATACCGGCGTAACCACACGGATTAATACGCAGGAAAGGGGAGAGATCCATGGCAATGTTGAGTGCCAGTCCATGGAAAGAGCAGCCTTTACGAATACGCAGCCCTAACGAGCAGATTTTACGTTCAGCCACATAGACGCCGGGTGCATCAGGGCGCGCATGGGCTTCAATCTGGAAATGTGCCAGCGTGCCAATCACGGTGTTTTCGATGGCGGTGACAAGTTGACGAACGCCGAGCTTGCGACGCTTCAGGTCAATCAACACGTACATGACCTGCTGACCGGGGCCGTGGTAGGTTACCTGACCGCCTCTGTCGCTCTGAATCACGGGAATGTCACCGGGCATGAGGACATGTTCGGCTTTGCCTGCCTGACCCTGCGTGAATACGCGGGGATGCTGAACCAGCCAGATTTCATCTGGGGTTTTATCATCACGTCGGTCGGTGAAATTATGCATCGCCAGAGAGACGGGGTCATACGGCTGTACGTCAAATTGGCGTACGATGATCTTATCCTGTAGCAAGTGTGTCATCTTCAGGTTAAGGAAAGGTGGGGGAGATTATAACGGCGGGAAGCGTCAGCGAACAGTCCTATGCAAAACTATGCGGTATAAAACTATGTAGTATAAAATTATTCCGCATTCGCCAATTTTCCCGCCCGTTCTTCTTACAGCTCGATGCTTACAGAACTATATGCCTTACAGAACCATGCGCACGATGTCTATGTTGCCCAGTTCTTCGTACAGCGTTTCCACCTGCTCAATGTGAGTCGCCGTGATGGTGATGGAAACCGAGTGATAATTCCCTTTGCTGCTGGGTTTGATCTGCGGCGTGTAATCGCCTGGCGCATGACGCTGTACCACTTCAACGACCAGATCGACTAACTCTGGTTTTGCCTCGCCCATGACTTTGTAGGTAAAAACACAGGGGAATTCAAGCAGTTCGTTTAATTTGGTTTTCATTTGCGCTCCAGAGAGGGTAATACATCGGTATTAGCACTGACATAACGACATTATACTAAAAAATATAACTCCCGCGTTGTGCGGGAGTTATGGATGGTATTTATATGGGGGCGTTTTGGCCCCATACAAGGGGGGATTAGCCGAACCAGTGATGGAACATCAGTTTGATGTAGTCGATCATGCGGCCAAAGATCCCGCCTTCTTTCACTTCGTTCATGACTACTAGCGGGCGCTGATCGATGGTTTTGCCATCCAGTTGGAAGTTGATAGAACCCACAACCTGATTTTTGGCTAATGGCGCATGCAGTTCCGTATTATCCAGAACATAACTGGCTTTCAGATCTTTCATACGGCCACGCGGAATGGTCAGGTAGGCATCTTTCTCAACGCCCAGCGCAACGCGGTCGCTGTCGCCAAACCAGACGGGCTCAGAAGCGAATTCTTTGCCTGCTTTCAATGGCGCGACGGTTTCAAAGAAGCGGAAGCCCCAGGTCAGCAGTTTCTTGCTTTCTGACTCGCGTCCTTTAGCGTTACGTCCGCCCAGTACCGCCGAAATCAGGCGCATCTGACCTTCTGTTGCCGAGGCGACCAGATTAAAGCCGGCTGATGACGTATGGCCCGTTTTGATGCCGTCAACATTCAGGCTGGAATCCCACAGCAAACCGTTACGGTTAGGCTGGCGAATATTGTTGAACGTGAACTCTTTCTCTTTGTAGGTCGCGTACTCTTCTGGCACATCACGGATCAGCGCCTGACCGATCAGGGCCATATCGCGTGCCGAACTGAACTGGCCCGGTGCATCAAGACCGTGCACGGTTTCAAAATTGGTATTTTTCAGCCCCAGTGCTTTCACGTAACCGTTCATCAGGTTAACGAAGGCATCCTGACTGCCAGCAACGTAGTCGGCCATCGCGACGCAGGCATCGTTACCGGATTGCAGGATAATGCCGCGGTTTAACTGGGAGACAGGAACGCGGTCGCCCGGCTTCAGGAACATCAGGGAAGAACCCTGGAAAGTCGGGTTGCCGGTTGCCCAGGCATCTTTACCGACGGTAACGATGTCATTCGGGCTGATTTTTCCTGATTTAATGGCCTGACCAATCACGTAGCTGGTCATCATTTTCGTTAAGCTGGCCGGATCGCGGCGCGTGTCGGCATTCATTTCCGCCAACACTTTCCCAGAGTTGTAATCAATCAGGATGTAGGATTCAGCATCGATTTGCGGGACGCCGGGGATCATCGTTTTAAGATTGATATCTTCGGCATAGGCAAAGGAAGAGGCGCTAATGGCGAGCAGTGCGCCAAGCGCAGTACGTTTAGTAAAACGAGACGTGTTTACAGTATTCATGATTGGAACAACAACATCCGTGGGTATGAGTTAAAAAACGAGCCACACTATAGCAGATGGGAAATAGGCAGGCATCAGACATTACGTTACGTGATTTTGCAAAAGGGCGGTATGTTCAATGCCATAGCCGCCTTTTTCGCTGCGTGAGTCTGCCGATTATCCGTTACTAGAGGGTGCTGGGTGCGGCGGTAATAAACGACTGCTGCTGAGCTTCGACTGACAAACGTTGTTGAAGTTCAGCGGCTTGCTGACGATTCTGGAATGGCCCCAGTTGAATACGATACAGGCCGCCGCTCGCCGTGACTTTCCCGGCCACGCGGAAGCGTTCGCTCAGGCTGCGCTGCCAGGTTTGCGCGCGCTGCTGATCGCTCAGTGCACCGACCTGAACCACATAGCGACCCGTGGCGGAAGGCGTTGCAGCCACAGGAGCAGTAACCGCAGCCGCTGCTGGCGCGACATTCATTGGCGCAGCGGATGATGATGGCGCTACCGCTGGCGTCACGCTGGATTCAACCACGCCAGCACGCAGAGCGGAAGGCGCACCCAAAAAACCGCCGCTGTGTGATGGTGTGCTGCTCTGCGGCTGAGCATCTTCTGTTGGTGTGCTCAGGCTGCTATTACTGATCGGGCGTACGGCGCTGTTGGGCGTGGGTGACGTCGTTTCCATTATCGGTGTACCCAGCCCGCTGGCGCCGAAGCTCGGGCGTTCCGGCAGGGCGAAGCTTTGCTTGGCGACGGTGGTGCCCACGGTTCCGGGACCGGAGAGCGTGCCGTCTGGCGCGACGTTGATGAAGTCCACTTTTACTTTGGTATTGTTCGAGATGTTCAGCCGATCGCCTGCGGCCTTCGACAGATCGATAATTCTGCCCGGCGTATACGGCCCGCGATCGTTCACACGTACCACCAGACGGCGACCGTTACTCAGGTTGGTCACGCGGACATAGCTTGGCAGAGGCAGCGTCGGGTGGGCAGCGGTTATTGCATTAGGGTCAAACGTTTCGCCGATTGACGTGCGGTTGCCGCTGGCTTCTTCGCCATACCATGCCGCTAAACCTGTCTCGCTAAAATTTTGCGGATTTTTGACAATCTTATAGATCTTGCCTTTGATGTTGTAGTCTTGCAGCGTGCCCTGGTTATAGGGTTCATAACGTGGTTCTGCGCCACCGATCTCTTCCGTCGGTCCGCTGTAAACCTGAGTCACGGGCGGCGTAGGTTGCCGTTGTTCCGTTGTGGTACAGGCCGCAAGCGCCAGAGTTGCTACGCCGACCCAAAGCCAATCCTTACGCATTGCTCACCTCGTGTTATAAATTCTTAGATAGCAGTTTGCGGTGAGTATGTATCGACATGACGATACCGAACCCCGCCATTAAGACGACCAGCGCCGACCCGCCGTAGCTGACTAGCGGCAGCGGCACGCCAACGACGGGAAGTATACCGCTGACCATCCCGATATTGACGAACACATAGAAAAACAGAATCAACATTAGCCCGCCGACCATGACCCGGCCGAACGAAGTTTGCGCATTCGCGGCGATGACTAGACCGCGCATGATCATGAACAGATACATGGCGAGCAGAATTAAGACGCCGATTAACCCGAGCTCTTCTGACAACACAGCAAAGATAAAGTCGGTGTGGCGCTCTGGCAGAAACTCTAACTGAGACTGTGTGCCATGCAGCCAGCCTTTCCCAGACAGGCCACCTGAGCCTATCGCAATTTTCGACTGAATAATATGGTACCCGGCCCCGAGCGGATCGCTTTCTGGATCGAGCAGCATCATGACCCTGGCGCGCTGATAGTCATGCATCAGGAAAAACCAGAGTATAGGAATAAAAGCGGCGAGTAGCAGTACGGCGATGCCAATTAACCGCCAGCTCATGCCTGCGAGGAAAAGCACAAATAACCCTGATAGCGCGACCAGAATCGAGGTACCTAAGTCGGGCTGTGCGGCAACCAGCAGCGTAGGGACAAAAATCAGCACCAGCGCGATTGCCGTATTTTTTAACGACGGTGGACACATATCACGGTTGATAAAACGCGCGACCATCAGCGGTACGGCGATTTTGGCAATTTCTGACGGCTGAAAGCGAATAAAGCCCAGATCCAGCCAGCGCTGTGCGCCTTTACTGATCTGCCCAAAAATATCCACGATGAGTAGCAAAATCACGCAGACGATGTAGAGGTAGGGGGCCCAGCCTTCGTATACGCGCGGGGGAATTTGCGCCATCACGATCATCACCGTAAACCCCAACACGATTTGAACGACTTTTCGTTCCATCATGCCGATGTCCTGCCCGCTGGCGCTCCATAAGACAAATAGGCTATAGCCCAGCAGAGCCAGGATGCAGAGAAGAAACGGGAGGTCGATATGGATTTTCGCCCAGAACGATCCCTTTTGTTGGCTATCGGTCATGACTGTCTGTTACTCACTCTCGCTACCCGGCGGCGCAGGAGGCGCACTAGGTAAATCGGTATTGTTATCACCCAGCAGAATATGGTCAAGGATCTGGCGGGTGATGGTGCCAACGGTCGGGCCTGCTCCACCGTTTTCCAGAATAATCGACATCGCTACTTTAGGGTCTTTATACGGGGCAAACGCAACCATTAATTTATGGTCACGCAGATGTTCTGCGATCTTGTGCGCATTATAGGTTTCGTTTTCTTTCAGGCCGAAAACCTGCGCCGTACCGGATTTGGCTGCAATTTTATAAGGCGCATCCTCAAAGCTTTTGCGGGCAGTTCCGTTAGGTCGATTAGCTACGCCATACATCCCATCCTTCGCCACTTCCCAATAGCCAGAGTGGATGTTGCCAATTTGCTGATTCTCTGTCTGCCGGAAAGGCACAATCTTGCCATTTTCCCGCGAGCTATAAAGCAGATGCGGCGTTTTGACTTGACCGTCGTTGATCAGCGTAACCAGTGCCTTATTCATTTGGATAGGCGTCGCGGTCCAGTAGCCTTGGCCAATTCCTACTGGAATGGTATCTCCCTGATACCAGGGCTTTTTGAACCGTCCTAATTTCCACTCGCGCGTTGGCATATTGCCTTTGCTTTCTTCTGAAATATCGATGCCGGTTTTCTCGCCGTAACCAAATTTGCTCATCCATTCAGACAGGCGATCGATACCCATGTCATAAGCGACCTGATAGAAGAAGGTATCCGCGGATTCTTCCAGCGATTTGGTGAGGTTAAGACGACCATGTCCCCACTTTTTCCAGTCACGGAAGCGCTTTTCGGAGCCCGGTAATTGCCACCAGCCAGGATCGAACAGGCTGGTGTTAGTGGTGATCACGCCAGCTGTCAGGGCGGAAACCGCGATATAAGGTTTAACGGTGGAGGCGGGGGGATAAATCCCCTGTGTTGCTCGGTTGATCAAAGGACGGTCGGGATCGTTTTGTAGTTTGTTATAATTTTTGGTGGAAATACCGTCAACAAACAAATTGGGATCGTAGCTGGGTGTGGAAACCATCGCCAGAATACCACCGTCGCGTGGGTCAGTGACGATCACTGCGGCGCGGCTACCTCCCAGCAGTTTCTCAATGTAGATTTGCAGGCTCAGATCCAGCGTCAGATAAATATCACGCCCAGCCTGCGGCGGCTGTTCGTGGAGCTGGCGGATCACGCGGCCACGGTTGTTAACTTCAACTTCCTCATATCCCGGCTTGCCGTGGAGCAGATCTTCGTAATGGCGTTCAATACCCAGCTTACCGATGTCACGTGTGGCGGCATAATCTGCAATTTTTTCTTCTTTGGTCAGCCGCTCCACATCTTTATCGGTGATTTTGGAAACATAACCTGTGACATGCGTCAGGGCAGAGCCATAAGGATAATAGCGGCGTTGATAGCCTTTAACTTCAACACCGGGGAAGCGATATTGGTTGACGGCAAAACGGGCGACCTGAATCTCATCCAGCCCGCTTTTTACAGGGATAGAGGTAAAACGGCGTGAGCGCTTGCGCTCTTTTTCAAAATTTTCCAGATCGTTATCGGTCAAATCGACGACAGGGCGCAGGGCTTCGAGCGTGTCTTTCAGGTTGTCGACTTTATCGGGTACCAGTTCTAACTGATAGATGGTACGGTTCAACGCCAGCGGGATGCCGTTACGGTCATAGATAATGCCGCGGCTGGGCGCGATCGGAACCAGCTTAATGCGGTTCTCGTTAGAACGTGTGCGGTAGTCATCAACACGCACAATTTGCAGATGATAAAGATTAGCGACTAATACACCAGAAAGCAGCAAAATGCCTAGAAATGCCACCAAAGCACGGCGCACGAACAAGGCGGACTCTGCCGTATAATCACGAAAGGGTTTACGTTCTACTTTCATCCAGCGTTATTTCACAGGTTTCATCGTATCGCCTTACTCCCGATGGTAAGGGTGATTAGTCGTAATGCTCCATGCTCGATACAGGCTCTCTGCCACCAGTACACGAACGAGCGGGTGCGGCAGTGTTAACGGAGAGAGCGACCAGCTTTGTTCCGCTGCGGCTTTGCATTCTGGTGAAAGCCCTTCAGGCCCGCCTATCAACAGACTGACGTCGCGCCCGTCCTGTTTCCAGCGCTCCAGCTGTTGCGCCAACTGCGGCGTCTCCCAGCGAGTCCCTGGAATATCCAGCGTAACAATGCGGTTGCCTTTGCCTACTGCGGCTAGCATCTGTTCGCCTTCGCGCTCCAGAATGCGTTTAATGTCCGCATTTTTACCCCGTTTCCCCGCCGGAATTTCGAGTAATTCGAAAGGCATGTCCTTTGGGAAACGGCGCAGATAATCGGTGAAACCAGTCTGCACCCAGTCGGGCATTTTGGTGCCAACGGCAACCAGTTGCAGTTTCATACTAGCCCCACAGCTTTTCTAATTCGTACAACTGGCGGCTTTCTTCTTGCATGACATGAACCATCACGTCACCTAAATCGACAACAACCCAGTCAGCAGCACTTTCGCCCTCGACACCGAGTGGGATCAGACCCGCGGCGCGTGAAGACTGCACAACGTGATCGGCAATAGACGCGACATGACGCGTAGAGGTTCCCGTACAGATAACCATGTAATCGGTGATGCTGGACTTACCCTGCACGTTAAGTGCAACAATATCTTGGGCTTTTAAGTCATCGACCTTATCAATAACGAAGTCTTGGAGTGCTTGGCCTTGCAAAGGTTCCCCCTCAATGGCGTTTTGTCAGCAACTGACGAACGCGTGTGGCGCTGAATGGTTTAAGAAAAAGGTGAATCACCGAGTAATTGCCGATAATTTCCGCTTTTCCTGGTGATTGAAACCAGCCGCGGAGTATATCACGCACTTTTACCGAGTGGTATAAAGCCCGTGGTTGATGGGCAGGAAAAGCGGCGTTATTGGTACAGGCCGCTTTCGTCGATGTAGCTGAGCACGGCGGGAGGTAATAAATCGTGACAGTCCAGACCTTGCTGGCGACGTTGGCGAATGTCCGTTGCGGAAATGGTGACCAGCGGCGTGTCTGCCAAAAAAATCCGCCCATGCGGTTGCTGATGAAGATCGTCCGGCGTGTGCGTCAGATGATCGTCCAGCCACTGTTGTAGCTCGGGCGTTTCCAGCGTCGAGCGATAGCCGGGCCGAGCGCATACCAGCAAATGACAAACGTTCAGCAGATCTTGCCAGCGATGCCAATGGTGTAGCGTCAGCAGAGAATCTTGCCCGATGATAAAGCCCAGCGGTGCATCACAGCCTTTTTCAGCCCGCAACGCCTCCAGCGTATCGGTGGTATAGGAGGGGGTTTGCCGTTTCAGTTCACGATCGTCCACGGTAAATAGCGGGTTGCCTTCAACGGCCAGCTCAGCCATATGAAAACGCTGTCGGGAACTGGCTTCGGGCTGCTGCCGGTGTGGCGGAACGTTATTGGGCATCAGGACGACTTGAGTCAGCCCCACGAGCTTTGCTAGTGCGGCCACTGGCTGAAGATGACCGTAATGAATGGGGTCGAACGTACCGCCAAAAAATGCGGTCAGCGATGGCGTAGCGGGTGACGTATTCAGATCAATGCCTCCGGCAAGGCTTTGCCGCACAGCAGCATGGCAAGCGATTCCAGTTCAGACCAAACGGACTGACCATAGTCTTGCTTTAAGGTTATTTCTACCTGCGTCAACAATCGTACGGCCTGTTGTAGCTGCTGAAGAGAGAGCCGCTGTAATGCCTGAGTGAGCAGGTCACGTCGGTTTTGCCACACTTTTTGCTGATCGAATAGCGTACGCAGCGGCGTGTCTGACATGCGCCGTTTCAGCGCCAGCAGCTGTAGCAGTTCACGCTGTAGCGTGCGTAGCAAAATGACAGGTTCGCAATCTTCCTGTTTTAGCTGCTGCAAAATGTGCCAGGCGCGTTTGCCTTTTCCTGCCAGTAATGCATCCAGCCAATGGAACGGCGTGAAGTGAGCGGCATCATTAACTGCGCTTTCCACACGCGGTAGGGTCAGCTTGCCATCGGGATAAAGCAGTGCCAGCCGCTCTAACGCCTGAGACAGCGCAAGCAGGTTGCCTTCATAGCAATAGCAAATGAGCTGCGTGGCTTGTTCATCCAGCGTCAACTTCATGGATTTGGCACGCTGGGCGACCCAGCGGGGAAGCTGTGCCTGTTCTGGTGTAAGACAATTGATATAGACGCTGTCTTGCGCCAGCGCTTTGAACCAGGCGCTGTTTTCCTGCGCTTTGGTCAGCTTATGACCGCGCAGAATCAGCAAAATATCGGGGTGCAATAATCCAGAGAGCTTAACCAGATTTTCACCCATCGCGGCATTTGGACCGTTCTCCGGCAAGACCAGTAAGAGCGATTGGCGCGAGGCGAACAGGCTGAGCGCCTGACAGGTGCTGAAAATCGCATCCCAGTCGGTATGAAGATCCAGGATGAAACTGAAATGCTCGCTGAATTCGTGCTGTTGAGCGACCCGTTTGATGCTGTCGAGACTTTCCTGCAGCAGGAGCGGGTCTGAACCAAAGACCAAATAACAACCGCGCAGCCCCTCATGGAGCTGCGCGGTGAGTTGTTCGGGGTAAAGCCGAATCATGAACGCGTGGCGGCAGTAGGTGAATCAGTGGACTGCAACCGATTTTTGACTTCCTGACTACCGTTGATGGTCAGCAATTTACGCACCAACTGCTGGGCAGCCTGCTCGCGCATTTCCTGACGGACGATGTCCTGTTCGGCATCTTTCGCCAGTGCAGCCAGCGGGTTATCAAAGAACGTGCGGAACACCGTCACGCTGAGCGGATAAATATCTTCACCCGGCATCAGCACCTGCGCCTGCAACGTCAGCACCATCTGGTACTCCGCTGTTTTACCGTCCTGAAAAATAGAGACGGTATCGCGCGTTTCGCTTGAGCCCAGTACCCGCAGAGACGGGATATCCTGACGCGTCGCATCGTCAACGATTTTTACATCGCTAAGACGGAGCTGCTCACGTACTGCACGCGTTAGCGGGCCATAAGGATCGCTGCTGTCGAGCACCAGTGTTTGTAACTGCGCAGGCACTTGTGTCGTGCCGCGCAGATGAAAACCGCAGCCCGCGGTGATTAACACCGCCAGCCCCAGCAACAACGTGAATAGACGATGTCGCACAGTTCCTCCTTGCCTTAACCCACAACCAGGTTAAGCAGTTTGCCAGGGACATAAATCACTTTACGAACCGTGACGCCGTCCAGATATTTCGCGACCAGCGGTTCCTGAGCAGCGCGTTCGCGAACCTGTTCTTCGCTCGCGTCAGCGGCAACGGTGATTTTACCACGTACTTTACCGTTAACCTGAACAACGACCAGCTTGGAATCTTCAACCATTGCGTTTTCATCTGCAACTGGCCACGGTGCAGTATCGACGTCGCCTTCACCTTGCAGCGCCTGCCACAGCGTGAAGCAGACGTGCGGCGTGAACGGATACAGCATACGAACGACGGCCAGCAGCGTTTCCTGCGTCAGTGCGCGATCCTGATCGCTGTCCTGCGGCGCTTTCGCCAGTTTGTTCATCAGTTCCATGATGGCGGCGATCGCGGTGTTGAAGGTCTGACGACGGCCGATATCATCGGTCACTTTAGCGATCGTTTTGTGCAGGTCGCGGCGCAGTGATTTCTGATCTTCAGTCAGTGTAGCGATATCCAGAGCCGTTACCGCACCTTTCTCGGTATGCTCGAAGGCTTGTCTCCAGACGCGTTTCAGGAAGCGGTTTGCGCCTTCTACGCCGGATTCCTGCCATTCCAGCGTCATTTCTGCCGGAGAAGCAAACATCATGAACAGACGAACGGTATCTGCACCGTATTTCTCTACCATGACCTGCGGGTCGATGCCGTTGTTTTTGGACTTCGACATTTTGCTCATGCCCGCGTAAACCACGTCACGGCCTTCGTTATCTACGGCTTTGACAATGCGTCCTTTCTCATCACGGTCAACGGTGACGTCGGTCGGAGAAACCCAGACGCGCTCGCCGTTATTACCGAGATAATAGAAGGCATCGGCCAGCACCATGCCCTGACACAGCAGGCGTTTGGCGGGTTCATCAGAGGTAACCAGACCAGCGTCGCGCATCAGTTTGTGGAAGAAGCGGAAATACATCAGGTGCATGATGGCGTGTTCGATACCGCCAACGTATTGGTCAACGGGCAGCCAGTAGTTGGCGGCAGCCGGATCCAGCATTCCCTGATCGTACTGCGGGCAGGTGTAGCGCGCGTAGTACCAGGACGATTCCATAAAGGTGTCGAACGTGTCGGTTTCACGCAGCGCTGGCTGACCGTTAACGGTCGTCTTCGCCCATTCCGGGTTAGATTTCAGCGGGCTGGTGATGCCATCCATCACGACATCTTCCGGCAGGATAACCGGCAACTGATCTTCTGGTGTCGGGATAACGGTACCGTCTTCCAGCGTCACCATTGGGATTGGAGCACCCCAATAACGCTGGCGGGAGACACCCCAGTCACGCAGGCGATAGTTGACTTTACGCTCGCCGATGCCTTTTTCGACCAGCTTATCGGCCATGGCGTTGAACCCGGCTTCGAAATCCAGACCGTCAAACTCACCAGAGTTGAACAGGTTGCCTTTTTCCGTCATCGCCTGAGCGGACAGATCAGGCTCGCTGCCGTCGGCATTCAGGATAACCGGCTTGATGGATAGATCGTATTTGGTGGCGAATTCCCAGTCGCGCTGGTCGTGGCCCGGAACGGCCATCACTGCGCCTGTACCGTATTCCATCAGGACGAAGTTGGCGACCCAGATAGCGACTTTCTCACCGTTAAGCGGGTGAATAGCATACAGGCCAGTGGCCATGCCTTTTTTCTCCATCGTCGCCATATCGGCTTCGGCGACTTTGGTATTACGGCATTCAGCAATGAAATCGGCCAGCGCTGGGTTGGTTGCAGCAGCTTGCGCAGCGAGAGGGTGACCGGCAGCAACGGCAACGTAGGTCACGCCCATGAATGTATCCGGACGTGTGGTATAGACAGTCAGTTTCTCTGCGCTGTCCGCCACGTCAAAGGTGATTTCTACACCTTCGGAACGACCAATCCAGTTACGCTGCATGGTTTTGACCTGTTCAGGCCAGCTTTCCAGCGTATCCAAATCGTTCAGCAATTGGTCTGCATAAGCGGTGATCTTGATAAACCACTGCGGAATCTCTTTACGTTCGACTTTGGTGTCACAGCGCCAGCAGCAGCCGTCGATAACCTGTTCGTTCGCCAGTACGGTCTGGTCATTCGGACACCAGTTAACGGCGGAGGTTTTTTTATAAACCAGACCTTTCTCGTACAGCTTAGTGAAGAACCACTGTTCCCAGCGGTAGTAGTCTGGTTTACAGGTCGCGACTTCACGATCCCAGTCATAGCCAAAGCCCAGCAGTTTGAGCTGGTTTTTCATGTAGTCGATGTTGGCGTATGTCCAAGGGGCAGGCGCGGTGTTGTTTTTAACTGCTGCCCCTTCTGCCGGCAGGCCAAAGGCATCCCAACCGATCGGTTGCAGGACGTTTTTTCCCAGCATGCGCTGATAGCGGGAGATCACGTCGCCGATGGTGTAGTTACGGACGTGGCCCATATGTAGTCGGCCAGAAGGGTAAGGCAGCATGGAAAGGCAATAGTATTTTTCCTTGCCGGGCTGTTCGGTGACTTTAAAGGTCTGCTTCTCTTGCCAGTGAAGCTGGACGTCCGCTTCTATCTCTTCTGGGCGGTATTGCTCTTGCATGGCTGCCAGGGGTCCTGTTTAGTGAAGAATCGCTACGTGAGTAGCCTGTTCTGATTCATAACAAAAGATCCGCATAGCATAGCCGTAAGCGACGCGGGCAACAACACCCAGCGCCCGGCTGAGGAATATTTCTGATTTGTGAGCGATAGACTGCGAGCTGTTGCGCAAATTAGCGACAATTCACCAGAAGAATGGCAAAAATAATCTAAAATAGAGAGAGATAGGCAACGTAGCGGTTTTTGGCCCGGTGTGCCAGACGGCGAATATGCGTTCTTTATCACCCTTCAACCCGCTTATTCAGGAGGAAGCATGAATAAACTAGCCCGCTATTACCGCGAGTTAATGGCTTCAGTGACGGCCCGGCTGAACAACGGTGAACGCGATCTCGACAGTCTGGTGCTGAGCGCCCGTAAAACCTTGCAGGAAAGCTCGGAGCTGACGCAGAAAGAAATAGAGCAGGTGATTCAGGCTGTTCAGCGCGATCTCGAAGAGTTTGCCCGCAGCTATAACGAAAGTCAGGATGAGTTTACTGACAGCGTTTTTATGCGAGTCATCAAGGAAAGCCTGTGGCAGGAACTGGCAGATATTACGGATAAAACGCAGCTAGAGTGGCGCGAGATCTTCAAAGATGTGAATCACCACGGGGTGTACCACAGCGGTGAAGTGGTGGGGCTAGGTAATCTGGTGTGCGAGAACTGCCATCATCATATTGCGTTCTACACGCCGGAGGTTTTGCCACTCTGCCCGAAATGCTCGCATGACCTGTTCCACCGTCAGCCGTTTCAGCCGTAGGCTGTTGGGGCGGCGAGCGGTGGTAATGGGTAGATCGTAAAGACGCTGCAAGTACGTCCCTGTACGCTCGAGCCGCGCGGATATGAATCTCATCCCTGAGATTCACCCTTTCAGGGCCGTCGCAAGCGACGTTCAAAGGCGTTCCTAACGCCTTTGTCCTTGGCGCGGACGCTTTACTCTTCTACCCCATTACCACCGTTCTCGTCCTGCAAAGCATGTCTGCAGATATTAATGCAGGATTTTCGCCAGGAAGTCTTTAGCGCGTTCGGACTGTGGGTTATTGAAGAAATCATCCTTGCGGGTGTCTTCAACGATTTTGCCCTCATCCATAAAGATCACGCGGTGCGCCACTTTACGGGCAAAGCCCATTTCATGGGTGACGACCATCATGGTCATGCCTTCCTGCGCCAATTCAACCATAACGTCCAACACTTCGTTGATCATCTCTGGATCGAGCGCGGATGTCGGTTCGTCGAATAACATCGCAATAGGATCCATGCACAGCGCGCGGGCGATAGCGACACGCTGTTGCTGACCACCGGAAAGCTGCCCTGGGAATTTGTTGGCGTGTGCTGATAGCCCAACACGCTCCAGAAGCTTCTGTGCTTTGGCTTTGGCGTCTTCACGCTTACGTTTCAGCACTTTTACCTGTGCCAGCGTCAGGTTCTCGATAATCGACAGGTGTGGGAACAGTTCAAAGTGCTGGAACACCATCCCGACTTTGGAACGCAACTGAGCCAGATTGGTTTTGTTATCGTTAACGGCAATGCCATTGACGGTAATTTCACCTTTTTGAATCGGTTCCAGACCGTTTACGGTTTTGATCAGGGTTGATTTGCCAGAGCCTGAAGGCCCGCAGACGACCACAACTTCACCTTTTTTTACTTCTGTGGAGCAGTCGGCTAGCACCTGAAATTGGCCGTACCATTTAGAAACATTTTTCAGGGAAATCATCAAACCGTCCTTTTTTTCAGGTAACTGACCAGCATTGAGGCAGTAATGCTGAAGAGAAAATAAATGAACCCAGCAAACAGGATCATTTCAACTTGTGTTCCGTCACGCTCGCCGATGGTTGAGGCGGTACGGAAGAAATCAGCGAGGCTGAGCACGTAAACCAGTGAGGTATCCTGGAACAGAACAATCCCCTGCGTCAGCAGCAGCGGCACCATAGCGCGGAATGCCTGTGGCAGAATAACCAGCTTCATGGATTGCCAGTGCGTCATGCCTAATGCTAACGCTGCGGAGGATTGACCGCGTGACACGCTGAGAATACCCGCACGAATGATTTCCGAATAATAGGCTGCCTCGAACAGCGAGAAGGCTACCATAGCTGAAATCAGTCGAATATCGGTTTTCGGCGATAGCCCAAGCACATTTTGTAATAAGCTAGGAACCACCAGATAGAACCACAGCAGCACCATGACGAGCGGAACTGAACGGAACAGGTTCACATACAGTTTGGCGAACCAACTGATGGGTTTGATCGGCGACAGGCGCATCACCGCCAGAATCGTGCCCCAGACAATCCCGAAGACCACCGCCGTTAGCGTAATTTTGAGTGTGACGACCATCCCCTGAATCAGGTACGGCATGCTTGGCCCAATTGAGCTCCAGTCAAATTCATGCATGATTTATTTGCTCCCCATATTGCCCGGCAAACGGGTTTTTCGCTCAACGACCTGCATAATCAACATAATGATGGCATTGATGCCAACGTACGCCAGCGTGATGGCGGTAAAGGATTCATACGCGTGGGCGGAATAGTCCAGCAGTTTCCCTGCCTGTGCAGCCATATCAACCAGACCAATCGTGGAAGCGATGGCCGAGTTTTTTACCAGATTCAGCATCTCTGACGTCAGCGGCGGAACAATCACGCGGTACGCATTCGGCAGTAACACATAGCGGTAGGTTTGCGGCAGCGTCAGTCCCATCGCCAGCCCGGCCGCTTTCTGTCCGCGTGGTAAAGACTGAATTCCCGCGCGCACCTGCTCACAAACGCGCGCTGCGGTGAAGAGCCCCAGACAAATCATCGATGACAGGAAGAATTGAATATTCGGGTCTAGCTCTGCTTTAAACCACATGCCGATGTTGACGGGAAGCAGCTCGGGGACCACCAGATACCAGGTAAAGAACTGGACAATCAGTGGGACGTTGCGAAATAGTTCGACGTAGCAGGTGCCAATGCCCGCAAGGAAACGATTTGGGACGGTACGCAGGATTCCAAATAAAGAACCAATGAGAAACGCGATAATCCAGGCACAGATAGATAATGTGACGGTGACTTGCAGACCGGACAAAATCCACCCGAGGTAGGTTGTGTTGCCGAAGGGGGCGGCTTGTAGAAATATGCCCCAGTTCCAATCTATTGACATAACGAACTCCGGTAAAAAAAGGGTAGCGAAGCTACCCTGAAGATTGATGAGCGGCCATATTCCCGTTCTGTTTCAAACTACAGGCGTATTGTTTATTTTCCTGTTTATCGAAATTTCTCGGGGCAACATGTGATGGGGAACGACCATCACATGCCTGTCTGTCCTGCCACGAATCAGCAATCAGAGGGCAGATGACTCTGCCCTTATTTTCATTATTAATTAGTTTAGTGCTTTGTCATTTGGCGCTTTGAACAAGGCCTTCATTTCATCTGACAGTGCAAAGTTCAGGTTAAGATCTTTTGGTGGAATTGGCTGTTTGAACCAGCGATCGAACCATTTTTCAGCTTCACCGGAGGTTTGAACTTCGGCGATGGTGTCATCAACCAGTTTCTTGAATTGCGGATCGTCTTTACGCAGCATACAGCCGTAGGCTTCTTCAGACTGTGCTTTGCCGACGATATCCCACTGATCGGCGTTTTTCGCTTTCGCACGTTCGCCCGCCAGCAGTGCATCATCCATCATAAAGGCGACAGCACGGCCGCTTTCCAGCGTACGAAAGGAGTCACCGTGGTCTTTCGCACTGATGATACGCATCTTCAGCTGTTTTTCTTCATTCAGCTTGTTCAGCAGAACTTCAGAGGTGGTGCCGGAAGTCACTACGACGGTTTTACCCGCCAGATCTGGGAAGTCTTTTACGCCGGAATCTTTTTTGGTTAACAGACGCGTACCGACCACGAAAATGGTGTTAGAGAACGCGGCTTGTTTCTGACGTTCCAGGTTGTTAGTCGTTGAGCCACATTCAAAATCAAAGGTACCGTTCTGCAACAGCGGGATACGATTCTGAGAGGTGATAGGGAGTAGCTTGACCTGCAGATTAGGCGCATCCAGTTTTTTCTTAACCGCTTCGACAATTTTGTCAGAGTAGGCTTGAGAGTAGCCGACCACTTTTTGCGTGTTGTCATAGTAAGAGAAAGGCACGGACGATTCGCGGTGTCCAATGACGATCACGCCATTATCTTTGACCTTTTTCAATGTACCGGCCAGATCTTCAGCCTGAGCTACGCTGGCGGCGGTGCCAAGCAGAAGCAGTGATAATGCCAGTTTACGCATTTGCATGTTCTAACTCCTTTGCTGTCGTTGCAGTGCAATAGTTATAGCGCTGTCATTAATAACCGTATGGTTAATGTGCCCGTTATCTTCAAGTTAGCATTGTCTTCAAGGTAAACAGCGTATCGCTGCATCACTCATAATGCTTTGCTACCTCTCAGTGATAACGCTGCACCGTTAAAGCGCGAAATTACTGTCTATACAGTTAAAAAGTAGCTGATTGTAAATAGATTGAAATAGAAATGTTTGTTTTTTGCGATATCCGCCGCACCAAATGGCAGCAATGTCAAAGGGTGGCACCAATTTGGTGCGTCACTTGCCCCAGTAGAGAGCTTTACGCCGACGTAATATCCAAAAAAATACAGAAACAACCATTTACAGGGTAATAAGAGGCAAATACCGTGCCATAAATAAAAAAAGGCATGCAAAAGCATGCCCTTAGGGATGTGAGGAGGGGACGATTATCGGCGACGCAAACCGAAGAAAGCGGCAGCGGCACCGCCCAGTAGCGTAATGATCCAGAGCGGCCAGGAACCGAAGCGCGCATAAGGCGTTATCCCCGTTGCTGGCACGACCTGCGTGCTCAGCACCGCGCGCGTAAACTGCGGCAGGCTAGCGCCGACCTCGCCATCTGGCGTAATGACCCCTGTGACGCCGTTATTGGTGCTACGCACCAGAGGGCGCCCTAATTCCAGTGCGCGCATGCGAGCCATCTGGAAGTGTTGCCACGGGCCGATTGAATGACCAAACCAGGCATCGTTCGAGATGGTCAGCAGCATATCGGTGTCTGGCCGGAAGTTATCACGCAATTGCTGGCCTAAGATAATTTCATAACAAATAGCGGCGTTGAGCTTGAAGCCATGAACAGAAAGCTGGGGCTGAACGTAGTCTCCTCGGCTAAATGACGACATCGGGAGATCGAAGAACGGTGCCAGCGGACGTAACAACGTTTCCAACGGAACAAACTCGCCAAAAGGCACCAGATGGTTTTTGTTGTAACGGTTCGTTGTGGGGTAGTGATATGGATCTTTGTCGCCCAAAACGATCACTGAGTTATAAAAATCGGTTTTATTTCCCTCACGCCTGATATCGACGATACCCGTAATCAGGCTGCTATTTCGGCTACGCAGGATATCGTCAATCTGCTTCAAATAGGCAGCCTGACGGCTTTCAATATCGGGAATCGCGGTTTCCGGCCAGATAACGATGGGCGCTTTGTCCATATAGGGCAGGCTGTTATCCAGATAAATCTTCAGCGTGTTCAGCAGCTCGTCTTGTTCCCACTTCATAGCCTGTGGGATATCGCCCTGTACCAGCGCGACATTGACGGCACGTTCTGTTTGCAGGGTGTACCACTGCACGTTGCGCAGCGGCCATGATAAAACGAAAACGCCGATAGCAATGGCCGCCGGTACGATTTTTCGTTGGCTGATGGCATAAACGAACAGCCCGCTGAGGCTCATCAGCAGGAAGGTAATGGTGTCGATACCCAGAATGGGCGCAATACCTTTCAGCGGGCCGTCAATTTGGCTGTAGCCGAATTGCAGCCATGGAAAACCGGTGAGCACCCAGCCGCGCAGAAATTCAGTTAACTGCCAGAGCACAGGGGCAGCAAGCGTCAGACGCCATAGCGTTGCCTTTGGCCACAGGCGTGAGAGCAAGGCAGAAAACAGCAGGGGATAGAGCGACAAATAGGCGGCGAGCAGGATAACCAGCGCAATATTGACAGGGCCCGGCATTCCGCCAAACTGCGCGATGCTGACGTAAACCCAGTTAACGCCGCTACCGAACAGACCCAATCCCCAGCAAAACCCTATCCAAGCTGACTGACGACTCGTACGGTTGAGCGTCAGCGCCTGTAGGCCCATGAGCGAGATAATCGCCGCGGGCCAGAAATCAAAGGGAGAAAATGCCAGCGTGCCACAGGCACCAAATAAGAGCGCCAGCAGGGCTTTAACCTGCTGGCGTTGTAGAAAAGAAGCGACAACCATTGCCAAATTATTCTTCCAATTTTGGTTGAGGGGCATTGTCAGGGATTCTGACATGAACCTGAATAATACGGCGGCTGTCCGCCATCGCAACCTTAAACAGGTAACCTTCTATGTCGATGGTTTCGCCACGGGCAGGAAGATGGCCGAAAGACTGCATAACCAAGCCGCCAATAGTGTCGACCTCGTCATCGCTGAACCGTGTGCCGAAAGCCTCGTTAAAATCTTCGATATCGGTTAAAGCACGAACGGTGTAGGTCTGGCGATTAAGCTGGCGAATATCTCGGTCTTCTTCATCGTCATATTCGTCTTCAATTTCGCCGACAATCAGCTCAAGAATATCTTCAATCGTGACCAGGCCGGATACGCCACCAAACTCATCGATGACAATCGCCATGTGATAGCGCAGCGAACGGAACTCATTCAGCATCCTATCAACGCGTTTACTTTCCGGCACAACCACGGCGGAACGCAGAACTTTATCCATACTGAATGGCTCGGAATCGCTGCGCATGAACGGCAGCAAATCCTTCGCCATCAGGATGCCTTCAATGTGGTCTTTATCTTCGCTAATGACGGGGAAACGAGAGTGGGCGGATTCGATAATCACGTCCAGACACTCTTCCAGCGTTTGATCGCGCTTGAGCGTAATCATCTGCGAGCGAGGGATCATGATGTCGCGTACACGCTGGTCGGCGATATCCATGACGCCTTCGAGCATATCTCGTGTTTCAGGATCGATCAGATCATTCTGTTCGGAATCACGAATCAGAGTGAGTAAACCGTTACGATCTTTTGGCTCGCCGTGAAAAAGCTGATTAAGAATAAGAGAAAAGAAGCCCTTTTTGGGACTGGGTGCATCGCTGTTTTGAGAATGGTCGTCGCTCATGCGTTTTAATTAACATCACTCTTGTTAAAGGATTATTGCCAGCAACTGGAAGCGGCACAGTGGCTGATATGTGAAGACAAATGCCCGATATCTTCCCGATCTCGAGCTAGACAAAATGTATTTCTATTTATTCGGTGAGGCCATCTTTTTCTGCAAGGTAGGGATCGGCATAACCCATGCCCTGCATAATCTCGGTTTCCAGCGCTTCCATTTCTTCGGCTTCGCTGTCTTCGATATGGTCGTACCCTAGCAGATGCAGGCTACCATGGACAACCATATGCGCCCAGTGCTCTTCTATGGTTTTTTCCTGCTCGGCGGCTTCACGCTCGACAACCTGACGGCAGATGATTAAATCGCCAAGCAAAGGAAGCTCGACTTCAGGCGGTGCCTCAAAAGGAAACGACAGCACGTTGGTTGGCTTGTCTTTACCACGATAGGTGTTATTCAGGTCGCGGCTTTCGGCCTCATCCACGATACGGATGGTGACTTCAGAGACTTCCTGAAACTGCGGCAGAACGCCTTCCAGCCAGCGCTGAAAGTCTTTTTCTTCCGGTAGCCCCTGTGCTTGCTCGCTGGCGATTTGTAAATCCAGAATCACCTGACTCATTTTTGCTCCTGATCTGATGCCGCAGCCTGTGCTTCACGCTTACGCTGTTCTGCTAAGGCGTCTTTACGTTTCTGTTCGGCATTTTCCCACGCTTCATAGGCATTCACAATCCGTGCGACCACTGGATGGCGCACCACGTCTTCGCTGTGGAAAAAGTTAAAGCTGATCTCTTCCACATCAGCCAGCACTTCTATCGCGTGGCGTAAGCCGGATTTCAGATTCTTCGGCAGATCGATCTGCGTGACGTCACCCGTGATGACCGCTTTTGAGTTGAACCCGATGCGTGTCAGGAACATTTTCATCTGTTCGATGGTGGTGTTCTGGCTTTCATCCAGAATGATAAAGGCATCGTTTAGCGTTCGGCCACGCATGTAAGCCAGCGGCGCGACTTCAATCACGTTGCGTTCGATGAGCTTCTCTACACGCTCAAAGCCCAGCATTTCAAACAGGGCATCATAAAGTGGGCGCAAATAAGGATCGACTTTCTGGCTCAGATCGCCAGGCAGGAAACCCAGCTTTTCACCCGCTTCGACTGCTGGGCGCGTTAACAGAATGCGGCGAATATCCTGACGCTCCAACGCATCTACGGCGGCAGCGACAGCTAAGTAGGTTTTCCCCGTTCCCGCAGGGCCAACGCCGAACGTGATGTCGTGATCGAGGATGTTGGCGACATACTGCGCCTGATTCGGTGTACGCGGTTTGATCACGCCGCGTTTGGTGCGGATGTTGACCACTTTGCCATAGTCAGGAACGTGTTCCGCAGACTGTTCCAGCACGCGGGATTCTTTAATCGCAAGGTGAATTTGCTCAGGATCGATATCACCAATGACGCCACGTACCGGGGCCGTATCGACATACAGACGTTGCAGGATATCGGCGGCAGCTTGCGTCAGCAGGCTTTTACCGACCAGTTTAAATTGATTATCCCGGCGGTTGATCTCTATGCCTAAGCGGCGTTCTAACTGTTTAATATTGTCATCAAACGGACCGCAAAGGCTGAGCAGGCGTTGGTTATCGGCGGGTTCAAGGGCAATCTCTTTTGTCGTTACGTTCAAATTATTCCTCTTGAGCGTTACTGTGCTGGCTCCATCCTGCCCGCACAAAGTGAACAGTTGTCAGACGGCCTGATGTGTCCGCCCTATGGATGAATTATTCATCGTGAATGCCCGATGGTGCAAGTCACAATCATGATATTGGGATGCTGCCTCGCAAAAGCAAATGTAAGCAGCATGAAATTGAAACGGATTATTGAATGGATAACCTGCCATAAAAAATGGGTGGCAAAGCCACCCACCATCATGCTGAGACGGGAATGAACGTCGGTTACGGCTGATAGAACCCGACGCCAATCTCATTCTCTTTGCGGGTACGCGCAATCACGGAAGATGGTGATTCATGTACGCGCAGATCCATTTGATCTTCGGTACGTACCACGATGCCGCGCAGCGAGTTGGTATAAACATCAACGATTTCCACATCGACGAATTTACCGATCATATCCGGCGTGCCTTCGAAGTTAACGACGCGGTTATTTTCCGTACGGCCAGACAGCTCCATCACACTCTTACGTGAGGTGCCTTCTACCAGAATACGCTGGATGGTGCCTACCATGAGGCGGCTAAACCGCATTGCCTGCTGAGTGATGCGTTCTTGCAGAAGATACAGACGCTGTTTTTTCTCTTCTTCTGGCACATCATCAACCATATCCGCCGCCGGTGTTCCTGGACGGGCGGAATAGACAAAGCTGTAGCTCATATCGAAATTCACATCGGCAATCAGCTTCATCGTCTGTTCAAAGTCAGCCTGCGTTTCACCAGGGAAACCGACGATAAAGTCAGAGCTAATCAGGATGCCAGGGCGCGCGTTGTGCAGCTTACGGATGATCGCTTTGTATTCCAGCGCGGTATGGCGGCGTTTCATCATCGTCAGCACGCGGTCAGAGCCGCTTTGCACCGGTAAATGCAGGAAGCTGACCAACTCCGGGGTATCTTCATAGACGCTGATAATATCGTCTGTGAACTCAATCGGATGGCTGGTAGTGAAGCGAACACGGTCGATCCCGTCAATAGCGGCAACCAGACGCAGCAGCTCAGCAAAGGAGCAGATTTCACCGTCATAGGTTTCGCCGCGATAAGCGTTGACGTTCTGTCCTAAAAGGTTAACTTCACGCACGCCTTGCGCGGCCAGCTGAGCGATTTCAAACAACACATCATCGCACGGGCGGCTGACTTCTTCGCCGCGGGTATAAGGCACAACGCAGAATGTGCAATATTTATTACAGCCTTCCATGATGGAGACGAAAGCCGTCGGCCCTTCGGCGCGCGGTTCTGGCAGGCGGTCGAATTTTTCGATTTCAGGGAAACTGATGTCAACGATGGGGCTACGCGTGCCCTGAACGTGATTAATCATTTCCGGCAGGCGGTGCAAGGTTTGCGGGCCAAAAATAACGTCAACGTAGTGCGCACGTTCACGAATATGCGCGCCTTCCTGTGACGCCACGCAGCCACCGACACCAATAATCAGGTTCGGATTGAGATCTTTCAGCGTTTTCCAACGGCCAAGTTGATGGAAGACCTTTTCCTGCGCCTTTTCACGGATCGAGCAGGTATTGAGCAGCAGGACATCGGCTTCTTCAGCGATTTCAGTCAGCTCATAGCCGTGCGTACTTCCCAGTAAATCAGCCATCTTCGATGAATCGTACTCATTCATCTGACAGCCCCAGGTTTTAATATGCAGTTTTTTTGTCATCGACTTACCATTACTCAGTGCGGATAAGAAAGATTCCCCTCATTTGGGGGGGTATTGTAATCGCTCGCCGACGTTGTGACCAGCGCCGGAAACCACGCTGATTTGATAACTCCTTACTTTCTATAAAAATGCGGCTTTTCTGAAAAGTTACCCGCAAATCCAGTACACTATTTTCATGCATTTTTACTGGTGTGAATAAACCAGAACCAGAGAGGATAAAGCCAATATGCATTACGATGCGATTGTGGTTGGCGGTGGCATGGTCGGTGCGGCCGCGGCGCTTGGGCTGGCACAGCAAGGATTTCAGGTTGCAGTCGTTGAGCAGGAAATGCCGACGCTGTTTGATGCCGCCAGTCCGCCAGATTTACGGATCTCGGCGATTGGTTATGCGTCGGTTGCGCTATTGAAAGAACTGGGCGCATGGCAGCGGGTACAGCAGATGCGCAGCGCGCCTTACCGTCGGCTGGAAACCTGGGAATGGGCGAATGCCAGAGTCGTTTTTGATGCTGCCGACATTCACCTGCCTGAACTGGGTTTTATGGTGGAAAACCGCGTGCTGCAACTGGCGCTTTGGGAAAGTTTGCAAGAAGAGGATCGCTGCCAATGCTATTGCCCAGCTACGCCGCAGAACTTGCAACGCACCGATGATGGTTGGTGTTTACAGCTTGCTGATGGGCAACAGCTGACGGCTGCGCTGGTGATGGGGGCCGATGGCGCGAATTCTCAGGTTCGCCAGTGGGCGGGGATTGGCATCAGCGGCTGGCAGTATCGTCAGTCTTGTATGTTGATCGGCGTAGAGACCTCTCAACCCCAGCAGGATGTGACCTGGCAGCAGTTTACGCCGAGCGGCCCGCGTGCGTTTTTGCCGCTGTTTGACCAGTGGGGATCGCTGGTGTGGTATGACAGTCCGCAGCGCATTCGTCAGCTTCAGGCGATGCCGCTTACACAGCTGGATAAAGAAATTGCGGCCGCGTTTCCTGAGCGATTGGGCGCGGTCAAGGCGCTCTCCGCCGGATCATTCCCGCTGGTCAGACGCCATGCGCAAACCTATATCAAGCCAGGCTTGGTGCTGCTGGGCGATGCCGCGCATACCATCAATCCGCTGGCAGGGCAGGGGGTTAATCTGGGGTATCGCGACGTTGAGGCGCTGCTGGATGTGCTAATTAACGCACGCAATGCGGGAGAAGAATGGGCTTCTGAGCGTGTTTTACGCCGCTATCAGTGCCGCCGTATGCCGGATAATCTGATGATGCAAAGCGGGATGGATCTCTTCTATAACGCGTTCAGTAATGCGTTACCGCCGCTGAGCTTTGCACGCAATATGGCGCTGATGGTTGCACAGCGCGCTGGCGTGTTAAAACAGCGCGCATTGAAATATGCCATTGGCGTCTGATGAATAATGAGGACGCCGCCCGCTACTGCACGGGCTCGGCGGTGAAGATAATATCGGTGTCCTCATTGGTTGTTGCGGTAAAGCGAACCTTTCCTATCTGCCGAACACTTTTGCCTGAGGCTTGGCTATCCTGAAGCAGGCCGAACATCATCTCGGTCAGCTCAGGGCTTTCCAGATTGTTCTCGCCCAATAGCGCAGAAAATGCGGCTGTGACGATTTGCAGATTCAGTCTTGTTGCTTCGGGGGATTCTGACGCGGCGTTGAGTATCACGAGTCCATTAAGCTGTTGGCCTTTACTCTCTACTGACCCAATTAATCCAACATGCTCGTTAAAAATGTGCTGAAAGTCATCGACGGAGCTTCCCTTTTCCAACTTAATGGTCAATTTAAGGGGGATATTGAGTTTCGTCAGATTGGCATTCATCCGATCAGCGAACGTTTGCGATGACATCTTAAAAGAAGAGACATTGGCGGCATAAGCTGACGTGATGAAGCAAAACAGCAACGCCACGCTGAGTAACAGTGTGGTTAACTGCGGGCGTCTGACAGACCATCGCGATTGACCGATGTTATTCTGCTGTGGCAGCACAACGTGGCTGAAACCATGAGTAACAGAGGATGTAGATAAAACCTTCATGCCCGCCCTTTTAGGAAAATCGAATGATTGGTTTGGATATATTAACACCAGACTATGTTAATACCAGACATAACAAAACGGGGCGACGTCTTTCGACTGTCGCCCCGTTTCTTTGCTGTTTTACCAGCTTTATTTGGCTGGGGTACGAGGATTCGAACCTCGGAATGCCGGAATCAGAATCCGGTGCCTTACCGCTTGGCGATACCCCAAAAATATGGTGGCTACGACGGGAATCGAACCTGTGACCCCAGCATTATGAGTGCTGTGCTCTAACCAGCTGAGCTACGTAGCCAAACTTATTGCTAATGTTACTTCACTTCAACAAATCTTCTACTATCAAGTAGATGGCTGGGGTACCTGGATTCGAACCAGGGAATGCTGGTATCAAAAACCAGTGCCTTACCGCTTGGCGATACCCCAACAGGACAACGAGTTTTCCAGCATATGTTTTGAAATGGCTGGGGTACCTGGATTCGAACCAGGGAATGCCGGTATCAAAAACCGGTGCCTTACCGCTTGGCGATACCCCAATCACTACAAAACACCAACAGGCTTCGAAAAGCGATGTCAGACCGAGAAGATGATAATGGTGCGGGAGGCGAGACTTGAACTCGCACACCTTGCGGCGCCAGAACCTAAATCTGGTGCGTCTACCAATTTCGCCACTCCCGCAAAAAATATGGTGGCTACGACGGGAATCGAACCTGTGACCCCAGCATTATGAGTGCTGTGCTCTAACCAGCTGAGCTACGTAGCCATCTTTTCCGCGTCACCTTCATCGGCGTTGCGGGGCGCATTATGCGTAGTTGGCCTAATTGCGTCAACTAGTTTTTTCCCGAAAAGTGCCCTCAATGTATCGTTTGTTTGGGTTGTGAACAGTATGGTGAGAAAAACGCCAAAAAGCACGCATTCCCAGTCAATTAAGCATACAAAAACGGGCCACGAAAGGCCCGTTGATTGAAGAAATTAAATCGAATTATTTGTAGGCGGACTGGTGTACGCCAACCGCGCGGCCTGATGGATCATCCAGTTTCTTGAAGGATTCATCCCACTCAATCGCTTTCGCAGACGAACAGGCGACGGATGGGCCACCTGGTACGCATTCTGCCGCGCTTGGAACTGGGAACAGCTCTTCGAAGATTTCACGGTACAGGTAGGCTTCTTTGGAGCCCGGCGTATTGTACGGGAAGCGGAAGCGTGCTGTTTCTAACTGTTGATCGGTAACTTGGTTAGCCGCCACTTCTTTCAGTGTGTCGATCCAGCTGTAGCCCACGCCGTCAGAGAACTGTTCTTTCTGACGCCATGCAACGCTGTGCGGCAGGTAGGATTCAAAGCACTCGCGCAGGATGTGTTTTTCCATCTTGCCGTTGCCACACATTTTGTCGCGTGGGTTGATGCGCATCGCGACATCGAGGAAGTTTTTGTCCAGGAACGGTACGCGCGCTTCCACGCCCCAGGCTGACATCGCTTTGTTGGCGCGGGCGCAGTCGTATTGGTGCAGTGCCAGCAGTTTACGCACGGTTTCTTCATGCAGCTCTTTGGCGTTTGGCGCTTTGTGGAAATAGAGATAGCCGCCGAACACTTCGTCAGAACCTTCACCAGACAGCACCATCTTGATGCCCATCGCTTTGATTTTGCGGGACATCAGGTACATCGGCGTTGAAGCACGAATCGTGGTGACGTCATAGGTTTCGATGTGATAAATCACGTCACGAATCGCATCCAGCCCTTCCTGCACGGTGAAGTGAATTTCGTGGTGCACGGTGCCTAAGTGGTTAGCGACTTCCTGCGCCGCTTTCAAATCTGGCGCACCTTCCAAACCGACAGCGAAAGAGTGCAACTGAGGCCACCAGGCTTCACTACGCTCGTCATCTTCTACGCGACGTGCCGCATATTTTTTGGTGATCGCGGAGATAACGGAGGAATCCAGACCACCAGAAAGCAACACGCCGTAGGGCACGTCAGACATCAGGTGGCTTTTCACCGCTTCTTCCAGCGCATCGCGCAGCGCTTCTTTATCCGTTTCGTTGTCTTTTACTGCGTCGTAATCAAACCAGTCACGCTGGTAATATTCGCGAATTTCGCCGTCTTTGCTCCACAGGTAGCTGCCAGCAGGGAATTCTTTGATGGTGCGGCAAACCGGCACCAGCGCTTTCATTTCAGAAGCGACGTAGAGGTTGCCGTGCTCATCGTAACCCATATACAACGGGATGATGCCGAGGTGGTCACGGCCAATGAGGTAGGCGTCTTTTTCGCTGTCATACAGGGCAAAGGCGAACATGCCGCGCAGTTCATCCAGGAATGCAGCGCCTTTTTCCTGATACAGCGCCAGAATCACTTCGCAGTCAGAGCCAGTCTGGAACGCGTAACGGTCACCGTATTGCTGACGCAATGCCTGATGGTTATAAATTTCACCGTTAACGGCCAGAATGTGGGTGCGCTCGGCGTTGTAAAGCGGCTGTGCGCCCGTGTTGACGTCAACGATAGACAGACGTTCGTGAGCCAGAATCGCTTTGTCGCTGGCATAAACGCCAGACCAGTCTGGCCCGCGGTGACGCATCAAACGGGATAATTCCAGCGCTTTCTTACGCAGTTCAACAGGATCGCTTTTCAGATCAAGCACACCAAAAATAGAACACATACATGACTCCCAGTAATGACAGATTCGAACTCAGTGCTATTGATTTAGCATCAAAGTGCCATAGGAATTCAATATTATTTAATGAAAAAAGCCATCGACATGGTTTTTCGTTAATTTATACGTTTTTTTGGTGTTGATTCGTCAAATTCATAGAAGGGAAAGGCCGGATTTTTAGTGATTACATAATCCGGCCAGAAAGGGAATCAGGCGTTTTCGAGCAATTGCTGTAGCAACACACCGTTTAGCATCGCCCGTTTGACCAACGCGAACGCGCTGATAGCAGAAAGATGGTTGAGGCTAGAGACCTCAATCGGCAGATTATGACGAAATTCTTTCAGCACTTGCGTGTTGATACAGCGCTGAATTGCAGGAAGCAGCGTCTTTTCTGCTTCGGTAATTTCACCGGCAATCACGACTTTCTGAGGATTGAACAGATTGATCGCGATGGACAGTGCTTTGCCGAGATTGAGCCCAGCCTGTTCGATAACTTCACGGGCGAGGGCATCACCTCGATTTGCCGCTTTGCAAATCGTAGAAATCGTACAGTTATCGGTAGAAAGCTTGCTGGGGTAGCCCTGACCCAGCAGGTGTCGTACGCGCTGTTCAATGGCTGCGTTGGCGACGACGGTTTCCAGACAGCCGAAATTGCCGCAGTGGCAGCGATCGCCGAGCGGATCGATCTGAATATGGCCGATCTCGCCCACGTTGCCGTTGCTGCCAAGAAAAATTTGCCCGTTGACGAGAATACCCGCGCCTGTGCCGCGATGGACGCGTACCAGAATAGAGTCCAGTGAATCGTGGGTGGCACCGAAATAGTGTTCTGCCAGCGCCAGGCTGCGGATATCGTGACCGACAAAGCTGGTAACATTGAATTGGCGTTGCAGGTTTTCGACCAGTTGCCAGTTATCCACGCTGATGTGCGGCATATAGCGGACGATGCCCGCAACGGGATCAACCAGCCCCGGCAGCACAACGGAGATCGCAATGAGCTCGCGAATGCGGCGTTGATGGCTGGCAATAAAGCCGCCGATGGCCTGAAAGAGTGCGGCTTCCAGCGACGCCTGCGTTTTTTCTTGCAGTTCGTAGTGCGCTTCTTCCAGCGTTTTTCCTTGCAAATCATACAGCGCAATAGTGGCATCGTAACGGCCAAGGCGTACGGCTATGGTATGGAAAGGGCGGTTTTCGGTAATAATCGAAATGGCGCGTCTGCCACCGGTGGAGGCCTGCTGATCGACTTCTTTGATGAGCCCACGTTCCAGAAGCTGGCGGGTGATTTTGGTGACGCTGGCGGGGGCAAGCTGGCTCTGTTCTGCTATCTGAATTCGTGAGATCGGACCCTGCTGGTCAATCAGGCGATAAACCACCGCACTGTTTAATTGTTTAACCAGATCGACATTCCCTATCTGCGCTTGTCCGCCTGTGGTCATTAAGAAGTTACTCGCTTAGGTTTCACTCAACGTTGGGTAAACCTTATCGCAGTTTACCCAACGTATTTCCGCTTTACCCCAAGGCGTTTCTCGTTTTATCCCCAAACAGGATTACCGTTAACAAACGTCTTGAGAATGTGATAGTCACGGTCAAAGACGGTCAGGTTGGCCACTTTACCGCTTTCAATACTGCCTAACTGCTTATCCACTCCGATGGCGCGAGCGGGATAGAGCGTTGCCATCCGAATTGCTTCATCCAGCGCGATACCCGCATGTTCGACGCTATTACGCACGGCTTCGATCATGGTCAGTGCCGAACCACTCAGAGTGCCGTGTTCATCGACACAAATACCATCACGGTAGTATATGGTTTTACCAGCAAAAATGAACTGGTCAATATCCGCACCGGCCGGTGCTGTGGCGTCGGTCACCAACACCAGTTTATCGCCCTTGATGCGTTTACTGTTGCGAATATTGGCCCAGTCAACGTGTCGTCCATCCGCGATAATACCGCAATAGACTTCCGGAGCGTCGTAAATCGCGCCGACCAATCCAGGTTCTCGGCCAGTCAGATACGGCATGGCGTTGAACAGGTGGGTGGCGAAACGAATACCGGCGGAAAAACCCTGCTTAGCCTGTTCCCAGGTGGCGTTGGAATGCCCAGCAGAGACGATAATGCCCGCGGCCGTTAGCTGACGGATAACCGACGGTTCGACTTCTTCCGGTGCCAACGTGATTTTCGTAATGGCATCCGCGTTGGCGCACAGAAAGTCGACCAACTCTTGCGTTGGTTTGCGGATAAAAGCAGGGTCATGCGTGCCTTTCTTTAGCACATTCAGCCACGGACCTTCGAGATGTAACCCAAGCGCCTGATGCTGATTCTGCGCCAGCCAGTCTCTCATCACGCTGATGCTGTGCTTCATAAAGGCATCGCTGGAGGTAATCAGCGTAGGTAAAAAACTGGTACAGCCTGAACGCTCATTTGCCTGCTGCATGATCTCCAATGTTTTGACGGAGATCGTGTCCAGCGAGTCGTTGAACTGCACGCCACCGCAGCCGTTCAACTGGAGATCGATAAACCCCGAGGAGAGGAATGCACCGCCCAGGTCGTGTTGTTCAATGCCGGCAGGAAGTTCGGCAAGTGGGCAGATTCGTTCGATCAGCCCATCGGCAATCACGACGGCGTGATTATCCAGAATCTGATGGCCGGTGAAAATCCGGCTATGGGTTAACGCGTACATCATCGACTCCCGCATCGGTTAGAGATTTTTCATACTTTCCGTTTCTAATTCACGGAAGTATTTAACGGTTTTTACCTTCAGCTCCATTGTTGAAGGCTCGTCACAAACCATGATGGCTTTGGCATGAAGTTGCAGGCAACTGATGGTCCACATATGGTTAACATTGCCTTCTACCGCAGCCTGTAGTGCCTGCGCCTTGTTACGACCGGTCACCAGAATCATCACTTCTTCGGCATCCAGCAGCGTACCGACACCCACGGTCAGGGCAAATTTAGGCACCAGACTGACGTCCCCGCCGAAGAAACGGGAATTGGCGATACGGGTTTCTTCTGTCAACGTTTTGATGCGTGTGCGGGAGGCCAGAGAGGAGGCGGGTTCATTGAAGGCGATATGTCCGTCATTACCCACGCCGCCCATGAAAAGATGAATTTTCCCGTAGGACTTTATTTTCTCTTCATAGCGGCGACATTCTGCTGTGGTGTCTTCTGCGTTGCCGTTCAACAGGTTAATGTTTTCACGCGGAATATCAACGTGATTGAAAAAATTCTGATGCATGAAGGTATGATAGCTTTCTGGGTGGTCGGTCGGCAGGCCGACATATTCATCCATATTGAAGGTGATGACGTGTTTGAAGCTCACCAGCCCCGCTTTGTGCATGGTGACCAGCGATTTGTAGGCCTCCAGCGGCGAACTGCCTGTCGGCAACCCCAGAATAAAAGGGCGCTCTGCACTGGGCTTGAAAGCGTTAATTTTCTCAACGATGTGGCGGGCGGCCCATTTTCCGACGTCGGCGGCGGTGGTTAAAGGAATGAGTCTCATCAGCGCTCTCCTGATTTTTAGTGGAATTAAATATGTTATTGCGCAAATCGCGCCAGCTGCGCGTTTTGTCTATGCATTAAAATTAGTCTACTCCGTTTTTTTTAATCTTGAAATAAGTTGGGGTTTTATTCAGGTATAAACTTTTTGTATGCAGTTTTTTGGTGATTTTTATCACATAATTACGGGGTTTAATTTGTGTAGCGAATTATTTTTCTTACACTCCCCCTAAGAACCACCGCTGCCACATTTTTTCGACAATGGCGTTTTTCGACAGCGATGTTCTTCGGCAGTGAAATTTATTGGCAGGTTTGTTTGCCCCACAACATTTCATTACCTCACAAAGGTAAGAGAGGGAAAAGTGAGTACTCTGAGCTATTTACAAAAAGTCGGTCGGGCATTGATGGTGCCTGTCGCGACGCTGCCTGCTGCCGCTATCCTCATGGGGATAGGTTACTGGATTGATCCGGTTGGTTGGGGAAGCGAGAATGCGTTGGCGGCACTCCTCATCAAATCGGGTGAGGCGATTATCGGGCACATGGCCGTGCTGTTTGCCGTTGGTGTCGCGTACGGTATGTCTAAAGATAAAGATGGTGCGGCGGCATTAACCGGTTTTGTCGGTTATCTGGTGCTGACCACGCTGTGTTCGCCGGCCGTTGTTGCCATGATCCAACGGATCCCTGTTGAACAGGTACCTGCTGCGTTTGGCAAGATTGAAAACCAATTTATCGGGATTCTGGTCGGTGTCATGTCCGCCGAACTGTATAACCGCTTTAGTCAGGTTGAGTTGCCCAAGGCGCTGTCTTTCTTCAGCGGACGCCGCCTGGTGCCGATTCTGGTTTCTTTCCTGATGATTCTGATCGCGTTCATTTTAATGTACGTCTGGCCGGTGATTTACAATGCGCTGGTATCGTTCGGCGAATACATTCAGCAGTTGGGTTCGGTTGGCGCCGGGGTTTATGCCTTCTTTAACCGCTTGCTGATTCCTGTTGGATTGCACCATGCGCTGAATTCTGTGTTCTGGTTTGATGTCGCGGGTATCAACGATATTCCTAACTTCCTTGCTGGCCAACAGTCTATCGACTCTGGCAAAGCTGTCGTGGGGATCACCGGACGTTATCAAGCGGGCTTCTTCCCGATTATGATGTTCGGCCTGCCGGGAGCGGCGCTGGCGATTTATCACTGTGCGCGCCCTGAAAACAAAAGCAAAGTGGCCGGGATTATGCTGGCGGCGGCATTTGCCTCCTTCTTTACCGGGATCACCGAGCCGCTGGAATTCTCCTTCATGTTTGTCGCGCCAGTGCTGTATTTCCTGCATGCGCTGCTGACCGGTTTTTCCGTCTTTATCGCGGCCAGCATGCATTGGATCGCCGGTTTTGGTTTCAGTGCGGGTCTTGTCGATATGGTGCTGTCCTCACGTAACCCGTTGGCTACCCAGTGGTACATGCTGCTTGCTCAGGGACTGGTATTCTTCGTCATTTACTATGTGGTGTTCCGTTTTACCATCACTCGCTTCAATCTGTTAACGCCGGGGCGTGAACTGGCTGTGAGCGGTAGTGAAGCCGATGGCTATGACGTGAGTACGGCATCTGCGGGCGAGAAATCAAGCGATGCAGCGGTGTTGGCGCGGGGCTATTTGCAAGCGCTGGGTGGAAAAGCCAATCTGACGGGCATTGATGCCTGTATCACACGTCTGCGTTTGAACGTGGCTGATTCCTCTCTGGTTGATGATGTTCAGGCAAAACGTCTTGGTGCGGCGGGCGTTATTCGTCTGAATAAGCAGAGCGTACAGATTGTTGTGGGTACGCAGGCTGAATCGATAGCGACCGCGCTGAAAGCCGAGTATGACAAGATATAGTACGACAAGGCGTAATATGACGGCGTTACTTGTTTAACGCGATGTTATGTCGATGAAAGCGGTGGGGCGAGATAGCAATCTCGCCCTTTTTTTTCGTTATGAATAATTAAATGAAACTAACGGTTGTTTCCCAGCGTAGCTTGTTGGATCATTGTCGGTTATACGTCGTTTTAGCATTGAGGAATGAAGAATGAGTGAGGCTGAAGCCCGCCCAACCAACTTTATCCGTCAGATTATCGATGAAGATCTGGCGTCCGGTAAGCATGACCATATTCAGACGCGTTTCCCGCCAGAGCCGAACGGCTATCTGCATATTGGGCATGCAAAATCTATTTGCCTGAATTTTGGTATCGCGCGTGACTATCAGGGGCAATGCAACCTGCGTTTTGACGACACCAACCCGGTAAAAGAAGATATCGAATACGTTGAGTCGATCAAACGTGACGTCGAGTGGCTGGGCTTTTCATGGAGCGGCGACGTTCGCTATTCTTCTGATTATTTCGATCAACTGCACGCTTATGCGGTTGAGCTGATCGGTAAAGGGCTGGCTTACGTTGATGAACTGACGCCCGAGCAGATCCGTGAATACCGCGGTACGCTGACGGCGCCGGGCAAAAATAGCCCTTACCGCGATCGTACCGTGCAGGAAAACCTGGCGCTGTTTGAAAAAATGCGCAACGGCGGGTTTGCGGAAGGTACAGCCTGTCTGCGTGCAAAAATCGATATGGCATCGTCCTTTATCGTGATGCGTGATCCGGTGTTGTATCGTATTAAATTTGCCGATCATCACCAGACGGGCAACAAGTGGTGCATCTATCCGATGTATGACTTCACCCACTGCATTTCCGATGCGTTGGAAGGGATCACGCATTCGCTGTGTACGCTGGAATTCCAGGACAACCGCCGTCTGTATGACTGGGTGCTGGATAACATCACCATTCCTTGTCACCCGCGTCAGTACGAGTTCTCCCGCCTTAATCTCGAATACGCGATTATGTCCAAGCGTAAGCTGAATCAGCTGGTTGTGGAAAACGTCGTTGAAGGATGGGACGATCCACGTATGCCGACCATCTCTGGTCTGCGCCGTCGTGGTTACAGCGCGTCATCTATCCGTGAGTTCTGCGTACGCATTGGCGTAACGAAGCAGGATAACAACGTGGAAATGGCTGCGCTTGAGTCCTGTATCCGTGACGATCTGAATGAGAATGCTCCGCGTGCAATGGCAGTGTTGGATCCGGTCAAAGTCGTGATCGAGAATTTGCCCGCCGAGCATGAAGAGTTTGTCGCGATGCCAAACCATCCGAACAAGCCGGAAATGGGCTCACGTCAGGTCGCATTTAGCCGCGAAGTTTACATCGATCGCGCTGACTTCCGTGAAGAAGCCAACAAACAATACAAGCGTCTGGTGCTGGGTAAAGAAGTGCGTCTGCGTAATGCCTATGTGATCAAAGCAGAGCGCATTGAGAAAGACGAGCAGGGCACCATCACCACGATTTACTGTAGCTATGATGCGGAAACGCTGAGCAAAGATCCGGCTGATGGCCGTAAAGTGAAAGGCGTTATTCACTGGGTTTCTGCGGCACACGCGGTACCAGCAGAATTCCGCTTGTACGATCGCCTGTTCAGTGTGGCCAATCCGGGGGCGGCGGACGACTTCCTGTCGACGATTAATCCAGACTCACTGAAAATTACGCAAGGTTTTGTGGAAGCGAGTCTGGCGCAGGCGGAAGTAGAGAAAGCGTATCAGTTTGAGCGTGAAGGCTATTTCTGTGCTGACCGTGTTTACTCCAGTGCAGAACATCTGGTGTTTAACCGTACGGTTGGACTACGAGATACTTGGGTAGGTTAAGGCCACCGGTAAGAAGACAAAAATAAAACCGCCTAGGCGGTTTTATTTTTTTATGCGGTCGATTTATCGTGTGGAATCATCGTGCAGGGTTTCATCCTCTCGGCAATCCCCTTCACTGCAATGCCCATAGAGATACAGACTGTGGTTGGACAGTTTGATGCCGTGTCTTTCTGCGATCTCGCGCTGACGTGCTTCGATATATTCATCGCGGAATTCAATGACTTTGCCACAGTCGAGGCAAATTAAGTGATCGTGATGATGCTGCTGCGTCAATTCAAAGACGGATTTGCCACCTTCGAAGTTATGACGGGTTACGATACCCGCATCATCAAACTGGTTGAGTACGCGATAGACGGTAGCAAGACCAATCTCTTCGCCCATATCAATCAGTTTCTTATATAAATCTTCCGCACTGACGTGATGGCAGACAGGGTCCTGTAACACTTCCAGTATTTTCAGTCTTGGAAGAGTGACTTTCAGGCCGGCCTTCTTTAATGCGGTATTGTTGTCAGTCATGCGGGTTTAATCCTGTTGCTTACTTATCAATGGAGGCTGCCTAGCCTATGACATCGGTCGGCTCAAAAAATGCAAAAGCGTCTCAATTATAGAACCGCGCATACAAAATGAAAACAAGCGAATGTTAACAATATTGTCCCCATTCACACTATTGGTATACAACGCAATTAGTTGTTGATGAATGAGGAAATGATGATGCACATACAAAGCCGATGGGATTATTGTACAGGTTTACTGATAGAAGTTAAAAAAATGTATCAATTATTATGAAAGGTTTTACCTATCAATGCTAATTTGAGCTCTGATAGGGATTATCAGAGCTCAAATGGCTTAGCCAACCAGTTCTTTCAGGTTCAGCTCATCGCTGATCTGTTTCACCCATGTTGTTACGCGTTCGCTGGTCAGTTCAGGCTGACGGTCTTCATCGATAGCCAGGCCGATGAAGTGATTGTCGTCGGCGAGTCCTTTAGAGGCTTCAAAGTAATAGCCCTCAGTTGGCCAGTGGCCGACAATCGTCGCGCCGCGAGGCTCAATAATGTCACGGATGGTGCCCATGGCATCACAGAAGTATTCTGCATAGTCTTCTTGATCGCCGCAGCCAAACAGGGCAACCAATTTTCCTGTGAAATCCACTTCTTCCAACGACGGGAAGAAGTCATCCCAATCGCACTGAGCTTCACCGTAATACCAGGTTGGAATACCCAGCAGCAGAATATCGAAACCTTCGAGGTCTTCTTTGCTGCTTTTGGCGATGTCATGAACATCAGCAACGTTGGTGCCTAACTGCTGTTGAATCGTTTTGGCGATGTTTTCAGTGTTGCCAGTATCACTGCCAAAGAATATTCCGATGAGTGCCATGAATTGAATAACCTCTTGATTCCTAATGGTATGGTGTAATATTTCACCCACTTATCTGTTAATAATAACAGACACTCACATCGGGAGAAACTCGTATCGATAAGGATGCGTAAATCAAGAGCGTATGAAATGCGAAGGTAAGTAAGAAAATGAAAGCATCCCTGCTGATGCTAAATTCCCTATAATGAATAGGGATTATGTTATCGTCTGAGATTGCACGCACATTTCCTTAATATCGTCGCGGCTATTTATTTATAACGCTGTTTCATTTTTTATGAATGCACTTTTTATTTTATAGTTTGTTTCGATTGTAATTAAAAGCAGGCTTCTGTTTGTGAAGAATAAAAATCACGGAGCGGTACATTGCTATTCGTGGGAATTAAAATGCGTACAAAAAATAATGTTTTTATAGAATTGAAGGTCTGTAACATTTTGCGGGAATATTCTTAATGAATGGAAATAAGAATTATAACCATTTGCAGCTGAAACGATGCGGAAGTGTGAGCGATGATTTTATTTATTTGATGTTAAAGAATAAAATGGAAACTCATCAAAAACTGCTATGCTGCCTGGGCTACTCTCATGCCGGTGCGCATGGTGCGTGGGCTAGCCGCACTTTTTTCGCAATCTTCTGATTAAAGAACTTATATTTATAAAAACAGGTGAGTTTATTCTCAGTCCGAAAAATTATATTAATAAATATAGAGAGAACGCTAAATATTCTCTGTATTTAGCCGATGAGTTAGCGTGGTTTTTGAGTTTTCAACTCGGTGAAATGTGAACGCTAGGGAGAAGTGACCTGTTTCATGGTGTGAATTTTCTGATTCATATCGGTTGATTAGCGATAAAAATCTTTTTAACCATTTTCCTGATTTGGAGTGAGCTATGAAACTTATAAAAAATATTGCCATCAGAACCGCGATGCTGTGGGTGCTGGGCATTTTTTGTGTTCTTTGGGGTGGCGTATCGATATATACCATGTTCTCTTTTAAAGAGATGACGGCGACCTCGAAAACCAGCACCTTGCTGGTCCAGAACATGAATTTTATCAACCAGGGCAACGATCAATATTTCCGTATGGTAACCCGTCTGGCGCGTGCAGTTGACGCTCGTCGCAGCGGTGATAATGCCACCGCAGATAAAGAGCAGGCTTCTGCACTTGTTGCGCTGGATAAACTCAAGTCTGATTTGGTGGCGTTTAACGCTATCGATCATGCGGGTCTGGATGCTGCACTGGTACAGGCCGTCAGTCGTGACTGGAATAACCTAGTTGTTCAGGGCGTTGAACCGCTTTACCAGAAGGCCGTTGCCAATGCGCTGGATGACTACCAAAATCAGGCCAAGAACGTTGTGCCGCCATTGAGCCGCCAGTTTGGTGCCTCTCTCTCCGCATTCAGTAACGCCAGCGCAGAGAAATTCGATGCCGCAGGTGTTCGTTTCGAACAAATCACCACGATTGGACAGAACATTTTGCTGAGCGGGTTGGTTATCGGCCTGATCATGCTGTTCCTGACCGACCGCTATCTGGTGGTGTGTCTGGTTCGTCCGTTAAACGATCTGCGCTATCACTTTAGCGTGATTGCTTCTGGTCACCTGGGCAAGCCGATTCTGGACTTCGGTAACAACTGCGTGGGTCGTCTGTTCCCACTGCTGCGTGAAATGCAGGGGAGTCTGGCTGGTACGGTTAGCACGATCAGAAACAGCACGGATTCCATCTATCAGGGCGCTTCTGAGATTGCTGCGGGTAACAACGATCTGTCATCACGTACCGAAGAGCAGGCTTCCGCACTAGAAGAAACCGCAGCGAGCATGGAGCAACTGACGGCAACAGTGAAACAGAACGCTGAAAACGCTAACCATGCCAGCCAATTGGCATTGCAAGCGTCAACAACGGCGAAAAAAGGTGGAGAGATCGTTGAGAACGTGGTGAAAACCATGGCGGAAATCTCTGGCAGTTCGAGAAAAATTGCAGAAATCACCACCGTTATTAACGGCATCGCATTCCAGACCAACATTCTGGCATTGAACGCAGCGGTAGAAGCGGCACGTGCGGGTGAACAAGGGCGTGGGTTTGCCGTGGTGGCGGGAGAAGTACGCAGTCTGGCGCAGCGTAGTGCGCAGGCGGCAAAAGAGATTGAAGGGTTGATTTCCGAGTCTGTTCGCTGTGTGGATACCGGTTCCAATCTGGTTAGTGATGCAGGAGATACCATGCAGGATATCGTCCGGGCGGTCACCAACGTGACGGATATCATGGGTGAAATTGCGTCGGCATCGGAAGAGCAAAGCAAAGGAATTGCACAGGTGGGTCAGGCCGTGGCGGAAATGGACAGCGTAACGCAGCAAAACGCCGCGTTGGTTGAACAGGCCTCGTCTGCTGCCTTGTCGCTGGAAGAACAGGCCGCGTTGTTGAACCAGACTGTGTCGCTGTTCCAACTGTCCGATACGCAGTCATCACTGCAAGTCACAGCAAAACCGGTGCAGAAAGCACAGGCGATTGCGCCGCGTGCCGGCAAAGCGCTACCACCGAGTAACGATAACTGGGAAAAGTTCTAAGCGTTGTTTTAATCAGAAAGTGAGCGTTCCATCTTAGATGGATGTTCGGGCGGCGTCAGAAATGGCGCCGCACAAGACGTGAATACTGCATTATGTGAATGTCGCGTTACGCCAATCAGGGCTGTTGTTCTGCCAACTGCGCCAGCAGCATCTCTTCAATCAATTCACTGCGGCTAATGTTCCGCTCTTCAGCAAGGCTGTTCAGGATATCGACGGCGTCGCTGTTAATCTTTAATTCAACACGGCGCAACCCACGAACTTTATCGCGACGTAGTTGATTACGCTTGTTAATTCTTAGTTGTTCGTCACGCGTGAGCGGGTTGGTCTTGGGGCGGCCCGGACGACGCTCGTCTGCGAACAGATCCAGTGTGGTGCGATCCGTTTGTTCTTTTGCCATAAGTAATGATACTGCAAGGTATTCGGACCAAAATACACGACCTCTGCCGCCTTGTTCTATAAATAAAACCGATGCCTATTCTCACCCTGCAACAGGATTGTCAGGTTATGGTTTTCCTCATGTGGAACATGCCGGGAAATTATGCGTGCATTTTGATGAAGTGGTTACAATGCTTGTGGCTGAATCAGCCGTCCCTCTACTGCGAGCGCCATCATACCCTAGCCGCACTGGCGGCGACAACGGTTAACTGCTGCCGTTATCGTGAATCCGCCAGTGTCAGTGTCGTCTGGTTAATTCGCATCCAGAAAACGGTGGATAGCGCGCAAAACCGCATCGGGTTTTTCTGAGTGAACCCAGTGGCCAGCACCACTGACAACATACGCACGTGCCGCAGGGAACTGACGCAGCAGCGAATCACGGTAGCGATCGTCCAAATAAGGCGAATCCCCACCGCGTATGAACAGTATTGGTCCGTGCCAGGCAGGAACTTCCTGCCAACCAACGATGTTTTTATACTCATCCCACAAAACCGGCACGTTAAAACGCCATTCTCCCTGCTGGAAGGATTTCAGCAAAAATTGGATCACACCTTCTTCTTTTGTATGCTGACGCATCAATGTTGTCGCTTCCGCGCGTGATGTCACGCCCGCTTCCGTTACGGCCCGCAGCGCGGCGAAAATGGTGTCGTGGCGGCGTATCTGATAATCCACCGGAGCGATATCAATCGCGATCAGTTTGTCTAGTCGTTCGGGAATCAGCGCGCTGAGTGCCATGGCCACTTTTCCGCCCATCGAATGGCCAATAACGATAGCGCGTTCGATGTTCAATTCATCCAGCAGCGCCAGCACATCCTGTACCATTGCAGGATAGCTCATCTGTGATGAGCGTGGCGACAAACCGTGATTGCGTAAATCGATTTGCAGAATGTCATGCGTATTTTGCAAATCCCGGCCCAATACGCCAAGGTTATCCAGTGTGCCAAACAGGCCATGAATCAGCACGACAGGGAGCTGATCTGTGGGCTGGTGCGCATTTTGCCAGCGATGGTTCAATTTCATGGTGAAGTTCATTCAGAGAGACATGGGCTTAGGGTATCATGACTTTAGAATTGATGTTGTCACCGAGGGGACAAGTCGCCACTCGAATGAATGTGAAAGACATTGGGGCATAGTCTGACTTTTGGTATTGTCCCACTATGCCGCTGTTCGATAATGTTTGAACGCCTGTATAATCCTTTTGATTTGAGTCATCTACCCATAGATGTCGGGTTACAGAAGGGGAACGTCTCTGTAATTTGCATGATAATGGGTAAAAACAGCACTGGATAAAGATGAAAACTATTGAAGTCGACGAAGAGCTTTATCGTTATATTGCCAGCCACACACAGCATATTGGTGAGAGCGCATCGGATATTTTACGGCGCATGCTGAAATTTACCGCTGGGCAGCCTGTCGCAACGCCTGCGGTAGAGGCGACGGCAACGGCGATGTCTCAACCTGCCGCTGCGCCGAGCCCGCGCGATCGGGTACGAACCTTGCGTGAGCTGCTGCTGTCGGATGAATACGCTGAACAGAATAAAGCCATCAATCGCTTTATGCTGGTTCTGTCCACGCTGTATACCTTATCGCCGCAGGAATTTGCTGTCGCGACAGAATCCCTTCATGGCCGCACCCGAGTTTATTTCGCGGGCGACCAGCAAACGTTGCTTCAGCATGGCACACACACCAAGCCCAAACATATTCCGGGCACGCCATACTGGGTGATTACCAACACGAATACCGGTCGTAAACGCAGCATGGTTGAGCACATCATGCTGACGATGCAGTTCCCAGCGGAACTGACAGAAAAAGTGTGCGGAACCATCTAATTATTTATCTATACCCTATATCAACCACTTATCTAACTACAGCGTTAGGGAGAAGCGCCAATGGCTAATCACCCAAGGGCCGGACAGCCTGCCCGGCAGAGCGATTTGATTAATGTGGCACAGTTAACGTCACAATATTATGTACTGCGCCCAGAAGTCGGCAACACAGCGCACGCGGTGAAATTCGGTACGTCTGGTCATCGCGGTAGCGCGGGCCGCCATAGCTTTAATGAACCGCACATTCTGGCGATTGCGCAGGCGATTGCTGAAGAGCGTAAAAGGCAAGGCATCAGCGGCCCATGCTATGTAGGTAAAGATACTCATGCGCTCTCCGAACCTGCGTTTATCTCTGTGCTGGAAGTGTTGGCTGCCAACGGCGTGGATGTGATCGTTCAGTTGGATAATGGCTTTACGCCAACGCCTGCGGTGTCTAATGCGATTCTGGTTCACAATCGTCAGGGCGGTGCGCTGGCGGACGGCATTGTGATCACGCCGTCTCACAATCCGCCGGAAGATGGCGGCATCAAATATAATCCACCAAACGGTGGTCCGGCAGATACCAACCTCACTAGCGTTATCGAGAAACGGGCTAATGCGCTGCTGGCGGATGAACTGCGTGACGTGAAACGTATTACGTTAGATCAGGCGTGGAAAAGTGGGCATGTGCACGAGCAGGATCTGGTTCAGCCATATGTCGAAGGGCTGGCTAGCGTGGTGGACATGGTGGCGATTCAGCGCGCGGGGCTGAAACTCGGCGTCGACCCGCTGGGTGGTTCTGGCATTGCCTACTGGCAGCGTATCGCAGAGCACTACAAGCTGGATTTGACGCTGGTTAACGATGCTGTCGATCAGACATTCCGCTTTATGTCGCTGGATCACGACGGTGTAATCCGTATGGACTGCTCGTCAGAATTCGCGATGGCTGGGCTGCTGGCGCTGCGTGACAAATTCGATCTGGCGTTTGCTAACGATCCTGACTATGACCGCCACGGTATTGTTACCCCGACAGGGCTGATGAACCCGAACCACTATCTGGCAGTGGCAATCAACTACCTGTTCCAGCATCGTCCACAGTGGGGGCAGTCTGTTGCCGTCGGCAAAACGCTGGTATCCAGCGCAATGATCGACCGTGTGGTCGCTGATTTGGGCCGTAAGCTGGTAGAAGTACCGGTTGGCTTCAAATGGTTCGTTGACGGTCTGTATGACGGCAGCTTTGGCTTCGGTGGGGAAGAAAGTGCGGGGGCGTCTTTCCTGCGTTTCGATGGCACGCCGTGGTCGACGGACAAAGACGGCATCATTCTGTGTCTGCTGGCGGCGGAAATTACCGCCGTGACGGGTAAAAACCCGCAGCAGCACTATGATGAGCTGGCACAGCGCTTTGGCGCACCGAGCTACAACCGTATTCAGGCTTCTGCGACACATGCACAAAAAGCGGTGCTGTCTAAGCTATCGCCTGAGCAGGTATCTGCCAGCACGCTGGCGGGCGATCCGATTACCGCACGCCTGACCGCCGCGCCGGGCAACGGGGCATCGATTGGTGGCCTGAAAGTGATGACGGAGAACGGCTGGTTTGCCGCACGTCCTTCTGGTACGGAAGAAGCCTACAAGATCTACTGTGAAAGTTTCCTCGGGGTGGAACACCGCGAGCGTATCGAGAAAGAAGCGGTAGAGATTGTTAGCGCGGTTCTCGCAACGGCTAAATAAGTGAAAGGCGCTGCGCTTGCAGCGCCTAAGACTATTAATCAACCGATTTACAGAACCAAAACGGTGGTAACGGAATAGAAGAGTAAAGCGTTTGCGCCAGGGATGGCGCAAGCCGAGCGCACAGGGAGGTGTTTACAGCGTCTTTACGATCTATCCGTTACCACCGCTCAGCGATGTTTGTCAGCAACTTCCGCAGAACGCCTTTATCCCAGCGCGACAAGCAACGCTCCTACAGAAATCAGCGCAACGCCAGCTCCTGCCATCAGCGAAATTTTTTCTCCCAGCAGTATGACCGCTAGCACGACGGCGAAGACCACGCTGAGTTTATCGATCGGCGCGACCTGTGCGACGTTACCGTTCTTCAACGCGACAAAATAAAACAGCCACGACAGCGCACCCGCGACACCGCTGAACACAATGAACAACAGTGCTTTTTTATTGGCGACAACTTCACCGACCAGCGCCAGCTTACCTTGCGCGACCACCACGCCCACCAGAAAAAGTGCCATGATGACGGCACGAATCGCAGTCGCCGTATTGGCGTCCAAATTCTGCAAACCCATCTTGCCAAATATCGCGACCATCGCTGCACATACAGCAGACAGCAAAGCGTAAATTAACCAACTACTCATGACGACGTATTCCTGAAGAAAAGACAAGCGCGTGCAGCGGGAGGGATTCTCCACGGACGTCACCTGATACAGAAAGATGATTTTACGGCATAAAACGGTAGCCGATAGCGGTTTCAGTCAAGAGATGACGCGGCCTTGCGGGATCGCTTTCCAGCTTCTGGCGCAGATGTCCCATATAAATACGCAGATAGTGGCTGTGCTCGACGGCGTTTGGCCCCCAGACCTGCGTCAGGAGTTGGCGCTGCGTTAGTACTTTACCGGGGCTGGCGAGTAATGTTGCCAGTAGACGAAATTCGATGGGCGTCAGGTGCAGTTCCTGACCCTCACGATTGACCTGCCGGTTAAGCAAATCGACAGTAATATTACCGAAGCTCACCAGCGGCGTTTCCTGCTGCGTATTGCTGTGGCGACGCAGCGCGACGCGCAACCGTGCCAGCAGCTCGCCGATGCCGAACGGTTTTGTCAGATAGTCATCGGCACCGGCATCCAGCGCGTCTATTTTATCCTGCTCGTCGGTACGGGCAGACAGCACAATCACGGGCAGGCTGCTCCATTGACGTAAATCGCGGATGTAGTCGATACCGTTGCCGTCCGGCAGGCCCAAGTCGAGAATAATCAGATCGGGTTTGCGCGTGGCCGCTTCCAGCAAGCCGCGCTGCATCGTTTCGGCGTCAAACACGCGACAGCCTTCGCCTTCCAGCGCCTGACGAACAAAACGACGGATCTCTTTTTCATCTTCAACGATTAAAATAGTGGCCTGCAATGGATTCAGTGCTCCTCAATATCTTCTGGTTCGAGATCCGGCGGTGCCGATAGTGGTAGCGTGAAATGGAAAGCGGCACCGCCACTTTCCGCATTCGTTGCCCAGATACGGCCACCGTGAATTTCCACAATTGCCCGACAGATCGCCAACCCCAGCCCCACGCCGGGAATCGATGACTCTTTGTGACCACGGGAAAATTTATCAAAAATCATGCTTTCCTGGCCGTGTTCAATCCCCGGGCCATTGTCCTGCACGATGATTTCCAGCGCGCTCTCCTGTGCATCGGGCTGCGAGGCCGTGCTCTCTGAAATAAGGCTTGCTGAAATCGCGATCGTGGCCTGCTCTCCAGCGTACTTCAGCGCATTCTCCAGCAGATTAATGAACACGCGCTCCACCAGCCCGGCATCACAATAAACCAGAACCATCTCATCAGGTAGATTAACCTGAATGGTGTTTTTTGCCAGTGCGCTTTCCAGCTGTTGCAGGGCACTGCCGATAAGCTCCTCTGGCGTTTGCCACTCTTTGCGCAGGTTAAAACCATCCGACTGAATGCGCGCCATATCGAGCAGATTATTCACCAGTCGCGTGGTGTTCAAAATATGCTGGCGAATCTGGTTGGCCTGTTGGGCATAAGGCGACCCCTCGCTTGCCAGATTCAACGTCAGAATCTCGGCCTGACCAAAAAGGACGGTCAGCGGTGTACGGAGGTCGTGCGAGAGTGCGGCAAGCAGCGAGTTACGCAACTGCTCACGTTCGGCATCCAGCCGGGCATTCTCCGTGCTTTGCACCAGATGCAGACGCTCCAACGCATTGGCAATCAGTACGGTAAAGGTTTCCAACAGGCGCTGCTGTTCGGGAATCATCAACTGCCGAGCGTTATTAGGCTCGATCGCCAGCACGCCGAAGATTTGCTGCGTGGTGGCGAGTGGCAGAATCTGGTACGACACGCCGGGCAGGGTGGATGTTCCCGCTCCGGCTGGCGCGCGGTGATCGAAGCTCCAGCGGGCGATAGCATGATCGACAATCAACTGCTGACTATCCCGTGCGGGCTGCGGTAACTCGGACGAGGTATGATGCAGGCTGTCGGCGAGCAGAACAGCGATTCTGGCCTGAAACGTCGTGCTGAGAAAGTGCTGGCTGGCTTCGACAATATCGGCACTGGACAGGCTGCGGTTCAGCGCTTTGGACATCTCATACAGATGGCGGACGCGCTGCTCGCGATAGCGGGCGACTCTAGCCTGATAGCGTACGCCAGCGGTCAGATTACCGACCAGCAGGCCGACGCCGAGCATCACGGCAAAAGTGACCAGATATTGTGCGTCCGACACGGCAAACGTACCGCGCGGCAGAATAAAGAAGAGATCGAAACTGGCGACGTTGATGACGGCGGCGAACACCGACGGCCAGCGACCAAAGAAAAGCGCAACCACCACCACGGCCAGCAGATAAATCATCACCAGATTGACCGGTTCCAGCATGGCGAACGGCGACCACGAGGCTAGCAGGGTAATAAAGGCGCACAGCAGCGTGGCTAACCCGCAGCCAAACAGCTGCATACGCCATTTTTCTACCAGCCCGCGGGCATCAGGCGTTTTAATCGGTGCGGCTGGCGTATCATCCTGCACGGCCACCACGACCAGATCGAGATCCGGCCCCAGCCTGCCGAGTCGTTCGGCAAAACGCGTGCGCCACCACCAGCCGAAGCGCTGCTCCACATGGCGACCAATGACGATTTTGCCGAGGTTGTGCTCACGCGCATAGCGCAGGACGGCAAGCTCTTCGTCGGGTTCGGACAGCGTAACGGTTTCTGCCCCTAAATCCTGTGCCAGCTTGAGCGCCCGCAAGATGGCGCGCCGCTGCGGTTCGGGCAAGCGGTGCAGACGCGGCGTTTCGACGTAAACGGCGTGCCAGGCGCTGCCCAACCGTGCGGCCAGCCGCGCTGCCGTACGCACCAGTTTTTCATTGCCCGTGCCGTGGCCGATGCATAACAGAATGGCATCGCGCGTATGCCAGACTTGCTCGCGGCCTTTCCCGGCACGCATGGCGCGCATTTGATCGTCAACCCGATCCGCCATGCGCCGCAGCGCCAGCTCACGCAGGGCGATCAAATTGCCTTTACGGAAAAAATTCTCGACGGCACGCTCGGCCTGAAGCGGCAGATACACTTTGCCTTCATTCAGGCGCTGGCGCAGATCGTCCGGCGGCAGGTCCACCAAAATAACTTCGCTGGCCTGATCGAAGATCGGGTCAGGCACGGTTTCCCGTACGCGAATCCCCGTAACGCCGCCGACCACGTCGTTCAGGCTTTCCAGATGCTGAACGTTCACGGTGGTAAAGACATCGATACCGGCATCGAGCAGTTCCTGCACGTCCTGCCAGCGTTTGGGATGGCGAGAGCCGTTGACGTTACTGTGCGCCAGTTCGTCGATCAGAATCAGCGCCGGACAGCGTGCCAGTGCCGCATCCAGATCGAATTCAACCGTGTGGCGACCGTGATGGCGAAAATGCCTGAGCGGCAGTAGCGGTAAACCCTCCAGCAGCGCGGCGGTTTCGCTGCGACCGTGGGTTTCGACCACGCCGACAAGAATATCTAATCCCTGCGCCCGCAGCCGCTGGGCTTCCTGCAACATGGCATAGGTTTTCCCGACGCCCGCGCAGGCGCCAAAAAAGATTTTCAGCTTGCCACGCGGTGGCGCACCGACCTGTGCCAACAGGCTATCGGGATCCGGGCGACGATCTTCACCGTCAATCATGTTCTATCCCTTATTAGCGCGGCCTGAACGGTGGTCAGGCCGTAGCAAAGACGGCGGGGAGTCTGGCTCCCCGTATAATAATTAATAGTAACGCACTGTTGATTACGGCAGAGGCTTTTCCTTATCCAGCGCCAAATTCAGCAACAGAACATTGACTGCTGGCTGCCCAATAAACGCGGGCTTGCTGGTCTCAGTAAAGCGGTCGATTAATTGCTGTACCTGCTGGAGCGACATCCCTCTGGCCTGCGCGATATAGAGTGCCTGATAGCGTGCTGCCTCTGGGGAAATCTGCGGATCCAGCCCGCTGCCGGAGGCCGTCAACAGTTCAACTGGCACCGGCTGCTGGTTGCCGATCGCCTGATGCCAGTGAGCGGCGCGTTCACCGATCAGTTTATCCAACGCCGGATTGCTAGCGGCCAGATTGCTACCGCCGGACGCCAGTGCGTTATACGCGGCATCTGACGTGGCCGACGGACGCCCCTGAAAATAGCCCGCCCGACTGAACGTTTGCCCGATAAGGGATGAACCGACGACGGCATTCTCACGGTAAATCAGCGATCCGTTTGCCTGTGTTGGGAACAGCCACTGTGCCAACACCGTTGTCAGCAGCGGGTAGGCCAGACCGGTAAACAGCAGCAGTAATAAGAATAAAAACAAAGAAGAACGTAAATAGCGCATAGCGTATACCCGTCAGTCCTTAAGCCAGATTCAGCCCGGTCAGTAACATATCGATGAGCTTGATACCGAGGAACGGCACCAGCAGCCCGCCAAGACCATAAATCCACAGATTGCGACTTAACTGTGCCGCCGCGCTCATGGGACGATAGCTAATCCCTTTGAGCGCCAGCGGGATCAGAAACACGATAATCAGCGCATTGAAGATCACCGCTGACAACATGGCTGACGTGGGAGAATGCAGTTGCATTACGTTTAGCGCATTGAGCTGCGGATAGGTGGCAGCAAAGGCAGCCGGGATAATGGCGAAATATTTCGCCACGTCGTTGGCGATACTGAACGTGGTCAGCGAGCCGCGCGTCATCAGCATCTGTTTGCCGATATGCACCACTTCGATCAGCTTGGTCGGATTGGAATCCAGATCGACCATGTTGCCTGCTTCTTTCGCTGCCTGCGTGCCGGAGTTCATAGCCACCGCGACATCGGCCTGCGCCAGAGCGGGAGCATCGTTAGTGCCGTCGCCGGTCATCGCCACCAGCCGCCCTTCGGCCTGATACTGGCGAATCAGCGCCAGCTTGGTTTCCGGCGTCGCTTCTGCCAGAAAATCATCGACGCCGGCTTCTGCGGCAATCGCTGCCGCCGTGAGCGGGTTGTCGCCGGTGATCATCACGGTTTTGATCCCCATGCTGCGCAGTTCGGCAAAGCGCGCCTTGATGCCGCTTTTCACGATATCTTTCAGCTCCACCACGCCAAGCACGCGTTTGCCTTCTGCAACCACCAGCGGTGTGCCCCCGCTGCGTGCGACGTTGGACACCGCTTCTTCGACCTGATGCGGGAAATCGCCATTGTTTGCTTCAATGTAGCGACGCAGGGCATCGACGGCGCCTTTACGAATGGCACGCTGCCCAAAATTGACGCCGCTCATGCGCGTCTGGGCGGTAAAGGGAACAAAGGTGGCGTCCAGCGACGTCAAGTCCTGCTCCGGCAGATTAAAACGCTGCTTTGCCAACACCACGATGCTGCGGCCTTCAGGCGTTTCATCGGCTAAAGACGCGAGGCGTGCGGCGTCAGCCAGCGCCTGTTCGGTCACACCCGGCGCGGGCAGAAAAGCGGAAGCCTGACGGTTACCCAGCGTAATGGTGCCGGTTTTATCCAGCAGCAGAACGTCGATATCGCCCGCCGCTTCGACGGCACGTCCGCTGGTGGCAATCACGTTAGCCCCCAGCATCCGGCTCATCCCAGCCACGCCGATAGCCGACAGCAGGCCGCCGATAGTGGTCGGGATCAGGCAGACGAGCAGAGCGACAAGCACGGTCACGCCGACGACATCGCCACTGTTATTCGCCTGTACGCCGAACCAGGAGAAAGGGTAGAGCGTGGCAGTCACCAGCAGGAAGATGAGCGTAAGCTCGATCAGCAGAATGGTTAAGGCGATTTCGTTCGGCGTTTTCCGGCGCTGTGCCCCTTCAACCATGGCGATCATTCGGTCGAGGAAGGTTTCGCCGGGATTGACGCTGCACTGAATCACCAGCCAGTCGGACAGCACGCGGGTGCCACCCGTAACGGAAGCGAAATCACCGCCGGACTCGCGGATCACCGGCGCGGATTCCCCAGTGATGGCGCTTTCATCGACGGACGCACCGCCTTCCAGCACCTCACCGTCGCACGGAATGGTTTCCCCCGCGCTCACCAGCACGATATCGCCTTTACGCAGGCTGTCTGCCGGTACCGATTCTGAACTGGCATCGTGATTCGGCGCGGAGAGCTTGTTAGCCCAACTGGTTTTCTTGACGCCTTTCAGCGCGTTTGCCTGCGCTTTGCTGCGACCTTCCGCCAGTGCTTCGGCCATGTTGGCGAACAGCACGGTAAACCACAGCCAGAGTGACACCAGTCCTGTAAACACGGCATTCCCTTCCGTTTTGCCTGCCAGAATAGTTAGCCAGACGAGGGTGGTCAGCATACTGCCGAGATACACCACAAACATGACCGGGTTGCGCCCCTGTATGCGCGGGTCGAGTTTCTTCAACGCATCTTTCAGCGCCGAACGGATTAACGTTCTGTCAAACAGCGTTTGCTGTTTACGTTTGCCAACCTGGCGGGAGGCCTCACCCTGTTGGGATGAGGTCGGTTCCTGTGTTGCCTGATGATTCATCGTGTGACGAGTCATAAAGAGTCTCCAGCCTTAGTGAGTCAGGCCGAACTGTAAATGTTCAGCGACTGGCCCTAACGCCAGTGCAGGGATAAACGTCAGCGCACCAATCAGCAGAACGATGGCGATGAGCATGCCGATAAACAGCGGGCTGCGCGTCGACAGTGAGCCTTTGCTTTCCGGCTGGCGCTTTTTCACGACCAACGAACCAGCAATAGCCAGCACGGGCACCATGACGGCAAAGCGGCCCAGCAGCATCGCGACAGCGAGCAGGACGTTATAGAACGGCGTATTGACGCTCAGGCCAGCAAACGCACTGCCGTTGTTGTTTGCGGCGGAAGACACCGCATAGAGCACTTCGCTAAAGCCGTGTGCGCCGGGGTTCAGAATGCCGCTGCGTCCCGCTTCCGTACTCAGCGCCAGCGCGGTGCCGAGCAGCACCAGTGCGGGCGGAATCAGAATCGCCAGTGCCGTCATCTTCATCTCATAGACTTCGATCTTTTTGCCCAGATACTCCGGCGAGCGACCAATCATCAGGCCGGCAATAAAGACGGTCAGAAGCACGAATAACAGCATGCCGTACAGGCCAGAGCCGACGCCGCCGAACACCACTTCGCCAATTTGCATCAGCCACATGGGAACCATGCCGCCGAGAGCCGTGAAGGAGTCATGCATTGCATTCACCGCACCTGTCGAGGTGGCCGTGGTGACAACGGCATACAGGCTGGACGTCAGGACGCCAAAACGCGTCTCTTTGCCCTCCAGATTCGCGGCGCTGTCCGCGCCTAAGGCCAGCAGATGCGGGTTACCATTGATCTCCATTTTCATCACTACGGCAGCGGCGACGATAAAGATCAGCGCCATCGCCCACAGCAGCGCGTGGCCTTGTCGCTTATCGCTGACGGCTTTGCCAAAGGCGAAGCACAGCGCAGTAGGGATCAACAGGATCGCCAGCATTTGCACGATGTTGCTCAGCGCCGTCGGGTTTTCAAACGGGTGCGCCGAGTTGGCGCCAAAGAAGCCACCGCCGTTGGTGCCCAGCAGTTTAATCGCTTCCTGTGAGGCGACGGGCCCCATCGGCAGCGTTTGGGCTGCGCCGTCCAGCGTGGTCAGATGCTGGTAAGGCAGCAGGTTCTGCAATACGCCCTGACTGACGAAAAACAGCGCTAACAGCAGAGACAGTGGCAGCAACACGTACAGCGTGATACGCAATAGATCGAGCCACGCATTGCCCAGCGTATCGACACAGCGGCGGGAAAACGCGCGGATTAACGCGAAAGCCACCGCAATGCCGCTGGCGGCGGAAAGGAAGTTTTGTACCGTTAGCCCGACCATCTGGCTCAGGTAGCTCAGCGTGTTTTCGCCACTGTAAGCCTGCCAGTTGGTGTTGGTCACAAAGCTGATTGCCGTGTTCAACGCCAAATGCCACGACAGTCCCGGCATATTTTCTGGGTTAAGCGGCAGAGCACCCTGCGCCATTAACAGCACAAACAGCACGACAATGCCGATGAGGTTAAGCGTCAGAATGGCCGCCGCATACTGCTGCCAGCGCATCTCCGTCGTATCCAAAGCGAAAAGGCGCGCAGTACCCGCCTCAAATTTTTGCAGGAACGTACTCGTTTCGCCCTCAATCAGACGGGCCAGTACGCTGCCCAACGGCTGGGCTACGATTAGCACCGTGAGCAGCAGACCAAAGATCAGTAAAAAAGCGTCAGCGGCCATCAGAATTCCTCCGCCTTCAACAAGGCATAAACCAGATAGGCCAGTAATAGCAGCACGAGCAGGCCGCCTAAGACGATGCTAAGCGTCACAACACACCTCCAGAACAGAATAGACAGCGTCAGAGTAGGAAAACGTAGGAAAAGAAGGTGCAAATTTCCCGTCTGTGGGCGTAAAAAAAGTATAAAAATGGGATGAAAAGTAGGCGGTGGAGGCCGTAAGGGCGTTGTGGCGCCAGCAACGCTGAAGGCAGTGAGAAGAGAGCATTAAAGAAGAGAGAGTAAAATGATCCAACCTAAAACCATAAATTAACCAATGGTGATTTTATTTTTAACGTCACTGTAACTTAATGACGTAATGACGAAAAAATTGGCGATTATTTCATCTTTTACTGGTCAGATGAGTAGTAAACTTTCAGAAAAGGCGGTAAAATTTTAACCAATGTCACAGTTCTTATTTTATCGTTATGAAAAGCGCCGCTGAACAAGGGTGCTTATCCCAGAGGAGGATCGTTATGTCGCTTTATACTACTTATCCCTTGCACCGTATTCTCCTGCGTCGCGCTGCCGTGGTTGCCATCGGCGTGCTGGCGTTACCAGTGATGCTGTTCCGCCGCGATCGGGCACGTTTTTACAGCTATTTACACCGCGTCTGGCTGAAAACCAGCGATAAACCGGTATGGATGGCGCAGTCCGAAGCCGCCGCCTGCGATTTTTATTAAGAATACCGCGTCAGGTTACCGTTGACCGCTCTGCGCGCGTAGTCGTGAATGTAGTCGTGAAGTGAATGTAGTAGTGAATAGTGACGCCAGTACGTTGTGCATACTGACGCCACGAGTTTGAAATATTCAACAGCACTGATTAAGCGCCATTTCCGCTACGGATCTGGCGCTTATTTTGTTTTTAGCGCATGAAATCGTAATGCCAGCAACATCACCGATAGGCTGATAAATACGGCAACGCTTGCCATCGCCATACCATCCCCGACGGAACCTTGCTCGAACTGACGCCAAACGAAAATGGACACCGTTTGCACGCCCGCAGGTGATAGCAGGAGTGACGTCACCAGCTCGCGCGATGCGACGGCAAAAACCAGCATCATTGCTGCCAGTAGACTAGGGAAGACCAGCGGGAACACAATCAGCCGTAATGCCGCCATTGCGCTAGCGCCGTGAACACGCGCGGCTGACTCCAGATTACTGCCGATTTGCGCCAATGCAGCGCTGCTATAGCGGACGGGGTAGGGTAGCAGCAGGCAACTGTATGACAGCAGCAAAATCACCCAGGTGTTATAGGGCGTGATCGGCCAGAAGCTTTGGTTCCAGGCGAGTATCAACCCTACTCCGACAACGATTCCTGGCAGCGCGGCAGGTAGCATCGATAGCCCATCCAGCACGGCGGCCCCCCGAATACGCTTGGCGACTACAAACCACGATGCGAGAAAGCCGACCGTTCCCGTCAGTAACGCACTGCCGACCGCCAGCCCCAGGCTGGTCGTCAAGGCGGGTAGCGCGTCGTTTTCGTAATCAGCCAACATGGTGAAGTGCTGCCACGTTAAATTTTGCCAGGAAATCGTGCTAGAGATAGTGGCAGAAAACGCGGTAATCAGCATGGACGCCAGTGGAATCCCGACGGCCAGCAGTCCGACGGCGCTAAATAGCATTAATACTGGCCAGCGCCATATTCCTAAGGGACGAGTGACAATGGCGGCGGGTTTGCCAGTGGTGGTTTCCACATTGTTACCAGCGACAATCGCCCGCTGTAGGGTAAATGCGCAGAGCGCGATAGCGACCAACAGCAAAGACAGCACCGCTGAACCGGAGAGATCGATCGGCCAGTCCGCCAGACGTTGCTCTATATTTGTCGTCAGGATCTGAATACCGGCGCGCGACCCCAGTGCAGCGGGTATGCCGTATTCTTCGATCGCCAGCGTGAAGGCAAGCAGCAGGCTGGCCGCTGTCGCAGGTAGCGACAATGGCAGCGTGACTCGCAAGAAGGCCTGCCAGCCGCTGGCGCCGTGAACGCGAGCGACATCCGCCAGACGGTTTCCGCTCGCGGCCATACTGCGCGAAACGGCGAAATAGACGACTGGGAAAATATTCAGCGTCATGACACCAATCATGCCAGGCAGTGAAAACAGGATCTCACCGAGTTGAATGGGGAATAGCTGTTCCGCGTAGCCTCGTGGCTGTAGCGCCAGCATCCACGACAGCCCGGCAATATAAGGCGGGATCAGGAATGGAATGAGAAACAGTAAATCCCAAAACCTTGCCAGCGGCAGCGCAAAGAGCCCGCGTAACGCACCGAGTGGAATAGCAATGACCGCACAGCACAGGGCAACACCCAGCCCAAGCAGCAGCGTATTTTTCAACAGGGCGAACAAGCGCGCCTGCGCGAAGACGTCTGCAAAGGCCGAGAACGGGTTCGCAAGGGAGCCTGAACCCAAATTTGGGAAAATCGCCTGTAGCGCAACGAACAATACGGGAATGCCAACCAGAGTAAAAAGTACTGCCACCGTAAGCAGTGGCAGTAAAGCAAACTTGTTCATCTGATACTCCAGCCTTGCTGACGGTCGTCAGCAAGGCATTATCTCGTGTTCTGTAATTCGAACTATCCAGAGGGTATGGCTGAACAGGCTTAGCGCTGACCAAATAAGGCAGCAAAGCGATCGAGAACGGCGGCACGGGACGCTGAGGCGCTATCGCCTTCTGGCAGTAATGTCAGGCTCTTAAACAGAGGGCGCTTGGCATCAACGTCCTGACGCGCGGGCATCAGCCAGGCTTCCGCCACTGCTTTTTGGCCTTCAGGCGACAACATATAGTTGATGAAGTCTTTTGCCTGCTGCTGGTTTTTGCTGCTTTTCAGGATCATCATCGGGCGAGGGGCAATGACGGTGCCACTGGAAGGGAAAATGACTTTAATGGATTCGCCAGACTCCATGCTGCCGTAAGAAACGTAGTCCACGGCACCAAAAACGGCGGCTTTCGCCCCTTGCTGCACTGGCGTTAATGCCTGGGCGTTCGGGCCGGCGATGATCATACCGTTGGTTTTTAAGCGATCGAACATTTCCCAGGCTTTATCTTTTTCCGCATTTTGCAAACCAATCAGCAAATCGAGTGAGGCACCGGACAGTGCGGGATCTGGCGTGGTGACTTTATCTTTAAATTCAGGCTTGGTGAGGTCGTTCCAGTCTTTGGGTTCTGGCGTGCCGCTCTTGCTGTTCCACACAATGCCCAGCGCGGAAATGCCCTGTGCCACATAGAAAGGCGTTTTGAACTGTGCAGGCACGGTGGCCGCATTCGGGCTATCAAACTCCAGCAGCCAGCCGCGTTGCTGCAAATCTGTCGCGGTATCCCAAGAGGCGGAAATCAGGACATCGGCACGTGGATTGGCCTGTTCGGCTTCCAGTCTGGCCATGACTTTACCGGTTGTTGCCTGAAAGACATCGACTTTCACGCCGGTCTGCTTTTCATAACCCGCCGCCAGTTTTTTTGCCAGTGCTCCCGGTCCGGCGGTGTACAGCGTCAGGGCCTGTGCGCTGCCCGCTACCGCTGCTAATGAGAGAGCTATACCCATAATGATGCCTCGTTGATTCATGGTAAACAGTGTGTTTTTCATTGCATTTTCCCCAACGTTAAAGAGTGGTGATATCAGTAATATGGCCTTGCGACATGTGAACAATACGGTGCGCCAGTATGTTGGCTTCGCCTCTGTCGTGGGTGACATACACGGCGGTGGTACCAAGATGGCGCAAGAGCGATGCCATCTCCTGACAAAGCGATTCACGTAGATCCCGGTCAAGATTGGATAGCGGTTCATCGAAGAGCAGGATGTTCGGTTCTGCGATGATGGCGCGCGCCAGTGCGACTCGCTGTTGCTGACCGCCGGATAAATCGGCCGGTTTGCGATCGGCAAAATCAGCCAGACCGACGCGCGCAAGCGTGACTTCAACGCGTTGGCGACAGAGATCGCGCGGAACCTTCCTCATCAGCAGCGGAAACCCGACATTTTGTGCAACGGTCATATGTGGCCAAAGCGCATAATCCTGAAAGACCATGCCCAGATTGCGCTGCTCTGGCGGCAGGGATAGCTGATGACCGGCAACCTGACGATCGCCAAAATGAATGGTGCCCGCATCCGGCTGTAACAGACCAGCCAGCAGCTTTAGCAACGTGCTTTTGCCGCAGCCGGAAGGCCCCAGCAGGGCCAGAATGGTGCCCTTTGGCACATCGAGGCTGATGGAATCGAGAACCGTTTTGCCTGCGAAAGCGTGGGACAATTTGTCGATCGCAATCGCGGCAGGCGTGGTGAGTTCAGCTGTGGTCATCATCACCTCCGTGCAATAACGGGAGGCGATATCCATTTTGATATCGGTGGATCGGACGGGCGCTTTCGTTCTGCCTGATTGAAGGCCATAGGAAAGCATCCCGCCAGTAAAGCAGGGGAAAAAACATGGGGTATCCTCTTTGGGACTCTATATCGGAATGGGGATTGTAGTGGGGGAATAAGGCTATTTGATGACAGACGAAACGATACCCGCGATGCGCGTTTGGGATATCAATACTGCTCGCAGAGAAAACCGTCTTATTTGATCGACATAATCCATCAATCTCATGATTTATTACTTTATTCTTCGCTGCGACTGCACAGAATCATGGTGAAATCCGCTATGCTGGTCAGAGGGTTTGCAGAATGCCAACGCACGTGCAATTTGAAATATGACGGGTATAAGGATAAATCATGACGCTCGAACTCATCCCTGTTGGTATCAGCGCCTGTTTGCTCGGTAATCCCGTGCGATTTGATGGCGGACACAAGCGTTTGACGTTTGCTGCTGAACAACTGGCACCCTATTTTCGTTTTGAACCTGTCTGCCCGGAAATGGCGATTGGTTTACCGGTGCCGCGTCCGGCGCTCAGGCTGGTGAGAGAAGGGGAAAGCCATATCACGCTGCGTGCCAGCAACGGTTCGCCGCTGGATGTCACCCAGCAGATGGCGGCGTTTTCCGCTGACAAAGTCAGCCAGCTTCAGCACTTATGCGGTTATATCGTCTGTGCCAAATCGCCGAGCTGCGGTATGGAGCGCGTGAAGGTTTACAATGAAACGCAAAAGGATGCGCGTAAAAGTGGTATCGGCCTGTTTACGCAGGAGCTGATGCGGCAAATGCCCTGGCTCCCGATTGAGGAAGACGGGCGCCTGCAGGATCCTGGCTTGCGGGAAAATTTCATTGAGCGCGTTTATGCGTTACACGAACTGAATCAGCTATGGCAAAACGGGCTGAGCCGTGGTGCGCTGATTGCCTTTCATAGTCGCTATAAACTCCTGCTGTTGGCGCATTCCCAGCCAGAATACCGCGAGCTGGGGCCGTTTGTTGCGGGGATCGATAAGTGGGAATCGCTGGAAGACTACATTATTGAATACCGGAAACGGCTAATGAAGCTGTTGTCGAAGCCTGCGACGCGGCGCAACCACACCAATGTGTTGATGCACGTGCAGGGCTATTTCCGACGCCAGCTTAATTCTCAGCAGCGACAGGAACTGGCGCAGCTCATCGATCGCTATCGACAGGGCTTGCAGCCGCTATTGGCACCTATCACGTTGCTAAAACATTACATGGCAGAATACCCCGATGCGTATCTGGCTCAGCAGCGTTATTTTGAACCGTACCCAGAGGCATTACGCCTGCGTTACGGACACTAGTTTGACCGCCCGAGGAATGTCATGACCACGCATGTAGTTACACATCATGTCGTTACGAATGTAGTCTGGCTACGCAACGACCTGCGCGTTACCGATAATCTGGCGCTGTACGCCGCCTGTCAGGATCCGAATGCCAGCGTGCTAGCGGTTTTTATCGCCACGCCTGTGCAGTGGGAAAAGCACGATATGGCACCGCGTCAGGCGGCCTTTCTGCTGGAGAACCTGACGCTGGTGCAGCACGCGTTAGCTGAGAAAGGTATCCCGCTGCATTACCACGAATGTGCTGACTTTGCGGCGTCGGTTGACTGGCTGGTGCAGTTTTGTGCGCAGCAGCAGGCCACCGACCTTTTCTACAATTATCAGTATGAAATCAACGAGCGCCTGCGTGATAAGCAGGTGAAAGATCGGCTGGCGGATAGCGTGGTTTGTCACGGCTATCATGACAGCCTGTTGTTACCGCCGGGTAGCGTGCTGACGGGCAACGGCGAGATGTACAAAGTGTTTACGCCCTTTCGTCAGGCCTTTATCAAACGCCTGCTGGAGTCGGATACGGCGTGCGTACCAGCACCGGATGCGCGCGGTGAGCCGATCGATAACACGGTGGAACTGGCGCCGTTCAGCTATCCGCAGCGCGAAGTGGATAGTGAGGATTTTCCTCGCGGTGAACGCGCGGCATTGCAGCAACTGCGGCGTTTTTGCCGCGAACAGGTGCAGGATTACGATCAGCAGCGTGATTTTCCGGCGCTACCCGGCACCAGCAAACTTTCTCCGTATCTGGCGCTTGGGATTGTATCGCCGCGCCAATGTTTTAACCGCCTGCGTGCCGAATGCCCGGATATGCTGGAACGGCGTGAGGGCGGGGCGTTTACCTGGTTTAACGAGCTGGTCTGGCGTGAGTTTTACCGCCACCTGATTGTCTCCTGGCCGCAGCTGTGTAAACACCGACCGTTCACCGCGTGGACGCAGTGGGTGAAATGGCGGGAATCACCGGAGGATTTAGCCGCCTGGCAGCAGGGGAGAACGGGCTACCCAATCGTGGATGCGGCGATGCGTCAACTGAATGAAACGGGATGGATGCACAATCGCTTGCGTATGATTTGCGCCAGTTTTCTCGTCAAAGATTTACTGATCGATTGGCGCGAAGGCGAACGCTACTTTATGTCGCAGTTGCTGGATGGCGATCTGGCGGCGAATAACGGCGGCTGGCAGTGGGCGGCGTCGACAGGCACCGATGCGGCACCTTATTTTCGCATTTTCAACCCGACAACGCAGGGCGAGCGCTTCGACCCTGAAGGTCGGTTTATTCGTCACTGGCTGCCCGAACTGGCCGCCGTGCCGGATAAAGATATTCATCAGCCCCATCGCTGGGCTGACAAACACCACCATCAGCTGAACTATCCACTGCCAATCGTCGACCATAAAACCGCGCGTCAGAATACGCTGGCGGCGTTTGAGGCGGCCAAAAATATCGGTATGGCGGATAACGATCGAGAAGAGAAAAGTAAGTATGCGTAATGTGGAACTGGAAAGAATCATTAACGAGAAACTGAGCACGGCGACGTTTCAGGACTACGCACCGAACGGTTTACAGGTTGAAGGGCGTGCAGAGGTAAAACGTATTGTGACGGGCGTAACGGCCTCACAGGCGCTGCTGGATGCGGCGGTAGAAAAGCAGGCCGATGCGATTCTGGTTCACCACGGTTACTTCTGGAAAAACGAACCGCAGATTGTCTGTGGTATGAAGCGTAACCGACTGAAAACGCTGTTGCTCAATGATATCAACCTGTATGGCTACCATCTGCCGCTGGATGCACATCCGGAACTGGGGAATAACGCACAGCTGGCGGCGCTGCTGGAGATTCAGGTGCAGGGCGCGATCGAACCGCTGGTTCCGTATGGCGAACTGGCACAGCCCATGACGGCAGATGCCTTTTGCCGCCGTGTAGAAAAACGACTGGGGCGTAGCGTGCTGCATTGTGGGGATAATGCACCGCAACAGATACAGCGCGTGGCCTGGTGTACTGGCGGCGGTCAGGGTTTTATTGAACAAGCGGCGCGCTTCGGGGTCGATGCGTTTATTACCGGTGAAGTGTCTGAGCAAACGATCCATATCGCGCGTGAGATGGGGCTGCATTTCTTTGCTGCCGGACACCATGCCACCGAACGCGGCGGCATCAAAGCGTTGGGCGAATGGCTGGCGGCACAGCATGGTTTTGATGTGACATTTATTGATATTCCTAACCCCGCGTGATGGGGTGAAAGTCTCTGCACCACACAGGAATAATGTCACATTTTTGATATTGGCATCGTTGTTGCTTAGCTGTTGAGAAGAAAATAGAACAGTAAGCCACGCTAATCATTTAGCCATGTTCACCATGACGGATAAAACGCGATTCAGGAGGAAAGATTGCAACGAGCACGGTGTTATCTTCTGGGCGAGAGGGCTGTCGTTCTGGAACTGGAACCGCCAATGTCGCTGGAGAGCCAGCAGCGGATATGGGGGCTTGCCGAGCGCCTGAACCATCATGAAGAGGTGCTGGAAGCAATTCCGGGCATGAATAATCTGACAGTGCTGCTGGCACATCCACAGCAGGTGGCGCTGGATGCGATTGAACGCTTGCAGCGCTGGTGGGAAGAGAGCGAATCGCTGGTGTTTGATCCACGCGATATCGACATTCCCGTCGTGTATGGCGGAGAAGCAGGGCCGGATTTGGTGGAGGTTGCCGCTCACAGTGGCCTGACAGTGAGTCAGGTTGTGGAAGCACACGCAGCCGCACAGTATGTGGTCTACTTTTTGGGCTTCCAGCCGGGTTTTGCCTACCTCGGCGGATTAAACGAGAAACTGCATATGCCGCGTCGCGCTGAGCCGCGCCTGCGCGTGGCAGCAGGATCGGTCGGGATTGGTGGCGCACAGACGGGGATTTACCCGCTGGCGACGCCGGGTGGCTGGCAGCTGATTGGTCGCACCTCGCTGAAATTGTTTAATCCACAAACGATGCCGCCCACGCTGCTGCGTCCTGGCGATAACGTTCGGTTTCTGCCACAGAAGGAGGGCGTATGCTGAAGGTTATCCATGCCGGATTACATACTTCGGTGCAGGACGGCGGCCGCGTCGGCTTTCGCCGTTTGGGTATCAGCCAGTCAGGCGCGCTCGATCTGCCTGCACTGACAATGGCCAACCTGCTGGTGGGCAACGCGGAGAATGCTGCCGCGCTGGAAATTACGCTGGGCAAGTTTACCGCAACATTCACCACTGCCTGTTGGGTGGCGCTGACCGGTGCGGACTGTCATGCCGACTTGGATGGAAAACCACTCTGGACAGGCTGGTGTTTCGCTGTGAAGCCGGGACAAACGTTGAAAATGCGCATGCCGCGTAACGGAATGCGCAGCTATCTGGCGCTGTCCGGTGGCGTGGATGTGCCGGAAGCGCTTGGTTCGCGCAGTACCGATTTGAAAGCCGGTTTTGGGGGCTTTGACGGACGTTTGCTGATGGATGGCGATGAACTTCCGCTGGGAACGCCGACTCGTGAACTGACGCAAGAAGTCGGTATCAAGCAGTTGTTATTCAGCAATCGCGTGCGGGCCTTGCCGGGGCCGGAGTATCAGGAATTCAGCGAGGAAATGCAGGAACTGTTCTGGCGAACTTCTTGGCAACTGAGCCCGCAAAGTAACCGTATGGGTTACCGTTTGCTGGGTGCTGAGCTACAGCGCGCTGCATTGCCGGGCAGCAAACCGCGCGAGCTGCCATCGCATGGGCTGCTGCCGGGCGTGGTGCAGGTTCCGCATAATGGTCACCCTATCGTACTGCTGGCAGATGCGCAGACGACCGGTGGTTACCCGCGTATTGCGACGGTGATTGAAGCGGATTTATTCCATCTGGCACAAATCCGACTCGGCGAGCCGATACATTTTATTCACTGTACGCAGGCACAGGCGCAAAAAGCGGCCGAAGAACAGCGACGTTACCTCGAACAGCTGGCGTGGAGGCTGCATGATTATTGATCTGAATGCCGATTTGGGCGAAGGCAGTGAGAACGATGAAGCGCTGCTCAAGCTGGTGACGTCTGCCAATATTGCCTGTGGGTTTCATGCTGGTGATGCACAAACCATGCGTCAGTCGGTGCGTTGGGGAATTGGCTATGGGGTCGCGCTTGGCGCACACCCGAGCTTTCCCGATCGTGAAAATTTTGGCCGCAAGGAGATGAATGTGCCTGCGGAAATTGTCTTTGCACAGGTGGTGTATCAGCTTGGCGCACTCAGCGCGATCGTCGCTGCTGAAGGGGGCACGTTGTCGCACGTTAAGCCTCACGGCATGCTTTACAATCAGGCGGCATGCGAACCAGCGCTGGCTGATGCGATAGCCAAGGCGGTGAAAGTGGTGAATCCGGCGTTGCGCTTAGTCGGGCTGGCGGGAAGCGAATTAATCCGCGCTGGGCAACGGCTGGGGTTGGAGACGCGTCAGGAAGTGTTCGCCGATCGTTGCTATCTGCCTGACGGATCGCTGGTGCCACGCACTCAGGCGGGGGCACTGATTAACAGTGATGAGCTGGCGCTGGCGCAGACGCTGGAGATGATTCAACGTCAGCGGGTTAGGGCGATCGACGGCTCCTGGGTTAACGTACAAGCGGATACCGTATGTATTCACGGCGATGGACAACACGCACTGCTGTTTGCCCGCAAACTGCGTAACTGCTTTAGCCAGCATCAGATCGCTGTTGCGGCGGCATAATCATTATTTTTGTATGACGGGGATAACCGATGAAAACCGTTTTGATCACGGCGTTTGAACCTTTTGAGGGCGAGGCGATTAATCCCTCATGGGAAGCGGTAAAAGACCTTCATCAGCGGGAAGTTGGCGGTGCGCGCGTGGTGGCCTGCCGTTTATCTTGCGTCTTCGATCTGTCGCTGGAGCAGCTTTACCGCGCGATAGCCGAATGGCAGCCGGAAGTGGTGATCGCGGTGGGGCAGGCGGGCGGTCGTACTGATATTTCTGTTGAACGCGTGGCGATTAATATTAATGACGCTCGAATCGCGGATAACCGAGGTAACCAACCGATTGATACGCCGGTGGTGGAAGGCGGGCCTGCGGCATATTTTTCGACGCTGCCAGTGAAAGCGCTGGTGCAGGCATTACGTGTGGCGGGTATTCCCGCGTCGGTGTCGCAAACCGCAGGGACGTTTGTCTGCAATCATGTGATGTACGGGCTTTTACACCAGTTACATCAGCAGGGCGATGTGGTGCGCGGCGGATTCGTTCACATTCCCTATTCGCCAGAACAGGCTGCACGACACCCCGGTGAACCGAGTATGCCCACGCCGTTAGTCACGGCGGCGCTGGAGGTGATGATCAAGCAATCGCTGGTGCAGCAGGTTGATGTGGCGGTGACTGGCGGCGCCCTGCACTAGTCTAGTTAATCGCACAATACGTCTGATTTTCAGGGAGTAAGGTATGCCGGAAGGACCGGAGATTCGCCGGGCGGCCGATAAGCTGGTTGAGGCCATCGTGGGCAAAACGCTGACGCGTGTCTGGTTTGCATTTCCAGAATTGAAGCTATACGAAGCAGAATTGGTCGGGCAGCAGGTCAGGCAGATTGAAACGCGTGGGAAGGCGCTGCTGACCTATTTTAGCAACGATCGGGTGTTGTATAGCCACAATCAGCTCTATGGCGTGTGGCGAGTCGTGAATGCGGGTGAATCACCGGAAACGAAGCGGGATTTGCGCGTCCGACTGGAAACACAGGATCGCGCCATTCTGCTTTACAGCGCGTCCGATATTGAAATGCTGACGCTGGAGACGCTCTCGACGCATCCTTTCCTGCAACGTATTGGCCCTGATGTCTTGGATCTTTCACTGACACCGGAACAGGTGTGTGAGCGTCTGTTATTACCGCGCTTTCGCCGTCGCCAGTTTAGTGGTTTGCTGCTGGATCAGGCATTTCTTGCTGGACTGGGGAATTACCTGCGCGTCGAGATTCTCTGGCAGGCACAGCTTGCACCCCAACACACGGCAGCGCAGTTGAATGAGGAACAGTTACAGACGTTAAGTCACGCGCTGCTGGAGATTCCCCGTTTGTCCTACAACACGCGTGGCACCGTTGATGAGAATCGACATCACGGGGCGATTTTTTCGTTCAAGGTTTTCCATCGAGAAGGGGAACGCTGCGAGCGCTGCGGTGGGATCGTTGAAAGAACGATGCTGTCATCACGCCCGTTTTATTGGTGCCCGCACTGCCAGAAGTAATAATGTGAGTGATTTATGCGCAAGATGAATACGTTAATTCCAGAAATGATTGTCTCTGACTTACAAAAGAGTCTGGTGTTTTATTGCCACGTTTTGGGATTTCAGATTGAGTACGACAGGCCTGAAGATAAGTTCGCGTTCCTTTCTTTTCATGGGAGCCAACTGATGCTGGAACAGGATTATTTAACCGAATCGCCCTGGCGTGTGGAGCCTTTAGAACCGCCGTTTGGACGTGGTATGAATTTATCGATTGAGTGCCCGGATGCTCAGACGCTGGCGGCGACGATTGAACGTGCGGGTTATACGCTACGCAGACCCGTAGAAACGTGCTGGTATCGCGATCATGAGGTGTACCACGGGGAAAGTAATTTTCTGGTACAGGATCCAGACGGCTATTTATTGCGATTCACGCAAAGTTTAGGTTGTAAGTCATCCCTTTAGTACCGTTATAAAAAAGGCCGGATGTGATATCCGGCCTTTTTGCATGTACTTGAATGGATTATTTCAGATTGGACGTAAAGTCACGTTTGTCGTAGCCGGTATACAGCTGACGTGGACGGGCAATCTTGATGCCGTCGGCGTGCATTTCGCTCCAATGCGCAATCCAGCCCACGGTACGCGCCATCGCAAAGATAACGGTAAACATGGAAGACGGAATACCCATCGCTTTCAGGATGATGCCGGAGTAGAAGTCCACGTTCGGGTACAGTTTCTTCTCAATGAAATACGGGTCGTTCAGCGCGATATGCTCCAGCTCCATCGCCACTTCCAGCAGGTCGTCTTTTCTGCCCAGCTCTTTCAGCACTTCATGGCAGGTTTCACGCATGACGGTAGCGCGCGGGTCGTGGTTTTTGTACACACGGTGACCGAAGCCCATCAGGCGGAAGGAGTCGTTCTTGTCTTTTGCACGTTCGATAAACGCAGGGATGTGCTCCACGCTGCTGATTTCTTCCAGCATACGCAGGCAGGCTTCGTTCGCGCCGCCGTGTGCCGGTCCCCACAGCGAGGCGATCCCCGCGGCGATACAGGCAAACGGGTTCGCACCTGATGAACCTGCGGTACGCACGGTAGACGTCGAGGCGTTTTGTTCGTGATCGGCATGCAGGATCAGAATACGGTCCATGGCACGTTCCAACACCGGATTCACAACATATTCTTCACAAGGGGTGGAGAACATCATGTGCAGGAAGTTACCCGCGTAGGACAGGTTGTTTTTCGGATAAACAAACGGCTGACCCAGAGAGTATTTGTAGCACATCGCTGCAACGGTCGGCATTTTGGACAGCAGGCGGTAGGCCGCGATTTCGCGGTGGCGCTCAATGTTAATGTCCAGTGAATCGTGATAGAACGCCGCCAGTGCACCCGTGACGCCGCACAATACGGCCATTGGATGTGAATCACGACGGAAACCGTGGAACAGACGAGTAATCTGCTCATGGATCATGGTGTGACGCGTCACGGTGGTCTTGAAGGTTTCATACTGTTCTACCGTCGGGGTTTCGCCGAACAGCAGGATGTAACAGACTTCAAGATAATTCGATTTTTCAGCCAGTTGGGCAATCGGGAAGCCACGGTGTAGCAGGATGCCTTCGTCGCCGTCGATATAGGTAATCTTGGATTCGCAAGATGCGGTAGAGGTAAAGCCGGGGTCAAATGTGAAGTAACCTTTAGAACCGAGGGGACGAATATCAATCTCATCATACCCCAATGTACCTGATAGGACATTTAGCTCAATTGGATCTTTACCCTCTAGAGTAAGTGTTGCTTTCTTATCAGCCATTTACAGTCTCCTTAGCGCTTTAATTTTAAAAATTCTCACTGAAGAAATACCGTCATGCCTGTGCACCGGCGAGTGAAGAATGACCGATGAAACTCTGTCGTGACACAGTCGTCAAATAGGATACAGAGTAAGGCGGATAGCCGCATTCAGGATGAAAAATTCGTTCTCCAGGTAATTAACAATCTTCAGGTAATTAGCGATCTTCAGGCAATTAACTATGCTCTGAATAGATTGTAGTCATTACCTATGATTTTTACGTGGACTCTCCCCACTGTTACATAAGTTACGCCAGTGTGGAAGTGTCGCCGTTGTGCTTTAACACATCATAAGGAATTCAATCCCCTAGTTGTAATTGAAATGTTGAACTTTTGTCAAATCAGATAATTAATTTTATATAAATTGTGAAGTTCGTGATCTAAATCACTGTTCGGGGCAAATGTCACCAAACAGTTTGTATGGGAATTGTAATGGGAATGTGAAGTACCTATACTGCCGACAGGTCTCCGGAATCACCCTGCAGTAGGAGCACCCAGTATGAAAGGATCATGCGCTGTTTAGACACCGGAATGTCGATGTTTGAGCGCGTATCGTAAACCCACTTTTCAGGGCCGTAACTTTCATGCTGTCTGACCTCACATCAGGCCCGGAGGAAGAAACAATAATAAAAGCTGTGTGGGCAAATCCGTGAAAAAACAAAGACCTGTCAATCTGGAATTGCAGACGATCCAGTTCCCCGTTACTGCGATAGCATCTATTCTTCACCGCGTCTCCGGCGTTATCACCTTTGTCGCTGTCGGTATTTTACTGTGGCTGTTAGGCACTTCTCTTTCTTCTGAGGAAGGGTTCCTGCGCGCTGCGGAAATTATGGATAGCTTCATCGTCAAGTTTATCGTTTGGGGCATCCTCGTCGCGTTGGCTTATCACATTGTTGGTGGTATACGTCACCTGTTGATGGATTTTGGCTATATAGAAGAAGACTTTGCCGTAGGTAAGCGTTCTGCAAATATCTCCTTTATTATTACTGTCGTGCTTTCAATTCTGGCTGGAGTCCTCGTATGGTAAGCAATGCTTCTGCGTTAGGACGCAATGGCGTACACGATTGGTTACTGATTCGCGCTTCCGCCATCGTCATTGTTCTGTATGTAATTTATATTATTGGTTTTATTGCTACGGCTGGCGACATCACGTATGAAATCTGGCGTGGTTTCTTTGCGATGGCCCTCACCAAAGTATTCACACTGCTAACGTTATTTTCCATTCTGGTTCATGCCTGGATAGGGATGTGGCAAGTGCTGACCGACTACATTAAACCGCTGGCCTTACGCCTGACTTTACAGTTGGCGATTGTGGTAGCGCTGTTGGTGTACGTCATTTATGGAACTATTGTGGTGTGGGGTGCGTGATGAATTTGCCAGTCAGAGAATTTGATGCAGTTGTTGTGGGTGCGGGTGGCGCAGGTATGCGCGCCGCGCTGCAAATTTCCCAAATGGGCCTGTCCTGTGCCCTGTTATCGAAAGTGTTCCCAACCCGTTCCCATACCGTGTCTGCGCAGGGCGGTATTACCGTTGCGCTGGGCAACACCCATGAGGACAACTGGGAATGGCACATGTACGACACCGTAAAAGGGTCGGATTACATTGGCGATCAGGACGCCATTGAATATATGTGTAAAACCGGCCCGGAAGCGATTCTGGAACTGGAACACATGGGGTTACCGTTCTCCCGTCTGGATGATGGCAGCATTTATCAGCGTCCATTCGGTGGTCAATCCAAGAATTTTGGCGGCGAGCAGGCTGCGCGTACTGCGGCGGCGGCCGACCGTACTGGGCATGCATTGCTGCATACGCTGTATCAGCAGAACCTGAAAAATCACACCACTATCTTCTCCGAATGGTACGCCCTCGATCTGGTTAAGAATCAGGATGGCGCGGTTGTCGGCTGTACGGCGATCTGTATCGAAACCGGTGAAGTGGTCTATTTCAAAGCGAAAGCGACCGTGCTGGCAACTGGCGGCGCAGGCCGTATCTACCAGTCCACCACCAACGCACACATTAATACGGGTGACGGCGTGGGCATGGCGCTGCGTGCTGGCGTTCCGTTGCAGGACATGGAAATGTGGCAGTTCCACCCGACCGGTATTGCTGGTGCGGGTGTGCTGGTGACAGAAGGCTGCCGTGGTGAAGGCGGTTACCTGCTGAACAAGCACGGTGAGCGTTTCATGGAGCGCTATGCGCCGAACGCGAAAGATCTGGCCGGCCGTGATGTGGTTGCCCGTTCCATTATGATCGAAATTCGTGAAGGCCGCGGCTGTGAAGGCCCGTGGGGACCACACGCCAAGCTGAAGCTGGACCATCTGGGTAAAGATGTTCTGGAATCCCGTCTGCCGGGCATTCTGGAGCTGTCCCGCACGTTTGCGCACGTTGACCCAGTGAAAGAGCCCATTCCGGTTATCCCAACCTGCCACTACATGATGGGCGGTATTCCGACCAAAGTGAGCGGTCAGGCGTTGGCGGTGAATGAGAAAGGCGAAGATGTGGTGATCCCTGGGCTGTTTGCCGTGGGCGAAATAGCCTGCGTCTCGGTTCATGGTGCCAACCGTCTGGGCGGTAACTCGTTGCTCGACTTGGTGGTATTCGGTCGCTCAGCGGGTATTCACCTGCAAGAGTCGTTGAACGAGCAGGGCGAAAGCCGTGATGCCAGCGAATCCGATATTGAAGCCTCGCTCGACCGTCTGAACCGCTGGAACACTACCCGTTCAGGGGAAGATCCGGTTGAAATCCGCAAGGCGCTGCAATCCTGTATGCAGAACAACTTCTCGGTCTTCCGTGAAGGCGATGCGATGGCGAAAGGGCTGGAAGAGCTGAAAGTGATCCGTGAACGCCTGAAAAATGCGCGTTTGGATGACACATCAAGTGAGTTCAACACCCAGCGTATCGAGTGTCTGGAACTGGATAACCTGATGGAAACCGCGTATGCAACGGCGGTATCGGCCAACTTCCGTACCGAAAGCCGTGGCGCGCACAGCCGCTTCGACTACCCAGAACGCGACGATGAAAATTGGCTGTGCCATTCGTTGTATCTGCCGCAAACCGACAGCATGACGCGCCGTGAGGTGAACATGCAGCCTAAACTGCGTCCGGCGTTCCCGCCGAAAGTACGTACTTATTAATTGCGGAGATCAAACGATGAAACTCGAATTTTCTATTTATCGTTACAACCCGGATGTTGACGATGCTCCGCGGATGCAGGATTACCAACTGGAGGCGGAAGAAGGCCGCGACATGATGCTGCTGGATGCGCTGATGCTGCTGAAAGAGCAGGATCCGACGCTGTCATTCCGTCGTTCCTGCCGTGAAGGCGTCTGCGGTTCCGATGGCGTCAACATGAACGGCAAAAATGGGCTGGCCTGTATTACTCCTGTTTCTGCGTTACGTCGCGGAAACAGCAAAATTGTTATCCGTCCTTTACCTGGATTACCGGTTGTGCGTGATTTGGTAGTGGACATGGGACAGTTCTATGCTCAATATGAGAAAATAAAGCCTTACCTGTTGAATAATGGGAAAAATCCGCCGGCGCGTGAGCATCTGCAATCGCCTGAACAACGTGCCAAGTTGGATGGGTTGTATGAATGCATCATGTGTGCCTGCTGTTCAACGTCTTGCCCGTCGTTCTGGTGGAACCCGGACAAGTTTGTCGGACCTGCGGGGCTGCTGGCAGCGTACCGCTTCCTGATTGACAGTCGTGATACGGAAACCACGCCACGACTGGACGATTTGGACGATGCATTCAGCGTTTTCCGCTGCCACGGCATCATGAACTGCGTCAACGTGTGTCCGAAAGGGCTGAACCCGACCAAGGCTATTGGTCATATTAAATCGATGCTGTTGCACCGTAGTGCGTAATGACTCGTCAGTACGTAACGTGTTATTGCATAAAGATTAAGTAGTAAAACATGTATCTCCCTCTGAAGTTGCTATTCTTCAGAGGGAGCGCAGGAAACCTTTAAAAACCGGCTTACGCGCCCGAACCGGTTTTTAAAGGTTCCTTAGGGGGGATGGATACCCTAAGCGCGTACCGAAGTACGACAAGTGAACCGTTTTTACGGCGAACAATATACGGACACTAATTACATGTTAACCACGGCGAAAACTGAAGCTTATTAGCTTAAGGGATCATAATGCAGAACGGCGCGATGAAGGCCTGGCTGGATTCCTCCTATTTGGCGGGTGCGAATCAGTCCTACATAGAGCAACTCTATGAAGATTTTTTAACCGATCCTGACTCGATCGAACATAGCTGGCGCTCGATCTTCCAGCAATTGCCTACGAGTGGGGTCAAACCGGATCAACTCCATTCCAAAACGCGTGAATATTTCCGCCGTCTGGCGAAAGACTCTTCGCGCTTTACCTCGTCAGTCACCGATCCCGATATTGATGCTAAGCAGGTCAAGGTATTGCAGCTGATCAATGCGTTCCGCTTCCGTGGACATCAGCAAGCTAACTTGGACCCGATCTTCCTGCGCCCGCAGGAACCTGTTGCAGAATTGGATCTGGATTACCACAACCTGACGCAGGATGATCTGCAGGAATCTTTCAACGTGGGGTCTTTTGCCATCGGCAAAGACACCATGAAGCTGGAAGATCTGTATGACGCGCTGAAACGCACCTATTGCGGTTCTATCGGTGCAGAATATATGCACATGACCAGTACGGAAGAGAAACGTTGGATTCAGCAGCGTATCGAATCGGTAATGGGGCAGCCGTCATTCTCTCTGGAAGAGAAACGTCGTTTCCTGCAAGAGTTAACCGCAGCTGAAGGGCTGGAGCGGTATCTGGGTGCCAAATATCCTGGCGCCAAGCGTTTCTCGCTGGAAGGCGGTGATGCACTGGTTCCGATGCTGAAAGAGCTGATTCGCCATGCGGGTGCAAACGATACTCGCGAAGTGGTATTGGGGATGGCACACCGTGGCCGTCTCAACGTGCTGATCAACGTATTGGGCAAAAAATCTCAGGATCTGTTCGACGAATTTGCCGGTAAGCATAAAGAACACTTGGGCACCGGTGACGTGAAATATCACCAGGGCTTCTCGTCTGAATTCGAGACGGCTGGCGGTCTGGTGCATTTGGCGCTGGCGTTTAACCCATCGCACCTGGAGATTGTCAGCCCGGTAGTGACGGGCTCGGTACGTGCGCGTCTCGATCGTCTGAATAGCCAGAGTGGTCCACGTGTTCTGCCAATCACCATTCACGGCGATGCGGCAGTCAGTGGTCAGGGTGTGGTTCAGGAACTGTTGAATATGTCGACGGTGCGTGGCTACGAAGTTGGCGGCACGCTGCGTATTGTTATCAACAACCGTATCGGCTTCACCACGTCTAACCCGCTGGATATCCGTTCCACCGAGTACTGTACCGATATCGGTAAAATGGTACAGGCACCAATTTTCCACGTTAACGCAGACGACCCGGAAGCGGTGGCGTTTGTTACGCGTCTGGCGCTGGATTTCCGTAATGAGTTTAAGCGCGATGTGTTCATCGATCTGATTTGTTATCGCCGTCATGGTCATAACGAAGCTGACGAGCCAAGTGCAACGCAGCCGATGATGTACCAGAAGATCAAGAAACACCCGACGCCGCGTAAGGTATATGCCGATCGTCTGGAGCAGGAAAAATCCATCACGCTGGAAGATGCCACCGAGATGGTTAACCTGTACCGCGATGCGCTGGATGCGGGTGAATGTGTGGTGGAAGAATGGCGTCAGATGGATATGCAGTCCTTTACCTGGACACCGTACCTGAACCATGAGTGGGATGAGCCTTATCCGCACGCCACAGAAATGAAACGTTTGCAGGAACTGGCGAAGCGTATCAGCGAAGTGCCAGAAGGGATTGAAATCCATCCTCGTGTTGCCAAAGTCTATACCGACCGTGCCGAAATGGCTGCGGGCAACAAACCATTTGACTGGGGCGGGGCAGAAACGCTGGCTTACGCCACGTTGGTCGATGAAGGCATTCCGATTCGCTTGTCTGGTGAGGACAGTGGTCGCGGTACGTTCTTCCATCGCCATGCTGTGGTGCATAACCAGAAAAATGGTTCCAGCTACACGCCGTTGAACCACGTACACAACGGGCAGGGCGAGTTCAATGTTTGGGACTCCGTATTGTCTGAAGAGGCGATTCTGGCGTTTGAATACGGCTATGCGACCGCAGAACCACGCACCCTGACCATCTGGGAAGCGCAGTTTGGTGACTTCGCCAACGGTGCGCAGGTCGTTATCGACCAGTTCATCAGCTCCGGTGAGCAGAAGTGGGGCCGGATGTGTGGTCTGGTCATGCTGTTGCCGCACGGTTACGAAGGTCAGGGCCCAGAGCACTCGTCTGCTAGACTGGAGCGTTATCTGCAATTGTGCGCAGAGCAAAATATGCAGGTTTGTATTCCGTCAACGCCAGCACAGGTGTATCACATGCTTCGCCGTCAGGCGCTGCGCGGTATGCGTCGTCCGCTGGTGGTCATGTCACCGAAATCGCTGTTGCGCCATCCGCTGGCGATATCTTCACTGGATGAACTGGCAAATGGTTCCTTCCAGCCGGCGATTGGTGAAGTAGAGGAATTAGATCCGGCAGCCGTGAAGCGTGTCGTGCTTTGTTCCGGTAAGGTCTACTATGATTTGCTGGAAAAGCGTCGCAAGAACGAGCAAAAAGATGTCGCGATCGTCCGTATCGAACAGCTTTATCCGTTCCCGCATCAGGCCATCCAAGCTGCGCTGGAATCGTTTGCCCATGTTCACGATTTCGTGTGGTGTCAGGAAGAGCCGCTGAATCAGGGAGCCTGGTATTGCAGTCAGCACCATTTCCGTGAAGTGATTCCGTTTGGGGCTTCTTTACGTTACGCAGGACGCCCGGCGTCTGCATCACCCGCCGTTGGCTATATGTCCGTACACCAGAAACAACAGCAAGATCTGGTTGATGACGCGCTGAACGTTGATTAAATAAAAGGATAGATAATGAGTAGCGTAGATATTCATGTACCCGACCTGCCTGAATCCGTCGCTGACGCCACTGTTGCTACCTGGCATAAAAAACCAGGCGATAGCGTTCAGCGCGATGAAGTACTGGTTGAAATTGAAACTGACAAAGTTGTGCTGGAAGTGCCTGCCACTGAAGCCGGCATTCTGGATACCGTGCTGGAAGAAGAAGGCGCGACCGTAACGTCTCGCCAGCTATTGGGCCGTATCCGCCGTGGCGATAGCTCCGGTAAAGAAACCAGTGAGAAGTCACAGAGCAAAGAATCAACGCCGTCACAGCGCCATACCGCTGGGCTGGAAGAAGAGAACAGCGATGCGCTTAGCCCGGCAATCCGTCGTCTGATAGCAGAGCACGATCTCGATGCAGCTGCGATCAAAGGCAGCGGCGTAGGCGGTCGAATTACCCGTGAAGACGTGGATAAGCATTTGGCTGCCCAGAAGAAAGAGCCTGCTAAAGCGGCTAAGTCCGAGGCACCTGCGGCTTCTCCGGCACCTGCTCTGGGCGCACGCAGCGAAAAACGCGTACCGATGACGCGTCTGCGCAAGCGCGTTGCAGAGCGTCTGCTGGAAGCGAAAAACAGCACGGCAATGTTGACGACGTTCAACGAAATCAACATGCAGCCAATCATGGATCTGCGCAAGCAGTACGGCGACGCATTTGAGAAGCGTCACGGTGTGCGTCTGGGCTTCATGTCCTTCTACATCAAAGCTGTGGTCGAAGCGCTGAAGCGTTATCCAGAAGTGAATGCGTCTATTGATGGCGAAGATGTGGTTTACCACAACTACTTCGATGTCAGCATCGCGGTATCTACCCCGCGTGGTCTGGTTACACCAGTGCTGCGTGATGTGGATGCGCTGGGCATGGCCGACATCGAGAAGCGTATCAAAGAGCTGGCTGTGAAAGGCCGTGACGGCAAACTGACGGTTGAAGAACTGCTGGGCGGTAACTTCACGATTACCAACGGCGGCGTCTTTGGCTCTCTGATGTCTACCCCGATCATCAACCCACCGCAGAGTGCGATTCTGGGTATGCACGCCATTAAAGATCGTCCGATGGCGGTTGATGGTCAGGTCGTTATTCTGCCAATGATGTATCTGGCACTGTCTTACGATCACCGTTTGGTCGACGGCCGTGAGTCCGTTGGCTTCCTGGTGACGGTGAAAGAGATGCTGGAAGATCCAGCGCGTCTGCTGTTAGACGTGTAGTCCGACAGGTAGACTTTCGGGCGGTAACCCTGACGGTTTCCGCCCGAAATACACAGATTATGTGCTATGCAGGCCGCTTCTTCTCAGCGGCGTTATCCAAATATATCAGAGAGTTAATGGCGCTTTTCTCTACCGAAAGACTCGGTGATGAAAAACCGTCTGCCGACTTATCTCCAAACCTAAATGGATAGAACATCATGAATTTACACGAGTATCAGGCAAAACAACTCTTTGCTCGATATGGTTTACCGGCACCGACCGGCTATGCCTGTACCACACCGCGTGAAGCGGAAGAAGCCGCGTCTAAAATTGGTGCGGGTCCGTGGGTCGTAAAATGTCAGGTTCACGCTGGTGGCCGCGGTAAAGCGGGCGGCGTTAAAGTCGTCAGCAACAAAGAAGATATCCGCGCCTTTGCTGAAAACTGGCTGGGTAAAAAACTCGTTACTTATCAAACTGACGTACAGGGTCAGCCGGTTCATCAGATTCTGGTTGAAGCTGCAACGGATATCGACAAAGAGCTGTATCTGGGCGCGGTTGTTGACCGTGGCACGCGTCGCGTGGTGTTCATGGCGTCCACCGAAGGTGGCGTAGAAATTGAAAAAGTGGCGGAAGAAACGCCGGAGCTGATTCATAAAGCGGCGATCGATCCACTGGTCGGCCCACAGCCTTATCAGGGCCGTGAACTGGCCTTCAAACTGGGTCTGAGCGGTAAGCAAGTGGCTCAGTTCACCAAAATCTTCATGGGTCTGGCGACGCTGTTCCTTGAGCGCGATCTGGCTCTGGTAGAAATCAACCCGCTGGTTATCACCAAGCAGGGCGATCTGATCTGTCTGGATGGCAAGCTAGGTGCGGACGGCAATGCCCTGTTCCGTCAGCCTGAGCTGCGTGAAATGCGTGACCCAAGTCAGGAAGATTCTCGTGAAGCGCATGCGGCGCAGTGGGAACTGAACTATGTTGCGCTGGACGGTAACATTGGCTGTATGGTCAACGGTGCGGGTCTGGCTATGGGCACGATGGACATCGTGAAGCTGCACGGCGGTTCTCCTGCTAACTTCCTCGATGTAGGTGGCGGTGCGACGAAAGAACGTGTTACTGAAGCGTTCAAAATCATCCTGTCTGACGACAAGGTAAAAGCCGTCTTTGTTAACATCTTTGGTGGCATCGTACGTTGTGATTTGATCGCTGACGGTATCATCGGTGCGGTAGCCGAAGTGGGTGTTAACGTACCGGTTGTTGTACGTCTTGAAGGAAACAATGCGGAACTGGGTGCCAAGAAACTGGCGGATAGCGGCCTGAATATTATTGCCGCGACCAGCCTGACGGGTGCAGCTCAGCAGGTTGTTGCAGCAGTGGGGGATAAATAATGTCCATTCTGATTAATAAAAATACCAAAGTTATCTGTCAGGGTTTTACCGGTAGTCAGGGGACATTCCACTCTGAGCAAGCACTTGCTTACGGTACGCAAATGGTCGGTGGTGTGACGCCGGGTAAAGGCGGCACGGAACATCTGGGTCTGCCCGTATTTAATACGGTGCGTGAAGCGGTAGAAGCGACGGGCGCAACGGCATCGGTTATCTACGTTCCCGCTCCGTTCTGTAAAGACTCCATTCTGGAAGCGATTGACGCAGGTATTGAGCTGATTATCTGTATCACCGAAGGTATCCCGACGCTGGATATGCTGACGGTGAAAGTGAAACTCGATCAGAGCGGCGTGCGGATGATCGGCCCGAACTGCCCAGGTGTGATCACGCCGGGCGAATGTAAGATCGGTATTATGCCGGGCCATATTCACCTGCCGGGTAAAGTCGGTATCGTTTCTCGCTCCGGTACGCTGACGTATGAAGCCGTGAAGCAAACGACCGATGCTGGTCTGGGTCAGTCCAGCTGTGTGGGGATCGGCGGTGACCCGATCCCAGGCTCTAACTTCATCGATATTCTGAAGCTGTTTGAACAAGATCCACAGACGGAAGCCATCGTGATGATCGGTGAAATCGGTGGTACGGCAGAAGAAGAAGCGGCGGCGTACATTAAAGAGCACGTGACGAAACCAGTTGTCGGTTACATCGCGGGTGTGACGGCACCGAAAGGTAAGCGCATGGGCCACGCTGGCGCCATCATCGCGGGTGGTAAAGGTACCGCTGACGATAAATTCGCAGCGTTAGAAGCGGCGGGTGTTAAAACCGTTCGCAGCCTGGCGGATATCGGCGATGCAGTAAAAGCGATATTATCGCGTTAATCGATGAGTCGATTAAATATACCAGCCACCTTCGGGTGGCTTTTTTTATTCCAATTTGGCTGTCTGGGATAATTGGCATAATTGAATTACGCATGACTTCTACGGGGTTTTATTGGATAATTCGCGCGCCTGTAAAGGCGCTGTTAGCGATAAACAGAAGTGATGATTATCTCATTTTTTATGTGTAAGCAGGGAATGATTAATTAATTTGCCTTAAGGGGATGTTGTGTGAAAGGAAATATAAAAGCGCTAGTTCTGGCACTATCTGCATTTACCTGTGCAGTCAGCGCACAGTCTATTAATATTGAAGTGCTAAGTGCGACTGTCAAAGATAAAAAAATTGATGATGCAACGGTTATTTTACAGAAGAACGGTGCGCAGTCAGTGACTGCACGTTCTGATGTCGCGGGCCGTGCGGCGCTTAACGCACCATTCGACGTCGATCAAGACAGTCTGCTGATCATTAAAAAAGCAGGGTATTCCGATCTGGTAGTGAAATGCCCGTGTGATGGTATGACCTATGCGATTAGTCCAGTAATGAAAAGCCTGGACGGGATGCGAATTGTATTAACCTGGGGTGAAAAACCTGACGATTTAGATTCCCACCTTATTTATCCGGGTAATCATATTTATTTCAGCCACAAAAATGGACGCGATGCTAATCTTGATGTCGATGACACAGATAGCTTTGGCCCAGAAACGATCACGATTGATAAAAAGCGTTTAGGCGAAAGTTATATTTATGCCGTCCATGATTATTCAAATAGTGAGAAGGCGAATTCATTAGCGCTTTCCGCAAGCCGTGCAAAAGTATTTGTCTATGTTGGCAGCTCACAGGTACGTTCATATTCCGTCCCACTGAATAAAGCAGGGAATATCTGGACGGTTTTCCGTCTTAACCCTAACGGTGATTTTGAAGATATCAATGCGGTTGGCGAGGCGGATTTCACCAAAGTGAAGGACAGCGATGTGCTGCCAATGGTGCTTAACCCGGCGCAGACGGCAGCTTCTGTTACTGGGAATACCGCGCTGGCAAAAAGCCTCAATCGTGACGGCGAAGCCGCCTATGGGCGCGGTGAGCTAGAGCAGGCCACCACACTCTTTCTGGCAGCGATCGATCAGGACAGCGCGTTTGGTCAGGCATATAGCAACCTGGGCCTGACCTATCAAAAACGCGGCAACATTGCCGAAGCCATTTGGGCCAACCGTAAAGCGATTGCGCTGGCAAATGGTAGCAACGCGGCAACCACGCGTGCCAGCTCGTACTACAATATTGCAAAAATCTACGAGAATGCGGGTCAGTTCAGCGATGCACTCCAGCATTACGAGCTTGCAAGAAGCGAGAAAAGTAACACGGTTTACGATAACGCCATTGAACGGATGAAAGCGAAGCAGTAAATCGCAGCATCTTGCTACGTGTCACTTAGCCTGCAACCACAGCGGAGACCTTTTGGTCTCCGCTGTGGCATGGCGCGTTACAAGCTGGCGATTCATAGGGGGGAAGGGCAGGGGAATTCATGGCGAAAATACAGCGCGGTTGTCAGCAATAAAAAATAGAAATTTGACATAAAATAGAAGATAAAAACACATGTGAATAATCGATAACGGAAAGTAAAAATTATATTGCCGAATTAATTTTAATTAAACCTAAAAGTCACATTGCATTAACAATGAGTGTAATAAGGAAATTAATGCAACGCGACAATCACGAGAAAAGCGTTAAATTGTTTTAGATCAAAAAACGCCTCTGGATATAATTTCTGAAATAGGCTTAAATTGCGCGAGGTCAATTATCGTCTTTCACGCCGTCTAGTGGAAAAGTTGATTTGAAGCCAAAAACCTAGTCTGGGTCACGTAAAAACCTATTTATTGTAGGGGATTACAGGCGTAATATACGGCTACCTCCCTATGGGGTACGCGATTTGTAATACTTGTGATTTATCTTGAGCTTGCTGTCGGGGTATCGCGATGCGACTGCCCTGGTGAACGGTATTTCTAGCGTTCATTACAGCCTGTGTTAAAGCAATTCTTGTTGTGTTCTTTTTGGGTGTAATGGCCGGATGTTTGGCAGCTTGTCAGCGTTTGCAAGCTAATCCCTTCCTGCGAGGAGCAAGGAGTCAAAATGTTTGATGTAGTCGAACTGTCACGTTTACAGTTTGCCTTAACTGCAATGTACCATTTTCTATTCGTACCATTAACGCTGGGGATGGCGTTTTTGCTGGCGATTATGGAAACGGTATATGTGCTGTCCGGCAAACAAATCTATAAAGATATGACCAAATTCTGGGGCAAGTTATTTGCAATTAACTTCGCTCTGGGGGTCGCTACCGGATTGACCATGGAGTTTCAATTTGGGACCAACTGGTCATATTTCTCTCACTACGTCGGGGATATTTTCGGCGCGCCGTTAGCGATTGAAGGCCTGATGGCATTCTTCTTGGAATCGACCTTTGTTGGCTTGTTCTTCTTCGGCTGGGACCGTTTAGGAAAAGTGCAACATATGGCCGTGACCTGGCTGGTTGCGCTGGGCTCTAACTTCTCTGCACTGTGGATTCTGGTTGCCAATGGCTGGATGCAGAACCCCATCGCATCGGATTTCAACTTCGAAACCATGCGTATGGAAATGGTGAGCTTCGCCGATCTGGTACTGAACCCGGTTGCTCAGGTGAAATTCGTTCACACGGTAGCGGCAGGTTACTGTACGGGCGCGATGTTCATTCTGGGTATCAGTTCTTACTATCTGCTGAAAGGCCGCGACATTGCGTTTGCCAAGCGTTCATTCGCTATTGCTGCAAGCTTCGGTATGGCTTCTGTCCTGTCCGTTATCGTACTGGGTGATGAATCCGGTTATGAAATGGGTGACGTACAGAAAACCAAACTGGCAGCAATTGAAGCAGAATGGGAAACGCAACCTGCACCAGCATCCTTTACGCTGATCGGCATCCCCAATCAGGATACGATGGAAAATAACTATGCCATCAAGATCCCTTATGCTCTGGGGCTCATTGCCACGCGTTCTACTGACAAAGAAGTAACGGGTCTGAAAGAACTGCTGGCGATGCATGAAGTGCGTATTCGCAATGGTATGAAGGCTTACCAGTTGCTGGAAGAATTACGCGCGGGCAACACCGACCCGGCAGTAAGACTGGCGTTCGAACAGTCCAAACAGGATCTCGGTTATGGCATGCTGCTGAAGCGCTATACGCCGAAAGTCTCTGATGCGACAGAAACGCAGATTCAACAGGCTGTTAAAGATTCTATCCCGCGTGTTGCACCACTGTATTTCTCTTTCCGTATCATGGTGGGCTGTGGCGTTCTGATGCTGTTAATCATCGGCCTGTCTTTCTGGTCTGTTCTGCGTAACAAAATTGGTCAGAAACGTTGGCTGCTCCGTACGGCGTTGTACGGTATTCCGCTGCCGTGGATTGCTATCGAAGCTGGCTGGTTTGTGGCTGAATACGGCCGTCAGCCTTGGGCTATCGGTGAGATTCTGCCGACAGCTGTTGCAGCGTCATCATTGACCGCAGGGGATATTCTGTTCTCCATGGGGCTGATCTGTGGTCTGTATACGCTCTTCCTGATTGCAGAAATGTATCTGATGTTCAAATTCGCACGTCTGGGGCCAAGCAGCCTGAAAACAGGACGCTACCATTTTGAACAACCTATAGCGGCTGCGCAGGAAGCACGGTAAACAGGAGTCCACTATGTTTGAATATGAAGTCTTACGTTTTATCTGGTGGCTGTTGATCGGTATTTTGCTGATTGGCTTCGCCATCACTGATGGTTTTGACATGGGCGTGGGCATTCTGGTGCGTCTGATGGGACGTGGTGATACCGAACGTCGCGTTATGATTAACAGCATTGCGCCGCACTGGGATGGTAACCAGGTCTGGCTGATCACCGCCGGTGGTGCGCTGTTTGCTGCCTGGCCGATGGTTTATGCCGCTGCGTTCTCTGGTTTCTACATTGCCATGATCCTGGTGCTGGCCTCACTGTTCTTCCGTCCTGTCGGCTTCGATTACCGTTCAAAAATCGAAGATCCGCGCTGGCGTGGCATGTGGGACTGGGGCATCTTCATCGGTAGCTTTGTCCCACCGGTGGTGATCGGTGTGGCATTTGGTAACCTGTTGCAGGGTGTACCGTTCCACGTCGATGAATATTTGCGTCTGTACTACACCGGAAACTTCTTCCAACTGCTGAACCCGTTTGGCTTGTTGGCGGGTGTGGTTAGCCTGACGATGATCCTGACTCAGGGTGCAACCTACCTGATGATGCGTACCACGGGCGATCTGCACGTGCGCTCTAAATCCGCCGCGCAGATTTCCGCGCTGGTGATGATGGTGACGTTTGCTCTGGCTGGCGTATGGGTGGTTTACGGTATTGATGGCTATGTGGTGACGTCTGCGATCAACACCGCGGCTGAGTCTAACCCGCTGCGTAAAGAAGTCGTTCATCAGGCGGGTGCCTGGCTGATCAATTTCAATAACCATCCGGTATTGTGGGCTATCCCGGCTCTGGGCGTCGTACTGCCCGTGCTGACTACCCTTATGGCGCGTGTAGAGAAAGGGGCTTGGGCATTCCTGTTCTCTTCTCTGACTATCGCGTGTGTGATTCTGACCGCAGGGATCGCTATGTTCCCGTTCATCATGCCGTCAGTGACTGTGCCTAACGTCAGCTTGACGGTATGGGATGCGACATCAAGCCTGCTGACGCTGAAAGTAATGACAGTGGTTGCGATGATTTTCGTTCCTATCGTGCTGTCTTATACCGCATGGTGTTACTACAAGATGTTCGGTCGCATTACCAAAGAGCAGATTGAGCAAAACACTCACTCTATGTACTAAGTAAGGAGCTTAATTTATGTGGTATTTTGCCTGGATACTCGGAACGCTTCTTGCTTGCTCACTGGGGATCATCACGGCCCTGGCTATTGAGCAGAGTGAGGCAAGCAAAGCGGCTGAAGAAGATAAGAAATGAGTGATCTGGTCGATAAACTCTATCGCCTAATGGATAAGAGCCCGTTAAGGGCTCTTTCCCTTATCATGGCGTTGCTGCTGGCTGGCTGTGTATTCTGGGATCCGACGCGCTTTGCGGCACGAACCAGTGAACTCGCGGTTTGGCAGGGGCTGCTGTTGATTTGGGCCGTTTGTGCTGGCGTTGTTCATGGCGTTGGTTTTCGCCCATATCGCCTGCTCTGGCGTGCGTTTTTCGCACCACTTCCCGCCTTTGTGATCCTGTGCGCAGGATTGTACTATTTCTTCGGTTAAAATAGCCTCCTATTCCATTTAGTTATGGGTTGCTTGCAGCCCATAATTATTTTCTTCCCGCTGTCACAATCCATTCCAAACCTCATTTCTCTTGCGTATAGTAGCGAGGTTTAATGCATTACTGGGATGTAGAGTGAGTAATTCGTTGTTTCGCTGGCCAGTTCGAGTCTACTTTGAAGACACTGATGCAGGTGGCATTGTCTACCACGCTCGCTATATTGCCTTTTATGAAAGGGCAAGAACCGAGGCGTTGCGTGAGCGCAACTTTCACCAGCAAGCCTTGCTAAGTGAGCATGTCGCGTTTGCTGTTCGTCGGATGACGGTGGAGTATCTTGCTCCTGCGCGCCTCGACGACATGCTGGAAGTGCAAAGCGAGATTATCTCGCTGCGTGGTGCTTCTCTGACTTTCGCCCAGCGTATTCTTAATGCTCATGGTACCCTGCTAAGCCATGCTGAAGTTTTGATCGCATGCATCGATCCACATCAAATGAAGCCAATTGCGCTTCCTAAGTCTATTGTCGCGGAGTTCAAGCAGTGACTGACATGAACGTTTTTGATTTGTTCCTGAAGGCAAGCCTTCTGGTTAAACTAATCATGCTGATTTTAATCTGTTTTTCTATCGCTTCCTGGGCGATCATTATTCAACGTACCCGAATTTTGAACGCGGCGACGCGTGAGGCTGAGGCGTTTGAGGACAAATTTTGGTCGGGCATTGAACTGTCGCGCCTCTATCAGGAAAGTCAGACTCGTCGCGATAGCCTGACGGGCACTGAACAAATCTTCCATTCAGGTTTCAAAGAATTTGCACGGTTGCATCGTGTCAACAGCCATGCGCCGGAGGCCGTGGTGGAAGGGGCGTCCCGCGCAATGCGTATTTCAATGAATCGTGAATTGGAAACGCTGGAAACGCACATTCCCTTTTTGGGAACCGTTGGTTCTATCAGCCCGTATATCGGCTTGTTCGGTACCGTTTGGGGGATTATGCATGCCTTCATCGCGCTGGGTGCAGTGAAACAGGCCACCTTACAAATGGTTGCCCCTGGTATTGCCGAGGCTTTGATTGCAACGGCAATCGGTCTGTTTGCGGCGATCCCTGCGGTCATGGCGTATAACCGTCTTAACCAACGGGTGGGCAAACTGGAGCAGAACTACGACAACTTTACGGAAGAGTTTATCGCTATCCTGCACCGTCAGGCGTTCTCCAGCGACAACAGCAAGTAATCAGGGGGGAGCATGGCACGAGTACGCAGAGGCCGTCGTGAGCTGAAATCCGAGATCAACATTGTTCCGTTACTGGACGTGCTGTTGGTGCTGTTGCTGATTTTTATGGCGACAGCCCCGATTATTACGCAGAGCGTTGAGGTGGATCTACCGGATGCGACCGACTCAAAAACGGTCTCCAGCAATGATAATCCGCCCGTGATCGTAGAGGTTTCAGGCATAGGGCAATATAGCCTGGTTGTTGAACAAAACCGTATGGAGCAGCTTCCGGCAGAACAGGTGGTTGCTGAAGCACAATCACGGCTGTCAACCAATCCCAAGACGGTCTTTTTGATTGGTGGCGCGAAGGATGTTCCTTATGATGAGATCATTAAAGCGTTGAATTTGTTGCATCAGGCTGGCGTTAAATCCGTTGGTTTGATGACACAACCGATTTAAATGAGCGCATCACGGTAATGATCGTTAAGCCTATTTCTGGCAACACTGTTTTTGGGAATCGCTTGTGCTAAAGGCAAACGAACAAAACGATAAGCTAAAACGCGCCGTTATTATTTCGGCTGTTTTGCACATCATACTGATTGCTTTGCTGCTTTGGAGTTCGTCGACGCAAACGATGGATGCCAGCGGGGGCGGCGGAGGCTCGTCAATTGATGCCGTAATGGTCGATCCGAGCGCAGTGGTGGAGCAATATAACCGCCAACAGCAGCAACAGACCGATGCGAAACGTTCTGAACAGCAGCGTCAAAAGCAGGCTGAACGGCAGGCCGAAGAGCTCCAGCAGAAGCAAGCGGCTGAACAGCAGCGGCTGAAAGAGTTAGAAAAAGAGCGTCTGCAAGCGCAGGAAGAGGCGAAAAAGCAGGCTCAGGAACAGGCTGAACAGCGTAAGCAGTCTGAAGCGGCGGCTCAGCAGGCAAAAGAACAGCAGAAGCAAGCCGAAGCTGCAGCGGCAAAAGCGAAGGCTGAGGCTGAACAGCAGGCGAAAGCGGCGGCAGACGCTAAGAAGAAAGCTGAAGACGAAGCGAAGAAACAAGCTGCTGCGGCCGCAGCTGCTAAGAAGCAGGCAGAAGAAGAGGCTAAAGAAAAAGCCGCTGAAGCCGCTAAGCAGAAGGCAGCAGAAACCGCTAAAGCAGAAGCTGCAAAGGCAGCCGCAGAGGCTGAACAAGCTAAACAAAAAGCAGCAGCCGAGGCGGCTAAGCAAAAAGCCGACGCTGAAGCAGCGAAGAAAGCAGAAGCAGCCGCAGCAGCTAAGAAAGCCGCTGATGATAAAAAGAAAGCGGCAGCAGAAGCGGCTAAGCAGGAAAGCGCCGTTGATGATTTGCTGGGGGGGCTGGCTTCATCGAAAAATGCGCCGAAGTCTGGCGGTGGTGCACCTGCGGGCACAGGTAACAATAAGAAGAGCGGTGCATCAGGTGCAGCGCTTGATAGCTATGGTAGTCAGGTGCGTTCAGCCATTCAGAGCAAGTTTTATGACTGGCAGCTCTACAAAGGTCGCACCTGTACATTACGGATTAAGCTGGCGCCAGATGGTCTGCTGATTGACGTCACTGCTGAAGGCGGCGATCCGGCGTTATGTCAGGCGGCTATTGCGGCTGCCAAACAGGCCAGAATACCGAAGCCACCAAGTACGGATGTTTATGAGGCTTTTAAAAATGCGCCAATAGACTTTAAACCGCAGTAACCGGGCTGTTTACCCCAATAGATTTAAGATTATTACGATGGTAAATAAACCAGGTTATGTTGTTTTGTTGACATTGGTTTGTTTTTGTTAAAATTCTGCTAATTTATCGTAGACTTCGCGTCTGGATAAGGGAGATGAGATGAAGCAAGTACTGAAAGTTGCATTAAGCTTTTTAATGCTGTGGACTGCGGTTGTTCACGCGGAAGTACGTATAGAGATTACCCAAGGGGTAGACTCTGCACGTCCTATCGGTGTGGTTCCGTTCAAATGGGCAGGTCCGGGCGCTGCGCCTGAAGACGTCGGCGGCATCGTGGGTGCTGACTTACGTAACAGTGGCAAATTCAACCCGATCGACGCAAACCGTATGCCTCAGCAGCCTGCAACAGCATCCGAAGTGACGCCTGCTGCATGGACGGCGTTGGGCATCGATGCGGTTGTGGTTGGTCAGGTTCAACCGAGTGCTGATGGCAGCTATCTGGTTTCTTACCAACTCGTCGATACCTCCGGTAACCCGGGTAACGTATTGGCGCAGAACCAGTTCAAAGTGACTAAACAGTGGTTGCGCTATGCTGCGCACACCGCCAGTGATGAAGTGTTTGAAAAACTGAGTGGTATCAAAGGGGCATTCCGTACCCGTATTGCTTACGTTGTTCAGACTAACGGTGGTCAGTTCCCTTATGAACTGCGCGTTGCGGATTATGACGGTTACAACCAATTTGTGGTTCACCGCTCACCACAGCCGCTAATGTCTCCGGCCTGGTCCGCAGACGGCAGCAAGCTGGCCTATGTAACGTTTGAAAGTGGCCGTTCTGCGTTGGTTATTCAGACACTGGCAAATGGTGCAATCCGTCAGGTTGCTTCCTTCCCACGTCACAACGGTGCGCCTTCTTTCTCTCCTGATGGCAGCAAACTGGCTTTTGCTCTGTCTAAGAGCGGTAGCCTGAATCTGTATGTGATGAATTTGGGATCTGGGCAAATCAGCCAGGTGACTGATGGCCGCAGCAACAACACGGAACCAACCTGGTTCCCAGACAGCCAGACCTTGGCCTATACTTCAGACCAGGCTGGTCGTCCTCAGGTTTACAAAGTTAATGCTAACGGCGGTGCGCCACAACGTCTGACCTGGGAAGGTTCTCAGAATCAGGACTCCGACGTGAGTGCCGACGGGAAATTTTTGGTAACGGTGAGTTCTAATGGTGGAGCTCAGCATATTTCCAAACTGGATCTGGTAACGGGTGCCGTACAAGTATTGACGGACACGTTCCTGGACGAAACGCCAAGTATCGCACCGAATGGCACGATGGTGATCTACAGTTCCAAACAAGGGCTGGGTTCAGTGCTACAGTTGGTTTCGACAGATGGGCGTTTCAAAGCGCGTCTTCCGGCTACTGATGGACAGGTTAAATTCCCTGCCTGGTCGCCGTATCTATAAGTACAGATATGTACAATAAACTCGTCAAAGGACATAAGAAATGCAATTCAATAAAGTGCTGAAAGGCCTGATGTTGGCTCTGCCGGTACTGGCAGTGGCCGCTTGTAGCTCTAACAAGAATGCGGACAATGACCAATCTTCCATGGGTGCTGGCAACAACGGCATGATGGACGGCGGCAACATGTCTTCTTCTGAGCAAGCTCGTTTGCAGATGCAAGAATTACAGCGCAACAACATCGTTTACTTCGGTCTGGACAAGTACGATGTGAGCTCTGAATTCGCTCAGATGCTGGACGCACACGCTGCATTCCTGCGTAGCAACCCGTCTTACAAAGTGACTATCGAAGGTCACGCGGACGAACGCGGTACGCCAGAATACAACATCGCTCTGGGTGAGCGTCGTGCCAACGCGGTACAAATGTACCTGCAAGGTAAAGGCGTTTCTTCCGATCAGATCTCTATCGTTTCTTACGGTAAAGAGAAACCAGCTGTTCTCGGTCATGACGAAGCGGCTTATGCCAAAAACCGTCGTGCCGTTCTGGTATATTAAGAGAATCGCATGAGCAGTAACTTCAGACGTCACATGTTGGGTCTGTCGTTACTGGTTGGCGTAGCGGTCCCTTGGGCCGCTACTGCCCAAGCGCCAATCAGTAATGTCGGCTCAGGCTCGGTCGAAGACCGCGTCACTCAATTGGAGCGTATTTCTAACGCTCACAGTCAGCTTTTAACCCAGCTTCAACAACAGCTCTCTGATAATCAGCGTGATATTGACAGCCTCCGTGGGCAGATTCAGGAAAGTCAGTATCAGTTGAATCAGGTTGTTGAACGACAGAAACAGATCTATCAGCAGATTGATGGATTAAGTTCGCAATCATCTTCTACACCGACGACAGACAGCGCACCTGCCGCTGCGGCGGGTACTGATACGGGTGCTGCCAATACGGCGGCACCGGCCAGTACGGGTGATGCGAATACGGATTACAATGCCGCAGTCGCGCTCGTGCTGGAGAAAAAACAGTACGATCAGGCTATCAGCGCATTTCAGGCATTCGTCAAAAAGTACCCAGATTCAACGTATCAACCTAATGCTAACTATTGGCTTGGTCAGTTGAATTACAACAAGGGGAAAAAGGACGATGCGGCGTACTATTTCGCCAATGTAGTCAAAAATTATCCTAAGTCACCAAAAAGTTCCGAGGCGTTGCTGAAGGTTGGGGTGATCATGCAGGAAAAAGGTCAGGTTGATAAAGCCAAGGCCGTTTACCAGCAAGTTGTAAAAATGTACCCCAATACGGAAAGTGCAAAGCAGGCACAAAAACGTTTATCTGCATCGTAACCCCGTCTTAATTGGCACAAAAATTGCGCATCATGAGCGATTTTTGTGCCTAAACGTCTTAAGAGTAAGCAATTAAACAATTTTTTAAGAAAATAGGTTGCGCTGAAAATTTAAATCAGTAATATGTGCCGCCGTTGCCAAGGCAAACAGCGAAACGCTAAAGCAGCATGAAATTGGGTCGTTAGCTCAGTCGGTAGAGCAGTTGACTTTTAATCAATTGGTCGCAGGTTCGAATCCTGCACGACCCACCAATTTCAAGCTCAGTTATAACAGCATTAAGTATCAAAGTAGTTCCGCATTGCGGGTCGTTAGCTCAGTCGGTAGAGCAGTTGACTTTTAATCAATTGGTCGCAGGTTCGAATCCTGCACGACCCACCATATCCTAGCAATTCAATTCAACATTATACAATCGCTATTCCTCTCGTTATTCACATAGCAAGTATCTTGACTTTTAATCGATTGGTCGCAGGTTCGAGCCGAGCGAAGCGAGACAACAACGCGTTAGCGTTGACCCCGAAGGCCGAGTTATCCTGCACGACCCACCACTTCGGCAGTAGATTTCCTTCCTCGAATAAATTCATTTTAAATTATATATCGCACATGCCACGTCGGTGAGATAAAGCCCATCATCATTCCCTACTCGTTAAGACTTTGCGGTATATTAGGTTTTTGCCCCTCTCTATGGACTATATAACCCGTCAGGAACTGTTTTCTAATCCTATCGAGCAGGGATGGAGTCATTGCCACAGGGAGCGCGTGTAGCCCTGTTTAGGAAGATATATGATTGGTCCGTTGATTAATGGCGCCGCTATCTTGATTGGTAGTGGTCTGGGTATCGCTTTGCGTCGTTTTATCCCTCAGCGTTTGCAAGATGGCCTTCCGCCAGCATTTGCGATGGTGTCGATTGCAATGGGGGTGACGCTGGTTGTGAAAGTCCAGCAGTTGCCTGCGGTGGCGCTGGCTATCGTGATTGGTGTGGCATTAGGCGAACTGCTACGCATGGAATCCGGCGTGCAGTGGGCTGGTATGATGATTCAGAAGGGATTAAATCGCGTGCTGCCTGCACAGGAGCACCGTTTGCCACAGGATGTCTACACTCAGAATTTTACCGCGTTAATCGTCCTGTTTTGCGCCAGTGGAACCGGCGTGGTTGGAGCGTTGACGGAAGGACTAACCGGTGATTACCAGCTGTTGATCATCAAATCTGCTTTGGATATTTTCACCGCGCTGATTTTCTCCATCACGCTTGGCCTTGCCGTGATGTCGATTGCGATACCGCAGGTTATTGTCCAGACGCTGTTGTTCTTCTCCGCCAAATTGATTATGCCCTTTATGACAGAGATTACGATGGGCGATTTTTCTGCCTGTGGCGGGATTATCATGATTGCGGTAGGGCTACGGATCGCGCAGATCAAATCATTTGCGGTGGTGAACTTCCTGCCTGCGTTGGTTCTGGTTATTCCTATCTCTCTGTACTGGCACCGCTTCTTCGCTTAAAGCGCATCGTCTGATTAGCGGCTGACGATCGAAGGCATGTCGCCGCTAAAAATTTGTATCACTTCCTGATCGGTTAGCGGTACATTTTTGCTACAGACATAAATATGCTTTCCTTGTGGGCTGATGCTCTTGGCTAGCTCTATGTAGCTGGCAAACTCGACCTGGCTGTGTCCGCCTTCATTCATCTCCATAGCATGGATGATAACGTTGTGTGACGAGAACAGATCGATCAGTCGTTTGGGGGCTACCTTGCGCGCGAGTCGATCTAATAGCTTCATTGCCGGGATCATCTGCCCGAGCAGTAAGCGCGTGGTGGTAAAAGGCGTTTCTGATTGCTCTGTTACCTCTTGTTTCGTGTCCACGTTTCTGACGGTCAGGGTATTGCGATAGATTCTGATATAGAGGCTGGCCATGCCATTTCTCTCCTTGTCTCTTTTCTACTTTCTACAAGTCATGCTACTTACGCATTTCACCTCACCATTTTAAGCATATTAAACAGAATGGCGGGTAATATGGAAAAAACACCGCGACTTCAGGGCGGATTTTCGGTATTTTGTTTAGGATAAAAAACGTCGATACTGAGCATTAATTAGTATCAGGTGTTACAACCCGAGTTGTCATCGTGGAAATTTATAATGAGTATCCTTTTTGATAGCAATGAGACCATTTATCCCTTTCCGCCGAAGCCCAGACCCTTATCGGCTGATGCAAAACAGCACTACCATAGCAGGATAAAAACGCTGCTGCGGGAGAGAAATGCTGTCATGGTCGCGCACTATTATACCGATCCTGAAATTCAGGCGCTGGCGGAAGAAACTGGCGGCTGTGTGGCGGACTCGCTGGAAATGGCGCGTTTCGGCAGCACCCATTCGGCATCAACGCTGCTGGTAGCGGGGGTCCGCTTTATGGGAGAAACCGCCAAGATACTCAACCCGGAAAAGACGATTCTGATGCCTACGCTGGAAGCAGAATGCTCGCTCGATCTCGGTTGTCCCGTCGATGAGTTCAGCCGTTTTTGCGATGCGTACCCGGACCGAACGGTGGTGGTGTATGCCAATACCTCCGCAGCAGTGAAAGCGCGTGCTGATTGGGTGGTGACATCCAGCATCGCGGTGGAATTGATCGAACATCTGGATAGCCTGGGAGAAAAGATTATCTGGGCACCGGACCGTCATCTGGGAAGCTATGTACAAAAGCAGACAGGGGCGGATGTACTGTGCTGGCAGGGCGCGTGCATTGTGCATGACGAATTTAAAACGCAGGCGCTGCAGCGCATGAAGATCCTGTACCCCGATGCGGCAATTTTGGTTCATCCAGAATCGCCGCAGAGCGTGGTAGAGATGGCTGACGCCGTTGGGTCAACCAGCCAACTGATTCAGGCGGCGAAAACGCTGCCACAGCGCGAACTGATTGTGGCGACCGATCGCGGTATTTTTTACAAGATGCAGCAGACCTGCCCAGAGAAAATGTTGCTGGAAGCGCCCACCGCGGGCGAAGGGGCAACCTGCCGCAGCTGCGCCCACTGTCCGTGGATGGCGATGAACGGGCTGGAGGCGATTGCTAACGGCCTAGAACAAGGCGGTGACGCACATGAGATTCATGTTGATGCAGCCCTGCGAGAAGGCGCGTTAATCCCGCTGAATCGCATGCTGGATTTTGCGGCTTCACTAAAATTACGTGTGAAAGGGAATGCCTGACGGAGATCCAGGGCATCTTAATAGAAATTTCTTACAATAATTGAGACAGGGTGATGAGATGGATTTTTTGAGTACCAGCAATATGTTAATTCATATCCCTTTGGGGGAAGGGGGATACGATCTTTCCTGGATTGAGGCGATTGGCACGCTGTTTGGCCTGTTGTGTATCTGGTTCGCGAGTCAGGAAAAGACCATCAACTATCTGTTTGGGTTGATTAACGTCACGCTATTTGCCGTGATCTTTTTCCAGATTCAGCTTTACGCCAGCCTGTTGCTGCAAATATTCTTTTTTGCCGCCAACATTTATGGCTGGTATGCCTGGACGCGCAAGACAGATTCGCAGGAAGTGGAGTTGCGCATCCGCTGGTTACCGGTGCAGAAACTCATTGGCTGGTCGGTGGCGTGCGTTGTCGCGATTGGCTTGATGACGTTCTACATTGACGCAGTGTTTGCTGTGCTGACGCGTATTGCCGTTTCCGGTATGCAGGGGCTAGGGTTGTCTGTGCAGATGCCGAACCTTCAGCCGGATGCGTTCCCATTCTGGGATTCCACCATGATGGTGCTGTCGATTGTGGCGATGATCCTGATGACGCGCAAATACGTCGAGAACTGGCTGCTGTGGGTGGTGATTGATGTGATAAGCGTGGTGATTTTTGCTTATCAGGGCGTGTATGCGATGGCGGTAGAGTACGCGATCCTGACGCTGATTGCCCTGAACGGCTCCTGGCTGTGGATTAAGAGCGCACAGGAAAACCGCGTCAGCGCGGTTTCACACGGCGCGTAATCCAAATTTAATGCTTGTGGTGGTGGCCTTCTGCATCATGGCTTTCATGATGATGGCTTTCCTGATGGTGGAAAGCGCAGTGGTCATCATCACAGCGTTGATATTCCATCTGAACCGTCGCGTGTTCAATCTGGTAATGCTTCAGTAAATATTCCTGAATACGTCTTAACAGCGCATCGTGATCGTGAGGCGGAACCACCTGTGCATGCAGCGTCATCATCGGTTTCTCGCCCACCTGCCATAAATGCACATGGTGAATGTTCCTGACCTCGGGAATATTCAGCGTCAAATCTTTCTGTAGAACCTCAACGCTGAGCTGGCTCGGCGTACCTTCCAGCAACTCGTGAATGCTCTCTTTCAATAGCGCCCATGCACTGCGCAGCACCAGACACGACACCAAAATAGAGAGAATCGGGTCGATAGGTGTCCAGTTGGTATAAAGAATGATAATGGCGGCGGCAATCGCGCCAACGGATCCGAGCAGATCGCCCAGCACATGCAGGGCCGCTGCGCGGACGTTAATATTTTTCTCTTCGCTGCCGTGGTGTAACAGCCAAAATGCCACGATATTTGCCACCAACCCGGCAACGGCGACAAGCAGCATAGGGACGCCAGCGACGGGCTGGGGATCATAGAAGCGCTGGATGGCTTCCCAGAAGATGAAGGCGGTAATCAGCATCAGCGTCAGCGCGTTCACAAAGGCGGCGAGGGTAGTGAGCCGCAAATAGCCAAAGGTATGGCGAGCATTGGGCTTACGCTGTGCGAAACGTACGGCAACAAGCGCGACAAACAGCGCGGCGGCGTCCGTCAACATATGGCCAGCATCCGCCAGCAGGGCAAGTGAGCCGGACAGCAGGCCGCCAATGACTTCTGCCACCATAAACGTGGCGGTAATGATAAACGCGGCCAGCAGACGTTTACTGTTGCCTGATTCTGTGTGGCTGTGGTTATGTGCCATAGATCACCCTGAGTTGCGGTTTTATCCCACTTTACTGAAACCCACAGAGAAAACCTATTCTGTCATTCATCCGATCTGTCAGTTGAGCTATTTTCTGGCGAAAATAGGACGGATGCGGCATCTGAGAGCATTTGATCGCGTAAATCCCGCTGATTTCAGCGCTCTGACAACACCAGCTTGACATATAATAATCAATCTTCAATATGAAACATCCCGTTTCTCAGGCGACCCGTATAGGCGGGATGGCGCGTATTGGATGGGGCTAACATACCGTTTCGGAACCGATGGATTTATTTATGAATTACCAAAATGATGATTTAAGAATTAAAGAGATTAATGAACTTTTGCCGCCGGTTGCTTTGCTAGAAAAGTTTCCAGCCACGGAGAAGGCCGCGGAAACGGTATCGTTCGCGCGTACTGCCATCCATAAAATTCTTAACGGCAATGATGACCGCCTGCTGGTGGTCATTGGGCCTTGCTCGATCCACGACACGAAAGCAGCAAAAGAGTATGCCACGCGTCTGCTGACGCTGCGTAACGAGCTGAGCGACGATCTGGAAGTGGTTATGCGGGTTTACTTTGAAAAACCACGCACCACGATTGGCTGGAAAGGGCTGATCAACGATCCGCACATGGACAATAGCTTCCAGATCAATGACGGCCTGCGCATTGCACGCCAACTGCTGCTGGAAATTAACGACATCGGTTTGCCGGCTGCGGGTGAGTTTCTGGATATGATCACTCCGCAATATATGGCGGATCTGATGAGCTGGGGCGCTATCGGCGCACGTACGACAGAATCTCAGGTACACCGTGAATTGGCATCTGGCCTGTCATGCCCTGTCGGTTTTAAAAACGGTACCGATGGTACGATCAAGGTCGCGATTGATGCGATCAACGCCGCCAGCGCACCACACTGCTTCCTGTCTGTGACCAAATGGGGCCATTCTGCTATCGTGAACACCAGCGGTAACAACGATTGTCACATCATTCTGCGCGGTGGTAAAACGCCGAACTACAGCGCTGAGCACGTGAAAGACGTGAAAATTGGTCTGGAAAAAGCGGGCCTGACACCGCAGGTCATGATCGATTTCAGCCATGCGAACAGCAGCAAGCAGTTCAAAAAGCAGATGGATGTCTGTACTGACGTCTGCGGGCAGATCGCGCAGGGCGAGAAAGCGATTATGGGCGTGATGGTGGAAAGCCATCTGGTCGAAGGCAACCAGAATCTGGAAAGCGGTGAGCCACTGGTTTATGGTCGTAGCGTGACCGATGCTTGTGTTGGCTGGGAAGACACAGAATCTCTGTTGCGCCAGTTAGCATCTGCTGTACGTGAACGTCGTAGCAAGTAACGCTGAGTGACGTGCTAACTAACTGGCACGTCATAAAAAACGTAGGGAACGTTTTTCAATGTCGCTTGCGACGGTTCTAAGGGAGGAAGAACCGCTACAAACTCGGTGCTAATAAATCAAAACCCTACTTTTTCAGGTTCTGCTCAACGGGGAATGTCTCAGGATATTCCCCGCTAATATCAGATATGGGGAGCGCATCGCGTGCTTTCACCGTATCAACCTAGCCTATACAGTCTTAAGTATCATTTTAACAGAACACGCACCACGCTAGCTTTCAGCCTATTGAATCCTAAATGAAAATCATAGCAGTTCGGTAGAATAGAATGGGAAGCGCATTGTCTCTTTTTTATCTCTTTATAATCAACTGGTTATAAATATATAGCGGTGTTGGAAAATCGGTGGGATTCTTTACACTGAAAAAAGTGTTATAAAACAAATCTCTATATTTAGAGTGTTCCCCGCACACGCGGGGATAAACCGGGATAGATTAGCTTTATTAAACAGGATTACATGTGTTCCCCGCACACGCGGGGATAAACCGCACACGATCAGTGAATAACGAAAGCAATTCTTGTGTTCCCCGCACACGCGGGGATAAACCGCGGTGTGAAAAAAGACATAGAGCGGCTGGAAAGTGTTCCCCGCACACGCGGGGATAAACCGGATAGCCCTGACCGCCTGCCGTGGCGTGCGCAGTGTTCCCCGCACACGCGGGGATAAACCGAATTTACTTATTTCTTCGTACTCTTCTTCTTTAGTGTTCCCCGCACACGCGGGGATAAACCGCTGGTTCGCCAGTTTGCGCAGCTCACGCCAGAGTGTTCCCCGCACACGCGGGGATAAACCGCACCTGTTCGCCCACTGACAGCGGCCACCACGGTGTTCCCCGCACACGCGGGGATAAACCGCTGTTCTTTCAGCTCGGTTAATGACTTACTCAGTGTTCCCCGCACACGCGGGGATAAACCGAACTCGCGGTTTTTGCGGCGCTGCTCCTGCCAGTGTTCCCCGCACACGCGGGGATAAACCGGCTACAGTAAACCATGAGCGCGATAATATTAGGTGTTCCCCGCACACGCGGGGATAAACCGAACTATCGACCATGCGCGGTGCTGATTCCGGCGTGTTCCCCGCACACGCGGGGATAAACCGTATGCAGGAGAAAAACGATGGCTGAACGGCACGTGTTCCCCGCACACGCGGGGATAAACCGTCGTCCCAGTAGCAAACGAAAACCGCCCCCGTGTGTTCCCCGCACACGCGGGGATAAACCGGTTGGCATGGCTTAAATCCAGATGGAGGTGATGTGTTCCCCGCACACGCGGGGATAAACCGGCACCGCCGATGCGGCCAGCGTGGAATTTATCGTGTTCCCCGCACACGCGGGGATAAACCGCGATCTCGACATACTTGTCGATACGACACCTAGTGTTCCCCGCACACGCGGGGATAAACCGGTGGCTTGGATGGCACTCGCATCTTTCTCGACGTGTTCCCCGCACACGCGGGGATAAACCGTTACTTAATGCCATTTCACACCCCCGGCGCTGGTGTTCCCCGCACACGCGGGGATAAACCGTGTGGTTACCCACTCCAGCTAACAGTATTACGCCCGGGGTGAGCGAGGAATTCTGTAATAGTCTGAAAGTAGTGGGTGCACCACGGTGTAGAAAGGTATTTACTCAGCAGGTGGTTGATGCGTTTTATTTTGTCTTTTACCGGTGCAGTTTCAGAAAGGTATTGTTCGATACAGGTAAGTGAGCGATGCGTCATGCGTTAAAGCCGCGTTAGCGTCGAGAGTAGATGGTATAACGCTATGCCTGTTTTTTACCCGGCCATTACTATAGACCGCCAGTAATGGCCGGGTTTTTCTCATTCAGGGGAAAATTATTTCGCTTTACCCTGATTCGCTACTGCGGCAGCTTTTGCAGCGATTTCGTCTGCGTTGCCCAGGTAGTAACGTTTGATAGGCTTGAAGTTCTCGTCGAATTCATAAACCAACGGCACGCCAGTTGGGATATTCAGTTCCAGAATTTCGTCTTCGCCCAGGTTGTCCAGGTATTTTACCAGCGCACGCAGTGAGTTACCGTGAGCCGCAACGATCACACGCTCACCGCTTTTGACGCGCGGCAGGATGGTTTCGTTCCAGTAAGGCACAACACGTTCGATGGTCAGCGCTAGGCTTTCAGTCAGCGGCAGCTCTTTGTCGCTCAGAGCAGCGTAACGCGGGTCGTGACCTGGGAAACGTTCGTCATCACGCGTCAACTCTGGAGGCGTAATCGCAAAACCACGACGCCATTGTTTAACCTGCTCGTCACCGTATTTCTCAGCGGTTTCGGCTTTGTTCAGACCTTGCAGTGCACCGTAGTGGCGCTCATTCAGTTTCCAGGATTTCTCAACTGGCAACCAGGCTTGATCCAGCTCGTCCAGTACATTCCACAGTGTATGAATGGCACGTTTCAGCACGGAGGTATACGCGAAATCAAAGGCAAAACCTTCGTCTTTCAGCAGCTGACCTGCGGCTTTGGCTTCTGAACGGCCTTTGTCAGATAGATCGACATCGTACCAGCCTGTGAAGCGGTTTTCGTTGTTCCACTGGCTCTCACCGTGTCTTACCAGTACCAGCTTAGTTACAGCCATAGCTAAACTCCTTCCTATCCTAAGATTTCTGTGATAACTGATTTCATTATAGGGGTGTAGAACGGTTATCGGCAATCGATAGTCGATGGCAAGCGTGATTTATCCGCAGGTTGTTTGCGTAAAATCACGCTCTGGCTTTACCGTTTCAGCAAACCGGAATCCCCCTTGTGCAATAACAAGTAGACCGCTGGAATCACCAGCATCGACAGCAGGGGGGCACTCACCATCCCGCCTATCATCGGCGCGGCAATCCGCTGCATGATTTCGGATCCGCTGCCGCCCCCCCACATGATGGGGAGCAGCCCTGCCATAATCGTAGCCACGGTCATCATTTTTGGCCGTACGCGCATAACTGCCCCTTCGTGGATGGCATCCATCAATTGCTGGCGTGATAGCGCCTGACCTGCCACATGGTGTTTCTCTACTGCATGGTTGAGGTACAGCAGCATGATGACGCCGAATTCCGCCGACACGCCCGCCAGTGCAATAAAGCCCACTGCACCCGCTACAGAAAGATTATAGCCAAGGAGATAGAGCAGCCAGACGCCGCCAATCAGCGCGAAAGGTAACGTTGCCATAATCAGCAACGCATCTTTGATGCGGTTGAAGGTGACATACAGCAGTACGAAAATGATCAGCAGCGTAAAGGGCACGACGACTTTCATTTTTTCCGTGGCGCGTTCCAGATACTCAAACTGACCTGACCAGCTCAGTGAAACGCCTTCCGGCAGCGTGACCTGTTGGGCAACGGCCTGTTGCATGTCTTCAACGGCAGATTTTAGGTCGCGTCCACGTAGGTCGACATAAATCCAGTCCGACAGGCGGCTGTTTTCACTTTTCAGCATCGGTGGCCCTTCGCTGACGCGAATATCAGCCAGCTCAGCCAGCGTCACTCTGCTGCCGTTGGCCGTCACGATGGGCAGGTCACGCAATTTTTGTAGCGAATCGCGTAATTCACGCGGGTAGCGGATGTTGATGGGATAACGCTGGCGGCCTTCAATGGTTTCGCCGATGTTTTGCCCGCCGATGAGCGTAGCGACCACCGACTGAAGCTCCTCGACGGACACGCCATAGCGTGCGGCGCGCTGACGATCGATATCAATATCGATATAGCGCCCGCCCGCTAGCCGTTCCGCCAGTGCGGACGTCACGCCCGGAACCCGTTTAACCACCTGCTCGATTTGTGCAGCAGTACGTTCTATGTCTTCCAAATTATTGCCGTTAACCTTAATGCCCACCGGGCTTTTGATGCCGGTGGCCAGCATGTCCAGACGGTTACGGATAGGGGGAACCCACACGTTCGCGATACCCGGCAGGCTGACGGTACGATCTAACTCGGCCACCAGCTTGTCCATGGTCATGCCCTCGCGCCACTGATCGCGCGGTTTCAGCCGAATGGTGCTTTCTAGCATGGTTAACGGTGCTGGGTCGGTTGCCGTTTCGGCACGGCCCGCTTTGCCGAAGACCGACTCGACTTCGGGCACGGTTTTAATCAGCCGGTCTGTCTGTTGCAGCAGTCGGCCAGCTTCCCGTGCAGAGATGCCGGGCAGGGTGGAAGGCATATACAGCAGATCGCCTTCATCCAGCGGTGGCATAAATTCGCTCCCAAGACGGCTGAGCGGAAAGAGCGTCAGTAGCAGCAGCAGGCCGGAAATCAGCAGCGTGGTTTTCGGGTAGCTCAACACCTTTTGCAACACCGGGTGATAGGCTGCAATCAGCCAGCGGTTAATCGGATTCGCCTGTTCGTCCGGTATCTTGCCGCGTACGAAATATCCCATTAATACCGGCACCAGCGTAATCCCTAATCCGGCGGCGACGGCCATGGCATAGGTTTTGGTAAAGGCCAGCGGGGAAAACATGCGGCCTTCCTGTGCCTCCAGTGAGAACACTGGGACAAACGACAGCGTAATGATCAGTAAGCTGCAAAACAGCGCGGGACCCACTTCCACCGCAGCCCGTTCTGCTAGCAGCCACCACTCGTTATTCTGCGGCTGCTTCCCAGGGTTTTCATGCCGCCACTGTTCAATGACTTTATGCATGTTTTCTATCATCACAATCGCAGCATCCACCATCGCGCCAATGGCAATCGCGATACCGCCCAGCGACATAATATTCGCGTTCACGCCCTGATAGCGCATGATGATAAACGCCCCCAGAATCCCCAACGGCAGGCTGATGATCGCTACCAGCGCTGAGCGGAAGTGGAACAGAAACAGGGCGCAGATGATCGCGACGACAACAAACTCTTCCAGCAGCTTGAAGCTGAGCGTATCGATGGCGTGTTCAATCAGCTGTGAGCGGTCGTAGGTTGGGACGATTTCTACACCCGCTGGCAGGCTTTTTTGTATTTCCTGTAACCGCGCTTTTACGGCATGCAGCGTATTCAGCGCATTCTTGCCATAGCGCAGGACGATGATGCCGCCCGCCACTTCGCCTTCGCCATTCAGTTCTGCGATGCCGCGACGCATCTCCGGCCCTTCTCTGAGCGTCGCCACATCCTGCAACAGCACAGGAATACCGTTGCGGGTAGTCATTACCACCTGGTTGAAATCTTGCGCGGTTTTCAGGTAACCGGTGGTGCGCACCATGTACTCCGCTTCGCCCAACTCCAGCACGGAACCGCCGTTTTCCTGATTGGCTGCTTGAACAGCGCTGACGATCTGCTGATGGGTGATGCCCTGCGTTCGCATGCGTTCTGGGTCGACGACGATCTGATATTGTTTGACCATACCGCCCACGCTGGCGACTTCTGCTACATCGGGAACGGTTTTCAGTTCATATTTCAGCAACCAGTCCTGAAAGCCACGCAGATCGGCCAGACTGTATTTGCCGCTGCGATCGACCAGTGCGTATTCGTAGATCCAGCCGACGCCGGTGGCATCTGGGCCGAGCGAGGTTTTCGCATCGGCAGGCAGGCTGGATTGCACCTGACTGAGATATTCCAGCACGCGGGAGCGTGCCCAGTAAGGATCAGTTCCATCTTCAAACAGCACATAAACGTAGGCATCGCCGAACATGGAAAAGCCCCGTACCGTTTTGGCACCCGGCACGGAAAGCATGGTGGTCGTCAGCGGGTAGGTCACCTGATTTTCCACCACCTGCGGCGCTTTCCCCGGATAGCTGACGCGAATGATGACCTGTACATCTGATAAATCGGGCAGAGCATCCAGCGGCGTTTTTTGTAGAGACAGCAGGCCCCACGCCGCCATGAACAGCGCGGCCAGTAAAACCAGAAGACGGTTTTTGAGCGACCAGCGAATGATGTAGGCAATCATGGATGACCTCCGTGGCCAGCATGCGGATCGTCAGCGGGTAAAAAATGCAGGACGTGAATCCCACTGTCGTCCATGCTGAACTGGAAACTGACGGTGCTACCGATCCCGGCTCCCTGTGGCAGCCCTGACGATGGCAGCGTGAAGTCCATCGTCATTGGCGACCAGTTGAGTGCCGGAACCGCTTCGTGTTCGATGGTGGCCTGATTGCCGTTTATCGCTCTGATGACTCCCTGAGTGCGATAGCCCGCGGGGGCAGTCGGCGTTGCTGGGTTTTCCGATGTCTCCGCATCAAACTGCGGTAAGGCGCTGCGCAGGCTGGCTTCGGAATCAATCAGGAACTGGCCTGAAGTGACTACGTTGTCGCCTGCTTTCAGTCCATCGATGATTTCGACCCAATCTCCCAAGGTTGCACCAGCAGTGACGTTGCGTGGGGTGAAATGGCCGTTGCCATCACTCAGCAAGACCCGGTTTTGGCTACCGCTGACCAATAGCGCCTCCTGCGGGATCGCCAGGCGCGGCTGTGCCTGAGCGTGAGAAAGCTGCACGGTCAGGTACATGCCGGGTTTAAGCTGCTGTTGCGGGTTATCCAGCACGACACGGGCTTTTAGCGTGCGTGTGGTACTGTCCAGTATGGGTAGCAGTTCGCTGACTTTGCCGTGGAAGGTTTTGTCCGGCCAGGCACGGCTGGTTGCGCTGATGTCGCTGCCAATCGTTAGCTGCGCCGCCTGCGCTTCGGGATAATCGACATCGACCCAAACCGGGTTCAGACTGGCAAGCTCGAATAACGGCTGAGCAGGGCTTAACTGCATGCCTTGCCGCACCTCAAGCTTATTCACGTAGCCGTTTTCTGGTGCGGTAATCGCGATCCTGTCCTGTGGTTTGCCGCTCCGCTCGACCTGCCGAATAATCGCTTCCGGCATAAATAACAGCGCCAGCCGTTGGCGGGCTGATTGAGTCAGCATGTCGTCGCCCAACTGCCGTACCGCCAGATATTCGCGCTGTGCCGCCGCCCAGGTCGGGTTCCATAATGTGGCTAGCGTTTCGCCTTTCTTCACCTGTTGTTGCAGCGCATTGACCGTGAGTTTCTCGACAATGCCGCCGCTAGGCGCGACCAGCGTGTGTAAACCGCGTTCGTTGAGGGCGACGGTGCCATAACCTGTGGTGCGGTCAGTCAGTTCGCGCATTTCCGCGCGGGTGGTGCGAACGCCGAGATTTTGTTGCTGACGAGCGCTGACGATGACTCCGTCGTCCTCCTGCACGTCATCGGCGTAGCGGGGCACCAATTCCATATCCATAAAGGGCGATTTCCCCGGTTTGTCGAAACGTTTATCCGGCACCATCGGGTCATACCAATAGAGAACGGCACGTTCTGGCTCTGCGATAGAAGGCGAGTGCGGCGTTTGCTGTTTGCCAACCAGATAGCCCACGCCACCTGCGCTGAGAATAGCCAGTGTCATCAGGCTAACCATCAATGATTTGTTCGTGACTGTTTTGCTCATCGCGTAGGGCTTCCTTGTGGTGTCAGATAACGGATGGCAGCCCAATATTGCGCCATCTCCCGAGCGGTATCCTGAACGGCAATCCGGCTTTCGAGTAACGCCCGACGGGCATCCAGTACGGCGGAAAGATTACTGCTGCCGGATTGATACTGAGCCTGAATCAGTTTGATGCGCTGCTGTTGGAGAGGGAGAACCTCGTTGTTCTGGCGCTGCCAGCGAGACTGTGCGGCTTGATATTGAGCAATCAGCGTATTGAGTTGCGCCTGATGCTCTCGTTCGGTGAGCAACACTCTGTCGCGAGCTTCCATGCTGCGCGAGACGTCTGCGGCGTAGTCCTTATCCTGACGTTTGGATGTGAAGAGCGGCAGATCGACTGTCACCATCATGCCCGCCATGTCGTCGTAATCATCTCCACGTTTCGCGTAATAGACTTCAACATCAACATTGGGGATGGCGGCAACGGCTGATTGTGCGGAGCGAGCTTGAGCCAGTTCGGCCTCACGCTGCGCCAGTTGCATTTCTGGATGCTGATGAATGGTGTTGCTCAGCACCTCCCGTGAGGCAGGCAGCCGTTCAAAGCGGGGAAGATCGCCGTTTACATTGATATCTGCGATGCCGGTAAGCTGTACCAGCCGGGCATGTGCGATGCGCGTGTCCCGTTCTGCATCAGACTGCCTGTCTTGCATGGTTGCCAACGTCAGGCGGGCATCCAGCACGCTACTGGCTTCACTACCTGCCGCCACACTTGCTTTTTGCGACGCGATCTGCCGCTGACTTTCTGTGACCAGCGCGGTTACCTCGCTCAATGCTTTTCGTGAGAGTGCCAGATCCAGCCATGCCTGTGCCGTTTCCCGTTGCAGACGAGCACGAATGCTCTCGCTATTACTTTGCAATGCATCAGCTTCAACCCGAATGGCCTGCGCTTTGCTATCACGCTTACTGCTGCTGACGTAGGTCTGCATGATGCCGATACGCTGCATCGTCATCCCTTCTCGCGTGAGTCGGCTACCGTTGTTACCGCCTAATGGCAGATTTTCGACGCCAAATTTCAACTTAGGGTCGGGAAGCTGTGTGGCAGAGTCGGCCATGTTCTGAAGCGCGTTAATCTGGTGTTGATTGGCTGACAGGTCGGCGGAGTAACGTTCCGCCGCCTGTAAAGCCTGTTCAAGACTCAGATCTGCCGCAAAGACAGCGGCAGGCAGCCACAGCAACATCGCCAGACACGCGCACGCGGCGTCGTGTTTGGATAAATTCATGTTGTGCTCCGGTTAAGGCTGTTGTGGCGTAATCGCGGTCAGGATGTAGCCGCTCTCGTTCTGGATAAAGCTGAACGTGACTTGCGTGTTGACAGGCAATGGCGTTATTTCGCCGCTGGATGGCAGCGTGAAGGCCATCGTCATGGCGGGCCATTTTAGGGCGGCAATCGGCGCGTGGGAGAGCGTGACGCTGTTGGCGTTCCACTGCTTAACAACCCCAGTAGTCTGATAAACGGCTGTCGTGGCCGCTGGGGGAGTGGTCGGCATCATTGCATGATGCTGGTGGTCGTTGGCCCACACGGGGAAGGTGAAGGAAGAAACAGAAAAAATCAGGCTGCTAATCAGCGCCATATAAGTAATACGCATAAAATAATCCCAATATACTCGTAATACTTCAAGTTGCATGTGCGTTGGCCGCGTTCAGTCACCCGAATCACTTACCAATGTAAGCTCATCGGGATTCCTTCTCTTGCCGCGTTACGAGGTGCATAAATGAGCCTCGCCCTACGGGTCAACGCCTTGCGTTGTTCAAAACGCTAACGTTTTGTCCTGAAACTCGAATTATTTGGAGTGTAAAAATAATTGATAAACAAGACGTTGCGCCCGCTGGCGCAGGGGTTATCAATCGCTTGGGTTATTCTCTAAATCGGCAGAAACGGATTTCAGCCGGAGGGCCGACCGCTGGGGGGGAGAGCCAGACATCAGAGGCTGGGGTGAGGTGGACAGGGTTATCCGCTAAGACCAGCTCACCGCTCACTGGCAGCGCTAGTAATGCCAGCGAGCCATTATCCTGCTTCACACTATCCGGCACGCAGTGTTTTTCGCACAGCGGCGTTTGCTGGTCGGCAGCGTAAGACGCTGTAGCCGTATGCTGAGCGTGAGATGATAACGGCTGAACGTCAGCCTGTTGCAGATGTGCCTGATGCTGGATAGCGGGGGAGGTCTGGCTGAGTGTCATGTCGCATTGATGACCTGCGATAGCCAGTTGTGCATTTAGGAAAAGCCAGCACAGCGCCAATAGCCATCCCCATCTGCCTTTATGGCGCAGATGATGAATGAATAATGGAGACCGTGATGATGCGGACATGGCGTTTCCTTTTTGGACGTCATGGCAGTGTAAGCGTCTGAGTTGGAACGCGGCAAGCAGGGAATAGCATAGTTTTGTAAATTGGCAGATAGCTATCTGCCAATGTTATCAATGGGTTAATTATCTTTTGCTGTTCGGTTACTGGGTGAGGAACTGGTATGTGGTATCCGAGCGATAGACTTTCCCCGGTTTCAGCCAGCAGTCGGGCTGCGGCCAGTCTGGGTGATTTGGGCTGTCCGGCAGGAATTCGCTTTCCAGTGCGACACCGGCATAGTTTTCATACTGACCGCCGTCACGCGAGGGTGTTCCGGCCAGAAAGTTGCCGCTGTAGAGCTGTAAGGCGGGGGCGCTGGTGAAAACGCTCATCAGCACGCGGCCATCGGATGACCACAAATTGGCAGCAGGACTTTCGCTGGAACCGCAGGTGCGATGCAATAAATAAGCGTGATCGTAGCCACCAACGGCCATTTGATCGCTGTCGCGCAGGAAATCTTCTTCCAACGTTTTTGGCTGACGGAAATCCATTCCGGTCGCGTTTACTGGTGTTAGATCGGCGTTGGGAATGCCTGCGCTATTGACCGGTAAATAATAGTCGGCAAACAGCTGCAATTGGTGCTTACGTACGTCAGTCAAATCGCCATCAAGGTTGAAATACGCGTGGTTGGTCAGACAAACGGGGCAGGCTTTCTCTACGGTCGCCTGATACGAGATTTCCAGCGAATTATGTTCGGTCAGCGCGTAGGTCACCTGTACGTTGAGGTGCCCTGGATACCCCTGATCGCCATCCGGTGAATGCAGTTGGTAAGTTACCTGTGTTGCGTCCTGACTGACAATCCGCCAGCGGCGGGCATGAAAGCCTTCTGGACCGCCATGTAACTGGTGCTCGTTCTGGTTTGGAACCAGATGAAAGGTTTCGGTTTCTCGACTGAACGTGGCTTGGGCTATGCGGTTGGCATAGCGACCAATCGACGCGCCGAGATAAGCACTTTGCTGCGGATACTGGACGGGTGAGGCACAACCCAGTAGCACTTCACGAACTTCCCCCTCCGGCAAAGGCAGTTCACAGGAAAGCCAGGTTGCACCCCAGTCCATCAGGCACACGCGCATACCTGCCTGATTCTGCAAGGTCGTTAACTGAAACTGCTGACCATCTGGTGCCAGCGTGCTAAGACTTTCATTCAACATGACTTGCTCCTGTAGAGGCCGAGAAGATAGAGAGGGTTGGCCGATGTCTGCAATGTTGGGAAATTAAGCAGAAAGGCGTTTGCTGACAAAGTACGCCGAGCGGTGATAATGGGTAGATCGTAAAGACGCTGCAAGTACATCCCTGTAAGCTCAAGCCGCGCAGATATGAATCTCATTCCTGAGATTCACTCTTTGAGGGCCGTCGCAAGCGACGTTCAAAAACGTTCCTGACGCTTTTGTCCTTGGCGCGGACGCTTTACTCTTCTATCCCATTATTACCGTTTTCGTTCCGTAAATGGGTTTGTCAACGGTCTGAATCAGTTCTGTTTATCTTCCCTTAATCTGTCACTTGGCGTAAAAAAGCGCCGTCATTCTTCGTCGTACCCATTGGGGTGGTTGGATTGCCAGCGCCAGGTGTCCTGCGCCATTTCTTGCAGTGAGCGTGTGACTTTCCAGTTAAGATCGTTTGCTGCACGTTCAGTATCTGCCCAATAAGCAGGCAGATCGCCCTGACGACGTGGGGAAAAATGGTAAGACAGTGGTTTACCACAAGTCTGACTAAAGGCTTCAACGACCTGTAATACACTGTAGCCTACGCCCGCGCCCAGATTGTAAATATGCACTCCAGCACGATTTTGCAGGGTGTTCATGGCGGCGATGTGACCGTCAGCCAGATCGACGACGTGGATGTAATCTCGTACGCCAGTGCCATCGGCGGTAGGGTAGTCATTACCGAAGATCGCCAGTGAGTCGCGACGGCCTACCGCAACCTGGGCGATATAAGGCATCAGGTTATTAGGCACACCTTGCGGATCTTCGCCCATTTCACCCGATGGATGGGCACCCACTGGGTTGAAATACCGTAACAGCGTAATACTCCATTCCGGTTCAGCATGCTGTAAATCTTGTAGGATTTGTTCGACCATCAGTTTGCTGCGGCCATAGGGGCTGGCAGGGTGACCTGTGGGGAAACTTTCCTGATAGGGCGTGCGTGGTTGATCGCCATAGACAGTGGCAGAGGAGCTAAAAATCAGGTTTTTCACGCCGGCTTTCTTCATCGCCTCTACCAGTACGAGCGTACCGTAGACGTTATTGTCATAGTAGCTCAGCGGCTCACGCACTGATTCGCCCACGGCTTTTAAGCCGGCAAAGTGGATGACGGAATCGATTGAATGCGTAGCGAAAATATCGTCCAGTAGCGCGCTGTCGCGGATATCGCCTTGATAAAAAACGGGTGCCTTATCGGTTAAGCGCGTAATGGTTTTAACGACGCTAGCCTTGCTATTGCACAAGTTATCGAGAATAACGGGTGTATGCCCGGCAGCGAGTAATTGTACGCAAGTATGGCTTCCTATGTAACCGCTACCACCTGTAACAAGAACGTTCATAATGACCTCTATTATCGCAATACTGCAAAATAACATGGCTGGATGCTGAAAAAGGTGATCTACAGCGAGAATCCGCCTCTGTTATCGATGATTTTTTTACGAATAAACTTAGTGAAGCGTAGATTACAGTGTAAATGAGCCCGGCTTTCTACCCTACATTTTATTTTGTGGTAGCGTTATCATCCCTGTTTTCAGGCGTTATTTACATAACGCGTCAATTTGGTAGCCATAGATATCATTTTGCGGGACGAAAGTGAGTCGATGCGTGATGCACTCGGGCGCGTCCTCCGCATGGTGAGAGACAAAGAGTAGCTGCGTTTCGCCCTCGCCAATCAAGATATCCAGCCAGCGACGCACCAGTTGGCGATTGAGCGGATCAAGCCCCTGTAGCGGTTCATCGAGAATGAGTAGGGCGGGGTGTTTGACTAATGCGCGGGCAATCAGCGTCAGACGCTGCTGGCCCCAAGAGAGCGACTGAAACGGCGTATCGGCGATAGCGCCATTGAGCCCAAGCAGAGTGAGCCACTGTTCGGTCAGGTGGCGCTGACGGTCAGAGACAGCTTGATAAATCCCAATAGAATCAAAGAATCCTGACAGGATAACGTTGCGCACGCTGGTGCTGACGCGGTAATCCAGATGGAAGCTGCTGCTGACATAACCGATGTGGCGCTTGATGTCCCAAATGGTTTCACCGCTGCCGCGTTTACGGCCAAACAGCGTGAGGTCGTTACTGTAGCCTTGCGGATGGTCGCCTGTAATCAGACTGAGTAGCGTCGATTTCCCCGCGCCATTTGGCCCGATAATCTGCCAATGCTGACCGGGTAATACTTCCCACGTCAGCTCGTGCAGAATAGGGCGATCATTGTACTGCACCACGCCGTTACGCAGCCTAATGCGTACCTCGTCAGCGGGAAGCGTCATATATCGCTGCGGATCTTCCGGCTCTGGCAGCGAACTTCCCGACAGTTTTTCGCTAAATGCGAGCTGGGCCACAAGCGCTTCAGAGAGGATCGTTTCACGCTCGCCGACGCGGGTCAGCGTACAGTCTGCCAGCACACCGACATGGTTGATAAAATCAGGAATGTCGTCAAAGCGGTTCAGAATAAGCACCAGCGTATAACCAGTGCCTGCCAGTTTCCTCAGCTCATCGGCAAGTTGCTGGCGGGAAGCTACATCCAGTCCGTCAAAAGGCTCATCGAGAATCAGTAGGTCAGGTTGGGGCATCAGCGCCTGACACAGCATCGCTTTACGTGTTTCCCCTGTAGAGAGGTACTTGAAGCGCCGCTCCAGCAAATGCGCAATGCCAAACTGGTGTGCCAACTGTTGGCAACGCGCGGGATCGTTGAGGCTATCCTGAATCACTTCTGCCGTGGTGCGGCCAGTATCGTCTTCACCTTCACTGAGCAGATCGGTGTTATTGCGCTGCCACTCGTCGGAAACCAGTTTTTGTAATTGTTCAAATGACAGGCGAACAGGGCGTTGGAATCCCGTGGTTCGTTCACCACGCAATAGCGGCAATTCGCCGGATAGCGACCGCGCCAGTGCAGATTTACCACTTCCGTTGGCCCCGACAAAGGCCCAGCACTGGTTTTGTTCGAGCGTCAGGTCGTCCAGACGCAGCATGCGGGTGTCGCTGAGACGAAATAACCCCTGAGTGATGTTTAACAATGACATTTTCTATCCTTCGTCAGACGGCAATAGCGCTAAAGCGACATTAACAAAGCGTGGCGATGATAACCCGGTCAGCATTGAAGCAAGCCTTCACGTCCGTTCCCTGTTGCAGCTTTTGCTGCTCAAGCAAGGCATTCGGCACCATTGCACACAGGGTTTCTCCCCCGGTCAGCGTAATCAGAATTTCGCTGTTTTCTACGCCGTGCTGAATGGCCTGAATTTTCCCTGATAAGACGTTATCGGCTGTGGGGGCGTTGGACGTTGCCGCGTACACATCGATCCACGGTGCTTTAATCAGTGCCAACACCTCTTTCCCTTTCTGCAATTGCAGGCGCTCGGCGCTTTGTTGCGTAATCAGGGCTCTGATCGTTGTTTTACCATCGGCGAGTAAAATATCCAGATGTTGTTGCACCTGTTCTTCGCCGCGTGCGAGCACGGTTCCAAAAAACTGATTACGGGCGCTGGTTTGCAGCGAGAAACGCGCGATGGCCGCCAGCAGGCTATCTAACGGCAGGCCGTCTTCCTGCAAGACATCGAAGGCTTTTTGCTGAATCTGCGCGAGCAAATCGTACAGTTGGAGAAGACGTTCACCATAGCGGGTGAGCTGAGCACCGCCACCGCCTTTGCCGCCGGTCATGCGCTCGACGATGATCTGTTCGGCTAGCTGGTTCATCTCATTGATGGCATCCCAGGCGCTTTTATAGCTAATCCCCGCCAGCTTGGCCCCCTGACTGATTGAACCGGTATGACGAATTTGCTTGAGCAATTCAATACGCCGCGGGTCGGCGAATAAACGCTGTTGGAGTTTCAGGGTGAGGAGAATTTCAGCCTGCATAGTGAGGGCACCGTCGGTGAGTTTACTTCTCTGTATTGTCGCTATTTTCTTCATCTGGGGCAAATCGCACAAATAGACGCACTATTTTCTATTACTGCGGTAGACTACGTGGCAATTACGACGATCTCGGTTTACAGTGAAATAGCGCAGTGTGCCCTAGATAATTCGGGTTGCGTGAAGGCGGCAACCGCGCGAATCCTCAGGAGCTTACACAAGTAAGTGACTGGGGTGAGTAAGGGCGCCAACGCACAAGCAGCTTGAAGTATGACGGGTATAGACGGGCTAAAGTAGCGGTAACCGTTGCAACAAGTGAGGTAAGCATGTTGGAGTTATTGAAGAGCCTGCTGTTTGCAGTTGCCATGGTTCCTGTGATGATGGTGATTATCATGGGCTCGATTTATTGCCTGGGCGAAGTGTTTAACGTGTTGTCCCGCATCGGTCATGCCGACGGTCAGCGCGCAAAGAATCAGCACTGATTCACGATCCTTTCCTATTTTGATGTCCGGCTTCTGGCCGGACATTTCTTTTCTACCCCCATATCTACCCTAAATAATTCGAGTTTCAGGCAGGCGGCAAGAGAAGGAATCCCGATGAGCTTACTCAGGTAAGTGATTCGGGTGAGTGAACGTAGCCAACGCACATGCAACTTGAAGTATGACGGGTAATATACCTCTTTAAAGCGCATGACACTGCTTCATCATTCGTTATATCATTATTTACACAACGATAATTGTCAGGAGACAAGAATGAAGCAGCAATGGTTAAAATGGTTTGCCGCACTAACCCTCAGTGCAGGAATGGCGTTGCCCGCTGTAGCAGAAGATAAAGTCACGGTGTTCGCCGCGGCATCACTGACCAATGCGTTGCAGGAAATCGCTACGCAATATCAGAAAGAGAAAAACGTCGCTGTCGTCGCGTCTTATGCCTCATCCTCAACGTTGGCTCGCCAGATTGAGCAAGGTGCACCTGCCGATCTGTTCATCTCCGCTGACCAACAGTGGATGGACTACGCGCAGGATAAAAACCTGATGGATACCGCGACGCGTCACACGCTGCTGGGCAATGAGCTGGTGGTGATTGCACCGAAGGCGAGTGCGCAGAAAGACATTAAAATTGACGATAAAACCAACTGGAAAAGCCTGCTGAAAGACGGACGTCTGGCCGTTGGCGACCCAGATCACGTGCCTGCTGGGATCTATGCCAAAGAAGCGTTGCAGAATCTGAAAGCCTGGGATGAGCTTTCCCCACTGATGGCGCGCGCCAACAACGTACGTGCAGCGATGGCGCTGGTGGAACGTGAAGAAGCTCCGCTGGGCATCGTTTACGGTTCTGATGCGGTTGCCAGCGACAAAGTTAAGGTTATCGGTACATTCCCAGCGACGAGCCACAAGCCTGTCGAATACCCGATGTCGATAGTAAAAGAGCATAAAAACGCGGCGGTTACCGGTTTTTATGACTACCTGAAAACGCCGGAAGCAGCAGCAGTATTTAAACGTTACGGCTTCGCGCCGCGTTAATGATGCTGAGTGATTACGAATGGCAGGCGGTTGAGCTGAGCCTCAAAGTTTCCGTTGTGGCTGTGGCATGCAGCTTGCCGTTTGGGATACTGATGGCGTGGATTTTGGTGCGCTGTCGGTTCCCCGGCAAATCACTGCTGGATAGCATTATCCATTTACCACTGGTGTTACCGCCAGTGGTCATTGGCTATTTGCTGCTGGTGGCGATGGGAAGACGCGGCGTAATCGGTTCCTGGCTCTATGACTGGTTCGGTTTCAGCTTTAGTTTTAGCTGGCGCGGTGCTGCACTAGCGTCGGCGATTGTCGCGTTTCCGCTGATGGTTCGGGCGATCCGTCTTTCGCTTGATGCTGTCGATAAGCATCTGGAACAGGCTGCTCGGACATTGGGTGCCTCGCCCTGGCGCGTGTTTTTCACCATCACATTACCTCTCTCTTTTCCTGGGATTGTTGTTGGAACCGTATTGGCGTTTGCCCGTTCGCTTGGCGAGTTTGGCGCGACCATTACGTTTGTTTCCAATATCCCCGGCGAAACCCGAACCATTCCACTGGCGATGTATACCCTGATTGAAACGCCCGGCGCGGAGGCTGATGCAGCAAGGCTATGTATCATTGCCATCGTCTTGTCGCTGGCTGCGCTGTTAGCATCGGAATGGCTAACAAACTGGAGCCGCAAACGGTTGGGGGGATAATGCTGCAACTCGATTTTCATCAACAGCTGGGTAGCCTCGAACTTTGCGTTCAGTCTGAACTGCCTGCGAACGGTATTACCGCTATTTTCGGCGTATCCGGGGCAGGGAAAACGTCGCTGATCAACGCTGTTGTTGGCCTGACCCGGCCAGATGGCGGGCGGATTGTGCTCAATAATCATGTGCTGGTGGATACGCAGCAGCGTATTTTTCTTCCGCCTGAAAAGCGGCGAATCGGTTATGTATTTCAGGATGCTCGCCTGTTTCCGCACTATCGCGTGCGCGGTAATCTACGCTACGGTATGGCGGAGACAATGGAATCGCAGTTCGATGATATCGTCAGTTTACTGGGTATCGAACCGCTGCTGAATCGCTATCCACGGACGCTGTCCGGTGGAGAGAAGCAGCGTGTCGCGATTGGCCGTGCCTTGCTGACCGCACCGGAATTGCTGCTCATGGATGAACCGCTGGCGTCGCTGGATTTACCCAGAAAGCGCGAGCTGTTGCCGTATTTGGAACGTCTGGCGAAAGAAGTCAATATTCCGATCCTGTATGTCAGCCACAGTCTGGAAGAGATTGTCCGGTTAGCCGATCATGTTGTGGTGCTCGATAAAGGCAAAGTGAAAGCGCAGGGTCTGCTGGAAGAGGTGTGGGCTAGCAGCGCGCTACGCCCGTGGTTACCAAAAGACGAACAGAGCACTATTTTGAGTACGCGCGTGTTGGCTCAGCATGCGCATTACGCGATGACGGCGCTGGCATTAGGCAACCAGCAGGTGTGGGTTGGAAAAGTCGAACTCCCTCAGGACGCCGCATTGCGCATTCGTGTGAATGCCGCCGATGTTTCTCTGGTGCTACAGCCACCGGAAAAAAGCAGCATCCGTAATGTGCTGTGTGCCAGCGTGGTAGAGTGCATTAATGTCGATGGACAGGTTGAAGTGAAGCTTGCGGTCGGCCAGCAGACGCTGTGGTCCCGTATCACACCGTGGGCTCGGGACGATCTCATGCTTCATCCCGGGCAAACGATCTACGCGCAGATTAAGAGCGTGTCGATTACGGCGTAAGCACAGGCCGAGTGATAGAACAGTTGTTCACATCGCTCGGTCTATCTCGTGAATCAGTCGATATTCTGTGACCAAGATAACAAAATGAGTATTGAGAGTGATTTTCAATTCGTTTTTTCTACCGCGTGAACAAGGTAGTCAGATAAATTATCCCCGCGTTATTATTTTTTCATCATAAAAAGTAATCGATTACTTTTTGTTTTCATCTGTGCAACGGGATAAAAATAGGAGAAGGACATGCCTTGTATGACGTTATTGCGCCGTGCGTTCGCTATACCGCTATTGTTGATGGTTTCATCGGGTTTGGCGCTTGCCGAACGTCCAGCAGAAAACCAGAAAATAGCCTTGCAGATGTATACGCTGCGCAGCTTGAATACGCTTGATGAGCAATTTTCCATGGCGCGAGACGCTGGATTTAAGGCGGTTGAGCTGGTGGGGACGCATGACATTAGTGCGTCAGAAATGAAGGGGTTATTAGGAAAGTATCAGTTGAAAGCCATTGCTGCGCATGTCCAGTTTGGCGAACTGAAAAGCAATATGGCTGAGGTTGTAGCCTTTAACAAAGCTATCGGTAACAGCATGATTATCGTGCCGTGGCTCAATGTTGAAGACCGCCCGGATAGCGCAGAGGGCTGGAAGCGCTTTGGCCTGGAAATGAACGATCTTGGCCGTGAATTGAATAAGCAGGGCATGAAGCTGGCTTATCACAACCATAATTTCGAGATGAAGAAGTATCGCGGTAAAACGGCGCTGGAAATCATGATGGATGCTGCAGAGCCAGAGAACCTGATGCTGGAAATGGATGTAGCCTGGGTATCTCGCGGAGGACAGGATCCTGTGCGTCTCCTGCGCCAGTACAAAGGGCGTATTTACTCAATTCATGCGAAAGACAATACATCCATCGGCATCCGCGATGATGAAATGAACTTTGCCCCACCGGGTGAGGGTATTTTGGCGTGGGAAGAGATTCTCCCTGCGGCGTCCAAAGCGGGTGCCCAGTGGTTTGTTGTTGAACATGACTTGCCGAAAGATCCACAGGCCATTGTTTCCGCAGCTTACCAATCGCTGTATGAAAAACTGAGTAAGATAAAAAGTAAGTAATAGCTATCAACCTGCGGTCAGCGGACCGCAGGTTGTCAGACATGAAAAAGGATTGGTTTTATTCTATTCAGGTTAGCTGGATGCTCGTTCGACAAACGTCCATTCCAGTAGGCGCTTTTCCGTTTCGCTGTCCGGCTGGTCGATTTGTTGTAATAACAACTTCACGGCCTCTCTGCCGATATGTGCGGATGGCTGCTGAATCGTGCTGAGCTGGGGCGAGGTGATGTAACCCAGCTCCGAGCCATCGAAACCGATCACCGCAATATCCTGCGGTGCACTTAGCCCCGCCTCACAGATTGCAGACAGCGCGCCCGCAGCTAATGTATCGGACACTACAAAGACGGCATCTGGCCGCTCTGGATCGTTAAGCAGCGCGGTCATTGCGGCTTTTCCGCCTGCATAACTCAGCGTGCTGGCGTATTCGACTTTACCGTAATCAAGCGCATTTTCTGCGATAACATCGCGGTAGCCTTTCTCTCGCTGCTGGGCATAGAGATAATTCATATCGTGGTTAATCATGGCGATACGGCGGCGACCTTTGCCAATAAAGTGATTAATCACAAAGCGGGATGCCTCTGCGTTATCAATTCCAACGGAGGAAATAGCTGATGTATCGTCATGCTCGGCGCACTGTACCCAAGGTGCTGCACCAATCATGTCCTGAAGCGCAGAAAGCGTTGAAATGGCATCCATGGTGATCACGCCATCGACCATTTTACCGGACAGCAGTTGCAGGCTGGAGTGGGCGCGAACAATATCGGCGCCTGAATTGCATAGCAGAATACGATAGCCGTTTTCTTCCGCTTCTGCCTCAATGCCTTTCACGACATCGGCACAGAAGGGGTTGGCAATGTTGGAAACCATGACTAATAACATCTGGCTGCGTGCAGTACGTAGCTGTCGTGCCAGCAAATTTGGCTGATAATTACTGCTTTTTATCGCATTGAGAACTCGTTCCCGGTTTTGCGGCTTCACGGTATCAATGTTGTTCAGCACTCGTGAAACGGTGGCGACCGAGACTCCAGCTATCCGTGCTATTTTTTGAATCGACATAATTCAGAAGGCACTCACGCTACTTATTGCTTGGCTGAGCAGATTACCATAAATATCTCTGGCTGCATCCCGCAGACGTCGCACCTGCGGGATGAATACCGTGAGAGAATGAGCGGTTTGATGCCTTAATTGGCGACCTTCACCCACGTTTGCTGCTGATGGCTTTGCACGATGGCGTCAATAATGAACATGACGTTCGCACCGTCGTAGAAGGTGGCGAAGGTGAACGGATCGACGCCCGGCTGTTTGCCGTCGCGCAGATAGGTATAAAAGTTCGCCATCATGTTCTTGAACGCATCTGGCCAGCCTTCGATATGCCCACCGGGGAAGTGGACCGCGGCGGCGGCTTCTGGGTTCAGCAGTCCAGGATCGTCCGACAACACCTGATTCGGTTTATCTCGATGGCCGATCCACAGCTGCTGCGGGGTTTCTTGATCCCAGGCCAGCGACTGTTCACTGCCATTCACTTCAAACGTCAGGCGATTTTTCCGGCCAGCGCTGACCTGAGAAACGGTAAAGGATCCGCGGCTGCCATCCTCAAAGCGCAGTAAAACGGTCGCGTAGTCTTCGGTTTTGACCGGTTTGTCGTCGTACTCTGGCGGCGCGTCGGATGATGAGAATGTGGCCGTACCGTTCCGATTGGATTTTCGGATCGGGTGGACGATGGCTAAATCGGCGAAGACTTCGACAATTTTCCGACCGGAAATAAACTGCACCGTGTCGCACCAGTGCGAGCCGATGTCAGCCACCGCGCGGGAAACGCCGCCGTACTCCGGTTCAACACGCCAGTTATAGTCGGTGTCGCGCAGCATCCAGTCTTGCAGATAGCCACCGTGTACGGCAAAGACGCGGCCGATCTCCTGGTGCTTAATCATGCTGGCTGCCTGCTGCACCATGCCAAATTGGCGATAGACAAAGCTGACCCCGTGAACAACGCCTTTTTCTTCCGCCAGCGCCACCAGCTCACGCGCTTCTTCGCTGGTCATACACAGCGGCTTTTCTGAAAAGACGTGCTTGCCTGCCTGAATAATCTGCTTATTGATCGCCGCATGGAGATGGTTCGGCGTGCAGTTATGGATCGCATCAATACCGGGATGAGCCAATAAATCAGCGACGCTGCCGTAGGCATGGGGAATGTTGAGCTGACGCGCTTTTTGCTGCGCCAGATCGAGCGAATTTTCCGCCAGCGCCACCACCTCAACGAAACCAAGGCGACGAATAGCTTCAATATGTGCTGGGCCAATAAAACCGGAACCAATAATGCCAACGCGAATCATTCTGCGCTCTCCTCTTTTAATCCCAACATTTTTCTTACTAACGGACGATCGTCGCTGGTCGCGGCGAAATCGTCAAAAGCGCGTCCTGCGACAGGAATAATATGGCGGTTGATGAACGCGGCCCCTTCTTTCGCACCGCAGTTGTTGTCTTTCAGGCAGCATTCCCACTCCAGCACTGCCCAGCCGTCGTAATCGTATTGGGCAAGTTTGCTGAAGATGCCGCCAAAATCGATCTGGCCATCTCCCGGTGAGCGGAAGCGTCCGGCGCGTTCAGCCCATGACTGATAGCCGCCGTAGACGCCGCTTTTGCTCGACGTGACAAATTCCGCATCTTTCACATGGAACGCTTTGATTCGTGCATGGTAGCGATCGATAAAGCCGAGGTAGTCCATCTGCTGCAAATGCATATGGCTAGGATCGTAAAGAATGTTGGCGCGCGGGTGATGATTGACGACATCCAAGAAGCGTTCAAAGGTCACGCCGTCGTGTAAATCTTCTCCCGGATGCAGCTCGTAGCACACATCCACGCCGTGCTCATCAAAACAGTCGAGGATCGGCGTCCACAAGCGACCAAGCTCTTTAAAGGCCTCCTGAATCAGGACTTCTTTACGCGGTGGCCAGGGGTAAAAATAGGGCCAGGCCAGCGCACCGGAAAACGTAGCGTGGGCGTTTAGTCCTAAGCGTGAAGAGGCTTTTGCTGCCTGCTTGATTGCCGCGATAGCCCACTCTTGGCGAGCCTGCGGATTGCGGCGGTAAGCCGGTGGTGCGAAATCGTCAAAAGCATCGTCATACGCAGGGTGGACGGCAACAAGCTGACCTTCCAGATGGGTTGAGAGTTCGCTGATGGTCAGCCCATGCTGTGCCAGTAGGCCTTTCACATCATCACAGTAAGTTTGGCTGTCGGCGGCCGTAGCCAGATCGAAAATGTGCGGGTGATTGCAGGGGATTTGTAGCGCTTTAAAGCCTAATCCGGCTGCCCATTGCGCCAGATTTTCCAGCGTGTTAAAGGGAGCCTGATCGCCAATATACTGGGCGAGAAAAATACCCGGTCCTTTTAACGTTTTCATTATTACCTCCTTTGGCAACAGGTGTGCTCATGAATACCGTTGCACGATTGTGATAGCTATAGCGGAGAATGCACTGGGATGAGGTGCCATAGGCGACCTCATCCCGTTTTCTCCTTAAATAATCCGTCTCAAATGGTTAAGCCTGCTCTTCTTTATATTTGAAGGAGAAGAGGAAAATGACGGCGATGATGGCGGCAGCAACCGCTGGGATCCACCAGAAGGTCGCCCAGATTTCAGGCGCGTTTAACGTACCGTTGTCGAAGAGGCGGTTATAAATGGCACCGGAAACCTGTGAGCCCAGCAGCATGCCGATACCGTAGGTGAACAGGACCACCAGACTTTGTGCCTGACCTTTGATTTTCTCTCCCGCGATGCGGTCGGTATAGATGAAGCCGATGACGAAGAAGAAGTCATAGCAAATACCGTGCAGCAGGATACCGATATAGAGCAACCAGCGCGTTTCTTCATTCACACCCATCGCGAAGAGGGCATAGCGTACGAACCACGCCAACATGCCGATGAACAGCATGTATTTCACGCCCAGTTTTCTAAACAGCAGCGGAATGATCAGCATGAAGACAATTTCGGACATCTGACCAAACGACATGGCGGTGCTGACGTCGCTGATACCCGCATTGCTCAGGAAGGAGGCGGTGTAAGCGTAGTAGGTGCCCAGCGGAATAGAGATCAGCATGGCGCAGATGGCAAAGACCAGGAAGTGGCCTTTCTTCAGCAGCGCGAACGCATCAGCACAGAACAGATCGCGCACTGCCAGCGGCAAACCTTTGGCCGGCGCTGGAGTATGCGGTAGCGTCAGGCTGTAAGCTGCCAGAATGGCAGAGCAGGCGGCAGCAACGTAGAAAATATTGACGCTTGCGGAGATGCCCGCTGTCCCGATGCAGACACCGGCAACGATCCAACCAATGGTGCCGAAGACTCGCACAACCGGGAAGCTCTTCTCGCTGTTAGTCAGATTATGGAACGCGATGTTGTTGGTTAACGCCAGCGTTGGCATAAAGCACAACGTGTAGGCGAACAGCAGGATCAGCAGCTGTGAACCATCTTCGTTGATTAACGCGGTGGGCACAAACCACAGGATGACCGCGCCGATCAGGTGCAACAGCGCCATGACTTTTTGTGATGGGAAGAAGCGGTCAACCACCATGCCCAGTACAAACGGCGACAGGATTGAAGCGATTGGCCCAGCAGAGAAGGCGTCGCCAATCATGGCGGCCAAGTTGTGCTGTGTCATAACCAGACCCAGGGTGACTGACCATGAACCCCAGATGAAAAACTCTAAGAACATCATGAGGGACAGTCTGGGAACCACGAAGGCCGGTTGTAACGATTTGGTAGCTGTGTTTTCAGATGAAGAAACCATGTGGTATCCCTCTTAAAAGTAATCGATTACAATTTGTGTTTTCTAAATGTAATCGATTACTTTTAACTTAACCGCAGCTTTTAGCCATAAATGAGATCCTTATCACTAGAAAGTTATATAGCCATAGCGTAGCTGGCTGTTTTCGCGCAATGATCGGATATCTGCTTTGTTTGAGGGGAAAAGAAGAATGACGCACTTTGTTTTAGTGGGCGATGTCGGCGGCACCAATACGCGTTTGGCATTGTGTGATGCCACAACGGGCGAATTATCGCAAACCGAGACCTATTCCGGGCTGGATTTCCCTTCTCTGGAAGGGGCAATTCGTGATTATCTCGATTCGCGACAGGTCACGATACAGGATGCCTGTATCGCGATTGCTTGCCCGATTACCGGTGACTGGGTGGCAATGACGAATCACACCTGGGCATTTTCCATCGCTGAAATGAAAGCGAGTTTAGGTTTACGCCACTTTGAGCTCATCAACGATTTTACTGCTGTTTCCATGGCGGTGCCGGTGATGACTAACACGGATTTACTCCAATTTGGCGGCGGGGAGCCCGTGCCAGGTAAACCGATAGCTGTGTATGGTGCAGGCACGGGGTTAGGCGTCGCTCATCTGGTGCATGCCGCCAATCAATGGATTAGCCTGCCGGGCGAGGGCGGTCACGTGGATTTTGCGGCGAATAGCGATGAAGAAGACAAAATTCTGGTTATTTTACGTCAATCGTTAGGACATGTTTCTGCGGAGCGTTTGCTGTCCGGGCAGGGGCTGGTGAATATTTACCGTGCCGTGGTGCTGTCTGATGAACGTACGCCGGAGGCGCTGGAGCCAAAAGATATTACCGAACGTGCCGTCGACAATACGGATGTGGATTGCCGCCGCGCGCTGTCGTTATTCTGCGTCATCATGGGACGCTTCGGCGGCAATCTGGCATTAAATTTAGGCACATTTGGCGGCGTGTATATTGCTGGCGGCATTGTTCCGCGCTTTCTGGAGTTTTTTAAAGCCTCCGGTTTTCGGGCGGCTTTTGAGGACAAAGGGCGGTTCAAAGGCTACATGCAGGATATCCCTGTGTACCTGATTACCCATGAGCAGCCGGGATTAATGGGGGCGGGCGCTTATCTGCGACAGGTGCTGGGCAGCGCGTTGTAAGTCAGTTTGGTCGTTGAACGCAATCAGGTAAAGCGGCAGCTCTCTCCTGCCTGATTGCGTTACTGCTGGTTATGCCAGAATGCGGGTACGGATAACGTCGGCGATGCTGGGTTCTTCATTGCTGCCAATCACCAGATCGGCACGTGCTTTGATCTCATCGGCGCTGTTGCCCATCGCGACGCCTAACCCTACGCCTTCCAGCATACTGATGTCGTTAAAGTTGTCGCCGAATGCCACGACGTCCTTCATGCTGATGCCCTGTTCGCCAAGCCATTGCTGGAGCAGCTTGCCTTTGCTGTTGCCGGTTTGGGCGATATCAACCTGATCCTGCCATGACCACTCGCAGGCCAATCCGAGCTGCTTTTCCACTTCTGCGGCGAAATGGTTCAGTGTGGGAACATCGGCGTGCGTGGTCGCGAATTTCCAGATAGCGTGGGACGCTTCTGTTTGACGCACCAGATTTTCCACCTGAGCGAAACGAGGACGCTGCTGTTCCGGCAGGTTAGCCGCCCATGCCAGCGTGCGGACTACGTGCCCGGTAGGATACTGGTAATACATGTCGTCATCGGCATACATCAGCCCATGAATATCAAATTCTTCTAACAGCGTGATGACATTTTTTGCTTGTTCGACAGAGAGCGGATTGGTGTGGGACGCTTGGCCCTGCTGGTAATCATAGACGTAGGTGCCGTTACAGCAGATAGCGGGCGTATCCAACTGCAAACCCTGATAGAAAGGATGAATTGCCGAGTGGTGGCGTCCGGTGACGATCATCACTTTTATGCCTTGCTGACGGGCCAGCGCAAGTGCAGTAAGTGATTCGGGCAGGATTTTTTTCTGTTGATTCAGTAGCGTACCATCAAGATCAAGTGCAATTACTCGGTAGGTCATCGTTATCTCGCAAATAAAAATGTGGGTATCAAATGAGTCTTACGATAAAGGACGCGGCGAAAAATAGACAGACAACAGCGAGATAAAATTGTCTGAGGTTCATTTGATGACGAAGGATTCAGCGCGGCGGTGGGAAATAAGGCTAAACGGACGGTTTTACAGCGGCATTGTTGATTTTCTATGCTTTCAACGGCTTATCATCTATTTTTTAAGCAGTTGATCACAACGCTGCTTTACAATGTGCGGCGTACTGTTTATAGTGCGCGTCATTGCGGAGGAGTGGCCGAGTGGTTGAAGGCACCGGTCTTGAAAACCGGCGACGCGAAAGTGTTCTAGAGTTCGAATCTCTACTCCTCCGCCACACATTCAATAGAGTCAATGGGTCGTAAATTATTTTGATTCTATCCTGCATAACATGCAGCATAAAAGCCTCCTTAGTTGGAGGCTTTTTTGTTTGTAGTTTTATGTAGAACCTTATCCCGCCGCAGCCCAGCAAATAAATTGTAACCTCTCAGCAGTGATTCAAGGTCTAGCATTTCTAAATCTCTCCCCCTAAACGCGTTTGGTACAACAACACAAGTAACATGCCCATCTACTGAACTGATTTCTGATCCACTGGATGGCTGTAACAGGATTTGCATCAACACCAGCGTGCTTTGCGGAATCAGACCTCATTTTGATATGGGTCAAAAGCACATCTGAAAAAGTAATGGTTTACAGGATAATTCTTGAATTTCGACAAAATAGTGAGATAGTTTCGTTAGTTTTTAGACGATCGGTCAATATTTTTATTATACTCCTGAATACTGACGGTCATATAACCGGATATACGAGGTGAAGATGTTTAAATCTTTATTAATCAATAAGAAAGAAGATGTTTATACTGCAATGCTCGCTGAAGTCACAGAAAACGAACTGCCTGAGGGGGATGTGACTGTCAATATTGACTATTCATCAATCAATTATAAAGATGCTCTGGCCATCACTGGGCGTGGCCCGATTGTCCGCCATTTCCCGATGGTGCCGGGTATCGATCTTGCCGGTACGGTGTCTGAAAGTTCACATCCTGATTATCAGGTTGGTGATAAGGTTCTGTTGACTGGCTGGGGTGTTGGGGAAAAGCACTGGGGCGGGTTGTCCGAAAAAGCTCGAGTGAAGGGTGACTGGCTGACGCCGCTTCCGGCTGGTGCAAACAGTAAACACGTAATGGCAATCGGGACTGCTGGCTTTACCGCGATGTTATGCGTCGACGCGCTGCTGAAACATGGCGTGAAGCCTGAAGATGGCACGGTACTGGTTACGGGCGCCAGCGGAGGCGTTGGTAGCATTGCCGCCATGATCCTTGCATCAATGGGTTACCACGTGACTGCATCGACAGGTAGACCGGAAGAAGCTGAATGGCTTTATAAAACCGTCGGGGTTAATGACATCATTAATCGTACCGAACTTTCCAGTCCAGGCAAACCGTTACAGAAAGAACGTTGGGCTGCTGCTATCGATACGGTAGGTAGCCACACGCTCTGCAACGCCTGTGCTGGAGTACGTTATGGCAGTATTGTTGCGGCCTGTGGGATGGCGCAGGGTATGGATCTGATGAGTAATGTGGCTCCGTTTATTCTACGTGGTGTCACGCTGAAGGGGGTCGATAGTGTCATGTTCGCGAAAGAGAAAAGAGCAGTGATATGGCAACAGGCGTTACAGTATTTGCCTGAGTCCAAACTGGATAGTCTGACCAGCGTCTACCCGCTCAGTGAGGCCATTAATGTAGCCGAAAAACTTCTGAGTGGTGGCGTTCGCGGTCGAGCCATCATTCAGTGTAACTAAACAGATTCAGGTTAAAAATCTCGTGGGGGACCGGCATCGGCCCCTATTTTCACTTTTCAACTGCCGCATTGTGTGACGGCAGACAGCGTACAGACGTTTTGAAATAGCGCCAGAAATCGTATACAGGCTGGGTTGAACAATAAAGTTTGGCGCGCATCACGGCTCCTTCCCAGCCACTCCAGAAAATAGCCGCCAGTTGTTTATCATTCATATCTGAGCATATTTCGCCTGAAGATAATGCATCTGACAGACAGGCCGCAACAAGTGACTGCCAGTTCTCAAGAATATCCTGTAGCTGTTTGATAAAGGATGGCGGAAGCCCTGGGCTCTCCTGCATCATATTTCCAACCAGACATCCCCGAGTGAAATTGTACCTTTTAATCCCGTCGCAGGCATCGTGGATAAAATTTTCCAGACGTAACATGGGGGTGCAAAATGGTGCATGCAGATGTTTTTTTAATTTATGTTCGAAGAAGCTGTCATAGGCATTCAGAACGGTCTGGGCATATTCCTCTTTGTTCTTGAAGTAATAATAAAATGAGCCTTTAGGGACTCTGGCATTTTTGACAATCGCATCGACACCCGTCGAAAGAAATCCATTCTGCGTCAGAAGTTCAAGCCCACTGCGGATCAGATCATTACGAGTATCTGCATAGGTACTTTCTATTTTTCGTGGTCTTCCTCGACCGCGAGGTTCGCTGGTCATGACTCATCTCCTGCATATTCAAACTAGAAAGAATCGGTGATTCTATGAGTGTGATCTTACCCATGTAATGTGGATTCGGCTTTAAGCCCGATTCTGGTTTCAAACTGTTCTGGGCTGAAACCGCTACGCATACTGTCGTAACGCAAGCGATTGTAATCGCACTCTATATAATTAAACACCGTTGTCTTCATGATTTTACGGCGGATAAAGCGTTTGTCGTGGCTCCATTCCATTTCCAGCAAATGAAAATACTTTCTACGCGGACGTTATCATAACCGGATCCTTTAGTGCCTATGCATCCATGTCCGTACTGCCGCCATTACTCAAATCAATAGTAGCCTTGCGATGTCTCTGTAGAATAAAGTGATGGGTCATTTATGGTATACCGTGCGTCAGGTTGAGCAGGTTCATTATCCTTCTGATGAACTTCTTTTGAGCCTTCCTGTGCCGCCACATTCGCGTGAAAAATAAGGAGAATACGATGCAGCAAGTGGTTTATGTCGCCAGCCCGGAAAGCCAGCAGATTCATGTTTGGCAACTCGGTGCTCAGGGAAATCTGACATTATTGCAAACCGTTGATGTTTCAGGGCAAGTTCAGCCGATGGTGATCGCACCGAACAAGCGTCACCTGTATGTTGGGGTTCGTCCTGATTTCAGGGTTCTGAGCTATCGTATTGATGAACAGGGTAAATTGACGGAAGCGGGTGTCGCGTCTTTACCGGGCAGCCCGACGCATCTGTCTACCGATAAAGACGGACGTTTCCTGTTCAGCGCGTCTTATAGCGGTGCCTGCGTTAGTGTTAGCCCGATTGGTGCGGATGGCATCGTCGGCGAGCCGATCCAACAACTGGACGGACTGGAAGGGTGCCACTCTACCAATATTGATCCAACCAATTCTGTTGTGTGGGCACCGTGCCTGAAAGAAGACCGCATCCGTCTGTACGATCTGGGTGCGACGGGCGAATTGAGCGTACACCGTCAGGCTGAAATGACGACGGTCGCGGGTGCCGGACCACGCCATATGGCTTTCCACCCGAATCAACGCTTTGCCTATTGTGTGAATGAACTGGACAGCTCGGTAGACGTATATCAATTGGATGCAGCCAGTGGGGAATTGCAGAAAGTGCAAACGCTGGATGCTATGCCAGCAGGCTTCAGCGATACGCGCTGGGCGGCAGATATTCACATTACGCCGAATGGTCGCTTCCTGTACATCAGCGATCGTACTGCCAGCCTGCTGAGTGTTTTCCAGGTATCAGAAGACGGCAGCACGTTAACGCTGGCGGGTCATCAGCCAACCGAAACGCAGCCGCGCGGTTTCAATATCGACAACACCGGTGAGTTCCTGATTTCAGCAGGCCAAAAATCCCAGCACATTGAGGTGTATCACATCGACCAGAACTCGGGCGATCTGCAACCGCTGGCGCGTTACGCCGTCGGTCAGGGGCCAATGTGGGTGTCGGTGCTGGCGCTGGACTAAGTAAACCAAGCACAACAGTAAGCCCTGCATTGATCAGCAGGGCTTTTTTTTCGATTAACCTCGGTATTCGATAATCGATAAACCCGCGTTGTAGTCCGTGCTGTAGATGATTCCGTTGGCATCAACAAACACATCGCAAGACTGAATAATTTGCGGTCTGCCGGGACGCTTATCGACCATTTTTTCTGGCGCAGCAGGTACCAGTGCACCCGTTTCCTTTGGCTGATACGGGTTACTGATGTCGTAAGCCCGTACCCCTGCGTTTTGGTACGTGGCGAAAATCAGCGACGAACTGATGAAGCTGCCGGGCCGATTTTCATGCAGGTTATGTGGGCCAAAGTGTGCACCTTTCTTCACATAGTCCGCCTCTTTCGGCTGCGGAAAGGTGGCAATGCTCACCGGATGACTCGGTTCACGAATATCGAACACCCAAATCAACTTCTCGCCATCTTCCTGATTATCTAATACCGCTTCATCCAGCACGATTAGCAGATCGCGATCCGGCAGCGGTAGCGCTGTGTGTGTGCCACCGCCAAACGGTGGGCTCCAGTTACGGTGGCTGATGAGCTGCGGGTTGGTACGATCGCTCACGTCCAGCAGCGTCAATCCACCATCGCGCCAGCTTCCATAGGCGGTGTCGCCGCTGATGATGGCGTGATGCAGGGCGTAACGCTTGCCTTCCGGCCAGCTTGCGGTTTCTCCGCCAGCGGTATGCATGCCGGGTAGCCAATAGCGGCCAGCAACCTCTGGGCGCTGCGGGTCGGCCAAATCGATAGTCAGAAAGATGTAGTCGCTGTAGCCATCGAGCAGAGCGGAGACATAGGCCCAGCGTCCACCTACGTACCAGATGCGGTGAATGCCGATACCGTTCAATGGCAGGAAGCTGATTTCGCGGGGTTTATCTGGCGTCGAGATATCGAAAATCCGTAATCCAGCGCTCCAGCTTTTGTCCTGCTGTTTGGTACTGACCGTGTCGGCGACGGAGCGGGTGTAATAGACTTTTTCCTCGGCGAAGCTGGCGTCGGCAAACAAATCGCGCGCGTTGACGACAAGCAGCAGGTCATCGTGCGTTTGCAGGTGGATATTCCAGGTGCCGGGCGGGGCAGCAATAAACCCCGCCGGCTTGGGATTCTTGGCATCGCGCACATCCACAATCGACACACCTTGTGAAACCATATGCCCGATGTAAGCGTAGCCGCGATGAACCATCACCTGTACGCCGTCGGGTCTGCCACCCTGATCGCTGTGCCCAATCAGCCGCATATTGCGGCTGTAATCGGGGGTGGGCAGAGGGGTCGATGCCATGAGTTATCTCCGTGTTATTTCGCCTGTTTGGCTTCCAGTGTAGCAAACCACGGTGCGATAAAATCATCCGTGTGGCCCCAGCCTGGGATGATTTTCGCCAATCCGGCGACATTGACTGCCCCCGGCTGGCTGGCTAACAGCGCCTGTGGAATCGCAGCAGCACGGAACTCGTAGGTTGCAGGTGTCGCTTCACCGGCAATCTTGTTGGCAACCAGACGCAGGTTCACTTTACCGATCAGCTTAGGATCGACAGCCACGCTGACTTTCCACGGGCTGTTTGCTTCGCGCATCAGTTGTAAATCCTGATTAGAGATATCGATGCTGTAAAGTTTGATTTCTGTCCGGCCGTTTTCTTTCAATGCTTTATAAGCACCCTGGCTGAAGGCATCCCACGATCCCCAGATTGCATCGATTTTGCCTTTCGGGTATTTCGCCAGCACCGCACCGACTTTGTTGGCGGTATCGCCCTGAACGTCAGAGGACACGGCACCAATCGATTCGAGTTCCTTGATGCCGGGGTTAGCTTTCAGGATCTGTTGATAAGCAAGCTGGCGGCGTTCCATCGGCGGGAAGCCGGCAACCCACAGTTTGATGATGTTGGCTTTACCGTTGAAATCCTTCACCAGTTGGCCGAATGATTCGTTAGTCAGTGAGGCGTCATCCTGCTGGGTGACGGTCACGCCTGGGATTTCGCCGTTCACGGCGGTATCAAACACGGAAACGGCAATGCCGCTGTCGACGATGCGTTTAATCAAATCGGTAGAGTAGGGGTCGCGGCCCTGTGACAGTATGATGCCATCATATTTCTGGCTAATCGCCTGATTCACGAAATCCTGAAAACGGGCATCATCGCCGTTGCTCAGAAAGGTGCTGACCTTAAAGCCCAGCTTTTTGCCTTCTTCGAGCACGCCGGAAACAAACTGCGTGGTGTTATCGTCTGAACCCAGATTGCGGATAACTGCGATGCGAACCGGGCCGTCATGATTGGCGATAGTGGCCGGAACGGGAGCAATGGTGGCATTCTGATTAGCCAGTGCCGGTAACGCAGTCAGTAAGCTCAGTGCAAGCAGGGCGGGCGTAAATTTCTTCATTATCAGCTCCATGGCGTTTTATAAATTGATGTCGTGTCGATTGCAGTATTGTTATGTTCTCTGCGTTATTACTTTATAGCTGTCTTTATGTCTGGATGTCTATTTAAAAATGATACTGCATCATAGCCGTTGAGCGATAGGCGAGAAAGAGGGGAGCATTATGACTTTTGGGTTTAAGTTATAACGACTCGTGCTGACTGCGGATAAAAAGAAAAATGCCCGCGGGGCGGGCATTTCAGGCCGTTGACAAACCTATTTGTCGAACGAAAACGGGAGTAACGGAATAGAAGAGTAAAGCGTTTGCGCCATGGATGGCGCAATCCGAGCTTACATGGACGTACTTGCAGCGTCTTTACGATCTATCCGTTACTACCGCACTACGGACTTTGTGAAGGCGGTTAGATGAAAAGCGAGTGAATTATTTCTTCGCTTCTTTCTCCTCCATTTCACGTGCCCAACGTGGGTGGTGTTTACGCGCCCAGCGTTTGGAGACTTTGCCTTCAATCATGCCCTTGATCGACCCTTTAACCCAGAATGCCATGTACATATGGATCAGGATGGCATGGATGAGGACGATAGCCGCAACCGCATGAATCAGAATGGCGTAGCGCACGACATCAATCGGGAACAGGTGGGTAAAGTAAGGACGCCACATGATTACCCCGGTGATCAGCAGCACCAGCGTCAGCCCCATGATGCTCCAGAACATCATTTTCTGGCCTGGGTTGTATTTACCCACTTCAGCGACTTCATGCTCATTGCCTTTCAACACTTCAATAATGTTGAGGAACCACGGTAGATCGCGCTTCTTCGGGATGTTATGACTAACGAACCGGAAGAACATCGGGATCAGACAAATGACGATCAGTACGCCAAAAAACGGGTGCAGAATACGTCCCATCTGCGGCGTACCAAACGTCTGCGTCAACCATTGCAGGGTTGGGAAAAACAGGGCAATACCTGAGAGCGCGACCAGGAAAAAGCTAATCACCACAATCCAGTGACAGATGCGATCGATAAACTTGGTGCGCAAAATCATTTTTGATTTACTCATGTTTGTCTCCCCCTTCTTTGTCTTCTCCCTCGTGTTCATGCTCCATTTCTTCTGTGTTCGGACCCACACCGATGTAGTGGAACATTAACCCGGCGAACGTGGCGACAAACCCTAACGCAGATAGCGGCTTCAGAATGCCTTTCCACAGGTTGACCGGCGTGGAAATCTGCGGGTCATCCGGCAGATTGTTATAGAGCGATGGTCTGTCTGCGTGGTGCAGAACATACATCACATGTGTGCCACCCACACCCTGCGGATCGTAGAGGCCTGCGTTCTTATAACCACGGCTTTTCAGATCGGCGATGCGTTCTTCTGCCAGATGCTTCATCTCTTCTTTCGTACCGAAACGAATGGCACCCGTCGGACAGGTTTTCACGCAGGCGGGCTCTTGCCCAACGCTGACTCTGTCGACGCACAGCGTACATTTATAGACGCGGTTATCTTCTTTATTCAGACGCGGAATATTGAACGGGCAGCCGGCGATGCAATAGCCGCAGCCGATACAGTGTTCGGACTGAAAATCGACGATACCGTTGGCGTACTGGATAACTGCACCAGCGGAAGGACAGGCTTTCAGGCAGCCCGGATCGCTACAGTGCATGCAGCCATCTTTACGGATCAGCCATTCCAGACGATCGTTCTCTTCCACTTCGGAAAAGCGCATCAGCGTCCAGGATTTGGCGCTCAGATCCGCCGGGTTATCATAAACGCCGAAGTTATGGCCGACCTCGTCACGAATGTCGTTCCACTCTGAACAGGCCACCTGACAGCCTTTACAGCCGATACAGGTGGTGACATCGATCAGTTTTGCCACTTCGCTTTTGTCATTACGCACATGCGGAGGCGGTGTAAAGCCGTTGGTGGCCGAACGTTTAATAATATCTTGTGATTGCATTGACATAGTTGGCTACCCTTACGCCTTCTCTACATTAACCAAAAACGCTTTGTACTCAGGCGTTTGTGAATTAGCGTCGCCGACGCTCGGGGTGAGTGTGTTAGCCAGGAACCCTTTACGCGTGGTTCCCTCAAAGCCCCAGTGGCAGGGAATACCAACGGTTTCCACGCTGCGTCCGGCAATTTGCAGCGTTTTGATACGCTTCGTAACCACCGCTTTGGCTTTGATGTAGCCACGCTGGCAGGAGACTTTGACTTCATCGCCTGCTTTAATGCCTTTGCTCTTCGCCAGATTTTCACCGATCTCAACAAACTGTTCTGGCTGCACAATCGCGTTCAGACGCGCGTGTTTTGTCCAGTGACGGAACAATTCGGTAATCGAGTAGGTGGTCGCCACGTAAGGGAAATCCTTCGCGGTGCCCATGGTTTTCGCATCACGAGCAAACAAACGCGCGACCGGGCTGGAAATCACCGACGGGTGCAGCGGGTTGGTGCCAATAGGTGATTCGATAGGCTCGTAGTGTTCAGGGAACGGCCCGTCTACCAGTTTGTCCACGGAGAACAGACGTGCCAGACCTTCCGGCAGCATGATGAATGGCCCGGTGTCTTTGCCCGGCGGTACGGTTGCGGCGAAGTCAGGCACATCAATGCCTTGCCACTTCTGACCGGTCCATTCCAGCAATTTACGCTTGCTGTCCCACGGTTTCCCTTGCAGGTCGGCGGAGGCGCGGTTGTAGAGAATGCGGCGGTTTTGCGGCCAGCACCATGACCAGTTCGGCGTACAGCCCAGACCGGCATCGGCGTTGTCACGCTTATCCATCTGGTTACCGGCTTCGGTCCAACTTCCGGCGTAAATCCAGCAGAAGCTGGACGTGGTACCGTCATCACGCAATTGTGAAAAATCGGCGAGCTGCTGGCCTTTTTTCAGGATCAGTTTGCCGCTGTCGTCGTAGATATCAGCTAGCGCCGTGCCGTTGGCTTCGCGGGCGATCTCTTCTGGATGCGGGTCTTCCGGGTCTTTGTAATTCCAGTTGATGTTCATCAACGGATCCGGATAAGTACCACCTTCTTCGTTATACAACTCACGCAAACGCATCAGCAGCTTACCGAGAATTTTACCGTCGTGACGGGCTTCTCCTGGTGGCTCAGCCGCCGCCCAGTGCCATTGCAACCAACGACCAGAGTTGGCGATAGAACCATTTTCCTCGGCAAAACAGGAAGAAGGCAGACGGAAGACTTCAGTCTGAATAGACTTCGTATCCACGTCATTGAATTCGCCATAGTTCTGCCAGAACGTGGAGGTTTCCGTGACCAGCGGATCGATGATGACCATGTACTTGAGTCTGGAGAGCGCTTCAGTCGCTTTGTTCTTGTTAGAGAACGCGGCAACGGGGTTAAAGCCCTGAACGATGTAGCCGTTCATTTTGCCTTCCACCATCAACTCGGTTTGCACCATGACGTCGTAGCTACGATCCCACTTCGGCAACCAGTCATAACCCCAGTTATTTGCCGCCTGTGCGTGATCGCCGTAGAAACTCTTCATCATGCTGATAAAGAATTTTGGCGTGTTTTTCCAATAGTTAACCTGATCGGGTAACACGGCGGTGGGTGTGATTTGGCTCAGATAGGTATTCAGATCCGGCTGTTTTTCTGACGGCAGTGGCATATAGCCCGGCAGATTTAACGACAGCAGACCCAGATCGGTATACCCCTGAATGTTGGAGTGACCGCGCAGGGCGTTGATGCCGCCGCCTGCCATACCGATATTTCCCAGCAGAAGCTGGATCATGCCAGCGGAGCGGATGATCTGTGCGCCGTTGGTGTGGTGTGTCCAACCCAGTGCATACATGAAGGTTGCGGTTTTATTCGGTACGCAAGTTTCAGCCAGCGTACGGCAAATCTCTTCATAATCTTTGGCTGAGGTACCGCACAGGGATGTCACCATGTCCGACGTATAGCGGGAGACGTGTTCTTTCAGCAGGTTCCAGACGCAGCGCGGATGGGACAGCGTGTTGTCGCGTTTGGCGAAACCGGCTTCATCCAGCTCATACTGCCAGCTGGATTTGTCATATTGACGTTTTTGTTCGTCGTAGCCGCTGAACAAGCCTTCGTCAAAGCTGAAATCATCACGCACGATCAGGCTGGCGTTGGTGTAAGACACCACGTATTCGCGATGAATTTTATCGTTCGTAATAAGATAGTTAACGATACCTAACAGGAAAGCGGCATCTGAACCCGCGCGAATTGGCGCGTAGAGATCGGCAACGGCAGCGGAGCGGTTAAAGCGTGGATCGACAACAATCAGTTTCGCATTGTTGTGCGTTTTCGCTTCAACGGCCCATTTGAAACCGACCGGGTGCGCTTCTGCCGGGTTGCCACCCATCACGATGATGACGTTGGCGTTTTTGATATCAACCCAGTTGTTGGTCATCGCGCCACGGCCGAATGTCGGTGCCAGTGCGGCAACGGTAGGTCCGTGACACAAACGCGCCTGACAGTCGATGGCAACCATGCCGAGTGCGCGGGCAAATTTCTGGTCGAGAATACCGGTTTCGTTGCTGGCGGCAGAAGAGCACAGCATACCGGTAGTCAGCCAGCGGTTGACGGTTTCGCCTTTGGCGTTGGTGCGTTCGAAGTTGGCATCACGGTCAGCTTTCATCAGGCGCGCGATGCGTTCAATCGCGTCTTCCCAGCTGATTCGTTGCCATTTGTCTGAGCCTGGCGCGCGGTATTCAGGGTAGAGCAGTCGGTTTTCGCTGTGGATGTAGTCAACCAGGCCCGCACCTTTCGGGCAAAGGGAGCCGCGGCTGACTGGGTGATCCGCATCACCTTCGATATGAAAAACGGAAGGCTTCGCATTTTTGGCGCCATCGCCCAGGCTATACATGAGCACACCACAACCAACTGAACAGTAGGTGCAGTTGTTACGCGTCTCTTTTGCCCGTAACAGCTTATATTGACGTACTGATGCCATTGCTTCCGTGGGTGTAAAGCCTAATACCGCGAGAGTGGTTCCAGCCATCCCCCCCGCGCAAACTTTAAAGAAACCTCTTCTATTCAGTTGCATTAGTTTCCCTGTGTAATTATGTGTCATTTTTGTTGCGAGCAATTTAACAACACATAAATTGTGGGCTTTGCGCAAAATCAAAATTTAAGTATTTAAACCCCCATAACACCTATAAAGAGGTATATTTTTTATTCGTTATATATTGTAATGCATAACGAATTTGTTATTTCATGGTTACAAATAATGTGGAGCGATAAGCCAATCGAAGAGAAATACGCGGGGTTTGTGGAGGAATTGTTGCAAAAAAAAGCCGGATTAAAATCCGGCTTGATGTGGTGATTATTTGACCTGCATACCCGGCTGAGCGCCGCTGTCTGGGCTCAGGAGGAAGATATTTTTTCCGCCTGGGCCTGCTGCCATCACCATGCCTTCTGATATGCCGAAGCGCATTTTACGCGGAGCCAGATTGGCGACCATCACGGTTAAACGGCCTTCCAGCTTCGCCGGATCGGGATAAGCTTCACGAATGCCGGAGAAGACCTGACGGGTTTCGCCGCCCAGATCTAACGTCAGACGTAAGAGCTTGTCAGAACCGTCAACCAGTTCAGCCTGCTTAATCAATGCGATACGCATATCAACTTTGGCAAAATCGTCAAAGTTAATGGTGTCCTGCACCGGGTTGTCTGCCAACGGACCGGACACGACTTTTTGCGCGGTGATCATGTCTTCTTTAGATGCGTCAACCATTGCGTTCACTTTATCCAGATCGATGCGGTTAAACAGCGCTTTGAATGGGCTAACCTGATGGCTCAGCAGCGGCGTGGCGATAGCATCCCAGCTCAGTTCCGTGTTCAAAAACGCTTCTGTCCGCTGGGACAGCGAAGGCAGAACCGGTTTCAGGTAGGTCATCAGTACGCGGAACAGGTTGATGCCCATTGAGCAAATGGCTTGCAGATCTTCATCCCGACCTTCTGCTTTCGCCACAACCCACGGAGCTTGTTCATCAACATAGCGGTTGGCGATATCCGCCAGCGCCATGATCTCACGAATGGCACGCCCAGATTCACGGCTGCTATAGGCTTCGGCAATGCTGGCTGCGGCATCGGTGAAGGTTTTGTACAGCTCGGCGTCGGCCAGCTTGTCCGCCAGTTTGCCGTCAAAGCGCTTGTTGATGAAACCGGCATTACGTGATGCCAGATTCACGACTTTGTTAACGATGTCCGCATTCACGCGCTGAACGAAATCTTCCAGATTGAGGTCGATGTCATCAATGCGAGAAGACAGTTTTGCTGCGTAGTAGTAACGCAGGCAATCGGCATCCAGATGTTGCAGGTACGTACCCGCTTTGATGAAGGTGCCGCGTGATTTAGACATCTTGGCGCCGTTGACTGTGACGTAGCCGTGCACAAACAGGTTCGTCGGTTTGCGGAAACCGCTACCTTCCAACATAGCCGGCCAGAACAGGCTGTGGAAATAAACGATGTCTTTACCGATGAAATGGTACAAATCCGCGTCGGAGTCTTTCTTCCAGAAATCATCAAAATTCAGATCGCCACGCTTGTCGCACAGGTTCTTGAACGACCCCATGTAGCCGATTGGCGCATCCAGCCAGACGTAAAAATATTTGCCCGGTGCATCGGGGATTTCAAAACCGAAATACGGTGCGTCGCGGGTAATGTCCCACTGTTGCAGGCCGGAATCGAACCACTCCTGCATCTTGTTAGCGACTTGCTCCTGCAATGCGCCGGAGCGCGTCCAGGCTTGCAGCATCTCACTGAATGCAGGCAGATCGAAGAAAAAGTGTTCTGTTTCACGCATTTCTGGTGTGGCACCAGACACCACTGATTTTGGTTCGATCAGCTCCGTTGGGCTGTAAGTCGCGCCACAGACTTCGCAGTTATCGCCGTATTGGTCAGCAGCCTTACATTTCGGGCAGGTGCCTTTGACGAAACGATCTGGCAGGAACATGCCTTTCTCTGGATCGTACAACTGAGAAATGGTGCGATTTTTAATAAAGCCGTTCTCTTTCAGCCGACTATAAATCAGACCTGACAGCTCACGGTTCTCTTCACTATGCGTGGAGTGGTAGTTGTCATAGCTGATATTGAAACCGGCAAAGTCCTGCTGATGCTCCTGACTCATCGCCGCAATCATCTGTTCCGGCGCAATCCCCATCTGCTGTGCTTTCAGCATAATTGGCGTGCCGTGGGCGTCGTCCGCACAGATAAAGTGAACCTGGTTGCCGCGCATTCGCTGGTAACGAACCCAAATATCGGCCTGAACGTGTTCAAGCATATGACCGAGGTGGATTGAACCATTAGCGTAAGGCAGCGCGCACGTTACCAGGATTTTCTTTGCGACTTGAGTCATGAGGAACTTGCTTTCTTTTGTGAATAGAGGGAGATCGATGTTAACCGATAGCGCCTTGCTGCGTAAACCGCTGGCGTGAGTAAAAACGGCAGTAAACCACATGGCAGATTTTATTTTGCGTAGCGTTTCCACGTTTTTGACGCCGAAGGGCGTCAGGCTTCCCTCGCTCTGGTATGCTATATACGGTCTCAACGGTCAAATATGAGAATTTCAAGGAGCCGGAATGAACGCGACAGTCCCCGAACAACGCCCTGAAGCACTGCGTGCGATGGTCACCGGGGTTTTATCTACTTTTCAGCACCCGACACTGAAAAATAACCTGACGACACTGAATGCACTGCGCCATTGTGCGCTGCTGGACAACGTGTTGCACATCGACCTGACGATGCCGTTTGTCTGGCTGAGTGGCTTGGCAGTATTAAAAGAAACGGTTAGCGATGAGCTATTACGTTTATCAGGTGCAAAGGTGGTCGAGTGGCGCTTAACGCACGATATCGCTACGCTGCGCCGGGTTAACGATCAGGCCGGTGTGAAGGGCGTGAAAAACATCATCGCCGTCAGTTCCGGGAAAGGCGGGGTCGGCAAATCGAGCACGGCGGTCAACATGGCGCTGGCGCTGGCGGCTGAAGGCGCGAATGTAGGCATTCTGGATGCCGATATTTACGGTCCTTCTATTCCGACTATGCTGGGTTCAGCCAGTGAGCGCCCAACCTCGCCGGACGGTCAACATATGGCACCGATTATCGCGCACGGCCTGGCAACCAACTCAATTGGTTATCTGGTCACGGACGATAACGCTATGGTGTGGCGTGGGCCGATGGCTAGCAAAGCGTTATTGCAATTGCTACAGGATACGCTCTGGCCGGATCTGGATTATCTGGTACTCGATATGCCGCCGGGCACGGGAGATATTCAACTGACGTTGGCACAGAGCATTCCTGTCACTGGTGCGGTCGTCGTGACGACGCCACAGGATATCGCGCTGATGGATGCGATGAAGGGCATCGCAATGTTTGAAAAAGTCAGCGTGCCAGTACTGGGCATCGTTGAAAATATGAGCGTACACATCTGTAGCAACTGTGGTCATTTGGAGCCGATCTTTGGCACGGGCGGCGCGCAGAAGCTGGCAGAAAAATACCACTGTTTTCTGTTGGGTCAGCTTCCGTTGCACATCTCTCTGCGTGAAGATCTTGACCGGGGTGAACCGACGGTGGCCAGCCAGCCGGACAGCGAATTTACCTCTCTGTACCGCGAACTGGCAGGGCAGGTTGCCGCTCAGCTCTACTGGCAGGGTAGTGTTATCCCCAGCGAGATTTCTTTCCGGGCGCTGTAGCCTGCTATATACCCTAAATAATTCGAGTTTCAGGACAAAACGTTAGCGTTTTGAACAACGCAAGGCGTTGACCCGTAGGGCGAGGCTCATTTATGCGCCTCGTAACGCGGCAAGGTAAGGAATCCCGATGAGCTTGCTCAGGTAAGTGATTCGGGTGAGTGAACGAAGCCAACGCACATGCAACTTGAAGTATGACGGGTATAAAAGCCGGGCTCTGGCCCGGCTTGATCCTACGCCAGCATGCGATTTCCCTCGGGCGCAATACGTGGAAAGGGTAGCGTGAAGGGGGGGAACTCCCTATAATTGCCGCGTCAAAGCGCCTGTTGGCGCGTTCCCCTCTCTTTTATTTATGTTAATCAGGTCGTTAATACCATGACTGATCAGTCTCACCAGTGCGTCATCATCGGGATTTCAGGAGCATCCGCTTCGGGTAAAAGTCTTATTTCCAGCACCTTGTATCGGGAATTGCGCGATCAGGTTGGTGATCAGCATATCGGGGTGATATCTGAGGACAGCTATTATAAAGATCAAAGCCACCTGACGATGGAAGAACGGGTAAAAACCAACTATGACCACCCGAGTTCGATGGATCACAGTCTGCTAATCAAACATTTGCAGATGCTTAAGGCTGGTCAGGCGATTGAAGTGCCACAGTACAGCTATGTCGAGCACACCCGCAAGCAGGAAACGGTGCATATCGAGCTGAAAAAGGTCATTATTCTGGAAGGTATCCTGCTGCTGACGGATGCGCGTCTGCGTAATGAGATGAATTTCTCCATCTTTGTCGATACGCCGCTGGATATTTGCCTGCTGCGTCGTATGCGTCGCGACGTTAATGAGCGCGGGCGTTCAATGGATTCCGTGATGGAACAGTATCAGAAGACCGTGCGCCCGATGTTCCTGCAATTTATCGAGCCCTCTAAGCAGTATGCCGACATTATTGTGCCGCGCGGTGGGAAAAACCGTATTGCGATTGATATTTTGAAAGCCAAGATAAGCCAGTTTTTTGAGTAGTCGCTACCCTGGATAATCCGCGTTGCATCACTAACGTGGAGGCAACGTGAAGCATGACGGGTAGATGAGGTTTATCTGATAGATACCGGCGTCGAATGGAGAATAAGATGAGACTGTGTGACCGTGACATTGAAGCCTGGCTGGATGATGGCCGACTGGTGATTACACCCCGTCCGCCTACTGAGAGGATCAGTGGCGCGACCGTTGATGTTCGTTTGGGAAATCAGTTTCGCGTCTTCCGCGGACACACTGCGGCCTTCATTGACTTAAGTGGTCCGAAAGATGAAGTCAGTGCGGCGCTGGATCGCGTGATGAGTGATGAAATCAATTTGCCTGAAGGCGAGGCGTTTTTCCTGCACCCGGGAGAATTAGCGCTGGCAGTAACGTTTGAATCCGTTACGCTGCCGGATAACTTGGTTGGCTGGCTGGATGGTCGCTCTTCGCTAGCCCGCCTGGGATTGATGGTTCACGTCACCGCACACCGTATTGATCCAGGCTGGCAAGGAAGAATTGTGCTGGAGTTCTATAATTCAGGTAAGTTGCCGTTGGCGCTACGCCCCGGCATGATGATTGGCGCTCTGAGTTTTGAACCGCTTTCCGGGCCGGCTGCTCGTCCTTACAACCGCCGTCAGGATGCCAAATATAAAGATCAACAGGGTGCGGTAGCGAGCCGGATCGATAAAGACTAAGCGTCTGGCAACAGGCCTGTAAGGTAAAAAGCAGGTGGCCGTGCGTTTCGCAATGAGGATGGCATGAGAAGATTTCTGACGACGCTGGCAATTCTGCTTGTGGTGCTGGTGGCAGGAATGACGGCCTTGGTCGTACTGGTTAATCCCAATGACTTCCGCGCCTACATGGTGAAGCAAGTTGAGGAACGTAGCGGCTATCGCCTTCAACTGGATGGCGATCTGCGTTGGCATGTGTGGCCGCAACTGAGCATATTATCTGGTGGGATGTCGTTAAGCGCGCCGGGATCCAGTGCGCCGATTGTCAGCGCCGAGAACATGCGTCTTGATGTGCAACTGTGGCCGCTGCTGTCACACAAGCTAGCGGTCAAGCAGGTGATGCTGAAAGGTGCCATTATTCGCCTGACGCCGGAAAGTGAAGCCAAACAGGCCAACAATGCGCCCATTGCCCCTGCGGGATCGCAGACCCCATCTGAAGAACGGCACTGGCGGCTGGATATTGATAAAATCAAAGTCGCCGATAGCCTGTTGATTCTGCAACGCAGCAATAATGAACAGATTAACGTGCGCGACATTAATCTTGCGATGGAGCAGAACAGCGACCGTCAGGTCAACATCGAATTATCAAGCCGTATCAATCGCGATCAGCGCGATATCGCCTTCTCCCTTGCCGCCGATGTCGATTTGCTGCATTTCCCCCAGCAGGTCAATGCCAATATTACCAAGCTAGATTACCAGCTTCAGGGGGCAGGAATACCAGCAAACGGTATCAGCGGAACGGGGAGTGTTCAGGCAAGTTATCAACAGCAGCCTGAAAAAATCACGTTTAGCCAGCTTTCACTCAATACCAATAATAGCCAACTGTCGGGTGCCGGTAGCGTGACGCTGGGGGATATCCCCCATTACGAATTGGATCTGTTGTCTGAGAAGCTGGATTTGGATTCCCTGCTGGGGATCGCGTCGGTGAAAGAGAACAATGCCTCTGTCGTGCCAGCTAAATCATCGGCCCCTGTGATTTCAAATGAAAGTGGGTTAACCAAACCAGAAGACAGCTTACAGACATTCACGGCACGTCTGTCGCTACAGGCCGCGACGATGATCTATCGTGGACTCGATGTCCGCCAATTTACACTACGGGCAGACAATCAGCCGGGGCTGCTGGATGTGACGACCTTGAGCGGTGAACTGGGCGGTGGACATTTCTCATTACCCGGTAAAGTTGTGACGAAGTCATCGACCAACATCACGTTACGGCCAGATCTCAAGGATGTTGAGTTATCCCAGTTGATGTCCGCATTTGCGCCGCCCGCTGAGACGGTCAGTGGGAAATTGTCGATGGTGGGGCAGTTCAGCGGCAATAGTTTTGCGCTACCTGCGTTGCTCCAGCAGTGGCAGGGGACAGCGACGCTGCAAGGCAATAACGTTCGTCTACAGGGTTTGAATATCCAGCAAATGGTGCAGATGGCTGTTGCGCGTAGCAATGGGAATGTCCGAGGACAAGAGCGCTACGAGCGCTATACCGAACTGCAACAGCTGACTGGGAAAGTACAATTGAATGCGGGTAAGTTACGCCTTACCGATCTCAATGGCCGCTCAGAGCTGCTGTCGCTAACGGGTGCTGGCCAATTCGATTTGCCAGCCCAGACGTGTGACGTCAACTTGAATGTCTCTATCACGCAAGGGTGGCAGGGGGATGAGCAGCTAGTCAGCGTGCTGAAAAACACAGCGATTCCGTTACGTATCTATGGCGAATGGGATAAATTAAATTACCAATTACAGGTAGATCAACTGCTGCGTAAACGCCTGCAGGACGAGCTGAAAAAACGCCTGAATGATTGGGCCAGCCAAAATCAGCAAAGCCAGAAGGGTAAGGATCTGAAGCAACTCCTCGATCGTCTTTAATTTTCTAAATACGCCGTTTTAGCTGGTTTGCTGACTCCTGTCAGCAAACCAGCAGCGTCTCCCTAACGTTTTCCTCTGGTTTGTCATCCTTCGCCAGACCGGCTTTGTGCTCGGTGTCTCTTTTTTAATGCTACATGTTAATATTTTTCTCTTTTTTTATTTTCTAAAGCAGTAAACTTCGCTCCCTATTTTCGGTGCGGCGTTACTCCGTTACCGGGGAATTTTCTGTCAGATAATTTATTACTCAGGTATCGAACCCACTATGCTCGAACTTTTGATTGGTGTTGCTGTAACGATTCTGGTTGGTCGTTACATTATAAAAGGGTACTCCGCGACTGGCGTGTTGCTGGTGGGGGGCCTCTTACTTTTGGCAATCAGTGCCATGCTGGGGAAAAACGTATTGCCAGCCAGCGCGAAGGCGACAGGCTGGAGCGCAACGGATATTGTTGAATACGTAAAAATTTTGCTGATGAGCCGCGGTGGCGATCTCGGCATGATGATTATGGTGCTGTGTGGTTTTGCCGCTTATATGACGCACATCGGTGCCAATGATGTCGTCGTCAAGTTGGTTTCCCGTCCGCTGAAAATGATTAACTCACCTTACTTACTGATGATCGCGGCCTATTTTGTCGCTTGTCTGATGTCGTTGGCGGTGTCATCGGCCACGGGACTCGGTGTGCTGTTGATGGCAACGCTGTTCCCCGTCATGGTGAACGTCGGTATCAGTCGCGGTGCCGCTGCTGCAATCTGTGCTTCCCCTGTGGCGTTGATCCTGTCGCCGACGTCGGGCGACGTGGTACTTGCTGCACAGGCATCACAGATGAAATTAGTGGATTTTGCCTTTAAGGCCACGCTGCCTATTTCCATCATGGCGATCGTGTGTATGGCCGTCGCGCATTTCTTCTGGCAGCGCTATCTGGATAACAAAGCGAATGTTAGCCATGAGATTCTGGATGTCAGCGAGATCACGACGGATGCCCCGCGTTTTTACGCCATTCTGCCGTTTACGCCGATCATGGGTGTGCTGGTGTTTGATGGCAAATGGGGGCCGGAACTCCACATTATCACTGTACTGGTTATCTGTATGGTGCTGGCCGCGGCGCTGGAATTTGTCCGTTCGTTCAGTGCGCAAAAAGTGTTTGATGGGCTGGATGTGGCTTACCGTGGGATGGCCGATGCCTTCTCTAGCGTCGTCATCCTGTTGGTCGCTGCGGGTGTCTTTGCCCAAGGGCTTGGCACTATTGGCTTTATCAGCGGTTTGATTGGCCTTGCGCAGTCATTCGGTAGCGGCGGGCTGGTGATTATGTTAGTGCTGGTTGCGATCACAATGTTGGCTGCGATGACTACGGGCTCGGGTAATGCGCCGTTCTATGCGTTTGTTGAGCTGATTCCAAAGCTGGCGTCGCAAATGGGCATCAACCCTGCTTATCTGGCGATTCCGATGCTTCAGGCTTCCAACTTGGGCCGTACCATTTCTCCGGTATCCGGCGTAGTCGTTGCCGTTGCTGGGATGGCGAAAATATCGCCGTTCGAGGTAGTGAAGCGCACATCAGTTCCCGTTCTGGTTGGGCTGATTGTGGTGGTGGTGGCCACCGAAATTATGGTGCCTGCCTGATAGCAGAAATTAGGTAAACAGCAGCACCTTTAGGCTATGTGCTCTAAAGGTGCTGGCTGTCGCTGTACCGGGCTATTTGTTTGATAAAATGTTCAAAGTCGCTTAAACGATGAGAAATAACGTGGATGACAATATCCAGATTGAGCGCCTGATAGTCATGCACGGCAATATTTCTTAATCCCACCATTTTTTGCAAGTTATCAGACAGATCAACCGTAATAATCTGGTTTGCAGCAAGAAGCGCGAAGCTATCGCGGCTACTTTGTGGTATGCCTAGCTGCTTGATACGGATAAGATAATTAGCGATATCAATAGCGGCTTCGCAGGCACGCTGTATGTTAAGTATGACGGAATCTTGCTTGGTGAAGTTTTGACGAAACCCTTCCTCAGTATCGAATTCCTCACGAATACGACGTAGGCATCTTTGTATGGTGCTGCTTTTGTTGAGCAAAATATCTGTCATGCTTTTAGATCCTGATTAAAGCTACGAATGATATCCGCACGCTCTTTTTGCAGATGCTGGTACATTGAAAGTGTTGTCATTTCAAATTCCCCCGCTGCTGTTTCCGCATCATAAAGCAGCTTGCCGTTACGAACGATCTCCATTTTTAATACCGTTGAAGCCTGCAATAAATCGATAAGATCGACGTCATGACCCACTTCTTTTGCTAATTGATTAGATAGCTCCCAGCGTTCAATGGGAGCCAGTGCTCTCGTAGCCATGATGGCGATATCAATGTCGCTGTCCGCTCTGGCATTGCCTGTAGCCTGGGAACCAAAGAGATAAATAATTTTGATGTCGGGCATCTGTTTTTTCAGTGTCAAAACGATCTTATCGAACATGTGATAGCCCCCGTTCCTACGATTCTCTTATTGTCTGATAGGATTGCTCGAACATCAATGTATTGCCCGTCAGGGGAGGGGAACAGATAAGTCATCCCCCAGCCCCTATTTCATCACACTTCAAAATCAGTCTGTGGTTCGTCGTTCGGTGTGATACGGACCTCCACAATACGATGACTTTCCACTGCCAGAATGGTGAATTGATAGCCATCGATTGATAGTGTATCGCCCACCTGTGGAACCCGCTGTGCGTGCTCCATTAACAGCCCTGCCAATGTGTAGTATTCGCGCTTTTCATCCAGCGTCAGCGGAACATACATCGTTAAGTCTTCCAGTGGAATATAGCCATTTACGATCCAACTGCCGTCGTCATTCTGCTGAATGCTATGGCGTGCATCGCGATCTTCTCCTTCGCGCGGGAGGTTGCCTGCAATGGTTTCCATTACGTTGCTTAATGTGACAATCCCTTCCATGGAACCAAACTCATCAACGACAAATGCAAAGTGTGTCCTGCCTTCTCTAAACTGTTCCAATGCCTGTAAGAGTGAAAGTTGTTCAGGGAAAACCAGTGGCTGACGAATCAGAATACGCAGGTTAAAGGGGTCGCGGTTTAGCTGCTGCTGGAGTAAATCGGCAACATGTACGATACCCAACGGTTCGTCGGAGGTATTGCTGTCGGTTACTACGAGCCGGGAATGTTGATGACTCGTTAACAGCTTAGCGAGCGCATCCTGCATAATATCCAGCTCAACCGACTCGATATCATGCCGCGATGTCATGATGCTGCTAATGGTTCGCTGTGCCAGCCCCAATACTCGCTTTATCATCCGGCGTTCCTGAAGGTTGAAGACTTCCTGACCAGCACGGGTGTTATCCGCGATCATCGATGAGGTTTGGTTGTCCAGCTCAGCTTCTTCATGGTTGCCGCGCAAAATACGCAAAACGACCTCCGCAGTACGCTGGCGTAGCGGCACCGAGGAAGACAGGAAGCGTCGGCGGTTGAACATAGAAACCTGATTCAACATCTCAATCATCACCGAGAAACCTATCGCGGCGTAGAGATAGCCTTTGGGGATGTGATAACCAAACGCGTCCGCGACCAGACTGAAACCAATCATCAGTAGGAAGCTGAGACACAGGATAACGATGGTCGGGTGTTCAGCGACAAAGCGGGTCAGTGGTTTGCTGGCCAGCAACATAAGCAAGATGGCGATGGTCACGGCGGACATCATGACCAGCAGATGATCGGTCATTCCGACGGCGGTAATCACGGAGTCCAGTGAGAATATGGCATCCAGTACCACGATCTGTGCCACTACCGGCCAGAAGCGTGCGCCTTTACGTTGAGCTTGCTGCTCCTCATCTTTTCCTTCAAGGCGTTCGTTGAGCTCCATAGTGGCTTTAAAGAGTAGAAATAACCCGCCAACCAGCATAATGACATCACGAGCGCTGAAGGTGTGCTCAAGGAACGTGAAGAGGGGGGTAGTCAAAGACACTAGCCACGAAATGGACGCCAGCAGGCCCAGGCGCATAATCAGGGCAAGTAACAGACCGACGACTCTGGCTTTATCGCGTTGCTCTTTTGGTAGTTTTTCCGCCAGAATGGCGATAAAAATAAGATTATCAATGCCCAGAACCAGTTCCAGGACAACCAGCGTGGTCAACCCGGCCCATATCGTTGGATCAGCGATCCACTCCATATCTATTTTTTCACCTTTAAATGAACATAACCTCGATAGCGTATCAGGGCATGCGCAGATGAACCAGAATTTGCAGGGATATTCTTTGCTATGGGATAGGGCTAGCAGAAGTTAGGTCATATTTTTGTCTTTTTGTGCACAGCACATTGGGGGCGTTACTGACATTACAAAATAATGTAATAGATCTTAAGCAAAATTTTATGCGGCATAGCAGAGATACAGGTCGTAACATTTGATTACGCTATGTATCCGAGCATAGAATGGCGCCCAGTTGCGAATAGCCACACAATTCTGTGGTTTTACGTTCCATACCGCTGCTTTTATGACTGAAATAGACTGGTTTTGTTCTTTTAGTTGATTTTTTATACTTATGGAGGTTTTTACACAATGGATACCCGTAGTCTTATTCCGAAAAAACCTCTCCCTAAACACCTTATCCTTGTGCTCCCGCTTGAGTGGTTAATACTATGTTAGTTGTTTAGGCTGGGTTTAGTATTGCCTTTCACATTGAGGATATGGAATGGCAGGTCTGTCAACTGCCGTATGTTTGCTGCTCGAGAGGGGGCACGTCGATGGTTTACTCTCTCTCTAAAATAAAAACCATAATAAATCTGTAGCTTAACGATTTAAAAATGTAAACCACAGGACTGGGGCCGTACTTTGATAGTGCATTGGTAGCTACAAGCCAAGGGCGGTAGCGTGCCTGGTGCAGAAACATACAACGGTTGATGATGGTGTAAAAATGCAAGAATTTATAGTGATATTTCTAAGCGCTTTTGCCGCACTGTTCTTAGCTAGAAAAGTGGCAATCAAAGTGGGTTTAGTTGATAAACCTAACATCCGTAAGAAACACAAAGGCCATATTCCCCTTGTTGGAGGGGTATCGATCTATCTTGCCCTATGGGTTTTATACGTCTTGCAACCAAATTGGTTACCCGATTTTTCTCTCTATATGGTTTGTGCCACCGCGCTTTTGGCTGTTGGGGTGCTGGATGACCGTTTTGATCTCCCCGTGTTACCCCGAGTAGGGCTGCAAGCTGGCGTCGCTGGATTAATGATGTATGCAGGGTTGTATTTAGAGACATTAGGGCACGTTCTCTTCGGATATGAGCTTTTCCTCGGCATCTTTGGCTACACGGTGACATTATTTGCCGTATGGGGAGCCATCAATGCCTTCAATATGGTTGACGGCATTGATGGCTTACTGGGAGCGCTTTCCTGCGTAACATTTGGAGCGCTCGCTATTGTGTTCTACCTTGGTGGCCATAATGAATTAGCGCTCTGGAGCGCGTGCCTGCTCGCGGCAACGTTGCCTTATATTTTCCTTAATTTAGGCATAGTGTGGGGGAGTAAATTCAAGGTATTCATGGGCGACGCGGGCAGTACGCTGATCGGCTTTACGGTGATATGGCTACTGACGTTGGCGACACAGGGTGAAAATGCGGTTATTCGTCCGGTGACTGCGCTCTGGCTTATCGCTATCCCACTCATGGATATGGTGACAATTATGGTTCGCCGTGTTCGACGTGGCGATAGCCCGTTTAAACCTGACCGTGAGCATTTGCACCATATCTTAATGCGCGCAGGCCTTACTCCGCATCAGGCGCTGGTCGCTATTCTTCTTGTAGCGATGCTATTTTCAGCGATAGGAATTCTTAGCGAGCGTATTGGCATCGCTGAGTCTATTATGCTTAGTGTATTCCTCATGGTTTTTTGCGGTTACTTCTGGATGATTAGTCGGATATGGCGTGTGTTGACATGGTTTCGGAAAACCACTCGCGATCCGCATTCTGCTGTAACGATCGTGGAAAAAAATGGTACAACACCGTTAAAACGGTGAATTGTCAGCATTTAACACCGTAGACCATGGGTTAATCTAATAACTTATTCTCTATAATAATGAGCTATTTTGTAGGGATTTGCGCAATATTCAATCAAGAGCGATGGCATAGACAGGATGATGAAGCACAAACGAAAATTGATGCCCTTGATGGTGTCGGTAGCGCTATTGAGCGGTTGTACCCTAGTTCCTGGTTCCCACCTTTCTACTAGCGGTAAAAACGTCGTTGAACAGCAAGATGCAGATTTCAATATCGATAAACTGGTCAATGTTTACCCACTAACCCCTTATTTAGTGGAGAAGATGCGACCTAAACCACTAATAGCGCAAGCTAATCCTGCTTTGGAAAAGGAATTGCAGGGGTATGAATACCGCATCGGTATTGGTGATGTCATCATGGTCACCGTGTGGGATCATCCAGAATTGACGACCCCAGCAGGGACGTACCGGACTGCAGCAGATACCGGTAACTGGGTACATTCCGATGGTACGATTTTTTATCCTTATATTGGTAAAGTGAGCGTCGCGGGTAAAACGGTCACTGAAGTTCGCGATCAAATAATGGGTCGTTTAGCGCAATATATAGAGTCCCCGCAGGTAGATGTCAGCATTGCCGCCTTCCGCTCACAGAAAGCCTACGTGACGGGTGAAGTGACGACATCAGGCCAACAGCCCATTACCAATGTGCCATTGACGGTGCTGGATGCAATTAACAAAGCGGGCGGGCTAACGGAAAATGCCGACTGGCGTAATATTGTGCTAACCCACAATGGCAAAGAACAACGGCTCTCCCTTCAAGCGCTGATGCAAAACGGCGACCTTTCACAAAACCATCTGCTTTACCCTGGCGATATCCTCTATATTCCCCGCAATGACGATCTGAAAGTCTTTGTGATGGGGGAAGTGAAAAAGCAAAGTACCCTCAAAATGGACCGCAGTGGTATGACGCTGACGGAAGCCTTGGGTAATGCGGAAGGGATAGATCAGACATTTTCTGATGCCACGGGCATTTTTGTAATCCGTTCACTACGTGGCACGCAAGGCCCAAAACTGGCAGACATCTACCAGCTTAATGCCAAAGATGCCACAGCGATGGTAATGGGCACAGAATTCAAGCTGCAGCCGTATGACATCGTGTATGTCACCACGGCGCCGCTCGTTCGCTGGAACCGCGTTATCAGCCAACTTGTACCGACCATTTCCGGCTTTAATGAATTGACCGAAGGTACATTACGTATTCGTAACTGGCCGTAGAGAACATTATGTTTGATTCAATATTGGTGGTGTGTGTGGGCAATATTTGTCGTTCTCCAACCGGAGAACGACTGTTGAAACAGGCGTTGCCAACGAAAAAAATTGCGTCTGCTGGGTTAGGGGCATTGGTGGGAAAGCCGGCTGATGGCATGGCAACCGAGGTGGCAAGCGATCACCTCCTTTCCCTCAAAGGCCATGAGGCACAGCAGTTAACTTCTGCCTTATGCCGTCAGTACGATCTGATTCTGGTGATGGAGAAAGGGCATATTGATGGGGTAAGCCGCATCGCACCAGAGGTGCGAGGTAAAACCATGCTATTTGGTCACTGGCTGAATCAGCAGGAAATCGCCGATCCCTATCGTAAAAGCCGCGAAGCATTTGAATTCGTTTACTCACAACTTGAGCAGTCTGCGCAAAAATGGGCGCAGGCATTAAATCGTTAATCGTCAGAGAATCCGATGACAGAGAAAACCTCAGTAAAAGTATCTGAAACCAATTCAGATGAGATCGATTTAGGGCGTTTATTAGGGACATTGCTGGATAACCGCTGGTTGATTATTGGTGTGACGGCGGTGTTTACCGTTTTAGGCATTATGTATGCCATGCTGGCCACGCCCGTTTACAAAGCCGATGCGTTGATTCAGGTGGAGCAAAACTCTGGTAATTCGCTATTAAATGATATTTCCAGCATGTTGCCGGATGCCAAGCCGCAATCAGCTGCAGAGATTGAACTGATTAAATCCCGTATGGTGATCGGCAAAACGGTAAACGATCTGGCGTTGGATATTAGCGTTCGGCAAAAGTATTTTCCGTTAGTCGGTAAGGGTATCGCTCGGTTGGTGGGCAATGAACCGGGAAAAATCGCCGTCTCTCGGCTTGATGTACCGGCGTCCTGGCAGGATGAAGTCTTGTCACTTGAAGTGTTGCCTAACCAACAATACGTCGTGCAAGCGGGCGATACGGTGAAATTCACTGGCAGCATCGGTCAGTTAGAAAATTATAATGGCATTACATTATTAGTCAGTGATATTGAAGCTGAGCCGGGTACTATTTTCCGTATTCAAAAGCTGAATCAGTTAACGGCGATTAATGGTTTGCTAGATAATTTCAGCGTAGCGGATAAAGGAAAAGACACGGGCGTATTAGCGCTTAGTTTGGAAGGTGACGATCCGACACTGACGACCAAAATACTGAGCAGCATTAGCCAAAATTACCTGCAACAGAACGTAGAGCGTAAATCCGAAGAAGCAGGCAAGAGTTTAGAGTTCTTAAAAGAGCAGTTGCCGAATGTACGTAGTTCACTTAATGAGGCTGAAAATAAGCTCAATCAGTTCCGCCAACAGAATGAATCGGTCGATCTTTCCTTAGAAGCAAAGGCGGTACTGGATACGACTGTCGCAGTTGAAGCGCAGTTGAATGAACTGACGTTTAAAGAAGCAGAAATTTCAAAGCTCTATACCCGCGAGCACCCTGCCTACCGTGCTTTGATGGAAAAGCGTAAAACGCTGGAGCAGGAACGCGATAAACTTAATAAGCGTATAGGGGCAATGCCGAAAACCCAGCAAGAGATCTTACGTTTCACGCGGGATGTTCAGGCTGGGCAAGAAGTGTATATGCAACTGCTGAATAAACAGCAAGAGCTCAGCATTAATAAGGCCAGCACCGTCGGTAACGTACGTATTGTGGACAATGCTGTTATTCAGCCAAAGCCGGTGAAGCCTAAAAAGGCCTTAATTGTTCTACTGGCAATGATCTTGGGGGGAATGGTATCAACCGCTTTTGTCATACTGAAAACGCTATTGCATAAAGGCATAGAAAGCCCCGAACAACTGGAAGAGCTAGGTATTAATGTGTATGCCAGTGTGCCACTTTCCGAATGGCAACAGAAAAAAGACCGAGCTTTACTAGGCAAAAAAAATAAGAAAGGCAATACGCGGGCAACGGATTTGCTGGCAGTCGGTAATCCAGCGGACTTGGCGATTGAAGCGATTAGAAGCCTGCGTACCAGTCTGCATTTTGCCATGATGGAAGCGAAAAACAATGTGCTGATGATCTCCGGCGCCAGCCCAGCAATCGGTAAAACATTCGTCAGCGCTAACTTGGGGGCGGTAATTGCGCAGTCGGGACAGCGTGTGCTTATCGTTGACTGTGATATGCGTAAAGGTTATGCCCATGAGCTAATGGGAACCCATGGTACGGATGGCCTGTCTGATATTTTATCCGGCCAGTGCGATGTGACAAAAAGCGTGCGCAAAACCGCTGTGGAAAACATGGATTTTATTCCCCGTGGGCAGGTGCCACCGAATCCTTCTGAATTATTGATGCATAGCCGCTTTGCGGAGTTCATCAAATGGGCAGGAGAGCATTATGATTTGGTGTTGTTGGATACGCCCCCAATCTTGGCAGTCACTGATGCTGCGGTTATTAGTCGTCATGCAGGGACTTCGTTGCTAGTGGCGCGTTTTGAGATGAATACGGTAAAAGAAATTGAAGTGAGCATTCGTCGCTTTGAACAAAATGGTACTGAAATTAAAGGTGTGATCCTTAACGCCATTGTTAAGCGTGCGGCGAGTTATTATGGGTATGGTAATTATCATTATTATACTTATGATTATAAATCTGAAAAATAATTGAGTTACATGGCATCCGCTAAAATATTTAGCAGGTGCCATAATTAATAAATATTTATATTTTTCAATCATTGTATTTGCCTTGTTTTTCCGCAATTATATATTTTATTACTCTTGAGTGTTGATGTTTTTAATATCAAACACTGATAAGTCGCGTTTGATATTTATACGCTTATGTAATTTAATAGTGATTAATTTTTTGTTATAGAATAGTAAATGATGAAATGTAGCGATATGGGTGATGAATAATTAATCTCTCGTAAATGCTTATATTCAGGAGATAACTAGTGAAAGGTATTATATTAGCCGGTGGATCAGGTACACGCCTTTATCCTATTACGCTTGGTGTTTCAAAACAGCTTTTACCTGTTTATGACAAACCAATGATTTATTACCCGCTGTCGACACTAATGCTTGCTAATATCCGTGATGTATTAATTATTACAACGCCAGAAGATAGCAGTTCTTTTATTCGCCTGTTAGGTGATGGTTCAAAATACGGCATCAATATCGAATATGCAGTCCAACCGAGTCCAGATGGATTAGCACAGGCTTTCATTATTGGTGAATCTTTTATCGGTAATGACACATGTTGCTTAGTCCTCGGAGATAATATTTTCTATGGACAGTCATTCTCTCGCACCCTTGCTCAGGCTGCTAGTCACGGCAGTGGCGCTACTGTGTTTGGTTATCGTGTGAAAGATCCAGAACGTTTCGGTGTTGTAGAATTTGATAGTAGCAATAAAGTGATTTCTATCGAAGAAAAGCCCAAAAATCCAAAATCAGATTGGGCAGTTACTGGGCTTTATTTCTACGATAATCGCGTAATTGATTTTGCAAAAGCGGTTAAACCATCTAGCCGTGGTGAGCTTGAAATTACTGCTGTGAATCAAATGTATCTGGATGATGGCAGCCTTAATGTAGAATTATTAGGGCGCGGTTTTGCGTGGCTTGATTCTGGTACGCATGAAAGCCTGCATGAGGCATCTTCCTTTGTTGAAACGATCGAACATGTCCAGGGACTAAAAATTGCTTGTCTGGAAGAGATTGCCTGGAGAAAAGGATGGTTAAGTGCTGAAGAACTGGTCAAACGCGCTGAACCTATGCTCAAAAATGATTACGGAAATTATCTGATATCTTTGCTTAAACCTATTATTTCTTGAGAGTCAAAATGAAAATATTAATTACAGGTGCACACGGGCAAGTGGGGACCCGCTTGGTCGAGCACTTAACTGGCAATGCTGACATTTTGGCTATTGATCGCGATGTATTAGATATAACAAATCGAAACGCAGTTTTTAAAACCGTCACAGATTTTAAGCCTGATGTGATCATTAATGCTGCAGCGCATACTGCCGTCGATAGAGCAGAACATGAAGTTGAACTGTCGTACAAGATTAATCGTGATGGTCCATTATATTTGGCTGAAGCTGCACACAGTATTGATTCTACGATACTACACATTTCTACTGATTATGTATTTAATGGCGAAAGCGATGTTCCTTATGTTGAGTCAGATTCTGTTGACCCTAAAAGTGTATACGGAAAAAGTAAACTCGAAGGTGAGTTATCTGTTGCTGCCGCATGTCAGCGCCATATTATATTAAGAACTGCTTGGGTATTTGGTGAGGATGGAAATAATTTTGTCAAAACCATGCTAAGGCTTGGAAAAGAGCGTGAGTCATTAGGTATTGTTGCTGATCAGTTTGGCGGACCGACCTATGCGGGCGATATCGCTGACGCATTAATCCTTATAGCTGAAAAAACACAGTCTCCTGATTTTAATGCCTGGGGTATTTTTCATTTTAGTGGAATGCCTTATATCAGCTGGTTTGGATTCGCAGATAAAATTTTTGACTTAGCAATTGAAAAGAAAATTTTAAATAATAAGCCTGTATTATCTCAATTGACTACGCAAGATTATCCTACCCCAGCACAGCGACCTAGTTATTCCAAACTTAGCTGTGAAAAAATAAACCAAGTTTTTGGCATTAAACCAAGTCATTGGATTAATGCTCTGGAAAATGTTCATTTATATAATTAAGTGATAAATTATGAAAATTATTGATACAAAAATCACCGATCTGAAAATTATTGAACCAGCTGTATTTGGTGACGAACGCGGTTTTTTCTTCGAAAGTTTTAATAAGAAAAAATTTGAAGAAGCAATTGGCTATTCAGTTGATTTTGTACAGGATAATCACTCTAAGTCAACTAAGGGGGTTCTTAGAGGGTTACACTATCAACTAGCACCACACGCACAAGGTAAGTTGGTCAGATGTGTTGAGGGAGAGGTTTTCGATGTAGCAGTAGATATCCGTAAGTCGTCTTCAACCTTTGGTCAGTGGGTCGGAGTTCATTTATCTGCAGAAAATAAGCGTCAGTTCTGGATTCCCGAAGGATTTGCTCATGGATTCGTTACACTGAGTGAGTCGGCTGAGTTTCTTTATAAGACTACAAATTATTATGCTCCTCAAAGTGAAAGAAGCATTAGATGGAATGATCAAGACTTAAATATAATTTGGCCCCTAAGAAGTGTTCTATTATCTGAAAAAGACAAAAATGCATCTTTCATAAAGAATACGGATTGCTTTAAATAGTGTTTAGCCTAAGGAAGTAATTCTCTATGCAGATTAAAATAATTCAGCTTCAGACTCATGGTGATGACAGAGGTTCTTTGATTGCTTTAGAACAGGATCAAAATATTCCTTTTGAGATTAAACGCGTTTATTATTTATTTAGCACGAAAAAAAATGTTAGACGTGGCTTTCATGCACACAAAGAACTTAAACAGGTGGCAGTAGCGGTACGAGGCTCGTGTCGATTCTTACTCGATGATGGCAATGAAAAGATAGAGTTATTATTAGACAATCCAGCACAGGGGTTGTTAATTGAATCTTTTGTGTGGAGGGAAATGTATGATTTTTCAGAGGATTGTGTACTACTGGTATTAGCTGACAGATTCTATGATGAATCAGATTATATAAGGAATTATGATGAATTCATCGATTTAGCTAAGGTATAGAATAATGTTTATTCATCCTCTCAGCGATGTTTACTCGAATAATATCGGCGAAAGAACAAATTTTTGGCAGTTTTCTGTTATATTAAAGGGCGCTGTGATTGGAACGAATTGTAATATCTGTGCCCATACTTTTATAGAGAATGATGTAATTATTGGTGATAATGTCACTATAAAGTGTGGAGTATATCTTTGGGATGGGATACGTATAGAGGACAATGTCTTTGTGGGGCCTAGCGTGAAATTTACTAATGATAAAAGACCACGTTCAAAAAAAAACTGAAAAATTTTTGAATACAATAATAAAAAAATGAGCATCAATAGGGGCGAACGCAGCAATATTGCCTGGCTTGGTTTTAGGTGAGCATTGTATTGTGGGCGCTGGTTCCGTGGTTACTAATAATGTCCTTCCAAATAGTGTTGTTGTTGGTAACCCAGCTCGAGTGATTAAGATGATGGATGATATAAATGATTAATTTTTTAGATTTAAAAAACATTAATGAACAATATAAAGATGAATTAAAAGAGGCATGTGCAAGAGTAATTGATTCCGGTTGGTATATCAATGGTTCTGAGCTAAATGATTTTGAAAAATCATTTGCTAAATATTGTGGTACAAAACATGCCATTGGGGTAGCTAATGGGTTGGATGCATTAATCCTTGTATTTCGGGCTTGGAAAGAACTTGGGAAACTGAATGATGGCGATGAGGTGATCGTTCCAGCTAATACTTATATAGCATCTATTCTGGCAATTACTGAAAATAACTTATCGCCAATTCTTATTGAACCTCATCCCGTAACTTACAATTTATGTCCAGATAATGTCCGAACGGCTATTAGCTCTAAGACTAAGGCTATTTTACCTGTTCATTTATATGGGTTGATATCCCCTATGCCAGAATTAATAGATATAGCAAATGAATACAATTTATTAGTTCTAGAAGATGGTGCTCAGGCCCATGGTGCTAGTATTAGCGGCCGTAAAGTTGGTAACTGGGGGGATGCGGCGGGATTTAGTTTTTACCCTGGTAAGAATTTAGGTGCATTAGGAGATGCAGGTGCTATTACAACTAATTGTGATGAATTAGAACAAACAGTTAGAGCACTGAGAAACTATGGTTCTCACAAAAAATATGAACATATATATCGTGGTGTTAATAGCCGCATGGATGAAATTCAAGCAGCTATGTTACACGTAAAACTCAACCATTTGGATAAAGAGAACTCTAGAAGGAAAGAAATTGCTAATATGTACATGAATGGCATTAGGAATGCTCATGTAACATTACCATCTTCTCCTAATGATGCTGCACATGTATGGCATTTATTTGTTGTGAAATGTCAATGCCGAGATGAAATTCAATCCTATCTGGAAGAAAATCAGATACAAACACTAATCCACTATCCAATCCCTCCCCACAAACAAAAAGCATATCCTTGTTTTAACAAGAACTCTTTTCCTATCACAGAGAGTATTCATCAGGAAGTATTATCGTTACCAATAGATCCGACAATGCAGAACGACCAAGTCAATTATATTATTGAAAAAATTAACGGTTTTCTGTATGAAAAAAATATTTAAAGTCACCGCGATGACTGCTGGACTTACCATGATGAGGATGTTAGTGGGATTCGTAATTGCTAAAGTTGTAGCAGTGTATACGGGGCCTACAGGCATTGCATTGTTAGGGCAAGTGCAAAGTACGGTTGCATCACTTACAGGGATAGTTAATGCCTCAACTGGCGCTGGAGTAATACGTTATACAGCTGAGTATAAAGATAGAGGATTTGATGCTTGCGCCCCTTGGTGGAGCGCAAGTTTACAGTGGGCTTTGCTCCTGTTGGGAGTAATCATGCCGTTAGGATTGTTGCTATCTGAGTATTTTTCTCAATGGCTATTTTCCAATAGCGGATACTCTTGGCTAATAAGCGTTACAGTTATAGCGCTTCCTTTTGCTGTTATAGGAAATTTAATTAATTCAGTAATTAATGGCCAGCAATTATATATACGCTATGTTCTTATGGGAGCTGGAGCTGTATTTATATCTGGTGTTGTGATGGTAACCCTTATAGTTCAAAAGAACTTGCAGGGCGCTTTGTTAGCTGCATCAATGCAAACAGGCCTTATCGGTGTTGTCATGTTGTTTTCATCATTACGCCAGCCTTGGTTGAAAGTTCGCTATTGGTGGCAATGGAACGTAAGCACACAGCGTAAGGCTATCGGTGGTTATATTCTGATGGCGATCACCACTGCGCTAACGGTACCGATCGCATTAGTGTTGGTTCGCAAAATTTTAGTTGCAGAGGTAGGATGGGAACAAGCTGGGCAATGGCAGGCAGTGTGGAAGATATCAGAAGTATACCTCGGGGTTATTACAATGGCATTGGGTACGTATTATTTACCAAAGTTATCGTCTCTCAAAGATCCTGCATCTATACGCAATGAAATTAACCAAACCGTAAAAGTAATTTTACCACTTGTTGGGGTAATGGCATTTTCCATTTACCTGCTACGAGATTTTGTTATTACAATATTATTTACTGAGGCATTTCGCTCATCTCGAGATCTTTTCGCAGTTCAGCTAATAGGGGATGTGATTAAAATAATTAGTTGGTTGTATGCCTACCCTATGTTGTCTCGTGGTTGTACTAAATGGTTTATTTCAACCGAAATTATTTTTTCTATTGTTTTTGTATCTTTGTCATGTGTCCTTGTTCCTATGTTCGGTGTTCTAGGAGCTAATTTAGCTTATTTGATTAATTATACTATTTGCATGTTATATATTATCTTTTTTGTAAAACCATGGTTGCGATAAATGATATGAAAAAAAACATCCTTAAGTTAAAGGAAAAAATAAAGAATTTAAAGGTAAATCATATATTATTTTATTTTTTTATATTAACTCTCAAAGAGAAACCAGTGATGGGAGTATTTATATTTATGTATAAGTATATTTATTCGTGGTATATAAGTATGCATCTTTTTGGGCTTACTCTATATCCCCGGGTTTTTTTTTCAAAAAATGTATTTAAAGTAGTAGTTAATAAATCTAGTAACTGTGTAATAAAATCAACTGAAAAGGTAGCAATAATATTTGAAGATTTTTTCTCTGGTAATAATACGACTGTACTTTCCTTTTCTGATAACTGTCAGGTCAATTTTAACAAAAGGTTTTTTTTAGGGGATGGAGTTAAGATAATTGTTGAAAAAGGCGCAAATTTATATATTGGTGGTGGTGGTGATGGAAAGGTTTCTGGAATAACTTGTAATTCTATAATAATATGTTCCAAGGAAATCAGTATAGGTGAGAGTACTATTATTTCTTGGGGGTGCTATATCACGGATACCTCAAATCATAAAATAAATGGGAAGATAAAATCACAAGCTATTGCTATCGAGAATAATGTTTGGATTAGTGAAGGTGTAACTGTCTCCGCAGGAAGTGAGGTCGGAAGTGGTTCAATTGTAGGTGCGAAATCATATGTTAATAATAAATACCCTCCAAATTCACTCATTGCTGGCTGTCCAGCGCGGATTAAAAGGGTAAATGTATTTTGGGATAGATGATAAATAAAACTGTATTTTCTAATCCTAACACCTTTTCCATTGTTTTAATCAGGTTTTAAATATGAAGATTAGTGTTTTGGTTCCTGTCTACAATCATTCATTATATGTTGAAAAATGTTTAGTAAGCATATGTGATGCTTACAGCGGTAATATAGAGTTAATTGTCTGTGATGATTGTTCAGCTGATGATAGTTATGATGTCGCTGATAGAGTTTTAAGGAAATTAAAAGAAAAGAATTCAAATAGACTGGATTACAAACTATTAATAAATGATACAAATCAAGGTGTCTGTTTAACACTAAATCGCTGTATTTCAGAAATAACCTCTGAATATAGTTACTTAATAGCAAGCGACGATTTCTTGATAGATAACTCTCTAGATTATGCAGTTGAAGAAATAAAAAAAAATAAATATGATGCTTTAATTAGTGATTGTCATGTTATAGATATGGATGGGGAAATATTATTCCATAGTTCTTTCTTTGATTATAGAAAAGCCTTTAAAACTGGAATGAAATCTAAATATATTCACGATGAATTGGTCATGAATTGGACGGTTCCGGGACCGGCACTATTATTAAAAAGTTCAGTATATCGCGCTATAGGATATTACCAAGTAGGTTTGAAAGCAGAGGATCGAGATTTTTATCTTCGACTAATATCAAAGTGCAATGTTGGTTTTTCGGAGAATACGATAGCATGTTATAGGATCCATGGTGACAATGCTTCATCAACGCCGGTTTATTTAAAGGGAATTGAAAATGAAATGACAAAGGTTAATTTTAAATATAAAGATGATTTCCATGGAATATCAAAATTGTACCTTAAATCATATGCGTATGATTTAAGGTATGGGCGAAATATTCTGAGTAGAACATATAGGAAATTATTATATTATTTTTTTCGAATGAAATTGATATTTTTAAAAATCGTTAAACTTATTTGACCTTGATTTTATTCTTTAGTATTCGTTAAATATTACAAATAATATTTCCATCTTTATGTTATCTCAAGGAAAATGAACATATGATGCCGATTAGTCGGGTGGTTAGGCCTCTATTGTTTTTAATGCTGATTTTTTTTATCATTCCTGCAAAAATCAATTTATTTAGCATTGAAATAACGACTCCTTATATATCAATATTTCCTTTTTTATTTTTATTTTTATTCAATACATTACGTACTTCACCAAGCAAGAGTGAGTTTTTTATATTATTCTCTTTTTTAATCGCTATATTTTACTCTTTAATAGTTATTATCTTATATGGTGCCGTAGAATGGTTTGTTTTGAAATTAATCCTTATTGGATCTGCTTTGTTCGTTTCGTCAATGCAGATAGTGCGGTTATATTTCAAAGTTTATGGTGCCGAAGCTGAAAATATTCTAGTTAGTGATTTAATTTTCATTGGAGTAATAAACTCTTTTATCGCAATACTGATGTTACTCTTCCCTAAGGTATCTGATTTTTTTTATAATTTTATTTCTACTAACGAAAATAACATAACACACCTACAACAAGGATACAGATCATCTGGGCTTTTTTATGCTGGAGCTTCTATATTGTCGGTGTTTAATGCAATGATTTTTTTATTATGTATTTTCCGTTTCGCAAATACTTCGCCTCATAACAACATAAAAAATTATATGTTAGGTGTTATATGTTCTGCAATTTTACTATTGGGAACGTTAATTTCGGGGCGATTGGGAATAATGTTAATTATTGGTGTTGTTGTGGCTATTTTTTTTATTCCCAATAGCCCCGTAAGCTTTAAAAAGATGATTTTTATACTTTTCTCTGTTCTTTGTATTAGTATGACTACTGTTTTAATAATAGTGCCATGGGAGCAAATCACTGGTATCGCAGGATGGGCTTTAGAAATATTCATTAATATGTATAAGTCAGGAAAAATAGAATCTGGTTCTACAGGGGTTTTATTTGATACAATGTATTTTCTTCCCAAAAACCCAATAGATATACTTTTTGGTATGGGAACGTTTGGTCGCGGAGATAATGTTGAGTATATAGATTCTGATGTTGGTTACGTTTTAATGATATTTTTTGGTGGCTTTATTGCTATCCCGATTTTATTTCTACCCTATGTCACTTGCTTCATTATTGCGAAAAAACTGAAAGATAAAAAAATAAAACATATTGTTTTTTTTGTCTTGTTTTTTATTTTTGTTGGTAATTTTAAAGATGTATATCTTTATGGTATTAATGGTGTTACACAACTTTTGTTTATATTGGTTTCTGCTTTTATAATAAAGGGTAAGTATGCAAACATCGATCGTGATAGTTAATTGGAACTCAGGCAAACAGTTACTCGATTGTGTTAATTCTATTTTTGAATATGGAATGAATTATGTAGATAAGATAGTTGTCGTTGATAACAACTCAACAGATGACTCTATTTCTTATTTACCAAAAAATGAAGAGAAACTGAGTGTGATTTTATCTGATACTAACCTAGGCTTTGGCAAAGCATGTAACCTTGGTGCTTCGAATTTAAAATCAGATTTTATTCTTTTCTTAAATCCTGATGCGAAGTTGCTAGACGATACCCTACGGAAAACAATGGAATTTATGATGTCACAATTTGCTAAAGATAAAAAAATAGCAGTTTGTGGCGTTAGACTTAGTAATGAAATTGGTTTAATACAAAAGTGCTGTACTTATTTCCCCTCTTTAATTACTTATTTCGGTCACTCTACTGGGTTGTCGAAAGTATTCCCTAGGACATTCCCTTATATTGTTATGCGAGATTTTGATCATCTTTCCAGTAGAGAAGTTAATCATTGCATCGGAGCATATTACTTCATGAGGAGAGATGTCTTTGAGAAACTAGAGGGATTTGATGAAAGATTTTTTGTTTATTTAGAAGATCTTGATTTATCATTAAGGATATCAAACGCCGGATGGAAGGTTTATTATTATTCAGAAGCTACAGCCTTTCATAAAGGAGGGGGGACTTCGGAAAAAGTTAAAGCCCTACGTTTATTTTATTCCTTACAGAGCAGGATCATTTATAGTTTTAAGCACTTTTCTAAGCTCGATGCACTATGGGTCATTTTGTTAACTATGTTCGTAGAACCGTTCCCTAGATTAATTTTTGCTATTTCTCACTTTTCTAAAAAAGAAATAAAAGACACTCTGTTAGGCTACCAAATGCTTTGGGGGAATTTACCAACTATAATAAAAAAAGGTTTTAAAAATGACTGATAAGAAATTATTGATATTATCTCGATATGATATCAATGGTGCCAGTAGTCGTTTAAGATCATTTCAGTATATTCCATTTTTTTCAGAGAATGGATACGAAGTTACGGTCTCGCCGTTGTTCGATGCTAAATATTTAGATCAACTCTACAAATATAACACACGCTCATTAATAACAGTTTTTTATTCTTACGTGCGTAGGATCTCTAGGCTGTTGAGGTTAAATAAATTTGATGTTTTATGGATAGAAAAAGAAACCTTACCGTTATTGCCTGCCTTTTTCGAACGTATCTTAATATCATCTAAAATACCATATATAGTTGATTATGATGATGCTATTTTTCATAATTATGATCTTCATTCGGTACCATTCATTAGGAAATTACTGACTAATAAATTAGATTCTTTACTTAAGAATTCTTATTGTGTTCTTGTTGGGAACAGTTATCTCTATGATTATATGAAAAGTCATGGTGCAAAAAACATTGTCTATGTGCCAACCGTGATAGATATAGATAAATATTCCTTTTCCTCTGTTTCTCAGAATGTTGATGAATATAGGATTGGCTGGATCGGTTCTCCTAGTACCAGTAAATATCTTCAACCAATGATGAACGTGCTTGATAGATTGCCTAAAGAACTTAATGTTCGATTAGTAACAATAGGTGCTCCTTATTTGAATAATTGTCCTGTTCCGTTGGAACAGCATCAATGGTCAGAAGAAAGTGAAGCTGAGTTATTGGCTTCAATAGATGTTGGAATTATGCCATTACCTGATGAACCATGGGAAAGAGGTAAGTGTGGTTATAAGTTAATTCAATATATGGCCTGCGGGCGTCCCGTTGTTGGATCACCTGTCGGTGTTAATAAAGATATAGTTACGGCTGATGTTGGTTTTTTAGCAGAAAACGATACAGATTGGAGTGCTAGTTTGGAAACTTTAGGGCGCGATACTTCTCTAAGGACTAGAATGGGAACCAATGCTCGCATGAAGGTTGAGAAATTATATAATACATCAGTCACTGCTCCAGAAATATTTAAAATATTAAATTCAATATCTTTTCATAAAGTAAATTGTATTTGATATTATATTCTTGTTAAGGTAAATGTTATGAATTTATTGAAAAATATACATATTTGCATCGTGGGTTTAGGTTATGTTGGATTACCATTAGCTGTTGAATTTGGTAGAAAATACAGAACGTTTGGTTTTGATATAAATAAGAGTAGAATATTGGAGTTGAATGAAGGTAACGATTCAACACTAGAATGTTCTTCTGAAGAAATAAAAAGTGCTGAGAAATTAAAATACACCTCTAGTATAGATGATGTTAAGGAATGCAATGTATATATTGTAACAGTACCAACTCCTATTGATGACTACAAAAGACCTGATTTGAGTCCCCTTATTAATGCATCTAAGTATTTGGGGGGCGTGATCTCAAAAGGTGACATAGTGATTTACGAGTCAACAGTATACCCAGGTGCTACAGAGGAAGAGTGCATCCCTATTATTGAAACAGTGTCTGGATTGAAGTTTAATGTAGATTTTTACGCAGGATACAGTCCGGAAAGAATAAATCCAGGTGACAAAACTCATAGGGTAACTACGATAAAAAAAGTAACCTCTGGATCGACACCTGAAGTCGCTGAGTTTGTAGATTCTTTATATCGTTCTATCATTTCAGCTGGAACTCATAAGGCTAGTTCAATAAAAGTTGCGGAAGCAGCAAAAGTTATAGAAAACACGCAAAGGGATCTTAATATTGCGTTGATTAATGAGCTTGCAGTAATTTTTAACCAGCTAGGAATAGACACTGAAGAGGTTTTAATTGCAGCAGGAACAAAATGGAACTTTTTGCCGTTTCGTCCAGGGTTAGTTGGGGGGCATTGTATTGGTGTTGATCCCTATTATCTGACACATAAAGCACAAGCAATCGGCTATCATCCAGAGGTTATTCTAGCTGGGCGTCGTATTAATGATAATATGGGGAAATATATTGCTTCCCAGTTAGTAAAAGGAATGCTTAAGAGTAATATAGATTTTAGCAAGGCTAATATATTAATTATGGGATTGACATTTAAAGAAAACTGCCCTGATATTAGAAATACAAAAGTTGTTGATATTATTAATGAGTTAATTGAATATGGTATTTATCCTGATATCTATGATCCCTGGGTAAATAATGAAGAAGCTTATGATGAATATAATGTAAAATTAAAAGCTAATCCGATTGTAGGTCATTATGATGCAATAATCTTGGCCGTCGCACATGATGTTTTTCGGGAGTTAGGTGTGGATGGGATAAAAAAATATGCTAAACCTAACCATGTGATTTACGATTTAAAATATATTCTGAATTCAAACGAATCCGATTTGCGTCTTTAATCTGGGATAGAGGTAGCATATTATGAAATATGAGATTGTTCTGGCCACATTGGTAAAACATCCCAAGGTTTGGTTGGTTACTGGTGTGGCTGGTTTTATTGGATCTAATTTATTGGAGCATTTATTAAAGCTAGATCAAATCGTTGTTGGATTAGATAATTTTTCTACTGGACACCAGCATAATTTGGATGAAGTAGAAAGATCGGTTAGTCAAAAGCAGTGGGGGAATTTTAAATTTATAAAGGGAGACATCCGCGATCTAACAACCTGCCAGCAGGCTGTTGTTGGTGTTGACTATATACTACATCAAGCTGCCTTGGGGTCCGTACCTCGTTCGTTAAATGATCCCATTAATACCAATTCAGTAAATATTACTGGTTTTTTAAACATGTTAGTGTCTGCAAGAGATGCGCGGGTCAAAAGTTTTACCTACGCAGCTAGCAGTTCTACCTATGGTGATCATCCAGCGTTACCAAAAGTAGAGGAAAATATTGGTAACCCACTATCCCCATATGCAGTGACAAAATACGTTAATGAGTTATATTCTCAAGTTTTCTCTAGATGCTATGGCTTTAAATGTATTGGATTACGTTATTTCAACGTATTTGGTAAACGCCAGGACCCTAATGGGGCCTATGCGGCAGTGATCCCCAAATGGGTATCAGCTATGATCAAAGATGAACCTGTTGTTATTAATGGTGATGGAGAGACGAGTAGAGATTTTTGTTATATTGAAAACACTATTCAAATGAATATACTGGCTGCGGTTGCATCTGATGAAGCTAAAGATCAGATTTATAATGTTGCTATTGGTGACAGAACATCTCTGAATCAATTGTTTTATGCGATCAAGGATACCCTAAAAAAAAACAATATCATTGTTGGATTACAACCTAAGTATGCTGAATTTAGAATAGGGGATGTGCGCCATTCACAAGCCGATATTTCTAAGGCGAAGAGATTGCTTGGATATGAGCCAATGTATGTTATAAAAGACGGGCTTGAACAAGCCATTCCTTGGTATATATCGTTCTTCAAATAATGAGTATGGTTTATTTTTGATTTTTATTGCCCCTTCACCACTATTTTAGTGGTGAAGGCAGCTTTATTTTTTACGCTAAATTTCTTCCCTTAACTAACGATTTATTCACGTTAAGATATATATTGAGTTTATGGTTAATATGAGTCAGAAAAAAACGATTGTTTTAACGGCAAATACATCATGGTATCTTTATAACTTTAGACGTAGTACAATAAAAAAATTAATAGATTTAGGGTACCGTGTTATTTGCGTTTCACCCGTTGATAGTTATTCTGAGAGATTTTCATCATTAGGTGCAGAATTTCGAGAACTAAAAATTAATGGGAAAAGTATATCCATTAAAACGGAGTTTTTTACATTTATTAATCTTTATTTCCTTTTAAAGAAAATAAAACCTTTTTTTGTGTACAATTTCACCATTAAACTTAATATATACTCTGGTTTGGCTTGTCAAGTTATTGGTTTACCCTATGCAAATAATGTTTCAGGGCTTGGTACTGCTTTTATGCATGACGGGGTTCGTTATAAATTAGCTAGGCATCTTTATGGTGTAAGTAACAAGACCGCCTTGGAGATTTTTTTTCAGAATGATGATGATATGCAGTTTGCGATCTCTAACGGGTTAGCAAATAAACATAATTCTACTTTGCTACCTGGTTCTGGTGTTAATGTGAATGATTTTTCATACCAGAGAAAGGTTATATCTTCTGGGAAAGGGTTGTGTTTTTTAATGATAGCTCGTGTAATTGCGGACAAAGGTGTTAGAGAATTTGTCGGTGCGGCTGGTTATATTAAATCAAAATATCCCAATTGTCGATTTGTCTTAGTTGGGGATTGTAATAGCAACAATAAAACATCCTTCAGTAAAGAAACTATTAACGAGTGGCGCAATCAAGGTGTTGTTGAGATTGTCGGACATCGCGATGATATAAAAAATTGGATCTATACCTCTGATATCGTAGTTTTACCCTCTTATCGTGAAGGAATGCCGCGTACTATTCTTGAGGCTGCTAGCTGTGGTCGACCAGCTATTGTTTCTGATGTTCCTGGGTGTAGACAAGCAGTTGTCAACAATGAAACTGGCTGGCTGTGTGAGCCCCATTCGGTGCAAAGCTTGGCTAGTTGCATTGAGCATTGCCTTCGTCTTAAGGAGGAAGATATTATAAAATTTGGCCATAATGCACGGAAGCATGCAGAAATATTTTTCTCAGAGGAAATTGTTATTAATAAAACAACTAAAGTGTTGTCAAATTTATGATGATTAATTCTTAATCCTCGGTGAAAAATAAGCTAGATGAAAAAGCAAAGGAAGATTGCCTATTCTGGCCAATTTCAGTGTGATGTAAAGAAAGCACAACGGCGACAGAAAGACATGAAGGTGCTTAAACGCTTATGCGGTTTTGCTTGAAGATAAACTAACACAGGTCGATGACGTTTTGAGCGTACAGGGACGCATTCTGACCTTTTCTCAATAGACCCTACGGATGATTTTGGTACTAATATACCTTGTTGGCCTCGTGCTTAAAAATAGAGCATTTCAACATATCAGAAAAAGTCAGAGACATGAGATCGCTTTGTATCAGATTGGGTGTAATCTTAGTGTCATGCATGGCGTTGTGGGATTACGCTGCTAAGTGAAAAGTGATCGATAAAAACAGAATCGTTCTCCAGATAAAAACCATCAGATTGAAGAGAGTCAATCCATGACATCATTGAAAGCTATTATCCCTGTAGCAGGTTTAGGGATGAATTTGTTACCAGTGACCAAGGCAATTCCTAAGGAAATGTTGCCACTGGTTGACCGCCCGGTGATTGAGAAGATCGTCAACGAGTGTGTGAGGGCGGGGATTAAAGAAATTGTTCTGGTGACGCATGCGTCGAAAAACGCAATTGAAAACCACTTCGATACTTCGTTTGAACTTGAATCTCTGCTGGAAGAACGTGCCAAGCGTCAACTGCTGGCCGAAGTTCAGTCTATCTGTCCGAAAGGCGTAACGATCATGAACGTTCGTCAGGGGGAAACGCTGGGGTTGGGGCATGCGGTCTCTTGTGCTCGCCCAATTATTGGCGATAGTCCATTTGTGGTGGTGTTGCCGGATGTGGTGCTGGATGAAAGTACGGCCGATCAGACGAAGAAAAATCTGGCGCTGCTGATCTCCCGCTTTGAAGAAACTGGGCGTAGTCAGGTGCTGGTGAAACATCGTCCTTATGAAGTGTTGCCCGAGTACTCTGTCGTCGATTGTGACAAACCGCTGGTGAACCCGGGCGATGCCGCAGCGATTACGTCTATGGTTGAAAAACCTGAGGCACCATCTGAAACGGGGTCTGACCTTTCTGCGGTTGGGCGCTATGTATTAACTGCCGATGCCTGGCCACTGCTGGATAAAGCCGTCCCTGGTGCATGGGGACGTATTCAGTTAACGGATGTGATTGCTGATATGATCGCGACTCAGCAGGTTGATGCTGTGCAAATGTCAGGCAAGAACTTTAACTGCGGCCGTAAATTGGGTTATGCGCAGGCATTTGTGTCCTATGGATTACGTAATCCTGAGTTTGGTGCCGAATTTAAAGAAAGTATTAAGGCGCTGCTGAAAAAGTAATATTGAGTGATAACTCGCTGTAAAACCGCAGATCGTTGAATCGTTCTGCGGTTTTTTCTTTTTCCCGCCATACGTTCCGATTGGGTGAGCTTTCGCTATCAAACCAATCACTACCCACTCACGCAAAGCTGAGTTACCATGTCGGCCTGTTTTTAAATTGCTTGCGAGGTCGCAACGCGAGACGTTGTCGCCGTTGCAGGCAGGTTATCCTTCAGACAGGAGTTGCTTTAATGTCCAAACAGCAAATTGGCGTTGTCGGTATGGCGGTGATGGGGCGCAATCTGGCGCTGAACATTGAGAGCCGTGGCTATAGCGTTTCCATCTTTAACCGTTCTTCCGATAAAACTGATGAAGTTATCGCGGAAAATCCGGGTAAAAAACTGGTGCCTTCTTACACCGTTGAAGAGTTTGTCGAATCCCTGGAAAAACCACGCCGTATTCTGCTGATGGTGAAGGCCGGTGAAGCAACCGATAAAACGATTGAATCGCTGAAACCTTACCTGGAAAAGGGCGATATTCTGATCGATGGCGGTAACACCTTCTATAAAGATACGATTCGCCGTAACCGCGAACTGTCCGCTGAAGGGCTTAACTTCATCGGTACAGGCGTATCCGGTGGGGAAGAGGGCGCGCTGAAAGGGCCTTCCATCATGCCGGGTGGCCAGAAAGAAGCGTATGAACTGGTTGCGCCGATTCTGGAACAGATTGCGGCGCGTGCTGACGGCGAAGCCTGTGTGACCTACATTGGCGCTGATGGCGCAGGTCACTATGTCAAGATGGTGCATAACGGCATTGAATACGGCGACATGCAGCTTATTGCTGAAGCCTATGCATTGCTCAAGCAGGCATTGAATCTGAACAACGACGAGCTTGCTACGACGTTCTCTGAGTGGAACAAAGGCGAGTTAAGTAGTTACCTGATTGAAATCACTGCCGATATCTTCAAGAAAAAAGATGAAGACGGTAACTATCTGGTTGACGTGATTCTGGATGAAGCGGCTAATAAAGGTACCGGTAAATGGACCAGCCAAAGCTCTCTGGATCTGGGCGAACCGCTGTCTCTGATCACGGAATCCGTTTTTGCCCGCTACCTGTCTTCACTGAAAGATCAGCGTGTTGCGGCCTCTAAAGTGCTGACGGGCCCAACGGCTCAGCCATTCGGTGGTGATAAAGCCGAGTTTGTTGAGAAAGTGCGCCGTGCGTTGTATCTGGGTAAAATCGTTTCTTATGCTCAAGGCTTCTCACAGCTGAAAGCGGCATCAGACGAGAACAATTGGGATCTGAACTACGGTGAAATCGCCAAGATTTTCCGCGCTGGCTGCATCATTCGTGCACAGTTCCTGCAGAAAATCACCGATGCGTACGAGCAGAAAGCAGATATCGCTAACCTGCTGTTGGCCCCTTATTTCAAGAAAGTGGCTGACGAATACCAGCAAGCGCTGCGCGACGTGGTATCTTACGCGGTTCAGCAAGGTATCCCGACGCCAACGTTCTCAGCGGCCATTGCTTATTACGACAGCTACCGTTCAGCCGTGTTGCCTGCTAACCTGATTCAGGCTCAGCGTGACTATTTCGGTGCACATACTTATAAGCGTACGGATAAAGAAGGCGTATTCCATACCGAGTGGCTGGAATAGCCGTTTCTTATGCTTAAATAGCGCTGTTTGTTAATAAAACGCCAGATTAGGAAATATCTGGCGTTTTTTGTATTGATGAATCAGTGGATTGATATCGTTAAGATATCTATGACTTTTTTTCTGGAATACTGTAAATTTCATTAAAGAAATCTGCTTTTTTACCGAGATCATTGCTGTTTATTACATTGGGATCTTGCTATTTTTAACGGTGTTGCAAAAATTGAGTTGTAGTTTGCTTTCTGGTGTTGTTTGTCAGAGGTGGTTTTATCTCATAGAGGGGTTGTTTCCTCATTGATAGTTTCATCGCCATTGAACTGTAACTCATTACTGGGAGGATCCCAGTAACGGTCGGTAACGGCACAAAACTCAATCGGTTTGCTGTTGTGCTGGCTGAAATGAAGGACGGGGTATGGTCTTTTCGACGGTACCCCACCCTGAAGTATTTCATGTTAAAAAGGAAATCGTAATGAAGAAAACGTTAATCACGCTGGCTGCGGTACTGGCCATGTCGTCAAACGCGTTTGCTGTTGATGGCGTCTCTAGCAGCACTGCTGCTGGTACCTCTACCACCACGACCACCAGCGCTGCTGCTGCTGGTGCCGCTGGTGCTGGTGGTGCTGGCTTTGCTGCTGGTACTACTGCTCTGATTGCTGTCGGTGCTGCTGCTGCGATCGGTGTTGCTGTTGCAGTTGCTGTTTCCAGCAACGATGACAGCTCTCCTGCGGGAACAACGACGGCAACTACTGGTACTCGTAGTTAATTTCGTTTTAATTCTAAGGCCACTTCGGTGGCCTTTCTTTTTCCGGGCTACGCTGTTCAACGAGAACTGCATTCCATGACAAAAATAAAACGAATGGCAAAGGTGAGAGCGCTAATTGCCATACCTCTTTTATCGATTGTGCTGACTGGCTGTTCCCAAAATGTGGATCAAGTGGGGAAAACCTTCAAGCTGGCATTTTTCGGCCAGGATGACACCCATGTGACGGCTAAACAGGTTGCCAATACGCCCTATGCATCGGCCTATCTGAAAGTGGGTAAAGCGCCACAGGCGTTTGTTGTGCTCGCTTTCGCCGAGCAGAATCAGTTGAAATGGATCGGGGCCGATAAAAATATGGTATCGACCCAACATGGTCGTTTGGTGAAAACGCAGGGCTTCGGCGAAGACATTACCTATGTGGATAACCTGCAACACGATCCCCTGGCGTTAGGCCTATTGAAGACATCAACGCCAATGACATGGCAGAGCCGGATTGAATGGGCTCAGGTCTTCCGTGGTGGTTACACTACTACGTCTGTTTTTCAGTCCCGCGGCAAAGAAAGCGTAAAGATTCTGGATACCTCGCGTGAGTTGTTGCGCTTCGATGAACAGGTGACCGTTCCCACTTTGAATGAATCTTATACCAATAGCTATTGGCTGGATCCGGCTAACGGAAGTGTGGTGCAAAGCCAGCAGTACATGGGACCGGGTATGGCATTGGTCACATTCACCGTATTAAAACCCTACGTACAATAAGGGGCTGAAATGTTGGCACTCAATCGTATCGCGACCTTGCTGCTGCTGGTTTCCGGTGTTGCGACGTCTGCGCAGTTGACTGTGAAATCGCCTCAACAGACGATAGCCGTCGTCAAATTGGATGATGGCACGCGTCTTGAAAAATTTTACGAACAGGTTCCCTGGCCACAGAATATCAACTGGCAAACGGCGTTTATTTCTGATTTTGCGACGACAGAGAAGGTTCGTGCGCAAGGGGATGTCTTGCTGCAAAAGCTGGCTGAACTGGAAACGCGCTGGCGTAATTCAGGCGATGGCGATCTGGCGATCTCCGCCTGGCTACTGAGAAAGACCATTAACCCGATTAACGTTGCGGGTCGTATCCGCACCGATCTGGATCCTGACCGCGTGCGTGTCTATGTAGAAAATAATCGCCCTCTGGTGGGAGAATATGCACTGTATGTGGCGCCTCATGATGACAAGCTGTCGCTGATCGGTCTGGTGAATACCTCCGCTGATGTGGGAGAACTGGAGACATCGGGGAAAGTGGCGCTGCGTGCCGGGTGGTCGGTCGAAAATTATCTCTCTGGACGCCGACTTCTCGCGGGAGCGGATAACAGTTATGGCTATCTGATTGCGGGAAATGGCAAGTGGCGCAAAGTGCCGCTGGCGCTGTGGAACCGCCAGCATGTTGAACCCGCCGCGGGCGAAACGCTCTTTATTGGCTTTAATCCCTCAGTTTTGCCACAGGATATGTTATCACTCAACGATCAACTTGCTGACTACCTTGCTAACCGGACGCCACTCGAATGACAAAGAATAGAAACGTTAAACTAGGCTGTCTGTCGTTGGCGATTGGCAGCATCTTGAGTGCACAGGCGATGGCGGCTGAAACCGAAAGCGACCGTACTGCGACAAACCCGAATCTGCGCTTTCAGCCGGTGGGGGTATCACAGTCTGATTTCGGTGGTACAGGTCTGTTGCAGATGCCTACGGCGCGTATGGCGAAAACAGGCGAGTTTAGCCTTAATTACCGCGACAACGAAGAATATCGGCGCTACTCCATATCGCTCCAGCTCTTTGACTGGCTGGAAACGACGGTGCGTTATACCGATATCCGTACTCGTCCTTATAGTTTTGATTCTAGTTTCAGCGGTAGCCAAACCTACAAAGATAAGTCATTCGATGTCAAAGCGCGTTTGTGGCAAGAAAGCTACTGGATGCCGGATGTTTCTGTCGGATTGCGTGATATTGCCGGTACAGGCCTGTTTGATAGCGAATATCTGGTGGCCAGTAAGCGTATGGGACCCTTTGATTTTACGCTGGGTATGGGCTGGGGCAATATGGCTGAAAGTGGCAATATTAAAAACCCTGCCTGTTCGCTGAAAGCCAGCTTCTGCCAGCGTAATGACAGCTTTTCAGGTGGCGGTGGGGAATTTGAGGTCGATAACTTCTTCCATGGTCCTGCCGCGTTGTTTGGTGGCGTTGAGTATCAGACACCCTGGGATCCCCTGCGCTTAAAGCTTGAATATGACGGCAACGATTACAGTGCAGAAAGAACGTCATCCAATGGTGTGCCACAGAAGCTGAAACACGATTCTCCTTTCAACATCGGTGCGGTCTATCGCGTCGGCGATGTGTTGGATACCACGTTATCGTGGCAGCGTGGCAATACCCTGATGTGGGGCTTTACACTACGCACTAATTTCAACGACCTGAAGCCGAACTATTTAGATGATGCGCCACCGGTCTATGCGCCAGTGCAGGATGGCAAAGGCACAAACTGGCAGCTCGTCTCGAAAGAGCTGAATGATAAGGCTGGCTTTAAAGACGCCGATATTTACACAGACCAAAAGCAAGTCACCATTGTTGCCGATCAGACAAAGTATCGTGATAGTGAACAGGCTACGCAGCGTGCGGCTACGGTATTGGCAAACCATGTACCGGGCAGTATTGATGAGTACCACATTGTTCAGCGCAGCCAGCGTTTACCGATTGCCAGCACGGAAGTCGATGCCAAACCTTTCCATCAGGTTAAACAGGCGGCTATTCCACTGGGGCAACCGGAACCTGTCACGCATCGCAAAGAGCCGGTATCTGACGTGCGCGGTCAGCAGGTGCTGCTCGCAGAACCCGATCGTCTGACGTATTCATTAGATCCGACACTGACGCAGTCTTTCGGTGGCCCTGAATCCTTCTATATGTATCAGGTCGCATTGAAAGGTAACGTGGACTACCGTCTGAGCGATCACTGGAGCGTAGGCGGAACGGCAACACTGAATCTGGTGAATAACTACGACAAGTTCAACTATAAAACACCACCAGCGGATGGCGCTGCGCTGCCGCGTGTCAGAACCTGGGTGCGTGAATACACTACTTCTTCCGATCTGTTATTGACCAATCTGCAATTGACTCGCAGGGATAATCTCGCGCAGGACTGGTATACCCAGGTCTACGGCGGCTATCTGGAAATGATGTATGCGGGTGTCGGATCTGAAGTGCTGTATCGTCCGTTCGGTAAAAGCTGGGCGCTGGGGATGGATGTGAACTATGTCAAACAGCGTGACTGGAACGATATCATGCGCATGGCCGATTACGATGTGGTGACTGGTCATCTGACCGCCTACTGGGAACTGCCGTTTGTGGAAGGTGCGGTAGCGAAGGTGAGTGTGGGTCGTTATCTGGCAGGGGACAAAGGGGTAACCCTCGATCTGTCTCGCCGCTTTGATAGCGGAATTATTGCAGGTGCCTTTGCGACCAAGACTAACGTCAGCGCTGCTGAATATGGTGAAGGAAGCTTTACTAAAGGCTTCTACGTCTCAATACCGTTTGATCTGCTGTTCACCGAACCGACGGTGAAACGTGGTGCGGTCGGTTGGGTACCGCTGACGCGTGACGGTGGTCAGATGCTACAGCGCCGCAGCTCACTGTATGGCCTCACCGAACACTAATCGATCCCCATTCGTTTAGGGTGTTAATCAAGCCCGTCATCGCCGAGTGCCGTGACGGGCTTTTTTGTGCGTGTTTACTTTGCGAAGTAAAACTATTTGAAAACTAACATGAACTATTTTACTTGGTTATCACGACCGCGACGACTGACACGAACGGTGAGTTTGCATGCCTGTGATGGCTGGCGCAGGGGGCAGATCATCGTCAGGTGAGGACATTATCGGTGATATTCATCACAGATTGCCTGACTTCGGTTTGAGCCTACGGCGGTTAGCGGATATAACCCGGTAAGAAGGACGTGATCGGGTTAAGGCTCGAGCGAAACCTGATACGACGCATGCGATTAAAACATGTTCGTATCAGGTTTTTTTTTGCCTGAATACAGCCCGATCGCGCACTACCCATAACATCAGTAATGTCTCGCTGGCATTGTCTTGTTGAGAAATAGTCTCGTTAAGGAAAGGAGAAAAACGTTGAAATACCATCATCTTAAACGCTTCCCTGAGGGTTTTTTATGGGGCGCTGCGACATCGGCTTATCAGGTTGAAGGGGCATGGAATGAAGACGGCAAGGGGCCGTCGGTGATTGATGCCAGAATGTCCTACCCTGAGGGCACCACAGACTTTACCGTCGCCAGCGACCACTATCACCGTTACAAGGAAGATGTCGCGCTGTTTGCTGATATCGGCTTTAAAACCTACCGTTTTTCTATCGCCTGGAGTCGCGTTATTCCTGATGGCAGCGGCGAGGTAAACCCGGCAGGTATTGCGTTTTATCATAATCTTATCGATGAGTTGCTGCATTACGGTATTGTACCGATCGTCACGATGTACCATTTCGACCTGCCACAGGCGTTACAGGCAAAAGGCGGCTGGTTCAACAGGGAAACGGTGGACGCGTTTGAACGTTTTGCCAACATCCTGTTTGATGAATACGGCGACAAAGTGAAGTACTGGCTGACCATCAACGAGCAGAACATGATGATTTTGCACGGTTCGGCATTGGGCACACTGGATCCTACGCTGGAAAACCCGAAGCAGAATCTCTATCAGCAGAACCACAATATGCTGGTGGCGCAGGCAAAAGCGATGAATGCGCTGCATGAAAAAGCGCCCGATGCAAAAATTGGCCCGGCACCCAATATTGCGTTGATCTATCCAGCGTCATCAAAGCCTGAAGATGTGATGGCGGCGTTCAACTATAACGCGATCCGCAACTGGCTGTATCTGGATATGGCGGTGTATGGGCGTTACAACACGGCGGCCTGGCGCTATATGGAAGAGAAAGGCTATACGCCGGAGATCCAGCCCGGCGATATGGATATTCTGGCATCGGCCAAACCTGATTTTATCGCGTTTAACTACTACACCTCGCAAACGGTTGAGGCCAGTAAAGGTGACGGTTCGGATGAAATCGCACGCGGGGGCGATCAGCACCTTAAATCGGGTGAAGAGGGCGTACATCGCGGTGCAAGTAATCCGTGGTTGCAGAAAAATGCCTTTGGCTGGGAGATAGATCCGATTGGCTTCCGTAATACGCTGCGTGAGCTACACGATCGCTATCATTTGCCGCTGATCATTACAGAAAATGGGCTGGGCGCGTTCGATACGCTGGATGAAAACGGTGAGATTCACGATGATTACCGCATCGATTATCTGCAACGCCACATTGAGCAAATTCAGCTGGCGATTACCGACGGAGTCGATGTCTTCGGCTATACCCCATGGTCAGCGCTGGATCTCATTTCCACCCATCAGGGATGCTCGAAACGTTATGGCTTTATTTACGTTAATCGTGAAGAGTTCGATCTGAAAGATCTGCGGCGTATCCGTAAAAAAAGCGCATACTGGTATGCTGATGTCATTAAAAACAATGGGCTGGATAGCTCAGAAGCGTAATCGAACCTTAAACGAACGACATTGAAAAGACGCCCATCGATACTACGTTCGAGGCGTTAAACGGTAGGGAAGGCCGTGTGCCTTCCCGTCAGACAGGGCGGCTGATGCGATGATAATAAAAAAGATACTGAGCAATAATGCTGTGCTGGTGCTGGCTGATGACCGACGGGAAATTGTGGCGATGGGTAAAGGTGTCGGCTTTGGCAAGAAAGTGGGTGACCCTATCGATCCACTGCGTATTGAAAGCCAGTTCGTGAAGAAAAGTGACGGTATAGCTGATGTGTTGTCACAACTGCTAGCGGACATTCCCTCTGATTGTCTGGCGGTGACGCAGCAAATCATTACTCTGGCGCAAAAAACGTTGCGGCTTGATGTACAGGACACGCTGTTTCTGGCATTAAGCGATCACATCAATTTTGCTATTCAACGCCACAAGAAAGGGCAGACGATCAAAAATCTAATGCTATGGGATATTCGCCAGTTCTATCGCAGTGAATTTGCCATTGGGCTGGAGGCGCTGGAACTGATTCGTACCAGACTGGATATTGATTTACCGGAGGATGAGGCGGGGTTTATTGCGCTGCATCTGGCGAATGCGACGAACAACAGCGATATGCAGAGCACGATGCAAAGTGCGAGCATCATTAAAGATATTTTGACCATCCTGAAGTATGACTTGCACATCACGTTTGATGAGCGCTCTCTCAATTATCAGCGTTTGATTACGCATCTGAAGTTCTTCGCCCTGCGTCTGTTAAATCGGGAAACGGTAAGTCACGGTGATGATTCTATCTATCAGGGGATTACCGAAATGATGCCGCGGGCCTATGCCTGTGCGATGAAGGTGTATGAGTATGTGGAAAAAAACTACAGCTGCCAGCTAACTACTGATGAAATTATGTTTCTGACTATTCACATCAACCGCTTACAACCCTCCCCATCTTAGTCATACAAGCTATCGTGACAGGCATATCGGGATAATTCTCGGTGAGGAACACAGCGCACGGGTAAGACCACCGCGAGTTAACGCTTGTGTTACTCTATTTCGCCTTTACGGTGTCTGTTCGTTATGTAACAAAATAAATTCAAAAATGGCTCACTGTTACTGGCCGATTTTCAGCCATAATGTTCTTTTTTCTCGCTATTTGTTAGTGAACCGTATAGGAGGTCGTTATGTCAGCCTCGCCGCCGATGTTTTTGACGGTAGATGTACGTCGCTCAGGGCTACGCTTTTCCCAGCGAGTCTATATTCCACGGATTGTCGGTACGATACTGTGCGCTCTCTTTATTTCCTCGGTGCTAATTACCCGGCCTGTCCCGACGCTCTTGTGGGTGTTGCTCTTTCTTAACACCTTTATCTGGCCTCACATTGCCTACGCGCTGTCCCTGCGGTCACGCGACCCGATGCAGTGCGAGAAGCGTAATTTATTGATTGATGTGGCGTTTGGTGGCATCTGGATTGGGTTTATGGGCGTTAATCTTCTGCCCAGCGCCCTGATTGCTGCGATGGTAGGGATGAACGGTACGGCTGCCGGTGGGATAAAGCTGTTTGTGCAGGGCATCGTATTACAGTGTGTCGTCTGTGTGATGATTCTTGTGCTGTTTGCTGTGCCTGTTTCTCTGAATACGACATCGATACAGCTTTATGCCTGCCTGCCGATGTTGTTGGTCTACCCCATTTTTCTCGGCTATGTCACTTACACCACTGCGCTGAAACTGGCGGAACACAAACGGATGCTGATGGAAGTCAGTATTCATGACGGTATGACCAGCCTCTATAACCGTCATCACTGGGAACGCTTGCTGAAACACGAATATGACATTTGTCAGCGTTATAAGCGTACGGCGACGTTAGTTCTGTTTGATATCGACCATTTTAAAGCCTTTAACGATAACTTTGGGCATAACGTCGGCGATCAGGCGATATTGCTGCTGGCGCGTGAGTTGACATCTGGTTTTCGGGAGACGGATGTGATTGGACGATTTGGTGGAGATGAGTTTGCCGTTATTTTACCGCAGACTAGCGCGGGAGAGGCGTTAGACGCCGTGAACCGCATTCGGGAGAGCTTATCGCTGAAATTCCTGAACCAAACGCCGCAGCTGGCGGTGTTTGTCAGCGTCGGTATTGCGGAGATTTCACCGGAAATGGGTCAATATATTGACTGGTTAAAGACCGCCGATATGGCACTTTACCGGGCAAAAAACAAAGGCCGTCGCCGAACTGAAGTTGCCTGAATATGCAAAGAAACGGTGGGAGCTCCCGTCGTTACTTTCAAAATAGGTTGATAGCCAGCGAGCGGCGCAGCGTTACTCAAACGGATCCATCAGCAGGAAGGTGCACTCGGCCCGCTGGTGGCTATTGATCATCGGAACCAGACGCTGGAAGTGTTCGGTCTGGCAGTGAGTGTCCAGTGCGGCTTTATCCGGCCAGGTTTCGATAAAGGTGAAATGCCCCGGATCTTTCTGATTGATAAAAAGCTCATAGGAGATGCACAGCGGCTCCTGTCGGGTTTTCTCTACTAATTCGCGGTACAGCGGCATGACGATTTCAATGTACTCAGGCTTAATAAAATCCTGTGCGATCACTTTAAGCATAAAACGGCTCTCCCTCTCTGTGAGTCCTGCTAATTAAACGATTCCGACTAGCCGCGCTGCTGTTTTTCACTCTGATCTGCGCCGTTTCCCTGCCGGTAGGCCAGCGACACCATCAGCGATTGCACCAGACATAGCGTGGCGGACTGTGAACGGAACGCATCAACCTGCGCCTCCTTCACGACAAAGCAAACGTCGCTGAGCGTCGCCAGCGGGCTAATTTGACTGTCGGTAATCACGATTTGCCGCGCGCCGGCTTTCGCTGCCATTTCACTGACCATCACGGTTTCCTGTGAATAGGGCGAGAAGCTGATGGAAACCACCACATCGCGCGAGCTGACTCGGCTGAGCTGTTCGCGAAACATGCCTCCCAATCCGTTGACCAGAATCGGGCTGCTTTCCAGATGACTGAGCGCGTAGGTGAGGTAAGTGGCGACGCTGAACGAGCGCCGCAGCCCGACGATATAGATGGTCTCAGCCTGTGCCAGCAGATCGACGGCTTTTTGCAGATCCTCTGGCGGGGTGCGTGCCGCCAACTGCTGCATTGCCTGCGCGTTTGAGCGGGCAAACTCATGCAGAATATCCAGCGGCGTTTCTGGCACGGCGTCAGCTTCCATCGCCCGAAACAGCCGCGCCCGGTCGGTATAGCTGGCGGTTTCCTCCACCAGATTCATACGGAACAACTGTTTCATTTCGTTGAAGCCGCTGAAATCAAAGGCGTTGGCGAAGCGAATCAACGTTGAGGGAGGAACGTCAGCTCGTTCGGCGATCACCGCGACGGTATCGAACGCGATGCTGTTGGTATTATCCAGCACATAGTGTGCCACCTGCTGCAAGCGCTTGCTGAGCGAATCATAACGCTCGCGGATCTGTTCCTGTAACTCTCTCAGGCTGGTTGCCATGGGCATATCGGGTTATCTCCCAAAGACGTATAAGAATCTATCCCATTAGGGCGATTTCATGACTGGCGCCTGAAACGGAACAGAAAATTCATTTCTGGATACGGTTGTTTTATCTGTACGACATTTTGGCGGCACACCTTTTATCGATACGGCTATTTTCAGAGGCTGCTCGCCTGTCTTTATGGACGGCTGTCTTCAAGTTTACATAAAAATTCGCAGCGGATCACAATAATCAACATTTATTTTATTTTTACGTTAAATGGAATATTCATTTCATATACTGTAATCCGATGTCAGCCGTTTGTCTCCTCAAAACCCACAAAGGTGTAAACATGGAAACCGTATCTAACTTCATTCAGGGGGCGATTGCCTCCAGCAACAGCCAACGCTACGCCGCGGTGTATAACCCAGCGACGGGCGAGCAGATTCGCCAGGTTGTGATGTCTGATAAGGCGGAAGTCGAGCAGGCTATTGCCAGCGCGGCGGCGGCATTCCCTGCGTGGTCAAAGCACTCTCCGCTACGCCGTGCGCGCGTGCTGTTTCGCTTTAAAGTGCTGCTGGAAGAACGCATGGATACGCTGGCCCGGCTGATTTCACAGGAGCATGGCAAGGTCTATTCCGATGCCGTGGGGGAGGTGACGCGCGGTCTGGAAGTCGTTGAGTTTGCCTGTGGTATTCCCCATTTGCAAAAAGGTGAACACTCGGCGAATGTCGGTACTGGGGTGGATAGTCATTCACTCATGCAGCCGCTCGGCGTGTGCGTCGGGATTACGCCGTTCAACTTCCCGGCGATGGTGCCCATGTGGATGTTCCCGATTGCGCTGGCGACCGGCAATACCTTTGTGCTGAAACCGTCGGAAAAAGATCCGTCGCTCTCGCTGCTGTTAGCGCAACTGCTGAAAGAAGCGGGCCTGCCGGATGGCGTCTTTAACGTCGTTCAGGGTGACAAAGAAGCGGTGGACATCCTGCTGACCGATCCGCGGGTACAGGCGGTGAGTTTTGTGGGATCAACGCCGGTGGCGGAATACATTTATCAGACGGCGTCGGCACATGGCAAACGCTGTCAGGCGCTGGGCGGGGCGAAAAACCACTGCATCCTGATGCCGGATGCCGACATGGACATGGCTGCCAGCGCGATCATGGGCGCGGCGTTTGGTGCGGCAGGCGAGCGCTGCATGGCGCTGTCAGTGGTGGTGGCTGTTGGTGATGACACGGCGGAAGCGCTGCATCAGCGTCTGAGCGCACAGATCAAAGCAATGCGCGTCGGGCCAGGTCTGGTTGACGGGCAGGAAAATGAAATGGGGCCGGTGATCAGCGCACCGCACCGGGCGAAGATTGCCGACTATATTCAAAGTGGCGTCGATCAGGGCGCGACGTTGCGCATCGATGGCCGCACGCTGTCTGTACAGGGGCACCCGCAAGGCTACTTCATCGGGCCGACGCTGTTCGATAACGTCACGCCGGAGATGAAGATCTATCAGGAAGAAATTTTTGGCCCGGTGCTGTCCGTAGTGCGTGTGCCGGATTACCAGACGGCGGTGACGCTGATTAATAACCATGAATACGGCAACGGCACCGCTATTTTTACCCGCGATGGTGAAACAGCACGCCAGTTCTGCGAAGAGGTGCAGGCAGGCATGGTCGGCGTGAACGTACCGATTCCGGTGCCGATGGCATTCCACAGCTTCGGCGGCTGGAAGCGCTCCATTTTTGGGCCGCTGAACGTTCACGGTAATGACGGCGTGCGCTTCTACACCCGCATGAAAACCGTCACCAGCCGCTGGCCCGCCAGCGTCCGTCTGGAACACCACACCAGCAGCTTCGTCATGCCCACGCTGGAGTGAGGATTTGACCGCTAACGGGCGATGAATGGAGTGCACTGGTTTTGCTCTTCCGGCGTCAAAAATTATGCTGAGGTAGGGGACACCGCCGAAAGAGCGACAAGGATGTCGCGAAAGGCAGTGCCGTGCTGGGAGCACGTCACTGGCGGTTCGGATGACGGTGGCGCATATCGAAGGGCCCGCGTAGCGGCATAATTTATCGCCATAAGCCTGGGTTCTCAGGGCGGCGGCGATTGAGCGCCCTGAGTCGGGCGCGTGCTACGACGCAGCATAAAAATGGCTAAATTTTCGCGCACGAAATGCTCGCTGAATATACATAGTTCATTATAGAAATCAGATCCTTATTTAAGGAGTAGATCAATGGATACGTGTCGCATCACCATGGCGCAAGCGCTGGTCAGGTTCCTCAACCAGCAATACCTCAGCGTAGACGGTGAAGAATCCCCCTTTGTTCAAGGCGTTATGACCATTTTTGGTCATGGTAATGTGCTGGGTATTGGTCAGGCGCTGGAACAAGAGGCGAACCGTCTCACCGTGCATCAGGGGTGCAACGAACAGGGAATGGCGCATATCGCCGTCGGATTCGCTAAACAGCACAAGCGGCGGAAAATCTATGCGGTGACCTCATCGGTGGGGCCGGGGGCGGCGAATATGGTGACTGCGGCGGCGACCGCCACCGCCAACCGCATTCCGGTGCTGCTGCTGCCCGGCGATCTCTTCGCCTGCCGCCAACCAGATCCGGTATTGCAGCAGGTCGAGCAGTATCACGATCTGTCGATCAGCACCAATGACTGCTTCAAACCCGTTTCCCGCTATTGGGATCGCATTAATCGCCCTGAACAACTGATGAGTGCGCTGATTAACGCCATGCGCGTGCTGACCGATCCGGCCGATACCGGCGCGGTGACGCTATGTTTACCGCAGGATGTGCAGGCGGAAGTCTGGGATTATCCGGCATCGTTTTTCCGTAAGCGCGTCCATCACCTCGAACGACGCCCGCCGGATGCGGCACGATTGGATGAGGCGGCAGCGCTGATTGCGAAAAAGCGTCGTCCGATGCTGATTTGTGGCGGCGGTGTCCGTTATTCCGGCGCACATGATGCGCTGGCGCAATTTGCCGAGCGGTTTGCGATTCCGTTTGGCGAAACGCAGGCAGGCAAAGGCGCGATTGTGTCATCACATCCGCTGAACTGCGGCGGTATTGGCGTGACGGGCGGGCTGGCGGCGAATCGGCTGGCGCACGAGGCGGATCTGATTATCGGCGTCGGGACGCGTTTAACCGATTTCACCACTGGTTCCAAGTCGCTGTTTCAGAACCCGAACGTTGAATTTTTACTGCTCAACGTTGCCGAGTTCGATGCACTAAAACTGGATGCGCTGCCTCTGATCGCCGATGCGCGTGTCGGGTTGGAAGCGCTGTCTGAACGGCTGGCGACGGCATCGTATCGTAGCGGCTGGCAGCAGGCCGTCGAACAGGCTCGTGCTGAATGGGAACGCGAGCTACAGCGGTTGTTTACCGTGCAGGATAGCGGTGAACTGGTGCCAGAAGTGGTGGATGGTCTGGAAGACAAGCTGGATGAATACCGCCAGATGCTGAATACCCACCTGACGCAAACGCGTGTGTTGGGCATTCTGAATGAGAAACTGGAAGACAACGCGATTGTGGTGGGAGCGGCGGGTTCGTTACCGGGCGATCTACAGCGCGTGTGGCAGGTGAAAACGCCGGACAGCTATCATCTGGAATATGGCTATTCCTGTATGGGATACGAGATTGCGGCGGCGATTGGTGCACGCCTTGCGGCACCGCAACAGCCGGTCTACGCGATGGTCGGCGACGGGTCTTATTTAATGCTGCATACCGAACTGCAAACGGCGGTACAGGAGGGCATCAAAATCACCGTGCTGCTATTCGATAACGCGGGCTTTGGTTGTATTAACAACCTGCAAATGAGTCAGGGAATGGGGAGCTTCTGTACGGAAAATCGCTACCGCGATGCGGAGTCGGGGCAACTGCGCGGCGCACTCATTCCGGTGGATTTCGCCAAGAATGCGGAAAGCTACGGCTGCAAAGCGTGGCGGGTGCATGATGAAGACTCGCTCAGGCAGGCGCTGACGGAATCACGTGAACATCCGGGACCAGTACTGCTCGATATCAAAGTACTGCCGAAGACCATGACGCACGGCTACGAATCCTGGTGGCGCACCGGTACGGCACAGGTTGCCGACAACCCGGAGATCGAGGCTGCTGCCAATAGCGTGAAAGCCGCGCTCTCCCGCGCACGGCAATATTAGGTGATCTCCCCTTAGTGGCTATTTCTGAGTCACAAATAATGTCGGGACGTAAGTGGGATTTGGGCGTTACTCGGCGTAAAAATTATGCAGCGGTGGGCGTGAGCATCGAGTGAGCGGCATGGATGCCGCGAAAGCCAGTGCCGCGTAGGACAAAAACGTCAGAGACGTTTTTGAACAGCACTTGTGCTGGCCCGAAGGGCGAGTCCCATTTATGGGGCGAGTAAACGCGTCACTGGCGGCTCGAATCGTGCTCATGAACACCGATGGCATCGCGCAGCGACATAATTTAGCCGGAAGCCTGGGTTCGCAGGGCGGCGGCGACTGAGCGCCCTGCGTCGGGCGCGTGCTACGAGGTAGCATGGAATGGCAGCATTGTGGCGCACGAAACCGTCTCCTCGTTCGCATAAAATTTGACGAAGGGACAGCCTGTGCAGATGACGTTTGAGATCTTTAGTGCTGCCTAATCCTCCCTCTAGACTCCCAAATTAAACTGAAATATTCATTTCATTTTCAAACCGTAGTTTCATTTTCTCTCCTATTGCGTTCCTGTGCTGCTTCGATCCGCTGACAGCCTTGTATACCTCCACAGACGTACGCACACGATGTGTGATTGGGGTTGCAGAAAACAGCGAAGATGTCATGAAAATGTTAACTGGCACGCAAAAACATAATTTTCAATTTATACAAAACTGAAATAAATGTTTTATTTTATCTATCAGGATTCGCGGTAAAGAGCGGGTGATGGGGCTGGGGAGAATGCGACTAGCCGTTATCCGTCACTTTTTCAGTCTGGCATTACACGCCACTCAGGCAGCAAGGGAGCATCTATGTTTAACATCGCTTTACTGGGCGCGGGCCGCATCGGTCAGGTCCATGCAGTGAACATCGCGGCACACAAAGAAACCAACCTGTACGCGGTGGTCGATCCCAACCCAGCAAATGCCACGGCGCTGGCAGAACGTCATCATACCAAAGTAAAAACGGTTGACGAGGTCATGAACGATCCGGCGGTGCACGCCGTCCTGATTGCCTCCGCAACCGATACGCACGCCGACCTGATTGAGCTGGCTGCCAAACACGGCAAAGCCATTTTCTGTGAAAAACCGGTGCATCTGGATATTGCTCGCGTTCGCGATTGCCTGACCGTCGTCAAACAGCAGAACGTGCCATTGTTTGTCGGCTTCAACCGCCGCTACGACCCGCAATTCCGCCGCGTCAAAACGCTGGCGGGTGAAGGTCGCATTGGCAAGCCGGAATCTCTCCTGATTATCTCCCGCGATCCGTCGCCGCCGCCTGCTGAGTACGTCCGCGTTTCCGGCGGTATGTTCCGCGATATGACGATCCATGATTTCGATATGGCACGTTTCATTATGGGCGAAGAGCCGGTGTCGGTCTTTGCACAAGGCAGTAATCTGGTCGATCCGGCAATTGGTGAAGCGGGCGACATCGATACTGCGTTTATCGTGCTGAAATTTGCTTCTGGCGCGATGGCGACCATCGTCAACAGCCGCCGCTCTGGCTACGGCTACGATCAGCGTCTCGAATTGCATGGCGCGAAAGGCGTGCTCAGCGCGGGCAACATCCGCGAAAACGTGGTCGAGCAGTGGACCGACGACGGCTGTCTGGCGGCGAAACCCGAATACTTCTTCCTGCAACGCTATCACGCCGCCTACGCGGCAGAGTGGCAGCACTTTGTCGATGTACTGAATGGCCGCACGCAGCCGGAATGCTCCGGGCTGGACGGTGAGCGTGCGCTAAATCTGGCGGATAAAGCCTTTGAATCATTGGCTCAAGGCAAGGAGGTCGCCGTGTAACCGTATCGGCATCGGCACATCGCGTTTTACCTGCTTTCAACCCTACACCCATACCTATTACAGAAGCAGAGAAAAGACATATGAAAAAGATCATTAGCGTTTCCGCAATCGCCATCGCACTGGGTCTGTCTGGTTTTGCTCAGGCTCAAAATGAACAAATCGTTTTCAGTACGCCGAATCTCGCTATGCCGTTTGAAGTACACATGCAGCGCACCGCCGTTAAAGCCGCCAAAGAACTGGGCGTGAATTTGCAGGTGCTGGATGGGCAGGGTAGCTCACCGAAGCAGGCCGCCGACTTGGAAAATGCCATTACGCGTGGGGCACAGGGCTTTGTGGTGTCACCGAATGACGTCAACGCGGTGTCCAGCGCGGTTACCGATATTCAGGATGCCAAACTACCGGTGGTGACGCTGGATCGTTCGGTAAAAACGGAAAAAGCGGTGCCGCACTTTGGGGCCAATAACTATAAAGGCGGCCAGGCGATTGCCGACTATGTCAAAACCAAATTCCCAGATGGCGCAGAGATCATTCTGCTGACCGGTCAGCCAGGTTCTTCTTCTAACATCGAACGTACGCAGGGGATTCGCGACAGCCTGAAAGCAGGCGGGAGCAAATACCACATCGTCGCAGACCAGACGGGGAACTGGATGCGTTCCGAAGGGATGCGCATCGTTGAAAGTGTGTTTCCTTCGCTGCCTAAACGCCCGCAGGTGATCCTCTCAGCAAACGACGACATGGCGCTGGGCGCGATTGAAGCGTTACAAGGGCAAGGTCTGAAACCCGGCGACGTGATGGTGACTGGCTTTGACGCCGTGCCGGAAGCGCTGGCTCGCGTACGCGACGGCTGGTTGGCGGTAACTGCCGATCAACGTCCGGGTTACGCGGTGACCACTGCGTTGACTCAGTTGACCAATAACATCCGCAGTAAAGCGCCTATCACTGGGGCCGACTACCAACCGACCATGATTACCAAAGATAACCTGAACGATGCCGAGCGTATTGGCGAAGCGGGTAAATAAATCGCTCTCTACATAACAGGTATTCAGCAGGCCGCGTCCGCGCGGCCTTGCCGGAGGAAGGTAAACATGACGGAACCCCTACTGAACATTACCAATTTGGCAAAGAGTTTCTCCGGCGTTTGGGCGCTGAGCAACGCGCAGTTGACCGTACAGCCGGGAGAGATTCATGCGCTATTGGGAGAAAACGGCGCGGGCAAATCGACGCTGTTGAAGGCGCTGGCAGGGGCGCAGCCGCAGACCAGCGGCGATATCTGGTTTGGTGGCGAGACGCTATTACCGCTCGAATCACCCGTTGAGCGCCAAAAGCGGGGGATTATCACCATTTATCAGGAATTTAATCTGCTGCCAAATATGAGCGTGGCGGAGAACATGTTCCTGGGACGTGAGCCGCAGCGTAGCAGCGTATTCGTGGACGCGCTGGCGGTGAATCGCGAGGCGAAAGCGGTACTGGATTATCTGAAATTGAACATTGCGCCGACGACGCAGGTCGCGCGTTTGAGCGTGGCGCAGCAGCAGATGGTGGAAATCGCCAGAGCGCTAACGCTGAACGCCAAGCTGATTGTGATGGACGAACCGTCGGCGGCGCTGAGCGACAGCGAAGTCGACAGCCTGCACCGCGTGGTGCGCGAGCTGAAAGGGCGCGGTGTGAGCGTGGTGTATGTCACACACCGGCTGCACGAAGTCTTCCAACTGTGCGATCGGTTTACCGTCTTTCAGGACGGCCGCTATACCGGTTCCGGGGATGTCGCCAGCACGAATGTGCAGGAGATTATTCGCCTGATGGTCGGCCGTGACGTGGTGTTTAACCGCCGTCCGCCTGCGGAAACGCATCATCAGGATAAGCCGGTACGACTGGCGGTCAAGGGCTTAAGCCGGGAAAAACCGCCGCTGGATGCGCACGGCATTGCGCTAAAGGACATCAGCTTTCAGGTGCATGCGGGCGAAGTGCTCGGTATTGCTGGGCTGGTGGGCGCAGGACGTACGGAAATCGCGCGCTGCCTGTTTGGTGCCGACGCGTTCTCTACCGGTGAATTTGTGCTGGATGACGAACCCTATTATCCCTCCACGCCGCTGCATGCGTTATCGCAAGGCATCGCGCTGGTGCCGGAAGACCGTAAGAAAGAAGGTGCGGTGCTGGGGTTGTCGATCAGGGAAAACATCTCGCTATCTAATCTCTCGTCGCTGATGCGCTGGCGTTGGTTTGTCGACGTCCGTAAGGAGGACGACCTGATTGAGGCCTACCGTCAGGCGCTGCACATCAAGATGGTGAACAGCGAGCAGGAAGTGCGCAAGCTGTCGGGCGGTAACCAGCAAAAAGTGATTCTTGCCCGCTGTATGGCTCTGAATCCCAAGGTATTGATTGTGGATGAGCCCACGCGCGGCATCGATGTTGGCACCAAGTCCGAGGTGCATCAGGTGCTGTTCGATATGGCGAAACGGGGCGTCGCCGTGATTGTGATTTCCTCCGACCTGCCGGAGATCATGGCGATTTCCGACCGCATTATCACGCTCAGCGAAGGGCGGATCAGCGGGGAAATTCATGGCGATGACGCCACAGAAGAAAAACTGATGACGATGATGGCCATTTGCCACGACGCATTACACGCAGCATAACGGAGGTGACGCATGTCCCAGCAGCCGCTTTCTAAGAGCATTACGCCGTCCAATCCGCGTGGACGTTTTGACCCGATTGCCTTTTTTGAACGCTTTGGCGTGTTTATTTTCATGATTCTGCTGCTGATCTTCTTTCAGTCGCAGAACAGCAATTTCCTGTCTGAACGCAACATCACCAACATCCTGACCGAAGTCTCCATCTACGGGATCATGGCCGTAGGGATGACGTTCGTCATTTTGACAGCCGGGATCGATCTGTCCGTCGGTTCGATTCTGGCGGTGTGCGCCATCACCGCCGCCTCGGTGATTAAAGGCGACAACTTCACCACCGTCGATCCGGATGCCTGGTATGGCTTGAGCTGGCTGGTTGCATTGGGCGTCTGTCTGGCGATGGGCACCTTCATTGGTTTCCTGCATGGGTTGGGTGTCACCAAACTGCGTCTGCCGCCGTTCATTGTCACGCTGGGCGGAATGACGATCTGGCGCGGGTTAACGCTGGTGATGAATGACGGTGCGCCAATTGCCGGTTTCGACCCAGGCTATCGCTGGTGGGGACGAGGCGAGATCCTGGGTATTTCGGTGCCGATCTGGATCTTCGCGCTGGTCGCCTTGCTGGGTTATCTCGCGCTGCATAAAACCCGCTGGGGTCGCTTTGTGTACGCCATAGGCGGCAACACCGAAGCCGCACGGCTGGCCGGGGTGAATGTGCAACGCGTACTGGTCAGCGTCTACGTCGTGATTGGCTGTCTGGCTGGGCTAGCGGGCTTTATTCTCAGCGCCCGTCTCGGCAGCGCCGAAGCGGTCGCGGGGATCACCTTCGAGCTGCGCGTTATCGCCTCGGTGGTCATTGGCGGTACATCGCTGATGGGCGGCTACGGCCGGATTAGCGGCACGATTATCGGCTCGATCATCATGGGGATCCTGATTAACGGACTGGTGTTGATGAACGTATCGGCTTACTACCAGCAGATTATCACTGGGTTAATTATCGTGCTGGCCGTGGCGTTCGACACCTACGCCAAGAGCCGTCGCGGCGCTATCTAAGCCGCACCTGTACCGACTCTTTTTTCGCACCGAGGTGGATATGAAGGATGTACGCATTGGGTTAATCGGCACCGGCTATATCGGTCGTGCGCATGCCATCGCCTACGCGCAGGCGCCGACGGTCTTCCCGCTGAAAGGCAATCTGGTGAAGGCGATGCTGGCAGAAGTGTCGCCGGAACTGGCGGCCAAACGGGCACAGGAGTTTGGCTTCCAGCGCTCAACGGGGGACTGGCGTGCGCTGGTGGCGGACCCAGACATTGACGTAGTGGATATCTGCGCGCCGAATTTTCTGCATAAAACGATGGCGATGGCGGCTATCCAGCACGGCAAGCACGTTTACTCGGAAAAACCGCTGGCGCTGAACGCGCGTGATGCCCGAGAAATGGTCGATGCCGCGCAGCAGGCCGGTGTGAAAACGCTGGTGGGCTTCAACTACATGAAGAACCCGACCTCACAGCTGGCCAAAGAGATTATCGCCAGCGGCGAGATTGGCGAAGTGGTGCATTTTTACGGCACGCATAACGAAGATTATCTGGCCGATCCGAATAAACCCGCCGACTGGCACTGTTTTAAAGAAACGGCAGGGCTGGGGGCGCTGGGGGATCTGGCGGCGCATATCGTCAACATGGCGCAGTATCTGGTGGGCGATATCGCCAGCGTCTGCGGCGATTTGCAAACGGTGATTACGCAGCGTCCAACGGCACCGGGCAGCAGCGAGCAGGTGCAGGTGGAGAATGAAGATCAGGCGCATGCGATGGTGCGGTTTGTCAGTGGCGCACGCGGCGTGATTGAAACCTCACGCATTGCCTGCGGCCGCAAAATGGGCCTGACCTACGTGGTCACTGGCACCAAAGGCACGCTGAGTTTCACGCAGGAACGTATGGCAGAGCTGAAACTCTATCGGCATGACGATCCAGAGAACCGGCAGGGATTCAAAACGCTGCTGACCGGGCCGCAGCATCCTGACTATGCGGCCTTCTGCGCCAGCGCCGGACACGGTATTGGCTTTAACGATCAGAAAACGGTAGAGGTGCGCGATCTGATCGACGGTATTGCGGCTGACGTCCCCATGTGGCCGGATTTCGAAGAGGGCTGGAAAGTCTCGCGAGTTCTGGATGCGATCGTGCAGTCACACGAAACGGCGCGTTGGGTGAATGTGGACGAGGTGGGCTAATACGCCAGCTGACGTGATTTCTTCTTTTTATACCCGTCATACTTCAAGTTGCATGTGCGTTGGCCGCGTTCAGTCACCCGAATCACTTACTCAAGTAAGCTCATCGGGATTCCTTCGCTTGCCGCCTGCCTGAAACTCGAATTATTTAGGGTATATAAGGCTTTTTTACGCGACTTTTTTACAGGATTGGCCGCTATGAGTAAGGAAAAGACGTTTGATGTGATTTGCATGGGGCGCGTTGCTGTCGATCTGTACGGGCAGCAAATCGGCGCGCGTCTGGAAGATATGGGCAGTTTTGCCAAGTATCTGGGTGGGTCGTCCGGCAACGTGGCTTACGGCACGGCACGACAGGGGCTGCGTTCTTCTATGTTGGCGCGGGTGGGCGACGAACATATGGGGCGCTTCCTGCGTGAAGAGCTGAATCAGGTCGGTTGCGATACCAGCCATTTGATTACCGATAAGGAACGTCTGACGGCGCTGGTGCTATTGGGCATCAAAGATCGTGATACCTTTCCACTGATTTTCTACCGCGACAACTGCGCTGATATGGCGATCTCGTCGGAGGATTTCACCGAGGATTACATCGCGTCGTCACGCTGTCTGGCGATTACCGGCACGCATCTTTCCCACCCTAACACGCGTGAAGCGGTGCTGACGGCGCTGCAATACGCGCGGCGCAACGGGGTGAAAACGGCGCTGGATATCGACTACCGTCCGGTGCTGTGGGGGCTGACGTCGCTGGGCGATGGCGAAACGCGTTTTGTTGAAGCGCAGGTGGTCACGGAGCAGTTGCAGCAGGTGCTGTCGCTGTTCGATGTGATTGTCGGCACCGAGGAAGAGTTCCATATTGCGGGCGGCAGCACGGATACCTTGCAGGCGCTGCGCACGGTGCGGCAGCACACGCAGGCGGAGCTGGTGTGCAAACGCGGGGCGCTGGGCTGCTCGGTGTTTAGCGATTCGATTCCCGACCATCTGGATAAAGGCATCACGATCAAAGGCGTGCGCGTGGATGTGCTGAACGTGCTGGGGGCGGGCGATGCGTTTATGTCCGGCCTGCTGCGTGGCTATCTCAACGGTGAAGGCTGGGAGAAAGCCTGTGCGTACGCCAATGCCTGCGGCGCGCTGGTGGTGTCACGCCACGGCTGTGCGCCAGCGATGCCAAGCAAGATCGAACTGGATAACTATTTAGCACGGGCGGCTAGCGTGCCGCGTCCCGATCTGGACGAAGAGCTTAACCATCTGCATCGCGTTACGACACGGCGTAAACAGTGGCATGAACTGTGCGTGATCGCGTTCGATCACCGTAGCCAACTGGAAGACATGGCGCTGAACTGCGGTACGGAAATCAGCCGTATTCCGGCACTGAAAAAGCTGATTCTGCGTGCCAGCTATGACGCGGCACAACAGGCGGGGCTGGAAGGTAAAGCCGGTCTGCTGTGTGACGGCACGTTCGGGCAGGATGCGCTGAACGACATCACCGGAAAAGGCTGGTGGATTGGCCGACCGATTGAGCTACCGGGATCGCGCCCGTTAATGATGGAGCGCGGCAATATTGGCTCACAGCTGGTGAGCTGGCCGCTAGAGCACGTGGTGAAATGCCTGGTGTTCTTCCACCCAGAAGATGCCCACGCGCTGCGGCGCGAGCAGGAAATGAAGGTGATAGAGGTCTATCAGGCCTGTCGTCAATCCGGCCATGAACTGCTGCTCGAAGTCATTCTGCCCGCGGGGATGCCGCACAGCGATGCGCTTTATCTACGTGCGATTCAACGCTTCTACAACCTCGGCGTGCGGCCAGACTGGTGGAAACTGCCGCCACTGTCCTCCGAAGGTTGGGAACAGCTTACGCCGCTGCTGGCACAGCGCGATCCCTACTGTCGGGGCGTGGTCATTCTGGGGCTGGATGCGCCGCTGGAAACGTTACAACAAGGCTTCAGCGCCGCCGTGGGTTTCCCGATTGTGAAAGGCTTTGCCGTCGGCCGTACCCTATTTGCCCAGCCCGCGCAAAAGTGGCTGCGTAACGAGATCGATGACGCCGAATTGATTGAGCAAGTTAAACATAACTACCTGCAACTGATCGCCGTTTGGCGTCAGCGCGGTTAACCCATTCCTCTGTGTTTGAATAAGGGACATAACATGACTGTTCAACTTGGTATTAATCCACTCACCTGGACCAATGACGATCTGCCTTCTCTGGGCGCGGACACCCCGCTGGAAACCTGCCTGAGTGAAGGACGGCAGGCCGGTTTTACCGGTTTTGAATTAGGTAATAAATTCCCGCGTCAGGCCAGCGTGCTGGGGCCAATCCTGCAAGCGCACGACTTGCGCTTAGTCTCCGGCTGGTACTCAGGCGAACTGCTCACGCGTTCAGTAGAAGAAGAGATTGAGGCGGTGCAGGGACATCTGGCGCTGTTACGCGATCTCGGTGCGACGGTGTTGGTGTTTGCCGAAGTCACGGGCGCGATTCACGGCGACCAACAGAAACCCGTTCATCTGCGCCCGCGTTTCCCCGAAGAGCGCTGGCCGGAATACGGTAAAAAGCTGACTGAATTTGCGCGCTACACGCAAAGTCAGGGCGTGCAGATTGCCTATCATCACCATATGGGCACGGTGATTGAAAGTGCGCAGGATGTGGATAATCTGATGGAACATACCGGGCCGGAAGTCGGGCTGCTGCTGGATACCGGGCACTTTACGTTCGCGGGTGCCGATCCGGTGGCGGTGGCGAAGCGCTGGATTCACCGCATCAATCACGTTCACTGTAAAGATATTCGCCCTGATGTGCTGAAAGACGTCAAAAACCGCAAGACCAGTTTTCTGGACGCAGTGCTGAGCGGCGTCTTTACCGTGCCGGGCGACGGCTGTGTCGATTACCCAGCGGTGTTCAGCATCCTGAAAGCCCATAACTACAGCGGATGGTTAGTAGTCGAAGCGGAACAGGATCCGGCTGTCGCGCATCCGCTGACGTACGCGACGCTAGGCTACAATAACTTGCAACGTTTCGCCCAGCAGGCGGAATTGATCTGATTCGTGGTGATATCCCCCGCATCTTCAAGCTGCCAGTAGATCAACGTGCAGGCAGTTTGAAGTCGGGGGAGATAAAGGAGGCAAAAGATGTCCCGACTATTATCACGCCATCGCGTCCCTGACGAACACGGACGGACGCAGCACATCACACCGGAAACTGCGGGTTGGCGCTACGTGGGGTTCGAGGTATATCAATTGGCACCGGAACAAGTGCTATCGCTGCCCGCCAGCGATAACGAACGCTGTCTGGTGCTAGTCAGCGGCAAGGCAACGGTGGTCACGCCAGGTGAGCGCTTTGAGCAGATTGGCGACAGAATGAGCCCGTTTGAGCGCAGAAAACCCTATGCGGTTTATGTCACGTCTGGAGAGACGATTACGGTGACGGCACACACGGCGCTGGAGCTGGCGGTTTGCGCCGCACCGGGATTCTGCACGCATCCGACCCGGCTGATTGCCCCGCAGGATATCGATGCCGAGCAGCGTGGCGTCGGCAATAACCAGCGCTATGTGCATAATATTTTGCCGGAGGACAAAGCGGCCGACAGCCTGTTGGTGGTCGAAGTGTACACCGATGAAGGCTGCACCAGCTCTTATCCCAGCCACAAGCACGATGTCGACAGTCCGCCGCAGGAAACCTATCTGGAAGAAACCTACTACCATCGTTTGAATCCAGAACAGGGATTCTGCCTGCAACGTGTCTATACCGATGACCGTTCATTAGATGAATGTATGGCGGTCTACGATAGGGACGTGGTGCAGGTGCCGCGTGGCTATCACCCGGTTGCCACCATTGCAGGCTATGACAGCTACTATCTGAATGTGATGGCAGGCCCGACGCGCCAGTGGCGTTTCACCTGGGAAGCGGATCACCAGTGGATCAACAGTCCCGAGTATGCGGATAAGCATAGGCAGGGCAAGGTGTAGCGATACTGGCAAACGAACATAAGAATGGGCAGTGGCTTATAGATAAGCTGTAGGCCGCTGACCTATTATGTCGGGGGATGTTACCCCACCCTGTAATCCATTACTCTTCTCCGGTCATCTTCCTGAACTCGGCTTTTAATCTGTTCCTAATGTCGCTACTGCTGAGGCTTTCTGTTTCACCGCGTTGCAGCGCGTTCCAGGCGGGAACGACTTGTTCCTGCAGCCAATTCTCTACTGCATTATCGCGTGCAATCAGCGCTCGAAGTCCTTCCCGAATAACCTCACTTTCTGACGCGTATTCACCGCGGGCAACTCGGGCTTTCACCTGCGCAGCCATTTCATTTGGCAGCGTTATACTCATCTGCTGTGTTGTTCTCATTGTCTACCCCTTTAACATACCGATAGGATTTAATCATACTCATTATTTCCCATCTTGTCAGGGGTGAACCACCTGAATCAGACGTCTCGGTTCACCGAAATATTATCGAGCTTGCCTGCTTTCAAATAGCCAATATGGCTGGCCATTAGCTCGGCTTCCTGTTCGCTGTGTGTGACTAAGAGTGCGGTTTGTCCGGCGTTGTGCAGGATGTCGCGTACTTCCTGTCCCAGCCGTTTTCGGCTGTCGGGATCGAGGCTGGATAGCGGTTCATCGAGCAGCAGCACGGCGGGCTGCGGAGCCAGCGCCCGCGCGAGTGCAATACGCTGCTGTTGTCCGCCGGACATTTCATGCGGATAGCGCTGTGCCAGTGAGACGAGATCGACCAGTTCAAGCATGGCGCGCACGCGCGACTGCTGAAGATCTTTCGGCTGTTTTCTCAGGCCAAAGGCAATATTCTGCGCGGCGGTCAGGTGGGGAAACAGGGCATAGTCCTGAAACACCATCCCGACGTTGCGCTGTTCCGGCGGCAGATGCACGGCCGGGCCCGCCACGCAGCGCCCACCGACGTGAATCGTTCCCTGAGTCAGGTGCTCAAAACCCGCAATTGCGCGTAAAGCCGTGGTTTTACCGCATCCTGATGCCCCCAGCAGGCAGGCCAGTTCGCCCGCGGCAACTTCCATAGAAAAACCGTTCAGCACATGATGAACATTATGCTTGTGCCCGTAGGCGACGTGGACATTATTCAGAACGAGTGTAGCCTCAGACACCTTGACTCTTCCTCATGATTTTCATTCTTTCTCAACCGACGTTTTTAGCTGGCTGCGAGCCAGCAGGACAACGGGGAGCGTACCCGCCAGCACAATCAGCAGTGCGGCAATCGCGCCTTCTTCGTAGGTGCCTCTGGCGGCTTCGGCATACAGGACGGTTGCCAATGTTTCGAAGTTGACGGGGCGCAGCAGCAGCGTAGCGGGGAGCTCTTTCATTGCATCAGCAAACACCAGCAGCGCACTGGTCACCAGTGCGGGGCGCAGCAGGGGAAGGTGCACGCGGAAAAAGGTGACGAATTCACTTTCGCCCAGCAGACGCGATGCCTGTTCCATCACGGGGGGAATGCGCGTCAGTCCGGCATCAAGCGCACCAATCCCAATCGCCATAAAGCGAATGGCGCAGCAGATTACCAGCAGGATACCGGCGGAAAGCAGCGGCAATCCCTTATAACCTATCAATTCAGCGAGAAAATTATCCGTCGCCATACCGGGCGTCAGCATGCCAATCGCCAGTACCGTACCGGGTACAGCATAGCCCAGCGAGGCAATTCTCAATAGGGTGCGACGGCGTTCCGGTGAACGGTCAGCGATGGCGGAATGACGGGCATACCACGCAATAATCAGGCTGACGAACGTGACGACCAGCGTGACGCCAACGGCCAGCAGAAGTGAGTTCTGCAATGACTGTATCAGGCCTGCGGAGATCGTCACGCTATCGCCCAGCCGCTTAGCGCTTTCCCATGCCAGAAAGAGGGCGGGGGCGATGAAGCCGAGCAGGATAGGCAACGCGGTCGCACCGGTTGCCAGCCAGGCGCGTACTCCTTTCAGCGGGGCGGGCAGAATGCCACGCATCTGTCGGCTGGTGCCGTAGCGCTGGTTTTTCCGGCCGTAATATTCCAGCGTCAGCAGCAGGATAACCACCGTCAGCATCGTGCAGGCAATCTGCGCGGCGGCGGGTAAATCCGAACGGGTGACCCAGGTGGTGTAAACCGTCACGGTCAGCGTATTGACCCCAAGGAATTCGGAGGCGCCAATATCATTCAGCGTTTCCAGCAAGGCCAGGCTGGTGCCAACGGCCAGCGCAGGGCGCGCCATCGGTAGGGCAACGTGCAGGAAGGTGCCTGTTGCGCTCAACCCCAGCGTGCGTGCGGCTTCCAGCAGGTGTGCGGGCTGGCTGATAAACATCGCACGCATCGTCAGATAAACGTACGGATAGAGCACCAGCCCGAGCAGCAGAATAGCGCCCGTCATGGAGCGCAGATCCGGCAGGCGGAACTGACGCGGGCTGTCATAGCCCAGCACACTGCGGATCGCTTCCTGAATCGGCCCTATAGGATGCAGCAGATCGAGCCAGGCAAAAGCGACAATATAGGTTGGCATCGCCAGCGGCAGCAGCAGCGCCCAGCTAACGAACTGTCTGCCGGGGAAATCAAATGCCGTCACCAGCCAGGCGCAGCCTGCACCAATCACCATGACGAGCACACCTACGCCGACGAGCAGAATCAGCGTGTTGAGTGCGGCATCGGGCAGCACGTAGCGCATCAGGTGATCCCAATGGCCGACGCCCGCGCCAGCGGCTAGCCAAAGCAGGGAAACCAGCGGAGCCAGTACGCCGAGAGCAATGACAACGGCAGCGATGCGAAGCGGAGAAAAAAAGAGGCGCGGCCGCCCGAAGGCGCCGCGCATGGTTGACGAACCGGTCTTATTGATCGAATCCAACTTTATCTACCAACTGACTGGCCTGTTTACGGAATTTAACGATGTCGGTTAGCGGAATGCTATCCACAGTAACGTCACCAATCGTGCTGCTAATGGTGGAATCCAGCGTGACGCCTTTGCGAACCGGATATTCATAGTTTGCCTGTGCGTAGATCTGCTGAGCCGGCGCGGAGACCAGATATTCCATCAATTTCACGGCTTGATCTTTATGCGGCGCGTGACGTGCAACGGCTGCACCGCTGATATTGACGTGTGTGCCGCCGTTTTCAAAGGTAGGCTGAACGACTTTGATGGCATCGCCCCATTTGCGGGCGTCGGTGCCTTCTTTGGCGTTCTTCATGTGGCCGACATAATAAGAGTTCGCCAGACCTACATCGCAGATGCCGCCGAGGATATCGCGCGCAACGTCGCGGTCACCACCGGTGGCTTTACGCGCCAGATTGTCTTTCACACCGCGCAGCCAGGTTTCGGTTTTGGCTTCACCGTGGTGGGCAATCATCGCGGCAACCAGTGCGGTATTGTAAGGGTGTTGACCCGCGCGGATACACACTTTGCCTTTCCATTTCGGATCGGCCAGATTTTCGTAAGTAATGCCGGTCAGCGGCAGTGATTTTTCTGCATAGAGCACGCGAGATCGCATCGACAGACCAAACCATTGGTTATCTTTGTCACGCAGCGCTGCCGGGATAGCCTCGGTTAATGCACTGGACTGAATCGGCTGTGTGACACCGGCGTCTACCAGATCGATCAGGTTACCGGCATCAACGGTCATCAGCAGGTCAGCCGGTGAGTTTTGGCCTTCTGCCTTCACACGCTCCAGCATGCCGTCCTTGATGAACACGGTATTAACTTTAACCGACGTCTCTTTGGTGAACGCATCCAGCAGCGGCTGAATCAGGCCGGGTTCACGCGTGGTGTAAAGCGTCAGAGAGTCGTCTGCGGCAGCAGCAGGCAGGGCATAGGCAACCATTAGCGATGACGCTAATGTCAGCAGGCGCGCTTTTTTGCGCAGAACAGACAGCATTTTTGACATGTTATTATCTTCTCCAGAGTGAATGTGATGCGTAACTGAATAAAATAAGGAGATATTTTCGGCAGGTGACTAAAACAATATATGATAATCACTCTTGTTTGCAATCTCATTAACGCGGTTTATTCACTATCGTGATGTGAGTCAACATACTCACTCCTCAGGAGCGATCTCGGTTTTATTTGTCAGCATCTCGATAAAAACCGTAATGATTGGCTGTCTTGAGTAAGGTTATTGCTATGGCGTCTGGCTTTCGGCCAGCCTGCTGATATGCATGGTCAGCCAGGTAAGCTCTTCTTTCGGCAAGGCCATCTGGTATTTTTCCTGCACGTAATCCCTGATGGCCCAAGAGATCGCCATCGCTTCAGGATAGTGTTTCAGCAGTTCCTGATAGAAATCGTCCGTGCGTCCCGGTGCGATTTTGCGGGCAATCACTCGTTCGGAGAAATAACGCAGATGGGTGATAAAGCGCAGGTAATCGACGGCGTTGACATCGATATTCTTGTTTAATTTGTAGCGGACAATCTCAGCCAGACGATTCACCAGTTGAACCTGCTGGTGGGCATCGGCAATTTCGGCGCTGCCAGCGGCATTAATGAGGTGAAACGCGATGTTGATGGCTTCGTCATCGGGTAGCGCGACGTTAAAACGCACCGACACGCGATCTTTTGCCTGCACGCCGAGGGCGTACTCTTTTTGGTAATAGCGTTTCACTTCCCAACTGAGCTTATTGATGAAGTGGTTGCCCGTTTTACAGCGTTCAACTGCAAAATAGAGATGTTCCGCCAGCGTAAAGAACAGCACCGAATTCAGCTTTTCAGCGTACTGACTTTGTGCCAGCGTGACGATCTCATGGGTAATGTCAAAAAAAGCCGCAGGAATCGTGTCGGTCAATGAAAGAAAATGCCGTGATTTCAGGTTTTCCAGCGGAATGAAAACCTGCTCAACGTGCGTCACATCAATCAATGAACCGGGTTTGGCACCAAATCCGATGCCTTTACCCAACAGGATCATCTCCTGATGTTCATGGTCGACTAACAGCATGCTGTTATTTAACGCTTTTTTCACTTTAATCACGTTTTTCTTCCAATCATGCTGGTTTTCTCATTACGTTTTTCCAATCACAGTCATGTCCTGTCATTGCACACGTAGTCTGCGGTAGCGCTGTCTGTCAGGTGAGGTCGGCACCATTGGTCGCGATGACTTTCTGATACCAGTAGAACGAATCCTTCCTCAGTCGCGCCAGAGAACCGTTGCCCTTATCATCCTGATCGACATAGATAAAGCCATAGCGTTTGGACATTTGTGACGTGCCCGCGCTGATGATGTCAATTGCTCCCCAACTGGTGAACCCCATCAGTTCAACGCCTTCGCCAATCGCTTCACGCATTTGCTCGAAATGTGAACGGAAGTAGTCAACGCGGTAAGGATCGTGGATTTTGCCGTTTTCGACAACGTCTTTTGCACCCAGCCCATTTTCGACAATAAACAGCGGCTTCTGGTAGCGATCATAAAGCTCCAGCAGGGAGATTTTCAGCCCGACCGGGTCGATCTGCCATCCCCAATCTGAGGCTGGCAGGTACGGGTTTTTTACGCCCAGAACGGTATTCCCCGGGATTCTCTCGGCGTCTGGCTGCGTGGACTCGGTAAGTGACATGTAATAGCTGAACGACACAAAATCAACGGTGTGTTGCTTAAGAATGGCCAGATCGTCGGGCTGCATGGTGAGGTGAATGCCACGTCGCTCAAGGTCGCGCTTAATGAGCGGCGGATATTCACCGAACACCTGCACATCGGCATAAAAGTAGTTTTCGAGATTCTTTTTCAGCGCGGCTTCGACATCTTCCGGGCGGCAGGAATGCGGATAGGTCGTCAGCTTGGTCAGCATGCAACCGACCTGGCTGCCTGGGATCTTCTCATGGCAGTCGCGGGTGACGAGGGCAGAAGCAACAAACTGGTGGTGCAGCCCCTGATAAATATCCTGCTTGGCCTGTCTCGGCGCGCTTTTCTCTTCACGGATACCCGCGGTGGTAAACGGATGACGATGGATACTGTCGATCTCGTTAAAGGTCAGCCAGTAGCGCACGAGATCCTTATAGCGATCGAAGCAGACATTGCTGAAGCGTACGAAGGCATCCAACACGTTGCGGTGCACCCAGCCATTGTATTTCTCACTCAGCGCCAGCGGCATTTCGTAGTGTGAAAGCGTCACCAGCGGTTCGATGCCGTGTTTGCGCATCTCGCGGAACAGATCGTCGTAAAACTGTAAACCAGCCTCATTCGGCGCGCTGTCTTCTCCGGTCGGAAAAATGCGCGACCAGGCGATAGAGACGCGCAGCACCTTGAAGCCCATTTCGGCAAACAGCGCCAGATCGCCTTGGTAGCGGTGATAAAAATCGATGCCGCGTCGTTTGGGGTAGAACGCGTCATTTTTTCCGTTGAGCGCATCAGCGATATTTTCGTCCGTCAGCGCCATGTGGGCATGGTAATTTTTCAGATCGAGATTCGGCTTCCAGGTAATGGCGTCCGCGACCGACGGCCCCTTGCCGTCTTCATTCCATGCGCCTTCGGCCTGATTCGCGGCAATCGCGCCGCCCCATAAAAAGTGTTCCGGGAATGCGATGTTTTTATCCATTACACAGACTCCTTTAAGGTCATGATGATGGTGTGGGGATGGATGACGACGTCAGTGGCTTCTGGTATCACGCGAAAGCGCTCGCTGTTGGTGATAACCATCATGACGACGGGATCGTAACCGGCGGCGATGAGGCTATCGAGGTCAAATTCAACAAGGATATCGCCGGTATTAACCTGTTGACCGGCCGTGACTTTCGGCTCAAAGCCCTGACCATTGAGTTTGATGGTATCAATGCCGATATGGAAAATCAGTTCAGCGCCGCTGTCGGTGAGCATGCTGACGGCGTGGCCGGTTTCAAATACGTTCTCAATGGTGCCGTTTGCGGGTGCATAAAGCACGCCTTTCTCTGGGATGATGGCGATGCCGTCACCCATAATCCGTTTGGAGAAAATCTCGTCATTCACGTTGTCCAGCGGAATCACTTTTCCTTCAATCGGGCTGGTGAACTGGCATTCGGTAATCGTGTGATGACTTTCTTCTACGGTAGCAGGCTTCTCTTCTCGCCAGAGGAACAGCGCAGAGAGAAAGGCGATGACAAAAGAGAGCACGGCACCGGCGATGGCATAGACGATGTTCCAGCTGTTTTCCGGTGAGATAAACATGGAGATGCTAGCCAGACCGGGGCCAACGAGCGCAAAGGCTTCAATCGCCATCCAGCCGATAAACGCGCCGCCGACCAGGCTACCTGCGATCACGCTGTAGAGCGCCTTTTTATTCAGTAGCGTAATTCCGTACAGCGCGGGTTCGGTAATGCCGAACAGGGCGGAAATACCGGCTGAAAGCGCCGTCGATTTTAGCGTTTTGTCTTTACTCTTGAGCGCAATCGCCATACAGGCACCCGATTCGGCAATGTTATGCGCGAGTGATGCAGGCAGATAGAGCATTTCCTTACCAAACTGGCTCATGGAGGACACCGCATAAGGCAGCATGGGCTTATGCATCCCCGACGCTACCATGAATGGCAGTGCAGCGGCGAGCAATCCCGTTGCTACAAAACCCAGCTTGCTGTACAGCCAGAGGATCACGCTAGCCAGACCCGCACCGAGTTCATAACCGAGCGGGCCAAGAACCAGCAGTGTGACGGGAACAGTGACCAACAGCGACAGCATCGGTGACAGGAAAATACGCAGGGAGCTTGGTGAATAGCGGTTGAAGAGCTTTTCGGTTTGCGCATAGAAAATGACGCACAGAATCGCAGGGAAAACCTGCGACGCGTAAGCGACGTTTTTCAGGTCGAAGGAGAGAAATTCCGCACCGTCCGCCAACTGTTTAGACATGGCCGGCAGCACCATGACAGAGACGGCGGAAACGGCGACCAGCACATTCACTTTCAGCTTCATCGCGGTGGTGATCCCCACCAGAATCGGCAGAAAATAGAGCGGGGCGGAGCCGATATTATCCAGCACTTTATACGTTGAGCTGTCTTTGGTGAGCCAGCCGAGCAAATCCAGCAGCAGTAACAGCGACTTGAGCACGCCGCCACCGGCAATCGCAGGCACCAGTGGCTGAAAAACGCTGATGATAAAATCGATAACAAAAGCCGTGCGGTTGGTTTTTGCTGGCGCGGCACGGCCTGTTTCCTTCCGGCCTGCCGCGAGGTTCTGCACCGCCTCGTACACCTGCATCACTTCGCTGCCGATAATCACCTGACACTGTACGTTAACCCGAACGCCCAGCACGCCCGGTACCTTTTCCAGCTCGCGTTGGTTCACCTGACTGTTGTCATAAAGGCTTAGCCGTAGCCGTGTAGAACAGTGTTCAATATGCTCAATGTTGTCAATTCCACCGACTAACGTGATGATTTTTTCCGCAGTGGTGGTATAGGTTGTCGCGTTATTATCTGCTGCTGTATGGCTCATACGACGATTCCCCTGATCCAGAAACGAAAAAAGACCTGAAGCTCTTCCCATGATGTTGAGTGGGAGAACTTCAGGTCTTGCCTAGAAAACTAGTTACACGCCTGTGCTGCTGTTGTAAGTCCTCGTACGCGGGAAAGTCAAACAGATCGTGCAGTCTTAATAGGTAAGTGTGATGGCAATAGCAGAATGGAGGGCTTAGCCTGACAGCGCCGATGAATCTCAGGCATGTTGCATAAAATAGGGGGCTTTTTAACCGATTATAGAAAACAGAACGAGATAAACTCGCCGAGTGCAAATGGGTAAGCGAGAGGCGAAAAGCACGTAGGATTTCTGGTCGTATAGGGAAGTCACCCGTTTGCACAGACGATAGGTTGGCGTACGTCATTTTTAGGTAGTTGATTGTTTTTTATTAAAAATATACACCGTTAGGATTTGTTGTTATGACTGATAATTTGCTTTCTCACCTTTCGAACACATTACGTTCAGAGGCTTCCTTCGAGGGGCTCGTTCGCCAGTTATTAGTTATGCTGGAACTGGTCACCGATCTGGAATCGACCTACCTGACGCAGGTTGACACCGAAGCGGGTTTTCAAAATATCCTGTTTGCTCACAACACGAAAACGCTCAATATTCCTGAAGGGATCTCGGTTCCGTGGCATGACACGCTGTGCAAACGTGCGCTGGACGAAGGGCAAAGTTACACGCCTAACGTGGCCGAATGTTGGGGGGATTCTGAGGCGGCGCAAGCGTTGGGCATTATGACCTATGCCAGTACGCCAGTGCGCATGGAAGACGGGCAGTTATATGGCACCCTCTGCGCTGCAAGCTCCGACCATAAACCGCTGACAACCAAGGGTGAACAGATCCTGAGTTTATTCGCGCAGCTTATTGCTCAGCAGGTGCAAAAAGAGTGGCTGGTGCAGCAATTGACGGCCGCGAATGCCGCATTACATGAATATTCTTACACCGATTCACTGACCGGATTGCTTAATCGCCGCGGCGTGTTTTACTCGCTGGAAGCGCTGTTTTCTCAGGCCGAGAATGACCATCAGCAGGCGCTCATTGTATTCATTGACCTCGATGGCTTTAAGAAAATTAACGACCAGTTTGGCCACGAAGCTGGCGATATCTTCTTGCAAGAGGTGGGGCAGCGTTTGCTGGCGTGGGGGAACCCGGGGGATGTTGTCGGGCGTCTCGGTGGCGATGAATTTGTTTTTGCCCGTATGGTCAACGTTGCGCCTGGAGAGAATGATCGCGTGATTGCTTCCTTCAGAGACGACATTACGCCTTTGTTGCAGGGGAGCTATTCTCTCGGTAAGGCCAGTTCGCTCGGTACGGTCAATATTGACTATTTGGGTGCAAGCATCGGGATTGTCACGGCAGCTCCTTCCGTCGAGGAGCCTGATGGCGTGATTCGCCGGGCTGATGCTGCAATGTACGCCAATAAAATCACGCGAAAAAAAGATCAAACCCGCGCTTTTGGCGTCATCACAGCACAACCGTAAATGCCTGTGCAGGTGTAATTATCAGGCATCTTTGGTGGCATCCAGAGTGAGTTTGCCATCTTCTAAATGAAGTTTGGTGGAGGAAAGAAGTTCAAACAGGCGGTTGAACGGATCGGCGTCTTTGCCTGATTCCCCAGTCATAAAGTTGAAGTCCATTTCTATCAGGTACTTCAGACGTGGTACATAGCCTTCCGGTGCCTGCGCTTGTTCGATTAATGGCAGACTCTCATGGTGATCTAACACCATTTTGAAAAATTCGGTTTGTTTAAACTCGCCGCGACTCCACTCCAGTTTGCTTTGTGCTATGGCCATCGTGCGCCACACTTGCTCCTGGTCATAAGCCTCGCTCCAGGCCGCGCGCCGCTCATTCACCGTAAAGGTTCCGCTGTCGTCATAGGTAATCAGCGCCAACTGTTCACGAGACAGGCCTTTGAAGGGGTTACTTCCTTGACCATTGGTATACGCTGTAGCTTGTTTCGCTCTGGCTAATCGCTCGGGGTCATCGCTATTGGGGACTTCCGCATCGTGGGTTTTTCTGTTGTTGGCGTAATTCACTCCGAGAATTTCATTATGCGCACTTTTGGCTTTGGCCGCCAATGCATTGCGATCGTTTGTTGCATCTCTGGCTTCGGCCCTGACGGCGGCGTCGCTGAGCTGTTTTGCCAGCGTTGTAATGCCGATATTTTTTTTATTTGAATAACCATCAGACACTGTAGACGCGGACTGTGTGCCTTCGGATACGTTTTCCTGCTTTTTTATCGAGCGACTGTCATTGGTGGACTGCGCATCTGCCACCGTACTTTTTGAAAGGCCATTGAAGTTAATCATTCGTTCTTCTCACTCGTTGTGATTAAGGGGTAAGTAACGACTCATGTTGCTTACCTCTATTCATAAAAAATGTCTGAGTGGTTGCTCAGCTATTTTTCAATACGGGTGTTATCTCATGGTAATTTCTACATCTGAGTCGTGAGTATTGACGTTGGCATACGTCACCCTCAGGTCACAGCGTGCGCCGTTGCTAGGCGTGGTGCTCTTAGTCCATTGGGGGATTTTATTTCCCAACACATACTTCACAGTATACGTCATATCAAACTGGCAAACTTTGGCCCCAACTTTGTAACGAACATGCATTGAACCGACGTCACTGATTGGATTGGAGATCGTATATTGATTTGAATTCCCAGATTTGACGAATTCACTCGGTGTAGGTGACGCATTCGCCTGTGAAAAAACTTCTGCTGTCGTCGTTGGCGAAAAAATGGCATCCGGAGCGCTTGATGCACCAAGATTTTTAAAGGTGACATTAAATTTCGGGCCCGCATTAGCAGCTGCTGATGCAAAAAGGGCTGTCATGAACAGCGAAGACAACAGAATATTGCTTGATTTCATTTGAAAAAACTCCATGTATTTTCATCTGCGACTACAGTCTTTTTATTCTTTCTATCCTGCTACGTGGAATACGACGCTGTGTGCTGTAGCCATAAACGCAGGCAGACCACGTGATTTGATAATAAATCGGCATTATATAAAAAATGTTTAAGTATTTATGGTTATTTTAATAACGCTTTATAGACTTTGAACGTATATTTTCTTCTCGCTCTTAATTTACTCATGCTAATAATAATCATGATAACTATTAAGTTACATGTTCTGCTCATCCAGAATGGGATGGTTGTGTTAGACGAACCGCTATAGACAGATTTCATTTACTGAATGAGATAATCAGCTAATACCCATGTGGCTATGCTTTCCTGATTAGTGATCGAGTCGGATAAACAAAGTGGTGAAATCGATGGTTGCCGTTGATAAGCCTGCATTACGGCATGAATGGCTATTTTTAATAATCGAAGGATAGGTAGGGTACAGGGGCGCTTGTTAAGTCATAAGACATCCAGCGCCTTTTTTTAATGAGTAGGGTACTAAAGGTATATCTTAAATAATCCGCGCTGCGGGGGGAACGATATTACCAGCCGCAGACGTTAGTGTCTTCATCCGCATCGTAGCCACGTACGATATTAACCAGATCTTTTACTGCTTCAGCTGAAATCGTCTTGTCTTTTAATTCTTCGGCCGTGGCGAGATCTTTATCAACGGACACGCCATTATTATTATTCGTGATTGTCAGCAAGAACCCTTTTTTATTCTCATTGGCTGCAGGCAGCTCGTTGAGTAATTCCACGACTGCACCTGCGGCGAAATCTGGCACATAAAAAGCCATCGGTTTAAGATGAATTTTTTCTGATTTTTTATTATTTTCGCGGTTCAACAGTGTTAATGAATAGCCTTTATTTTCACTTGTCATTATGTTTCCCTCAACCTTCTATCAAAATTTTTGGATCGACATAAAAGTCCACGTTGAATAGCGTATCATCAGATAACGCTTCTATTCTGTGCCATTTTTCTGGCGGGAATACGCCAAATTGTCCGGCTTCAATAGTCAGCGTTTCGACGGGTTCAGGACTTGTCTCATCCGCGTAGCCATAATAACGAATCGTCCCTTGCATCACGCACAAGCGTGGGTAGACGCCTTGCCGCGTCCCTGCATCTAAATGGCGCTTCCAGATAGATGGCGGGGCTGTTTCTTTTGTCCAGAAAGGCGTTGTTCGGGTATGAACATAATTCGCGGGTATAACAATTCGTTGCATGTTTAGACCTCATGTTTTACTCAGCCACATTGCAGGGCGGGAAGGAAAAAAACATATGGTGTATATCATATACCTCTTTTAATGTTTGTGAATTACTTTCTGCTAATTAATTTTTTATAATACCGCGACACTTTGCGGAAAGACCGTGTTTTCAGGGATGAACGTTTCTCTTTTTGGTTATTTATCTCACCTGATTGGAAGTGAGATAAAATAACACTAAGGAATAGTTACATTAAGTTATTTTTTTGTATTCCCCTTATTAGGGGCTAAAATAACTTCATTGGTACTCAATTAGGGTTATTGTTAAAAATAAACCAAAAGAGTAAAAATGAAAAAATACAACGCCACTCGATGATGAGGTTTGAACTCAAATGAAAAAGAACGTAAAACTCAGTTCGTTTTATTATGGTTTCCCCGTTTTCCTTGTTACGACGACGGATAAGAACAACGGAAGTATCAATGTTGCTTCTGTATCGTCGTCAATTTCTCTCGGAGATAAAATTATTATCGGTGTCACAAAAGGAAGTAAGACCTGCAGTAATTTATTATCCGGATCTGATGTTGTGATTAATATTCCTGATTACAAACTGTGGGAGAAAGTTGAAGCGCTGGGTAAATTGACTGGGAGCAATACGCTGTCTGAAGGTCAGATTAAATGGGGCGTTCAGGTATGCCACGATAAATTCGCCAAAGTCGGCCTTCATACTGAATCTTCCAGCGATATTACGTCACCTCGGGTGATTGAATGTCCTATTCAGGCGGAATGTAAAACCGTCAGTACGACAGACAAAGGTCGTTTTATTCTCATCGAGCTGGACATTGTAAATGTCTGGGTGGATAGCGAGCTATTAGGAGCGAATGATGTTGTTGATTCGTCAAAATGGAAGCCCCTGATCTATAATTTTCGTGAATACGATACGACGGGTGATGCATTAGGCTTTAATTTTAAATACGGCCATTAATAACATCGAGAATAACCATTTATCGGATAACCATTTATCTGGCGATACAGCTGGCGTTAAAAAACGGAGTACACCAATCCAAAGTTGGTGGCTGGCGATGAACCTTTTTATTATTAGGTTTGGTAATCGTTTAGACGACCATCCCACTAAAATGATAATTACACGAAACTATTTACAACGTCTATTGGTGGGTCGTGCAGGGTTCGAACCTGCGACCAATTGATTAAGAGTCAACTGCTCTACCAGCTGAGCTAACGACCCAACGGGGAGGATTATTCTCCTCCCTGAGACATCTGTCAAACACTTCATATTAATTTTTAATACGCGATAATCATATTGTTAGCGATCGGTCAATTTGCTAACCTGCTCAGCCTATTTTATCTAGCCTCTCATTGTTTTATACCCCTTCATTTTAGGGTGAAAAGTATACAACACCGTTTTACATCATTATCTGTCCTCTTTATGCTTGGCTATCTCAGACATCCGCTGTAATAAGTATCGCAGTTGCGTTATCTTATTTATTTAGATTTTTGCAAACGAGAGCCGTCAAAGAGCTCAAAAAACATCACAGACAGAAACAGGAATGTGTACTTAAATGGTCGAAAAATCAAAAGAAGCCGCAGGTCCCGCCCCCGAACAAGGAGAGGGACTGCAACGGAATCTGACTAATCGTCATATTCAGCTCATTGCCATCGGTGGAGCGATCGGTACCGGGTTATTTATGGGCTCGGGCAAAACAATCAGCATGGCGGGTCCTTCGATCATCTTTGTTTATATGATCATTGGTTTTATGCTGTTTTTTGTCATGCGCGCTATGGGGGAGCTACTGCTTTCCAATCTCAATTATAAATCATTCAGTGACTTCGCGGCCGACCTGCTCGGGCCATGGGCGGGTTTCTTCACCGGCTGGACTTACTGGTTCTGCTGGGTTGTAACCGGAATTGCCGATGTTGTAGCCATTAGCGCCTATTCTCAATTCTGGTTCCCCGATTTATCTCAGTGGGTCTCTTCACTGCTTTGCGTCCTACTATTACTTACGCTGAATTTGGCAACGGTGAAGCTGTTTGGTGAGATGGAATTCTGGTTCGCGATGATAAAAATTGTTGCTATCGTTGCGTTAATCGTAGTCGGTGTGGCGCTGGTGATGATGCAATTTTCGTCTCCATCAGGAAACGTTGCCTCTTTTACTAACCTCTGGAATGATGGCGGCATGTTCCCTAAAGGGATAAGCGGTTTCTTTGCCGGATTCCAGATAGCGGTATTCGCGTTTGTCGGCATCGAACTGGTTGGTACGACTGCTGCTGAAACTAAAAACCCGAAAGTCGTGTTGCCCCGCGCGATTAACGCCATCCCGATTCGCATCATCATGTTTTATGTTTTTGCGTTAATCATGATTATGTCCGTCACCCCGTGGAGTGCAATTACTGCGGACCGTAGCCCTTTCGTGGAAATGTTCGTTCTGGTTGGTCTACCTGCGGCTGCCAGTATGATCAACTTTGTTGTCCTGACGTCTGCGGCATCCTCGGCTAACAGCGGCGTGTTTTCAACCAGCCGTATGCTCTTTGGTCTGGCAAAACAAGGTGATGCGCCGAAAAGCTTCGGTATGCTTTCTAAACGTGCGGTTCCTTCGACTGGGTTGATGTTTTCCTGTATTTGTTTGCTTTCTGGTGTGGTGTTGATCTACTTGATTCCTAACGTGATGACGGTCTTTACGCTGGTGACCACCGTTTCCGCGATTTTATTCATGTTCATATGGAGCATTATCCTATGCTCTTACCTGACATACCGTAAAAAACGGCCTCAGCTACATGCCGAGTCATCCTATAAAATGCCGTTGGGTATTTTCATGTGCTGGATATGTCTGGCCTTTTTTGTTTTTGTTATTGTATTGTTAACATTACAGCCAGATACACGACAGGCGCTTATTGTTACGCCGCTGTGGTTTATTGTTCTGGCTATTGCTTATCAATTTATTCGTCGGAAAAAGCGGACTGTCGACGTGACGTAAAACGTATAAACGCAAGAAAGGCGCGGACACCGTCGGCGCCTTCAACTTTTTTTTTCTGCAAAATCACGCATAGCACAAGTATTCTCTATTATATTATTGGATATAAACAATTTTCGATTTGGTATGCGAAAGTTAATATAATGTAGTCGCCATTGATATAAAGGTTATTCTCGTAATGAAACGGTTGTGATTCGATTGATGTTTTTTGCCAATAGTTCGAATGCTAAGTAGTTGTGTTCATCTTTCCGATGCGAAGCATCAGCAACCACACCTTCTATTTTTTTGTTTAACTCATTGATTTTACTGTCATCAAGTGTTGAAACAATAGCGGAAATCAGCATCTCTAACGATTCAATCTTCGCATTAAGCGCTTTTTCTCCAACTTCTTTTTCTGCCAGCTTTATTAAAAGATGAGAGAGGATATTATTCATTTGAACTCCTTAATCAAAAAAATAACCGTCATACACCCATAAGGCAATACCTGTTCTTGGTGCACAGGATTAGAGAAAGCATAACGAAGATTAATGTAACACTGTGAATGGCCTGACCGCTAGTGTCTATTGCCATTTTAAGGAAATCATACTCACACGCCAGTAATAAAATGAAGGTGCAGATAAATAAATCAAATAAATAAAAAAAATAAAAAGCCTTTTTATTTTAAAGGGCGAAATTTCTGTTTGAGGAAGAACGATAATACTATGAATTGTGATGCCCTTCACAAAAATAATAAATGGCACTGTTTTGATAGAATGTCTGGCAAGAAAGTCTGAACAGGAGCCAGCCATAAGAAAATGGCTGGCTCTATGGCTGGCGCCTACGCACTCATTGATTGCCGTGTGCCACTCACTGCATCCTTTGCCTGTTCGCACTGTAACAATATCGTCTGTGCATGAGAATAAAGAATTTTTCCCGCCTCGGTGGGTGTAACACCACGCCGACTTCGTACCAGCAGCTGTTTTTCAAGCTCACTCTCCAGCGTCGCGACCTGCTGGCTCAGCGCCGGTTGTGCAATGTGCAACAACTCAGCAGCCTGTGTCAGGCTACCGATATCAACGATTTTCACAAAATATTTGAGCCGTCTAAGATTCATGTCTGCCTCCTGAATAGTTACCCTAAAGAGGTAGCAAAAAACGCGCCATATTATATTTTCTACCTAAGAAAAAGTGATACCTTGTTGATAAATGACGGGTAAAATAAGGAAAAACAATGATTCAGCTAAGCAATAACTCCCATTTTGTATGGGGAATTCGTTATCAAACCAATGTTAGTCTGCACCACCTTAAAGCAATCCTTGCTATTTTAGGGTGCAAGTCTGCCCGCTGCTTAGCGCATTTCATTGTTTTCCGTGCTTAACTTGGGCAATAATTTCAACATGTTGGTTATTAGTTCGGCAATCAAACGCACCAAGCGATAACAGCCTTTGACAACCTGAAACGCTCCCGCTATCATCCACCGCACTTAACCGATTCCTCTGTAGTTCAGTCGGTAGAACGGCGGACTGTTAATCCGTATGTCACTGGTTCGAGTCCAGTCAGAGGAGCCAATTTAGAGAATCCCGCTTAAGGTAACTTAAGCGGGATTTTTGTTTTTATCATTTTATTCAATGCCTTCACGTGCAAAAGTATTTCCGGTACACATTCCGTCTGTATCCCGCATTGGGAGAATATGGTGGTCAGATTTGGGGTCACGTTGGTTCGATGACGGGATGACCCCCAAATGTCTCTTAACGACTCAAAAATCCGCAATTTAAAATCATCCGCGAAACCCTTCAATGTTTCCGATTCTCACGGTCTGTATCTTCACGTTAAACTTACTTATGTTATGCCGAACAACAAAACCAAAACCGCGCTCATCAGGCTGTTTGACAGTATCAGGACGGTGGTAAGGAACGGAATTTCGATTCCGTTTGATGCGAAAAACCGGGAGATGTTTCTCTTCCGAACGATAAACGAACTTGAACAGGCTCCCATCAACCACGATTAAAGGCATGCCTGTTTAACCGCATAGAAAGAAACGTCAGAACCCGTCGATGAGGAAGTCTATTGCCGCCTTTACCTGAGTGCGGTACTGCGAAGCATCACAAAACACCGCCCCCAGTGCCTGGACAGGGATACTTGCCAGTTCGTGGGTCATTACGGCGTATTCTTTGCCATCCGTCAGCCTGACGACGGGGATAAGGCGATCCGGTCGGCGGCCTGCCGGATACTTTTCAATAGGGAGCAATGGGATCACTATCCGACGATTCAATTGCCCGATAATATCGCTCGTGACATCGAGCAACAGCGGGTAAACGACGCTTTTCCCGGTATTACCGTATACAGTGAATTGCATGGTTAAAACGCCCTGTATTCATCGCTGAAACACCCCTGCTCATCATGAAAATGATTTAGTGCTGCGAGAGCCTCCCTGTTTTCTTCCTGCCATTTTTTCGCTTCATGATAGCGAAGCTCTGCATCCAGGGCGGTTGTCAGGGTAGCACTCAGATTAATACCCGCTTCACGCGCTCTTACCAGTAAGGCACGCTCTACTGTCATGGTCACGCTCTGCGTGTTGCGCTGTTTCGCGGTCATGGTTTCTCTCCTGCATGAAATACGTGCAAATTACACGGCATAATACACTTATCATAACACCAAAAACAGGCTAGGCTACCGTTGCAGTCCAGCAAACTTCACAGTCAGTCGTCATACCTGAGCCGTCGTTTACAGCAATTACCGCTGTACAAACGCCGTTTGCGGGATGCGTGGGCTCTTTGCCGCCCGCACCCGCAGCCTGCAAATTTTCCGGGCATCAGATGCCCGGAAAATTTGCAGGGAAATTTAAACATCTGTCACCTTCCCTACCCCATATAAGGGTAAAGCCGCACTCCTTTGCGGCTTATCATCTTCAACTCAAATCTTACCCATCAGATAACAATGCGCTTTTGAGGCGGTGCTGGCCGCTTTGAAAACATAGCGCTTGTCGTTTTTCAGCGCCTGGAGCCATGAGGCAATATAGTTTTCATGCTGCACCTCTCCAACAATCCCCAAATCTGCCATCAGAAAAGCACTTCCCAGCTCAGCCACTAATTCCTCCTCCGCATAATCTGCACTGCCAAATTTCCCTTTCATTTCACGGTTAAGCCGTTTTTTACCACCACTCCAGTGAACCAGCTCATGCAAGCCAGTAGCGTAGAAATTAGCTGCATCTGAAAACAGATGGCGCTCTGGTAGCCAGACTTCATCGGTTGAGGGGCTGAAAAAGGCGTTTTGTCCTTTCTCAATGATGGTTGCGCCGCTCTTCTGGAACAGATTTTCAGCCTCCGGCAACAGGCCAAAGGTTGCTTCCGGGCTGACGGTTTCAGTTGTCAGAGGCAAGCCGTCAATTTGCTGAACGTTAAACACGTTGAAAGTTTTCAGCATCGGGATCTGGTCGATTTTTCCGTCTTCATTTTCTTTCTCTAAGGTTGTGTCGAAAATGGCTGTCGTGCCGTGCTCGCCTTTGCGAACCTGCCCACCTACTGCCTGTGCTTGTTTGTAGGTCATCCAGCGTGAATCATCGAAGCCCTGTTCTGACGCTCTGCACCACAACAGCATGATATTCATTCCGCTATACGCGATACCGGTTGCGAAGTTGGAAGGCAACCCAGACATACCCGGCACTCGTTGCCACGGGCAAGACCACGGTTTTACACCGGCTTCAAGTGCTGCAATGATGTTGTCGGTGACGGTCTGATAAATATCTATTCTGGATTTGGAAAATTTCGTTTTTGAGGAGCCTGGCTGCTCCAGCAGTGAAGTGGGTTTGGAAACTGAATAGCTGTATTAGATCAGGCCCGAGTTATGAATTAGTAGTATGGCCTACCCCTATCCCTCAAAGTTACTCACTTATCTGCGTGTACACTATTTCTGGATAAGATCACTTTATAAATCTAAGTCTTATTGAGCGACTATGGAATAAGAATGAAAGATAAAATAATATTAGCAGTCGATCATAATCCTGTGAACTCTTGCTACAGTGCCGGTGCCTGATTATATTCCATTTTGTCTGGTGAAAACGAAAGCAACATTTCTTTAATAAAATTAAATAACCTCTTCCTTTTCATAAAACCTAGTGGCGTGCCTAAATTACCGATTTTAGAAAAGGCGGGGATTTTATCAGTCATCACAAATTTTAAACAAAAAGAAATTACAAATATTGATACATTCATTTGTAAGAAAATAAACAAAAATTTATTTATTTTTATTTTACTAGATCATTATTATATTACTTGCAGCGATAAATACCTAAAAAAACATTACTCCCACGATCTTTGTTTGATATATGGATGTAATTTAGAACAGCGTTATTTTCATGCATCCGACAACTTTCAAAAATGGAAAATACGCTCACTTTAAAATACCTTTTGACGAGTTAAAAAGCTCACAAGAAAACATTAAAATGAAGGACGGCAAGACATCATTAATCGCCTTCAATAGTCGTTGCGCAAATAACTCCGTTGATGATTTTAATAGTAAAACTTATAACATCATTAATGATTACATTATCAGTGATTGCCAAAATATATTACAAATGAATGATAGCTTTATCGCTGATAATGTCTTTGGTTTTCATCCTGCGAAAACATCTCTATGCAATGAGAGGGAACAGTGTATTTTGGGTATGAATGTTTATACCGAAATGCTAAGGAGAGTAACGTACTATCATAAAAAAACCATTGATATTAGACCTTTTCATCTTTTATGGAATAATAAGGAAGTCGTTCAATTACTATTGAATTATCTTATTAGAAACCAAAATATAAACGAACTTAAGCAGTTAATACCACTTAGCAAAATCATTGTTCAATACGCGTTCTTGAATCGACAGATGGCTATTAAATATAATATTACGTCTAATTCCTCTCTGCTTATAAAGATAGCTAATAACTTAGTTAAAATGAAAAATGCCGAACAAAAACTTCTTGATTCAATTATTAAACGACTTTATTGAATAAAATTAATTTTTCGAGATTATAGAAACAGAGCATGTATTTTTCTTCTCGTTCAATAGTGAAGACATGGCTAAAGTGAGTAAATTATCAAGCAAGAGGTTGGCTTTTCATAGCACTTGCTATCTCTGAAAAAGAGTAATTTTGAGTAACAAACACCGGAACAGATTTGCTTTGAATTCTGCGCTGAAATATCCTCTTTTCATTAGTAATCTATATTGTTCTGCGATGAGTACATCGCCTTTGTTTAGGTGGCCAAATTTAGTACGTCACTACAATAATGCCCCAAGGGAATGGTAAAGGATGGCACCAAAGCAGGCGCACTGTATTCGGATACAGGATAAGCCCATTACGTTGGTGACAGCAGCAAATGTTCTATTTATTTATCAATAGATTAGAGGCGCATACCAGCGAGCAAAACACTTACGGTAGTAGTAATAACTACATTATTAGTAAAAGCCGCGAAGTGGGGCGCTGACTGGAAAAAACAAGAAATTCCTGTTACTACTTATTCGCAATGGCTGAATCCGATAGAGTTGCTGTGGCTATCATTACACGAAACCATAACACGTAATACAGTTTCGTGTTCCCAGGCCCTATGCTTCAATAATTTTAGTATTTAAAATCTTTCGCAGCTATGACTGCGATAAAAATGGCTGGTAATCTTTACGGAAAATAAAAAGGTGGTCATTCCGGTGGCCTTGACAGGAAGTGGATTTTTCTTTAGCCTAAATAGTAACCATTTACTGGCAAAGGCGATCCCAGTCAGAGGAGCCAAATTTATGTTCTTATGCATCCTTGCGAATTGCTATCTATTCTAGATTCAACAGATTAGTGTGAGAATGTTCCCCGATGTATTATTACTTTCCTCCTCCGTATCGGGCGAATTTAGTGGCCAGATTTAGGATCTTTCCGATTCAATAAAGAGGGTATATATTTCCCTTAACGACAAAAAAATTTGCACCTTAAAACTTTCTGTTACCTCATAAAACTGCCCGGTTCTCACGATCTGTATCTTCGTGTTAAGCCGACAGGTTCGTGCCTCTGGTATTTCAGATAGTATTTCGGTTGCCAAGAAACCTGCATTGGGCACGTGTCTGTTAATTAATCTGTCTGAAGTGCGTCAAAAGTGCGATGTACTTCGCAAAGAATCAACACAGGACATATCAACCCGGTGCAGCAGCACATCGCTGAAAAAGCCGCTCACCCCTGAAAAATATTTTAAAACCGTCGCACTTGATTGGTGTGGCAGCAACAATCCATGGCTCGGAAAACTACGCCGCCCGACGGCTTGCCTGCATGAACAACCATATATTTCCGGCAATTGGCACCATGCTCGTGGCGGAGTTAAAAACGCAGCATTTCACTGTTTTACCCTATGCGTCAGGCGTTTTTTCCACCTCCGTACGCTATTCCTCTGGATTCTTCCTCAACGTCTGGCGATAAACTCGATATCTGTTCATTCATCATGTCTACCGCTTTTCCTATTGTTGATACAAAGATGTCGTTTTCCGTTGACGAGATTTTTGATATAACTTAATGATTTTATGATAAAAATAGAGTTGATAAGTGCTTCGGGAAGTGCGAATGGTGTCCCCGACTGGAATCGAACCAGTAACTAGCCCTTAGGAGGGGCTTGTTATATCCGTTTAACTACGGGGACGTGAAGCCCAACCATTATACGCATTTTTGCTCTGAGAATAAGCACTTAACGGCGTGTTTGCTCAAAGTATCGGCAATCAGCGTTGCTGCCGATGTTCTTCTCCCTCATTTCCTTGCACCTTCTGGCGTTTTCCGTGGGATGAACTGCTCATGTTGTTGCGGAGTTGTGTGTGGCTGATGAGTGCAAAAATAAAGATGCCGCCGATAATATTCCTTGCCAGCGTGGGCAGAGCAAACGACCAAATGAAGTCCTGCCAAAGTATGTGACCAATGAACACAAGATAGAAAATCTCTGAGGCACTGGGCATGATGTAGGCGGTGTAACTGAAAGCAATCATCTAGGTCATGATGACGATAACTCACAATAAGGTAAGGGCAGCCAAGACTGTACCCATCAGGTTACCAGCCAGCACGACGAACCATAATCGACCAAGCCGATAGATATTGCGGTGCGTGGGCTGGAAGCACTGCCGTGAATGAGATTCCCCATAGAGCTCCCTGCTGCAACGTCCTTTTCTTTCTTTTGCTGACTTTGCCTGGATTCTGAAGATGGATTCATAGCGATTCTTTCGATGAGAGGGGCGGTTGGCGCCTTGGCTGAGGTGGAAAGGTAAGTACCGATTCCTCCGATAATAAGCGCCGTCAGTTTTTACAACACGGTATGGCGTGGCGTGATTCACTGATTTCGGTTGGCAGCGCTATGCTGTGAGAGGAATAAGAAAATACCGTGCCGTCGCCCACGCGGGCTCGCGTGCTGCAACGATGCCTCGAGTTGCCCCCCATAAAAAAATTGGCAACCCTCTGAAAATGCACTAATACGTAAGCCAACGTAGCGATGGGGCCATAAAATGTTACACTATTGACCGATATCCCGTCCTTGTCGCTCAGCCTGATAGGCTGGGGCTGATACTGAGAATACCTATTTTCGGTCGCGGGTATATGCCCTAAATAATTCGCGTTACGAGCCGGTGGTAAGTGAAGGGTGCCCGGTGAGCTTACTCAAGTAAGTGATTTGGGTGAGTGATCAGCCAGAGGCAGATTTGAGCGCTGCTTGCTGCGACCCTAATGGGGCGAGGTGTATGCAAGTGTGCCGAATAGCGTAACCAACGCACATGCAATGTGAAGTATGACGGGTATAGCACACTATAAATCAGGGAGAACAGATATGAATTACCGCCTGAGTGGGGTGGTGTTTGCCAGCGTGTTACTGATCGGCTGCGCCAGTTCCGGGGATCGAGCTCAAGAAGGACGTTCTGATCCGCTTGAAGGCTTTAACCGTACCATGTTCAGCTTTAACTATGACGTTCTGGATCCTTATCTGGTGCGTCCTGCAGCTGTGGCCTGGCGTGATTATGTGCCGACGCCCGCGCGTAACGGACTGGGCAACTTCTTCAGCAACCTGGAAGAACCTGCAACGATGGTGAACTACTTCGTTGAAGGCAAGCCGTATAAAGCGATGATTCACTTTAACCGCTTCTTCCTGAACACCTTGCTCGGGATGGGCGGCTTGATTGACGTGGCCTCAATGGCGAATCCGAAACTGGCGAAAGAAGAGTCTCGCCGCTTTGGTAGCACATTGGGTCATTATGACGTGGGCTACGGGCCTTATGTGGTGGTGCCGGGCTACGGTAGCGTGACACCTCGTGAAGACGGCGGTGGCGTAGTGGATACGCTGTATCCGATGCTGAGCTATCTGACGTTCTGGATGTCCGCGGGTAAATGGGCTATCGAAGGGATAGAAACGCGAGCACAGTTGTTGGATTCCGACGGGTTGTTGCGTAACTCTTCCGATCCTTACCTGATGGTGCGTGAAGCCTACTTCCAACGGCACGATTTCCTTGCCAGTGACGGGCAACTCACCCCACAGAAGAACCCGAATGCGGCAGCAATTGAAGACTCGCTCGACGAGATTGATTCAGCGAAATAGTGCTGTATCGCTCATTTTACAGGCACCTGCGGGTGCCTTTTGCTTTTATAAAACACTGCTAAACTTATTTTTACCCTACTGATTCTGTGGTTTGTTTCTTAAAAGTTATTACTTTGTTGTCCATTTATTTACTTACTAAAATTTATTTCCTTTCGTCAGATAACAATAATGCAACGTCGTTAACTGCTACTGATGTCCATCATGGCTGAAATGTGTCAGCACGCTGATTTTTTTGTTAGCAAGGTGATTAACAAAAAGGTCATAAAAATGACGCCGTTGACTGATGGTGGTGCGGTCGTGTGTTAATGAATGTCTGGAATCCTATTTACCTGCACTGATAAAAATAGAGATATAAGCATGAAAAAACTACTTGCTATGTTCTTCTGCCTGAGCGTGGTGGTTAGCGCCCCACAGGCGATGGCTGAAGAGGCTAAAACGACAGAGAAGGCAACGGATGTGGTACTGATCGGCGGGGGCATTATGAGCGCTACGCTGGGCGTGTATTTACAAGAGCTGCAACCAGATTGGTCTATCGATATGGTTGAGCGTATGGATAATGTGGCGGAAGAGAGTTCTAACGGCTGGAATAATGCCGGTACGGGCCACTCTGCTTTCATGGAACTCAACTACACGCCGGATAATCCCGACGGCCCAATCAATATCAGCAAAGCGCTGGAAATTACCGAAGCGTTTGAAGTCTCACGCCAGTTTTGGTCCTATCAGGTGAAAAACGGCGTGCTGAATAATCCGCACTCCTTCATTAACAGTGTGCCGCACATCAGCTTTGTCTGGGGTGACGAGAACACAGCCTTCCTGAAGCATCGTTATGATGCGATGCAGCACAGCACACTGTACCGTGGCATGGAGTTCTCTGACGATCCCAATACGATCAAAGAGTGGGCACCGTTGGTGATGGAAGGTCGCGATCCGGCTCAGAAGATTGCGGCGACCCGTATGCCTATCGGTACCGACGTGAACTACGGTGAAATCACGCGTCAGCTGGTTAGCGCAATGAAAGCCAAGCCCAACTTTGCGCTGCACCTGAATTCAGAAGTGCGTGATATCAAACGTAACGTGGACAACACCTGGAGCGTGACTTACGCCGATCTCAAGAACGGCGAGAAAGAGAGCGTGATTAAGGCGAAGTTCGTCTTTATCGGTGCAGGTGGGGCGGCGCTGCCGCTGTTGCAGAAATCCGGTATTCCTGAGGCCGATCTGTACGGTGGTTTCCCGGTTGGTGGGGAATTCCTGGTAACAGAAAACCCGGAAATCGTGAAACGCCACATGGCAAAAGTGTACGGTAAAGCCTCCGTTGGTGCGCCACCGATGTCCGTTCCTCATCTGGATACCCGTATTTTTGATGGTAAACCCGTGCTGCTCTTCGGGCCATTTGCCACCTTCTCTAGCAAATTCCTGAAAAACGGTTCGCTGTGGGATCTGATTGGTTCCGTGACCTTCTCCAACGTGGTGCCGATGACGCACGTGGGTTTGGATAACTTCGATCTGGTGAAATATCTGGTCGGTCAGGTCATGATGGATGACGACGATCGTTTCGCTTCGTTGCAGGAATACTTCCCGAACGCGAAGAAAGAAGACTGGAAACTGGCGATTGCCGGCCAGCGCGTTCAGGTTATCAAGAAAGATGATGACAAAGGCGGCGTACTGAAGCTGGGTACAGAAATTGTCAGTTCGCAGGATGGTTCGATTGCGGCACTATTGGGGGCTTCTCCGGGCGCGTCTACTGCCGCGCCGATTATGCTGAGCCTGCTGGAAAAAGTGTTTAAAGATAAAGTGGCGACGCCGGAATGGCAGAACAAGCTGAAAGAGATTGTTCCGTCTTATGGTCAGAAGCTGGACGGTAATATTGAAATGACCAATAAAATCCGCAGTTATACCAGCAGTACGCTGGATCTGGACTATATTGAGGTTAAGCCTGAGTAATCGGTATTAACCGGAGCACACAATGTAAGGCCGCGTAAGCGGCCTTTTTTCATGCCGACTCAAGAATCGTAACTCGTCGGACTACGATAAGGAAAAATAAATTTTATCAATCCTTTAGATATAGTAACGCTCTGTCGAATTTTTCGAAATAAGTGATGTATTACATGACTTCCAGCCAGTGGATTATGTGGCTTAGGCTATCTCATAGCTAAAACCTGCCTGTATCCAGAATTACTCATTCACCACCACACATTTTTTTAACATTAAAAAAATAAATTTTGTCTGTTGCTTTTTTTTGAAAATGGCTCTAAAACTTAAATTACCTCTTTTTGGGGTAGTGTTTTATCTTCTCAAAAACCAACGTTATTATATTCTTTAAGGATAGCGATTATGCCAAGTAAAGGTGTGGATTTTGGTGTTTATGTTAATGGTCTTGGTCTTGGTGTATTAGGATTAAAATATGATGCAGGAAGTAAAAATCCTGATTTTAGAAAAGAATTTTTTGCAAACGATTTGTTTCAATTTAATCAACTTGAAGTCAATACAGATTTACCTTTCCATGTGACAGGATCGTTTTCTTGGGTTATTGGCAGTGCGCCTCCCCATAGTCGCAAAGCTGAAATAAATGGTCTCACTGGCAATATGAGTGGAGACTTTGAAGACATGATGAAAACGCCTTCAATAATAAATAGAACGTCTGCAATATCTTATGGTTTCTACGATGCAGGTTCTGGTTCTTCTGGCTTAACTAATAGGGATCAGACTTATGTGTATCTGACAGTTAATATGAATAATTGGATGGGGAGAGCCGCAGAAAAAAATCCAAGTTTTAAATCATCACCATTTTACAATTTTGCATTGGCTGGCTCTCATGATTCAGGCTCTTTCGATTTAAAAGCCTTGGATAAAATACTTAATAACAGCGCTCTGTTAACTGCATTTTTAGGTTTTTTGGCGCCTTTTTTCGGTGTGACTATTCCAGTTTTAGTGGCTTTAGGGCTGCCAAAAATTAGACGATTACTAATAAAGCTTGCTGTTACGCAAAAAGATGATATAGCGACCCAGCTAAATTTAGGATGCCGTTATTTTGATTTTAGGCCAGGAAAACTTCCCTCCCCATTCAACTCTGTAGCGCCTGATTTCTATCATATTCATTCAATTATACCGGGATACTCCCTGAATGATTTCCTGACTGACATATTCGGATGGCTTGAAAAGAATCCAACTGAGATTGTTGTAGTCAGCTTGAACGGACAGGGTTTCTCTGACTCAATAATACCACCAACAAAAGAACAGTTAGAATCAATTGTATCCACGGTAAATGATAGGTTCAAAAGTATAAAAATAGGGAATTCATCAGATCTAGGTGAGAGCTATGATGGCCTTATTTCTGTAAATAAACGATTAATTTTCCTAAATCAAATTGCAGACTGGAATGTAGCACCAAAATATGATTCATACAGCGATGCTGATTACAGCACATTAAACCCAGAAAATATTATTAATGCGCTAAAACGCATCAAACCAACGCCTCCAGCAGGAGACGCCTATACCGTTCTTCAACTTCAGGATACGGCAACTAGTGCAATTAGCATACCAGCGTATATCTCTGAATTCCTCTCCCTCAGCGATGCGTCTTCTGTGTTAATGTCAACAAAATTAAATTTTGATAAAGCAACTTATCCGTGGGTATCAAGTAATGCTGCCAAAATAGCACCTAAAAAATTACCATTAATTTTCCTAAATGATTTTGTTGATAATGCACTGGCATTTATTGCATCAAATGTAACATTACAGCGCATTGAACAGAGTAAAGAATATTTCACTATTGAATCTGTGAACTTCGAAAATGTATTTTTACGAATAGATGGTTCGGGAAGTAACCAACAAAATTCTGCAGGATTCGGCACCGTTAATGCACAGTATGGGCCTCCTGGAGAGTATGAGAAATTTTCAATTGAAACGGGTGAGAATAATATTAGCCGAATACGTTCCTTAGCGTTTCCTAATGTTTATTTACGTCTGGATGGAAATAATGTAAACGAAAATATTTATTCAGGATCTGGGATTGTTAATTGCCAATATACTCCTCCCGGCCCTTGGGATAGATTTTATATAGAAAAAAATAGTGAAGAAAACTTTACTATTAGATCAGTGCAGTTTCCGGATGTTTATTTACGTTTGGATGGATCAAATATAGACAAATTCAATCCTAATGGTGCTGGGGTTGTAAATGGCCAATATACTCCTCCAGGCCCTTGGGAAATTTTTAAAATTAAAAAATTTAGTGATAACCAATAGTTGCATCTTGAGACTGACACGGGTCTTTTGAGGTTCTTTGCCTTGTTATATTAGGGCAATAAAAAAGCAGGTAAGTTGACTTACCTGCTTTATCACGTTCTGAGTAGTAGAGAGTAGAGCGTGTATATTTATTTAGAACGCATAGTTAAAGTTCACGCCGTACAGCCAGGCTTTACCTTTAGAGCTGAAGTTGTAACTTGGAGAACCTGCTCTATCAGAGATAGGTTCGCTAATATCAACTTGCTTACCATGCATATAAGATACGCCAACATCAACAGACGCATCTTTATTGAAGGCATAGGTCGTGCCCGCGCTCAACCAGAAACGGTCCTGATCGGGGATAGAGATAGAACGTTTGTCGGCCGGTACTGGGCTGTCATCAAACGCGATACCGCTACGGAACGTCCAGTTATCGTCATAATAGTAGGTGGTGCCGAGTGCGATACGGTAGGCATCACGGAAGCCTTCCTCTTTCTGGAACAGCGTGTTGCCACTGTTACCTGTCGCTTTCAGCTCCTGGAAATGGCTCCAACTGGTGTAGGTCAGGCTGTAGTGAACCGCCCATTTCGGCGCTACACGGTGGTAGGCAGACGCTTCCCACATTTCTGGCAGATTAAGTGTTAATTGACCTGGTACTGTTGCGCCATTGAGGGCACCAGGTCCAGCGGACCGTTGGTTACTGTAATCGCCATTGAAATCGATATCGACTTTGGAACGATAGGTCAGGCCGACGCGGTTGTTTTCATCGATTTCGTACAGGATACCGGCATTCCAACCGTAGCCCCATTCTTTGCCTTCCAGACGAGCCATCTCTGAAGACGGACCAGCAACGGCACCCTGAGCGCCACCCGCACCGGCAGGGACATTAGCCAGTTCACCAGCGCGCCGAATAAATTTGGCATCGGCATAAACGGCGTTAACCCCTAAACCAAAACTGAAATGTTGGTTCAGGCGATACGCGGCGCTCAGGTTCAGGTTTGACGTCAACAGGTCGGTTTCTCCGCCGATAGAACCTGCTGCATAGTTATCATTAAATTTAGTTGCCAGACCATAGTTAGTGGTGGCGGAAGCACCAATCGCCCACTGTTCATTCAGCGGCATGATGAAATGCAGGTTCGGTACCCAGGCGTGTGGCGCGATATTTTTGGCGCTGGTATCTTGCCCAGTCAGGGAGTTTTTCCCCTGAACATCGATATCTGGGTTGATATAGGTGACACCACCGGAGAATGACGGGCGGTCAAACATGGTCATGGTCGCTGGGTTACGGCTACCGGAGGTCGCATTATCAGCGACGGCACCTTCACCAGAAAACGCACGTCCCAGACCCGATGATGAGTATTCATTTAGCTGGAAACCAGCTGCGGACACATTTGCTGAAAACAGGGCCACCGCAACAGCAATTGTGGATTGTTTGAACAGGTTTTTCTGGTTCATGACCAAAACCTCTTTATATGCTTGTTATTTAACGTTGTTACACGAGGTAACAAGGGACGCGCATTGTAGGGGGCGCACTCAGCCTGACAAATCAGACCAGTTGCCAAAGTATAAGTTGGGAATACAATAATGTTGCATTTGTGTATTCGAAATATTTCTAGAATGATGCAAAATTTAGATCTGCTTAACGTTTTGGTTAATTTATGTGAAGAGATATAACTCAATTTTACTGCCGCATAACACCATAATGTGATTGATATCACTAAAATTACTGGTCAGCATGAAGTGCTAGCACTGCTTCAGGATGAGGGAGTAAAATATAAGGAAGATAAAAATATTTGAACTTGATCATATACGCTAAATAATTCGAGTTGCAGGAAGGTGGCAAGAGAGGGAGTCCCGATGAGCTTACATAAGTAAGTGATTCGGGTGAGTGAACGTAGCCAACGTACATGCAGCTTGAAGTATGACGGGTATATATCTCCCGCGTCTTAAGTCTTAAGAGGAAAGTAGCATGACGAACGTAATCAACAAATGCAGTGCTGAAGAAACCGCAGCCTGCTGCTGTGTCGATGTCGGCACAATCATGGATAACACGGATTGCACGGCGTCTTACAGCAACGTTTTCGGCGGTCGTTCTGAGGCGGAAGCGGCACTGTCCGCGTTGACGGAAAAAGCGCGTGCGGTAGAGTCTGACCCTTGCGAAATCACCAGCATGCTGGAAGACGTAGACGGCGGCGTGAAACTGGATATTGATTTCACATTCAGCTGCCAGGCCGAAACGATGATTTTCCAGCTCGGCCTGCGTTAACTATGCTCCCGCAGGAGCCTTGATCGGCTCCTGTCTATTTCATGCCCTGAGCTGCGTTTAATTTATCCCCCTTCAAATCTCGCTGTTTTCACTCCTGCTTATTACTTATTAATGCAAAAAGTTATAACGCAAAAGGTCACACTTTTGTGTTGCGCAGCTTTGCGTAATGTAACTATCTGGTTAACAATGAAATCAGGTCTGACCTGTTGTGCGCGTACATTATTTTTAGTTAACGGGAATATTTTCGGTTAACAGGAGCGTTTATGAGCGAGGTATTACCTCTGATAACCCGGCGTGGCGATCGCATCGCGTTTGTGAGCGGATTACGCACCCCATTTGCCCGGCAGGCAACGGCCTATCATGGCGTATCTGCCATCGAATTAGGGAAGCTCGTCACCAGTGAATTGCTGGTCCGAGCTGGTATCGATCCTGAACTGATCGAGCTATTGGTGTTCGGACAGGTGGTTCAAATGCCTGAAGCGCCGAACATCGCCCGAGAGATCGTGCTCGGCACGGGCATGAGTGTGCATACCGATGCCTATAGCGTGTCGCGCGCCTGCGCCACCAGCTTTCAGGCGGTTGCCAACGTGGCGGAAAGCATTATGGCGGGTACGGTGGAAGTTGGCATTGCTGGCGGGGCAGATTCCTCTTCTGTGCTGCCGATTGGCGTCAGCAAAGCGTTGGCCAGAACGCTGGTGGATATGAACAAGGCTCGGACACTGAGCCAGAAATTGAAACTGTTAAGCGGCCTGCGCCCGAAAGACCTGCTACCGGTTGCGCCCGCCGTGGCGGAGTATTCTACCGGATTGCGCATGGGCGATACCGCCGAACAAATGGCAAAAACCTACGGCATCACGCGTGAAGAGCAGGATGAACTGGCGCACCGTTCGCACAAACTGGCGGCTCAGGCCTGGGAATCCGGCGTGCTGCGCGATGAAGTCATGACGGCTTATGTCCCGCCTTATGACAAGGCGCTGAGCGAAGATAACAATGTGCGGCATGATTCCGCGCTGGAGCAGTATTCCCGCTTACGCCCAGCGTTCGATCGCCGACACGGTACGGTCACGGCGGCGAACAGTACGCCGCTAACGGATGGCGCGGCGGCGGTGTTGATGATGAGTGAGTCTAAGGCCAAAAGTCTGGGGCTCACACCGCTGGGCTACCTGCGCAGCTATGCATTCAGCGCCATCGGCGTGCAGCGTGATATGTTGCTGGGGCCGGCTTATGCCTCCCCGCTGGCGTTGGCCAGAGCTGGTGTGACGCTGGCCGATCTGACGCTCATTGATATGCACGAAGCCTTTGCCGCCCAGACGTTGGCAAATCTCAAACTGTTTGCCAGCGATGAGTTTGCCCGGAATCAACTGGGTAGAAACGCCGCGCTGGGCGAGGTGGATCGCGCTAAGTTCAATGTGTTGGGGGGCTCCATTGCCTATGGACATCCCTTTGCCGCCACTGGCGCGAGGATGATTACCCAAACGCTGAATGAACTGCGCCGTCGTGGCGGCGGGCTAGGGTTAACCACCGCCTGCGCGGCTGGTGGACTGGGTGCGGCAATGGTACTGGAGGTGACGCCATGAACGATCAACAGCCTTTCTCCGTGACAACATCGTCTGCAACGGAAAAAACAGCGCCCGTAACGGAAATCCCCTCAGCCTTTTCCCTAACGATTCGGCCGGACAATATCGGCGTTATTTGCATTGATGTCCCCGGTGAGAAGGTGAATACGCTAAAAAGTGAATTCGCAGAACAAATTCTCTCGGTCTTCGAGCAGGCGCGGCAGCATGCGACGCTCCGAGGGCTGATTCTCATTTCCGCCAAGCCTGATTCGTTTATCGCCGGGGCGGATATCACCATGTTGAACCAGTGCAGCAGTGCCGAACAGGCAGAGAATCTGGCTAAACAAGGGCAGGAAACGTTCGATCAGATTGCCGCGCTGCCGTTCCCCGTGGTGGCCGCGATTCACGGTGCCTGTTTGGGCGGCGGACTGGAGCTGGCGTTAGCCTGCGACTATCGCGTCTGTTCGCTGGATGACAAGACGGTGCTAGGGCTACCGGAAGTGCAGTTGGGTCTCCTGCCCGGATCCGGGGGAACGCAGCGTTTGCCACGGTTGATTGGTCTGGATAGCGCATTGGATCTTATTCTGACCGGTCGTCATCTCCGAGTGAGTCAGGCGTTACGGCAAGGGCTGGTTGATGAAGCTGTCTCGCGCGATATCCTGCTGGAGACAGCAGTAGACATACTTAAAAAAGGAAAACGAAAAGCGATGCCGCTGGGTTGGCGTTCACGCCTGTTGAGCAGCCCAGGCATTCGTCATTTGTTTTTCAAGGTAGTGAAACGCAAGACCCGTGCGAAAACACACGGCAACTATCCAGCCACTGAAAAGATCATTCAGGTGGTACGCTGGGGAATCGAAAAAGGCCGTGAAGAAGGGTATCGGCAGGAGGCGCGAGCATTCGGCAAGCTGGTGATGACGCCGGAATCTGCCGCGTTACGCCATCTGTTCTTTGCCTCTAACGCCTTAAAGAAAACCACTGGAGCGGACGCTGATGTGAAGTCGATCCACCGCGTCGGTATTCTCGGCGGTGGGCTAATGGGCGGTGGGATCGCTAGCGTTACGGCGACGCGCGGGCAGTTGCCGGTGCGCATTAGAGATATCAATGAACAGGGCATTAACCATGCGCTGAAGTACAACTGGCAGTTGCTGACCAAACGTGTTCAGAGTAAGCGGATGAAGCCGACGGAGCGCCAGCGGTTGATGACGTTGATTTCCGGCAGTACGGACTACCGCGGTTTTGAACATGCAGATATCGTCATTGAGGCCGTTTTTGAAGATCTGGCGCTGAAGCGGCAAATGGTAACGGAGATTGAAGAGCACGCTGCACCGCACACGATTTTCGCATCGAATACCTCCTCGCTGCCGATCCACCAGATCGCAGAGGGCGCGCGCCGTCCGCAACAGGTTGTGGGTCTGCACTACTTTAGCCCAGTGGACAAAATGCCGCTGGTTGAAGTTATCCCTCACGCTCACACCAGCGCAGAGACGGTCGCAACGACGGTGGCTCTGGCGAAAAAGCAGGGGAAAACCGCGATCGTCGTGGGCGACAGCGCCGGTTTTTATGTGAACCGCATATTGGCGCCTTACATCAACGAAGCGGCATACTGCCTGCTGGAAGGAGAGCCGGTTGAATCGATTGACTATGCGCTGGTGCGTTTTGGTTTCCCCGTCGGTCCGCTCGCGCTGCTTGATGAAGTGGGTATTGATGTCGCGACCAAGATTGTGCCCGTGCTGAGTGAAGAGCTGGGCGAACGTTTTACCTCCCCACCAGCGTTTGATGCGATCCTGAAAGATGGGCGCAAAGGGCGTAAGAATGGGAAAGGGTTCTATCGGTACAATAAAACGCGCCGTTTCTGGCATACGGGGAAAGAGGTGGATAGCTCGGTTTATCCACTGTTGGATGTCACACCGAAGGCGCATATCGACCCCGCGCTAATCAGCCAGCGCGCCGTGATGATGCTGCTGAATGAGGCGGCGCGTTGTCTGGATGAAGGAGTGATTCAATGCGCTCGTGATGGTGATATCGGCGCGGTATTTGGTATCGGTTTTCCGCCTTTCCTCGGTGGACCGTTCCACTACATGGATCGTCTGGGGGTGGACACGGTAGTGAAAACGCTGCTGGTGCTACAACAACAGTATGGCGATCGATTTGCACCCTGTGAACGTCTGCTCACGATGCGGGAAGACCGGCGGATGTTTTATCCGCCAGCCAATGAAGACTAGTTGATCGTGACGTTGATCGTCACAGTGTCTTTATACGTCCCCGATGGCCGGCTAGGCTGGCTGGCGTTAACCCGGGCGGTGTACGGAATACTCTGCGTAATCCCCGTCCCCATTCCGCTGTAATCGTTAGTTTCGGTCCAGGCGATGTTCCCGGTGCGATAGAGCTGGTATTGCAAATAGTAAGGCGTGCCGCCGACGGTGGCCGTCATCCTGCGCCAGTTAGCATCGTCGGGGTGGGTACTGACCAGTTTTACTGTATACGCCCCCAGCAGCGTACAGCGAACGCCGAGGCTATTACTGACCACCGCGAAATCGGCGGGAAACGCCGCCGTACCAAAACTGATATTCGGCGCACTGGTGATCTGGCAATCATTGGTAATGTTCATGGTAATGTTGAGGGTCGAGGTCGTTGTTCCTTCCTCGTAAACGCAGAGACCTAATGCGCCCAGCGAACAAAGCCGGTAATCCCATTTGATGGTCACTGTATCGGTATAGGTGCCAGCGGAAACGTTGTTGCCTGTACTGGTGCGGATATAGATCGGCATCGTGCCGTCAGTGGAATTGAACAGACCGAGTATGTCCAGAAAGGTCGCCCGGCTCCAGGTATAGGTTGAACCGATGTTATAGAGTGTACCGCAGCCAGAATCCATACACAGGCTGTAGGGAACGTAGTCTGAGCTTGTTCCTCTGCGCATCCGCATGGTAGTACCGCTGGGGTTGCTGTCACTCTGTATCGTCGCAATGATGGTATTGGTGCTGGCTAAACTCAATAGACTTCCCGTGCAGCGAAACCCACTCCCCGATGCCACGACCTGTGGCGTGCCGTTAACGCCGACCACGGACGAGCCATAAGGCCCCAGCGTCGTGTTGCTGGGGGGCGTGGTACAGGCGGCGTAGCTAAAGGGGGCGTAATATAGCGCCATCAGCAAGAAAGCCAGACGCAGCCAGCGGGCGGCTCGCCGATTGGCGGGGAAGATGTGCTGGATTGCTGGTATCGTGGTCAGCATCATTTTATCCTTTTGGGTCAATCGTCTGGCAGGTGAGTGGGCCGATGGTCGCCATCATGGTCTGTGATTCCAGCAGTGAAAATTCCACTCGGCAAAGCCGCCCGTCCTCTTGTTTAAAGCGTAAGCGGTTAGCCGTTCCCAGATTGGTGAAATAGACCAGACCATCGTAGCCGCTGATGGTGGTGTCGCCGCTGACGTCGTCTGTTATCCAGGTGCCGATGGTGAGCGGGTTTCCATCCGTATTGCGCAGCTTAATGTTGGCGGATCGCACGGCATGAACGGGGAACGTAACGACGGTGCCGCTGCCTTCTTTGACCGACACGCGCGATTCCACCTGTGGGGTGGCGACGTTGGCTGGCAGCTGTAACGTATCGATTTCCACTTTCGCGGGGTAGTTGGACACGACCCACGGCACGAGTAAATGGCCGCGTTTGTTGGTTTTCCCCACCAGTTGGTTTTCATATTTTACCGGGACGTCAGGGTATCCCTCGGTATCGACCACAATAAAGGCGTCGTTGATACGGTTACTGGCGAAAAGCCCCCTGTTCATGTAGATCAGCGAGCCGCTCAGTTCCCCCCACTGCGTGGTATTTCCTTCATTGCCATACGTTCCACCAGCAAGCATGGCATAAGGGCCGCGCCAGTTCAGCGAGCCTTGGTGATAAGGGGTTTTTCCTGCGCCATACGCGGCGTTCCAGCCTAATCCACCTTCTGTCGGCACGGTACGGTTCACTCCGACACGCGGTGAATAATCGCCATTGCTGTCGCGCTGAACGCCGGCATTAATGCTGCCGTTTGTACCAAAAGGCATTACGAACTGGATCTGGGCGCTGTAGCCGTTTTCTCCCAGTTCTTTGTTAAAGGCGAGGTAAATAGAGCTGTCTTGCCAGACCTGACGGCTGAAAGAGAAATTCAGCAGGCGGGTACGGGTTGAATCGTACGTACGGATATCGAAATACCCCACGCCGAATGAGCCGTTGCCTTCACCGAAGAGTTGGCTGCTGAGCGTTGCCTGATAGCTTTCCCGGCTGAGGCGACCTTCCGTGAGTACGGCGGTTAAATCGCGGTAGGCTTCACTGCGTTTAGCGTGTTGAACGCTCAGGCCAAACGCGGAGGTGTAGTAGGAGTAGCCCGTAGTGTATTGGTGTCCGGTGGCTTCTTTTTCGCTTTGGCTGTAGGACGAACTCAGCGTGCCCCAGCGGCCGACGGTAAAATCCGCCCCTGCGCCGAGCAGATAGAGATCCTGTACCGCTTCGCCATGCGCTGATACCGTCAGTTTATTGGTCAACCCGTAGCGATAGATGCCGCTAACGGCAGGATCGTCAGTATAGGCGTTATTCTTTACCCCATAGTCCTGACGCAACACGCCAACGGACAGATCGAAATCACTTAATCCCTCCCTCAGCAACGAGTTGGAGACGTAAAAGGGGATCGTGGTGGAAACTTGCCGCCCCTGCGCATCCGTGGTGATGACGGTCGCTTCCCCTGCGCCGTTAAGGTAAGGCGTATTCGTAAGGGTGAAGGGGCCAGCATTCAGGCTGGTGCTGTTCGCTTTATAGCCGTTGATAAACAGATCCAGCGTGCTGGGTACGGCAGCCGTACCGGTATATTGCAACATCGGATAGGTCACGATATCCGGGCGGAGGGCGAAATTGCGAGCGATGCGTAGGCCACCCATGCGCACCGAGTTGCTCCACGTCAGGGAGTTGCTGATCAGATCGCCAACCTGATAGGTGAGCATGCGTTCGTTATCGTTATAGCGCCAATAGGTGTCGAAACGCTGATAGTCACCTTGCTGTGCGGTATTGCCGCTTGATGTGAAATAGTAGATCCCCGTGTTGGATAAGGTTCCATAGGGACTGAAAACGCGCTGTTCCATCCAACTGTTGAGTGAATCTGCATTGCCGCGGGATGAGGTGTAATAAAGGTTATAGTTGAACAACAATCCAGGGCTGCTGTGGGCGGGGATACGTGCCATGTCTTGCCCTCCGCCTTCAATGGACTGTTCTGGTAGCCAGAGTGTGGGCACAGTGAGTTTTAGCTGCTGTATGGCCTGATCGTAATCGGCAGTCACCTCTGGCAGAGCGCTAACATTGACCAGCCCCGTACTTTGCTCCGGTAAGCGGATGTGATTCGAACGCAGCGTTGCTGCATCCACATAATAGCTCCCGGCACGATACGTGACAGGGACAACCGTGTTATCGCTCTGTCCGTTAACGGAAAGCGTTAAATAATAAACGGACTCGCTGAGCGAGGGCATGGCGCTGGGGGGCGCGGGAAGATCGGTATAGTCTTCCGCGAGAATCGTCGCAGAATAAAACAGCGCAAATGGAGCGTATATAAGCAGGGGGAAGGCAATGGTTTTACACTTCATACCTGGTTTCACCATAGCTTCATGGCCAATAGACACGCTTCTGCCGTTAACCGAGCCATCATTCGCGTTTAATCAAAATGGGATCGGTGATATCGATCAGGTTGGTGAAGAGCTGCATCGCCGCACCCGGTGTAGATACGCCCGCAGGCAACGGCCAACGCATCTCTTGTCCCGGTAGCACATAGCCTAAAAAGCCGTCGGTTACCTTTACCCGGCTTCCTTTCCCGCTTTGGTCGGTTGACCAATAGACGTTACTCAGACGAGCATGGACCACGCCACGATTGCGGACATAAAGATAGTTTTTCCCCCCAACCGCACTGACTCGCCAACTGAGCACGGGCAGCGTTGGTTCTGCGTTGGCACGTCGTTTACCTGGGCGAATATGCGTCCAGACGCCTGCACCATCAAGGAACAACGGCAGCAGATAGCGCATCTGGAATTGCAGACCCATCTGTGGTGAGTTTTGCTGGTTGGGGGCAGCAATTTCATCAACGATGATGCGATAAGCCTGCTCGGTATTGGCAGACGCGGGGTTGACGCGAATCAGGCGCACCATATTGCGCTTACCCGGTTCCAGCGTCATGAACGGCGGTGTGGCAATCACGTTACTTTGTTCAGCATAACGATCCTGAAAATCTATCTGCTTCCACGACATGATGCGGATTTGCAAGCCGACGGGCGCATTACCCTTGTTTTCCAGCCACAGCGCTGAGCTGCTCTCATCGGACTCAATAACCTGATAGATCGGCCAAACAAGAATAGAGCTGGCGGCAAAGCAAGACGAGGCGAAACCGCTTAATAAAAAGACCATTGCCCGAATAAAAAACGTCATTTTCCTTTTCATCCTGTGTTCACCCTGTTTTGTTTTTAATAAGTCAGGCTGACGGTCACGTTATCGGTATAAACCCCTGCGGGAGGAAGAGGCGTGCCGCCAAAATAGCGGGCATAAACGGTGTAGGTCTGGGTTGTGGCCGGAAAAGAGGCGATGTTGAGTGCCAGACCTCCCGTTCCCCATACCTGTGTGCGTGCCGCATCGCGGTAGAGTTGATAAGCTAACAGGCGCGTTCCTGCTGCATTTTTCAGATAACGTTGTGTGCTGTCACCGCCATTAGTGCCGTAGCTCAGTTCAATAACGGCGCTGATGCCTGGCGTACAGGTCGCGATAATTGACCCACCGCCGCTGGTGCTGGCGATATCCACGTTGGTCGCCGTGGCGCTGCGTGTCCCAAAATTCAACGTCCCCATGTTGGGCTGGCTGCTTGCCGTGCTAGTGCCAAAAACACAGCCTTTTTGTATCGTTGCCGTGACATCGAATGTACTGCTCACTGTGAGCGCCATCGCCACCGTAGGGACGATGGTGCCCGACAGCAGAAATGACAAAATCAGAACCGACGAAAAACGCATCGCAATACCAGTGGTTACGTAAATTGAAGGGCGACACGAGAAACGTCTGAAGTCAAAAGGAGCGACGTGGCGTTGTCAGTAAACGCAACATCGCGTATGAGATGTGGTGACATAACGGCTCCTTTTCTTGTGGATCAATGACCCTAAAAAGGCCGACAGGTGGGCATGTCGGCCTGTAAAAACTTACCACTCGATCGTTGCAGCGACGGTGTCGGTATAAGCTCCTGCGGTGGGGGCGAGCACGGCCTGGTCTGACGGTTGGATACGCGCATAAATCGGAATCAGCTGTGGGTTGCCGGTTGCAACAATGGCAATGCCAGTGGCGCTAGCAAGCGGAATTTCTGTCGAGCGGGTTGAATCACTGTATAGGCGATAAGGTACGTTGTAGGTGCCTGTACTCGGAGCAAGCCTGCGTAGCGAAGCCGTGGCGTTTGCACCAGCACCTATCTTTAATGTTGCAGGTGTGCCAACAGAGCAACTGACCGTAATCCCGCTGCCCCCAGTGCTGCTAACCTGGCTGTCAATATTTTCCGTCAGGTCTGAATGAGGGCCAAAGTCGATGGTTCCCCATTGGGTGCCCGCGCCTCCCCCGTTGTTGACCGTACAGGCCGCATTAATGGTCAGAGATACGGGGATTTGACCAGTAATCGTCACGCTATTGGCAGTGGTGGAGAGGCCAAATGTGGTGAATAGTGTAGCCAGGATAGGTAATGTTATATGCTTAGAATTCATAACGATTCCTTTATATGCATCTCACTTATTTTCATCGAAAGTGTCTTCACGAAAGTACATTGATTTCCGTGAAAACTGCTCATTACGAGTAACTATTACAAAAGGAGTCATAACGAGTCGTTTTAGTCAGTACGGATATTTGTATGGAATGGGTTAACCGATCGGGAAAATACAGAGGGATTATCCTCTTTCCTGATGGTATGAACCACTGACACAAAAATGCCACACTGCTGAAATATATATCATTAATACTTTCAGTACTTTCCGTATGATAAAAGTAACGATATAAAGGAAACGTGTTGCTAATTTTCTCTTCCGTGATGATGAATAATTTCGAGCATATAAAAATAAAAGAAAGATTCTTCGAGTTTTATCCTGAACTGCATGATTGTCCATAAATAGAAGAGCAATCTAATTTTATTATATGATGCTATATTCCGTATTATTATCTTTTTTATATAAAATGAAGAACAAAAAATCACTATTTAAAATAAAGATAGAAGTAGAGTGTGTGTTTAACAATATTGTAAAATTGATATGTGTTAAAATAGTTTAAATTTTTGTTAAAATTACAATAGCTAGTGTTTTTTGCTATTATTTTAACTTAATTGGTTTTTTATTCCAATAAATTGACTTTTTTGCAGTGACTATGATCTTCACCTTAAACTCATGGTTATATATGCTTGAGGAAACACATTCTGTTGTCCCCCTTTAAACCTTTTATTTATCATGGGATTACTACGAGTAAATGAAATAAGGGTGTGTCACCTACCGAAACCGAGTGCTTGGTGAGTTTATCAACGTGAGAAACTCAGGTAACCTACAGTAATAAAACGGTTGATACCCTACATAACTTGAATGGCAGAAAAGCCAGCGTGTATGCGGCGTGAAGTATGAAGGATATGCCATATATTTCATTAACATAGCGGTATAATATGCAAGTGTTGATAATGCGTCATGGTGATGCAGTACTTGATGCAGCGAGCGACGCTGTCCGGCCGTTGAGCGACGGTGGTCGTGATGAGTCTCGTCAGATGGCATGTTGGCTGAACGAGCAAAATATCGATATTGAGCGCGTTTTGGTAAGTCCTTATTTACGTGCCCAGCAAACGCTCGAGGTAGTGAAAAACGCACTGCCGTTGCCGGAAGAAGCGGATTGTCTGAATGAGCTGACGCCCGGTGGTGATGCCCAGCTTGTCAGCTATTACCTGCAAACGCTGGCGAGAGAAGGCGTTGGTGCTGCTCTGGTTGTTTCTCACTTGCCGCTGGTGGGTTATCTGGTTGCCGAATTATGCCGGAATGAAACCGCGCCGATGTTCGCCACATCCGCTATTGCCTGTGTGCAGGTGGAAGCGGAGTCTGGTCATGGCGTTCTGCACTGGCAAGTCAGCCCGGCCCAGTTGAACGCGAAATCCTGATACGACTAGCCCCAAACTCCTGACTTCATACGGTATGAGGCGTGTAATGAACTTACACGCTTCATCGTTTTTTGAAGAAGAGCGAGCTTATTCAAGCGAAGGCGCCTCTAGCGCCACCAACACCAGCAGCGCGGCATTCCCACCAAATTCTTTCGGAGCCTGATGAAAAGCCAGCACGTCAGGGTGTTGTGCCAGCCAGAGCGGCGTTTGTTGCTTAAGGATATGTTTGCCGTGCCCGTGCATCACGCAGGCGCAGTAAACGTGCTCCCGCCGACAGGCCGCTAGCAGCGCGCCCAGTTCCTGCTTCGCTTGAAGCTGCGTCAGGCCATGTAAATCCAGAAAAAGCTCCGGTGAATAATCACCCCGTCGAAGCTTCTTCAATTCATAGTGGCTGGCACCCGGGCGGACATAACGTGTCGGGCCTTCTGCATCCAACTGTGGCTGAAATTCATCCGAAAAATAGAAACTGGCATCAACCTGCTCCTGCAATGCCCGTTTGGCGGGTAATTCACCTGGTTTTTTGCGCAGTGGTTTGTGGGTATAGGTATCCTGACGCAACTTTTTTGTGCCAGTGATTGACGTGCGAAAAAGCTGTAATTCGTCGTCGTTCAGCAAATATTTATTACTCATGTTTCATTCATCTTGCGCCAACATTCGATCAGTTTACCTTGTCTCCCCGCTGTCGCTAAATAAAAGTCTGTATCGGGGCGCGTTCAGTCGGTTATATCTGCTGATTTGTCGCGGGCTTCATGGCAAACTAAGCGCCAATTTCCCATTCAGAACAGTCTGCGGAGGACACCCTTGGACAAAATTTTCGTCGATGAGGCCGTCAGTGAACTTCATACCATTCAGGATATGTTGCGCTGGGCTGTCAGCCGGTTTAACGCAGCCAACGTCTATTACGGTCACGGGACGGATAATCCCTGGGATGAAGCCATACAGTTAGTCCTGCCTAGCCTTTATCTGCCGCTCGATATTCCTGAAGATATGTACACGTCCCGTTTGATCACCAGCGAACGGCAGCGCATTGTTGAACGTGTGATCCGCCGCGTCAATGAGCGTATTCCCGTCGCCTATCTGACCAACAAGGCCTGGTTCTGCGGCTTGGAATTCTATGTGGACGAACGGGTGCTGGTGCCGCGCTCTCCCATCGGTGAGCTGATCAATAATTATTTTGATGAGCAACTGCCAAAAACGCCAAGCCATATTCTGGACCTGTGCACGGGCAGCGGCTGTATTGCGATTGCCTGCGCTCAGGCGTTCCCGGAAGCGGAAGTCGATGCGGTCGATATCTCCAGCGAGGCGCTGGCGGTAACCGAGCAAAATATTCAGCAGCACGGCCTGGAATACCGCGTGACGCCGATTCGCTCCGATCTGTTCCGCGATTTACCGGCGATTCGCTATGATTTGATCGTGACTAATCCACCGTATGTGGATGAAGAAGATATGTTCGATCTGCCGCAGGAGTTCCGTTTCGAGCCTGAGTTGGGGCTGGCGGCGGGTAACGACGGTCTGGATCTGGTGCGTCGTATTCTGGCCTGCGCGCCAGACTATCTGAGCGACGATGGCGTGCTGATTTGCGAAGTGGGCAACAGCATGGTGCACCTGATCGATCAATATCCAGACATCCCGTTCACCTGGCTGGAGTTTGATAACGGCGGTGACGGCGTGTTTATGCTAACGCAGTCACAGCTAGTTGATTGCAAAGCGCATTTCAGCGCTTACCGTGATTAAACGGTCGTAACGATATTTATTCGCCTTACTGTTTAGACGGTAAGGCTGAAACAGAACACATGCGAAGGAGTTGTGATGGCAGGCAACAGTATTGGGCAATTTTTCCGCGTCACTACATTTGGTGAATCCCACGGTATTGCCCTGGGATGTATTGTTGACGGCGTACCGCCGGGGATCCCGCTGACGGAAGCGGATCTGCAACATGATTTGGATCGTCGCCGTCCGGGAACCTCCCGCTATACGACGCAGCGCCGCGAACCCGATCAGGTCAAGATTCTGTCCGGTGTTTTTGAAGGCGTGACAACAGGAACCAGCATTGGCCTGTTGATTGAAAACACCGATCAGCGTTCTCAGGATTACGGTGCGATTAAAGATGTCTTTCGCCCCGGGCACGCCGATTACACCTATGAGCAAAAATACGGCCAGCGCGATTACCGTGGCGGTGGCCGCTCTTCCGCGCGTGAAACCGCAATGCGCGTTGCCGCAGGGGCCATTGCGAAGAAGTATCTGCAACAGCAACATGGTGTGAAGGTACGTGGCTATCTGTCGCAGATTGGCGATGTAACCTGCGAGCTGAAAGATTGGGAACAGGTTGAGAAAAACCCGTTCTTCTGCCCGGATATCGACAAGCTGGAAGCCTTGGATGAACTGATGCGGGCGCTGAAAAAAGAGGGCGATTCCATTGGTGCGAAGGTCAGCGTAGTCGCGGAGTCGGTGCCTGTCGGATTAGGCGAACCGGTCTTTGATCGTCTGGATGCTGATTTGGCTCACGCATTGATGAGCATCAACGCCGTAAAAGGCGTCGAAATTGGCGATGGCTTTGCGGTTGTCACTAAGCGTGGCAGCGAAAACCGAGACGAAATTACGCCGGACGGTTTCCAAAGCAATCACGCTGGCGGCATTTTGGGCGGGATCAGCAGCGGCCAGAATATTGTTGCGCATCTGGCGTTGAAGCCGACCTCCAGCATTATGGTACCGGGCAAAACGATCAACCGTCAGGGCGAAGCGACTGAAATGGTCACGCGCGGGCGTCACGATCCGTGTGTGGGTATTCGCGCAGTGCCGATTGCCGAAGCCATGATGGCGATTGTGTTAATGGATCACCTGCTGCGCCAACGCGCACAGTGTGGGGATGTGAACAGTCAGGTTCCTCGCTGGTAAAAAATAATGAAACAAGGGTTAATCGGGGTTCTCGCGCTGGCACTGAGCGCGCCGCTGTTATCGAACGCCGCGTGGGCGAAAACGCCCTGGCAGGAGATAGCGCATCCGGTTGCGGGTACGCCGCAGGCCATTGGTAGCTTTTCCAATGGCTGTATCATCGGTGCCCAACCGTTGCCGCTGCAATCGCTGGATTATCAGGTAATGCGTATCGATCAGCGCCGCTATTTTGGTCATCCCGATCTTCTGGCGTTTATTCACCGCCTGAGCAACGAGGTTAAGCGCACGACCTCAGGTAATGTGCTGGTGGGGGATATGGGGATGCCTGTCGGGGGACGTTTTAGCAGCGGTCATGCCAGCCACCAATCCGGGCTGGATGTTGATATCTGGCTACAATTGCCCAGACAGCGCTGGAGCGAGCAGCAGTTGTTGAAGCCGCAGCCTATCGATTTAGTTAACGCCAGTGGGCTTAGCGTCAATCCACGCGTCTGGCGACCGGAAATCACCACCCTGATCAAAACCGCTGCGTTGGATAGCGACGTAACGCGGATCTTCGTCAATCCGGCGATTAAAAAACAGCTGTGTGTTGAAGCTGGCCACGATCGTGACTGGCTGCGTAAAGTTCGCCCTTGGTTTGCACACCGTGCGCATATGCATGTGCGCCTGCGCTGCCCGGCGGACAGCCTTGAGTGTCAGGATCAGGACGAACCACCTGCCGGTGACGGATGCGGTGCCGAGTTAACCAGCTGGTTCCAGCCAAAACAGCCGAGTACCGAAGCCCCAGAAAAAACTACGCCGCCGCCGTTGCCTCCGTCTTGTCAGGCACTGCTCGACAGACATTTTGCTGCGAGATAACGAGTAACTATCTGTGCGAGATAAAAAATAATTATGGACTGGTTAGTGCTTGGGCCAGAAATGCTGGCCGTGCTGTTTTTTGTCGGGGCGTTGGCAGGGTTTATTGATTCGATTGCGGGCGGGGGCGGTTTATTGACGATCCCAGCGTTGCTGGCGGCGGGTTTATCCCCAGCGCAGGCGCTGGCAACGAATAAACTTCAAGCCGTCGGTGGATCCTTTTCCGCCAGCCTGTATTTCATCCGCCGCCGCGCGGTGAATTTGGGCGAGCAGAAGCTGGCGATTGCGCTGACGTTTGTCGGCTCGACCTTTGGTGCCTGGCTGATCCAGCAGATCAATGCTGATTTTCTGCGCCAACTGCTGCCAGTACTGATTATTGGCATCGGCCTCTATTTCTTATTAACGCCAAAAATCGGTGATGAAGATCGGCAGCGTCGACTGTCGCCGCTTCCGTTTGCGATTGTGGCAGGCGGCTGCGTCGGTTTTTATGACGGCTTTTTCGGCCCCGGTGCCGGATCATTTTACGCGCTGGCCTTTGTCACTTTGTATGGTTTCAATCTGGCCAAAGCGACGGCAAATGCCAAGATCCTGAACTTTACCTCTAACTTCGGCGGGCTGTTGTTTTTTATGCTCAGCGGAAAAGTAGTCTGGGTGGTCGGCGGCGTCATGCTGATTGGGCAAATCCTCGGCGCGCGGCTTGGAGCCAAAATGGTGATGACGAAAGGGCAAAAGCTGATTCGTCCTATGCTGGTGCTGGTTTCCGCCGTTATGAGTGGCAAGCTGATTTATGACAGCCACGGGCACGAGATTGCCGTTTGGCTGGGACAGTTTTTATGACAACAAATGATGATAACAACAGATAACATGACTACGACGCACCACTATCAACAGCTGATTGATATTTTTAATGATTGCTTTGGCGATGAATACAATACCCGTCTGGTAAAAGGCGACGATGAACCGATTTATCTGCCAGCGGATGATGACATTCCGTATCACCGGATTGTGTTTGCCCACGGTTTTTATGCCAGCGCGCTACACGAAATTTCTCACTGGTGCATTGCCGGTGCCCAGCGGCGCTTACAGGTCGATTTCGGCTACTGGTACTGCCCGGATGGCCGCGATGCCTCGACGCAAAGTCAGTTTGAGGTAGTAGAAATCAAACCGCAGGCCTTCGACTGGCTGTTCTGTGTTGCTGCGGGCTTTCCGTTTAACGTCAGCTGCGACAACCTGAACGGCGACTGCGAACCGGACCGTATTGATTTCCAGCGGCGCGTGCATGCGCAAGTGATGCAGTATCTGGAAGAAGGGATTCCCGCGCGTCCGGCCAGCTTTATTCGTGCATTACAATCGTTTTACAATACGCCACCGCTGACGGCGGCGAGCTTCCCGTATCCAGCCGATCTGTGATGCACGGGAACTGCAAAAATTTGAGGATAAGAAATGATCGCAGAATTTGAAACGCGCATTCTGGCGCTGATTGATGACATGGTAGAGCATGCCAGCGATGACGAACTGTTTGCTGGCGGCTATTTGCGTGGTCACCTGACGGTGTCGGTGGCAGAAGCGGAAGAGAACGGTGAACAGACGCTTGAAGCATTGCATGTGCGTGTTAGCGATAGCATTAATAACGCCATCAAAAACGGTGAGCTGTCACCGCCAGATCAGGTGCTGGTTAACGGGATGTGGGAACGCTTGTTCCAACAGGCGCAGAATAACACCCACTGATTTCCATGTGTGCTAATCGTTAATCTGTCAGTGCTGGTTTAGTAGAACCAGCACTGCTTTCTTCCTCATTAATCCTTCGTTACAGGCTTACCTTTCAGCAGTTTCCTTATCCAGAATCGATTTGGGTTTAGCGCGGCGAGCGTGTCGCGATCCAGCGGTAGCGGTTCGCCATACATCTGCGAGGCCAGGATTTCTGCCGCGAGTGGGGCGGAGCACAGGCCGCGTGAGCCTAACGCGCCGATAATAAACAGATCCTGCCAATAGGGTGCGCTTGGCACCGTGTCAGCACGGTGTTGAGGATGCAGTCGCTCTTCATAGTCTGTCAGCGTTTGTTCATAGTTCGGCACTGCGCCAAGCAGCGGTAGATGGTCGCGCAGCGCGCAGCGGACGCCCTGACGCGCCTGCGCATCGCTAACATCGACCGTTTTCGCCCAGTCTGCGTCGGGCAAACAATTCAGCAGGCGCTGGCGATTTTCTTGCTGCTCGTCTTCTCGATAATCACAGTGTGTTTCACCCCGTAAATAGCTCGCTCCGATGCAGTGCGTTTGATGTTGCGGACTCACTGGCGTCAGGTAGCCGTCGTAGCACAAGACCTGTTTGAGCTTCCTCAACACCGGAGTGGTCGGAATATGGCTGACCTGCCCGCGCACGGCGTAAGCGGGTAAATGGGATGTCTGTGGCCAGTCGGTAATGTGATGACCATTTGCCAGCACCACGACCGCATGGTTTACCTGCTGGCCGCTGTTGAGGGTAAGCTCCCAGCCGTTATTCGTTTTATCCAGTGTGGAAATGGCAGTACTCATCTGTACCGATAGGCCGTTTTGCTCTGCCAGCTTCAGCGCCGAAGCCGTCAGCTCCGCCGGGCACAGCCAGCCGCCGTCGGGATAGGTGATGCCGTCTACGCCGGGATTCAGGCCGCTCTGTTTTTCCAATTGCTGTGCATCCACGCTGACGACCAGTTCTTCCGGCCATTCCCCTTGTAGAATCTTTTCGATTTTACGCGCACTTTTTTCATCCCAGGCGAGCTGGCTGACGCCGCACCACTGATGCTCAAATGCCAGACCCTGCTGTGCCAGCGCGGTGTAGCGACGATGGGCAAAGTCAAAGGCGAGAGAGAAAAAGCGGGACACGGCATCGTGCCGGTTATTCAACAGAGGATAAAGCGCACCCTGAAGATTGCCGGAAGCACCCGTAGCAGGCTGTGCGTCCGCGCAGTAGAGCGTGACGTTTGCACCGCGACGTTGCAGCGCCAGTGCAGTGAGCACGCTGGCGATGCCGCCGCCGATAATCGCAATATCGTCAGTCGTGGTGGCGGCGGGGCGTGTATACCACGGTGTTGGCGACGTGACCGGAAGCGCATCAGGAAGGATGCCGCTCAGCATTTCGCGTTTCTGCCCGAATCCTTTGATTTTGCTGACCTGAAACCCCGCTTGTTGCAGACCGCGACGCACAAAGCCTGCGGCGGTAAAGGTGGCGAACGTGCCTTCTTTACGGCACAAACGTGCCATTGCCTGAAATAGATTATCCGTCCACATGTCTGGGTTTTTGGAGGGGGCGAAGCCGTCCAGAAACCAGGCGTCGACCTGATGGTTCTGCGTATCATCCAGCTCAGGCAGTAAGACGTTAACGTCACCGAACCATAAATCGAGCGTGATAGTACCTTGCGCCAGAATCAGACGATGGCAGCCCGGCAGCGCTAGCGGCCATTGCTCTCGCAGTTCATCTGCGAATGCGGCCAGCTCCGGCCACTGTGCGTGTGCGGTAGCCAAATCATGCCGACGCAGGGGGAATTTCTCGAAGCTAATGAAATGCAGGTGTCGCAATGTTGCCTGTGGCTGCTGTTGATGAAAGTCGGCAAAAGCCTGCCACAGCGTCAGAAAATTTAGGCCCGTGCCAAAGCCGGTTTCTGCTATCACACAGGCTGCGCGCGAGTGTGTAGCGAAACGCTCAGGAAACTTATTGCCCTTTAAAAACACATAACGGGTTTCTGCCAGCCCATCCTGATTCGAAAAATAGACGTCATCAAACTGTTGCGATACAGGTGTACCCTGAGTGTTCCAACTTAACGACGCGTGTTGGATGGGGAGGTTGGTCACGACAAAAAGCTCATTATTCAAGTGATGATGAGATTCTATCGAGCTGAATATTGTGGCGCAAATTTAGCAATGATTTCGCGATAGTTTGGCTGATCGGACTTGTTCAGCTTACAACTGTACGCTAAAGTGCGAAGCGAAATCCCAAACTCTATAAGTGGAAGAAGAGGTATTACATGAAACGTGCAGTGATTACTGGCCTGGGGATCGTATCAAGCATCGGTAATAACCAGCAGGAAGTTCTGGCATCATTGCGAGAAGGCCGCTCGGGCATTACTTTCTCTCAAGAGCTGAAAGATTCCGGCATGCGTAGTCACGTCTGGGGGAATGTCAAACTGGACACCACTGGCCTCATCGATCGCAAAATTGTGCGTTTTATGAGTGATGCATCGATCTATGCCTACTTATCCATGGAGCAGGCGATTCAAGATTCCGGACTGTCTGATGAGGTTTATCAGAATAACCCACGCGTTGGCCTGATTGCTGGTTCCGGCGGTTCTGCGCGCTATCAGGTGTTTGGTGCTGACGCGATGCGTAGCCCGCGCGGCCTGAAAGCCGTTGGCCCTTACGTGGTGACCAAATCCATGGGTTCTGCGGTGTCCGCGTGTCTGGCAACCCCGTTCAAAATTCACGGCGTGAATTATTCCATCAGCTCTGCCTGTGCAACTTCCGCACACTGTATCGGTAACGCGGTTGAGCAAATTCAGATGGGTAAACAGGACATCGTGTTCGCTGGCGGCGGCGAAGAGCTGTGCTGGGAACTGGCCTGTGAATTTGATGCGATGGGCGCGCTGTCCACCAAATACAATGAGACACCAGAAAAAGCGTCCCGTACCTATGACGCTGACCGTGATGGTTTCGTCATTGCTGGCGGCGGCGGTATGGTTGTCGTAGAAGAGCTGGAGCACGCGCTGGCGCGTGGCGCGCACATCTATGCGGAAGTGGTCGGCTACGGCGCGACGTCTGACGGTGCGGATATGGTTGCACCGTCAGGTGAAGGCGCGGTACGTTGCATGAAGATGGCGATGCAGGATATCGATACACCGATCGATTATATCAACACGCACGGCACCTCTACGCCTGTGGGTGATGTGAAAGAACTATGGGCTATTCGCGAAGTTTTCGGTGACAATGTTCCACCGATTTCTGCGACCAAAGCGATGACCGGCCACTCTCTGGGTGCTGCAGGCGTTCAGGAAGCAATCTACACGCTGTTGATGCTGGAACACGGGTTTATTGCGCCGAGCATCAATGTGGAAACGCTGGATGAGCGTGCTGAAGGCATGAATGTCATCACTGAAATGACCGAGCGAGAACTGAGAACGGTTATGTCTAACGGTTTCGGGTTCGGTGGTACCAACGCCGCGCTGGTAATGAGAAAATTCGATAAATAATCGGTTTATCATTCGAACACTATTATTCAAATAAATAAAAACCCCGTAGGCGCAAGCCGCGGGGTTTTTTGTTGGCGCTGGTTTTGTTGGTGATGGGCATGAGCGATAAGTCTGGCCTTAACGGTATTAGCGCTTAGATCAATACCCAAAGCAAAAATGCAGCCACGCAGATGCTGACAATCACCAGGAACATCGGCTTATGGAACAGGGATTGCCAACTAAGCGGTAGTGACGCAATCAGCGGGTTAAACAGCGGATGCAGCAATTGTGAGGTCGTGGTCCAGTCCGTTTCCTGTGAGCGCTGAATGCGCTGCGTAAACAGGAACGTCAGCAGATCGCTGACCTGCATCGGCGTCAGTGGAGTTTGTAATCCAATATTGAAGCGGTTTTGCGTGTAATCCATCAGTAAATGCTGTTCCTGCGCGGTCATAGGCTGTTGTAGCAAAGCCTGCAACGGGGCGAGATTCGGGGAAAGCAGCGAATTCTGTGCCGGTGGCGGCTGTGATGACAGATTCGCGTTAGCCGTATTGGTGGTGTTGGTTGTTAGCGGTTCTGGCGATGTACCCGCTGTGCCTGCATTGGTCGGTGCTCCCTGTGGCGCTGGCGAGGTGGCGCGCAGCAGTGTCTGCGTCTGTTGTAGCTCAACCTGCGCTTGCAGGAACTGCGTGATCAGCGGCAGATGTTTTAACGGGATGGCGTCGCCCGGGCTAAGATTCTGCATCATCATCAGATTGTTCAGCACCCTTGCAGGCTGTTCCCCGATCATGGTCGCTAACCGGGTGACTAACTGATTCAAGCCGCGCTGTTCCGCAGGAGAGAGCGGACGATCGGGAGAGTTGGCTGCTTGAGCGGTTTGCGACGCGGTGGTTGATGTCGTTGACTGCGGAATTTGCCCGTTTTGCAGCAGCGTGACAACCTGTTGTAGCTGCGTTTTAGTCAACGCGCTTAGTGTGGTGCTACCGAACTGTTGCTGGATGAAATTGCTGACTGCCTGACGATTATTTCCCTGAGACAGCATATCGGTCAGACGCTGAAGCAGCTGTTGACGACCACCGCTATCTTGCGCCTGCGTTAAACGCGTCTGGAGTATCTGCTCGGCAGGCTGGTAGTGGCGGGATAGCAGTTCATTATTCTCTTCCAGCCCTAATCCCTGTTTTACCGTCGTCCAGACTTCCGCTGCCTTTGACGTGGTCAGCGCGGCAACTTTAAGCACCAGATTTTCCAGCGTCGTGCGCTGCGCCAGCGTCAGCGGTCGATCGCCGTTGGATGAACCTGCGGCGTTAGCTGATGATGTAGAGGTTGACGATGTGGTGGTCGGCGTAACCGAGCGTTCGCCGGGCAGCGGGGCACCTGGGCCACTTACAGGTTGCATATCGGTTATCCTCACTGCCGTCATGATTGAGATGAATCATAGCAATCTCCCGTGACGGCCGATAGTCATGCGTTGCCTAAAACGGCACTAATCTCATGGGGGATTATGAGCTACGCGCTAATGGAATGCGCAAGCGCTGGGCGAGGATCACGCCTAGTAGCGTGATGCCCCCACCAACCAGATGATAATGGTGCAAAGGCTCGTGCAAAAAGCCAATCGCGATCATCGCCGTAAAGATCGGTGTCAGGTTCATAAAGATAGAGGCTTTGCTGGCTCCCAGACGCATAACCCCCTGAATCCACAGAAAAGGGGCAAAGATTGAGGCCATGATGCCAGCGAAAATCACCAGCGGCAGATTGTTGGCATTGAGCTGTACATTGTCCGTCAGCAGGAAGTTTGGAATCAGTACGACGACGCCAAAGGCAATCTGCACATAGAGCGACACCCAGTTAGGCAACGGGATACTCCAGCGTTTGGTCAGCACGCCATAGAGCGCATAGGACAACGACGCACAAAACATCATGAATTCACCGGGGCCGATACCCTGCGCCAGAATCTGTTCTGGATGTCCCTCACCGATCAACCAGACAATCCCAGCCAGCGACAGCAGGCTACCGAGCACGACGCCCAGTGTGGGAGCCAGGCGCAGCAGCGGAATGCTGAGCAAGACGGTGAGTAGCGGTACAAGTGACCCCATGATCCCCATCATCACGGCGCTGATTGTGTGTGCCGCGTAATAGGCCAGACTTTGATACAGCACCATGCCAAGCAGACCCAGCACGAGCAGTTTCCAGGCGTGTTGACGAATGGCTACTGCATGATGGCGAAGCGTTGGCAGCATGAACGGCGTCATGACGAGGAACGCAAGAAGCCAGCGATAAAACGAGATAGCGGCCGGGTCAATAACGCTCGCGGAAAGCTTGTTGACGATGACGTTAATTGACCAGATCAGGACGGCAATGGTAGGAAATAGGGCGTTCAACGTTGGGTTTCTCATAACAGACCAGACGGAAAACGCACCAATTGCCAGTCTGGTCGATAAAAATGGGGCAAGTGCGGCAATGGCAAACAACATAACAGAGCCATGTGACGACTATCAACCATGTATGACGTCGGCTTTCTATGGCGACCATCTTGTAAGATCTTCACGGGTGTGAACTGATGATGGAAAGATATCGCGTTGTAATTGCCTTGGGTTTCTGCACCATTCGGTGGCAAAATATCTCCCCGCTTTTTTTGGCTGGCTACCGATGTCGGAGAAGACAATGAAGATTCTGGTTGATGAGAATATGCCGTATGCCCGCGAGCTATTTAGCCGTCTGGGTGAAGTGCAGGCCGTGCCGGGACGCCCTTTGCCACGCGATCTGCTGGCAGACGCGGATGCGTTGATGGTGCGTTCGGTCACGAAGGTAAACGCGGATCTGCTGTCTGGTTCGGCGGTAAAATTTGTCGGCAGCGCGACGGCAGGCACTGACCATGTCGATGACACCTGGCTTAACGCCAACGGGATCGCGTTTTCTGCTGCCCCCGGCTGTAACGCCATCGCGGTAGTGGAATACGTCTTTTCTTCTTTGCTGATGCTGGCCGAGCGTGATGGCTTCCAACTGCGTGATAAAACCGTAGGGATTGTCGGCGTGGGCAATGTTGGCAGACGTCTGGATGCGCGTCTGAAAGCCTGGGGCGTGAAAACACTGTTGTGCGATCCGCCGCGTGCCGATCGCGGTGAGGCGGGCGATTTCCTGCCGCTCGACACGCTGGTGCGCGATGCCGACATTCTGACGCTGCATACGCCGCTGTACCTCGATGGCCCGTACCGTACTCACCATTTGGTTGATGCCGCCGTACTGAACGCGTTTACGGACGGACGTATTCTGATTAACGCCTGTCGTGGCCCGGTGGTGGACAATGCTGCATTGCTTGAGGCGCTGCAACAGGGTAAAAAATTCAGCGTCATTCTTGACGTATGGGAGCCGGAACCCGCGTTATCGACCGATCTGCTGGCGCGGGTAGACATCGGTACAGCGCATATCGCTGGTTATACCTTGGAAGGGAAAGCGCGCGGCACCACGCAGGTGTTTGAGGCGTGGAGCGAGTTTATCGGAACCCCCCAGCAGGTGGCGCTTTCGTCGCTTTTGCCTGCGCCAGAGTATGCTGAAGTGACATTGACCGCACCACTGGATGAGGCGCTGCTAAAACGTCTGGTGCATCTGGTGTATGATGTGCGCCGGGACGATGCGTTGTTACGCCACGTAGCGCATCAGAAAGGCGAATTCGATCGCCTGCGTAAACATTATCAGGAACGACGCGAATGGTCGTCACTCCATGTTATCTGCGCCGATGCTGACAGCGCAGATTGCCTGAACGCGCTGGGATTCACGGCGTCAGTGCGGGATGCACGTTAACGGTGTTCCTCTGACGGCGGTGTTGCGCGAGTATCACACTTTTTTATTCATAAATTGACAGATGGCGTCACTATCGTCTGTCGGTTCCATTCATGATTTGTGTTTCATTCAAAATTTGGGAGAGAACCAAATGTCTGACGGCTGGAATATTGCTCTGCTGGGCGCAACGGGCGCAGTAGGCACGGCGTTACTGGAATCATTGCAGGAACGCGAATTCCCAGTGGGTGAACTGTATCCGCTGGCCAGTGAACGTAGCGCGGGTGAAACCATACGTTTTAACGGCAAATCCTGTCTGGTCACCGATGTGGCCGATTTTGACTGGTCACAGGCGCAGCTGGCATTTTTTGTCGCCGGTCAGGATGCCAGCGCCCGCTATGCGGAAGACGCAGGGGACGCGGGCTGTCTGGTTATCGACAGCAGCGGTCTGTTTGCGCTGGAGCCGGATGTCCCGCTGGTCGTACCCGGCGTGAATACACATACGCTGGCAGATTATCGTAACCGCAATATTGTCGCGGTGGCCGACAGCCTGACCAGCCAACTGCTGACGGTGATTAAGCCGTTGACTGATGCGGCTGGGCTCTCGCGTCTGCATGTCGTCAATATGCTGTCGGTTTCTGCACTCGGTAAAGCAGCGATAGACGATCTGGCCGGACAAAGTGCCCGTCTGCTGAATGGTGTTCCACCTGAGGCTGGGCTTTTCCCGAAGCAGTTGGCATTCAATTTGTTGCCTTTATTGCCTGATGATGCGGGCAGCGTGCGTGAAGAGCGCGTTCTGGTCGATCAGGTGCGTAAAGTCTTGCAGGATGACGGATTGCCGATTTCAGTGACCTGCATTCAATCCCCTGTGTTCTATGGTCACGCGCAGGTTGTTCATCTTGAATCACTGCGTCCGCTGTCTGCGGAAGAAGCGCGTGACGAACTGCTCAATGCTGGGAATATTGAGGTAAGCGACGAGCAGGATTACCCGACGCAGGTTGGCGATGCGTCCGGCAATGGGCAACTGAGCGTCGGCTGTCTGCGTAATGATTACGGTATTCCTGAGCTACTGCAATTCTGGTCGGTCGCCGATAACGCTCGCTTTGGCGGCGCGCTGATGGCGGTGGAAACGGCAGAATGTCTGGTGCGGGAGTATCTCGGGTAATGTCGGAAACCACTCAGGCAGAGGCTACTCAGGCCGATGCCGCTGCGGAAAACGAACGCGCCCCGCTGAAAATCGCGCTCGGCATTGAGTACGACGGTAGCCTCTATTATGGCTGGCAGCGCCAGATTGATGTCGCTAGCGTGCAGGCCTGTCTTGAAAAGGCGCTGAGCAAAGTCGCGGATGAACCGATAGAGGTGTTTTGCGCCGGGCGAACCGATGCTGGCGTTCACGGCACCGGGCAGGTTGTGCATTTCACCACGCATGCAATCCGAAAAGATGCCGCGTGGACGATGGGCGTGAATGCAAATTTACCGCCAGATATCGCGGTGCGTTGGGTGAAAACGGTGGATGAGGATTTCCATGCGCGTTTCAGCGCGACGGCACGTCGCTACCGCTATGTCATCTACAATCACCGCTATCGTCCTGCGGTGCTTTCGCGTGGTATGACGCACTTTTATCACCCGTTAGACGTGGAACGCATGGAGCGTGCCGGGCAATGCCTGTTGGGGGAGAATGATTTCACCTCTTTTCGGGCGGTGCAGTGCCAGTCGCGCACGCCGTGGCGCTATGTAAATCATTTAAAGGTTACACGTCACGGTGACTATATCGTGGTAGATATTAAGGCCAATGCGTTCGTTCATCATATGGTGCGTAATATCGTGGGTAGCCTGATGGACGTCGGCTGTGGCAATCGCCCCGAGTCGTGGATTGCAGAGCTGCTGGCGGCCAAAGATCGTACGTTGGCTGGTGCAACGGCCAGAGCCGAAGGGCTGTATTTGGTGGCGGTAGATTATCCCGCACGTTTTGCTTTGCCGCAGCCTACGATGGGGCCGCTCTTTTTAGCCGATTGACGTTTTTGTTGTAACGAGAGCGCCTTTTAGCTATTGCACGCTGCCAGATGACCGTAGGTCAAAAAGCAGGGTGCGATGCGTATTAAAGACGATGCTATTCAGCGTGCTATACGCAAGGCAACACGGATAGTGCGGCTGCTTTGCGTCTATCGACCGCGTGCGTTCGATAGACACTTTGGGGAGAAGAAGTTGTGATGGAGTTTATACAGTTTATTATTGATTTTATTCTGCACATTGACGTTCACCTGGCGGAACTGGTGGCGCAATATGGTGTCTGGGTTTATGCCATTTTGTTCCTGATTCTGTTCTGTGAGACCGGGCTGGTGGTGACGCCGTTTTTGCCGGGAGATTCGCTGCTGTTTGTCGCAGGGGCGCTGGCGGCGCTGCCGTCGAACGATCTGAATGTGCACACGATGGTGTTCCTGATGATCGTGGCCGCGATTACGGGCGATGCGGTGAACTACACTATTGGACGACTGTTCGGTGAGAAGCTGTTTAGCAACCCGAACTCAAAGATTTTCCGCCGCAGCTATCTGGATAAAACGCATGCGTTTTACGCGCGTCACGGTGGCAAGACGATAATTCTGGCGCGCTTTGTCCCGATTGTGAGAACATTTGCGCCGTTTGTCGCCGGGATGGGGCACATGAGCTATCGGCATTTTGCAGCCTATAATGTTATTGGTGCGCTACTGTGGGTGTTGTCATTCACCTATGCGGGCTACCTGTTTGGCGATTTGCCAGTAGTGCAGGAAAATCTGAAATTACTGATTGTCGCGATTATTTTTCTCTCTATCCTGCCGGGCATTATTGAGATTGCCCGTCACCGTAGAGCGGCTTCGCGCGGCAATGTGAAATAAGTGAAGTATTTTAACATCCGGTTTGACCAGTTTTTTATCCACAGTACCGGAACGTTATGGTTTAATGGGCAGCATTTATGGTCTGTTCTTGGGAACACCCTTGGTGCCGATGCCTTTGTACCGCGATTGTCGTGCGTCTCAGGCATTTTTTCATTGGCAATGTTGTCAGGGAATAACATGAACAGCGGACTGGCATTTGCCAGGTTCAAGCAGAAAGGTTATCAATGAGCTGGATTGAACGAATTCTTAACAAAAGCAATATTACACCGACCCGTAAAGCGAACATCCCTGAAGGGGTCTGGACAAAATGTGATAGCTGCGGTCAGGTTCTTTATCGTGCTGAGTTGGAGCGCAATCTGGGTGTCTGCCCGAAGTGCGATCACCATATGCGCCTTTCCGCGCGCGCCCGTCTACAGGCTTTTCTGGATAAAGAAAACACTGTCGAGTTGGGAAGCGAACTGGAACCGAAGGATGTCCTGAAATTCCGGGATTCCAAAAAATATAAAGATCGTCTGGCTTCTGCACAGAAACAGTCCGATGAGAAAGACGCGCTGGTCGTGATGAAAGGCACGCTGTACGGCATGCCGATTGTCGTCGCGTCTTTTGAGTTTGCTTTCATGGGCGGTTCAATGGCGTCTGTTGTGGGCGCGCGCTTTGTACGTGCCGTTGAGCAGTCGTTGGAAGACGGTTGTCCGCTGGTGTGCTTCTCCGCCAGTGGCGGTGCGCGTATGCAGGAAGCGCTGATGTCGCTGATGCAAATGGCGAAAACCAGTGCCGCATTGGCCAAAATGCGCGATCGTGGCTTGCCTTACATTTCAGTACTGACCGATCCAACTATGGGCGGTGTTTCCGCGAGTCTGGCGATGCTGGGTGACCTGAACATTGCCGAGCCGAAAGCGCTGATCGGTTTTGCCGGCCCACGCGTTATCGAACAAACCGTGCGTGAAAAACTGCCGCCGGGCTTCCAGCGCAGTGAATTCCTGATTGAGAAAGGGGCGATCGATATGATCATTCGTCGTCCGGAAATGCGCTACAAGCTGGCCACTATTCTTGCCAAACTGACGAACCATCCAGAACCGGGCAACGATGACGTGGAAATCCGCAGCGATGCGCCGTCTGAATCATCACAGGATGACGCATAATTGACATGATGGGCAGGACGTGTGGTACTCGACCACGTCGTTCTCGACCGAGTAGTAATACGCACGCTCTGCCCGCAATGAACCGTAAGCTAGTGAACGGGACTCATGGATACTCTTCAAATACCTCAAGCCACGTCACCTTTGGTCACGTGGCTTCATTATCTTGAGCACCTGCACGCTCAGGCCATTGATTTAGGCCTGGATCGCGTTAAGCAGGTTGCCGAACATCTCCAACTGCTCCAGCCTGCCGCCACGATTTTCACCGTCGCGGGGACAAACGGCAAAGGAACGACTTGCTGTACGTTGGAGTCCATTCTGTTAGCTGCCGGGCTACGGGTGGGGGTGTACAGCTCTCCCCATCTTGTTCGCTATACCGAGCGAGTGCGTATTCAGGGCAAAGAATTGCCTGAAGCGCTGCATACTCAGGCCTTTGCGGATATCGAAGCCGGAAGAGGGGCGGTATCGCTCACCTATTTTGAATTCGGTACGCTGTCGGCGCTGCAACTCTTTAAGCAGGCGAATCTGGATGTCGTTATTCTGGAAGTCGGGCTAGGCGGGCGGTTGGATGCCACCAATATTGTGGATGCGAATGTATCCGTGGTAACCAGTATCGCGATCGACCATACCGATTGGTTAGGTAACGATCGGGAAAGCATTGGCCGCGAGAAAGCCGGGATATTTCGGCAGGGTAGACCAGCCGTTGTTGGCGAGCCGGATATGCCAGAAACGATTGCCGACGTTGCCGTTGAGAAAGGCGCGCAGCTGCGCCGCCGTGGTCGCGACTGGGAATATTCAATGCAGCGTGAGACGTGGAGCTGGCAGGATAAACAGCGCGAGCTGTCACGGCTGCCGTTACCCAACGTTCCGTTAGCCAATGCCGCCACGGCACTGGCTGCATTGCACTATTCTTCACTCAACGTGAGTGAAGAGGCGATTCGACAAGGCTTGCAGCACGCCGCATTACCCGGTCGTTTTCAGACCGTGCAGGCGTCACCGCGATTGATTCTTGATGTTGCGCACAACCCTCATGCGGCGGCGTATTTGGCAAACCGTTTGGTCGGGCTGTCGAAAACCGGAAAAGTGCGGGCTGTCGTCGGCATGCTGTCGGATAAAGACATCGCCGGTACGCTGGCCCACTTAACACCCGTAGTGGATGAGTGGTATTGCGCACCGCTGGAAGGGCCGCGTGGTGCAACGGCGCAGCATATTGCTGAGCACCTGACGCGCAGCCAATCGTTCCCCGATGTCGTGACCGCCTGGCAGCAGGCGATGTCCGAGGCGACGGAGCAGGATATCGTCATTGTGTGTGGATCTTTTCATACGGTAGCGCATGTGATGGAAGCGCTGGATGAGGAGAAGGCGAATGGCGAGTAAATTTCAGAATCGGCTGGTCGGTACGGTTATTCTGGTCGCGCTGGGCGTGATCGTCTTACCCGGCCTGCTGGACGGTAAGAAAAAGCATTACGAAGACGAGTTTGCATCGATTCCGCTGATCCCCAAACCGGGTGACAGCAATGAGATGGAAGCGCTGCCTGCGCTGAACCCGTCGTTGCCGAGTCAGCCGCCGGAAGGGGCGGAAGCGGCGATGCAAAACAGCGCGGAAGCCGAAGCGAGATCATCCACATCATCTACAACTACAGCACCTGAAACCACGACGCAGGCGCCGCCATCGTCCCATTCTGGCACGAATACGCCAGCCATGATGGCACCGCCAGTGGTGGTTGAGCGTCCGCCAGTTCAGACGCCCGCGCCAGTGACGCCGAAGCCTCAGCCAAAACCTGAGGTGAAGCCAGAAGTGAAACCAGAGGTGAAACCGAAGCCAGAGCCTAAACCGGAACCCAAACCGGAAGTGAAGCCTGAAACGCAGCCGACGCAGCAAGCGCCTGTCGGACAGGCCTATATTGTGCAGCTTGGTGCGCTGAAAAACGCGGATAAGGTGAACGAGATTGTCGCTAAGCTTCGTCTCTCTGGCTACCGCGCGTATACTGTGCCATCAACGCCGGTTTCGGGCGAAATCACCCGTATTTACGTGGGGCCGGATGCCTCGAAGCAGAAGCTGGAGTCTTCATTGGGCGAGCTGAAGCAGCTCAGCGGATTAAGCGGGCAGGTGCGAGCACATTCCGTTCGTTAAGGTCGTCGAGCGGATGATTACGTGATGGATGGTTCGCAGTCGAGCACGTAAATAAGCAAAAGCAGGCCGCGGGGACGAGGTTCACATCAGTGATACGTCGCCCCGCATCTGTTTTAAGATGCCTGCTGTGAGTTTTGAGATGCCGAGAGTTAATAGAATCAGGCATGACGTCTTGTCGGTTTTTTCGCCTGATTATCTATCGATGAAATCGGCGGAAATACGCTACGCAAACGTTTTCTTTTTCTGTTAGAATGCGCCGCGAACAGGATGACGTAGCGGCTTATCGGTAGCATCGTTCATTATTAGGATAGTTCATGGTTTGGGTTGATTACGTCATTATTGGCATCATCGGATTTTCGGCTTTGGTTAGCCTGATCCGGGGGTTTGTTCGCGAAGCGCTGTCGTTAGTAACCTGGGGATGTGCTTTTTTTGTCGCCAGCCATTACTACGCTTACCTCGCGGTCTACTTCACCCGTTTTGATGATGAGCTGGTGCGTAACGGCATTGCGATTGCCATTCTGTTTATTGCAACGTTGATTGTGGGAGCTATCGTCAACTATGTGATTAGTTCACTGGTTGAACGCACCGGATTATCCGGCACCGATCGCGTTCTGGGCATCTGTTTTGGTGCGCTGCGCGGGGTGCTGATCGTTTCCGCACTGCTATTCTTTCTGGATACGTTCACCGGTTTTTCACAAAGTGATGACTGGAAGCAATCCCAGTTAATCCCGCAGTTCAGTTATATTATCAGGTGGTTTTTTGACTACCTGCAAAGCACGTCAAGTTTCTTGCCGCAGCATTTACCGCTGCGGTAGCGCTGATGAGGAAAAGACACCATGTGCGGTATTGTCGGTATCGCCGGTTTTACACCGGTCAACCAGTCGATTTATGACGCGTTAACGGTGTTGCAACACCGTGGGCAGGATGCTGCGGGTATTGTGACCATCGATGCCTTTAATTGTTTTCGCCTGCGTAAGGCCAATGGCCTGGTGAAAGATGTGTTTGAAGCGCGGCACATGCAACGCTTACAGGGCAACATGGGGCTTGGTCATGTGCGTTATCCGACCGCGGGCAGTTCCAGCGCTTCGGAAGCACAGCCTTTCTATGTTAACTCTCCGTTCGGTATCACGCTGGCTCACAACGGTAACCTGACTAACGCCCACGAACTGCGTAAAAAGCTGTTCGAGCAGGAGCGTCGTCACGTTAACACCACGTCTGATTCTGAAATTCTGCTGAATATTTTCGCCAGAGAGCTGGACCGTTTCCAACACTACCCGCTGGAAGCCGATAATATTTTTGCGGCCGTTGCCGCGACCCACCAGCAAATTCGCGGTGCTTATGCCTGTGTTGGCATGATTATCGGTCACGGAATGGTGGCTTTCCGCGATCCAAACGGGATTCGTCCTCTGGTGATTGGTAAGCGCGATCTGGAAGATGGCCGCAGCGAGTATATGGTGGCGTCAGAAAGCGTCGCGCTGGATACGCTGGGCTTTGAATTTTTACGCGATGTGGCGCCGGGAGAAGCGATCTACATTACGGAAAAAGGGCAGCTGTTTACCCGCCAGTGTGCAGAGAATCCAAAGAGCAACCCGTGCCTGTTCGAATATGTCTACTTCGCTCGCCCGGATTCTTTCATTGATAAAATCTCTGTCTACAGCGCACGCGTTCGCATGGGCCAGAAGCTCGGTGAAAAAATTGCGCGCCAGTGGGAAGACCTCGATATTGATGTCGTGATCCCGATTCCTGAAACCTCTTGTGATATCGCGCTGGAAATCGCGCGCATTATCAACAAGCCGTATCGTCAGGGATTTGTGAAAAACCGCTATGTTGGTCGCACGTTTATCATGCCGGGACAGCAGGCGCGTAAGAAATCGGTACGCCGTAAGCTGAACGCCAACCGTGCTGAGTTCCGTGACAAGAATGTACTGCTGGTGGATGACTCCATCGTGCGTGGTACAACGTCGGAACAGATTGTGGAGATGGCGCGTGAAGCAGGAGCCAAGCGTGTTTATCTGGCCTCGGCAGCACCGGAAATTCGCTTCCCTAACGTGTACGGCATCGACATGCCAAGCGTCAATGAGCTGATTGCCCACGGTCGCGAAGTGGATGAAATCTGTAAGATTATTGGTGCCGATGAGCTGATATTCCAGGATCTCGACGATCTGATTGAAGCCGCGCGTGAAGATAACCCGGATATCGCTCAGTTTGAATGTTCGGTGTTTAACGGGATTTACGTGACGAAGGATGTCGATCAAGGCTATCTGGATTATCTGGAAGTCTTGCGCAATGACGATGCCAAAGCGCTGCGTAGCCAGAATGAAGTCGAAGATCTGGAATTGCACAACGAAGGTTAACAGCTAGTCGCACATTAAGGCTGTATTGAAGGGGGAGGGAGCGAAAGTGTCTTCCCTCTTTTTTTGTATCTGGAAAACAGTTGTATAGAGAAAATCGGATTTCGGTGCTTATCCTTGCTTATCGCTAATCAATGCGGCAAAGTTTGCGCAGATGATTTTTCCGCGTTTCTGCTTACGCGGCCAGCCAGAGGCAGTATGAATGAAGCGACTCATTGTAGGAATTTCCGGTGCCAGCGGCGTCATTTATGGCATCCGGCTGCTACAGGTTTTACAGACGCTGGAAGGTATCGAAACGCATCTGATCATGAGTCAGGCCGCCCGGCAGACGCTGGCGTTAGAAACGGATTTTAGCCTGCGTGACGTGCAGGCGCTGGCCGATGTGGTGCATGACACACGTGATATTGCTGCCAGCATCTCTTCGGGGTCGTTTAAAACGGCAGGCATGGTGATTTTACCCTGTTCGATAAAAACCCTGTCCGGCATTGTGCACAGCTACAGCGACAACCTATTGACCCGCGCGGCCGATGTGGTGTTGAAGGAGCGTCGTCCTCTGGTGCTGGGGGTACGTGAAACGCCGCTGCACTTAGGGCATTTGCGGTTGATGACCACCGCCGTTGAGCTGGGTGCGATAATCATGCCGCCTGTGCCTGCGTTTTATCATCGCCCAGAAAGTGTGCAGGATATTGTCGATCAGACGGTGAATCGTATTCTGGACCAGTTTGATATCGACCTGCCAAAAGATCTCTTTATCCGCTGGCAAGGTGCGTCCTAGCAGGATAGAGACCCAGGCACGCTATTTTTTTCTCTCAGGGCTGTAAACTTTTACTGCCCTTTTTTTGTGCCTTTTTATCACATTGCACTAATTTTGTGCACAAAAGCACCAAAATAGTGCAATTGAGTTTTTGTATTCATGCCAATGTTATCTATTCTTATTACTATGCGCCAAAAAAATCCTCTTAAAATATTGCAGAATCAAATGGTTAACTATTATTTTCTGTGCGCTTCGCTCATGAGTTTTTTACGACATCCCTACGTTCATTGTGGCATGAAAACTGCTACAAAAACTGTAATGGTCGGCGTAGAAAACAAATAGCACTCATATCGTTCATTTTTAAAGCAATACACTCTAAATAATTCCGACATTGACGACACATGACATCAATCACTCATGATAAGGGTAGCAATATGAAGAAACTGATCAAAGTCTTGCCGTTGGCACTCATTCTGGCTGCGGGTAGCGCGATGGCGGAGATTCCTAAGAATATTAAAATTGGTACCGATCCTACCTATGCTCCCTTTGAATCCAAAAACGCCAGCGGTGAACTGGTTGGGTTTGATATCGATCTGGCGAAAGAGCTGTGCAAGCGTATTCAGGCTAACTGTACGTTTGTAGAAAGCGACTTTGATGCGTTAATTCCGTCCCTTAAAGCTAAAAAAATCGATGCCATTATCTCTTCTCTATCCATCACCGAAAAACGCCAGCAGGAAATTGCCTTCACCGAGAAGCTGTATGCGGCCAATTCACGCCTGATTGCGAAGAAAGGGGCGAGCATTGAACCTACGTTAGCTTCTCTGGGCGGTAAACGTGTTGGCGTATTGCAGGCATCAACACAGGAAGCCTTTGCTAATGCTAACTGGCAGCCGAAAGGCGTTGACGTTGTTGCTTACCAAAATCAGGATCTGATTTATGCCGATCTGGCCGCAGGCCGTATTGATGCAGCCTTTCAGGATGAAGTCGCCGCAAGTGAAGGTTTCCTGAAGCTTGATGCGGGTAAAGACTATGAATTTGCTGGCCCGGCGGTAAAAGATGACAAATTCTTCGGTGTGGGGACCGGCATGGGTCTGCGCAAAGCGGATACTGAGCTGAAGGCCGCGCTGGATAAAGCCTTTGAAGAAATGCGTAAAGACGGTACCTACGATACCTTCGCGAAAAAATACTTCGATTTTGACGTCTACGGCGGCTAATGTCGCCAGTGTGACTCTCATTTCTTTATCACATGTGTAGCGGGATCGTAGGGCATGCGGCACGGGATCGTTCCTCTCGTGCCGTATTCCTGACTGATGACGCAGCGTGCCATTAACCGCTATTTCAACGGATATCATTGATGCTCTATGGCTATTCCCAGCTAATTCTGGATGGTGCCATCATGACGCTGGAGCTGGCCGCGAGTTCGTTACTGCTGGCGCTGGCTATCGGCCTGATTGGTGCGTCGGCGAAGCTGTCTTCCAACCGTCTGATGGCGGGGTGTTTTTCCTGCTATACCACGCTGATTCGCGGCATTCCCGATCTGGTACTGATGCTGCTGATTTTCTATGGTCTGCAAATTGTCTTAAATGGCGTGACGGAATCGATCGGTCTGGATCAGATTGACATCGATCCGTTGACTGCCGGGATTATTACACTGGGCTTTATTTACGGCGCGTATTTCACGGAAACCTTTCGTGGTGCCTATCTTGCCGTGCCGCGTGGGCAAATCGAAGCTGCCGTCGCGTTCGGTTTCTCTCCTATGAAAGTGTTCCGCCGTATTCTGTTTCCTTCCATGATGCGCTTTGCGCTACCGGGCATCGGCAATAACTGGCAGGTGATCCTGAAAGCGACGGCGCTGGTGTCATTGCTTGGCCTGAATGATGTGATTAAGGCGACGCAACTGGCCGGTAAGGGCACACACGAACCGTTTTATTTTGCGCTGGTTGCCGGGGCGATGTACCTGATTTTTACCACCATTTCTAACGGCGTGTTGTGGTGGCTGGAAAGGCACTATTCGCAGGGAGTCAAAAAAATAAATTATGAGTGAGATCCTGCAACAATATTGGCAGCCGCTCCTGTGGAGCGATGGTTACCGCTTAACCGGGCTAGCGATGACGCTCTGGCTGCTCATTTCTTCGGTAGTTATCGGCGGGCTGATGGCGCTGCCGCTGGCGATTGCCCGGGTGTCGCCGCGACGCCGGTTCAGCTTTCCGGTTTGGCTATTCACCTATGTATTCCGCGGTACGCCGCTCTACGTGCAGCTTCTGGTGTTCTATTCTGGCGTGTATAGCCTGGAGATTGTGCGCGGCACCGACATGCTGAATGCTTTTTTTCGCAGCGGGCTAAACTGTGCCATTTTGGCGCTGGCGCTGAATACCTGTGCGTACACGACAGAGATTTTTGCGGGAGCAATCCGCGCGGTACCTCATGGGGAAATTGAAGCGGCCAGAGCATACGGTTTCTCCCGCTTTAAGCAGTATCGCTGCATTATTTTGCCGAGTGCGCTGCGTATTGCGCTGCCCGCCTACAGTAACGAAGTGATTCTGATGCTGCATTCAACGGCGCTGGCCTTTACCGTAACGGTGCCGGATATTTTGAAGATTGCCCGTGATATCAATGCCGCAACCTACCAGCCGTTTTATGCCTTTGGCATTGCGGCGGTCATCTATCTGGCGATCTCGTTTGTGTTAATTGGGCTGTTCAGAAAGGCGGAACGGCGCTGGTTACGTCATCTTTATACCCGTTCATCTCATTAAACGCAGGAAAAAAGAGTATGTCGAATAACAAACTGATGGTGACGGAACTGCGTAAACGTTATGGCCAGCATGAGGTGCTGAAAGGGATCTCATTACAGGCGAAAGCGGGTGACGTTATTTCGATTATCGGGTCGTCCGGTTCGGGGAAAAGTACCTTACTGCGCTGCATTAATTTTCTGGAAAAACCCTGTGAAGGGGCGATTTACGTCAGCGATCAGGAAATTCGCATGGTGCGCGATACTGACGGACAGCTGAAGGTATTTGATAAAAAGCAGCTTCAGATGCTGCGGACGCGTCTGACGATGGTATTTCAGCACTTCAACCTGTGGAGCTTCATGACGGCGTTAGAGAACGTGATGGAAGCGCCAATTCAGGTGTTAGGGCTCAGTAAAGCGGAAGCGCGTGAGCGGGCGGTGTTCTATCTGAACAAGGTCGGGATCACAGATGCTGCCCAACAGAAATATCCGTCGGATCTCTCCGGTGGTCAGCAGCAGCGCGTTTCCATTGCACGGGCGCTGGCGATGGAGCCGGAAGTCTTGTTGTTTGATGAGCCTACGTCAGCGCTCGATCCCGAACTGGTCGGCGAGGTGCTGCGCATCATGCAGCAGCTTGCGGAGGAAGGGAAAACGATGGTGGTGGTGACGCATGAAATGGAATTTGCCCGCCATGTTTCCAGCCACGTTATCTTCCTGCATCAGGGCGTGATTGAAGAAGAAGGGCCACCGGATCTGCTTTTCGGTAGCCCGAAAAGTGCACGTTTGCAGCAGTTTTTGTCTGGGGCATTGAAGTAGGTTTGGGGGCTGATGATGTGCATTGAGCGATGATAATGGGTAGATCGTAAAGACGCTGTGAATACATCCCTGTACGCTCGAGCCGCGCCATCCTTGGCGCGGACGCTTTACTCTTCTATCCCATTATCATCGTTCTCGTTCTGCGAAAAGGCTACCAGCAACCTGAGATGGATAGTTATCAGCTCGGTTTCTTGATGACGTCCTGTAGGGCTTCTTCCAACTCAAGGAAGCGGAAAGTAAAGCCTGCGGCTTCTAACCGCTGCGGAATGGCGCGCTGTCCGCCCAGTACCAGCGTCGACGCTTCTCCCATCAGTAGTTTGATCACAAAAGCGGGAGCCCGCAGGAAACCGGGACGATCCAATACGTGTGCCAGCATGGCAGAAAATTGTTCATTATGAACCGGGTAGGGCGCAACCATATTGAAAGGGCCGTTCAGTATCGGCTGGTTCAGCAGATAAATAATCCCGTTCACCATGTCATCAATATGAATCCACGGCATATATTGCTTACCGGAACCCATCGGCCCGCCAAGTCCGAGGCGGAAAATCGGCAGCATTTTTGCCAGCGCGCCGCCCTGTGCTGACAGCACAATGCCGGTGCGCAGCAGGCAGACGCGGGTTTTATCACTTTCGGCGGACTGCGCCAGCGCTTCCCAGCGAGCGCACAGATGATGTGTGAATTCATCGACTGGGGATTCATCTTCCGTGACCAGCGCTTCTCCCTGATCGCCATAATACCCGACAGCGGATCCTGAGATAAAAACCGCTGGCGGCTCACTGCTGGCCTTTATCAGCGTGGCAAGCTGTTCGGTGATGTTCCAGCGGCTCTTTGCCAGACGCTGTTTTTGCTGTGGCGTCCACCGTTTGTCGGCGATAGGTTCACCCGCCAAATTGATGACGCCGTCAAAGTCGTTCAGTGAGGTGACATTACTCAGCGTGGACCAATATTCCACCTGATTGCCGAGAACGCCTCGAGCGCGCTCAGGATCGCGTGTCAGTACCGTGATGTCATGGGAAAGCAGCTGTAATCGTTGGATAAGATGGCGGCCAATAAGGCCGGTTCCGCCTGTTATGAGTAGTTGCATCGCTTCCCCTTATCTTTATGCCTTGTGATAACGCAGGGTCATGGAAACCGAATCGGCGTATCGCAAGGCAAACGGTTTATCTACTTCTACTTCAGCATAGGTTATCCATTCGTGATCGCTGGCGATGTTGAGCACATCCTGCGTTAATTTTTCCAGCAAAGCGAAGCGGTTATCTTCTACGTGGCGAATAATGTTTTTGGTGATGGTGCGGTAGTTCAGCGCATCGGCAATATTTTCGCTGTTGCGTGCTTGTTCTGCTGGGTAGTGAATCACAACGTTGATGATCACATCCTGCTTATTCGTGATTTCCTCATCTTTGATACCGATGAAGGTGCGCAGCCGCAGATTTTTTATACGAATAATGGCGTCAGAAGGATGATGTGGCATTGCTCGGCCCTCGGTTGCTTCTGTTGCTGCGACTAAACCGCAGCGTCAGGGGTATCGTTAACGACAATATGTTGATTACCATAGCAGAAGATACCCAAAGGCCGAATGAGATGATGCCAGAATTTTATTGCTCGGCGAGCTGGTAAGCCCGTTGCGTTGCCGGGCGCTCACTGATACGCGTATACCACGCCTTCACCGCTGGGTAATCATCAAGGTTGACGCGCTGGCGAGCATAAGAAACGACCCACGGGTAGGTTGCGATATCGGCAATGCTGTAATTTTCTCCTGCTAGCCAAGGGCTGTCTTGCAGGTGTTTATCCAGCACACGATACAGGCGCTGCGTCTCCTGCTGATAGCGTTCAATGGCGTAAGGCACTGGCTGAGGGGCATAGTGGTTAAAATGATGATTCTGCCCCAGCATTGGCCCGAAACCGGCGACCTGCCAGAACAGCCACTGTAGTGTGGCTGTACGCTCACGTAATGACGTGCTCAATAGCACGCTGTGCTTTTCCGCCAGATAGAGCAGAATCGCGCCAGATTCAAACAGGCTAATTGGCGTGTCACCTTCCGCGGGCTGCGTATCGACAATCGCGGGAATTTTGTTGTTAGGCGAGATAGCCAAAAACTCCGGTTTGAACTGTTCGCCTTTGCTGATATTCACGCGGTGGAGCTGGTAGGGGAGATTAGCTTCTTCCAGAAACAGGGTGATCTTGTGCCCGTTAGGGGTTGGTGCGTAATACAGGTCAATCATGAATCAAGTCTCCGTTTTAATTCAGAAAAACATCATGGACTGTATGGCAGTTGATCGCTTCAGAGAGCGATGCGCTGTCAGAATAGCGTATTGAGGAACGGGCCCTTACCCTACCACTTCTACGAGTGAAAAATAAACGATGGCGCACCTCGTTATACGATCTTTACCGGAAGCGTGCTGCCAACTTTGGTAGACTACGTCCGATGAAGGATGCGGGCGTTGTGGGTGTAGCATTGTTGATATAAACGTTGTGGAGATAACGATGAAGTTGATGTTTGCGTCCGACATACACGGTTCCCTCAGTGCGACGGAGCGCGTGCTGGAAATCTTTGAGCAGAGCCAGGCTGACTGGCTTATCTTGCTGGGCGATTTTCTCAATCATGGCCCACGCAACCCGCTGCCGGAGGCGTATCAGCCTGCGGAAGTGGCTACCCGGCTGAACGCTTATGCGTCACGTATCATTGCCGTACGGGGGAATTGCGACAGCGAGGTTGATCAGATTCTGCTGACCTTTCCGATAACGGCACCGTGGCAACATGTGCTATTGCCGCAGAATCGCCTTTTCCTGACGCACGGTCATCTTTATCATCCAGAGAATATGCCACCGCTACACGCGGGGGATGTGCTGGTATATGGTCATACTCATATCCCAGTTGCTGAGCAACGCGGGGAATATTACTTTTTCAATCCCGGCTCAGTGAGCTTGCCGAAAGGGGGATACCCCGCGAGCTACGGTTTACTTGAACAAGACGAACTGCGGGTTCTGCCGTTACACGGCGGCGAACCTATTGCACGGGTCACGATTAGGCACTAATTTAGCGTATACCCTGTTTTTGACCTTGAATAACAGCAAGGCAGCAGGGAATATTCACAGCAAAGTTCGATCATTTAAAACAGACGCGCGTAGCAACGTGCCAATACTAAAGGGTTTCAGAGGATGGCGGAACAAAGTCAGGCAGCAGGCACAGAGTGGGTTGATATCGTCAATGAAAACAACGAGGTAATTGCTCAGTCAAGTCGTCAGCAGATGCGTGCTCAGAGTCTTCGTCATCGTGCTACTTACATTGTTGTGCATGATGGAATGGGTAAAATTCTGGTGCAGCGCCGGACGAAAATCAAAGATTTCTATCCAGGCTGGCTGGACGCGACCGCTGGCGGCGTAGTGCAAAGCGGTGAGCAGATGCTGGAATCCGCACGCCGTGAAGCCGAAGAAGAGCTTGGCATTGCGGGCGTGCCGTTCGCAGAGCACGGCTTGTTCTATTACGAAGGCGAGAATTGCCGGGTATGGGGCGGGCTGTTTAGCTGCGTCACCCACGGGCCGTTTGCGCTACAGGAAGAAGAGGTTGATGAGGTCAGCTGGCTGACGCCGCAGGAAATCACCGCTCGCTGCGATGAATTTACGCCGGACTCGCTAAAAGCCCTGTCGCTGTGGCTGACGCGCTATAGCGATCAGGATTATGGCAAGCCGATTTCACGTAAGCTGAACGAGGCGCTAGACGCTGCTGAGACACCTGCTGTTAATAATAAAAATATTCATGATGAAAATGCTCATGATGAAAACGACAGCAACGTCGTTGCTCCATCAGACGCTGATTCACAGAAATAATTTCTTCCCTGTCTCGCCGCTGCTTTTTCTCCGCTGCGGCGTCTATTTTTCCGAGTGATAAACTGCGGGTTATCACTCGGGAACATGGATACTCTTCTTGATGTCCTTCAGGTAAATCACGATGGTGAACGTCATGATCACCAGCAAAGCCCACGAGCTCCATTTCCCTACGTGAACCATCGACCAGGCTCCGAGCTGTTCTGGATAGCTCCAGACACTGAAAAGCGTACTGATATTTTCAGCCAGCCAGATAAAAAAGCCGATCAGAATAAAGGCCAATGACAGCGGCATTCGTCGTTCCCGATCGTAAGGCGTAAAAATGACGGTGGTGCGTGCATAGAGCCCGACAGCCAGTGCGGCAATGTACCAGCGATAGTCGCCGATGTAGTGGTGGGTGAAGAAATTGGCATAAATGAGTAGTGCGACCAGCGTTGCCAGCCAGTAGGGCGGGTGATGGCGAATTTTAAGATCGAATAGCCGCCAGGACTGAATGATATAGCTACCGACAGAGGCGTACATGAATCCGGCAAATAGCGGCACACCCAGTACCTTGGTGTAGGCGAAATCAGGGTAAGACCAGGAACGAATACCTGATGAGGTTTTAAACACCTCAAGCGCAAAACCTACGAGGTGAAACAGCGTAACGGCTTTTAACTCATCCCAGGTTTCCAGCTTGCTGGCGATCATCCACCCCTGAATCACAATGGCGAATATCAACAGCAAATCATAGCGAGGGATAGCGAACCAGCCCGCTTTCGGCACGCTGAAAACAGCAAGAAAGAACAGGCCAACGAAGATACAGGCGCGGGCTTCTTTGACGCCGAAATAGAGAAATTCAATCAAAAAACGGGTTAACCCTTTTGGCGATGAAGGCGTGATCCCTTTTTCCAACTGCTGCTGAAAGTGTTGATCCAATAGTCGTATTACAGTCATCCATAGACCCTGTTTATGGTTATTTTTGTGTCTGCTGGTGTGATTTTTCGTGCGGATAGCAATAAAAAATGCCAGCGCTGAGGCTGGCATAGAAGATAACAGAATTAGTCTGAATATATTAGAGCTGTGTAGCCTGAATAGCGGTCAGGGCAACGGTGTAAACGATGTCATCTACCAGTGCGCCACGAGACAGGTCGTTAACCGGTTTGCGCATGCCTTGCAGCATTGGCCCGATGGAGATCAGGTCGGCAGAACGCTGTACCGCTTTGTACGTGGTGTTACCGGTGTTCAGGTCAGGGAAGATGAACACGGTGGCTTTACCCGCAACGGGTGAGTTCGGTGCTTTGGACTGTGCAACGTCTGCCATGATGGCGGCGTCGTACTGCAATGGACCATCGATGACCAGATCAGGGCGTTTTTCCTGCGCCAGACGGGTCGCTTCACGCACTTTCTCGACATCGCTACCCGCGCCGGAGTTACCGGTAGAGTAAGAGATCATCGCAACGCGTGGGTCGATACCGAATGCGGTAGCGGAATCAGCAGACTGGATAGCGATTTCAGCCAATTGCTCTGCGGTTGGATCTGGGTTGATGGCGCAGTCGCCGTAAACCAGAACCTGCTCAGGCAGCAGCATGAAGAACACAGAAGACACCAGCGAGCTGCCCGGTGCTGTTTTGATCAGCTGCAACGGTGGACGGATGGTGTTAGCGGTGGTATGAACGGCACCAGAAACCAGACCGTCAACTTCGCCCTGTTCCAGCATCAGCGTACCCAGAACCACGTTGTCTTCGAGCTGTTCGCGTGCAACCACTTCGGTCATACCCTTGCTCTTACGCAGCTCAACTAAGCGCGCAACATAGCGCTCACGCACGACAATCGGATCGACGATTTCGATGCCTTTGCCCAGTTCTACGCCCTGAGCGGCAGCAACACGTTGAATTTCTTCTGGGTTACCGATCAGTACACAGTGAGCAATACCGCGTTCAGCACAGATAGACGCTGCTTTAACGGTACGTGGTTCATCACCTTCTGGCAGAACGATACGCTTGCCTGCTTTACGCGCCAGCTCAGTAAGCTGATAGCGGAACGCTGGCGGAGACAGGCGACGTGAACGCTCAGATTCTGCGCTCAGTGAATCTATCCACTGGGTGTCGATGTGGCGTGCAACATATTCCTGCACTTTCTCAACACGTTGACGGTCATCAGCCGGAACCTCAAGGTTGAAGCTTTGCAAGCTGAGTGAGGTCTGCCAGGTGTTGGTGTCGACCATAAATACTGGCAGGCCAGTCTGGAAGGCACGTTCGCACAGCTTGGCAATGCTCGGATCCATTTCGTAGCCGCCAGTCAGCAGCAGGGCACCGATTTCCACGCCATTCATGGCAGCCAAACAGGCGGCAACCAGAACATCAGGACGGTCAGCGGAGGTCACCAGCAGTGAACCCGGACGGAAATGCTCCAGCATATGAGGGATGCTGCGTGCGCAGAAGGTTACAGACTTAACGCGACGCGTCTGAATGTCACCTTCGTTGACGATACGGGCATTCAGGTGCTTCGCCATATCGATGGCGCGCGTAGCAATCAGGTCAAAGCTCCACGGGATGCAGCCCAGAACCGGCAGCGGGCTGTTAGCAAACAGCTGCTTCGGATCGATGTTGGCTACGCTGGCTTTCGTGGAGTCATCAAAGATTTCAGACAGGTCAGGGCGAGTACGGCCCTGGTCGTCTACTGGCGCATTCAGTTTGTTGATGATCACGCCAGTGATGTTTTTGTTTTTGCTGCCGCCGAAGCTGGAACGCGCCAGTTCGATACGGTCTTTCAGCTGTGCCGGGGAATCGTTACCCAGCGCCAGTACAAAGACGATTTCTGCATTCAGCGTTTTGGCGATTTCATAGTTCAACGCGTTAGCAAACTGGTGCTTACGGGTGGGAACCAGACCTTCAACCAGAACGACTTCAGCGTCTTTGGTGTTTTCGTGGTAGCGCGCGATGATTTCTTCCATCAGCACGTCTTGCTGGTTGGAGCTCAGCAGGGTTTCAACGCGGCTCATCGCCAGCGGCTCGGCGGCGCTGATGGCGGAATTAGCACGAATAATGGTGGTCGTTTGATCTGGCGTATTGTCGCCACTGCGCGGCTGGGCAATAGGTTTGAACACGCTCAGGCGGACGCCTTTCTGTTCCATGGAGCGGATGACACCCAGGCTGACACTTGTCAGACCAACGCTAGTGCCAGTTGGGATCAACATGATTATACGGGACACGGCCGAACCTCTTTACGGTTGCTCGTTAGTCAAAAACAACACCGTCAGCCTTGGCTGACGGTGTTGGGAGTTACGTGTTTTACGCGGTCAGACGGTAAGCGTCTTCGGCGATGACCAACTCTTCATTGGTCGGGATAACCAGCGCCGCGCGGGTGCCATCTTTAGCGATGTTGCCACCTTTACCGAAGCGTGCAGCCAGGTTGCGTTCGTGATCGACGTCGAAGCCCAGCAGACCCAGTTTTTTCAGTGACAGCTCGCGAACCATTGCTGCGTTTTCACCGATACCACCAGTGAAGATCACTGCGTCCAGACGGCCTTCCATCAGTGCAGCGTAAGAACCGATGTATTTAGCCAGACGGTGGCAGTAAACGTCCATTGCACGTTTAGCATCTGCTTTCGTCTCGTAGTTATCTTCAACGTAGCGGCAGTCGCTGGTCACTTCAGTCAGACCCAGCAGACCAGATTCTTTGGTCATCAGGGTGTTGATGCGATCAATGTCCATGCCCAGTGCGTCGTGCAGGTGGAAAATCACAGCCGGGTCGATATCGCCACAGCGCGTACCCATCACCAGACCTTCCAGCGGAGTCAGCCCCATTGAGGTGTCAACGCATTCGCCATTACGGATTGCAGTAACGGAACCACCGTTGCCCAGATGGCAAGTGATGACGTTCAGCTCTTCTACTGGTTTGTTCAGCACTTTAGCGGCTTCACGAGAAACAAAGTAGTGGCTGGTGCCGTGGAAGCCGTAGCGACGGATGTGGTTTTCTTTATACAGTTTGTACGGCAGTGCATAAAGGTAGGATTCTTCCGGCATGGTCTGGTGGAACGCCGTGTCGAAAACAGCGACGTTTTTATCAGCCAGGTGTGGGAAAGATTTCAGTGCTTCGTCGATGCCGATCAGGTGCGCCGGGTTGTGCAGAGGTGCAAAAGGTACGGAATCTTTGATACCCTGAAGAACATCATCAGTGATGATCGCGGATTGGGTGAACTTCTCACCGCCGTGAACGATACGGTGACCAATAGCAACCAGTTGAGCTGACAGCTCCGGTTTCTGAGACAGAATGGTATTGACGATGAAGTTCAGCGCTTCGCTGTGAGCTGCACCGGCACCCAGTTCGGCGTCTTGTTTACCGCCGTCCATTTTCCATTTGATGCGGGCTTCAGGCAGGTTGAAACACTCGGCTAAACCAGACAGGTACTCTTCTCCGTTAATCGCATCGATGATAGCGAATTTCAGGGATGAACTACCGCAGTTAAGAACCAGTACTAACTTACTCGACATGGAAGTACCTACTTGTTATACATGGTTAAAAAAATGTCATACAGGGCATAGCGTATCGCATGCCGCCGCTGGCATTTATGATTAACATCATACCTTGGTGTGATACACCAGACACGATGATGAAATAGGGTCGATACTATGATGTAGGTTATATCGGATAATCGATACACAATTAATCGATATAACTAATCTCTATAACAACGTGACATCGACCTGATGTAAACCGCAGCTTTTAAAGCGATGGATAACCGCGTTATGGCCGTTGGCTGCGCTTATGTCGCGAAGGGAATTATACTCCTTGCGTGTAGTCATACTACTTTAGGTATACAGTATACAGCGGCCAAAAGGCCGATCTAGGATACCGATAGCGTAGGCTAAACACAAAATATATTTTAACCTTATCAACTTGAGTTGTTGATTTGCGCAAAAGTTTTATTTTTTATCTGTAAAGTTGAGGTGTGGCTATGGCGACGAAACCAGACAGTAGAATCAGTTGGCTACAGCTACTCCAACGTGGGCAGCATTACATGAAAACGTGGCCAGCAGAAAAACGGCTGGCGCCCGTATTTCCTGAAAACCGCGTAGCACGAGCGACGCGATTCGGTATCCGCATCATGCCGCCGCTGGCGGTGTTTACCTTAACGTGGCAGATTGCGCTCGGTGGCCAGCTCGGCCCGGCCATCGCCACCGCGTTGTTTGCCTGTAGCCTGCCGTTGCAGGGGCTTTGGTGGCTGGGTCGCCGTTCTGTGACGCCTTTACCGCCGACGCTGGCGCAGTGGTTCCATGAGATTCGCCATAAGCTATTGGAGTCAGGCCAGGCATTAGCACCATTGGAAGAAGCGCCGACTTACCAAGCGTTGGCGGATGTGCTGAAGCGTGCGTTTAACCAGCTCGATAAAACCTTCCTGGATGATTTGTGATCGGCGTCAGGCTGTGTGCGGGTTGATGGCTATTTTGTTCTTTCCCCTGTTTCAAATCAAAGAAGCGGTGGCTACCGCTACCGTGACACGATTCAGTATGCGATTCTGAGGCCAATACCTATTTAGCGATATTGGCTTACACCAAAGAGGTTCAGGAGAGCGACATGGAAATGACAAATGCCCAGAGATTGATCCTTTCAAATCAATATAAAATGATGACGATGCTCGATCCCGACAATGCCGAGCGCTATCGCCGGTTACAAACGATTATCGAGCGTGGTTATGGTTTGCAGATGCGCGAACTGGACCGTGAGTTTGGCGAGCTGACCGAAGAGGTTTGCCGCACCATTATTAACATCATGGAAATGCATCATGCCTTGCAGGTGTCGTGGACCAATCTGAAAGATAAGCAGGATTTGGATGAGCGACGTCTGACCTTCCTTGGCTTTGATGCCGCAACGGAAGCGCGCTACCTCGGTTTTGTACGCTTTATGGTACATGTCGAGGGGCGCTACCCCCACTTTGATGCGGGCACGCATGGGTTTAATGCTCAGACGAAGATGTGGGAAAAATACAACAGAATGCTGGCTGTCTGGCAATCTTGCCCGCGCCAGTATCACTTGAGTGCGGTGGAGATCGCTCAGATCATCAACGCCTGATTAATGAAAAAGGGGCTTTCTGTGGAGTGTAAAGGTTTTCTGTTCGATCTCGATGGTACGCTGGTCGATTCACTGCCAGCGGTAGAACGTGCGTGGATTAACTGGGCAAAAGATCACGATATTGAACCACAGGAAGTGCTGGATTTTATTCATGGCAAGCAGGCCATCACATCCCTGCGTCACTTTCTTCAAGGGCAAAGCGAAGAAACGATTCAACAAGAGTTTGATGCGCTGGAGAAAACAGAAGCCTCTGATACGCAGGGTATTGTTGCCATGCCAGGGGCGAAGGCGCTGTTGGATCGTTTGGATGCACTGGATATTCCCTGGGCGATAGTGACATCCGGCACGGTGCCGATTGCCAGCGCCCGTCATCATCGCGGAGAACTGCCTGCTCCTCGTGCCTTTATTACAGCGGAGCAGGTTGCTAAAGGTAAACCTCACCCCGATGCCTATTTACTTGGCGCACAGCAGCTAGGGCTGAAGCCAGAAGAATGTGTGGTCGTTGAGGATGCGCCAGCAGGGGTATTGTCGGGTTTGGCCGCGGGCTGTAAGGTTATTGCGGTGAAGGCACCCGCGGATACACCGAAACTGGATCTGGTCGATCTGAGTCTTGATTCGCTGGAGCAGATAGAAATAGAAAAATTATCGAACGGCGCTAAGGTGCTTCTGCGCCAGTAGGTTGTCTGTAACATAATGACAAAACTGTGACTAAATATGATCAAACCTCGCATCCGCGAGGTTTTTTTATGGCAGACTATCCCCGTCATACTTCAAGCCGCATGTGCGTTGGTTTCTCTTTTATGGCATGCGGAACCTATACCTCTCAATATGCATTTTTCCGTCAGGGGAACCGTTTTGAATAGCGAACTTCTCTGGGTTTTATCCCTGTTGCTGATCGCCATTGTGTTGTTTACCACCAATAAATTACGCATGGACGTCGTAGCGCTGTTGGTCATTATCGCGTTTGTACTGAGCGGCACGCTGACGCTATCTGAAGCGTTGGTGGGGTTCAGCGATCCTAACGTGATATTGATTGCTGCCCTGTTTGTGATTGGTGAGGGATTGGTTCGTACCGGCGTTGCTTATCAGGTCGGTGATTGGCTGGTTCGCGTGGCGGGCAGCAGTGAGATCAAGATGTTGATCTTACTGATGGTCACGGTTGCGCTGCTGGGGGCTTTCATGAGCTCCACTGGCGTTGTCGCGATTTTTATTCCCGTGGTGCTGAGTGTCTCCGCACGGATGAAAATTTCCCCCGGAAGGCTGATGATGCCGCTGAGCTTTGCTGGGTTGATTAGCGGCATGATGACGCTGGTGGCGACGCCGCCGAATATGGTGGTGAGCAGCGAGCTGATGCGTGAGGGTGTCGCGGGTTTTGGCTTTTTCAGCGTGACGCCGATAGGGATGGTTGCGCTGCTGTTGGGCGTGGCATATATGATGGTGGCGCGCTACTGGCTTGGCGACGCGGAAACGGCAACAGCAAAAGAGATATGGAAGCGAAGAACGTTTCGCGATTTGATTCGTGATTACCGGTTGACGGGTAGAGCACGCCGGCTGGCGATTCGCCCGGGATCGCCTTTTATCGGCCATCGTCTGGATGATTTACACCTGCGTCAGCGTTTTGGTGCGAATGTCGTCGGGATTGAGCGCTGGCGTAAGTTTCGACGAGTGATGGTCAGTGTGGCGGGCAATACCGAACTTCGTCTGAATGATGTTTTACTGATCGACATGTCGGCGTCTGAGGTGGATTTACGCGAGTTTTGCACCGCGCAGCGGCTTGAACCGATGGTGCTGCGCGGTGAATATTTTTCTGAGCAGGCACGTGATGTGGGGATGGCGGAAGTCTCGTTGATCCCTGATTCCGAGTTGTTGGGAAAAACGCTGTACGATGTCGGCTTCCGAAGCCGCTATGGCCTGAGCGTCGTGGGGATCCGTCGGGCAGGTGAAGCGATAGACGGTATTCTCGCCGATGAACCGCTCCAGCTCGGTGATATTCTGCTGGTGATGGGCGACTGGCGCATGATTCGGCAACTGCACACGCAGAAAAATGATTTTCTTTTGCTTAACCTTCCTGCCGAAGTGGATGACGTTGCACCTGTGGTAAGTCAGGCTCCGCACGCGCTGTTTTGTCTGGCGCTGATGGTGGCAATGATGCTGACGGATGAAATACCGAATGCGGTCGCCGCGTTGATCGCCTGTTTACTGATGGGGAAATTCCGCTGTATCGACATGGAAAGCGCCTATCGATCCATTCACTGGCCGAGCATTATTCTTATCGTCGGGATGATGCCCTTTGCGCTGGCGTTGCAACAAACTGGCGGTGTGGCGCTGATCGTTAAAGGGCTGATGGACATTGCTGGGAATGCCGGGCCGCATGTGATGTTGGTGTGCTTGTTTGTACTGTGTGCGACGATTGGTCTGTTTATTTCGAACACCGCCACAGCGGTGCTGATGGCACCCATTGCGATTGCCGCAGCGAAGCAGATGGGCGTGTCGCCTTATCCTTTTGCGATGATCATCGCCGTGGCGGCATCTGCCGCATTTATGACCCCTGTGTCGTCACCGGTGAATACGTTGGTACTGGGACCGGGCGGTTATAAATTCGGGGACTTTGTACGCATTGGTGTCCCCTTTACCGTTTTGGTGATGTTGGTCAGTGTGGTGATGGTGCCGTGGCTGTATCCGTTCTGACGAGGTTTGCCCGTTATAGCGGCGAATCCTGGCTGATTTCGTCAAGCGACAGGCTAAAGCTGGGAACGAACACCGTCATAAAATAGTCCATTTCTGGGCTGTGACGCTGTTGCAAGGTTTTTTCCAGCCGCGCTTTGGCAAGCGTGAATTCCGCGTTGCCTGCCGATAATTCTTCCAGACATTTCAGGTAGGCGCAGAGCGCGTCTGCCTGTTTAACGATGACGCGTTCTTCTTCGCTGGTGTAGTGGTCATCCAGCAGCATGCGATAATCCTGCTGTAACTCTTCCGGCAACATCTCAACCAGTTTCTGCTGTGCAATCTTCTCTATCTTCTTGTACTCATGTGCGATCTGCGCGTTGTAGTACTTGATGGGCGTCGGCATGTCACCGGTTAGTACCTCGCTGGCATCATGGTACATCGCCAGTAGTGCGATGCGTTCTGCGTTCAGGTTACCCTCGAATTTGCGGTTTTTGATTACCGCCAGCGCATGGGCGACAAAAGCGACCTGAAGGCTGTGCTCGGAGACGTTTTCCGTACGTACATTGCGCATTAGCGGCCAACGGCTGATGAGTTTCAGACGGGATAAGTGGGCGAAAAAGTGGCTCTGATTCATGGCGATCTCTCAGACAACAGTACGGTGAAATAGCGATATCGTGGGCGTCTATTGTGGCACTTGACGGAGATTATGCAAACGAAGGTCAGATTTTCGCCGGGCGACGATGGCCCGGCGAGAGTAGGTTCGATGACTGCTGGGCTATTGGTGATAATGCCCCAGAAATCGCCCTAATTTGTGGATTGCCATGTCCAGTTCATCAATACGCGGCAGCGTGACGATGCGTACGTGATCCGGGTAAGGCCAGTTAAACGCGGTTCCCTGCACCAGCAACACTTTCTCCTGCAACAGGAGATCCAGCACCAGTTTTTGGTCGTCGTGGATATTAAAACGCTTGGCATCAATGCGTGGGAACATATAGAGCGCGCCGCGTGGTTTTACGCACGATACGCCGGGGATCTGATTGATCAGTTCCCAGGAACGGTTGCGCTGCTCGTACAGGCGTCCGCCGGGCTGAATAAATTCGCTGATGCTCTGATAGCCGCCCAGCGCGGTCTGAATCGCATGCTGCATCGGCACGTTGGCACACAAACGCATAGAGGCCAGCATTTCCAGCCCTTCAATATACCCTTTTGCGTGCTTTTTCGGGCCGTTCAGTACCATCCAGCCTTGACGGAAACCCGCCACACGGTAGGTCTTGGAAAGCCCGTTGAACGTGACGGTCAGCAAATCCGGCGCGAGTGCGGCAATAGAGTGGTGCTGCGCATCGTCATACAAAATTTTGTCGTAAATTTCGTCGGCGAAAATGATCAGGTTATGTTCGCGTGCAATCGCCACGATATCCAACAGCAACTCTTTGCTGTAGACCGCACCCGTTGGGTTATTCGGGTTGATGATGACAATACCGCGAGTATTGGACGTGATCTTTTTGCGGATATCATCCAGATCGGGGAACCAATCGGAGGACTCATCGCAGAGATAGTGAACGGCATTGCCGTTAGACAGGGAAACTGCGGCGGTCCAAAGCGGGTAATCCGGCGCTGGAACCAGCATTTCATCGCCTGGGTTAAGCAGCGCCTGCATGGATTGCACGATGAGTTCGGAAACACCGTTACCAATATAGACGTCTTCAACCGTAATATCGCGCATATCCCGCGCCTGATAGTGCTGAACGATGGCTTTGCGGGCGGAATACAGACCTTTGGAATCACAGTAGCCCTGTGCGGTAGGCAGATTACGGATCACATCGACCAGAATTTCGTCCGGTGCCTCGAAGCCGAAAGGGGCAGGGTTGCCAATGTTCAGTTTAAGGACTTTATTACCTTCTTCTTCAAGCCGCTTGGCTTCCTTTAAGACTGGGCCACGGATGTCATAGCATACGTTCTCCAGTTTCTTGGATTTTTCAATCGGAGACATAAATAGTACGAGCCTTCTGCAGAGAGCGCATATTCCCAGACGGAATAGCATAACCTGCTTAATGTACTCTTCCTGCAGTACCTTTTGAAGAATGATTATCGCTTTTGCTGCAAATGGTTGCGCATCTGCACTATATGGTTGTGTACTCGTTGGATGGTGCGATATGGTAGGAGCGGACAACTGTTCATGCCGCACTTTTTTAGCGCCAGAATAGGGTGACAGGGAGAGCGTGTTTATTTAAGTGTGGAGCGTATTTATTTCGCAAGATGAAATAAAGGGAAGGTGCCGTTGTTATTGAATTAAGGATTAAGGCTGGTGAGCCATTTAATTAGTGATGTATTACCAATGGAAAGGCGATAGTGGTAACGAAATATAAGTATTTTTTTGCCCTTATCGTGCGTCTGCGATAGTGTCTTTAAATGTATCGGTCATTACCTGTACATGTAATAAAACACCAGGAATATTTTGTTAAAATTAAAATAGATAAGTGAAAAATCGTATGACCAGTGCAAATCGACCAGTACTTAATCTCGATCTTGATTTACTGAGGACGTTTGTTGCCGTTGCAGATTTAAATACATTTGCAGCGGCGGCGACCGCAGTCAATAGAACCCAATCGGCTGTCAGTCAACAGATGCAGCGGCTGGAGCAACTCATCGGAAAGGAGCTTTTTGCCCGACACGGGCGTAATAAATTGCTGACCGAACATGGTATCCAGTTTCTGGGTTATGCCAGAAAAATATTACAATTCAATGATGAAGCTTGTATTTCATTAATGTACAGCGATATTCAGGGTACGCTGACCATCGGGGCGTCTGACGATACTGCAGACACCATCCTTCCTTATATTTTGCATCGGGTGACATCCGTATTTCCTAAACTCTCCGTCAATGTCAGCGTAAAACGTAGCGCTGAAATGATGGAAATGTTGAATCAGGGGAAAATAGATCTGGTTATTACCACAATGAACGGTGTGGTGTTTCCGCATGTGTTATTACGCAGTTCCCCAACGTTATGGTATTGCGCGGCGGATTATCAGTTCCGATCGCAAGAACCTGTACCTCTGGTTGTTCTGGATGAGCCAAGTCCTTTCCGTACGTTGGCTACGCAGCAACTGACGGCCGCTGGGATCCCCTGGAGAATTGCGTATGTGGCTTCAACGCTGTCTGCTGTACGCGCCGCGGTGAAGGCCGGAATGGGTATTACCGTGCGGTCGGTGGAAATGATGAGCCCGGAATTGCGGGTGTTGGGCGAAGAGGAAGGGTTGCCGAGATTGCCTGAAACTCGTTATTTCCTCTGCCAGAATCCTAATCAGGAGAATGAGCTGGCAACGGCAATTTTCAATGTGATTGAATCAGGGAAGCCCTCTCACATTATGCCTGTCAGCATGTTAGCAAACAGCACGAATGAAAAACTGTCTTCCGACCCATCGCTGAAGGATGCGATCTAATCGTAATGGGTAGTTAACTATTATTCGGGGAGGGTAGGGACGCACCCCGAATGATGATGATTTATGACTAAGGTGTTAAACCCACATCGGCAGCGCCTTCTTGGCCTGATTTCTTCATGTCGATCCCACTTTGCGTTTTCCATTCCACATCAATAGGCTAGGCGCGGCGAGATTAATGATCATTTCTATGTTATAAAACACCGGTTCTATTTTTTTAAAATAATGTTATGGAAAATAGCGTCAAACCTTGTCCAGCATCATCTTGATTTTTTTACTAACTAAATTGGTAAAAATGTGTGCTGGATCAAAAAATACCCCTAATAACCACATGGGGGAACAGGCATTTTCTGTGAAAATGGTATAGTGACGCGGTGAACTTGCTTCCTGTGCTGCTACACACTGGTTAACTAACAAAAGTACTGACTCGATTTAGCTGCGGGTGAGAACACAAAATGTTAACAAAACAGCGTGCATGTAAAGTAATGTACTGTTATTTTTAGTAAGGTTGAAAAAAAGGTTACAAATTTAGGGGCTCAACCATACCAAGCAAGGCTTACCTGATACGTTTCCGTGCTTTTTTGTGGTTATTAATCCTTCCTTTTAATCGATGTGGCGCATTAACTGCCGATAATAGAGCAGAGATGTTACCCGCCACTTTTGATGAGTAAGCAAAGAGAATGTCAACAACTACTGAAATCCTCGCCCATCATTGGGCATTTGGGCTATTCCTTATCATTGCCGTAGGCCTTTGCGTCTTCATGCTGACCGGTGGATTCTTGCTGGGGGGGAGAGCAAAAGGCAGGGCCAAAAACGTACCTTATGAATCCGGTATTGACTCCGTAGGTTCAGCGCGGTTACGCCTGTCTGCTAAATTTTATCTTGTCGCTATGTTCTTCGTGATCTTCGACGTTGAAGCCCTCTATCTCTACGCTTGGGCTGTGTCTATCAAAGAAAGCGGCTGGATTGGCTTCATTGAAGCAACCATTTTCATTTTGGTGCTGTTGGCTGGTTTGATTTATCTGGTACGCGTTGGGGCACTTGACTGGACCCCGGTACGTTCCAAGAGACAAGTCGTTAAATCAGACATCATCAACACTACCAACAATCATCCGCAGTAACAGCGAGGCATTTTAAGATGGACTATACGCTCACCCGCATAGAGCCGGACGGTGAGAATGACCGTTATCCCCTGCAACGTCAGGAGATCGTTTCCGACCCTCTGGAGCAACATGTTCACCGCAGTGTCTATATGGGCAAACTGGAACATGCATTACACGATACGGTGAACTGGGGGCGTCAGAACTCCCTGTGGCCGTACAACTTCGGCCTGTCTTGTTGCTACGTAGAAATGGTGACGTCATTTACCGCCGTTCATGACGTGGCGCGTTTTGGTGCTGAAGTTCTGCGTGCGTCGCCACGTCAGGCCGACTTCATGGTAGTCGCGGGAACCTGTTTTACCAAAATGGCCCCCGTTATTCAGCGTCTGTACGAGCAAATGCTTGAGCCTAAATGGGTTATCTCTATGGGCGCATGTGCTAACTCCGGCGGCATGTACGATATTTATTCCGTCGTTCAGGGCGTAGATAAATTCCTGCCTGTTGATGTATATATTCCGGGCTGCCCGCCGCGTCCTGAAGCCTACATGCAAGCGCTGTTGCTGCTGAAAGAATCCATCGGTAAAGAACGCCGCCCTCTGTCATGGGTGGTGGGTGAACAGGGCGTTTACCGCGCCAACATGCAATCTGAGCGTGAGCGCAAACGCGGCGAGCGAATCGCTGTGACTAACCTGCGTTCGCCTGATGAGATTTGACCTGTAGATGATAAACCCGGTGACCGTGTAATACCTCGATAATAGTGTGCGGTCATTATCAGCTACAGAAATAGCACATTTAATGTGGTGACATATTTATGACAGATTTAACGACACACGATCTCGCTCAGCCAGGCTGGCAAACCCGCGATCACCTTAACGATCCGGTCGTTGGCGAACTGTGTAACCGTTTTGGACCAGATGCATTTACTGTACAGGCAACCCGCACAGGGATCCCTGTTGTGTGGGTCAAGCGTGAGCAATTACTGGATGTTGTCGCATTCCTGAAAAAACAGCCGAAGCCTTATGTCATGCTGTTTGACCTGCACGGTATGGATGAGCGTCTGCGCACCCATCGTGAAGGTTTACCTGCCGCCGACTACTCCGTCTTTTATCACATCATTTCCATCGAGCGTAACCGTGACATCATGCTGAAAGTCGCGTTAGCCGAGAGCGATCTGCATGTACCGACCGTGACCAAACTGTTCCCGAATGCCAACTGGTATGAGCGCGAAACGTGGGAAATGTTTGGTATTACGTTCAATGGTCACCCGCACCTGACGCGCATAATGATGCCGCAGACGTGGGAAGGGCATCCGTTGCGTAAAGATTATCCGGCGCGTGCGACCGAATTCGATCCTTTCGAGCTGACCAAGCAGAAAGAAGATCTGGAAATGGAATCGCTGACGTTCAAACCGGAAGAGTGGGGAATGAAGCGCGGTACTGAAAATGAGGACTTCATGTTCCTCAACCTCGGTCCGAACCACCCGTCTTCACACGGTGCCTTCCGTATTATCCTGCAACTGGACGGTGAAGAAATCGTCGACTGCGTGCCAGATGTGGGTTACCACCATCGCGGCGCGGAGAAAATGGGCGAGCGCCAATCCTGGCACAGCTACATTCCTTATACCGACCGTATTGAATACCTCGGCGGCTGCGTTAACGAAATGCCGTACGTACTGGCCGTGGAAAAACTGGCAGGCATTGAGGTGCCGGATCGCGTCAAGACGATTCGCGTAATGCTGTCTGAGCTGTTCCGTATTAATAGCCATCTGCTGTACATCAGTACCTATATTCAGGACGTCGGTGCGATGACACCGGTGTTCTTTGCGTTTACTGACCGCCAGAAAATTTACGATTTGGTTGAAGCGATTACAGGCTTCCGTATGCACCCGGCGTGGTTCCGTATTGGCGGTGTGGCGCACGATCTGCCACGCGGTTGGGAACGTCTGCTGCGTGAATTCCTTGATTGGATGCCAGCTCGTTTGGACACCTATGTCAAATCCGCGTTGCAGAACACCATTCTGAAAGGCCGTACTCAGGGCGTCGCCGCCTACAATGCGAAAGAAGCATTGGATTGGGGCGTAACGGGTGCGGGTCTGCGTGCCACGGGTATTGGTTTTGACGTACGTAAATGGCGTCCGTATTCCGGTTATGAAAACTTTGACTTTGAAGTGCCAGTGGGCGATGGCATCAGCGATTGCTATAGCCGCGTGATGCTGAAAGTCGAAGAACTGCGTCAGAGCTTACGTATTCTGGATCAGTGCCTCAAGAATATGCCGGAAGGCCCGTTCAAAGCGGATCACCCGCTGACGACGCCGCCACCAAAAGAGCGCACGTTGCAGCATATCGATACGCTGATTAACCACTTCCTTCAGGTTTCCTGGGGACCGGTGATGCCTGCCAATGAATCATTCCAGATGGTTGAGGCAACGAAGGGCATTAACAGCTATTACCTGACCAGTGACGGCGGCACGATGAGCTACCGTACCCGTATTCGCACGCCGAGCTATGCGCATCTGCAACAGATTCCTTCTGTAATTCGCGGATGTCTGGTATCCGACCTGATCGTTTACCTCGGCAGTATTGATTTCGTAATGTCAGATGTGGACCGCTAATTATGCATGATCATAACAATCACGATCATATTGACGCTCAGGGACAACCTGCTGACGATTCGCTGACAAAAGACAATGCTTTTGTATTGAGTGACGCCGAACGTGACGCCATTGAGCACGAAAAACATCACTACGAAGATGCACGCGCCGCGTCGATCGAAGCACTGAAAATTGTGCAAAAAGAACGCGGCTGGGTACCGGATGGGGCGATCCATGCGATTGCCGATCTGCTGGGTATTCCTGCCAGTGACGTGGAAGGCGTGGCAACGTTCTACAGCCAGATTTTCCGTCAGCCTGTCGGGCGTCATGTTATTCGCTATTGCGACAGCGTCGTGTGCCACATCAATGGCTATCAGGGCGTTCAGGCTGCACTTGAGCGTAAGCTCAGCATCAAACCGGGACAGACAACGTTCGATGGACGTTTCACGCTGTTGCCGACCTGCTGCCTGGGGAACTGTGACAAGGGGCCGTCAATGATGATTGACGAAGATACCCATACCCATGTGACGCCGGAAGGAATTGAATCGTTATTGGAGCAGTATCAATGAGTAAAGACATTGTTCTGACTGCTGAGCAGCATCCTCTGACCTGGCGTTTACGTGCAGACAAACAGCCGGTATGGCTGGATGAATATCGCAGCAAAAACGGCTATGTCGCCGCGCAAAAAGCGTTAACCGGCATGGCGCAGGATGAAGTGGTCTCACTGGTTAAAGACGCTGGCCTGAAAGGACGTGGCGGCGCGGGCTTTTCGACAGGCTTGAAGTGGAGCCTGATGCCGAAAGACGAAAGCATGAACATCCGCTACCTGCTGTGTAACGCGGATGAGATGGAGCCCGGTACTTATAAAGACCGCCTGCTGATGGAGCAAGAGCCCCATCTGCTGGTTGAAGGCATGCTGATCAGCGCCTTTGCACTGAAAGCCTACCGTGGTTACATCTTCCTGCGCGGCGAATACATCGAAGCTGCTGTTCATCTGCGTCGCGCAATCGAAGAAGCGAAAGCGGCTGGCCTGCTGGGCAAAAATATTCTGGGCAGCGGATTTGATTTCGAGCTGTTCGTGCATACGGGCGCTGGGCGTTACATCTGCGGTGAAGAAACCGCACTGATTAACTCACTGGAAGGCCGTCGTGCCAACCCACGTTCTAAGCCGCCGTTCCCGGCGTCTGCGGGTGTTTGGGGCAAGCCGACCTGCGTCAACAACGTGGAAACGCTGTGTAACGTACCGGCGATTATCGAGCACGGTGCAGCGTGGTATCAGGGGCTGTCTGCGGGTAAAAGTAAAGATGCAGGCACGAAACTGATGGGCTTCTCCGGCCGCGTCAAGAATCCGGGTCTGTGGGAACTGCCGTTCGGTACGACTGCGCGTGAAATTCTGGAAGACTACGCGGGCGGTATGCGCGATGGTCTGAAGCTGAAAGCCTGGCAACCGGGTGGTGCAGGTACGGATTTCCTGACGGAAAGCCATCTCGATCTGCCGATGGATTTTGAGCACATTGCGAAAGCTGGTAGCCGTATGGGTACCGCACTGGCGATGGCCGTCGATCACGAAATCAATATGGTTTCGCTGACGCGCAATCTCGAAGAATTCTTCTCCCGTGAATCCTGTGGCTGGTGTACGCCGTGCCGCGATGGTCTGCCGTGGAGCGTGAAGATTCTGCGTGCGCTGGAGAAGGGTGAAGGTCAGCCTGGCGATATCGAAACGCTGGAGCAGCTTTGCCGTTTCCTCGGGCCGGGCAACACCTTCTGTGCACATGCGCCGGGTGCGGTCGAGCCGCTGCAAAGTGCCATCAAGTATTTCCGGGAAGAATTCGAAGCGGGTATCTCTAAACAGTATTTAGGCAATGTCAAAGCGATTGGCGGTATTCAGCCTAACCTGTTGAAAGAGCGCTGGTAAGCTATCGCTCAACACGTGCGAGATGCAGTGAATGTATCCGCAGGGTGGCGCAAATAAGCCACCCTCATAAACCCAATAGATTTCAAGGCGCAGGTAGCCAACGCATTTGCGATTTGAAAGTGAGGGTATACAGAATTTTTGATTAGCGCTCGTGGTGACACGGGCCATTATGGAAGCATGCTGACTATGGCTACTATTCATGTAGACGGCAAAGAGTATGAAGTAAACGGAGCAGACAACCTTCTGGAAGCTTGCCTGACTCTGGGACTTGATATTCCTTACTTTTGCTGGCACCCCGCGCTCGGGAGCGTCGGATCCTGCCGCCTCTGTGCGGTAAAACAGTACCAAAACGCGGAAGACACCCGCGGTCGTCTGGTGATGTCTTGTATGACACCAGCAACCGAAGGAACGTTCATCGCGATTGAAGATGAAGAAGCGAAGCTATTCCGTAAGACGATAGTTGAGTTTCTGATGACCAACCACCCGCACGATTGTCCGGTGTGTGAGGAAGGCGGTAACTGTCATTTGCAGGATATGACGGTGATGACGGGGCAAAACTTCCGTCGCTATCGCTTCACCAAACGTACCCACCGCAATCAGGATCTCGGGCCGTTCATTTCTCATGAGATGAACCGTTGTATCGCGTGCTATCGTTGCGTGCGTTACTACAAAGATTACGCGGATGGCAAAGATCTCGGCGTTTACGGCGCACACGACAACGTCTACTTCGGTCGCCCGGAAGATGGCACGCTGGAAAGCGAGTTCTCTGGCAACCTGGTTGAAGTGTGTCCTACCGGTGTATTCACCGATAAAACGCACTCCGAGCGCTATAACCGTAAATGGGATATGCAGTTTGCACCGAGCGTCTGCCAGCAGTGCAGCATCGGCTGTAATACCAGCCCCGGTGAACGCTATGGCGAACTGCGCCGTATCGAAAACCGTTTTAACGGTAGCGTAAACCACTATTTCCTGTGTGACCGCGGTCGTTTTGGTTACGGCTATGTCAACCAGAAAGACCGTCCGAACCAGCCGCTGCAACGTCGCGGTAATGACTGGATCGCGCTGAATGCCGATCAGGCATTGCAAGGTGCGGCGGATGTGCTGCGTCAGGCGAAGAAAACGATCGGTATCGGTTCACCGCGTGCCAGCATTGAAAGCAACTTCGCCTTGCGTGAGCTGGTGGGTGCAGAGAACTTCTACACCGGTATCGCGCAGGAAGAACAAAATCGTCTGCAACTGATCCTGAAAGTGCTGCGCGAAAGCGGTGTGAGAACACCGGCGCTGCGTGAGATCGAAGGCTACGATGCAGTTCTGATTCTGGGTGAAGACTTGACGCAGACGGGCGCGCGTATCGCACTGGCCGTTCGTCAGGCCGTTAAAGGCAAAGCTCGTGAAATGGCGGCCGCACAGAAAGTGGCTGACTGGCAGATTGCGGCGATCATGAACATTGGTCAGCATGCCAAGCACCCGCTGTTTGTCACCAACGTCGATAACACCCGTCTGGACGACATCGCTGCATGGAACTACCGTGCGCCGGTTGCCGATCAGGCACGTCTTGGTTTTGCCATTGCACATGGTCTGGATAGCAGCGCTCCGGCAGTTACCGATCTGGCTGCGGGTCTCGACCAGAAAGTCGATATCATCGTACAGGCGCTGGCCGGTGCGAAAAAACCACTCATCATTTCCGGCACCAATTCAGGTAGCGAGGAAGTGATCTCTGCGGCGGCAAACGTTGCCAAAGCGCTGAAAAATCGCGGTTCTGACGTCGGTATTACCTTTGTTGCTCCTGCTGCTAACAGCATCGGGTTGTCAATCATGGGTGGCGGTTCGCTGGATGACGCGCTGGCGCAGTTGGAAAACGGCGACGCTGACAGCTTGGTGGTTCTGGAGAACGATCTCTACCGTCATGCCCCAATCGCTCGCGTTGACGCGGCGCTGGAAAAAGCTGAGAACCTGATTGTGGTTGACCATCAGCGTACTCGCATCATGGATAAGGCCAGCATCATTCTGTCTGCTGCCAGCTTTGCTGAAAGCGACGGTACGTTGGTGAATCAGGAAGGCCGCGCTCAGCGCTTCTTCCAGGTTTATGACCCAACGTACTACAACGACAAGATTGTGATGCTGGAAAGCTGGCGCTGGCTGCACTCGCTGTATATCACCTATAACAGCCGTCAGGTTGACTGGACGCAGCTGGATAACGTGATTGATGCGTGTGTTGCTGCTCTGCCGCAGCTTGCTGCAATCAAAGATGCCGCACCGGACGCGTCGTTCCGTATTCGTGGTCAGAAACTGTCACGTTCACCGATTCGTTCCAGCGGACGTACGGCAATGCGTGCCAATATCAGCGTGCATGAACCACGTCAGCCCGTCGATAAAGACACGATGTTTGCCTTCTCAATGGAAGGGAACAACAGCCCGACAGCTAATCGTCAGCAGATTCCGTTTGCTTGGGCACCAGGCTGGAACTCACCACAAGCCTGGAACAAATTCCAGGACGAAGTGGGCGGACATTTGCGTCATGGCGATCCAGGTGTGCGTATGATCGAAGCCGGCGAAGGTTCGCTGGCGTATTTCGATAACATTCCTGCGGCTTTCGTCCCACAAGCGGGTCAATGGCGCGTTGCGCCGTATTATCACCTGTTTGGTAGTGATGAAATGTCACAGCGTTCTGACGTGATTCAGCAGCGTATGCCAGAGCCTTACGTGATGGTGAACCCGGCTGACGCGGCAACGCTGGGCGTGAACGCTGGTGCGTTGCTTGAGTTGACCTGTGCAGGACAAACGCTACGTCTGCCACTGCGCTTAAGTGCGGCATTGAGTCAGGGACAGGTTGGTTTACCGCTGGGCTTACCGGGTATTGCACCGGTGCTGGCGGGTGCAACCGTTGAAAATCTGCGGGAGGCCGCACAATGAGTTGGTTAACGCCGGAATTAATCGAGATTCTGATCTCCGTCGGAAAAGCGATCGTGATTCTGCTGGTTGTGGTGACCTGTGGCGCATTCATGAGTATGGGTGAACGTCGACTGCTCGGTCTCTTCCAGGGACGTTATGGACCGAACCGGGTAGGTTGGGGCGGTTCATTGCAGCTTGTCGCTGACATGATCAAGATGTTCTTCAAAGAAGACTGGGTGCCTAATTTCACCGATAAAGTGATCTTCACGCTGGCACCGATGATCGCGTTTACGTCAATGCTGATTGCCTTTGCGATTGTGCCGATCACGCCAACCTGGGGTGTCGCCGATCTGAACATCGGTATCCTGTTCTTCCTGATGATGGCGGGTTTGGCCGTTTACGCGGTGCTGTTTGCCGGCTGGGCGAGTAACAACAAATACTCGCTGCTGGGTGCGGTACGTGCTTCTGCTCAGACCGTAAGCTACGAAGTGTTCATCGGCCTGTCGCTGATGGGGGTTGTCGCGCAAGCGGGCTCGTTCAACATGCGCGACATCGTCGATTCTCAGGAACACCTGTGGAACGTTATCCCGCAGTTCTTCGGCTTTATTACGTTTGCCATCGCAGGCGTGGCGGTGTGTCACCGTCACCCGTTTGACCAGCCTGAAGCTGAACAGGAACTGGCCGATGGTTACCACATTGAATACTCCGGTATGAAATTCGGTCTGTTCTTTGTCGGGGAATATATCGGGATCGTGACTGTTTCCGCGCTGATGGTGACCTTATTCTTCGGTGGCTGGCATGGTCCAATCCTGCCTCCGTTTGTCTGGTTCGCGCTGAAAACAGGCTTTTTCATGATGATGTTCATCCTGATTCGTGCTTCGTTACCCCGTCCGCGTTATGACCAGGTGATGTCTTTCGGTTGGAAAGTCTGTCTGCCGATAACGCTTTTGAATCTGCTGGCGACAGCGGCCGTCATTTTGTACAACGCTTAAGAAGGGGTGAATAAACCATGACATTGAAAGAGTTAGTGGTTGGTTTCGGCACCCAGATACGCAGTATCTGTATGGTGGGATCGAATGCTTTTAAGAAGCGCGAAACCAGAATGTATCCAGAAGAGCCTGTGAATCCACCACCGCGCTACCGTGGTCGTATCGTGCTGACGCGCGATCCAGATGGTGAAGAGCGTTGCGTTGCCTGCAACCTGTGTGCGGTGGCCTGTCCGGTCGGCTGTATCTCATTGCAGAAAGCGGAAACCAAAGATGGTCGCTGGTATCCAGAGTTCTTCCGCGTCAACTTCTCGCGCTGCATTTTCTGTGGCTTCTGTGAAGAAGCCTGCCCGACAACCGCTATCCAGCTGACGCCGGATTTCGAGATGGGCGACTACAAACGTCAGGATCTGGTGTACGAGAAAGAAGATTTGCTGATATCGGGGCCGGGTAAATATCCGGAATATAATTTCTACCGGATGGCTGGTATGGCAATCGATGGGAAAGACAAAGGCGAAGCTGAAAACGAAGCCAAACCCATTGATGTCAAAGGCCTGTTGCCCTAAGGAGCTAGCATGGAATTCGCTTTTTATACCACAGGTTTGATTGCGATACTGGCGACACTGCGCGTCATTACGCATACCAATCCTGTGCATGCATTGTTGTATATGGTCACCTCGCTCATGGCGATTGCGGGCGTATTTTTCTCGCTGGGGGCTAATTTTGCCGGCGCGCTGAGCATCATCGTGTATGCGGGTGCCATCATGGTGCTGTTTGTGTTCGTGGTCATGATGCTCAACCTCGGTAATTCCGTAGAAGAACAAGAGCGGAATTGGCTGAAACCCAGCGTCTGGATCGGTCCGAGCATTCTTTCACTGGCGTTACTGGTGATTGTCGTCAATGCCATTCTTAGCCTGAAAGAGCAGGGCATCACGGGTACGCCTGTTGAGGCGAAAGCCGTGGGTATCAGCCTGTTTGGGCCTTATGTTCTGGCCGTTGAATTAGCATCAATGCTGCTGCTGGCGGGATTGGTTGTCGCTTTCCACATTGGTCGTGAAGATAAACGTGGTGACGTTGTCAGTAAAGAAGGCGCGAACCAGGACGTTGAGAAGAAAATAACGGGGGAACGCGCATGATTCCGTTACAACATGGATTGATTTTAGCCGCTATTCTGTTTGTTCTGGGGCTGACTGGTCTGTTGATTCGTCGTAACCTGCTGTTTATGTTGATCAGTCTTGAAATTATGATCAACGCTGCCGCGCTGGCCTTTGTGGTCGCAGGCAGTTACTGGCAGCAGCCGGATGGTCAGGTGATGTACATTCTGGCGATTACGCTGGCAGCGGCTGAGGCCAGTATTGGTCTGGCACTGTTGCTGCAAATGTATCGTCGTCGTCAGACCCTGAATATTGATACAGTCAGTGAGATGCGCGGATGAACTTACTCTATTTAACAATACTCTTCCCGCTGCTCGGCTTTCTGTTGCTGGCATTTTCCCGCGGTCGCTGGTCTGAAAATACGTCCGCGACCGTCGGTGTTGGCTCGATTGGTCTGGCAGCGTTGGTTACCGCTTGGGTTGTGGTCGATTTCATGGGCCAACAGCACGGCGGTGTAACCTTCTTTAATCAGCATCTGTGGACATGGATGGCCGTCGGCAACTTCGACATCAGCGTCACGCTGACGCTCGATGGCCTTTCGGTGACGATGCTGTCCGTTGTAACGGGTGTCGGCTTCTTTATCCACCTGTTTGCCTCTTGGTACATGCGTGGGGAAGAGGGATATTCCCGCTTCTTCGCCTACACCAACCTGTTTATCGCGAGTATGGTTGTTCTGGTACTGGCTGATAACCTGTTGTTGATGTACCTCGGTTGGGAAGGGGTGGGGCTGTGCAGTTACCTGCTGATCGGTTTCTACTACACCAATCCGAAGAACGGCGCGGCGGCGATGAAAGCCTTCATCGTTACGCGTGTGGGTGACGTCTTCCTGGCCTTTGCGCTGTTCATCCTTTACAAAGAGCTGGGTACGCTTAACTTCCGCGAGCTGATGGTATTGGCACCGCAGAAACTGGCTGAAGGTTCACCAGAAATCACCTGGGCTACGCTGATGTTGCTGGGTGGTGCGGTCGGTAAATCGGCACAGCTGCCGCTGCAAACCTGGCTGGCGGATGCGATGGCTGGTCCAACTCCGGTATCTGCACTGATCCACGCCGCCACGATGGTTACCGCGGGTGTTTACCTGATTGCGCGTACTAACGGCCTGTTCCTGATGGCCCCGGATGTTCTGCATCTGGTAGGGATTGTGGGTGCAGTCACGCTGGTGCTGGCAGGTTTTGCCGCTCTGGTTCAAACCGACATCAAGCGCGTCTTGGCTTACTCTACGATGAGCCAGATTGGTTACATGTTCCTGGCGCTGGGCGTTCAGGCATGGGATGCCGCGATTTTTCACCTGATGACGCACGCGTTCTTTAAAGCGCTGCTGTTCCTCTCTTCTGGTTCGGTGATTTTGGCCTGCCACCACGAGCAGAACATCTTCAAGATGGGCGGCCTGCGTAAAACGATTCCGCTGGTTTATGTTTGCTTCCTGGTCGGGGGCGCGGCGCTGGCTGCACTGCCGCTGGTTACCGCAGGCTTCTTCAGTAAAGACGAGATTCTGGCTGGCGCATGGGCAAATGGTCACATCAATCTGATGGTGGCTGGATTGGCCGGTGCCTTCATGACCTCGCTGTATACGTTCCGTATGATTTTCATCGTGTTCCACGGTGAAGAGAAAACCAAAGCGCATGCAGGAAAAGGCATTTCTCACCACTTACCGCTGGTTGTGCTGATGATTCTGTCCACCTTTATTGGTGCGATGATTGTTCCGCCGTTGCACGGTGTATTGCCAGCGACGACTGAGCTTGAACATGGCCAGTTGATGACGCTGGAAATTACCTCTGGCGTGGTGGCGATTGCCGGTATTCTGCTTGCTGCTGTGCTGTGGCTGGGTAAACGTCAGGCGGTGAGCAGCATCGCGAAGAGTGCTCCAGGTCGTTTCTTCTCGACCTGGTGGTTCCACGCGTGGGGCTTCGACTGGTTGTACGACCATGTCTTTGTTAAACCGTATCTGGCTATCGCGAAGCTGTTGCAGCGTGATCCGTTAAATGCATTGATGACGCTTCCGGCTACGATTACTCGTTGGGGTAACCGTGGGCTGGCGCTCAGTGCGAATGGTCAATTGCGCTGGTACGTTGCTTCAATGGGCTTTGGTGCCGTGCTGGTGCTGGCCTTGTTACTGCTGGTCTAAGGCAGTATCCGGTAACGTACTAAAAGGTAGGGCATTCCGCAGACAGGGATGCCCGCCACGGCAAGTTTTCAGATTTCTTTAATTTAGGGACACAAAACGCCATGCTACTACCTTGGCTAATTCTTCTCCCCTTTATCGGCGGTCTGCTGTGCTGGCAGTTAGAGCGTTTTGGTACGAAAGTACCGCGCTGGATAGCGTTGATTGCAATGGGGCTGACACTCGCACTGTCTCTGCAACTGTGGTTGCAAGGCGGTTATTCGCTGACCGCACCGACAGGCGTGCCACAATGGCAATCTGAGTTTTATGTGCCATGGATCCCGCGCTTCGGCATCGGTATTCATCTTGCGCTGGACGGCCTGTCACTGCTGATGGTGGTGCTGACGGGGTTGCTGGGCGTGTTGGCAATCCTCTGTTCCTGGAATGAAATTCAGCGCTATCAGGGCTTCTTCCACCTGAACCTGCTGTGGATTCTGGGCGGCGTTATCGGTGTGTTCCTTGCCATCGACATGTTCCTGTTCTTCTTCTTCTGGGAAATGATGCTGGTACCGATGTACTTCCTGATTGCGCTGTGGGGCCATAAAGGCTCCGACGGTAAAACCAGAATTACGGCGGCGACCAAGTTCTTCATCTATACCCAGTCAAGCGGACTGATCATGCTGATCGCGATTCTGGCGCTGGTCTTTGTGCATCACAATGCCACTGGCGTTTGGACGTTCAACTATGAAGACCTGCTGAAGACGCCGATGTCATATGGTGTTGAATATCTGCTGATGCTGGGCTTCTTCATCGCGTTTGCTGTAAAAATGCCTGTCGTGCCGTTGCACGGTTGGCTGCCAGATGCACACAGTCAGGCACCAACTGCGGGTTCTGTTGACCTGGCAGGGATCCTGTTGAAAACGGCGGCCTATGGCCTGCTGCGTTTCAGCCTGCCGCTGTTCCCTAACGCCTCCCATGCTTTTGCACCGATCGCTATGTGGCTGGGTGTGATTGGTATCTTCTACGGTGCCTGGTTGGCGTTCAAACAGACGGATATCAAACGTCTGATTGCTTACACCTCTGTGTCCCATATGGGCTTCGTGATGATTGCCATCTATTCCGGTAATCAGCTGGCTTATCAGGGTGCGGTGATTCAGATGATTGCGCACGGCTTGTCCGCTGCCGGTCTATTCATTCTGTGTGGTCAACTGTACGAACGTCTGCATACCCGTGACATGCGTGAAATGGGTGGCCTGTGGGCGCGCTTGAAGTTCCTGCCTGCGCTGTCTCTGTTCTTTGCTGTGGCAACCTTGGGGATGCCGGGTACGGGTAACTTTGTCGGCGAATTCATGATTCTGTTCGGCAGCTATCAGGTTGTGCCGGTGATTACGGTGATCTCAACCTTCGGTCTGGTATTTGCGTCGGTCTACTCACTGATCATGATTCAGCGTGCTTATTACGGTACGCCTAAATCTGATGAACCATTGAAGAGTATGTCGCTCCGCGAATTGTCTATCGTGATGCTGTTGGTGGTATTACTGGTGTTGTTAGGGGTTTACCCGCAACCGATTCTGGATACCTCCAGTGCCGCGATGTCAAATATCCAGCAGTGGTTTATGTCGTCTGCTCCAGATTCAATTATTTCAACAACAAGGCCGTAATTCGCCATGACAATAACTCTTCAACAACTAATTGCGCTATCGCCGCTGTTGATCGTCGGATTGACGGTAGTGGTTGTGATGCTGTGCATTGCGTGGCGACGCAACCATTTTGTCAACGCAACCATGACGGTTATCGGCCTGAATATTGCGTTGCTGTCACTGTACTTTGTCGGCCAGGTTGGCCCAACGGACGTGACGCCGCTGCTGCGTGTTGATGGCTTCTCGATGTTCTATACCGGACTGGTTCTGCTTGCCAGTCTGGCAACCAGCACGTTTGCCTACCCGTGGCTGCAAGGCTACCCAGACAATCGTGATGAGTTCTACCTGCTGGTTCTCATTGCCGCGTTGGGTGGGATTTTGCTGTCGAGCGCCAACCATCTGGCTTCGCTGTTCATCGGGATCGAACTGCTTTCTCTCCCGCTGTTTGGTTTGGTCGGCTATGCCTTCCGCCTGAAACGTTCGCTGGAAGCCAGTATTAAATACATGCTGCTGTCGGCAGCCGCGTCTTCCTTCCTGCTGTTTGGTATGGCGCTGATTTATGCTGAATCAGGCGATATGAGCTTCGCCAGCCTCGGTAAGAGCCTGAGCGATCACCAAATCCATGAGCCGCTGCTGCTGGCAGGCCTGGGGATGATGATTGTCGGTCTGGGCTTCAAGCTGTCTCTGGTTCCGTTCCAGCTGTGGACGCCTGATGTGTATCAGGGTGCACCTGCGCCCGTGTCTACGTTTCTGGCGACGGCCGGTAAAATTGCCGTTTTCGGTGCAGTCATGCGTTTGTTCCTGTACGCGCCGATGGCTGACAGCGAGTCCGTCAGAATTGTGCTAGGTGTCATCGCGTTCGCGTCTATCCTGTTCGGTAACGTGATGGCGGTATCGCAAACCAACATCAAACGTCTGCTCGGTTACTCTTCTATCGCACACTTGGGCTATTTGCTGGTTGCCCTGATCGCGGTTCAGAGCCATCAACTGGCGCTGGAAACCGTCGGTGTTTATCTGGTGGGTTACCTGTTCAGCAGCCTGGGCGCGTTCGGTGTGGTTAGCCTGATGTCTAGCCCGTACCGTGGCCCGGATGCCGATTCACTGTTCTCTTACCGTGGTTTATTCTGGCATAAACCAGTCCTGTCTGCGGTGATGACGGTGATGATGCTGTCGCTGGCGGGTATCCCGATGACGCTGGGCTTCTTCGGCAAATTCTATGTGCTGGCGGTCGGTGTTAATGCTGAACTGTGGTGGCTGACTGGTGCTGTCGTGTTGGGTAGTGCCATTGGTCTGTACTACTATCTGCGCGTGATGGTGAGTTTGTTCCTGAATGCGCCGCAGGTGTTGCAGCGTGATACGCCAAACAACTGGGCTTTAACTGCGGGTGGTGTGGTCGTGCTGATCTCCTCCATCGTGGTACTGTTCTTTGGTTTGTATCCGCAGCCGCTTATCTCTCTGGTGCAATTGGCGCAGCCAATGATGTAACCGCTGACGAGAGTCTGCTTGAGTAATGAAGCGCCGTTGATGAGAATCAACGGCGTTTTTTTATGGCGAGCTTCCTGCTCGCCACTCTTCGGGCCGTCGCAAGCGATGTTGAAAAACGCTCCTGCATTTTTTTATGGAAGCAAAATACGTTTTAGGAATGATCTGGTCTGTTGCAGCCGTAGAAGTCGCACAAACTTGTCTATAGTTAATCAGGCAACGATTTATAACTAATGACTTTTCATAACAGAAGGGAGCACTTTATGGCAGCGACCAAAAAACAGCCTGAAGAAATTCGTGTCGATGATGATTTAAAACTTCTGTCTGAAACGCTGGATGAGGTATTGCGCTATACGGGCGATCAGGCAGACCAAGCCTACCTTGATTTGAAAAAGGGCGCGGAAAAAGCGCTGCTGGAAGTCAAAGCCCGCATTGGTGTGACTGACAGCTATTATGCGCGCGCCAAGCAGGTGGCTGACAAAGCCGACGTCTATGTGCATGACAAACCCTGGCACGGTATCGGTATCGGTGCCACAGTCGGTCTGGTGTTGGGATTGCTGCTGGCTAAGCGCTAGTTCCTGCCAATCTAGTTTCTGGTAATTGAGTTTCTGGTAATAATGTAGCGGGGTTACCCGCTACATCTCACGGTATCCTCTAGCCCTGAATCTTATCCTCTTTCTCCGGCATTCCTTGTACCCAATAGATGGCTTCAAACGGGCGTAGCGCCAGTATGGCGGGCTGAGGCTGTGCATCAGAGTAATTGCTGAATAACAGTCGCCAGCGGCGGTCATGAGTATCAATTGGAGGCTGCCAGCGCTGAGTCTGTTTGCTGAGATTTGCCAGAACCAGAAGCCGCTGTCCCTCCCAGATGCGCTGATAGCACCAGACGTTAGGGTGATCGGGGAGCAAATCCTGATAGTCCCCATACGTCAGCAGCGGAAGTGCTTTACGCATAGCAATAAGCTGCTGGTAGGTATAGAAAACGGAGTCTTTATCCGCCAGCGCCTGTGCTGCGTTGATGTGGTCGACATTCTGGCATGGGGTTATCCACGGCGTGCCGGTCGTAAACCCAGCATGATGGCTGTCATCCCACTGCATCGGCGTGCGGCCGTTATCGCGTGATTTGCTGGCGAGGATTGCTAAGGTTTGTTCGTCCGGCTGACCCCGTTCGCGCTGTTCAGCAAACTGATTCAGGCTTTCAATATCGCGGTATTGTTCAATCCGCGTATAGCCTGGATTGGTCATACCCAGTTCTTCACCCTGATAGATATAGGGCGTGCCTTGCATACCGTGAAGCACCATCGCCAGCATCTTGGCGGATTGCACACGGAATTTGCCTTCGTCACCAAAGCGCGACACGATGCGCGGCTGGTCGTGATTACACCAGAACAGCGCGTTCCAGGCATGGTTGTGCATCCCCTGCTGCCAGTGATTAAAGATCTGTTTGAGTTGGATAAAATCAGGTTCCGTCAGCGTCCATTTTTCCCCATTCGGATAATCGACTTTCAGATGATGGAAATTGAACGTCATGGAGAGTTCATTGCCGTCCAGCGCGGCGTAGCGGCGGCAGTGCTCCAGCGAGGTGGATGACATCTCACCGACGGTCATCAAGCCACGGGGCTGAAAAACATCCCGGCTGAACTCCTGCAGGTAATCATGAATCAGGGGACCATCGGTATAGAAACGGCGTCCATCGCCCTGAGCATCAGACGGGAAATCCTGCTGCTTGGAAACCAGATTGATGACATCCAGCCGCAGTCCGTCCACACCTTTATCCGCCCAAAATGCACAGACCTGCTTTAATTCATCCCGTACGCGCGGGTGTTCCCAATTCAGGTCGGCCTGTTCAGTGGCGAAAAGATGCAGATAGTACTGTTTGCTTTCTTCGTGCCACTGCCAGGCCGGGCCGCCAAATTTTGAACGCCAATTATTAGGTAGCGCTCCGTCATTACCATCACGCCAGATATAAAAATGACGGTACGGACTACGGCGATCCTGTGCGTTCTGGAACCAGTGGTGTTGCGTAGAGGTGTGGTTGAACACCATGTCCATGACGACACGTATACGGCGCTGATGCGCTTCCGCGATCAATGTTTCCATATCGGCCATCGTGCCATAGGCTGGGTCGATGGCGCAGTAGTCGGCGACGTCATAGCCGTTGTCAACCTGAGGAGAGAGGTAAACTGGTGTCAGCCAGATCGCATCGACGCCCAGCTGTTGCAGGTAATCGAGCCGGGCGGTGATGCCAGCGATGTCGCCAATGCCATTGCCGGTACTGTCCTGAAAGCTCTTCGGGTAGATTTGATAAATCACGCCATTTTGCCACCAGGGAAGCGAGGCGTTCATGGTCATGAGGTCGCTCCTTTATTACAGTGGGCCGTGCAAGCACGGCCTGAGTTGAGACAATAATTATATGCCGCTATGTAGGATCGAGTGTGCCATTGCGGGTTTTGCGCTTATAGACCAGCGATGTCAATACAATCGGAATGACGGTGGCAACCAGCGTGGCAAGGGCGAAGATTCCCCAAAACTGTGGCTTGATGGAGAGAATACCCGGTAGCCCACCTACGCCGATGCCGTTTGCCGTTACGCCGTACAGCCCGCAGATGAGTGCAGCCGCAGCGGAGCCAATCATGGCGCACAGCATCGGAAAGCGGTATTTGAGGTTGATACCGTACATGGCGGGTTCGGTCACGCCAAGAAAGGCGGAAATCGCCGCAGGAACAGAAATTTCGCGCTCGTTGGCTTTCCGGCTGACGAGAATCACCCCGACGACGGCAGCCGCCTGTGCAATGTTGGACAATGCGATGAGCGGCCAGACGGGGGTGCCGCCCATGCTTTGAATCATCTGCATATCAATCGCGAGGGTAGTTTGGTGTACGCCTGTGATGACCAGCGGTGCATACAGGAAGCCAAACAGCGCGGCGCCAATGGGAGCGAAACTGCCTGTCATGACCGCCTTAACGGCCCAGGCGACGCCATCGCCAATCATACGACCAAAGGGACCAATCAACGTGTGTGCTAGGAAAACGGCCAGAATGAGCGAGGTTACGGGCACGACCACCAGATAGAGGTAATCCGGCACGATTTTTTTCAGTCGCATTTCGATCAGGGCCAGCGCCATCCCAGCCAATACGGAAGGGATGACCTGTGCCTGATAACCTATCTTCTCGATCGTGAACCAGCCGAAATTCCACACTTCAGGCGTTTGTTGGCCAATAAGATAGGCGTTCATTAACTGTGGCGATACCAGCGTGATACCGAGTACGATGCCGAGGATGGGCGTGCCGCCCATTTTGCGTACGGTTGACCAACAGACCGCAACGGGAAGATAGAAGAAGATGGCTTCGCCCAGCAGCCAGAGGAAATCGTAGATGGTTTGCCAGGTCGGGTAGAGCTGTACCAGCGTTTGCCCGTCGCGCATCGGAATATCGCCAATTACGTTACGGGCTCCGAGGATCAAGCCCCCGCTGATGAGCGCGGGAAGCAGCGGAAAAAAGATCTCGGCAAAATGTGAAATGCTGCGTTCAAACCAGCTCATGTTCTGGCGAGCGGCGACTTTGGCTTCTTCTTTATTAATTTCGCCTTTTCCCGTGGTGGCGAGCAGCGCTTTGTAATACTCATCCACGTTGGTGCCGATCACGACCTGAAATTGTCCGGCGTTCGTAAAACACCCTTTAACAATACGCAGCTCTTCAATGTTCTTGGGATGGGCTTTGGATGAGTCGTGCAAGACGAAGCGGAGACGAGTAATGCAGTGCGTGACCGCCGCGATGTTCTCACGCCCGCCGACCAGTTCGATCAGACGGTCAATATCCTGTTGTTTAACTTTACTCATAGTCATGTCCTTTTTATACCCGTCATACTTCAAGCTGCTTGTGCGTTGGCTGCCCTTACTCACCCCAGTCACTTACCTGTGTAAGCTCCTGAGGATTCGCTCGGTTGCTGCCTTCACGCAACTCGAATTATTTAGGGTATATCTTTTAGCGCAGACGTCGTGGACGCGAAGCAAGTACAGCCAGAGAAAAGCATAGTCTGTTAACGGTGGTTTTGCCGTGAAAGAAAAACGCATTGGGCTGTTTTTAAAAGAGAATGTTCAGGCATGCGGTGTGCTGCACAAATCGGCGACGTGTGGGTAGACAAAAAGGAAAGGGGGATGAATAGGTATGAGAGAGGATGAAAAAACAAAAGCCGCCTGTAGGAGGCGGCTTCAGAGATTGTTTATATCACAATCAGAACGGGCTGATGATTGACCCAATACGTTCACAGTAACTGACATAAACATCTCCCATTCTTTTAAAGAATTTGCTGATTCTGCGCATCATTTTCATTATCAGGCTCCTCTAACGGGTTAGTTAAGTGTGATGTTCATCACGTTTTTAATGGTAGCGAAGATGAAATTGGATTTCAACATTTTTGTGATATCAGTCACAAAAATATAACGATATGGCAAAGGTAATGCGTCGTGAAGAGAAAGAATCTGATGCGCAGCCGGGAGGTCAGCGCATCAGGTGATGGAAGGTATACGGGGTAATATCAGGCAGGATAGTGATAAATATTGTGATTGAACCACTGCTCGCCAATCTGCTCGGCGTCTTTCTCTGTGTGGTGAAAGTGGAAGCCAAGCCGTTGAGCGACAGCGTTGCTACGCGTGTTGGCGGTTGAGGCTCTGATGACGCAGCGGTCAATGAGGCTCGCACCGGTATAGGCCGTTATCAGCGTGCTGACGGCCTGAGAAACGATGCCTTTGCCTTCAAATGCTTCGGCGATCCAATAACCGATGACTCCTTCTTTGTCTTGAATCGTGTTGAAGGAGACGATGCCAGCCAGCGCGTCGTCCCAGCGGATAAGATACACGGCGGCTGATTTGGCGAGAAATTCTTCTCTGTTGGCGCGAATGGTTTCACGTGTGTCATCGACGGTCTTAACAGAATCCGGCCAGGGTAACGTACGCCGCAGACGCGCTTTTTCCTGCTGAATCAGGGTAAAGAGCGCATCGGCATCGCTTTCTTCCTGGATCGTGAGGCACAGATGAGGCTGATGACGCAATGCATACAGTGCATCTGTAAATGACGTATCGGCAAATGGCGTTGCCATAAAATCCCTCCTTATCCCTGTAACGTACCGTCAACAATCGTGACGCTGTGCCCGCCGATCCACGGTTCATCGTTCAGGTAAGTGACGGTAATCTGGCCATCGCGCTGTAGCATAGTGCCCTGTCGCGCAAGGTAGCTAAGTGGTGCGGTGACGTTATTCGTCGAGTGCTGCTGGCGAAGCAGTGCAGCCAGACAGGCATTGGCACTGCCAGTAACCGGATCTTCCTTGAGATGACCGCGTTCGATGTAGAAGGCACGAATCTCATAGCCGGCAGGCGTTGCGCCATCGTGTGGGCCATAGACAGCGATGCCGTTGGTCTGGCTGAGGTTTTGCACGGCTGAGAGTGCTTCAGCATCTGGTGTGATGTTCAGACAGGTGTCGGCGCTGTCTACGCGAATCACGAGCCAGCGAATGCCCATGTGTACTGCGGTGGGCGGGTAGCGGGTATCGATAGCGGCACGATCAAAACCAGTAATGCCCAGCGTTTTTTCCAGCAGTGGCAGGTGTTCATCGTCAAAGGGAACGAGGGTGGCCTGAGGCGCGTGAAAAGCGAGGCTCTTATCCTCACCGATGTTGATCGGTACGAGGCCAATACCGCATTGTTGCACCAACTGGCCCGGAGATTTAGGGCGCAATCCTTCTTCCAGCAGGGCATGTGCAGTGCCTAGCGTAGGGTGTCCGGCAAAGGGCAGCTCCGATTCTGGCGTAAAAATGCGGACGTGGTAATCCGCTAAAGGATCGGTGGCTGGCAGGACAAACGTGGTTTCTGACAGGTTTGTCCAGCGAGCGATCTCCTGCATTTGCGCATCGGTTAATCCTTTCGCCTCCATAATGACGGCAAGCGGATTGCCCTTGAAAGGCTGCTGGGTGAAAACGTCGACCTGTTTGAAACGACGTAGTATAGGCATCGCATTTCTCTCCTGTATGCGCTATCGCTTAAATATTACTCAAAACTAACCGCGATCCTATCGCGCGCTTGTGGCATAATGCGCGCCAAATCACATTCCGACTCGAGTATAAGTGCTGTGTTAAGTACCAACAATATCACCATGCAGTTCGGCAGCAAGCCGTTGTTTGAAAACATTTCCGTTAAATTTGGCGGCGGCAACCGTTACGGTTTGATTGGCGCGAATGGCTGCGGAAAATCCACATTCATGAAGATTCTCGGCGGCGATCTGGTGCCGAGCGGCGGTAACGTCTTCCTCGATCCTAATGAACGTCTGGGTAAACTGCGTCAGGATCAGTTCGCTTTTGAAAAATACAGCGTGCTGGATACCGTTATCATGGGCCACGGTGAGCTGTGGGCGGTAAAAGAAGAGCGCGACCGTATCTATTCATTGGCTGAAATGAGCGAAGCCGACGGCTATAAAGTTGCCGATCTGGAAGTGCAATACGGTGAGATGGATGGCTACAGCGCAGAATCACGCGCGGGCGAGCTGTTGTTGGGCGTGGGGATTCCCGTTGAGCAGCACTATGGTTTGATGAGTGAAATTGCTCCCGGTTGGAAACTGCGTGTCCTGTTGGCGCAGGCGCTGTTTGCCGATCCTGATATCCTGCTGCTCGACGAACCGACCAACAACCTGGATATCGATACGATCCGTTGGCTGGAGCAGGTGCTGAACGAGCGTAACAGCACCATGATCATCATCTCGCATGACCGTCACTTCCTGAACATGGTGTGTACGCACATGGCGGATCTGGACTACGGTGAGCTGCGTATTTATCCCGGCAACTATGACGAATACATGACGGCCGCGACGCAGGCTCGTGAGCGCCTACTGGCCGATAACGCCAAGAAGAAAGCGCAGATTTCCGAACTGCAATCGTTCGTCAGCCGCTTTAGCGCCAACGCCTCTAAATCCAAGCAGGCGACATCGCGCGCACGCCAGATCGATAAAATCCAACTGGATGAAGTGAAAGCGTCCAGCCGTCAAAACCCGTTTATCCGTTTTGATCAGGATAAGAAACTGTTCCGTAATGCGCTGGAAGTTGAAGCGTTGAGCAAAGGTTTTGATAATGGCCCACTGTTTAGTAAGCTGGGTCTGATGGTCGAAGTGGGTGAGAAAGTCGCTATTCTGGGTGCCAACGGTATCGGTAAATCGACATTGCTGAAAACGCTGGTCGGTGATTTCGAGCCGGATAGCGGTACGGTGAAATGGTCTGAAAACTCAAAAATTGGCTACTACGCGCAGGATCACGAATACGAATTCGATGAGACGCTGACCGTTTTTGACTGGATGAGCCAGTGGAAACAGGAAAAAGACGACGAGCAAGCTGTGCGTAGCATTCTCGGTCGTTTGCTGTTCAGCCAGGATGATATCAAGAAGAAAGTGAAGGTGTTATCCGGCGGTGAAAAAGGCCGCATGCTGTTCGGCAAGCTGATGATGCAGCGTCCGAATATTCTGGTGATGGATGAACCGACCAACCACCTTGATATGGAATCCATTGAATCGCTGAATATGGCGCTGGAAATGTACGAAGGGACGCTGCTGTTCGTCTCTCATGACCGTGAATTTGTCAGTTCGTTGGCGACCCGCATTCTGGAAATTACGCCAAATAAAGTGATCGATTTCACCGGTAACTATGAAGATTACCTGCGCAGTCAGGGTATTCAGTAAGCGTTGTAATACGGCCTCATTATTGAGGCCGTATTGTTTAGGGATGTATTAGTCAGGATAGAAGCCACGATTCAGCGCTTGCACCGCCTCGGCGACGCGTGGTCCCATTCCCAATAAAATCGCCTGATCGAGCGCGATAATACGTTGGTTTTTCCAGGCTGCGGTTTGCGTCAAACCGGGTACAGCCGCCAGCGCCTCCACGCCGTTTTCCACACTTTGCGTCGTCACCACAACCACCTCAGGATTCGCCGCAATCATTGCCTCACCGCCGTAAATACGATACTGGCTATGTGTGGCAATATTCTTTCCGCCTGCCAGCGTTATCAGGCTATCCACCACGGTATTTTTCCCCGCGACCTGCGCTGCGGAGCTGCCGACACTCAGCAGAAACACGACGCTGACGCGATCCTTCCGCGTTGCCAGCCGCTCTGAGACTGCACTCAGTTGCTGAGAAAGGCGAGTAACCAACTGCTCAGCTGCCTCAGAACGATTGAGCAGTGCGCCAGCCTGACGAATATTGCTAAGCAGCTGCGTTGGCGTACTGGGCGTGCGGGTAAAACGCGCCACCTTTACGCCCGCCTGCTCAAGCTGATTAAGCACCTGCGGCGGATTGGCATCCTGCCAGGTCATCAACAGCGTTGGGTGAAGCGACAAAATGCCTTCGCTCGTTAACTGTTGCCAGTTGCTGACCTTTGGCAGCGTTGCCGTTTGTGGCGGGTAAGTGGTAGTCTGATCCACGCCCACCACCGTATCGCCTGCGCCGAGCGCATAAACGATTTCCACCAGCGATCCACCGGCAATCACCACGCGCGGCTCAGCCGCGCAGGTGAAGGAAGACAGCCCGAAAAGCATTAACGCGATTATCGCCTTCATCATCATGACTCTTAGAATGAGAACGCTGCGCCGATCGCGGTGCTGAAGCCGGATGCAGGAATACTTTCATGCGCGGTGGTATAGCGCTTATCCAGCAGGTTATTCCGCGCCAGCGTGACCTGATACTGATTCTCGCTACCGAAGGTGCTGGTAAATTCCAGATTGGCCGTTGCCCAACCGCTGCGCTGAACGGCAGTATCAGCCGTTTCATCCTTCGCTCGTGAGGCCGCCCGGAGGTAGAGATCGGATTCCAGCTCCATGCGCTCGAACAGCATGATGTTTTTGACCCCGACGCGACCGGTAAAGGTGGGTTCACCCGTGCGATAGGTGCTGCGAGTCGGCAGTTCCAGCTCACGGCGGATGATATTGCCGTTAACGTAAGGAGATAGCGTCCAGCCGAGGTATTCTGCATACATTTCCATCCCGTACGTGGTCGCACGGTTGGCGTTGGCGTAATAACGGCTACTGCTGTCCGTGCTGCCGGAACAGACTGCGTTACCGGCGCAGTTCAGCGTGGTGATGTAGTCTTTGGCGCGTGAGTGGTAGATCGCGCTGTCCAGCAGCCAGCTATCGTCTTTATAGCGCATGCCGACTTCATAGTTATCCGACTTTTCCGCCTGTAGATTGGCGTTGCCGTAAGTGGTGCTCCCGCCTGCCGCCGTATCGTAAAATTTATGCGTCAGGGTAGGGTAGACATAACCTTGCGCAAAGGAGGCGCGCAGTTGGATATTGTCAAAGCCGGAATAGCGCAGGCTGCTGGCGGTGACTAATGTGCTGTCACTTTCCTTCGCGGCGGCGGACGTACTGTTGTTTGGCATCACCATACCGTTCATTCTCACGGTGCCTGTCTTTTGTCCACCGTAGGAGAGTGATTCAACCCAGTATTGGCGCGCACCCAGCGTCCACGTCTAGTCCGGCGTTATTTTCCATTCATCCTGTGCGAACAGTGCCCAGCTATTCTGCCGCCAGTGGTTATTGGATATCGAGCTGGGGTTGACCGACAGAGAAGGCATTCCCATCGGCGATAATGATCCCTCTACCCAGACATCAGAAAAGGCATTTTGCTTCACGACATCGGAGAGCCATTGTCCCCCGGCAATCAGTGTGTGTCCGGCTAATGGCGTGATATCCGCCTGTAAGGTCAATCCCCGACTGGTCTGTTTGTCGTCGGTTCCTGTGCTCATCGCCATTTTGCCTTGATAAAGCGCCATGCCGTTATAGCGCAGCGGATTACCGCTCTGCGACAGATCGTTGCGGAATTCGCGTTTAATATTTTGCTGATAGGCGTCCAGATGCAGGTTTTTCAGCACATCGCCGCCGAGCTGCCAGTCATAAAACAGGCCGACCTTCTTTCTTTCCAATTCAGGAATGCGCACGCTGAAGCTGTCGTATTCAGTCGAATCGGTGTAGGTCTGCGTGCTGAGTTTGAAACTGTCCAGCGACAGGCCAAATTTATGATAGCCAAGGCGATAGCCGAGCCAGGCGGACTGCCCGCTGTTGCGGAAATGAGTATCCGGCAGACGGCCATCTGGCGTGCTGCGGTTGCCCTGATCGCTATAGCTGCCGCTGAGGCGATAGTCGAAATTGCCGATGGAGCCGTAGGCTAAACCCGATTCCTGCCAGCCTACGGTCACGCTGTCATAAACGGCTTTGATTTTGCCGCTCAGCGGTTTGTCTCCGCCTTTGCGGGTAATAAAGTTGATCACGCCGCCGATAGCTTGCGAGCCATATAATACCGAATGCGGGCCTTTCACGACTTCAATGCGTTCAATATAAGATGGATCGATTAATAATCCGAGGCTGTAGTTTGGCCCAGCGCGCTGATAAGTGACTTCCTGACCGTCAATTAACACTAATACGCGTGAGGCTTCTTCGCCGCGAATGCGTATTTGTTTACGACCGGCTAATGCGGTATCGGTAATATCGACGCCGGGAATATCACGCAGCGCTTCAGCAATAGAATCGCCGGTATATTTATTCAGCTTTTCATTATCGATAACCTGCATCGTGACCGGACTTTCCCATAAATTCTGTTCCGTTCTCCCTGCACTAATAACGGTTATTTCATCGCTGTTTGTGGTCGAATGATTTGTAGATGAATCGTTTGGCGCTGCATTAATTGCGCCGCTATAAATAGCAGGCAGCATAAAGAGAGCCCAGTGTGTGGCCTTTTTATTCATGGCTTTTTCTCTGAAAAGTTAATGATTATCATTTGGGCGGGGGCGGAGATAATTTAATTTGAATGAATATTAAAAAATGTGACTGCAATCTCATTTATTATTAAATAATGACTTGCAATATTTTATCGGTTGTTAAATTAACGAATTTTAATGTAGTGATTTTTGTTTTCATTTATTTAACATTTAAAGTGAGTGAAGTGGATTAATGCTATGAAAGTAATGAGAAATAACCGTGTTTATTTATATCGGCAATTTTAACCAAAATAAGCAAATCGGTTAATTTAAAGAGAAAATAACGCGAAAAAAATAACCCGCCTCCTTTCTGCCTACCGGGCAGGTTGCCAAATAAAAATAATTATCATTTAATTTATTTTATTGATTATTTGGGGGCCGTTAATGAACATCGATTTGACGCCGTATTATGCCGAGCCCGGTGAGCAGCCTTTTGGCGCCCGACGTATGGCAATGCCTTGGCGCAACCATGTGCCGCTTTCACCAGAACAGATTCCGGCCGGTTGGCAGACGCTGAAGCAGCAGACCGTGCCTGCGCGTAAGCGTCTGCTCTATCTGCACATTCCTTTCTGCGCCACGCACTGCACGTTCTGCGGTTTTTATCAAAACAAACTGCGTGATGACAGCACGGCGACCTATACCCGCTATTTGTTGCAGGAATTGGCGATGGAAGCGGACAGCCCGCTGCATCAGTCTGCGCCGATTCATGCGGTGTATTTTGGCGGTGGTACGCCAACGGCGCTGGCGGCCGATGAGCTGTCACAGATCATTCGCGCGATCCGTACCTCTCTGCCGCTGGCACCAGACTGTGAAATCACGGTGGAAGGGCGGGCGATGGATTTTGACGATGAGCGAATCGATGCCTGTCTGGATGCGGGAGCGAACCGTTTCTCCATTGGGATTCAGACGTTCGATACCCGTATTCGTCAGCGTATGGCGCGTACGTCGGATAAGCAGCAGTCAATTCGCTTCCTTGAGCGCCTGTGCGAGCGAGACAGAGCCGCCGTAGTGTGCGATCTGATGTTCGGCCTGCCGGAACAAACGCCGGAAATCTGGCGCGAAGATCTGGCGATCGTCAGTGATTTACCGTTAGACGGCGTCGATCTGTATGCGCTTAATCTGTTACTGACCACGCCGCTGGCGAAAGCGGCCGAAAACCAGCGTGTCGCGCTGCCTGATGTGGTGGCCCGTCGTGATTTTTACCGGACTGGCGCGGCATTTCTGGCCGATGCTGGTTGGCACCAGCTTAGCAACAGTCACTGGGCGCGCACCACGCGTGAACGCAACTTGTACAATCTGCTGATTAAACAGGGCGCGGACTGTCTGGCAATGGGAAGCAGTGCGGGCGGCAATATAAACGGGCAAGCCTACATGATGGAACGCAGCCTGGAGCGCTACTACCAGCAGATCGACCAGGGGCAAAAACCGATCATGATGATGACGCCAGCCAGTCCTACCGGGCCGTGGCAGCATCAGCTTCAGGCGGGAATTGAGGTTGGTCGTATCAAGTTGCCTCAACTGACTCGACATGCCCGTGAGCTTCAGCCATTGCTGAGTCAATGGCATCAGGCCGGCTTGACCTGTGACGATTCCACCTGCCTGCGTCTGACCAATGATGGCCGCTTCTGGGCGAATAACCTGATGCAGGCACTACAACAAATTATCCCTCAGCTTAATGCCGAAGAGCATGCGCACTAACCGGAGACGCAACCATGACCATGGCACTAAATGAATTACTGGCAACCAACCCTGATGGCACACTGGAAGAGATTGCCGGAAAGTATAATACCTCGCTGTTTGCTGTCGTAGAGGCCTTGCCTGCGGCGCAGCGTACGCTGGCAACGGGCGATCGTTTCGATCAGGTCTGGGACACGATTGCGACCTGGGGTGAAGTGACGCTCATCAGCCACACGGCAGACGCGATTCTGGAATTCAAGAGCGAGCTGCCAACCGGTACGCACCGCCACGGTTACTTTAACCTGCGCGGCAAAAATGGCCTGAGCGGGCATATCCGTGCAACGAGCTGTCAGCACATTGCATTTATTGAGCGTAAGTTCATGGGGATGGACACCGCGTCCGTGGTGTTCTTTAATGCCAGCGGTGCAGCGATGTTTAAAATTTTCCTTGGACGAGACAGCCACCGTCAGCTGCTGAGCGCTCAGGTTGAGGCGTTCCGCGCGCTGGCGAGTGAATTACAACCGGAGCAGGTATGACGTGGTTACTTTTCGGCGCAGGCAATGGGGTCGGCGCCTGCTTATTACAGCGCGCCATTGAGTGCGAGCAGGCGGTCGTACTCGTCTTGCGTAATCCTGAACAGGCCAAACACTGGCGTGAGCAGGGAATGACGGTAGTGGAAGGCGATGCCTGCGACCCGGAAACGGTAGCGGAAGCCTGCCGCGTGGCGGGGCCTTCTGCCATTGTGGTATCAACAATGGGCGGTGGCACGGTAAATTATCAGGGCCATCGCACGGTGATCGATGGCGCAGAGCAGGCAGGCATCAAACGTATGCTGCTGGTGACATCACTGGGCTGCGGCGATAGCTGGCCGCTGTTGTCGCCACGCGCCAGAGCCGCGTTTGGCTTCGCGGTACGTGAGAAATCGCTGGCAGAAAGCTGGTTGCAAAGCAGTACGTTGGATCACTGTATCGTTCGTCCTGGCGGCCTGCTGGACGTGGTCGCGACGCACAATGCAAAACTGACGCAGGGTGCTGCTACGCTGGGATTGGTGTCACGCTGGGATGTCGCGCTGGCGGTTGATCAGCTGTTGCAGCAACCCATGTTTGGCAATCACATCTACAATCTGATCGATCCCGATCTCACAATGCCCGCCATTCCGTAACCTTCGCTATTTTGTCGTCAATGTTGCCGGGAGAATTCATCCCGGCATCAGTCAAACTGTTATAGTCAATCTGTCGAAAACTGTATCTGTTATCTCTCATGTGGCTATGTTCTAATCGATGCAAGCAGTGTTGTATTCCTCAAGCACGATGGTGATGACGATGGATGAAGTAAAACGCCTTCTGACCGAAGAGATCGAACGTATTAATCGGGAAGAAAAACGCGACAATAAAATACGTTTTAGCCGCAAATTCATGCAGTCTCACCCCTATCTGTTTGCCGCGATGCTGGTGAGCTACGTGCCAGTCGCGATCATCCTTTTTTATGCTCCTTATTTTGGTTTGCCCTACCTGATCGGCTTTACCGTTTTCCTGCTGGTGATGACGCTGGCCCTCTCAGTGGATATCAACCCGACCTATCGCTTTGAAGACATTGATACCCTGGATCTCCGCGTTTGCTATAACGGAGAGTGGTTTACTGTCCGCCACGTGTCGCAGGACACGCAGGATAAGCTGTTACACAACGAGCAGGTGCCGTCAGCCGTGAAAGCGGGGATAGAGAAAATTCGACGCACGAAAGGTGACGTTGATTTCTACGACGTCTTCTCGCTGGCCTACCACCAACAGCCTTCCCGTTAGCAGGCTCTTTCTGTTTCTCACTACACTGTTCGCATTTTTTGTCTGGGCGATCGTTTGAATTTGCGAGGTCGCGCTAAATTTCACCCCGCGTCTTACCATGGAAGAGCGATTTGTGATTAAATTCAATGTATAGGATTATTTTTCTCAGGGCTGATTACATTGAGTTTTCGTTTTGCTTTTTGGAACTGTGCGATATCGCCTCCTGGTGTAAAAGATTGGCAAAATCGGGGTGATATCGCTGATGCCGTTGAGATCATCAGACATCTTTTTACTCATGAACACATTGATCTATTAGCGGTTTGTGAAGTGAATCAAACCTCTTTCCAATTACTGGTTGAAGGGCTTCTGGATATCGGTATTGCATCTGAATTTATGGATGACACTACGCCAACTGGAGGCCAATTTGATATCGGCTATTTTTATCGTTCAACTCGCATAGCGGTCACCCAAGGGAAGACCCATACTGGCCGAATTGGCAGCTCATCGCTCAAAATTGCACAGCAATTAAAAATAGCGTTTAAAGCGGAAGCGTCTTACGAAATAAACATGTTGGTTTCACACTGGCCGAGTCAGTTACGAACCATTGCCGAGGATTTTAGAAATAAATGCTCTATCGGGCTAAGAAGTTTTGTTGAGTCTCTTCTTGCTGATAAGAAGCAGGTGATTTTAATGGGCGATTATAACGATGAACCCTATGCCCACAGTCTGTTTAAAAACATGTCGGCAACCAACGATCGTGCACTGGTGCTCTCTCAGCCTGATTATTGGCTCTATAATCCCTACTGGAAAACGCTCTCGGCCCGAGTGCCATTCTCAATTGAGGAACAGCAACATGATTTTGGAACCTGTTATAGTAAAGCGGGAAATCGTAACGGTTGGTCGGCTTTCGATCAGATCATTTTTTCGGGTGATTTCCTCAGCACGGGGCCTTGGTATCTGGATGAAGCGGCGACAGGTGTTGTGCTAACGGATGTATTACGTGCTGCTATTTTGGATAGTCAGCATTATTTCGATCATATGCCTGTTATCGGTTGTGTCAGAAAAAAAGGGGCAGCGAATGTTTCAATTTAAAGAATTTATTAAGGCAGGACAGGAATCTGCCTCCCATGTTGAAAAAAATCACAAAGATATTGGGGATGTCTTTCGCTTATTAAATAAAGAGTTAGAAAGCGAGCTGAATGGGCATTTAACAATAAATCGAGTTCGTAAAGTCAACCCGTTTTCTGAATGGGAAAAAATAGAAGAATATGACAACGACTGTGAACTTAGCATCCGACCAAAAGGGGGCTTGGGCATTATATATGATGGTGTTATTTCAAATATTGCCATATGGGAACAACATGCCGATGGTTACCCTTTTACGATTGAGTATCAAGGGGAAAGAGTCGATTGTTGGGATCAGGAGTCATTAGCTAATGCGTTGGGGAAGATCGTCTCTTCCGCACAGTTTTGGTTGAAGGTTAAGGAGCTATCTTCCCGCGTTCAGGCAGATAAATCCCCTTTCTGATTTGCCAGGCTTTTGATCCTCAAATACGTTCATTATAAGCAGCGAACGCCGCATTCTTGTGATTTTTCAGACCGATGGTTTTTCAGGTTGATAGTTTTTCAGGTTGATGGTTTTTCAAATACGGGCAGAACAGGACGATGAGCGAAAAGGTATTGCTGGTGATTCAGTTGGGCCCACCGCCGGAAGGCATTGCGTCTCAGGTGGGACAACAGGGAAAGTGGTTTACCGATGCGGTGCAGGGTAAGACGCAGCCGGTGCAGGTGGTTCGTCCCGATCTTGGGGAGCCGTTACCGCCGTTTGATACGCTAGCGGCGGTGGTGATCTCAGGCTCGTGGTCGATGGTTACGGATCGGCTGGACTGGAGCGAATACACCGCTGGCTGGCTGCGTGAAGCGTATTACGCGGATGTTCCGCTGCTGGGCGTGTGCTATGGGCATCAACTGTTAGCCGATGCGCTGGGCGGCAAAGTAGGGGATAACCCGAACGGCAAGGAAGTCGGCGTTCAGGTTGTGACAACCCATGAAGCTGCTGCGCACGACATCTTACTGCGTGATTATCCGCAGCAGTTTGGCGCTTATCTTACCCATCAGCAATCCGTGCTGGAACCGCCTGCGGGCGCGCAGGTGCTGGCGAGTTCAGAGATGGATGGCTGCCAGATTATCCGCTACAGCGATAAAGTGTTGACCGTACAATTCCACCCGGAATTCAGCGCGGACATCATGCTGACGTGCCTGCGTCATAATGAAACGGCCCTGCGACAGGGCGGTTGGGATGTCGATCGGATGATGGATATTCCGCAGGAACCCGTCTGGGCGCGCAAGATCCTGCTGGATTTTGTACAACGCTACGCGGCGAAATAGCCCTCGAACAACGCATTATTGTCGATAAAGCGTCCTTCTCGATCGTCACTCCTCGGTGATGATCGAGCCAAAATCATGACAGACTCATCCACCGAAACCGTAGCGCTATGGCAAAGTTTGAACAGCTCGCTCACCAGATCCGTGAGCAGCTTCAGGAAGGGATCTGGCAGCCGGGCGACAAACTGCCCTCGCTGCGGGAAAAATCACTGCACTCGGGCATGAGCCTGATGACCGTGCTGCACGCCTATCAACTGCTGGAAAGTCAGGGGCTGATTGTGTCGCGTCCACAGTCGGGCTATTACGCGGCACCGCAGCTGTCCGCATTACCGGCAGACAGCCTGCATTTGCCCGTTGGGCAGGAGCGCGTTCAGTTGACCGAAGACGTGGACGTCAATGCGTTCATTTTTGATGTGCTTCAGGCCAGCAAAGATCCGGCGGTGATGCCGTTCGGATCGGCGTTTCCCGATCCGCAGCTCTTCCCACAGCGTCAACTGACGCGCTCGCTGGCCTCGGTGGCGCGTCATATGCAGCCACAGAGCGCGCTGGATAATTTGCCGCCGGGTAATGAGAGCCTGAGGAAGAACATCGCCCAGCGCTATGCGTTGCAGGGGATTGCCGTCTCGCCCGATGAGATTGTGATTACGGCGGGTGCGATGGAGTCCCTCAATCTCAGTCTTCAGGTACTGACGGAGCCGGGCGATTACGTGGTGATTGAATCTCCGGCTTTTTACGGTGCGCTACAAGCGATTGAGCGCCTTAAACTCAAAGCGATTGCGATAGCGACCGATCCGCAGCAGGGCATCGATCTTGAGGCGTTGCAGCAGGCGCTGAATGATTACCCGATCAAAGCCTGTTGGTTGATGACCAATTTTCATAACCCGCTTGGCTGCACGCTGTCCTGGGAAAAGAAACAGCGGCTGGTGGCGATGCTGGAGACACACGGTGTCGGGCTGGTAGAAGATGACGTCTACAGTGAGCTTTACACTGGCCTGCAACGTCCGCTCCCCGCGAAGGCGTTGGATAAAAAAGGGACGATTTTGCACTGCTCCTCGTTTTCTAAAAATCTGGTAGCAGGGTTCCGCATTGGCTGGGTGGCGGCAGGGAGCCATGCGGGCAGCATTCAGCGTTTACAACTGATGAGTACCTTATCAACCAGCGCACCGATGCAGCTGGCGATTGCAGATTATCTGGCGACCAGCAGCTATGACAGCCACCTACGTCGCCTACGGCGAGCGCTGGAGCAGCGCAAACATGCGGCATTACAGTCGCTACGCCGACACTTTCCGGGCGACGTCCGCATTAATCATTCGCAAGGCGGTTATTTTCTCTGGCTGGAGTTGCCTGAAGGTGTCAGCAGCACGGAGCTATACCGTCGTGCGCTGGAGCGGGGCGTCAGCATTGCGCCGGGGAAAATGTTCACGACCGGCGACAAATACGATCGCTATTTCCGCTTTAACGCGTCCTACGAATGGGACGATCGCTGCGAACAAAGCGTGATCGTCTTAGCAGCGCTGATTCGGTCACAGATAAGCGAGCGTTTGACCCGATCACCCCTTTAGAGGTGTGGAGATGTTTGCCGCTTTTCTGCTACTGTTTCCGTCATGGTGGAAGGTGACTGAATGGATGGCGAAAAACAGCCATAACCTTGCCGGAAATCAGGAAGTCGCCAGGCACGATGCGTATAATCCCGACTAAAGCTGAGCGATACCCGAATGCTGATTATTTAAGCTCGTTTTTAGGGGAAACACAGGGGGAGGTTCCCGCAGGGAGGCCTCACCCCTGTGGTCGCCCCGTGTATCTCGATCTTTAAGCGATTGGCATTAGCTATTATACCCGGACCGCGCTGGCGGCCTTCCTGCACCCCGAAACCTATCGGATAGACAACGTAAATAACAGGAAAAACCACCCTGATGAGTATTCGCATTGTTCCTCAGGAACAGTTAGAACAGAACGAAAAATCGATGCCGGAAGGGAACATCCCTCCGCTGCTTTTTGCTAATCTGAAAAGCCTGTACAGCAGCCGCGCGGCGCGTCTGCGTCAGTTAGCTGAAGCGCACCCTTTGGGGGATTATCTCACCTTCGCCGCAGGCGTGGTGGAAGCCCAGCAGAAGGTATTGCACGATCATCCGTTGAAGCTTGACCTGAGTGATGTGCTGAAACCGTCCGGTGAACGTCCACCGCTCGATATCGCGGTGTTCCCGCGTGATGCGCACTGGCATACGCTGCTGCGGGCACTGATTGAAGAATTAAAACCGGATGCCAGCGGACAGGTGTTATCCACGCTGGAGAATCTGGAAAAAGCCTCAGAGCAGGAGCTGGAAGCACAGGCAACGGCACTGTTGCAACACGAGTTTCGTGCCGAGAGCAATGATAAAGCCCCGTTCATCTGGGCGGCGCTGTCGCTGTTTTGGGCGCAGATGGCAAGCCAACTGCCCGGTAAAGCGCGTGCAGTACCCGGCGAGCATCGCCAGTTCTGCCCCGTGTGTGGCAGTATTCCGGTATCGGGCGTGGTGCAGTTAGGCACCTCCAGCGGGCTGCGTTATCTGCACTGTAATCTGTGCGAGAGCGAATGGCACATGGTGCGGGTGAAATGCAGCAACTGTGAAGAGTCGAGCGAGCTGAACTATTGGTCGCTGGATAGCGAAAATTCCGCTATCAAAGCGGAAAGCTGTGGTCACTGTGGCACGTATCTGAAACTGTTGTATCAGGAAAAAGATCACCGTGTAGAAGCCGTCGCTGACGATTTGGCATCGCTGGTGCTGGATGTGAAAATGGAGGAAGAAGGTTTTTCTCGCAGTAGCATCAATCCCTTCCTGTTCCCGGAAAGTTCGATCGAATAGCCAGTCTAATCGGTGAAGCACGTTCGGGCTTCACCGCCTTTCTTGCAAAAAACCTATCCTTGCCACACGCCGCTGAAGTGCAGCAACAAGACCAGCGCAGTTATCGCGATTGACGATGACGTAAGGGCGATCAGCCCGTGGCTGACGCGTGATAGCACCGGTTGGCAAGAGGCGTTAAAGCGGTAGCGCAGAATCGCCAGCACCGACATCAGAGCGGAGACGCACAAAAGCAGGATGGCGCAGGCAAAAACAGCGTGGCTGTCATCTACCATGCTTAAACGAAAACACAGCAGGCTATTTATCAACATCACAAACAGGGTGCGTGTCCAGGCCATGCCGGTTCGCTGCGGCTGTAAACCGGGATCGCGTGTTGTCTCCATGTGCTACCCGAACAGGATCATGGCGGCAAGCGCGATGGCAATGAGGGTGATAAACAGCGTCACGATCAGCAGCATTGGTGTGTACGGCATATCACTTTCCTGACGCATCGCCTTCTCATTGCTGACCCAGCGACGATAGGCCAGGCCGCCGAGCAATGCCGCGCAGACGACCAGCAGCAGAGCCAGCCCCTGACGCACCAGCGGATCGATATGCACGGTAAATTGATCGATACCCACCGCACCCGCAAGAAACGCCAGCGCGGTGCGAATCCACGCCAGAAAAGTGCGCTCATTTGCTAATGAAAAGCGGTAGTCCGGGGTTTTCCCCTGACTCCACCACGGCGTTTTGTCCTGTCTGGGTGTTGTCATGTCGTCGTCTGATTTCAGGTTAAAAGAGGGCATCCGATTGGGCGCAGCGTCTGCATTCTAGCGCCCTTGGCGAGTTTCGTCTGCCCTGATGACTGTCTCAGTACGAAATGATGAAGCGCCCGATGGCGGCGCTTCGTTCTCTCAAGGGGCGTCTTTGCCCGCTTCATGGTTCTCAACGGCCAGCGCGGTGACCAGCGCGAACGCGCAGGCCAGCAGCGTGCCCAGTATCCAGGCGAAATACCACATTTTCTTTCTCCTCAAATCGTTAGTAAACGGAGTGCTTATTTTCTTCGATGTAACGTGCATCGACCCGACCGAACATCTTGTAGTAACACCAACTGGTATAAAGCAGGATAGTGGGGACAAAAATGCAGGCCAGAATGGTCATCACCTGAAGCGTAAGCTGGCTTGACGTCGCATCCCAGATGGTCAGGCTGACATTGGGATCGAAGCTGGAGGGCATCACAAATGGGAACAGCGTAATTCCTGCCGTCAGAATCACGCAGACAATCGTCAATGACGAGGTCAGAAAACCCCAGCCGCAGCGGTTCACGCGCGAGAAGAGACAGGTGAACCACGGCAGAACCACACCCAATGCGGGGATCGCCCACAGCGCGGGATGCGCATTAAAGTTGGTTAACCAGGCACCGGCCTGCTGGACCACGTCTTTATTCAGTGGATTAGATGGAGCCGCTTTATCCAGCGTCGAGGTAATCAGGTAGCCGTCGATTCCGGTAACGACCCACAGGCCAGCCAGTAAGAAGGTGAGGCTCATCAGCGCGCTGGCTATTAGGACGGTTTTTTGCGCGCGACGCTGAAGTGCATCTGTGGTGCGCATTTGCAGGTAAATCGCGCCGTGTGCGACGATCATCGCGACACTTACGACGCCTGCCAGCAGCCCGAACGGGTTCAACAGGCCAAAGAACCCGCCGTGGTAGGTGAGGCGCAAATACTTATCGACGCTCAGCGGCACGCCTTGCAATAGGTTGCCTAATGCGATGCCGAACACCAGCGTGGGGACGAAGCTGCCGATGAAAATGCCCCAATCCCACATGTTGCGCCAGCGGTGGTTTTCCAGCTTGGAGCGATAATCAAAGCCAACCGGGCGGAAAAACAGAGCGGCCAGCACCAGAATCATAGCGAAGTAGAAACCGGAAAACGCGGCGGCATAAACCATCGGCCAGGCGGCGAACAGTGCGCCCGCCGCGGTGATCAGCCAGACCTGATTACCGTCCCAGTGCGGGGCGATCACGTTAATCATCACCCGCCGTTCGGTATCGGTCTTGCCCAGCAGGCGCAGCAGAATGCCCACGCCCATGTCAAAGCCGTCAGTGATGGCGAAGCCGATGAATAACAGGCCAATCAATCCCCACCAAATCAGACGTAATGTTTCATAATCCAGCATTATTATGGCTCCCGTTAAGGTTTTGCAGGTGTCGCGAGGGATTGTGTCATCGGTTGTTCAAAGTGGTAGCGGCCGGTTTTCAGGCTGCTTGGCCCCAGTCGGGCAAACTTGAACATCAGATACATTTCTGCGATCAGAAACAGCGTGTACAGTCCGCAAATCAGTCCCATCGACAGCAGGATGTCGTGTGCTTCCAGAGACGAATTGGCGATGGCGGTAGGCAGAACTTCACCGACTGCCCACGGCTGGCGGCCATACTCGGCGACGAACCAGCCGGATTCAATCGCGATCCAGGGCAGGGGGATGCCGTACAGCGCCACGCGGTGCAGCCATTTGCGCTGCCCCATGCGGCCGCGTATGACGCTCCAGAATGACAGCGCAAAAATGCCGAGCATCAGCACGCCACAGCCCACCATCAGGCGAAAAGCGATATACAGCGGCGCGACGCGAGGAATCGAATCTTTGGTTGCCTGCTGAATCTGATTTTCGCTGGCGTTGGCGACGTCGTCGGTATAGCGCTTAAGCAGCAGACCGTAGCCAAGATCGCGCTTGGCGGCCTCAAATTGTGCGCGAACGGCGGGATCGGTGTTACCTGAACGCAGTTCCTCCAGCAGGCCATAAGCCGTCATGCCGTTGCGAATGCGGATCTCATGCTGTGCCATCAGGTCTTTAATGCCGACGACGGGTTTGTCGAGCGAACGGGTAGCGATGAGCCCCAGCAGGTAGGGAACGTGGATCGCATAATCATTCTGCATCGTTTCCTGATTGGGGATGGCGAACAGCGTGAAAGAGGCGGGTGCAGGTTGTGTTTCCCATTCGGCTTCGATCGCGGCCAGCTTGGTTTTCTGCACATCGCCCATCACATAGCCGGATTCATCGCCCAGAACGATAACGGATAGCACCGAGGCCAGACCAAAACTGGCGGCAATCGCGAACGAGCGTTTGGCAAAGGCGATATCGCGGCCTCTCAGCAGATAGTAAGAGCTGATCCCGAGTACAAACATCGCGCCAGCGGTGTAGCCCGCTGCCACGGTGTGGACGAACTTCACCTGTGCGACCGGGTTAAGCACCAGTTCGGCGAAGCTCAGCATTTCCATGCGCATGGTTTCATAATTGAATTCGGCGGCAATCGGGTTTTGCATCCAGCCGTTGGCGACCAGAATCCACAGTGCGGAAAAGTTGGAGCCTAGCGCGACGAACCAGGTCACCAGCATGTGCTGGACTTTGGTCAGGCGATCCCAACCAAAAAAGAACAGGCCGATGAGTGTAGATTCGAGGAAGAACGCCATGAGTCCTTCCATTGCCAGCGGCGCACCAAAAATATCGCCCACATAGTGAGAATAGTAAGACCAGTTGGTGCCGAACTGGAATTCCAGCGTCAGACCGGTTGCCACGCCCAGCGCAAAGTTGATGGCGAACAGCTTGCCCCAGAATTTGGTCATATCCTTATAGATTTGCTTGCCGGTCAACACATAAGTGGTGTTCATAATGGCCAGCAGGAAAGACAACCCCAGCGTCAGCGGGACGAAAAGAAAGTGATACATGGCAGTCAGGGCAAATTGCAGCCGCGACAGCTCAACGACATCAAACATGTTAGGCTCCTAGCTTCAGGCAGGAAAATGCTGTTATTCCGATGCTTGCCGGAATAAATAGTGATGAATAAAATGCGAATAAATTACCGCCGACGGTATTTGCATCCGTCAGAAATTAACGTCACTGATTGAAGTGAGATAAGAATGAATAGTGAATAAAACGTGCGGGGATTATAGCGTGCAAAAACTGAAGGATAAATAGTACAGTTTGTTGATTCGGATTTTTTATCTTTAATGTTATTATTTTGGCTTTATATTTTAATTTTAATTTTCTTCTTGGTTTTTAATTTTATTTAACTTTGGTTTCTGGGTTTTTATTCTGCATTATTATTGGTGTTTAAAATTTAATTTAATTAAAATAGTACAGATTTGAGATGTATAAATATAACAGTTTCATTTTTTATTTAATTTTACATTTGGCGATAAAAATAATTGGGGATTATCAGAATATCCTTACTAATGATGCGGATATGATGCGCGTGTGCCGTATGCTAAATACGGCACACCTAATTGATATGATGAAATACGGGTGCCAGCGATTACACGGAAGGGGCTACCGGCCACACGACTGATGCTGCGGTGAGATCAATGCGGTTCAACGTCACCAGATAAATTTTCCATTGGGTTAGCCGCTCTTGCTCTTCATCCGTGGCAATAGCCAAATCCACTGCGTAGTTCAGCTCGGCAATTCGGGTATTTGCTGTCGCGCGCCGTGCTGCCAGTTCCTGCTGTAGGCTTTTGGTTGTAGCAAGCTGTTGCGCCTCCAGATTTGTCACCCAGGCAGCCCCATTCCACTGATCAAACTCGGTTGCTGGAGCCAGAAATGTCATGTTGTCAGGCAGTTCACCGAACTGCGTCACCGTCTGCACCTGTCGTGTTTCCGTACTGTAAACCGTCTGGCCGCGATAGTCTGGCACTGGTTCCCATGTCTTACCGTCTGCACTACGGCGCAAGGCTTGGCCGACAGGCGGCAATTGCGGTTCGTCTGCGTAGCTGTCGGCTGGCAGGCCAACACCTTGCATAACATATTCATAGCTCGCTGACAGGTATTCCCGTGTCTCGGAATTAACGTGATAAACCGTAATCCAGCCGGAATTGATTGCCAGCCCACGTTCGTTCAGTTCTGCGTTTTTGATTTGTGTTGAATAGTTGCTCATTATGCTGCTCTCACGATGTAGTTAAAGGCGATATTGCGGGGACGGTTTTCTGATGCTGTCGGAACGACTGTTGATGCGTCAAATGTGATTAACGCAGAATCATGAAATTGACCATGGTTCGATCCCCGCGTGTCGCCGCGAGAAAATACACCATCAGCGGTAATTCCCCACCCGCCAGGGTTAAATGTTCCTGTTATATTTCTGATTGCGTCGCCCTGCGCTGACATCAACGCACGCCCCGCATCAGCCCCGCGCCCGTCATCCCAACCGCGTACAAATTCTCCGCGTAGATCGGGTAAAAAACCGCTGGGATAGCGAGAGGTAAGAATGGGATACTGCGTTTTGTCGAATTGCTGACCGTTGCATTTCAGCCAACCAGCGGGCGCGACAGCACCGGGGAATAACTGCGGAAGACCCGCGATTTCACTGGCAGTTACGGGGGTTATTTCTGCGCTATTCGGTGTTTTATAATACCCGTTAGCATCTGCTACTACGTTATTTCCCGTAACAAGTGCCGTTCCTGTAGCTGCAGTTGGTATCGATATTACTGTTTGCCCTGTGATTGTTTCGCTATCTGTGCGGCTGTATATTTGAATAAGCGTAGCTGTGGGGGATGTCAGCAGCTTGTATCGCCCAACCACATTCGCTACTACAGACGAATTGGTAAATTCTATACCCGGAAATCCTGCACGAACGATGCTTGGGTTTGCTGTCAGGGTTTTCACGCCGCTAATTGTCTGCGCTGTGTCTGTCGTCATCGGGTTAGTGAGGTTTGCACTAGTCCAATGCTCAACCCATGCAGACCATGCATCGTTGTTTGTTGCTTTAAACCGAATAAATACGCGATTGCTCGCATGAGTAGTATATCGCTGAACAACTCCGACCCCTGTAGCCGCGTTGTAAATAACTTCCAGGCTACCTGCACTTGGAATGGGGTAATTTCTAGCTACGGTCGCGTTTGCTGTTGTACCCTGATCCCACACCCCGCGATACGCTGCTCCGAAAACCGTGTCCAAATCGACTGTTCCTAACGGGCCTCGATTACCGTACATATCAGCCGAGGTTAAATTTCCATCATGCCAAACTGTGCGCCAACCAGACCATTCACCAGCGCTGAGTGCTCTAAACGCTATAACGCCTAGCGCGCCAATCCCCATGGCAATTAGAAATCCATTATTGCTATCATGTCGTATCCATTGATAATCACAAATCGGTGAAAATGTTCCCGTAATATTTGAGCCAGCACGATAAAAACCGGTGGGGCGACTGTTAAAATATCCGGGTATTGCTGAACCGGCAGGTATAGCGATCGCCGCTCCACCCAACCCAAAAGACCCTTCACCATTCTCTGCTATGTTTAATATTCTATTAACAGTTGTGTCGGTTGGTGATGTCTGTTTCACCAATCCAACATTTTCACGAAACAGCGGTTTATTTGGTATATCCGCCCCATTCTGGTCTTTTGCCAGCTTCCCCGCCAGCGCATTCAACACCGTTGTACTGAAGTTCGGATCATTACCCAGCGCGGTAGCCAGTTCTTGCAGCGTATCGAGCGCCGCAGGAGATCCATTGACCAATGCAGTCACGGTGGCTTTCACAAAGGCCGTTGTCGCCAGTTGTGTGTCATTAGAACTGGATGCAGCCGTTGGCGCGGTTGGCGTGCCCGTGAATGCAGGGCTGGCTTTCGGGGCATACTGCGGATGCGCATCGAGGATGGAAGCATGGGCATTCAGCTTATTGGCTACGTCAGTTTTCACATCAGCAATGGCATTCACCACGGTGGTACTGAAGTGCGGATCGTTGCCCAACGCGTTCGCCAGTTCTTGCAGCGTATCCAGTGCTGCCGGAGAACCATTAACCAGTGCGGCAAGGGCCGATTTCACAAAGGCCGTGGTGGCAATTTGCGTGTTGTTTGCCGTTTGCGCTGTCGTTGGCGCGGTGGGTGTTCCCGTCAGCGTCGGGCTATTTTTTGGGGCATATTGCGAATGCGGGTCGCTGGCAGCGAGATGTACCTGCAAACTCTCACCCGTGGTTTCCTGCATTTTTTTCAGGTAAGCCGTGCGGCTGGCTAATTGCTCAGCCTGACGGTTAGAGATACCCCCTGGGCCTGCGACAACGGGATCCGATGTCTCAAGCTGATAAATTCCATCAATCCAGCTTTCTTGTTCAGATAAATTCGCCATGCTCATGCGCTCCTATGGTTGTGACGTCGCTACGATGCGGCTTTAACAGCGATTCATTCTGTTTTCACGCCGATGTCAGCATCATGCCGATGGCTATAAAACAGTTTTAGTAACGATGATGAGAATACCTTTTGCGATGGGGTTGGTTTAGTAACGGAGTTTAAAAATTGAAGTGAAACGTGTACGAACTCGGCAGCCATCGTGCGGACAACATGCCCTTGCTTCCCGCTAAATGTGAATGAGTGCAAATGGCGCGCTAATTGCATATTCCTGACTGTGGTTTTTTCAGGAGAGACGGCAATGGTGGCGGAGCCTTCAACGACAATTCGATTTTTACTTGCCTCGCGCCAGTGTGAGCTGAACAGCCTGCGTTACCTGCTGCAAAGTGGTGAGCTGGTGGGCAAAATCAGCCAACTCGTCCATCTATTGCAGCGTGAACGGGGAACGGCCAACCTGTTTCTTTGCTCCGATGGTCGACTGTTCGCCGACGAACTGGCGCTACGTGAGAAAGACGCGCAGGTGGCACAGATGCACTTGATGACACATCTGGCTGGATTGGAAAAAATGACGGCGGAATTACCGCAGGCGAGCCGTTTATTCAGCCGTGTTGCCAGCGTGGTTTATGCGCTGAGCCTGCTGCCCGCGCTGCGCCAGCAGATTCGCCAGCGTTTGCTGCCTCAGCCGCAGGCGATGACGTTTTTCAACGACATTATCCGCAACCTGCTGGCGCTGGTTTTTGAGGTCTCGGATACGGCAGCCGATCCGGGAATTTCCCGCGCGTTGATTGCCATGTTCAGCTTTATGCAGGGGAAAGAACTGGCGGGGCAGGAGCGAGCTATCGGCGCGGCGGCCTATGCGGCAGGCAGCGTCGATGAGGAAACTCGGCAAAAGCTGCTGGATTTGATTGAACGGCAGGATCGCTGTTTCGATACCTTTCTGAGTTTTAGCGATGAAGAAAACCAGCAGCGCTGGCGTGCTATCACGGTAGACAGCGAGTTTGAGCGCCTGCGCCGCATTGTCTGCACCCGCAGCCCGATAGAAAAGCTGCCGGAAGCCGATAGCCTGCACTGGTTTTCGATTGCCACGCGGCGCATTGATGAAATGAAGCAGATGGAGGATGAACTGGAGCAGACACTGATGCAGCGCTGCCGTACCCGTATTGCGTCAGCGGAGAAGGCATGTAGCGATCAGCGCGCAGATCTCGACGCACTGATGGCACAGCAGGAGCATGACGATCCCGGTTATTCGATATTTATCGCCGGTCATGGCGTGGAAGGACAACGTGCGCAGCCCGGCTGGCTACATAGCGATGGCGTCAGCCCACAGCTGGGGCGCTCGCTGCTGTCGTTGGTGCAGCAACAGTCGCGTCGCTTACAGGCGCAGGATCATGAATTAGCTGCGCTGCGAGCCACGTTGAATGAAAGAAAACAGATCGATCGTGCGAAGGGCTTGCTGATGCAACACCGTGGGTTAAGCGAAGAAGACGCCTACAAAACCCTGCGGCGCATGGCGATGAGCCAGAACAAAAAGCTGATTGACATCGCGACGGCGATGCTCGCGGTGGCCGATGTATTTGGTGATACCCCTTAAGAGGTATATGCACATGAACTGTGCGTGTTCTGCCAGTTGGCGGTGCAAGGAGTGCCCTCGTGGGAGGTAAAATAATGGAGTACCAACAGTATGAGGTGGTTTCGTGCGTAGCTGGTTCTCGCTGTCGTTGTGCTGTGATAAGCGTAAATAACGCTGAAGAAAAAACAGGCTTAGGATGAGCGGCAGGGAAGCCGCGAAAGCCGTTGCCGCGTCGGGAACGCGTCAACGGCGGTCCGTTAAGAGGCTGTTTTTTATGAAGGTATCGCGTAGCGACGTTATTTCTCGCGAAAAAGCCACGGGTCACGGGGCGGCGGCGACTGAGCGCCCCGTGTCGGGCGCGTGCTACGATGTAGCATAGAAATGGCAATATTCTGGCGCACGAAACAATAACCTTAAATTACATATTGTTACCTAAATTTCAGTTCACCTCACGATTAAACCACTCCCCTTGGCAATATGTAAAACTGTGATATCTGGCACAAACCTTGCTTTAACTCATTAGCAACAACCAAACATTCATAATGCGTTTCGGGCCAACGGCGGTGCGGAAGGTGTTAATCGGACAACGGCGTCCATAAGCGTGCAGATTCTGCATGGGCTTGTGGACGCCGTTTTTGTTTTTACCGCCTGAAAAGGTGTTTTGCGCAAGGGTGTCGTTGATGAGTGATTCCAAAACCAAAAGCATGACCGTCTCTCGCCGCCAGTTTCTGTTGGGGAGTGCTGCACTGGGAGGCAGCCTGATGCTGCCGGGGTTGATGAATAGCGCCTGGGCTGCCGGTTCCGACGCACCGGAGAAAAAGGAAATTCGGGTCGGGTTTATCCCGTTGACGGACTGCGCCTCGGTCGTGATGGCGGCAGTGAAAGGTTTCGATAAGAAATACGGCATCACCATTGTTCCCAGCAAAGAGGCCAGTTGGGCCGCGGTACGCGACAAGCTGGTATCGGGCGAGCTGGATGCCGCCCACATTCTGTACGGGCAACTGTACGGTCTGCAAATGGGGCTGTCTGGATCGCAGAGCAACATGGCTGCACTGATGACGCTCAACCAGAACGGACAAGGCATCACGCTGGCGAACCAGCTGCGTGCAGCCAACGTCACGGATCTCGCCGCACTGCAAAAGTATATCGCAGCTAGCCCTGCGGGCACTTATACCTTCGCGCAAACCTTCCCAACCGGCACGCACGCCATGTGGCTCTATTACTGGCTGGCCTCCGCCAGCATTCATCCGCTGAACGACGTGCGCACCGTGGTGGTGCCGCCGCCGCAGATGGTGATGAACATGAAGATTGGCAACATGGTTGGCTATTGCGTCGGCGAACCGTGGAACCAGCGTGCCATCAGCGAAAACATCGGCTTTACTGCCGCCACCTCGCAAGACATTTGGCCGGATCACCCGGAAAAAGTGTTGGGCACCCGCGCTGACTGGGTAAACGCCAACCCGAATAGCGCCCGCGCGCTGACCGCCGCGATCCTCGATGCCTCACGCTGGATTGATGCCTCTGATGACAACCGCCGCGAAACAGCAGGCGTGGTTGCCGGACGTGCGTACATCAATGCCAAAGAAGAAACCATCGTCGGACGTATGCTGGGCCAGTACGAGAACGGGCTGGGGAAAAGCTGGAAAGACGAACACGCGATGCGTTTCTACCACGACGGTTCCGTGAACTACCCGTACCTGTCCGACGGCATGTGGTTCCTCACCCAGCACAAACGCTGGGGCTTGCTCACCGAAGAGCCGGATTATCTGGCTGTCGCGAAGCAGGTTAACCGTATTGATATCTATAAGCAGGCAGCCGACGCCGTGGGGAATGTGCCATTGCCCGGTAGCGACATGCGCAGCAGCGTGCTCATCGATGGCCGTCGCTGGGATGGCAGCGATCCAGCGGGTTATGCCAACAGTTTTAGCGTGAAGAAATAAGTGAGGTTGATGATGAAAAACCAGGCCCAGGTCATTCCAATTACCTCGGATAACGCCCCGGAAACCGTACACAGCGCCGACATTACGCCGCTGCCAACTAAACCCGCAACGCCTGCAAAAGCACCGGCGGCACCGGCTTTCGCCTACCGCCCGCTGCTGCGCAAGCTGTTTCAACAACTTTTCCCTGCGGTACTGGGGCTGGGGCTGCTGGTTGCGGTCTGGCAAATTGCCGCGCTCAACAGCGAAAACTTCCCGACGCCGTGGACGACCTGGCTTGCGGCGCTCAGCCTCTTTGCCGATCCGTTTTACATCGCAGGGCCGAACGATCAGGGCATCGGTTGGAACGTATTGGCCTCGCTGCAACGTGTTGGTATTGGCTTCGGACTGGCGGCACTGGTTGGCATTCCTGCTGGTTTCCTGATTGGTCGTTTTACGTTTCTGGCCAACATGCTCAACCCGATCATTTCGCTGCTGCGTCCGGTCAGTCCACTGGCCTGGCTGCCTATCGGCCTGCTGCTGTTCCAACGTGCCGAACCGGCATCCAGTTGGACCATTTTTATCTGCTCCATCTGGCCGATGATCCTCAACACCGCTGAAGGCGTGCGCCGTATCCCGCAGGATTACCTGAATGTGGCGCGGGTGTTGAAGCTCTCTGAGTTCACCATCATGCGTAAGATTCTGCTGCCGGCGGTGCTGCCTAACGTATTGACTGGCGTGCGTCTGTCGATTGGCGTCGCCTGGCTGGTGATTGTGGCGGCGGAAATGCTGACTGGCGGCGTCGGTATCGGCTTCTGGATTTGGAACGAGTGGAACAACCTGAACGTGGAAAACATCATCATCGCCATCGTGGTGATTGGCGTTATCGGTCTGCTGCTTGAGCAGGGACTGGTGTGGATTGCTAACCGTTTCAGCTATGACAACCGCTAAGGAGCCGACGATGCGTACAACACCGATTATTCAAGTGCAGCAGGTGAGCCAGCGTTTCAATACCGCCAGCGGTGAATTTCTGGCGCTGGATCAGGTGAGTTTTGATATTCACACCGGTGAGACGATCAGCCTGATCGGCCATTCTGGCTGTGGCAAGTCCACGCTATTGAACCTGATTGCGGGTCTGACGCTGCCGAGCAGCGGCGGCCTGCTGTGTGACAACCGTGAAATTGACGGTCCTGGGCCGGAGCGCGGCGTGGTCTTTCAGAACCACTCGCTGCTGCCGTGGCTGACCACCTATGAAAACGTGGCGCTGGCGGTACGCCAGGTGTTTCGCGGTCAGATGAACAAACGCGAAATGCACGAATGGATTACCCACAATCTTGAACTGGTGCATATGGAGCACGCGCTGAACAAGCGGCCGAATGAGATCTCCGGCGGGATGAAGCAGCGTGTAGGTATCGCCCGCGCGCTGGCCATGAAGCCGAAAGTCCTGCTGATGGATGAACCGTTCGGCGCGCTGGATGCGCTGACCCGAGCACATCTTCAGGATGCGGTGATGGAGATTCAGCAGCGGTTGCAAACCACGATTGTGCTGATCACTCACGACGTCGACGAAGCGGTGCTGCTGTCGGATCGCGTGCTGATGATGACCAACGGCCCAGCGGCGACGGTTGGTGAAATTATGAAAGTTGAGCTGGAACGTCCGCGTTCACGCGTCGTGCTGGCCGACGATCCACGCTACCACCACTACCGTCAGCAGGTGCTGCATTTCTTATATGAAAAACAGCCTAAAGCAGCCTGACAGCGAGGCCGGAACGATGATGAAACCGCATCTGATTGTGATTGGTAACGGGATGGCGAGTGCGCGATTCGTCGATGTGCTGCGCCAACTGGCTGCAACGCGCTTCCGAATCACCGTGATTGGTGATGAACCGCGCGCCAGCTATAACCGTATCCTGCTGTCGCCGGTATTGGGCGGCGAAAAAGCGTTTACGGATACGCTGTTGACGCCAGCGACTCTCGACGACGATGCGGCGCTGCCGGTGAGTTATCTGCTGGGTGAGCGGGTAACCCATATCGATCGCCAGCAGCGTGAGGTGACAACGACGCAACGGCAACTGCATTACGATCATCTGGTATTGGCGACCGGCTCCACGCCGTTTATGCCGCCGATGCCCGGTATCGATCTGGCGGGCGTGTGCGGCTTCCGCACGCTGGATGATGTCGAACTGATGCTAACGACGATTCGCCAGTCCGTCCCAGCGGTAGTCATTGGCGGTGGCCTGCTCGGCATTGAAGCCGCAGCGGCGCTGCAACTGCGTGGTGCCGACGTCACGTTGCTGCATCGCGTCCCGGTTCTCATGGAGCGTCAACTCGACGCCACGGCGAGTAACTTGCTGTGCGACAGCCTGCGAGAACGCGGCATTGCTTGCGAAACGGATGTGCAGGTGGTGGCGCTGCATGGCGATGAACGCGGGGTGACGGCGGTCGCGCTGGCAGATGGCCGCACGATTCCGGCGGGGCTGGTGGTGGTGACCGCGGGCGTGATTCCTGCCAGCCAACTGGCGCGCGAATGCGGCTTGCCCTGCAACCGTGGCGTGCTGGTGGATGGACAACTGCAAACTGCCGACCCGTATATCAGCGCGATCGGCGAATGCTGCGAACTCAATGGCGAAACCTTTGGGCTGGTTGCCCCGTGTTTCGCGCAGGCCACGCTGGTAGCACAGCGCCTTGCCGGACATGCACCGAAAGACTACCAGCGTGAGCAGGCGGCGACGCGACTGAAGGTCACCGGTATTGGCGTGGTCAGCGGTGGCGATATTAACGTTACACCGGATGATGAGGTGTACACCCTTTCTGATCCGCAGACGCAGCACTATCGTCGTCTGCTCGTTCGCGACGGTCGGCTGAGCGGTGTCCTGCTGTATGGCGACACTGACGACAGCCAGCGCCTGCTGGCCGCGATGGATAGCGCGACAGAAGGCGAGATGATTCCGCCTGCCTCGCTGCTTTTCGGCCTTTCTTCCCCTGATTCTGACCCACAGCCTGAAGCTGTAAGGATTCCTGTCATGAGCAAACCTATTTTGGTGGTCGTCGGCCACGGTATGGTCGGCCACTATTTTCTTGAACAGCTGGTTGAACGCGACCTGCATCAGCATTACCACATCGTCGTATTTGGCGAAGAACGTCATGAAGCCTATGACCGCGTTCACCTCTCCGAGTATTTCTCCGGCCGCAGTGCCGCTTCGCTGTCGCTGGTGAAAGACGGCTTTTTTGCCGAGAGCGGCATTGAGCTGCGCAGCGCCAGCGAGATCGTGGCTATCGATCGTGAACGTCAGTGCGTGTGTGATGCGCAGGGCAGAGAAACCGCCTACGACAAACTGGTGCTGGCGACGGGATCTTATGCGTTTGTTCCGCCGATTCCCGGCAATACGCGCCCCGGCTGTCTGGTGTATCGCACGCTGGACGATCTGGATGCGATTGCAGCACAGGCTAAAAAGGGCAAGTCTGGCGTGGTGATTGGTGGCGGCCTGCTGGGGCTGGAAGCCGCAAACGCCCTGCGTCAACTGGGGCTGGACACGCATGTGGTGGAGTTTGCTCCGCGTCTGATGGCGGTACAGCTGGATGACGGCGGTGCCACCATGCTACGCCGCAAGATTGAAGCGCTGGGCGTACAGATTCATCTCAGCAAAGAAACGCGGGAAATCACCGACGGCGAGCAGGCGCTGCATCGCCTCTGCTTTGCTGACGGCAGCATATTGGAAACCGATTTGGTGCTGTTTTCCGCCGGGATTCGTCCACGCGACAAACTGGCGGATAGCTGCGATTTAGAGAAAGGGCCGCGTGGCGGTATCGTGATTGATGATCGCTGCCAGACTTCCGATGACGCGATTTTCGCCATCGGCGAGTGTGCGCTGTGGAAAGGGCAAATTTTCGGGCTGGTGGCACCAGGCTACCAGATGGCTCGCAGCGTGGCGGATACGCTGGCGCAGCGCGATACGCCATTTACCGGTGCGGACATGAGCACCAAGCTGAAATTGCTGGGCGTGGAAGTGGCTTCGATTGGCGATGCGCATGGGCGCACGGCGGGAAGCCAAAGCTACCAGTGGACGGACGGCCCGAACGAGGTCTACAAGAAAATCGTCGTGTCTGCCGACGGCAAGCGTTTACTGGGTGCCGTATTGATTGGTGACAGCAGCGATTACAGTACGCTGCTGCAAATGATGCTCAACGATATGCCGTTGCCTAAACAGCCGGAAGGATTGATCTTGCCCGCGCGTTCCGGTGATGCGCCGAAAGGGCTGGGCGTGGCAGCGTTACCCGCTAGCGCACAGATTTGTTCCTGCCATAACGTCAGCAAAGGCGATATCTCGGCGGCGGTGGCAGGTGGCTGCGGCGAACTGGGTGCGCTGAAAACCTGCACCAAAGCGGGAACAGGCTGCGGTGGCTGTGTGCCGTTGCTTAAGCAGGTGATGGAGTACGAACTGACGCAACTGGGCGTCGAAGTGAAGAAGGATATCTGTGAGCACTTCGCCTATTCACGTCAGGAGCTGTACCACCTGATTCGCGTGCATGAGATCCGTTCGTTCGACAGCCTCCTTGAGCGTTACGGCCATGGTTTGGGCTGCGAGGTGTGTAAGCCGCTGGTGGGGTCGATGCTGGCCTCCTGTTGGAATGACTACCTGCTGCAACCGCAGCACCTGCCGTTGCAGGATACCAACGATCGTTTCTTTGCCAACATCCAAAAAGACGGCACCTATTCCGTTGTGCCGCGCGTTCCGGCGGGGGAGATCACGCCAGAAGGCCTGATCGCTATCGGGCAGGTTGCGCAGCGCTATAACCTGTACACCAAGATCACCGGCGGCCAGCGGGTGGATTTATTCGGCGCTCGCTTAGAACAGCTTCCAGCGATCTGGCGTGAGCTGATCGATGCTGGATTTGAAACCGGCCATGCCTACGGTAAATCGCTGCGTACCGTGAAATCCTGCGTGGGTTCGACCTGGTGCCGCTACGGCGTGCAGGATTCCACCGGGTTAGCGATCCAACTGGAGCACCGTTACAAAGGGCTGCGTTCGCCGCATAAAGTTAAAATGGCGGTTTCTGGCTGTACTCGCGAATGTGCGGAGGCACAAAGCAAAGACATCGGTGTGATTGCCACGGACAAAGGTTGGAATCTGTATGTGTGCGGCAATGGCGGCATGAAACCGCGTCATGCGGATCTCTTCGCCAGCGATCTGGATACGGAAACCCTGCTGCGCACTATCGATCGGGTATTAATGTTCTATATCCGCACCGGCGATCGCCTCCAGCGCACCAGTACCTGGATGGATAATCTGGAAGGCGGTATCGACTATCTGCGTCAGGTGATTCTGGAAGACAGCCTGAATATCGGTGAAGAGTTAGATAAAGAGATGCAGCGCGTGGTGGATGCCTACCAGTGCGAATGGCAAACCACGCTGGAAAGCCCGGAACGTCTGGCGCTGTTCCGCGGCTTCCTGAACAGCGATAGCCCGGATGAAGCAGTGGTGATGGTGCCTGAGCGTGGGCAGATCCGTCCGGCACAGGATCATGAGAAAGCGATATCGCCAGAACCCGCGGTGCTGAAACCTGCCGCTCATGAAGCGGAGTGGGTGCTGGTCGCGACGCTGGGTGATATTCCGCGTCATGCTGGCATGGCGGCGCGCCTCGGACAGCAGCAAATCGCGCTGTTCCACCTGCCGGGTAGCGAGCAGCAGGTGTACGCGTTAGAAAACCACGAACCGGGCAGTGGGGCGAACGTGCTGTCGCGTGGGCTACTGGGTGACGTGGCGGGTGAGCCAGTCGTGATTTCTCCGCTGTACAAAAAACGATTCAAACTGCGAGACGGCGTCAGCCCGGATGACAGTGCGCTGTACGTGCGTGCCTGGCCGGTGCGTGTGGAAGACGACGAGATTTGGGTATGCCGTCAACCGCTGGCCGTGCCTGAAAGTGTCGCTCTGGCAGACACTGCGATGGCGAAAGCATCATGAATGCGCACGTCTGTCGGACAACCTGTCCGTATTGTGGCGTCGGCTGTGGCGTGCTGGCAGAACACGATGGGCAAGGTGGGGTAAAGATCAGCGGGGATCCCGTACACCCAGCGAATTTGGGGCGCCTGTGCGTCAAAGGATCCGCGCTGGGAGAGACGCTGGATTTGAAAGGTCGGCTGCTATGGCCGCTGGTGGAAGGGCGTCGCGTGAGCTGGGAGCAGGCGCTCGATACAGTGGCCGAACGGTTGCTGGCGACTATGCAGCAACACGGCCCACAGTCGGTGGCGTTTTATGGGTCAGGCCAGCTGTTGACGGAAGATTACTACGTCGCCAACAAGCTGATGAAGGGCTTTATTGGCGTCGCCAATATGGATACCAACTCGCGGCTGTGCATGGCGTCGGCGGTCATCGGCTATAAGCGCGGACTAGGGGCGGATGCCGTTCCCTGTAATTATGAAGATATCGAGCTGGCGGATGTGGTAGTGCTGGTCGGTTCTAATACCGCCTGGGCACATCCGGTGGTGTATCAGAGGCTGGTGCAGGCGAAACAGCAGCGGCCACAGATGCAGGTGGTGGTGATCGATCCTCGACGTACCGCGACCTGCGACATTGCCGATCTGCATCTACCACTGCAACCCGGTAGCGATGCCGGGCTGTTCAACGGCCTGCTGCATTGGATTGCGCAGGATCCACGTATCGATCGCGCCGAATTGGTTGAGCGTTTTTCCGGCGTGGAAGAGGCATTACAGTCAGCGCAGGCGTGGTCGGTAACGCAGGTGGCGGAGTTCTGTCGGTTAGATGAAGCCGATATCGAGTGTTTCTATCACCTGTTCAGCACCAGCGATAAAGTGGTCACGCTCTATTCGCAGGGCGTAAATCAATCGTCTTCGGGCAGTGATAAATGCAACGCCATCATTAATGCGCATCTGCTGAGCGGTAAAATCGGCGTGTCGGGTTCCGGCCCCTTTTCGATAACCGGACAGCCAAATGCGATGGGTGGACGGGAAGTCGGCGGGTTAGCTAATCAGCTTGCCAGCCACATGGGTTTTACGCCACAGGACATTGAGCGCGTAGGGCGCTTCTGGCAGAGCGATAATGTGGCGACGCAGCCCGGTCTGAATGCGGTAGACCTATTTCGCGCGGTTGAACGCGGCGATATTAAAGCGGTGTGGATCATGGGCACTAATCCGGTGGTGTCGATGCCGGATGCCGACCGGGTGAAACAGGCGCTGGAACGCTGCCCGCTGGTGATCGTCTCCGAGGTGATGCGTCATACCGATACCGCAGAAACCGCTGATATCTTACTGCCTGCGTTGGGCTGGGGAGAAAAAGACGGCACGGTGACCAATTCCGAACGCCGTGTGTCTCGTCAGCGCGCCTTTCTGCCCGCGCCGGGGGAAGCCAAAGCCAACTGGTGGATACTGAGTCAGGTGGCACAGCGTATGGGATTTGCTGAGGCATTTGCTTATCAGCATCCGGCGGAAATCTTTCGTGAACATGCGGCGTTGTCTGGGTTTGAGAATAATGGCAGCCGCGCGTTTGATATCAGCGGGCTGGCGACGCTCAGCAATCAGCAGTGGCAGCAGTTGGAGCCGATACAGTGGCCGGTGAATGCGGCATACCCACACGGGCGCGCCCGACTGGGTGACGATGGCCGATTCTGGCATGCCGATGGCAAAGCGCGTCTGGTGGCGGTAACACCGTCGCTGCCGCAAAGTCCGTGGAGCGCGGCTTATCCGCTGATACTGAACACTGGGCGTATTCGCGATCAGTGGCACACCATGACGCGGACTGGCAAAGCGGCTCGGCTGATGCGTCATATCAGCGAACCTTATTGCGAACTGCATCCACAGGATGCGCAGATGCATGATATTCAGGCGGGCGATCTGGTGCGTCTGTCGTCGGTGCACGGTTGGATGCTGGCGCGGGCGCGACTCGATGCCGGACAGGCACGCGGCAGCGTGTTTGTACCGATGCATTGGAATCAGCAGTTCAGCGCTCAGGCACGGGCTGACAGTTTAGTCGCACCGATTACCGATCCGTATTCCGGGCAGCCGGAAAGCAAACACAGCCGGGTGCGTATCCAGCCCTGGCATACCGCCTGGCAGGCAACGCTGTTTTTTGCCGACGAACCCGTTCCAGCGACATTAACCTTACCCGCAGAGCATGACGTTCTGCCGCCGCCCGCTACCTACTGGAGCAAAGTGCCTCATGAAGGCGTGACGCAGTATCTGTTTGCCGATCGTGTGCCGGTAGACGACTGGCAGGCATGGCTGACTGAACATTATGGGTTGGAAAATATGCAGTGTCAGGTTGCGCAGGGCAATGGTGTGTTTCACCTGATTGGCTGGTGCGATGGCCGCGTGGTGTTGGCCTGCTATGTGAGTGCACAGGCGCTGCGTATCGACAGCGATGCGGTGCGTCAGGCGTTTGCTACTCCACCGCAGCTACCGCACGAGCGCCATGCGCTGCTGGCGGGTCAGGCTCCACAAGGACAGGTGAAGCAGGGAGCTACGATTTGCAGTTGCTATAGCGTTGGCGAAGCGATCATCGTCGGTGCGATTCGTAAGGGGTGTCACAGCGTGGCAGCGTTAGGTGGCACGCTGAAATGCGGCACCAACTGTGGTTCCTGTATCCCCGAACTGAAGGCGTTATTGAGTCAGCATGTGCCGATAACGGTCAATGAATTGAAAAAAGCAGGTTGAGCGCCACGGCGTAATGAGGTGTGACATGATGACAACACAATCAATATTGGCGAAGGGCCAGGGGCGTCAGCCTGTACTCGGCGGTGAAATCTGGCTGGTAGGCGCGGGGCCGGGCGATGTAGAACTGCTGACGCTGAAGGCGCTGCGGGCAATCCAGCAGGCGGATGTGGTGGTCTACGATCGGCTGGTGTCGGCGGAGATTATGGATTTGGTGCCGGAGCAGGCGCTGTGTATCGATGTCGGAAAAACGCGCGGCTGCCACCGTTTGTCGCAGGAGAAAATCAATCAGCTGTTGGTTGAACTGGCGCAGGCTGGGCAGCGGGTGATTCGTCTCAAGGGTGGCGACCCCTTTATTTTTGGTCGCGGCGGCGAAGAGATGGACTATGCCCAGCAGGCCGGGATTGTCTGTCATGTGGTGCCCGGTATTACTGCCGCGACAGGCTGTGCGGCAGCAGTGGGGCTACCGCTGACGCACCGGGCCTGTGCGCAGTCGGTACGCTTCGTGACCGGCCATTCGCGCGATGGCGAACCGCAATTGGACTGGCCGACGCTGGCGGACAGCCAGCAAACGCTGGTGTTCTATATGGGGCTGAGCCACAGCAGTCGACTGTGCCAGCGCCTGATCGAACACGGTCTGTCCGCGCAGACGCCCGTCGCGATTATCGAACGCGGCACCCAGCCGGATCAGCGATTATTAACGGCAACGCTGGAAACCTTACCCGCATTGTTGGCTCGCTATCAGCCACAGTCGCCGAGCCTGCTGGTGGTGGGTGACGTCGTTCGCTTCTGCCGTCATCCTGCGCTGCACGTCGACGCTGCTCCTGCGCGCTTGACGATGGAAAAACATGCAGCCGCCTGACGGCAACGACTCCCTGCCTACAGCCAGCGCCTTGTTTTAAAAATGAATAGTTTTGCACGTGACTGGTACAGAAGCATATTCGTACCCGTGATATGCTGGAGTTGGCGCGGGAGATTGGGTTACTATTTGAACGCTGGTCGGTGCCGCTGACGCAGCGTCGGGCGCTGTTATTTTATATTGCACAAGCGGGAAACACATCCAAGCCCGCAGATTTCATTGACGCACTGGCTGCACCGCTATCAACCGGTCAGGAGGACATTATGACGATCGCCGAACAATTGAAAAAAATGGGATTCGAGGAAGGCATCCAACGCGGTATTCAGCAAGGATTGGAGCAGGGCATTGAACAAGGGATGAAAAACAGTGCCAGACAAATTGCCCGTAATTTATTGCTAACGGGAATGGATAAGAACAGCGTGCAGCAGGTCACTCAGCTTGAGGAAGAAGAGCTGGAGCAACTGGTCGCGGCCATCTTGCATGACACACAGCATTGATACCGTCCTAAACGATATCGCACTAAACAATACCGTCCTAAAAACCGAGCGTTGCTGATGCCTTTACAAGAAAAGGTCCGTCAGGCAACGCCCACGTCTTTCGTTAACGGCGCTTTTAGCCTTTGCGTACTCGTGCCGTCAGCCCTTTCAGGAAGTAGCGGATCACCTGATCGCCGCAGGTGCGATAGTTTTTATGGTCAGGCGCGCGCATCATCGCGGTGACTTCCGGCACTGAAATGCGAAAATTTTGTGCCAGCAGGATCGCCTGAATATCATCCGTTTTTAGTGAAAACGCGACACGCAGCTTTTTCAGAATAATATTGTTGGTCATCTTGCGCTCAAACTGCGGTGCAGGCTGGTTTTCATCTTGACCGCGTTTTTGCAGAATCAGCCCGTTCAGGAAATAACTCATCACGATGTCCGGGCAAGGCTGATAGCCTTCCTCTCCCTCTTTTTTGACGTAGCTCGCCAACTGCAGGGGAGGGACGGTCATCTCCACCAGCGCCAGGATCTTCAGCAGGTGGTCATTATTGAAATTCAGCATATAGCGCACGCTGCGCAGGACATCGTTGTTCATCATTACGGAGGGGGTCTCGCCATTCGTCTTCGTACAAAACGCACAGTATAAAGGGAACGGCGGAGAAATGCAGAAACGATCGTGGAATTAGTGAAACGGTTTTGATAGCGGTTCACTATGTGGATTTAGTCGTGCTATCTCTACGCCCTTCGTAACTTTACTCGGCAGGTTGAGACAAAATGGCGTCGAGCAGGCCGGGAAAGCGCTGTTGCATGTCGCTGTGGCGCAGTCGGTTGATGTGCGTGGTGCCGATGTTGGTGGTATGCAGCAGGCCCGAGTCACGCAAGACGCGAAAATGGTGCGACACGCTGGATTTTGGGCGACCGCCGTCAAGTTCGCTGCATGTTGCCTCGCCCTGCATAGCCAGACGGCGGACGATTTCCAAGCGCAGGGGATCGCTTAAGGCGTACAGGACGCGCTCAAGGGTAAACTCATCGGGGGTAGGGTGCTTAAAAGGTCTCATGGGCGAATTATAGTGTCAGGGTTGTCTAAAATCCATTATTCGAATAATATCGAAATATCGAATTAACCAAACAAGGTAGGAAATGTTATGTCCGCACTGTTTCAACCCTTCAAGCTGAAAGATATTACGTTACGCAACCGAATTGCTGTTCCACCGATGTGTACCTATTCCGCGAATGATGGCCTGATCAACGAGTGGCATCAGGTGCATTATGCCTCACTGGCGCGCGGCGGTGCCGGGTTGGTTATCGTGGAAGCGACGGCTGTCGCACCCGAAGGCCGCATCACGCCGCACTGCACGGGTATCTGGAACGATGAGCAGGCGCAGGCGTTTGCCAAGGTCGCTAAATCCATTAAGGATGCAGGCTCCGTACCGGGAATTCAGATTGCGCATGCTGGACGCAAAGCCAGCGCGAATATTCCTTGGGAAGGCGACGATCATATTCCTGCTGGCGACTCACGCGGTTGGCAGACCATTGCCCCTTCCGCAGAAGCTTTCGGCGCGAACCTGTCCAAACAACCGCAGGAAATGACGCTGGAAGATATCGCCCGCGTTCGTGATGATTTTGTCGCGGCGGCTCGCCGTGCACTGGAAGCTGGATTTGAATGGCTGGAGCTGCACTTTGCTCACGGCTATCTGGCACAGAGCTTCTTCTCCGTTCATTCCAACAAGCGTAACGATCAGTACGGCGGCAGTTTTGACAACCGCAGCCGTTTTCTGCTGGAAACGCTGGCTGCCGTTCGCGACGTATGGCCACAACACCTGCCGCTGACCGCCCGTTTCGGCGTAATTGAATTTGACGGCCGTGATGAAGAAACCTTGCAGGAATCCATTGAACTCACGCGCCGCTTTAAAGCCGCAGGGCTGGATATGCTGAGCGTCAGCATTGGTTTTTCTACGCCGGAAGCGAATGTTCCGTGGGCTCCTGCCTTTATGGGGCCGATTGCTAAACAGGTACGCGAGCAGGCCGATCTTCCTGTCTCTTCCGCCTGGGGCTTCGGCACGCCGGAACTGGCTGAACAGGCTGTCGCATCGGGTCAGTTGGATCTGGTGATGGTAGGCAAAGCGCATTTGGCGAACCCACACTGGAGCTATCAGGCCGCCCGCGAGCTGGGCATCGAGCGCGCCTCGTGGACGTTGCCAGCACCTTACGCCCACTGGCTGGAGCGTTATTAATCCCTGTCATTGCGGAGCAATATCTCTGTGGCAGTGATACGCATTCCAATATAAGAAATAATCGGGTTTTGTGGTGATAAACAGGGCTATTTTTCTGTCGCACTGATGCCACGCCCGACTGAGGGCGCCCAATCGCCGGCGCCCTAAAAATCCTGAATTTTGCATGAATGATGCCGCTAACGCGGTCCCTTCAATGCCCATACCCGCCTTCCGGACCGTCAGTGGTGCGCACCAGATGTATTAGATCTGAGCTGACCCCTTTGTTTCTCTGAATCATTCCTAATCCGACAGACTGCTTTGCCAGAAGAGCGGACGTTCTCATATCGCGGTCTATTGATTTAGGGGAGGGGAACTCACTCTCCCACACGTGTTGCACGCGTCACTTTTTGAAAAATGTTTTCAGGCTGATGCTTGACTAGGTAGAACGATCGTTCCACCATTAATTTATGAACAAAAAGCCGAACGATACCCGAGAAAAAATCCTGGCGACCGCTGAGCAACTTATCTATCAGAACGGCATTCATGCCACAGGCATGGACCTTCTGGTCAAGACCTCTGGCGTCGCAAGGAAAAGTATTTATCGCTATTTCGCGACCAAGGATGACGTGGCAGCCGCCGCGTTGAATGCGCGTGATGCCCGCTGGATGCACTGGTTCAGAACTGAATGTGATAAAGGCACTACCCCTCAGGAGCGCATCCTGAATATGTTCACTGTACTCAAAGGCTGGTTTGAGTCAGATGGCTTTCGTGGTTGTGCCTTTATTAACACGGCTGGAGAAGTCGGTGACCCTGCCGATCCCGTTCGCCAGATCGCGAAGCTTCATAAACAAAAATTGCTGGATTACGCGCTTGAACTCACAGGGCAATTAAACATCGAGCGACCGTCAACCCTGGCCAGACAGTTGCTGATTCTGATGGAGGGCGCTATCACCATGTCACACGTGATGGGTGATGACAGCGCGGCCGATAGCGCAAGAGAAGTGGCGCAGCTGCTGTTGAAACAGGCCTCTCACTAAGGCCTGAGTTTCAAAAAATCCCGTTCTACTGATGTATCTAAATTTTCTGGAGGCTTGAAGTGGTTTACTGAATTTGGCCACCTGAATAGAGGTGATATGCTCATCTCAGAACAACACAGGTGCACCAATGAAAAGAAAAAATTTTAGTCCTGAATTCAGACGTGAACCAGCCCAGTTGGTTGTCGATCAAAATTACACAGCCGCTCAGGCAGCTAAGGCCATGGACGTTGGCCTTTCTACGATGACTAAATGGGTAAAACAGCTGCGTGATGAACGGCTGGGAAAAACGCCAAAAGCCTCCCCTATTACACCGGAACAAACCGAAATACGTGAGCTAAAGAAAAAGCTACAACGTATTGAAATGGAAAACGAAATATTAAAAAAGGCTACCGCGCTCTTGATGTCAGACTCCCTGAACAGTTCTCGTTAATCGGGAAACTCAGGGCGCGTTATCCAGTGGCATCTCTCTGCCACGTATTCGGGGTTCATCGTAGCAGCTACAAATACTGGCAAAACCGTCCTGAAAAACCAGACGGCAGGCGGGTTGTATTACGAAGTCAGGTAATGGAGCTGCATAACATCAGCCATGGTTCTGCCGGAGCAAGGAGCATCGCCACAATGGCAACCCAGAGAGGCTATCGGATGGGACGCTGGCTTGCTGGCAGACTGATGAAAGAGCTGGGGCTGGTCAGTTGCCAGCAGCCGACTCATCGATATAAACGTGGGGGTCACGAACACGTCGCTATTCCGAATCATCTTGAGCGGCAGTTCGCGGTGACAGAGCCAAATCAGGTGTGGTGCAGCGACGTGACGTATATCTGGACAGGTAAGCGCTGGGCATACCTTGCAGTTGTTCTCGATCTGTTCGCGAGGAAACCTGTGGGTTGGGCAATATCGCTCTCCCCGGATAGCAAACTGACGGCCAAAGCGCTTGAAATGGCATGGGAAGCTCGCGGAAAGCCAGACGGAGTGATGTTCCACAGCGATCAGGGTAGTCATTATACAAGCAGGCAGTTCCGACAGTTACTGTGGCGGTACCGGATCAAACAGAGTATGAGTCGACGTGGAAACTGCTGGGATAACAGCCCGATGGAGCGCTTCTTCAGGAATCTGAAGAATGAGTGGGTGCCAGTGACTGGTTACGTAAGCTTCAGCGATGCTGCCCATGAAATAACAGATTATATCGTTGGGTATTACAGCGCGCTCAGGCCGCATGAATATGACGGCGGGTTACCCCCCAACGAATCGGAAAATCGATACTGGAAAAGCTCTAAAGTGGTGGCCAGTTTTTGTTGACCACTTCAAAACTAATATTAGGCTCCAAGTAAAGCGTTACCTGCAGGGCAAAGAACTAGCTGGCGATTCCGGGCGCACAGAACAGCATTAGCATCAGTGAAAAACATCGCCATCAGGTATATTTTTCTTACTGCCCGCCCACTATAAGCCGTGCCTCGGCAATGAACTTACTTAGCTTTTCCTGCTGGAACCCATTTTCGTCGAAGTTAGAAGGTGAGAGCCATTTTTCGTAAGCATTGCACAGCGCTATGTATTCACTATTTATTATGGAATGCCAGGCTGTGTCACGGTTGCGCCCATGGATGACGACTGCCTGGCGGAAAACACCTTCCAAGGTAAAACCATAGCGTATGGCGGCATCTCTTGAAGGTGCATTCAATGAATCACATTTCCACTCAAGCCGTCGATAGCCAAGCTCTTCGAAAACGTAGTTGAGCACGAGGTAGGTGATTTCTGTTGAGATCCGTGTACGTTTCATGAGAGAAGAATAGGTTACATAGCCCATCTCAATGACTCCGTTAGACGCGTCAATACGCATTAGAGCAAAAGTACCCACAGCTTGATCCGTGGCTAAATCGATGACGGCATAATGCATAGGGTCCGTCGCTTTCTCGATGTTCCTCAGATAAGCACACCACGATTCAAATGTTTCGAAAGGTCCTGCCGGGAGATACGTCCAGTCACGTCCATCTGTTGCTTCACCGTAAGCCTCGTAAAGTTCAGCAGCATGGCGTTCAACATTGATGCGCTCAGCGCGGCAGTAGCGTCCTTTCAGGTTTTTCCCATCGGGAACGTTCGCGCTGCGCCAGTCTGGCAGCTCTGCACCGACTGGCTGTTGAAAATTATTTACTCTCTGATTCATGAATATTATTAACTCCTCTATCACCGTAAGGAAATCACCAAATAAAGAGAATGAAGTATTTGTGGTATTATAAAAAGGTCCACAAAGTCTCATTTTTATGGGGCCATAAAATGTTTGATATAACTGAACCTCTGCATCCGGGAGCGACCACTGCGGATGGTGAGCGGATATCCTTACAGAAACAGCTCAAAGAGCGTATCCGTCATGCGATCCTGAGCGGTTTTCTGCCTCCGGAGAAAGAGCTTTTGTCCTCCCGTGCGCTTTCGAAAGAGCTGGGCATATCTCGTAATACTGTTGTGAATGTTTATGATCAACTGGCGGCTGAGGGATATATCCTGGCCGACCGCCAGGGTACACGTGTGGCTGCTCTGTCTGGTTCCGAGCGTGTAATAGCACCCGCGTTAAAACTGCACATGTCTGACGTTAAGCTAGCCGAACGTCTGAGCCCGTTTGTGGATAATGCCCGTAGCCTGCCAGCAGATGCCCTTCTGTCCCCCGGTATGCCTGCGCTCAGGGAGTTTCCTCTCTCTGCCTGGCGACGCTCCCTTGACCGCGCAGCCAGGCAACTGTTACCAAGCTCCTTGGGCTATGCCGAGCCAATGGGCGAACGCATCCTTCGTGAAGCACTCGCAACGCATCTCTTTATTGCGCGAGGGGTTCGCTGTGAGGCATCCTCTATAATCATTACCGAAGGGGCAAGGCAGGCACTGGAACTCTGCGTGAATTTGCTGACGGACCCCGGTGATACGGTTTGGATGGAAGATCCGGGTTATTACGGTGCCAGAGCGGCATTCAATGCGGGCAAGCTCAGGACGGTTATGATGGCCGTTGACGAGGATGGCATGCGGGTGCCTGATGAAGCCTGGCAGACTCCTATTCCAAAACTGATCTATACCTCGCCAGCACATCAATATCCCACTGGCGCTGTGCTGTCCGTTTCGCGAAGGCTTGCGCTTATCTCTGAGGCAGAAAAGACTGGGGCCTGGATCATTGAGGACGATTATGATGGTGATTTCAGGCACTCTGGCAGTCCAATATCGTGTATGCAGGGACTGCTTGAAAACGCGCCCGTCCTTTACATAGGGTCGTTCAGTAAAACTATGTTTCCCTCGTTGAGAATTGGATTTGTAGTGCTACCAGCAAGCATCATTGAGCAAGCAGGAAATATTCTTAATGAAGTACTGCGAAACGGCCAACATCTTCAACAACTGGCTCTGGCTGATTTTATGAAAAGCGGAGAGTTTGGCCGCCATCTGGGAAGAATGCGTCGCCTCTACCGGGAGCTTCAGCGGATTTTACGGGATGCGCTGACAGCAAATTTCGCTCATGATCAGATACTCGGTGGTAAATCAGGCATTCACCTGACGTTGAGGCTCGCACCGGGAACTGATGATAAAAGGATCGCCGAACTTGCCCGTCAGCGAGGCCTTGGTGTTCAGGCTCTGTCTTCATACTGTGAGAGTACCGGCTCAGCTAGCGGACTGGTCATAGGTTACGGAAATACCTATTCAGAAAACATCCCGGCTGCAGTCAACGTCCTTACATCGCTGATCAAACTAGTTAATGGTGAAAGAATGCGCTGACTCTATTATCTCCCTTAGCGTTTAATTCTGGCGCACCGCAACACTCGATTTTTTACTCATTGTCATATTAATGCCTTTATCCCGAGCCGCTGACGTCCGCTCTTCGCTCAAAGCAGACCTAACAACTCCTCGCTTTGGCCGCCTAGTGCCAAAACAGACGCTGTAAACATCACGGCGAGTTAGATCCGATTTGCCAAAAGCGGATGGGGCGGTTTGACGGGAGACTTACACTCTGAGTAACAGGGCATAAGCAGGGCGAGTGGGTGAGCTGAGTACCGCCCCATCATCTGAACTGGGGCGGTTCGAATGTGTACTGATTGACAGTGCATAGCCACAAGCTGCCTGGAAGCATGCGTCTAATAACGATCAGAAGCTATATGTCACCTTCAGGCTTCCGGTAGGCGATGCTTTTCGTTGAACAATTGGGCTATTGCGTGCATCACCAGTCAACTGCGTAAAGCCTGCTGCGGCAACCATGCTCCAATTTTGGTTGAACTTGTGCGTCCAGTCAGTGTTCAGTGAATAGGCATAAATCCCCGATCCGGCATCATGTTGGGCAAACCCCGATGCGGCCGACTGTGATGCATTTACCCCGTAGTAAGTCTGCATGTACTCGCTAGTCCCCCAACTGCTGGTCAGCGCCAGCGTGATGGAATTTTTCGATGACGTATAGAGCGGGCTGATAATGCCAAAATGCAGGGCTTCACCATTGCTTCGTTGAGAAACCGGCACCTCAGCCTGCAATTGCAAATTAAGCCAGTCCGTCACCTTATACCCCAGACCAAGCACACCGATGGCCGATCCTTTGATGTCACCCATACCTCGCAAGTGGTCGCTACCGTAGTTGATCGAGTCGCTGTCCACGTCACGGTCCTTACGGCCTGCGCGATAGCTCAGCGCCGCGCTGTAATCCAACTTGCCGATGTTGTTACCGTAACCGATACCACGCGTAGTGCTGACGAAGAAACCATTTACCATAGAGTAATCAATCACCAGGGCAGTCGTGACGCGGTTTTCATCCGAACCAGAATAACGTGGCGCAACATCCACGCCTCCTCCCAGGGTCAACTCGTTGCCCTGTTTCTGTTCTGCTGCCAATATTGGGGTGGCCAGTAACGCCAGGACAGCGCCCGACAATAATTTTTTCAGGGTACGCCCCGAGAGCGAATGAAGGAACTTATGATGCAGTTCGATGTTTCTCATTAAAGAAGTCCTTGTGGATTCAACTGATTACGATACAAGCGGTTTTAAACACCAGAACGCGCAGTTTGAATGCTCACCCTGAAGTTCTCATGAGCCAAAAATGAAGAAATACTGAAGTTAGCACCGGGTGGCAAATCTGGTAGATTTCCTGATACCGTTTTTTCTTCAGACGTTCTTCATTCACTGTTGATAAAGTAACTATTGTGAACATTCTCCTAATTGAAGACGACCTCGATCTCGGCAATGGCGTACGTATTGCCCTTGAAGATCAAGGATTAGATGTCATATGGGTGCGCCGTAAAGTGGATGCGCTGCATCAACTCGCTCTCTGCGTGCCAGAACTTGTATTGCTCGACCTCGGCCTGCCTGACGGTGATGGCATGAGCCTGATGGCGAACCTGCGTCAGCAGTTCAAGGGGATCCCCGTTATCATCCTGACTGCCCGAGGCACTCTGCAAGATCGTCTGGCTGGGCTGGATGCCGGTGCAGACGACTATCTCGTCAAACCTTTTGTTCTCGCTGAATTGTTGGCTAGGGTGAGAGCCCTTGCGCGGCGCAGTTACGGTTTTCAGAATGAGGTGATAGAAATTCGAGGATTATCTCTCCATGTGCCGACGCGACGCGTGACGGTGGGGGCACGTAATATTGATTTGACGGCAAGTGAATACGCGCTGCTTGAAACGTTAATGCTGCGCACTGACCGCGTGCTTACACGACGGTTTCTGGAAGAAAAGATATTCGGTGCAAAAGAAAACATGAGCAATCCTCTCGATGTGCATATGGGCAATTTGCGTCGCAAAATCGGCGAGGGCTATGTGCGAACGGTGCGGGGCGTAGGGTATGTCATTGATACCGTACCGATTCAGAAGGGGGCAGGTTGATGCGCAATTTTTGGCGCCACCTAAGAATCCCAACGCTCGTACGGAGAATGATGATCGCCCAAATGCTATTGCTTACGCTGCTTTGGTGTCTTTTTCTGACCTACATTTTATGGGAGAACTTGCGTAGCCCCTCTATGCTATTGGGCAATAAGACTTACGAAACCATTCTTACATTGGTTGATCGTATGGGGGATCGCCCGCAGGATCTAACCGATGTGCTGGAAAAGTTCAGCAAGGCGTTGCAGGAAAGTTATGGCGGAGGGGAAGATCCAGAACTGTCAATCAGCCTAATCGTTCGGAACAATAAAGAGATAATTTATTCATCTGATGGCGCTCCGGCAGGGGTGACAAACACCCGATATGGGAAAATACAGAGTATTCAGAGCGATGGTCGTACCTGGACTAGCCGTACGCTAAAGTCCGGGAGCTCCGACGCGGAGGTAACGCTGGTCACCCCTGCCGGAGGCTGGAACTTCTTTATATACCTGAACTCGCGTGGATACTACATATTGCCGCTGCTGGTATGCATTCCTTTTCTTTTGTTTCCCGCGTGGCTGTCAATCCGCATTGCAATGCGACCCTGGAACAAGGTGGTAAATGAAATTGCCTTACGAACTCCAGAAGATCTCTCCCCCTTAAAAGAAGTACCAAAGCACAGGGAGCTTCGCCAAATGGTGGACGCTATTCATATATTTCTTGCCAGGGTGCGAGAAAGTGCTGAAAGGGAAAGGGTTTTCATTGCCGATGCCGCTCATGAGCTGCGTACCCCCCTGGCTGCGATGCGAATCAATGTTGAGGCTTTGCAGGCCTATATAAGCAGCGATAATCAACAGGCGTTGCTTGCAGGGATTATCCGCAGCAATGGCCGTGCTGCTCGTCTCGTCAATCAACTGCTGCTGCTGATGCACAGCGAAGCACGCATTGACACGGTTATGGAGCCAGCGCCGCTGACGACGCTCATACAAGAGCGAATGGCCGTGTTGGCACCGCTAGCGGCTGGGCGCAGGATTGAGCTTGAATTCTACTCCCATGATGAAATATGGATTACAGGTGTTAGGGAACGCCTGATGTCGCTGATTGACAATGTCATTGAAAATGCCGTGAAGTACAGTCCTGAGGGCGGACGGGTTGAGGTAGATCTTCGATCATTAGATAAATCCACGCAGTTACGTGTCTCAGATGCAGGGCCCGGTATTCCAGTTGAATTGAGGGAGCGCGTGTTCGATAGATTTTTTCGCGATCCCAATCAGATGCAAAGCGGGAGTGGACTGGGACTGGCAATAGTCAAAGCGGTTGCCCAGCAACACAACAGCAACGTATACCTAAGTACATCTGCAGAAGGCGGGCTTATGGTAACGGTTGACTTTCCACACCACAATTCCGTCTGAAAGAAAACACAATGTTGTCCTTTTCCTTATTACTTGAGAAATCAGTCGCGCATTGCGGATCCAGCATCAGTGCCTCATCCGCTTCCGCCTGCAACGTCTGGATGAGATTAAGCCAAAGCGGCTTTCTGGCAATCCGGCAAAAAATGGTGACCGGATACTGAAAAGTGCACCGTCATATGTGGTTGGTTCAGTAAGTCCAACACGTGCACTGGTGCAAAAAAGCGTGTTCAGTGACGAACCGCCGAGCACCGGGCAGGTAGTCTGGATGGCAGGAGCAGACAGAATACTGTGCGTTTCTCCCTCTGGGCTGTAACGAACAACCCGACTGCCGCCCCATTCGGCGTTCCACAGATAACCCTGTGCATCAATGCAGGAACCATCAGGCGCGCCGCCACCTTCGACTTCAGTAAAAATTCGCTGATTGCGGAGCGAAGGATAATCACAGCAAAAGATTCGTCCCTGCATGGAGTCGCTGTAATACATAGTGCTTCCATCTGGGCTAAAGCAGATGCTGTTAGGAATGGCAACAGCGGGCAGGTCGAGTGTTTCCGTTTCCAGACTGACAGAATTTAGCCTGTGAAATTTACCGATCGGCTCCACCGGATAGCCGTCGTGCATCGTGCTGAAGACAAAGTTTCCGGCACGATCGCAGCGGCCATCGTTAATACGCGTTCCTGGTGCGCCGGGAGAGGCGGCAACCAAGGTAAACATGCCGCTCTGAAGATCGTAATAGCCCAGGCAGGATTCGAAACCCATCAGCAGAATGTGTTCTTCATCGGTCAGCGCAAATGAGCCGAGGCGCTCCGGTAAGGGCCATCGGCTGATTTCTTCACTGTCTTCCTGTATAGCGAGTAATTCACTCCCCTCAATATCTGTCCAGTACAGGCGATGTGTCCTTTCGCACCAGAGGGGACACTCTCCCAGTTCATTGCTGGCATAAGCTGCAATAGTAAGCATTGTTTATTACCTTAGAGAGGCGGGGATTCCCTGCCGTAAAGTGGATTAGTTTCTGACGCCACGGGCGTATGAGTTTTCTCTGTCAGCTCAGAAAACGTTGTGACAGGCGATCGCCAAAGAGCATGACGGCAAGCCCGGCCAGCATGACCAGCATTCCACCCAGTCTGAGCAACGAAACCGGCCTTCGTATGGCACCCAGCAGACCAAAATGGTCAATCATCTGTGATGAAAGTAACTGTCCGACAATCGCCAACCCGAGCAGGGCTGAAAATCCGATTTTTGGCGCGAGTACGACATAGCTGAACAGAGCGCAGGCCCCGATCAGGCCTCCCGCCAGACTCCACAACGGTTGTGACGAAATGGCTGCAAGAGAAGTCAATAATCCCCCGCGCAGCAGTGAATAAATCCCAAGGCTGAACGCTCCGGCAGCGAAGGAAAACAACGCGGCGGTGACAGGATCGCCCCCGAGCCCTCGCGCCAGCTGGCTGTTCAGGGTGGTCTGCAGAGTGATCTCGAGACCAGCTGCAAAAGCGATGGCGTAATAAATCATGCTCATGCGTTTACCTGTCAGTGTGCTTGCTTCAGGGGCAGGAAGGTTTCCGCAAAAATGTCAGGCTCATATCCGGCGGCGGCAAACAGATGCTCACGCGATTCATCAATGACTGCACGAAGACGTGTGCTGTCCACGCCCAGGACTTTGCCGTTCTGCTTGACGATGCGCCCGCCGATCATGACGGTATCGATGTTGCTGCGCTCCGTCGCATGTACCACTGTGCCAAAGGCATTCCCGGACGGGTAGAGGTTGATGTCGCCGGCGTTAATCAGGATCAGATCGGCCTGTTTGCCCGGCGTCAGGCTGCCAACTTTGTCCTGCAACCCTGCACAGGCCGCACCGTCGAGGGTCGCTGCTTTAAGGAGCTGTGCTGCCGGAAGAGTTTTCAGCGAATGTGCGGGATCGCAGCAGTGCTGCTGGTGCATGCCCATCACCCTTTGCAGGTAAAATGCCACGCGCATTTCCATAAACATGTCGGTACTGTAGGACGTTTCGTTATCAACGCTGAGTCCCGGGCTGATGCCGTGGCGATGCGCAGCCTCAATGGCATACATACCGCCTTCGATGCCATAGTGTGCATCGGAGCGGGGACAGACGTTCACGCGAACACCCGCTTCCCGCAGGATCTTCCATCCCTCGTCAGGCAGTGACGTGCAGTGATTGAAAATATTGTCCGGCCCAAGAAGCCCCTGCTGATGCAGCGATTCAAGCTCAGAGGCCATTTCAGCGCCAAAGAATTCAGTGACGATTGGCAGTTCCAGCCTGCGGGCCTCGGCCCACAACTCTGGCTCCAGCTGTGCCATGACGCCAAGAGTAACAAGCCCTTCGGGGTTGTTTTTGAAATATTTCTCCTGCAGGCGTTGCCAGTTGCCCGGCCAGTGCGCTCTGTCCCATTCGCCCGAGACCGGTGCACCGGAGGCGTGGATGGCGCGAATACCCGAATCAAGCAGGGCCTCTACGGCGGCGTCCGAATGCGCAGCGGTGCGGCTATTGTGCGAATTATCAATCACGGTGGTAATACCCGCGTCAATAGCCCCCAGAGCGGTAAGCAGGTTACCAACATAGATATCGGCAGGGTGGTAGTATTTGGCGAAAGAGAAGTGCGTGGCGTTACTGTAGTCGTCTAGGCAGGTGGTATTAGGGTTGATGCGGCGCAACTGACCTTCCCATGCGTGACGATGAGAATCCACCATCCCCGGCATGACAATCATGTTCGTGGCATCTATTACGTGCGCATCCTGTACGTCCAGGTTCTGACCTACAGCGGTAATGGTTGAACCACTGATAAGAATGTCGCCGCGTTCAATGTTACCCACGCTGTCATCCATGCTCAGGATTGTTGCGCCCCGAACCAAGGTTACAGGCGGGTTTACAACCTGGTTATTAACAATGTTTCTGATGTAATCGGTCATTTATACAGCCTCTTTCCTGAAAATCAGGAAAACGATACGTCACTCAATTAACCTTAAAAAGGTGCTCAAACCGTTTTCATAATTCATAATCTGCGAATAATAAGAGTCACTGATTGCCGGGGAGAGGAAAAATGGATCGTATACAGGCTATGCAGATCTTTATACGAGTGGCTGAAGCCGGAAGCTTCGTACGGGCGGCAGAAGCGCTTTCACTGCCTGCTTCAACGGTTACCAGTACCATTCAAAGTCTTGAGAAATATCTGCAGGTACGTCTGCTTAACCGGACAACGAGACGGGTCAGCCTTACCCCGGAGGGTTTGCAGTATCTCAGTGAGTGCAGAGAAATTCTCTCATTAATCGAACATGCGGAATCCGGCCTGAAGGATTCCGTCAGGCGACCACAGGGGCGTCTGCGAGTTGATATGCCGGGTGGGATAGCCCATTTCATCGTTATGCCAAATCTGAAAGACTTTTACCGGCTTTATCCTGATATTTACCTGATGATTGGGGTAAGCGATCGACAGGTCAATCTCGTTCAGGAGGGTGTGGACTGCGTAATCAGGACGGGGGAGCTGAATAACTCTACGCTTGTGGCCCGTCCGCTTGGTCGTTTTCGGTGGATCACTTGCGCCTCACCGAACTATCTCAGGGAGTATGGTATTCCTGATAGCCCAGAAGAGTTGTCACAGCATCGGGCCATTCACTACTTTTCCGGTTCTGCCAGGCGCGCGGATGAACTGCATTTCCTGCGTGGCACTGAGACTTTGTCCGTGCCAGTAAAGGGAAATGCCGCCGTTAACGAAACGGGGCTCTATATTAAAATGTGTCTTGACGGTTTTGGGCTGGCACAGCTTGCTGAAAGCATCGTCTTTGAGAATCTTCAGGAAGGGAGACTTGTCGAGGTTATGGCTGACTGGCAGCCGCCATCAGTCCCGCTCACATTACTTTATCCGCATCAGCGTTTTCTTTCACCGGCCGTTCGCGCGTTTGCTGACTGGGTTGCCACTATTCTATGAAGCACTCGTGCCAGCGCTATGAATGTCCGCTTCGCTCAAAGCGGACTGTGCCACGTTCGCAATGACTGCATTGTGCTAGGGGCGGACATCATTGCCTGACTATCCCTTTCTCTTAAATAATTGTAACAGTCCTTTTACTGTAACATCCAATTGACTCCCCTCATTATACAAAGCAGGAACAACATAATTAGCTCTCTCTTCAGCGATTAACTTCTCAACTTTTTCTTGCGTAGTCTGATTATTCCATTTTTTATTGTCAAATACAGCCAAAGAAACTCCGCCTTGATATCGAACCATTTTCATTGCTGGAATGTCTGTGTCTCCATCTCCAAAGTATATCATTTTTTGGAAAGGGATCTCGCGATCTTCAGGCTCAATAAATTTATTGATGGCTGCATTATCCCATGAGTTAGGAATGCCTTTATTTATTCTAAATAAAAATTGAGTTTTTGTAGTGTAATTGATTGCTTGTGCTGGCCATGTAACGGATTTACCATCAGGAGAATAATGATATTTACATGCATAGATATCACGGAATTTACAGCCTATGGATGTCCCTCTAATCATCGCATCTAAACCACTGGAAATTATGTAATGATATAATTCCAAACCGTGTTGTTGAGCATAATCATTTATTCGCTCAAACCAGCCTTCAACACCGGGGAATAGCGGGATTGATTTTCCATGTTTTTCCAAGTTGGCTTCAGTTAACTCTTGGGAACCAAGTTCACTTGCTTTCTCAGCAAGAAGTCCAAGATAAGACAATATTTCATCGCCATCATCATTCTTGGCCCGTTGTTTAACGGACTGCCAAAAAGAAGCAACATCATCAATTCCTAAAGCGGGCATAAGTCCGTGTTGGGCACAATCACCTTCTGCTAGAGTTCCATCAAAATCATAAATTAACGCACATTTCATTGGTTATACCTACTTAACGTAACGCAAAACTATGAAACATAGTATGCAATGGTTGGAGGCAACGCAGTGATGCCAAAGATCAACACTATATTAATAATGCTTCAGAGAATATATGCCAAAATATTAAGACCGATTTAAAATCGGTCAATAGAGATTTGAGCAATATGTCAAAACTATGCTCCACCAACTGACTATTTCCTTTTGATTAATACAACCAGATGTTATTGATGCCCTAACTAATTGGACAAATAACAGTGAACTTCCGCTGTTCGCCCAAAGCAGACAACTCCCGACGAGATCTTAAGCCTGAGTCGTCGTTGAATAATACCACTGAGCGACCTATAAACCTCGGCGACTCAATTTCCCCAAGAAAACGGCGGGGCTTATCGTTGTCCCATTGAGTGAGTCATGGAAAGCTCCTGCCTCCATATAACCTCACTCAACGCGGTGCCACTTTCGAAAGGATATGAATCATCCGCACATCCATGCAGAATCATCGATTACTGAGCGTTTCTCCTGTGTGGGATCTCATTGTTCATACTCCCATTTCGGAATCACGCAGCCTTTAGGGCCGGGGGCGGTCTGTTTTCCATTTTCATCGAAACGTGTTTCACAGCCTGTGGTTAGTCTGCCGTCTTTCCAGACCCCGCTGCTTTTGACTTTGCCATCGGGGTAATAACAGGCGCTTTCGCCTTGGCGCAGCGCGCCCTGATAATCTTTGTACTCTTTGCCATCGACCACCAACGGTTTGAAACCCTGCGCGCGACTAATGCATTGCATCTGGCCGTTAGGGTAATAGCTGATTTGGGTGTAGCTGTCATCGGTGCCGATACGCGTTTCATCCTGACGCTGACCGTTCGCATACCAGGTATTATTGGTTTGCTGGCGGTTGAACAGATAATCGGCTTCGGTGAGGGGCGTGCCGTCAGGGTTGAAGGTTTGCTGTTTACCGCAGTAGCCGCGACCGCTCATCGACAGAGGGCAGTAATTGCGCTCGGTAATTTTGACGCCAGTGGCGGTAAATTCCTGCATCAGTCCGACTTCATAACCGTGGTCAAGGGTTGATATGGACTTCGGTTTTCCGTCGGGGAAATTATAGATATTCAGGCCGTCGAGTTCGCCATTGCGGTAGCCGCGATCGGCGCGCACAGTGGTGCCATCGTCATAATATTCGATTTCACGGCCCTCCAGTTTGCCCATGACATAGTCAGCCTGATAAACCATTTTTCCGGCAGCGTTGAACTTCTGGTACAAACCGTGGGGAAGATTATCTTTATAATGAATGATTTGTGTCAGATGGCCTTTCTCATCACTCCAGCGAAGTTCTCCCTGCTTTACGCCAGCGATCAGTTCAACCTGTTGGTTCTCGCCGTCAGCCGTCTTTAGTTTCCACACACCATTAGCCACGCCTTTCACAAACGGGCCCTCGCCGTTTTCGGTGATCCACATGCCTTCAGGCTGGTCATCAACATAATCGCCTTTCGAGCGCAGCACACCCGCCAGACGGCGCTCGCTTGGGCCATGGCGCTGGCCATTGAGGTAAGTATCGAAGCCACCCAACTCTGGTGTATTGCCATCCATGCCGTCGGTGATCTCCCAGCGGCCTTCACGTTCATCGTCTTTCATCAATCCCGTTGCCGTTTCTTGCCCATCGCTGATGGTCCACTGGCCTTGCTGTTGTCCCGCTATATAGCTACCTGAACTGCCGAAGTTCTCGCCGACGGTGGTCCATTTTCCGTCAGGAACGCCATGCAGGAAAAAACCTTTTACTAAGCCATATTGCGGTGAGTAATAGGCATAAGGCCCATTCTCGCTGCCGCTGAATTTAGCCGGGTCAGCTTGCCAACTGATGGCTGTCGCGCGAAATCCGGGTGTTGCGCTGTCTTCCACGCGACGGAAGGTTACAGTAAGAAATAAACCGTCTTTTTCCGCGAAGGTTTTTTTATAGGCGTAGACGTTGTCTGCTGGCTGTTTCGCAGCATGAGAAGGTGTGCCATCGTCAAGATACCAGCCGACAACGTCACCCTGAGTAAAGTCGATGTTATCGAAATCGTGATTATCGAACTTAGGGTACTGCGCGCTGTAGTCATAAGGTGGAAGCTTGGCGAGGGCGCGTTTTACCGACGTTGAATTGAGATCCTTATTCTCGCGAACCAGCTTGTCCAGAACCGGCTGTAAACTCAGTACTGGAATATAGCTGCCGTCTTCAATGTAACGCCAACCGCGCAGGGCGAACTTGCCATTGCTTTTACTCAACACCAGCGTGATTTGACCCGCCTGGTCTACGTCGACATAAAATACGGATTCAATGGTGGAATCAGGGAAGGTACCGAGCAGATGGGGAAGGTGATCGACACTATGATCCTCTTCGCTACAGAAGCAATAATAGCCTTTGACCACCTGGTTTTCCTGAATGAAAACCAGAAGGGCGCTGCTGTCGCGTGCGCCCGAAATGATCGGATGCGCCAGCGTTTTACCCGCGTAAAAAGGGTGTGCGGTGTCGTCTGGGGCGGCGATAGCCGTGCTGACCCCTATGACCATATTCAGTAGTAGGATGCCAAACAGTAACTTTACGGCTTTCATTCCCTGACCTGCTCTTTTGAAAAAGTGGCGCTTAGGTTACATGAAATGTTTCTGGCGGTTAATATTTCGTTGAATCAATTCGTTGTTGAACGTAGCGCCTCAATCACTACGCGTGCAGATACGCCTCATACCAGCGGCTGAGCTGTTCGGTCACCGGGCGGTGTTCGGGGTTAAACGGGCGGCCATCCAGCGCTTTTACTGGGGTGATGCCCGCCAGCGTGCCGGTGACAAAGGCTTCATCGGCGGTGAGGGCTTCTGCCAGCGTAAAATCCTGAGCCCTGACCTTCAGCCCGTTGGCCTCTGCGAGGTTGATAAGGGTCTGGCGGGTAATGCCGTTGAAGCAGTAACATCCCGATGACGTCCACAGTTCACCGCGGCGGACGATAAAAAAGTTGGTGGAGTTACAGCTGGCGACAAAACCGTGTGGATCCAGCATCAGCGCCTCATCGGCACCGGCCTGCAACGCCTGTAGCAGTGCCTGAATAAGATTGAGGCGACTGTGCGAATTCAGCCGCAGATCGAAGACGTCTGGCGTGCTGGTGCGGTAAGTGGAGGTAAACAGCGCCAGTCCGCGTTTTTTCGCTGCGATATCGACGACTTTGTACTCCGCCACGCACACGATGGTTGCGCCGCCGATGATGAAGCGGGGATCCTGATTTGGCGTATGCTTTTTCCCACGGGTAATCATCAGGCGGATATGCGCGCCATCGGTCATGCCGTTGACGGCCAATGTCTTGTAGAGAATATCGGTCAGCGCCTCCCGGCTATGGCCGATATCTAACTGGATCGTGGCGGCACCCTCAAACAGGCGATCCAGATGCACCTCCAGCGCAATCAGGCGGCCGTTAACCAAACGCAATCCTTCCCATACGCCGTCACCGCACACGTAACCGGAATCAAAGATCGACACCACCGCGTTATCGCGATGAACAAATTCCCCATTCACATACACCTGTACGTCGTTGTTACGTGGATCTTGCAAATAAGCCTGACTGCTCTGGCTGGATAATGTGGGTTGCATCGTGCTGTTCCTGAATGTGAATGATGAGCTAAAAGGATCGCTCGGCAAAGCGAGCAAGGAAGGCTTGCGTACGAGGTTGCTGCGGATTTTTGAGCACCTGTTCGGCGCTGCCCATTTCATGGATCACGCCATTCTCGATAAAGATGACGCGGTCGGCGAAGTGATAGGCAAATCCCAGTTCATGCGTGACCAGCAGCAGCGTGCGGCCTTCCTCCGCGAGCGCCCGGATTGTGTGCAGCACTTCGCCCACCAGTTCTGGATCCAGCGATGAGGTGGGTTCATCGAACAGCATGATCTCCGGCGACATCGCCAGCGCACGGGCAATCGCCACGCGCTGCTGTTGCCCGCCGGACAGGCTGGCGGGACGAGCCTCTTGCTTATTGCCCAGCCCGACTTTTTCCAACTGTGCTTTGGCGATGTTATCCGCGTCATGCCGTGGCATTTTCTTTACCGACAGCAGTGCTTCACGCACATTCTCCAGCACGGTCAGGTGGGGAAACAGATTGAATTGCTGAAACACCATCCCTACGCGTTCCCGCACGGCGCACAGCTGTTTTTCCGGGTAATCACGCTGGCCTTTGGCATCCGTTTTCCCCAGAACCACACCATCCAGTTCGATGGTGCCAGCGCTGGGGATCTCCATGAAATTCAGGCAGCGCAGCAGCGTACTTTTCCCCGAACCGCTGCCGCCGATGATGGCGATTTTTTCACCGCGCCGCACATCCAGATCGATACCTTTCAATACCTCAACGGCACCGAAGCGCTTCTGGAGTCCGCGGATGCGCAGAACGACATCCTCATTCAGGTCTATATCTTCACGCAGAACTTTATCTTCACTCATAGCAATCCTGTGTTGCTGTCAGGCTAGGGGGTGGAACGGAAACGACGTTCAAGTCGTGCGGCAAGGTAGCTCCCCGGCCAGATCAAAACGAAATAGAGCAGTGCCACCACCGTCAGAATTTCCAGCGGACGATAATAGGTGCTGCTCAGCAGTCGCCCTTGGTACATCAGTTCATTGACGGCCAGTATCGAGGCCAGCGAGGTGACTTTAGCCAGCTCGATCATCCGGTTGGTTAAGGCGGGCAGCATGTTACGCAGTACCTGAGGCAGAACCACACGCCGCAAAATGACCGAGTGACGCATCCCCAGCGCTTTCGCGCCTTCCCACTGCCCGTGATCGATGGATTGCAGCCCGGCACGGAAAATCTCCGTACAGTACGCCGCGCTATAGAGCGTCAGTGCCAGCGCGGCGGCGCCAAACGTACTGAACTGCAAACCAACCAGAACCGGAAAGGCGTAATAGAACCAGATCAGTTGGATCAGAACGGGCGTATTACGGAATATTTCGACAAAGCATCTGGCAGGCAGCGATAGCCAGCGTTTGCCAAATACGCGAAACAGACCGAGAACCAACCCCAGCGCGGTGCCCAGCGCGCCGGCCAGCAACCACAGTTCGAGCGTGACGCCAAGGCCTTTCAGCAGCACGGGAATGTTGTGCCAGACCAGCGAGAAATCCCATTGATAATGCATGCTGTTCCTTACGCGAGTCGACGGTCTGCCAGTGACAGCCGTTTCTCAATATGTTGACTGAACAGGCTAATCAGCAGCAGCAGGGTGAAATACATCACCGCCACGAGACTGTAGACTTCCAGCGGTCGGTAGGTTTGGCTGTTGATCTGCATCGCCTGATAAAGCAGTTCGCTATAGGCCAGTGATGACGCCAGCGACGTGGATTTGATGAGTTCAAACGAGCGCTCAATAAAGGGTGGGATCATCCGGCGTAACGCCTGCGGAAGAATAACCCGTCGCAGCGCGGTCGATTTCGGCATCCCCAGCGCTTTTGCGCCTTCCCATTGCCCGGTGTGAATAGAAGAGATCGCGCCACGGTAGACTTCGGCGTAGAACGCGCCGGACTGTGCAGACAGCGCGATCACGGCAGCGGTGAAAGGCGAAAAGGTTAAGGGCGTAATGACGGGCAGGGCATAGTAAATCCAGAAAAAATGCACCAGCGCAGGCGTATTACGGTAAAAGCCGATCAGCATCACGGCGGGCAGACGCATCAGTCGTCGGGGCGACATTTTCATCGCGGCGAGAACCATGCCTGCCACCATACCGATCAGGACGCTGGTCGCACCGATCTTTATTGTTCCCCATAGCCCCTCCAGCAGTAGCTGGTGGTAAGGCCAGATGGCGGAAAAATCCCACTGATACGACATAAATATAGCGCCCCTGAAAAGTGCGTAATTAGGAAATACGTTTCTTATTTTGTTAGAACCTATGCATCTTAGCAGGTCGAAAAAATGATAAATAAATAATAAAACGTGGTGCTAATATTCCTTTTATGTATAACAAATGACGATTTTTTGATGACTCACTCTGCCGTATTACCTCTGACGCTGTGTCTGGCGACCTTTGCTCATCGGTTGACGATTCAGGACATTCCCGCGGCATTAAGAAGAAAAATCGTGCTGCATTTTATCGACAGTCTGGGCTGTGGCATTGCTGGCGCAAACAGTCAGGTGGTGCGGGACTGCGCGCGCGTCACCCGCCTGCACTACGCAGCAGGTAACAGCCCAATAGTGGATGGCGGAGCGCCGCTAGCCGCCATCGGCGCGGCATTTTTGAATGCGGCGGCGATCAATGCGCTGGATTACGATGATGGCTATGAGGTTGCTGGGCGCGGCATGGGGCACCCCGGTGCCACACTGGTTGCTGCCGCGCTGGCAGCATTAGGAACGCGCCCGATCGACGGCGAAACGCTGATTTGTGCGCTGGCTGCGGCGTATGAAATCAATGGGCGAATCATTCAGTCTCAGCAACCGACTCAGGCGCGTTTTCAGCAGGTCTATGGCGTGTGCCAGCATGAATCCATCGGGGCGGCGGTAGCCTACGGATTACTGACGGGATGTGATGCCGAAGGAGTAGAGAACGCAATCGGTCTGGCCGCGTCGTTGACGCCGTTGCCCAGCTTACACAAATACAACTGGCAGCAGCGACCGCTGGTGTCTTTCAAGGATTACAACGCCCCTGCGGCGGAATCGGGCGTCCGTGCTGTCGAGCTGCATCGTGGCGGGATTATCGGCCCAAGAGATGTGCTGTCCGGCGAGCACGGGTTCTGGCGCATGATGGGATCTGACCACTTTGATGAAGCGGCATTGATTACCGGTCTGGGAGAACAATGGGCGCTTCAGCACGCCAGTTTCAAAGCGTATCCGGCCTGTCGCTGGATACATACTGCGCTGGAATCCTTCGAGCGCCTACAGCACGAATTGGCGTTATTGCCGCAGGACATCGACGTTATTCGGGTAAAAGGAAGCCAGAGGCTGGCCGCTGATTTTATGGATACGCGACCGCAAAATGAAACGGATGCACAGTTCAGCCTGCCGTTTGCGCTGGCCTGTCTTGCCCACCGTATTCCGCGCCATCGCTGGAGTGCCGATGAGACCTTAGCCAACCCGGTGCTTCAAGCGCTGGCTGATAAGGTTCACGTTGAGGTGTCGCCCGAGCTTGACCAGCTTATGGCGCAGGAACGTCGTCCGGTGTTGCAGGTTGATGTTGTTACGCAGGGAAAGGTGGTGAACGGTGAACGCATTGCGTTTCCGCTGGGGTGTGCGGAACATCCGTTAGCGGAAAGCCGCATCATGGCGAAATTTGCGGAGAACCTATCGTCCCGACGTGCCCCAACACATGTTGCGGAGGCAACGGCGGCGTTATCCGAACTTGAGCACTGTCAGGATGTCGCCGCGCTGCTGACCCCGCTAATAAGTGTGTCCTGAATCCGTTCAGGACCGTTCTGTTATCCGATGCCAATTATTTCCAGTCTTCTTTAATGACCGATGGCACTTTGCTGACGTCCACGCCGCGCAATTTGAGCGCCTGCTCATAGTAGTGCTGCGTCTTGCCGGATTTATACAGTTTGGCAAATTCGTCATTTAGAAAGTTATGGAAGGTCTGGTCGGTTTCTTTACGGATGGCTCCGCTGGTGCTGACCTCGATAATCGGTTTCGGCAGAATCAAATTACCTTTACCGACTTTGGCCTGCTGCAATGCCAGAGCGGGGTGGAAGTAAGACAGAGCATCGACACGACCGGCATAAAACGCCGCTACGCCTTCATCCATATTCGGGAAACGTACCAACTGTGCCTTGGGCAGGCGTTTGGTCAGAATCAGGTCCGGGCTGGAACCCAGCGTCACGCCGATCTTAACATCTTCCCGATTGAGGTCGTCCCAGTTGGTCACAGCGATACCATCGCGAATCAGCACGCCTTGCGCATACCAAAAGAAAGGCTGCTCAGGAAAATCGACCGCTTTTTTCCGCTCTTCCGTCGGGTCGAGCACCAGCATGGTATCGATCTGGCCGGTTTGTAAGGCAGCGATAGCATTGCCCCACGTGGTTTCCACCGTCACCAGTTTTACCCCCAGATCGTTTGCCAGCTCTTTGCCGATGTTATAGCCGATGCCGTCCCATTCTCCGGTCGAGGGATTTTTAAAGTACCACGGCTCACCCTGTGCCACGCCGATGCGTAATTCACCGGTCTGTTTGATGTGCTGCCAGGTTGAGGTTTGCGTTTCCGCAGCCTGACTAAAGAAGGAGGCGCTAATCAGCGTTATCGCCATGAATACCTGGTGAAGAGAACGTTTCATTATAATTACCCTGATGGTTGAGTTTTAATCGAGGCGATATATTTCGCTCATGCAGAGTAGCGAAATACTTATAGCGAAATTAGTTCTTTTCGCCTTATCTCATTCCAGATAAATATAACGATTCATTGAGAGGACAATCACGTTGGCATGCGGTCAGCCCCCGCTGTAGCGCGTGGCGTCTGAGGTTGTTCTGTTTGTCTCGCCATGTAGCCGATGAGTATTGCCACGATCTACCATGTTTTTTCCCTGCGGCAGGGCATAGCAATAATTTCGCTATGCTTTTTAGTTATTGGCAATTGCCGACGGTACGCCGCTCTGTCATGCCGTACGCGGCAGGGTCATGATGATAACCAATCCACCGTTCGCCCCTCGTTCTGCATGACTTTTTGCATGGGATTCAGCCTTAATCGTGCCGCCATGTGCGGTGATAATGGCCGACGCGATGGAAAGCCCCAGCCCGCTACCGCCGGAGTGCCTTCCGCGTGAATGCTCGGCGCGCCAGAAGCGGTCGAAAAGCAGGGGCAATGATTCTGGCTCAATGCCCGGCCCGCGATCGGCAACGGTAATCTGCCAGCACGGTGCGCTTTCTCGTACCGCTATTTCGCGCACCTCAATCGCCAAATAGCGGCCGTCGCTGGCGTAGCTTAAGGCATTCTCGATCAGGATAGAGAACACCTGTCCCAATCTCTCGCGGTCGGCAATACAAAAGTCACTCTGTTCGATATCAACATGTATCTGAAACCCAGCTTGCTCTAACTGAGGCCGATACCACGTCAGCCGTTCCGTGATCAGTTCGTCGAAGTAGAAAGGCGTGTGCACCAGTGGCAGTTGTCCGGCTCTGGCCAGTGACAGGACGTGTAGATCCTGAATCACGTGATTGAGCTGTTCGAGCTGTTTAATGACCATTGCCAACTGTGATTTATCCTGCGGGAAGACGTCATCCATCATGCCCTGAACGCGGCCCATCGCCGCATTTAACGGTGTACGCAGTTCATGGGCTAACGCCGCGCTGGATTCGCGCAGTTCTCGCTCGTAGCGCTCCAACTGTGCGGTCATGTTGTTAAAGTCGTCCGCCAGCGTAATTAACTCCATCGGTGCCTGCTCAACGCGCTGTGTGCGGGTATCGAATTTCCCCTGTGCGACGTCGCGCGCGGCGTTGGCGATATTGGAAAATTGCTGTGATAGCGGGCGCGCTCGCCATAGCACCACAACCACCATGGTGGGTAAAGCGATAAGCACCATAATCGCGAGCACCAGCCAGTCGCTGCTGGCAATATTAGGGGCGAAGGCTTCTGGGCCATAGAACTGATTGATAATCTCTTGGTAGCGAGGGTTACCGTAATCTTTTTGTGCAGTGAATTGCTGAAATTCAGTACGTACTGCGTCCGGCATGTGTTGTTCAATATAGATGCTGTAGATGGCAAAGCGCAGCCACATTAGACCCGCGATGGTGATCACGGCGGCGAGCAGCAGAGAAATGATGCGAAAGCACAGCCAGCGCCACAGCGACATGTTTTCTGACAGAAAGAGCGACTTTTTCATCATACTCACCGGAATCGATAGCCGACGGAGCGGACGGTGACGAGCACATTGACGATGTTGTACTGATTGAGTTTTTTTCTCAGGTTGTGGACGTGGGTATCCACCACGCGTTCCAGCGCGTCGCTTTCTGGCAGACAGGCTTCGAGTAATTCTCCCCGAGTGAAGGCGCGGTTCGGCGTTTTGAGCAGCGTCACCAGAATATTGAACTCGGTTGGCGTCAGGTCGAGAAAGACGGAGTCTGATGGCGATACCGCAATGCTGGCCGTCACGGAGGTCGGATCAACCGAGAGATTTTCGAATGTCAGGATAGCGTCTTCCCGGATGGCGTAACCGGTTCGTCGCAACACGGCCTGCACCCGTGCGATCACCTCCTGCGGATTATAGGGTTTGACGACATAATCATCCGCACCGTAACGCAGTGCGCCAATTCTTTCCGGGTCGTCACCGATGGCTGAAACCATAATCACTGGGATATTGCTGCGCTGCCGCAGGGCGGACAGCACCTCGGAACCGTTCATCTTCGGCAACATCACATCCAGCAGAATCAAGTCGGGTTTACTGGTCAGCGCCATGTGCAGGCCCCGTTGTCCATCAGACGCAATAGACACCTGATAGCCATCGCGCCGGAGATAGGCTTCTAGCACGCTGGCTGCATCCATGTCGTCTTCAATAATCAATACCCGTTTTTCCGCCATCGCGAACCTCTTGATGAAATCTTAAAAAACCACACAGCGTTTCTTGACTATGCATCAGCATAATCCGCCACGGTGCTGAAAAGCCAATAACTGTTGTACTAAAAAGTGTACTGAAAAATGTGTGCTGACAATTCGGGAAAAGATGGCGGATGCACGATTACTGCATAAAAAGAGGTGCTGTGTGAACATAACAAAAATGATTTTATCCACCTGTCTGTCTACCGTCGCGCTGTCCAGCGCGGCATTTGCTGAGGCGGCGGAAGATGTACCTGCGTCATTTTGGGGCGACCATACGGACGTTACCGTGGGGGCTGTTGGACAGAATGCACCACGTTACTCGGGGAGCAAAGACCGTCAGGCCCGTTTGATGCCTACCCTGACCGTGCAGCGTGGCGCACTTTATGCGGATTCTTCGCACGGCATCGGCTGGCAATACCAGTCTCCTTCCGGTTTTTATTTCGATAACGCGGTGGGATATGACAGGGGAAGGGATGACAAAAAAAGTAGTTGGCGTGCGGGTTCGAACCACCTGAAAGGCATGGGGAAAATTAAAGGATCGGTAACAACCACCGTCACGGCGGGGTATCAGTTTGCACCCTGGCTGGCGCTGGAGGCGAGTGGCGAATTTGCACTGAGTGAGCGCGCGCGCGGTAATCAGTATCGCGTCGGGGCAAAGAGTACCGTGTGGCAATCAGCAGAAAAGGATGACGTGCTGGCACTGTCGGCGGACATGCTGATAGGGGATGCACGCTTTAACCAAACCTATTACGGCGTGACGCAGCAGCAGAGCGCTCGCTCTGGGTTGGCTGCTTATCATGCGGGAAAAGGCGTCTATGGCTATGCGCTGGGGGCAAACTGGACGCATCAATTTAGTCCCGCGTGGTCAACTAACGTGGCGGTGACGTCAACCTGGCTCACCGACAAGGTAGCGGATAGTCAGGTTGTGGAACGACGCAATGATACGGGCGCCACGTTGGCCGTTCTGTATTCGTTCTGATGCCATTTACTGAGAGGTTGTAATGATGGTTAGCCGTTTTGCCTTCTGTCTGCTGTCAGCCGTGTTCCTGAGCGGCTGCGACGGTGCTGATGATGCGCCCGTGCCTCCGCCTGTCAGGCCGGTGAAAACGCAGCTCGTCATGCCGGCGATGAATCGTGAACCTGTGTCGTTGACGGGAGAGATTCGTCCGCACGAAGAAACGGTACTGGGTTTCCGTCTGGATGGACGCGTGCTTAATCGTCTGGTGGATGTCGGTGCATCCGTGAAGCGCGGCGATGTGATTGCGACGCTCGACGCGCGCGACAGCGAAAACCAGTTGCGCAGCGCACAGGCGGATTTAGCCAGCGCAGCCTCGGCAGAACGGTTGGCGAAAAGCAATTTCTCCCGTATGAAGGTGCTGGCACCGGGTGGGGCAATTGCGCGGGTACAGCTTGATGAAGCACAGGCAAACTGGGATGCCGCTGTTTCCCGACGTGAAAGTGCACAGGCTATCGTCAAAGGTGCGCAGGAGCGCCTCAGCTACACGCAACTTACGGCAGCACAGGATGGCGTGATCACGACGGTTAGCGTGAACCCCGGTCAGGTGGTGAGCGCCGGGCAGGAGGTGGTCCGGCTGGCTTCGCTTGACGGGCGCGATGCGGTGTTTGATGTGCCGGAGCGTCTGGTCAATCCGTCGCTGCCTTCGCGCGTTATCCGCGTTTCACTGCTGTCTGAACCGAGCGTTCAGGCAGAGGGGCGCGTACGCGATATCAGTCCGCAGGCCGATCCCGTTACGCGAACCTTCAGGGTGAGAGTCACCTTAACCTCGCCACCGGCGGCGATGGTCTTGGGTGCCAGCGTGAACGGTGCGATACAGCAGTCCGACACGGCTGTCATTGAACTTCCCGCGTCTGCGCTCACGCGTCAGGGGGACAAACCTGCGGTTTATGTCGTGAACGTGGAAACTCAGACCGTGCGTTTGCAGCCGGTGACCATCGCGCGCTACAGCGACACGGCGATTTTCGTCGCCGAGGGGCTGAAACAAGGCGACCGCGTGGTGACCGCAGGCGTCAGTAAGCTGCGACCGGATGAAAAAATTCGGCTGGATGAAGAGGGGCGTCGCTAATGGCACAAGAACCGCAATCGGCCGCACGCTTTAATCTGTCCGCCTGGGCGCTGGCGCACCAGCAGTTTGTCGCGTTTATGATGCTGGTGATTATGGCGGCAGGCGTGATGAGCTATCAACGCTTGCCCCGTAACGAAGATCCGGCATTTACCATCAAATCTGCCGTGGTGTCTGCGGCCTGGCCGGGAGCCACGGTGAACGATACCGTGAATTTCGTCACCGATAAGCTGGAGAAAAAATTACAGGAAACGCCGTATCTCGATTATGTCGAGAGCTATACCCGCGCCGGGGAATCGGTGGTTTTCGTTAACCTGCGTGATGATACGCCGCCTTCCGCCGTGCCGAATATCTGGTATACGGTGCGTAAGAAAATGACCGATATCGCCAGTTCGTTGCCTGATGGTGTCAGCCCACCGGCCGTGAATGACGAGTTTGATGATACGTTTGGCACCATCTACGGCTTCACCGCCGACGGTTTTTCACCACGGGAACTGCGCGACAAGGTTGACGATATTCGCTCTGCGTTACTGAGCGTGCCGGATGTTGGTAAGGTCGACATGCTCGGCGTGGAGGAAGAGCAGATTGTGGTGACGTTCTCCTCCCGACGGCTGGCTGGGCTGGGGTTAGATCCGCAACAGGTGATTGATTCACTCAAGGCGCAGAATGCGGTCACGCCCGCCGGCATTATTCGCACCGATGATGAGAAGGTCGCCGTGCGCGTCAGCGGGGCGTTTACCTCCGAGCAGAGCCTGCGCCAGATTACGTTACGCATCGGTGGGAAATTTGTTCCGCTGACCGATATCGCCACCATTAGCCGTGAAACGGCGGAGCCGCCGTCGCCGACGTTTCGGGTGAATGGTGAGAAAGCGATTGGGCTGGCAATCTCTATGGCACCCACCGGCAACATGCTCAATTTCGGTCAGGCCATTCGCGATAAAATGAACGTGATTGCGACGCAGTTGCCGCATGGGATTGACATGACGCGCGTGGCCGATCAATCGGAAGTGGTGAAAGGGGCGGTCGGCGGCTTTATCAAAGTGCTGCTGGAAGCCGTTGCCATCGTGTTGGCGGTCTCGTTCGTCTCTCTTGGCAGCCGCGCCGGATTGGTCGTTGCCGCGTCCATCCCGATTGTGCTGGCGATGACCTTTATTGGTATGGAGATAACCGGTATTGGTTTACAGCGTATCTCACTCGGGGCGCTGATTATTTCGCTGGGGCTGCTGGTGGATGACGCCATGATTACGGTGGAAGCGATGGTGTCGCGGCTGGAAGAGGGCTGGGATCGCAAACGGGCGGCTGCCTGGGCGTATGAAAGCACAGCCTTCCCCATGCTGACAGGGACGCTGGTGATGATTGCCGGGTTTATTCCCGTCGGGTTTGCCTCATCAAGCGCGGGCGAATACTGCTTTTCACTCTTTGTCGTGGTGCTGATCGCCTTGCTCAGTTCTTGGATCGTGGCGATTCTCTTTTCCCCGTTGCTCGGCGTCTGGCTGTTGCCAAAAACGTTTCGTCACCAGCATAACGAACCGGGACGAGTGGGCCGTTTTTATCGCCAGTGGCTGCAACGGGCGTTGGCAAAGCGGGGAATGACGTTACTCATCGCGGTGCTCTTGCTGGTTGTTGCCCTGTTTGGTGCCACCCGACTGGAGGGCGAGTTTTTTCCCGCGTCGGATAGGCCGGAACTGCTGGTCAGCCTGACGCTGCCCGCGAATGCCTCACAGACGGCGACGGAAGCGCAGGCAAAACGGCTGGAAGCCATTCTGAAAGATGACCCAGACGTTGACCATTTCTCTACCTATGTTGGGTCGGGGGCGGTGCGCTTTTATCTCCCGATGGATGTGTTGCTGAGTCACGAAAATATCGCGCAACTAGTGGTGGTGGCAAAAAATCTGGAGGCGCGGGATGCGCTGGCGGCAAAACTGAATCAGGTACTTGAGCGCGATTTCAGCAACATTGTGGCGCGCGTGTCCGCATTGGAATTGGGGCCGCCGGTCGGCTGGCCGCTTAAATATCGGGTTGCGGGGCCGGATATTCATCGCGTCCGAGATATTGCCCAAGGGCTTGCCAGTCTGGTGGGCAATCAGGCCGATGTGCGCGAGGTCAACCTGACGGCGGGAGAGCCGGAACGTTCGGTGAACGTGGTGCTGAATCAGACTGAAGCCCGCGCGGTCGGTATCAGCTCACAGGATGTGGCTAGCATGCTGGCGGCGATATTCTCCGGTTCAACGCTGACCTCGGTACGTGATGACAATCGGCTGGTGGATGTGGTCGTTCGCGGTACGCCGCAGGAGCGTCGGGACGTTGCGACGATCGCGAATTTGCAAATCCCGATTGCAGATGGGCGTTCCGTACCGCTAGGGCAGATTGCTACCGTGGCGTACGGCGTCGACGATCCCATTATCTGGCGACGTCAGCGTGAACCGTTCATTACGGTGCAAATGGATGTCGCACCGGGCGTGCGGGCACCTGCTCTGTCTGAAAAACTGGCACCTGAAATTGAACGCTATCGCGCCGCGTTGCCTGCGGGGTATCACATCACGGAAGGCGGCGTGGCGGCGGAGTCTGATAAAGGTAATGGCTCAGTATATGCGGTGTTGCCAGTAACGCTGTTGGTCATGCTGGTGCTATTGATGATTCAGCTCCAGCGTATTTCCCGCATGGTACTGGCCTTCCTGACTGCGCCGTTCGGCCTGATCGGTATTGTCGCCGCCATGCTGCCGACCGGCACGCCGATGGGGTTTGTGGCGCTGCTGGGGGCGATTGCACTGGCGGGAATGATTATTCGTAATGCCGTTATTCTGATTGGCGAGGTCGATCTGAATGTGAAAAACGGACAGCCTGCGACAGAGGCGATTGTGAATGCCGCCCACCATCGTTCACGCCCGATAGTATTAACCGCGCTGGCGGCGATCCTCGGCATGATCCCGATTGCGCATCAGGTGTTTTGGGGGCCGATGGCGTACGCAATTATCGGCGGATTGATGGTGGCGACGCTGCTGACGCTGCTGGCACTGCCTGCCGCGCTGAGCCTGTTGATGCAGTGGGAAGGGCGGAAAGCGGTTAATCCTACGCAGTAGGTGAAACGCGAAAGGTCGTGGCGCGATGCGTGGTCGCCACGACCTTTCGATATGCCGCTATTGATCGACGACGGAACCGTCAACGTGCAGTCGGGTTTTCAGGCCGCGACGGCGATAGGGGAAGCGGTTCTCCAGATCGTCCGCCAGTTCGATACCGATGCCGGACTGCGTCGGTATTTCCATAAAGCCATCCACGCATTTGAAGGTGTTCTTCACCACGTCTTTTTTCCGCACGCCGTTCTCGACGCCCGTCGCACCAAATTTTTCCGACAGCGCCGGTTGGTCATCTCCCGGATACTCCAGCAGGGCAAAATTTGGGATGCTGACGGCGATCTGCAAACAGGCAGCGGTAGACACCGGGCTAAGCGGGTTATGCGGCACCACCATCAGATCATTGGCTTCTGCCAATGCGGCCACTTTCTTCGCACCGGTAATCCCGCCGCACATGCAGACGTCAGGACGCACATAGGCGACCGCGTTGCGGCGAATCAGCATCGCGAACTCCTGCGGGTTATTCAGGCGTTCACCGGTGGCGATAGGAATATTGATTTTGTCGGCCACTTCCGCCATCGAATCGAAGTTATCCGCGCCGATAGGGTCTTCAATAAAATAGGGGTAAAACGGCTCAATGCCGCGGGCGAACACCACGGCATCGGCGGGCTTCAGGCGGCGATGGACTTCAATACACAGGTCGACATCGTTCCCGACCGCTTCCCGATACAGGCCGATACGCTCGATGGCTTCACCGATTTCTTTGGCGTGGGTGGTGAAATAAGGCGTATCACGCGACTCATCCAGAAACGGTGTGAGATGACCAATCGCGGTAAAACCATCGGCTTTGGCTTTTTTCAGATTGGCGATGGTCTCTTCCGTGGTTCGTCCTCCCGCGTGGGCATAAACGCGCGCCTTGTCGCGGCAGCGGCCGCCTAGCAGGTTATAAACCGGCGTGTCGTAATACTTGCCCGCGATATCCCACAGGGCAATATCAATCGCGCTGATGGCACCCATGATGGCGGCACCACGGAAATGCCAGCAGCGATACATATACTGCCAGTGATGTTCGATGCGCAGCGGGTCTTGCCCAATCAGATACGTACGCAATGCCTCAACGGCACCTTTGGAGGCATCGAGAAAGCCCCAGGCACCGGATTCGCCAATGCCCGTCAGTCCCTCGTCAGTGGTGACCTCAACAAACATATAGCGGTTCGCGAGAATCACGCGCACGTCGGTAATTTTCATCAATCCTTTCCTTAAGTTAGCCTGCTTAGCATTGAGTCTAATCACAGAGGCGTGCGGGTTGTCAACGTTGACGTCAGCAGTGTGGTGAGCGTATCCGGTGCGTCGATCATCGCATCGTGATCGCTGTCGATCGTCAGAAATCGCCAGGTCGGATCGGTCTGAGCGCGTTGTACTGAGGTGGTGAGATAGTTGCCCGCCGCGCGCGTGCAGCGGATGTAGGTCTTCTTCAGCGTCGCTGGCGCAGGTGGTAAGGCTATTGGTTCAAAATAGGTGTTTACTGGCTGCGGTGTCAGGCGGGAATCGACCCACTCGCGATCGGCTTCGTTCACGCCAAACAGCAGTGACGGAAGCGGGGGAATGTGCCATGTGGGGTCGCGCGCCGCCTGTGTCTGGTAGGCAGCGATGAGATCGGGCGCGTGATCCAGCAGCTTTTCGCCCGATGTGGGTAAAAACGCATCCAGCAGAATCAGGTGGCTGACGGTGTCAGGCAATTGATACGCGGCGGCCGTAGCGGGAAAGCCGCCGTAGCTGTGGCCGACCAACGTCACATCGCGCCAGCCCTGTTGGCGGATCGTGTCGGTAATATCGTGAATGTGGGTGGACAGGTTAATACCGCGCGATAGCTCGTCACGGCGTTCTGCCAGCCCGGTGAGCGTCAATGCCGAAGAGGCAAAGCCTGCGGCGGTAAGCCGCTCGGTCACTCGCGACCAGCACCAGCCGCCGTGCCAGGCACCGTGTATCAACACGAAGGTGGTGGGCGATGCGTCAGCAGACATCGCGACTCTCTGGCGCGCTATCTGTTACAAGGTCGTTTTCTTGCAAAATCAGCGTTGTGGTCATGCTTTCCTCCTTTCAATGAGGAGATAAGATAAAGCATCTACCCGTCACGCTTTAGTTTGATTCCTGGTATTCATATCTACAGAAGATATATACGCCGGTTATTTTTGGTCATCAGCTGCCGCCTTGACCCCGCATAAACGCATGGGACAAGGCGGGTTCGAGCGGTTAGGTTAGAGATGTCCTGACAGGCGCTGGTGGATTTTGGTGCTGTTGGTATCTAGCCCGATGATAGTGACCTTCGCATCGTAGCGGTGATAGCGGGTTTCGATCGCGTCAAGCGCTGCCACGCTGGAGGCATCCCAGATTTGGGCGTGCGTCAGATCGATGGTGACGTCTTGCGGGTCTTGTGCATAAAGAAAGTGCTCGAAGAGATCGTTGCTGCTGCCGAAGAAGAGCGGCCCGCGTACCGTGTAGTGCACCGACTGTCCGTCTTCGCTCACCTGACGCTCCGCGTGAATGACGTGCGCCACGCGGCGCGCAAACAGCAGGATGGCAAAGATCACGCCGCCCGCCACGCCGATAGCGAGGTTTCCCGTAGAGACGGTCGCGACAACCGTCACGATGACCACCAGCGTTTCCGATAGCGGCATACGCTTCAGCGTGGTTGGGTGCAGGCTATGCCAGTTCATGGTTTTTAGTGCGACGATCATCATAATGCCCGCCAGCACCACCATCGGAATCTTCGCCATGATTTCGCTCAGCCCGGTCACCAGCAGCAACAGCACCAGCGCGGCAGCGAGGGTGGAAATGCGTGTTCGCGCTTTGCCCAACTCCACGTTGACCACGGTCTGCCCGATCATTGCGCATCCGGCAATCCCACCATAGAACCCGGCGAAAATATTGGAAACGCCGAGTCCCCAGCATTCGCGGCGCTTGCTGGACGGGGTATCCGTGATGTCGTCAACCAGTTTGGCGGTTAACAGCGATTCCATCAGCCCAACAAAGGCGATACTCAGCGCGGTTGGCCAGATGATGTGCAGCGTTTCAAAATTGAACGGCACCAGCCACTGGGTGAAACTCGGCAATCCGGGTTGCATAGGGCCTGCATCGCCGACGTTAGGCACCGTGATGCCGGTAAACATGGCAATCGCGGTCACCGTCACAATGGCAACCAGCGGTGCGGGAATGCTTTTCACCACATAGGGCAGCAGCAAAACGATCGCCACCGTTAGCGCAAACAGCAGCCAGACGAGCGAGGATTGCCCATAAACATGTGGCACCTGCGCGGCAAAAATCAGGATGCCCAGCGCGTTCACGAAACCGATCATCACCGAGCGGGGGATATAGCGCATCATCCTCGCTAACCCTGCTAGCCCAAACAGAATCTGGATGATCCCCGCCATGATTACCGCAGGCAGAATATAGGCTACGCCGTGTACGTGTACCATCGGGCCGATCACCAGCGCCACAGCGCCCGCTGCGGCGGTTACCATCGCCGGTCTGCCGCCGAGAAAAGACATGGTAAAACACAACACGATGGAGGCGAACAGGCTGACTTTGGGATCAACCCCCGCGATGATGGAAAAGGAAATCACTTCTGGGATAAGCGCCAGTGCGGTGATGGTGCCCGCCAAAACTTCGCGCATCAGCAGCGAGGGCGAGCGTAATACAGCAAGCGCTGACGTCGCAGATGGCACTGGCGTCGGCGTTGCGTCGGGTGATGAGATCATAAGTGCAGGCTCTGATTTTTTCTTATTTATCGGTCGATGACGAAAGGCGGGAGAGGATAAATTATTGGCAGGATAAAAGATACTTTCCGTCATCTGAGCTTATCTGGTAATGGTGGATACGAGATGGAGTGCTTAAATTCATTAACGGAGGAGATTCGCATGGAAAAACCAGCATCAGCTAGCAAGAAGCCGCGCAAACATCACACGCCTGAATTTAGATAGGAAGCCCTGGAATTTACCGAGCGTATCGGTGTGGTCGCCGCTGTCTGCGTGCTCAGCCTTTATACAGATTATGTCAGTCAATCTAAAAGTTCTGTCCCGTAAGAGTTGTCAATGGTACATAGCCATTTACCATCAGATTCTTGTCGGAAAACATAGGTAGCGCGGCGCGTTATTTGAGATATGGTTCCATCAGCGGCAGGTATATCAAGTACAGTTTCCATGATGACTAATGCATTTCCTGCACCCTCAATGACTTTCATCTCCCCTCAGCACACCAAGCAGCGTCAGAAAATCAACAAATCGGTCCAGAATACCGATGACGGAAAGAAACGTGCCGATAAAGCCAACCACCAGCGTTATTGACATGTAGCTGAGTTTTCTTCCTGTACTGCCTTCAACCGCATTGGCGATACCCAATGAGGAAGAGTACAGATTGATGTCATTAATGCGCAGAGTAGAGAAGACAACGGCGATTAGCCCGATACCGCCTGCGGCCTGTGACATGATATTCACGATATCGGCAGTGTTGAGTGCACGGGCGATCAGAATAGCCAGACCATTGACAAGGAATTCACCAACAACAATCGTCAGCATCGTTATCTAAAATACATTGCGTCCACTACGCACATACCGTGTTAAGTCCGGTGTGATGATACTGGCAACAATGCAGCCCCCCACAACCATGGTCGCCCCTGCACTGACTGAAATGGATTCACTGGCTGGTAATGAATTGAGCAACCCGGCAATGTTATGCCCGGTCAGCGTCATGACTGAGATGTATCCAATGGTCAGAATAAACAGCGGCACGGCTATTTTGGCAGTAAACTTCAACGCCCTAAAGCCAAAGGCAACGAGGATCGTCAGTGCTGCCCCTGAGAGCGCAGCCGACCAGCCAAAACCCAGTTTATCACCCATTGCAAAATTGAGTGCTTTGGCGAAAACGGCATTTTGTAACCCAAACCAGCCCAACAGACTGATGGCGATCACCACACCGATCATGACAGAACCGACACGTCCAAACCCGCACCACCTTGCCAGCAGACTACCAGACAGACCTTCTTTCATTCCGGCATAACCTAAACCTACGGTCACAATACCAAAAATTGTGCTGCCGATGAGAATAGAGAGAAATGCATCGGTCAATGTCATTGAGTTACCCAATACCGCACCGAGCATGAACTGATCCAGTGCGGTCAACATACCCAGATAAACCAGCGCAACATTCAGGAATGGCAATCTTGCCGTCACTGGTACCCGACTGACTGGGTAGTCATTAATACTTTCCATATTGTTTCGTTCCTGCTGTTGCTGATTATAAAAATAATGAACCTTTGCTGAGAAAATTTTGCGGAATATATCCCTGTAATTCATTTTGATAGCAATACTCTTCAAACTGTCTGAGATTATGCACCCCGATTTTTTGATACATTCTCTGGATCCGATTATCAATAGTTCGTTTTGACAGGTTCATTTTTGCTGAAATCACATAAGAGTAAGAATAGGGTTTCCATTTCCGTTTTCGTAAAAGGTCCTTCATAACGGCTTGTCCATTCCACGACAGGGGGACGTTGTTTGGCAGATAGGTAGACTGGGGAAATGCTGCGTAGGGGACGGGATGTCCAGAGCGTCCCTATCAGCGTTTTTTTATCAGAAAAAAGAGGGATTTTTTCACACAAATAAGGCGCTAACTCACTGCTGTCAAACCAGTTATAGGTTTCAATGACGGTAACGCGCTCTTGGCTTTGCTCGGTACGACGATCGTGCTCAACCATCTCGCCTGCAAACTCAGACCACCCAACGGGAAACTCTGCGTCATGTTTACCTTCCACACTGAAATGCGTTGGGGTGTTGGTATACGCATAGGCCGCTGCATTCATGTAGATATGCTGGGAGTCGAGATTTTTTATCCCCCAAGGCTCGCGTAAATTATCCAGCGTCGCAATTATTCCTATAGGTCGTCCTTAATTGAATAATTATGGTCATGATTGATTAATATTTTATATTAAAAATATTGTTATTATATAGAGTAGTAACAATATTTTTCTATGATTTTAAACTCGTTATTATCATCTTTCAAAAACATTTCACCGGAATTACGTTATTATTTTAATGTGATTTAATTAGCCTATTAATTAATGTAATGGAGTGATTTCTATATGGAAACGAAAAAAGATTGGCATAAAGCGGATATCATTGCGGCAGTGCACAAAAAGAATACAAACATCTCAGAAATGTCGCGCAAAGCAGGATTGAGTTCAACAACACTCGCTAATGCACTGTCACGCCCATGGCCCAAGGGTGAGTGGCTCATCGCACAGATTATCGGTGTACCTCCTGAGCAAATCTGGCCCAGCCGATACTATGAGAACGGTGTTTTTAAAGACAGGCAGAGGAAAAAACGGAAATAGAATCTATGGTGCATCACCAGTCTAAACAGATGACCCCATGTGTTGGATAACTCACGGGGCGTCATACTTATAAAAATCAGTATACGGATATGTTTACTGAGCAAGGGAAATCAGCCATCCTTAATTATTATCTCATCCTCCAATAGTCTTATGCTATCGATGTTGTTTCTGGTATATGAAAGGTACGAAATAATAGGTCAAGCCGTTCCCACAGCACGAAGATCAAAATCTATTTTCCCTTGGGTTCATCCAGTTCAACAACAGCGTAAATCAATGCCCGACAGTGATTAAAATAATTCAGAGAATTGTAATAAATTTGATTTCTATGAATTAACATGATAATTGTTTAATGCTAATTTTCTGGAAACTGAATGTCAATATTTTAAAACATTAAGAGAATGAAAAATTTCTCCATATTACTGAATGTCATGCTAAAAAAGTGAGAACAGCGAAATACGCTTTCTTACTGTGTGCTTTTTTTTTTGGGGTGGATTTACTAACTATTGTTATTTTAAAATGATTGATAATGAATCTGAGTGTCGGGTTGTTCTCAATGTTATAATAAAAGAGAATGATTCGGCGAATATTAATGAAAACCGCTTATCAATCAAATCTGAAGATTATGGTTCAAGTCAAGCTGCTTATGATTACTTAATCATGCTCAAAAATTGAAAATAGATGGGATACGCTCTAAATAATTAGAGTTTCAGGCAAGCGGTAAGATAAGAAATTCTGATGAGCTTACTCAGGTAAGTGATTCGGGTGGCTGACAAACCTGCCAGAGGCAAGTTTGAACGCTACTTGCAGCGACCCCAACGGGGCCAGGCACACGCACGTGTGCCGAGTAGCGTAGCCAACGCATATGCAACTTGAATTATGACGAGCATATATAAAAATAATTACTAACAAATAATCAAGTGTTTAAATGAAGATGGGATAGTTTATCATTCATACGTGAATATGCCTTTTATTACATGCGAAGTTTTGAACTAATCTGTACAATTTCAAACAGTCTGTAATATTTTCATGGCTGGAATTCAGTAATAATCATTTTCCTTTTGGTGCTTAAAGCCAGAGACAATATAACGTCCCTGAGTGTCAATGAAATAACAGTATTCATAGCCCGAATCACCATAAGGGATAATGACCTGATATAAAAAATCATCATCGTCTTCTTCGTCAGAGATAAAGCCAGTGCACAGCTCTTTTTCAAGATTGTCCAGACTGTCTGCGATGGTGCTCTTAACGTCATTAATGACGTAGCCTGCGGAATTATTTTCGAGGAAGGCCAGACAGCGATTGATACCCTGCCGGGCTTTTTCTGTAATGATTACTTGTGGCATTCAGGAAGATCCCCGTTTTTGCCACTACGCAGAAAATCAACGACTTCTTTGCCCGTTAAATGATCACCTGCGTTGAGGTAATTCGAGTATGAAGACTGTGCTTGCTGGCGTAAACGTTCTTTCTGCTCTTCTGTATCAACATAAGAAATGATAGCCTGCTTCATCAGGTAGTGCTTTGTTCTCTTGCGATTAGCCGCCAGACGTGCAAGCCTTTCTTCGAGTTGTACATCGAGTTTCACGGAAACCGCCATGCTGACCTCCCAGAGTCATGTTAGGTAATAAAAGGTATTACCTTTTATTACTCTGCTTTGGGTGAAAAGTCAAATAGCCTCAGATCACATGGCGACTAAAAAGCTTCTCTATTTATGCCCCCAGCAATTTGATGTGTCATCCCTTCTGCGCAAACTCAAATGCCCTGATCATATCGTTGCTGTTAGCATCCAGAAAATCATCCCACCATTGCAGCATCAGGCGACGTTATTCGCGTGTTGTTTTTGCCAGTCCTTTAACGCATTCAGTGCGTCGGTTAATACGGCGTAATTGAGTGATGGGATCATGATTCTGTTTCTCCCTTCAGCGAATTAAGCGGTTAGATAAAAAGATAAACTTGCGAGCGCTTGAGGCCGGTTTTTACTTCAACTTGTTTCAGACGTAATAACTGATGAGATGTCACGGTGTTCTCCTATGGCAGAGAAAGGTGATCCTACCCACGTAATGTGGACACAGCCCTAAGCGAGGTTCTGGTTTTCATATTGTTCCGGGCTGAGCCCGCCACATGCACTGTGGCGACGCCAGCGATTGTAATCGCACTCGATATAATTAAACACCGCCGTTCGCATTATTTCGCGGCTGGCAAAGTACTCTCCGTGGATACATTCCACTTTCAGCGAGTGGAAAAAGCTTTCCGCACAGGCATTGTCGTAACAGCATCCCTTTGCGCTCATACTGCCTCGCAGTGATAGTCTGCTGAGCAGTACTGACCGCCACGAGCAGTGTGAACAATGGCGTCTTGAGGCCGTTTTCGTCGCCACAGTGCCATCTGTAGGGCATTACATGCCAGCGCCGCCGTCATTCTCGATGACATCGACCAACCGACAACGGCACGCGACCACAGGTCAATGACCACTGCCAGATACAGCCAGCCTTCATCTGTACGTAAGTAAGTGATATCTCCCACCCATTTTTGATTCGGGCCGCTGGCGATAAAATCTTGCTTCAGCAGATTTTCAGACTGTGCTGGATTGATATTCTGCGCCAGCAGCTTGCGTATGCCATCGCGTTGCTGCCGGGCATAAGCCAGAGAAACATCGGGATAAGTCCCTAAGCCAAGGCGGGATTCTTTACCATTGATACGATATTTGAGATACCAGAGACGTGAACCACCTGGATTGATTAAAAGGTACAGGCCATGAGAATCGGAAACTTTGAAAGATTTAATGGATGATTTTAAGCTGCGGATTTTAGTGTCGTTCAGAGACATACGGTGGTCACTCCATCATCGAACTGAAATGACCCTAAATCAGACCACCAATCTTGCCCGATGCGGAGGGGGAAATGAAAATGCATCGGGAAGATATTTCACGCTAACTTATTGAATCAGCATCACATAAGGATTCGCAAAGTGGCATGAAACAAGAATTTGGCTCCTCTGACTGGGATCGCCTTTGCCAGTAACTGGCTAATAAATAGGCTAAAGACTAATTGCGTCCCTGTCAAGACCACCAGAATGACCACCAAGCTGTGATTTACGTAAATCTGCTTTGAGTGTTCATGACCTCCAGCCCTTTGACGCAGGGCGTAAGGTTCTCATGACACGCTGTAGCGTCGATCTGAGTGCACTTTTCACACAGGTTTCAATGCAGAGGCTGTTGGGCGTCACCATTAGCGGTCGGAGTGGCCCCTTCTGGAGTTGCACCAGTACAGCTGGCAGGGCCCAGTTCTCGAAATTTCTTGCTAAGTCTCTTTACTGCCTTGCCGGCGAGTCTTGGGGGCGCTAAGGAACGCCCACTATGTGGCTTTAGCGGCCCACATAGTGGGGCAGATAGGAATTGCTCAGTGCATCAATTGATTCCTGATTATCATTTTTTGACCTCACATCTAATGCTTTATTGACACAAGTTAAAAGGTACGCGTATCATTGTACCATTAAGGGATTGGATTGTAATCAACAGGATATACTGAGGTAATAAAGGCTATGGATATCAACTTCGAGAAAGTTGTACGAAGTGCAATTGCGGCAACCGCTATTTTGGTCATGTCGGCACCTGTAGTGTTGGCCGCCGAAACACCAGGCAATATTGAAGCGGCAAATGTTCAGGTGCCAGGCTACTATCGAATGGCGTTGGGAGATAAGGTAACCGTAACGGCTTTTTATGATGGTCCAGTTTATCTGAAGACTGCTGTACTTCAGGGGGGCAAGGGCATGGACTTCGACGGTCTGTTGAGGGAAATGGCCGTTCCAACGACTAAAGATGGCGTGCAAACCTCGGTGAATGCATACCTGGTTCAGCAAAAGGGACGGATGACCCTGATTGATTCCGGCGCCTCGGATTGCTTCGGTGAGACGTTGGGTAATTTGGTCAGCAATATCAAGGCATCCGGCGTCAGTCCCGATGACGTCGATGCTGTGATTGTGACCCATATGCACCCTGATCACGCCTGCGGTGCAACGAATCCCGACGGTACTGCCGTGTTCAAGAATGCGGAATTCATTGCCCCCAAAGTCGATGCGGACTACTGGCTCAGCGACACGGCCGCTAGTTCAGTGCCAAAGAGTGAGCGTAGTTTCTTCAAAGCGGCGCAGCGTACTGTCGCACCCTATAAAGCATCGGGGCGCTTCCGAACCTTTGCCAAAGGCGAGTCGCCAGTTCCTGGGATTGACAGCGTTGATGAAGCGGGTCACTCGCCAGGTATGGCTGGTTACCTGATCAATGGCGGTGATAAGAAACTGTTGGTCTGGGGCGATGTAGTGCATAGCCATGCTGTGCAATTTAAGCGCCCAGAAGTTTCTGTTGTCTTTGACCACGATCCTAAAGCTGCGATCGAAACACGCAAGCGGATATTCACCGATGCGGTGAAAGGCAATCTCTGGATTGCAGCCGCACACTTGCCGTTTCCAGGACTTGGTCGCGTAGTTGTGGATGGTTCTGCTTATCGCTGGGTGCCTGTCGAATATGGGGCAGTCCGTTAGTTATAGATGGGTTGATCGCCTGGCATCTTAATATTGGGCGATCATCTGCCTATCTTGGGGCAGTATGAAGAGTGGCCCAGGCATCGAAATTGGCGTATAAGTCCTAATTGCTAGGCTGGATTAGCGCTCATCTTCTTCAGCATTTATCGCCGGTGGCGCGTCAACTGGGCGGTAGCAATATGATTGATATGACACTATCGATACTTCGCGATCGTATAAAGTAGCAGACATTATCAATCCCCTCCCATTGCTTACATTATTTGAGGGGGAACTCTTGCGTCATTTCTCCTCATTGTTTTCTGAGTAATAGCATAATCAGCGCCCTTATCAGGGGCGCTTCATTGCAATGAATGGCGATTTTTTGCGAACTCAAAGGGGTTGATGACTTTTCTTTATTTGCATTAAGAAAACCAGCCTACCATTGCAGCATCAGCCTACGTTCGTCCAGAAACTCCACCTTATGAATGTAAACTGCACGTACGCCATTAAGTTCCTGATGGTACATCTGACGCTCTACTGCATCTCGCGACTATCATCCTGACTCAATCAGCGAACTACAGGTCATTGCCCTGAAGCCGTGACCACAGATATAGACCTTCGTCTCGTAGCCCATCGGGTGCAATGCGTTATTTCTGGTATTTTTACTCATGGGGTTCCAGGGAGTGTGGGCGCCAGTGAAAATCAGGTCATGTTCACCGCTGATAGTCGATATCTGTTTCAGAATATCCAGTGCCTGACACGAGAGTGGAACCTGCGAGTTGACTCCCTCGATAGGCTTTCTCTACAGAGAAATGGTCCACATGGCGTTTTCAACCTCGATCTCGGACCATCACGCAAAACGGGTGTTACAGGAACGGATGAAGATAACCAGGGTGAGTCTGGTTGCCAGCCGGGTGAAGGGTTACGGGTGTATGTGCGGGATGACTAAAACGCCGGGTCATTACAACCGCCGACGATGTGGTTCAGCTACTCGCTGGACAGAAAGGGATGCCACTCCATCCCGGTAATCTAGGTTTACGAGAGCTCTTCGAGCATGAACAGCGTTATAAATTCACAAGACCGGAGAAAGCGAGTCGTATGGCTTGATACGCAGATAACGCCGCGCTTTAGCGCTGGCACTGTCAACTCTCAGGCCTTGAGAAGGGTGGCGAGTCAACTAATTTTTCTTGTCTCCCAGTTTTTTCGCGACCATGTCGATGAAAGCAAAGACCGCCGGCGGAAGATGATGTCGACTGGGGTACACAAGATTCAGGCCGTGGCCCTTCCGGGAGTACTGGGGGAGTACACGTATCAACGCGCCGGATTTTATGCCGTCCATAGTCATGGTCGATGGTAACAGTGCGATGCCAAGTCCAGACAACGTCGCTTTGCGCAAAGCCTGTGCTGTGTTAGCGCTGAAGCGTCCTGCCACACGCACTTCGTTCTCGCTGCCGTCAGCCGCAGTCAATCGCCAAAGTCCCTGACCGCTGGGATGACTGAAGAACAGACAGTCGTGGTCGGCCAGATCCTGCAGAGTCTGAGGCGCACCACGTGCAGCCAGATAGTCCGGGCTGGCCACGAGGCCATCGCTCCCTGCGTTAAAAACCTTGCGCGCAAAGAAGCTTGAGTCCTCCAGGATCCCTCCGCGAACGGCCACGTCGATGCGCTCGGCGATCAAGTTGGCCCTGGAGTCGTTCAGTACGAAGTCCAGGCGCACCCGGGGATATGAGGCCATGAACTCGTTCATCCACTCCATGGGGAAAAAATCGAAGAAGTCGGCTGGCGCAGCTACCCGAACCAGGCCACTGGGCTCGTTGTTGCCCGATATCAGCTCTTGTCCGGCTTCGAACAGACCATCCACCGCATCAGCACAGCGATCGTGGAAGGCCTGGCCCGCAGCCGTGAGCGCCAGGTGGCGGGTCGTGCGTTGCATCAGGCGCGTTCCCAGCTGTTCTTCTAACTGCTGTACGCGGCGGCTTAGGGTGTTGGGTGGCACGCCCAAGCGCCGTGAGGCCTCGGCAAAGCTGCCGCAGCGCACGACATGAACGAACGTTGAGACATGGTTGAGATCGAGCATTGGTAATTGATTCAATTTATGGACGAGTTAAATCATATTAAACCATCTAGTTAATCAATGCCAAGGGGCATAAAGTAGCTTCATCGGCAATCACTGGAGTCAATGTCATGAGCGCAATCCAACCCCGTATCGGCATCATCATCGGTTCCACGCGAGAGGGCCGCTTCGGCGACAAGCCCGCTCAGTGGATTTACAACATCGCCAAGGAGCGGGCCGACCTGAGCTTTGAGCTGGTCGATCTGCGTGACCATCCGTTGCCGTATTTCGCGGAGTCGGTGTCCCCTGCCTGGGGACCGGTGAGCAACGTGGAAGCGCAACGTTGGGCGCAGAAGCTCGATACCCTCGATGGCCTAATCGTCGTGACCCCGGAGTACAACCACGGTCCGACTGCAGTGCTGAAGAACGCCTTCGATTACGCGTACAAGGAATTCGCCCGCAAGCCAATTTCCTTCGTCGGCTACGGTGGCGTGGGTGCTGCGCGCGCCGTTGAACAGCTGCGACTGGTCGCAGTCGAGTTGCAGATGGCGCCGGTGCGTAATGCCGTGCACATCGGCATGGTGGAGTTCATGGGCATTTGGCAGCAGGGCAAGCAGTTCGAGGACTTCCCGCATCTTACACAGGCAGCTGGCGGCATGCTGGATGACCTGGCCTGGTGGGCCAAGGCACTCAAGTCTGCAAGGAGCGCAGCATGAGCACCGTACTTTCAGCCCGGGTCCGTTCGGTCGTGCACCGTACCCGTGGTTCCACGCACGGTCCTGTTACGCGCCTGATGAGTCCCTTGGATCTCGGAAAACACCTGAAGCCTTTCGTGTTCCTGGACCTGGTGCACTTCCGCCCGGGTGGCGCCAACCAGAATTTCGGCATGCATCCGCATTCCGGGATCGCCACTGTGACCTTCATGGAGGAAGGTGATATTCGCTATGAGGACACGACAGGCGAATCCGGCGTACTGCCCGCCGGGGGTGTCGAGGTGATGGTAGCGGGGGGCGGGGTATGGCATACCGGCACGCCCATTGGCGAGAAGATGGGGCGCGGTTTTCAACTCTGGGTGGCACTGCCTGCCACACAGGAAAACCAGCCAGCGTACAGCCAATACCTGGCACCTTCGCAAGTGTCTGAGGTTGGACCTGTGCGCGTGCTGGTTGGCGAATACGGCGGGGTACACAGTACCGCCGAACTGCCTGCGGGTATGACCTATCTGGGGGTTCGTCTGCGCAAGGGCGAACGCTGGTCGTACACGCCGCCGCAAGGCCATACCGTGGCATGGGTGGCGTTGGCGACCGGTCGTCTGGCGACGGACGAATCACTGGAGGCTGGCGAGCTCGTGGTGTTCGAGTTGTCCAATGAGGCCATCGATTTTGTCGCGCAGGAAGACTCGAGTTTCGTGCTTGGGTCGGCCGTGCCCCATCCTTATGATCTGGTGTTAGGTCACTACTCAGTGCATACCAGCAAAGAGGCTCTGGCCCGTGGCGAAGCCGGGATCCAGCGCATAGGTCAGGAGTTGCAAAAGGCGGGACGGCTTTCCTGAAGCCCTCCTGGTTCGGCCGTCCAGTACGTCAAGCCGAGACGCCAGTTTTCAATTAAGTAATTCAGGTACCGAGCGATTAGCGACCGGGCCTTTCACAGAAAAGGAAAGAATCATGACTATCGGTATCATTGGCTCAGGTGCTCTCGGCTCCAACGTAGCACGTGCCCTGGCAAAAAGCGGCCAGTCGGCCATAATTTCGACCCGCCGCGGCCCTGAGTCGCTCGCATCGCTGGTCGCTGAGCTAGGCCCTACCATCAAGGCCGGCACGGTTGTAGACGCCGCCGCCGCAGACATCGTCCTCGTGGCGGTGCGTTGGATGGATCTGGAGCAGGCTCTGGCAGAGTTGCCTAACTGGAACGGACGTATTGTCATCGATGGTACCAACCCCGTGGCGTTCCTCGATCCGGATTCGCCCGAGCGCAATGATGCGAGCAATCCGCTAGCCGCGTACGGTATCAAACCCATCGACCTTGGCGGTAAGTACTCCAGCGAAGTCTTCCGCGAGTTCGTTCCGGGTGCCCGTGTGGTCAAGGCGCTGAACCACCTGGATGTGAACGTGCTGGGGCAAGTCGAAGTCTCCGGCGGGCAACGTGTGCAGTTCTACTCCGGCGACGATGCCGCCGCGAAGGCGGAAGTGAAGAATATTCTGGATACCATCGGCTTCTTCTCCGTCGACCTGGGATCGCTGGATGTCGGTGGTCGCCTGGCTCAGCTTCCGTTCGGCCCCCTGTCGGGCACCAATTTCATCAAGATCTGACCACCTGGGGTGCGCTGTTCATATCAGAGCGCACCCGTTCTTGTATAGTTGCCCTTAGGCTGGACTGTCCACCCCATGCGCAGATAGTCGGGGTATCCTATGTCCACTTTTCCTGTCACCCGTCCGTGGCGCTTGCGCCGTAATGAGTCCCTGCGCACGCTGTTTCAGGAGACCGAATTCCGTCTGGAAGCTCTCATCCTACCGAGCTTTATAGAAGAAGGTATCGAAGATTTCGTCCCCCATTACCAGCATGACTGGCGTCAAGTGTATCCCCGAAAAGCCGCTAGCTCACGAAATTGAACGCTACGGCTGTGGGGACATCCGTTCAATAATGGCCTTCGGTGTCTCGCATCACCTTGACGAGACCGGGAGCGGTACCTGGAATGAGAACGGTCTCGTACCGCATATGGCACATCTGCAAAGATGCTGCGCAGGAAGTGGTGGTAACGTCCGATACCTGCTTCTGTGAGCACACCTGTCATGGCCATTGTGGCGTGCAGCACATGCACGGGAATAATGCGACGTAAGTCAATCTGTGCAAGCAGGCCGTGGTTGCCGCAGCCGCTGGTGCAGATTTCATTGCCCCATCGGCACAATAGATGGTCAGGTCCAGACAATCCATATCTTTTGTTTTCCGGAAAGTTTACGTTTTTTCAACGACCAGGCTTTCCTGCCAATATTCGCTCAACGTCTCAAGTGTCAAAGGATCATCGCTCAAGGGACCGAGAATGGCATCAAGTAAGCCAGGGAAACGTGCATTGAGGTCATCACGGCGCAGCGAGAGGCGGTATTCCTGGCCAATCCTTCGCTGCCACACGATGCCGCTGTCACGCAGGATCCGGAAATGATGAGTCATGGTTGATTTCCCCACGGTTGGCAGCACTCCGCAGCACGGATGCTCGCCGCCTTCGGCGATCATCCGGACGGCAGCCAAGCGCAGTGGATTGGAAAGCGCGCTCAGAACGCTCTCTAAACGTATTTCGTCGGTATGTGGATGATTGGCAAGTTTCATGATTACCAATGGTATGCAAATCCACGTATCCTGTCGATATCTTTTGTTTTCGTGTGCTCCGTAATCCCATAGCTGCTCGATCTTGTTTTGATCACCGGGCGCTCCTTTCGTAGAGTGTTTATCTGTTGATCGTCCGCTGCGCCGTTCTGCGCAGTGACGACCACCTTAACGCCGCAGCGCTGACCAAAGATGGACAGTTGTTGCTCATTGGTTTTCTGGGTGGAGTGGTTGAAGCCAATGTCAACCTGCTCACCCTTGCCGTCAAGCACCTGACCGTGACTGATTCAAGGTTGCGTGCACGATCCCGACGAGAAGGCCGAGATCGCACGCGACCTGAACACAAAGGTCTGGTCCTTGTTAGAGGCGGGCGATGTCTGCGAACAGTCCATGCAAAGTTTCCACGGGCACGTGCTGCCGATGCGCACCGCATGATGGAGAGCAACGACCATATCGGGAAAATTGTTCTGTGCATGGCCAACAAAGAACAGTCTTGGTGGGACAGACAGAGGCTAGGTGTTACTTAGACACAATGGCGGACGAGCGGTAATGCCGTTCGAAATGCGACGTCACGCTCGGGTGAATGTCAGCGGCGAGTTTCGTCCGCTTCATTTAGGTTGAAACTCGCCGCTGCAGAAAACACCTCGGCAACCTCATCAATGATCGCTTTGATCTTGACGGTGTGTCGTAGGTCGGTGTGAGTTACCAGCCATACCTCGTAAGAAGCGGCGCTCGTGCGCTCGGGCCACACACGGGTCAAACCGTCACACCTCCCCATGTAGAGCGGGAGTTCGCCGAGACCAATGCCAGCCGCAATGGATCGCCGAACAAGCAAGCTGGAACTTAGCGTGGACACAACTCTTCCATTGCGTAGCGACTCACCCACCAGCGTCAGATCCTTGATGCGCTCAAAATGGGGTTGGTACAACACCAGATCGTGCCCCTGGAAGTGCTTACCCTGCTCAGGCATGCCGCGTGTCTTCAGGTAGGTCTTCGATGCGAACAGCCCGACTGGCCAGCGTGCCAGGCGACGGGCGATGAGATCGGGGTTGTCCGGACGCGCATTGCGCACGGCAATGTCAACCTCGCGCCTGGAAATGTTGAGCATCTGTGTGGACGCGTCCAACTGCACCTGGATATCGGGGTGTTTGTCGTGCAGGCGGGCAATAGCAGGGATCAGAAAGTCAACCGCGAAAGAGTCTGTGGTGCTTACACGAACAACGCCAGTTAGTCGTTCATCCACTCCCTGCACCTGCCGCTCAAGTTCAAGGGCAGCGTGTTCCATCTTTTCAGCATTCCTGAAAGCCATTTCACCAGCCGCAGTGAGCGCGTAGCCATCTGAGGTCCGCAGAAATAGTGTTGCATTCAACGACTTTTCGAGTGCCGCGATCCGTCTCCCAACCGTGGCCTGGTCTATGCCTAGTGAACGAGCAGCCGCCCGCAGGGTTGAGCGGCGGGAAAGCGCGAGAAAAATGCGTGCGTCACCCCAGTCCATATATCCTCATGTGATGCAGAAATGCAGCCCTGATATTCAATCATGCTGCACGACAGCATCAACGATCACCTATATGCTGCTAATAGTCAAGTTAATAGGTATTCAGCATGTCAAATTTAGAGCCGCCCGCTAAATCAGGGCACCCGAACGTCGCGATGACGATATTTGCAGGTTTCTGCGCCAGCTTAGTCAGTATTGGTCTCGCACGCTTCGCCTACACCCCGTTGATTCCTCGCCTGATCTAGGCGCACTGGTTCGTGGCCAGCGATGTGGTCTATCTGGGGGCAGCCAATTTGGTCGGCTACCTTGTTGGCGCGCTTCTGGGTCATCCGCTGGCCCGCCGTTTGAGCAACAAGACCGCGCTGCGCCTGATGATGGCTGTGGTGACTCTCTCGTTCTTTGCCTGCGGCTTTCCGCTTTCCTTCAGTTGGTTCTTCTTTTGGCGCCTGCTTTCCGGCATCGCCGGGGGAGCGGTCATGGTGCTGGTCGCAGCTACAGTGCTGCCACATGTGAGGCCATCCAGTCGCGGCCTTGCCAGTGGTGCCATTTTCCTCGGTATTGGATTGGGCATCGCCGGTTCAGGGACGATAATTCCCCCCTTGCTGAGCATGGGGCTGCAACAAACGTGGTTTGGACTGGGCGTCGTTTCGTTGATTCTGTCAGCAGCCAGCTGGTTCGGCTGGCCTACCGTGACATCTCACCGCGTAGCCTCTGCCCACACCGACGTTTCACAACCTGTGCGTAACAACAGCGTCTATCTGCTCTATGCCCAATACGGTTTGATGGCTGTGGGGCTGGTGCCCGCCATGATGTTCCTGGTTGACTATGTTGCTCGTGGGCTCGGTGCAGGTGCACATGCCGGGGCTGTCGTCTGGATCATGTACGGTCTGGGGGCAATCGTCGGGCCGGTGACCTATGGCTTCATCGCAGACAAGCTCGGCGCACAGACGGGTATTCGCTTGGTACTGGCCGTACAGGCTATAACCCTTGCCTTCATGCCCTTCACGACATCGCTCACACTACTGGCTACTTTGGCGGCGATCATCGGGTCGTTCCCTCCCGGTATTGTCCCCTTAACGTTGGCACGGGTGCATGAGTTGCTCCCCGAACATCATCAGCAGCAGATCGCATGGAGCCGCGCAACTGCGTCTTTCGCCACTGCACAGGCCTTGGCCGGGTTCGCGTATTCCGCCTTATTCGACGCAACCGGTGGGCACCACGCGGTACTGTTCATGGTCGCATGCGGTGCCATTGCCCTGGCACTTCTTCTGGAACAAGGCCAGCACCTAATGTCTGCAAGAAATTAGCACAACAGCTGGGTAACATCATCTGAGCTCTGACTTACTTTGCAGGGACATCACCCAAGGTGATGTCCAGTTTCTTGGTACCGATGAAAGTCGTACTTATGAAGCTCGCACAACTCGAGCATATCAGCCTGCCCTCTTGGATAGTTGAGGTCAACTGTGCGATTTTTCCGCGCATCTGCCTGATATCGACTCTGATACCCGTTCGGCCAGCGAAAGACACTGGGGCTCGTTCCCCTTTCGGTATTACGAGCAGACCGGTCAGTTAGGCAGTCAGCCTGCGACACAAACGCCTGGTGGCGAACTCGCGAATTTCGCCAATGAGCCTCGTCAGCGTAGATGCTGCGGGCAACAATACTATATTCTGGAGCAGCCATGTCGCGGCAAAATCGAACATCAGGCCGGAGCGCTCGTAACTGAGCCAGGTGCGGATATACGACAGACGTTTATGGAAAATCGCCAAAATCATGGTAGCCATAGTGCTGCCAGGTGAACTTCTGATGCTCCCAGCGGGTGTTTTCCCCGGACTATGATTTCATGGGTGATGAATGTTCAGCTGTAATGCAACGTAAAACTGGACGCCGGAGGGTATTTGCAGGGAAGCGGTCTGAATGATTCCTGGAAAACGGGCAGTGGTCAGTTGAAGTGTAATCCCCAGCCAGTTATGTTCCCTCCGGCACTGTTTGATAAAAAACAAGATCGCACTCATTGAGATGAAGATACCGGGCCAACTGAATTTCGTTTGTCTCTGCGTCATATCGTCCGTAGCTTTCGGTCTGTTCACCGGTCAGGAAGTCGTCGCTAGACCCGCATCTTTTCGCAAATTATTTGCGCAATTTTTGGCAGTCTCAGATGTTAAAACTTTTGAGACTGTTTAAAATGGCTCTAAACTTGAATATCACAAATCGTTATTTATGCTTAATGATACTACGCAGTATAAATAACGATTTGTGAGACTAATATGGCATTACTGGGTAATGCGAGAATATCAACCAGCTTTCAGAAAATGACTGCGCAGATTTCTGAGCTGAAATCTGCTGGGGTCAGGGACGTTCGCATTTTTACTGACATGTTGCCGGGAGATACGGACGAGCGAGAAGGACTGCAACGACTGCTGGCCCGTGCAGAAAAGGAGGACATTATCCTCTGTACCAAAGTAGGCTGAGTACTGAAGGAACGATTGGGGAAAATGGTTATTCAGCTCCTTGCCGCCATTGCAGAAGCAGAGCGCGAAAGAAGAGTAGAACGTACCAACAATGGCAAAGTGGTCGCGATGGCGGCAGGGGTCAAGTTTGGGCGAAAACCTCATCAGAGTTCGGGAATGGCTCTAGAACTTATCCACTTTGATATTCTCATTAAGGTGATGATGGGGAAAACCGGCATTTCACGGGCAACTTACTTTCGGTTAAAATTATCCTCGCAGTCCCTGATGGCTAGACGCTACAAATTAATAGCTTCAGGCTGCTGCCTCGAAAGTTCTAAACATCCTCACATAAATAACCGGGGACATGATGGATAATTATAATCAGTTGCTTGCATTCATATGGGCATATGAATACGGCAACTTTTCTGCCGCCGCGCGGGCAAACGGATTGACGCCTTCAGCAATGAGTAAACTCATCAGCCGGCTGGAGGCGAGATTGCAGGTAAGACTCTTCCATCGCGGGACGAGAACGTTAACGCTGACCGAGGAGGGGCACGTTTATCTTAATAGTGCTCGGGCAGTCGTTGACGCAATGATGGAGGCTGATTCACTGGCTGAAGATATGCCATCACGTATCAGCGGACAGCTGAAAATCCGTACCATGACCACCTTTGCCCGTTATCATATCCTTCCATGGTTGCCCGAGTTTATTGAAGCCTACCCTGAGCTCAACATTGATATTGAAACGGGGCCGGTTTACCGTGATGACTTTGACAAAGGGCTGGATCTGGCCATTTATGGTGGGGTACTTGCGAGTTCTTCCCGTATCGCCCGCCGTATCGGTGAGAGTCAGTGGATTACCTGCGCTTCGCCGGCCTACATCAGCAGGTACGGTATCCCCTCACATCCCCGTGAACTGATGGCGCATCGCTGTTTTCACTTTAATTTTGATAGCCACTGGAATCAATGGGTATTCGAAGAAGACAACCAGAGCATCATATTTCCGGTGAAACCGGTTGCCTCGCTTTCGCAGGGCGATTTGTTGCGCGATCTGGCCATTCAGGGAGAAGGTATCGTCCGGCTGGCTGACTTCCACGTTCACCGGGATATTAGAGAAGGCAGATTAGTACCGCTTCTGAAGGCATTCCAGTCTCCTGTCAGGGAGCCGCTCTATATAATTTACGCGAAAAGGCAGCATCTCAGCCCACGCATCCGCTGTTTTATTGAATTCATGGAAAAACAGATAGCCCTGCATCCCTGGAGCATTTGAGTTTTCAGTCAATACTCTTAACTAGTTGTCTCCCCGGTCATATTTAATTCTCCACTGTGAAACTGCGTCACAGTGGGTATTCCTGCTGCTCGAATCCCCTCAATCATGGATCGTGTTACTGTTTTATGAATTTCCACAGAACGTATCCATTTTCCAAGACAGAAGATATTACTATGTCAGATAGACACACATCACGGGCAGGGATGGCACTGGCCCTGGCTTTCTTTGCCGGCATGCTGAGCAGCAGTCTTCCCACTCCTCTCTATCCCGTATACATCAGTTTATATGGCTTCAGCGCTTCTCAAATAATGACGGTATTTGGCGTCTACGCCGTCGGTGTCCTTTTCGCGCTGGCATTCACCGCCAGTATTCATCTCAGGTCAGACCAATATACACGACCTCTCTATGCAGGTTTGGGCTGCGTTTTGCTGTCATCACTACTAATGATGTTTGCTGATAAATTTATCATACTTATTCTCGGCCGGTTTGTTACAGGTTTGGGTTCAGGTATTTTAATGGCCTATATTAATCGTTCGCTGATTAAAATATTTGATACGGAAGTAAGTAATACAGCAGCATTGACGGCTTCTGCCTCGTTGATCCTAGGACAGGCTATCGGTCCATTAATAACGGGGGAGATCGTACATTATAGTTTTTATACACTTAAGGCCCCATACATAATTCTTTTTATTCTGGTTTTAATGTCCTCATTCGGGATCTGGCGTAGTCGTCAGGTGATTAACAGGCACAGTACGTCAGTAACTATTGAACGGGAAAAGGTCTGTACTCAAAGTTATAAGGCGCTCTCTTTCCGGGACGTCATCGTCTGCTGCATGGCCATATTTCTCTCATGGGCAATGGCATCTACGTTTATGTCTCAGGGGCCTACCCTCGCTCGCACCTATTTCAATGTTGCCAGCGTGCAACTGGTAAGCTATTCACTGTCAGCTTTCCTGCTGATCGCCGGTATCACCCAGATAGTGATGAGAAAAAAGCATCATTATTCGTCGCTGAAAATGGGGATAGTAACCCAACTTGCTGCGGTTTTTCTGGCCCTCTACAGTGTACACCTAACGGATCCCTACCTTCTTTTCATATCCGTTATGTTGGAAGGATTCGCCTATGGGGCAATACTGGTCGGTGCTGCCACTATCGTTAATATGGTCGCCAGACAGAGTCAGCGGCACCATCTGATAAACCTGCTTTATATTGTAGGATACGCGGGTAACTGGCTGCCGTTTTCGCTGAGTGTGATGATGGATCGTTTCCCCCAGGAAACAGCCCTGAATGGCTATCTTTCTTTGTGCAGTGTTTTGAGTGCGTGTATTGCCTTATCAGCTTATTTCGCGGGAAGAAGCAAGACAAAATTACGGGTCGGATCATATAACACTAAATGACATTGACGAAACAATTAATCATCCGGGTCCATTTATACATGGGGCTGGAAATTGAATGTGAAAAATTCAAACTCAGAATCCAAATCAAATAAAGGAGTTATTATGAATACTAATTTCCCGGCAATACGACCACGCCGTCTGAGGAAGACTCCTTCCTTACGAATGCTTTTTCAGGAAACAGCGTTCAGCCTTGATGACCTAGTTTTGCCTATTTTCGTGGAAGAAGAGACGTCTGCATTTGCAGAAATTGCCACGATGCCCGGCGTGCTGCGTATTCCTGAATCAAAGCTGGCATACGAAATCGAACGTTACGCCCAGGCAGGTATTCGCTCGGTGATGACCTTTGGGATCTCTCATCATATGGATGCGGCAGGTAGCGATACCTGGAATGAAAATGGCCTTGTGGCGCGCATGACGCGTATCTGCAAAGATACCGTTCCGGAAATGATCGTGATGTCTGATACCTGCTTTTGTGAATACACCACGCACGGCCACTGTGGGGTGCTGCATGACCACGGTGTGGACAATGATGCGACACTCATAAACTTAGGACGCCAGGCCGTGAATGCTGCTGCTGCCGGTGCTGATTTTATTGCACCTTCCGCCGCTGCTGATGGTCAGGTGCGGGCTATTCGCCACGCGCTCGATAAGGCCGGATTTATGGATACCGCTATTATGGCTTATTCCACAAAATTATCGTCTTCACTGTACGGACCTTTCAGGGAGGCCGGAGGCAGCGTACTACAGGGAGATCGTAAACAATATCAGATGAACCCAATGAATCGGCGGGAGGCGGTACGGGAATCGCTTCTGGATGAATATGAAGGTGCCGATGCGCTGATGGTCAAGCCTGCCGGGACCTGTCTGGACATGATGAGTGATATTCGTGCTGCATCAAAATTACCGCTGGCGGCTTATCAGGTCAGTGGTGAATATGCGATGATCAAGTTTGCTGCCAGAGCCGGAGCCATTGACGAACGCAAAGTCGTTCGCGAAACGCTCGGTGCTATTAAGCGGGCGGGGGCTGATATTATTCTCTCCTATTTCGCAATGGATATTGCTGAAAATGGCGTTGAGTGCTGATGCATCCGGTAGAGAAATAGGCCCAAAATGCAGGCCCTGCAAAGATGCCGTGCCTGTATAATATCAGCGAATAATATGAGTCAGATATGATTCAGGAACACCGGTTTCTGCATAATATTTACGCGTCATTTCCAGCTTGGTAAACATGTCCTCATAACCCACCGCATTTCCCTGCGGATCGACATACGTATAACCGCCGCGCACGGTGAAGAGCGTTATCATTTCCTTAACATCCTCAGGCACGAAAAGCGTGTGGGTTTCACCCGACGGTTCATAGGCAAATGAATTTTCTTCCGCCACCCAGTCGTGTTCAAGGTAATACCAGCGTCCCTTCAGTACAAAGGCATGTACCTCACCACTGTGCCGATGGCGGGATAAGACACCACTTTTTTTTACCCTCAGGAGGTTGATGTAGTATCCCGACGTTGTGTTGAGTAACAGGGGCTTAAAGCTAAGACTTTCAGTTACCGGCACCCAGAGTCGGTCGTCTTTAAGATAGTCATTCAGTACGCCCGGCAGGACAAGATCCGCCGCCATAAACGGAACCTGCGGTTTCTGGTAGGGGATCAGCTTTTCGCTGTTAATCGCCATATTATCGGTCACTGAATTATCTCAGTATTTCCCATGAATATCGGCATTAATATTAACAGGTGGTGAGGAATTAACTAGGGGCATGGATTCATAGCCACTGTGAAAACCAGGAACAGAACATTCAGGTCTGTTTTACAATCAGACCAAATCGATCGATTAGCTGAGGAGATATTTGGCTTGAATAGTTGTCTGGAAATTATTTTTTCATGGTGTCATCTGTATTTGTCTGTGGTGAACACATCAATTCTGTTCATGTTGCAAAATTCAGTAAAAAACTTAACCTTCTAATGAGCACATTCACCGCTCTTTATCTTTCTCCATCAATATATTTAAAAATGAGCGTACCTTTATTGGGCGAAATCGAGAAGGGGGGAAAACGGCATGAATCTCACCTGAAGGCAGTTCCCATTCTGGGAGCACCTGAATTAAGCGGCCGGAAATCAGATCCTCACTAACAACGTAATCCGGCAACACAGAGATTCCCGCACCTTCTCTCACCGCTTCATGCACCGCCAGCGTGGTATTAATGAGTATTGAGGGCTGCACGTTGATACTTTGTCGATCCGTACCATTCCGCGTGAAATGCCATTGTGAAGGTTCGCGCAAAGCAGTATTGGCAATAAAAGGCAGTGGTTTGATATCTTGTGGTTTATTAATTTTTTCTACCTGCGGCTGCATATTGCGCGGGGCTATCAGCAGCTGCCGGAAGTGCCCGATTTTTCTTGCCTGCAAATGTGAGTCATCTAACCAGCCCACACGTATGGCTATTTCTATATCTTTGGCCACGATATCAAACTTGTTATCACTTATCACGGCATCAACTTTGCAGTCTGGATAGCGCTGACTGAATGCCGTGATAGCTGGAACGACGACGCTGATCCCATAGTCAAAAGGGGCTGTCAGCCTCAATGTCCCAGAGGGCTCAGCCACCAGTGCGTCTAACTCCGCAAAGGCTTCCTCTGTATCACGTAGAATAGACGCACAGTGCTCATAAAAGACTTTCCCCGCATCCGTTAAGCGAATGGTACGAGTAGTACGGATAAGAAGAGTGGTGTTCAACTCCTCTTCAAGACGCGCGACCTGATGACTGACTACCGCTTTAGTTATACCCAAACGCTCGGCAGCTGCAGTAAATGAGCCAGCCTCAACCACGGAGACAAAGTAGGCAAGGCGTCTGATATTTCCCAGTTTTCTCACTACCGCATTCCAATTGTATGTTTTTAGATGACAAGCTGTTTACCATGGATGTATTTAATATCCAATAAAAGTTTTCTATGATGAGTTACTTTTAAAAATAGGGGGCACCTGTGAACATGATTCTTAATTACTTATTCGATCCGCTTTGCGGTTGGTGCTACGGCGCGTCACCTGTGCTTACTGAACTAAATGACATTCCGGGCATTAAACTTGAGTTCATGCCAACCGGCCTGTTTTCAGATGCCGGCGCACGTCCCATGAACAATGAATTTGCTGCTTTTGCGTGGGAAAACGACCAGCGAATTTCTAATATCACCGGGCAGCCTTTTTCCGAGATTTATCGCGAAAAAGTGCTTCATGGCCAGCAGAAAAAATTTGACAGTGGTTCAGCCACGCTTGCGATTACTGCAGTATCACTGTCAAACCCTTCGCGGGAAATTGAAGCGCTGAAAGCAATACAACACGCTCGTTATGTTGAGGGGCTTGACGTCACGTCATTGTTGGTTCTTGCGGGTGTGTTAAGTTCTCAGGGTCTGGAAAATGCGGCGAAGAAAGTGTTGGATCCTGCAGCAGACTTGCTCGAAGCAAACCATACTCGTACTGAACGTGCGAAACGATTAATGCGGGAATTTGGCGCACGCGGTGTTCCCACTTTTATTGCCGAATCCGGCTCAAAGCGCTGGATGCTAAACTCAAGCATATTGTTTTCAAACCCTCATGAATGGGTACGTCAGTTAGTGGATTCATAACGTCTGGTGAAAGCAATGCTCACCTAATTACCACTTTAACAGAAGGCGAAAAATACGATGACACTACAAACCAACGTCCCTGATGCAGGGAGGGACATTCCCCTGAGTTGGACACATTTTCCTGCCGGCGAGCACGGTTTTTATCGCTCGCCAGTGCTGATCTCTGGCGATAAGGAAGCCGTACTTATTGACGGTGGTTTTACGCTCGCCGATGGCAGACTGCTGGCAGAGGCTATCCAGAAAACAGGTAAAAAGCTGACCACAATCTATATTAGCCAAAGCGACCCTGATTACTACTTTAGCCTCGGTCCGGTAAGAGCAGCCTTTCCGGAAGCTCGTGTCGTTGCCGCATCGTCGACAATCGATGCCATTAAGAAAAGTGTTGATAAGAAACTGGCAGTGTGGGGCCCACAACTCCAGGACAACGGCCCGCAAACGTTGTCAGACATCGTTATGCCCGAGGTATTTGACGAGGATGCGTTATCTCTCGAAGGCCAGGCCCTCGAAATTATTGATGCTGATGGCCTCGCTAACCGTCGTTATCTCTGGGTACCTTCGCTTAACGCCATTTTTGGCGGTGTACTGGTGTTCTCTGGTACCCATGTGTGGACCGCCGACACTCAAGGTCCAGAGGGTCGCGCACTTTGGATAAAAAATCTGGACACCATGGCATCCAGACATCCCACTACGGTCATCGCAGGGCATATGTTACCTGAGGGTGCTACCGATATTTCAGCAATAACCTATACCCGCGACTATCTTCTGGCTTTTGAGAACGAGCTAAGTCTGGCCAGCGACAGTAGCGAACTGATTGCAGCCATGACAAAACGTTATCCTGATGCTGGCATGAGTGTCGCTTTACAAATTGGTGCAAAAGTCGCCAAGGGCGAAATGAGTTGGGGATAGAATAATGAAGAGTAATGTGGAAATTATACGCGCGACTTATGAAGGTACCTCTGAAGAAAATGGAAAGAACCTGCTTGCTGTCCTGTCCCCCAATGCGACATGGACTGAAGCGGCTGGGTTCCCCTATGCAGGGACTTACACCGGTGCAGAAGAGATAATCGCTAACGTATTTCAGCGACTGGCAACTGAGTGGACAGACTATCAGGCAAAGACGCATACGTTTCTCGCCGACGGTAACTATGTTGCTGCTTTTGGGGTTTACTCCGGCGTTTATAATAAAACCGGCAAAGCGATGACGGCATCATTTGCACACCTTTATCGCCTTGAGGATGGGAAAATTATGACCATGGAGCAGTACGTCGATAGCGCGCTGGTTATGTCGGCGTTAGCATAAGGTTAAAACTCCTGGTCTGTCTCTACACACTTGTAGTGATGCGATGTTACTGCCGGATTAGTGCTGTCAGTAAAAGTATGGCACTGACTTTATTCGAAAAGGGCGTCCATCACATCACTACAATTGCAATCTGACTAAGCCAAAACTTTCTTCAGCCATAGGCTTAAATCATGAAGTTCATCATCAATTATTGTGTGTCCCACTGGATAGGTCTTCCATGTAACTTCATGCCCCGCATTTCGCAGGATATCCCGCGCTGTTAATGCCAGCGCGGGTAATACAATGTTGTCTTTTTCTCCATGAGCCAAAAAGACAGGCGTTCTTCGATTTGCATCATGCTGCTCAGTTGAAGAAGCAGAGGCAAGAGGCAGATAGCCAGACATACCAAAAATTCCGGCCAGACCATGCCCGAAACGGATGCCTGTCATCAGGGATAACGCGCTGCCCTGAGAGAATCCCCCAATGACTATCCGATTAGCTTTAATACCTCGCGAAATTTCCCGGTGTATCAGGCTTTCATAATATGCCATTGCATTGCGCAGTCCTGACTCGTCTTCCTGACGAGAAAAATCAGAATGACGTAAATCGTACCAGGCTGGTAAGTGCTGTCCACCCGCCCATGATACTGCTTGAATTGGGGCGTGCGGCAGCACAATGCGGATGTCGCCTAACGCAGTTAAATCTAAACTACGCGCAAGAGGTAAGAAGATTTCCCCACTTGAACCCAGACCATGAAGCAAAATAATCGTAGCCTTTGGGTGTAGGCCGGTTTCAAATTCACGAGGGGGGCGAGGGGATGTCGCAGATATCATTGTGATCTCACGCTGAGGTTAGTACGGGTTGACTTTAAAACTATGGTACGAGTATGATCGTATCATTGCAAGGGGATTATCCTCTGTCATTTCTACTGGAGAACAATGATGAAAATTGAAGTATGGTCTGATTTTGCCTGCCCTTATTGCTATATCGGTAAGCGTCATCTTGAACAGGCACTCTCCGAATTTACACATTCCGATGATGTCGACGTGGTATTTAAAGTCTTTGAATTAGATCCCGGCGCAGAGAAAAAAGTGACAACCTCAACGCAGGGCAGGATTGAGCGTAAGTACGGGAAAAGCCCGCAGCAGGCAAAGGAAATGATCGACCACATAGTTTCAATGGGTGGTCGTGTTGGGCTGAACATGCGCTATGAAAGCGTGTTGTATACCAACACATTTGATGCCCACAGGCTGACAAAATTTGCTGAAACGAAAGGCAAAGGCGCTGCAATGAGCGAAAGATTATTTCGGGCTTATTTTACTGATAATCTTCCCCTGGCTGACCATGATGTATTAGTAAAAATTGCAGTTGAACTTGGACTCGATCGTGATGAAACTTTAAGTATGTTGCGGTCCGAAGCTTTTGTCCTGGAATCCAGGCAAGATGAAATTCTTGCAGGTAAGGCCGGGGTTAATTCCGTCCCCTGTTTTGTAATAGATGGCAAAGAAACGCTTTTAGGCGCACAACCCAAAGAGTACCTTCTGAAAACAATCGAAATGTTGTGGGCTGATAAAGAAGCTGCGGAGATAACGTCTGAAGGTAACGCTAGTGCGTGTGGGAAAGATGAGTGCTCAATTTAGTAGGCGTTCTCAGTAAAAGCCTAAATAATCGGGATAGCCAATATAATATAGGCTATCCCGATGTTATTTTTGATATTGCATGATGGTATTTGCAGTCAGTGTATCCTTGGTCAACGGTTGCAAAACTGCCTCCAACAGCCCCGGGAAACGCTCGTCCAAATCCTCACGTCGCAGTGACAATCGATATTCGCGTCCTACCCGTCGTTGCCATACCAGACCGCTGTCGCGCAGTATTCGCCAGTGATGAGTCATTGTTGATTTGGGGATCTCAGACAATATGTCACAGCATAAAAATTCACCGCCATGCGCAATCATGCACAGCGCAGCAAGTCTGATAGGATTACCTAAGGCTACGAAGACATTTTCAAGGCGTATCGCATCACGGGAAGGGTGGTTGGGTAGCAGTGGTTCTGAAATCGTATTTTTATTCGTCATGGTATGACCGTACGCGTACCTAAATATCATGTCAAGTCGACATATAATCTATTGATCAGCATATCAGGAGGCCAGCTTCCTGATATAGTTATATTAACATGAAATCCTTATGGATTGTTGGGCCGACAGAGCGCCGGAAGATAGTGAGGCCAGGGGGGCGGCATCAAGTGTTCCCAAATCTACCGGGGAAAACCGCTGTTTTCGGTGGATTTATATATCACCGCCTTGGCAGATACGTTATCGCCAGAATAGAACAGCACCGGCTTCCCACCGGCCACTTCAGGCTCAGACAGAACGTTAAATCAGTATGGTTAAAGGCTTTTACAACCTGTGCTTCTGAAACGAACTGGTTCAATACCTCGTTTGAGTATTTACCCTCTAAATGAACCGCTTTAGTACCTGTGTTTTCTGAGATGAATACATCAATTCAATGCCTACAGAAAATTCCAGGAACAGGAAAACGACAAAAATCTCACCTGAAGGCATCTTCTGGATAGCCAGTAATACGAGTATCATTTTCAGAGAATTACTCCCAGGGTAACCCTTGCTCCCAGCTTTCCACAAGCAGGTCTATAAAGGCCCGAATTCGCGGTGATAAATGTCGTTTACTGGGATAAATGACCCGAATAGGCTCAGGAGGGAAAGGGTATTTCTCAAGCACAGGTATCAATTTACCGCTACGCAAATCTTCCCCAAGCAAATAGGTCGGTAAATGAACGATACCAAATCCAGAAATAGCCGATGCCCGCATGGCTTCCGAACTGTCGAGGTTAAGCCGCCCGGGTCCTTCATAAACAAAAGTGCCTTCCGGAGTTGCAAACCGCCAACTGCGTCTCTTTTCTGCACTCAGAAGAAAGATAGTGTCATGCCCGGTTAAGTCTGCGGGTGTTTCTGGAACGCCCCGTGAGGATAAATACTCGGGAGATGCACAAGTGACAATGTGCTGCGAAGCAATCGTTCGGGTAAGAATGCGGGAGTCATCGCGAGGTTCACCGATGCGAATGGAAATATCAAAGCCTTCTTCAATAAGATCAACAAACCTGTCGCTAAAGGACACCTCCGCACGAAGTTCCGGCCACTTTTTCAGATAAATATCCAGAACAGGAAGGATATGTCGCTGCCCAAAAGAGAGCGGCGCACTCAGCCTGAGAGTCCCCGTTGGCTTAACCCTGCGCATGGCCATGGCAGTATCGACCTCTTCCAGGTCCTCGAGTATCTGGCGGCAACGGTCGAACATGACCCTGCCTTCATCGGTCAGACTCAGACTCCGGGTGGTACGGTTAAGGAGACGAACCCCCATTCGTGTTTCGAGCCTGACAATACTCTTGCCAATGGCAGACCGTGTGAGCCCGAGGGAACCCGCGGCGTGGGTGTAACTCCCGGCTTTTACAGCCGCGACGAACGCGGCGATATCACCAATGCTGTTGATCTCCATACATTATTTATCTCATCCAATATGGGCGTTAACGTACCCTGATATGGGAAACACATTCCCTTAATGTTTATATATTATAGGTTCCTGTTATTTTTTAACGCAAATAGAAACAGGAATAAAAATGCTGAATCAACAAACCAAGCAAGCCGTAAAAGAATGGTCAGAAAGCCTGGCCGGCCTGGGGCCAATCCTTACGGGTGAGGATACCGTAACGCCTATGAGTGAGGTGCGTGACGCCTATACCCGTATGCTGGCTAAAAATCCCGCACCTGCCGGTGTCAGTTTTACCGAGGTCGATATGGGGGGCGTACCGGGAACGCTGGTAACCCCTGACAACCTTGAAACTGATGCCATCGTTATGTATATCCACGGCGGGGCCTATATTGTCGGCGAACCGGCGGGCTATCACGGTATTGGTGGTAACTACGCCAGCATGCTGGGCGCACGGGTTTACATGCCGGATTACCGTCTGGCGCCGGAGTATCCTTTCCCTACGCCCGTTACCGATACCGTTCGTGCGTATGAGTGGTTAATTGAACAGGGATTTGACGCCAGCAAAATCGTACTGGCGGGCGAGTCTGCGGGCGGAGCGATGGTGGTTACCGTTATGGTTGCTGCACGCAATAAAGGCCTGCCACTTCCAGCCGGGGGGGTTTCTATTTCCCCATGGGCCAACCTTGAGCATACGGGCGTCTCCATGACCAACCGGGAAGGCCTTGATCCTCTGAACACCAAGGCCGGTCTGGATTTTCTGGCACGCACCTTCCTGGGCGATGCGTTGCCTAATCACCCAATGGCATCACCGGTGTTTGCCGATGTGACGGGCCTGCCGCCGGTGCTGGTTCAGATTGGCGAAAACGAACTGATGCTGAGCGACGCGATGCGGCTCGCAACTCATCTGGGTGATAACCGGGTTCGCGTAAATCTGGAAGTCTGGCCGGGTATGTTCCACGCCTGGCATTTCTTCTCCACGTTGCAGCCAGAAGCCGTACAGGCTCTGGAGAGCTCCGTCGTCTTTATGAAGCAGGCCCTGCGGGATGCAGCGAAGTAATCATCAGTGATGATAAATAACGGGCGCGACTGACTGCGCCCGTCAGGAGTGAAAATGCCCCCTCTACAGACACAACCAACCTATCCGTCGGATCTTGCCTCACATAGCGCATATAAGCGCGTATTTCGCCCGGGTAGTCTGACATTCGGCTTTATTATGCCGCTTGAAGGTTATCCGGATTCGCCTTTTCCGACTCTGCAGGATCATCAGGCGCTGGCACAATTTGCTGATGACGCCGGTTTTTCCGCTCTGTGGATGAGAGATGTGCCCTTTTATGATCCACGGTTTGGTGACACAGGACAGATGCTTGACCCCATGGTCTACCTAGGATTCCTTGCCTCTCAAACCACACGCATAACGCTGGGTACCACCGGTATGGTGTTACCCCTGAGGGAGCCGATTATATTGGCCAAGCAGGCAGCCTCAGTGGACCAGCTAAGTGGTGGACGCCTTTTGCTGGGGCTATCCAGCGGGGATCGCGCTGTTGAATACCCTGCGTTTGGTGCCGATTACGATAACCGGGCCGAACGTTATCGCGAGGCGTTTGGTCTGATAAAAACCGTCTGTGAGACGTCCTTCCCGGTGGCTGAAACGGCGTACTACGGCAAGCTTTCAGGCAACCTTGATCTTATTCCCAAACCCTTTAAATCCCGCATTCCAATGATTGTGGTTGGTCGCGCACGGCAGGACCTGAGCTGGATAGCAGAGGAAAGCGACGGATGGATATGGCATCTGAGTGATTTCTCAACGCTCCCAGAACTGCTTGAATTCTGGCGTGGCGGTTACGACGACAATCGTTTCCGACCTTATGGCTATGCCACCTTTTTTGACCTGGATGCTAACCCTGACGCGCCTCCTCGCAGATTGATGAATGGCATTACTGTCGGCCGCAATGCGCTGATAAAGCTATGGAAGGAGCAGCAACGCCAGGGAGTAAACCACGTTGCGTTAAATCTGAAACCGCTGACACGGCCAGCAGCCGAGGTGATGGCTGAAATGGCAGAATTTGTGTTACCCGAGTTTCCTTCTGAATAAATGCAGGCTAATAAATGAACTGTTTATTTCATTCTTCGGTGCAGAGCCTGAATACGTTTTGTGAAGCCTGGTCCGGTAACGCTTGCTCCGACAATAGCCAATGGCTGGACCCCTCGGTCAGATTAGTCAGCAGTCATCGTGGAACAGTTTCCGGCCGTGAAAATGTCACCGCCCTTTTGCAAAATGACTTTGCTGACCTAGACAACGTATCCGTTACGCTGACAAACACCGTTGAGCGCAGGAACGATAAAGATTACGTCGCCAGTGCATACCTGTACGGACAGGCTTCGCGCACAGGTTCCGGACGCCATAACCCGGTACGGTTTGGGGGGACGGTCGTGATGAGGGCAGGCACAGATGAAGCCCAACCTGTGATCCATACCCTTCACCTCCAAATAAACTGGACCTCAGGCGCAAGGCAGTTGTTATCGGGATGGCAGCTTCCGGCTGAAGAGTCCGGCTGGCATCAGGGATTTCCGCCAGTCGCCATTATCAGTGAACTTGATGCCCCCTGGCATATTGTGCCAGAAAACCACTGTGCTACGGGTGACGAACAGGAGGTGATCGATATCTGGTATCGCTACGCGTGGGCGCTGGACCAGGCAGATTTCACACTTTTCAGCACATGCTTTAGTGAAAACGCCGCGGGTAACTTTACGCCCCTGGGCTATATATCAGGTAGACGAAATATCATTGCCGCCATGAAAGCCTTCCGGCTTCTGTGGCCCTGGATGCAGCATTTTGGTAAGCCTCTGAAAGTATGTGTCCACCCCGATAACCAATTGGCATTCCTGATAATAGGCCGGATTATCGCGGAGAAAACGCATGACCCAGAAGGACGCGAAATCTACGGCGCTTATTACCGGGTAGGAATGGAAAAAGACGTTCACAATCAGTGGTCGATTTGCTGGAGCGAATATAATCCTGGCTGGCTTTCAATAGATGATGTATCCGGCATTGATACTTCATTACCGCGCAACAGATGAACGCTGCGCGCTCGACAAGCGTGCCGGCAACTCTTTTTTCAGCTCTTCAATCAAGGCTCTCACTTTAGGAAGGACCGCGTGAGTCCTGGGCCACATTGCAGAAATGGGGGTGGGCGGTGCCTGAAAGGTGGGTAGAATTGCACGAAGCTGCCCCCTTTTGATGGCATCACCGCATAACCAGTCCGGAAGTTGCGTCACCCCACATCCGGCAATAGCCGCCTCCAGCATGGCTTGACCATTATTAAAACGGTAGGCTGAGGAAACGACATGCCTTACAACGTGTCCCTCTTTGCCCCGGATTAGCCAGTAAGTTTGCCCGTCTGACGGTAACCCTGAAATGCATCTGTGTGATGAAAGCTCACGAAGATCAATGGGGATGCCTGCTCGTTCCAGATAGCCCGCTGAGGCGCAAATGATAAGCCTTTGCTCGCCCAGGCGTGTGGCAACCAAATCACCTGAGTCAGGCAGGGGGCCAAGCCTCAGTGCGAGATCAAAGCCGTCTGTCGCCGGGTCGCGAACCCGATCGCTGAAATCAACTTCGATGTTCAGGGCCCGGTATTTTAAGGCCATGATATTGAGTAAGGGCATAATGAAAAGATGCCCAAAGGCCACGGGAACCGTCAGCCGCATCAGTCCAGACGGCTCCACTATCCCCGCCTCTATTCTGCTTTCGGCATCTGAAATCATATCCAGAGCAGCAGTGCAGCGATTGAAATAGATCTCACCTTCCGGTGTCAGCGACAGGCTTCTCGTACTGCGGTTGAGTAAGCGAACCCCCAGGCGGATTTCCAGACGCTTGATGCTTTTGCTGAGCGCAGAACGCGTCACGCCTAAACCCTCAGCTGCAGCGACGAAACTGCCTTTTCTGACGACTTCAGTAAATTCTTGCACACCATTGAGTTGTCCGCTCATAAAGATTGGTTCCTTTATATCAACACTGCGGGGCTTTTCGACTAGGTAATCATGACCTTTGAAAGAAGGTAAGATCATTATTGACAGACTTTTACCACGAAATGACTACAGGAGACAGCATGAGAAAATTATTCAATACGTATTCGATGAATGGAGTAAATCTTAGTAATCGTGTCGTTATGGCACCAATGACGCGTTCGCGGGCTTATAACCTTATTCCTACTGACAGTATGGTCACCTATTATCGTCAGCGCGCCACAGCAGGTTTAATTGTTTCCGAGGGTTCACCTGTTTCAATGGAAGGTCGTGGGCAAGCTTACACGCCGGGAATCTACACTGACGAACAGATAAAGGGCTGGAAAAAGGTGACTGAGGCAGTACATACGGAAGGTGGGAAAATATTCATTCAGCTTTGGCACGTAGGACGTTCCTCTCACATTGCTCACCAGCCTGATGGATTGGCACCGGTCAGCTCAGTTTCGTGTATTGCAGAAGGCTGCACCACTCACATCCCCGGGGATAACTATCAATCTGTGCGCGCATTTCACAGTCAGCCACGTGCATTAACAACGAATGAAATACCGCGGGTGACTCAGGATTTTGTTCAGGCGGCAAAAAATGCTATCGAAGCGGGATTTGACGGTGTGGAGATCCATGCTGCTAACGGCTACATCTTTGAGCAATTTATCAATGGTGGACTTAACGACAGAACAGATCGTTATGGCGGTAATATTGCCAATCGCCTTCGGTTTACGCTGGAAACGGTGGATGCGATCTCTACGGCCATCGGGGGGCATAGGACAGGTATCCGTATTGCACCCTTTGGCCGCCTGCAGGATATGCATGGTTTTGATGATGAGCAGGATACCTGGCTAGCCTTAGGTATTGAACTGACTCGTCGTCATCTCGCTTATGTGCATTTGAGCGATCAGGAATCTCTTGGAGCTCAGGCCATTCCTGCCGGCTTCCTGGCAAAGTTTCGCGAAATCTACGAGGGAACCCTCATCGTCGCGGGCAGCTATACGCAGGAGCGTGCAGAACTGGCACTCAGGGAAGGTTTTGCCGACTTGATCGCATTTGGGCGTCCTTTCATAGCCAATCCAGATCTCGTTAAACGCATGAAGAATGGATGGCCGATTGCTGTTCCTGATAAGGATACGTTCTATACCGGGCGAGATGCAGGTTATATAGATTATCCCACGTATCACGTGGATTAAGTTCCCAGACGCTGGAACGTATCCGAAATGCCTTTGTAGTGGCACACTGAATTTGGCCACCTGAATAGAGGTGATATCATCACCTCACAGTCAAAACAGGTGACATTATGACCGGACGTAACAGACGTAATTTTAGCCCCGAGTTTCGCCTCGAAGCTGCCCAGCTTGTACTCGATCAGCACTACACCGTTGCCGCCGCTGCTACGGCAATGAATGTCGGCAAATCCACGATGGACAAATGGGTTCGACAACTGAAAGAAGAGCGAGCGGGAAAATCACCCACTGCTTCACCCATGACACCTGAGCAGATTGAAATACGTGAGCTAAAGAAAAGACTTCAACGCGTTGAAATGGAAAGGGATATATTAAAAAAGGCTACCGCGCTCTTGATGTCAGACTCCCTGAACAATTCTCATTAGTTGAGAAACTCAGGGCGCGGTTTCCTGTTGCCGTTGTGTGCAACGTGTTTGGGGTTCATCGCAGCAGTTATAAATACTGGCGGCAGCCCAGGAAGCCTGACGCCACGAGAGTGGCATTACTGAGCCTTGTGCGTGAAGTTTATCGCGAAAGTAACGGCTCAGCAGGAGCGCGAAGCATTGCCGCGATGGTCACCACCAAAGGTATAAAACTGAGCCGCTGGCGGGCAACAAAGCTGATGAAAGCGCTCAATATTATCAGCTGTCAGCAACCTGGCCATCGTTATAAGAAGGCGTCTAAGGAACACATTGAGATCCCTAATTATCTGGATCGCCAGTTTGCTGTTACCGAGCCTAATCAGGCCTGGTGCGGTGATGTGACTTATATCTGGACGGGAAAACGCTGGGCTTATCTGGCTGTAGTACTCGATTTGTTTTCCCGTAAACCGGTTGGCTGGGCGATGTCATTTTTCCCTGATTCAGCACTGACAGGTAAAGCCCTGTCGATGGCCTGGGAAGCACGGGGAAAACCGGCTAATTTACTGTATCACTCGGATCAAGGCAGTCACTATACCAGCAGGAATTTCAGGCAGTTACTGTGGAGATATCAGATAAAGCAAAGTCTGAGTCGCCGGGGAAATTGCTGGGATAACAGCCCAATGGAACGGTTCTTCAGAAGCCTGAAAACAGAGTGGGTACCGGATAATGGCTACGCGAATTTTAGCGAAGCCAGCACGGCAATAACGAATTACATCACAGGATATTACAGCCAGCTCAGACCTCATCAATATAATGGTGGTTTGACGCCGAATGAATCAGAAAGATTGTTCTGGAAAAACTCTAAAGCCGTGGCCAGTTTTTGTTGACCACTACAGTTGGCTTATCTCGGTTGTGGTGGCGATAAATCTTATGCTGGTCCTTCCACACCACAACCGGATTATTATCAACCAACCAAAGAGTATGAGACGCAATCGCAAATTGACTACGACCTTGCTGTAAAAGGGGGAAGTATTCTGTCTGATCCTAATCTGAGTATCGTTGAGCAACAGCGTTATCGTGATGCTCTAGAGAATAAAGATAAATCTTAAAATGCTAATATCGATTGGGTTAAATTTGTAAATTATTTTTTATAGCAAAGCAACATTCATATTGGATATTTTTAAAAATATGAATGTTGCACATCGAGTTATAATTTCTTAACGCATGATGCAATAAGGTGGTTTATAGGGGAAGCTTTTGAAAAATAATCAAGAATGTAATTTCTTTCTCCGGGTTTCAGGTTTCTTGACCCTATTGCTGATGACCATGACAACCAATCTGACTGGCCTGTTTTAAGGTAGTCATTTCTTATTTCTTTTAAACCAAATCCATTTTCTGGAATCTCTAATATTTTTGCTCGTGAAATCTTAAAATCACCGGATAGTTCAAATAACTTCAGTAAAACAGAACCATATTCACCTTCACCTAATAAATAATCTTCAACAATGGCACCAATCCAGAATAACTGATATTCTAAAAAATTACTGTTTGCGTTTAGATAATCGAGTAATACATTTACTAATTCTTTTTTATCTTTGATACCGGAGCAAACGGTATAGATATGTTTTATTAAGTTGGGGAATCTTGTCAATAGCATAGGTATCTGGCTAAGTAAGCTATCGTTGTGTGTTCTCAGAAAACCAAGTATTAAATCCGCATCTGCTTCTTCCAAGTTTTCATCTTTCAGAAGATCAATTAATGCGTTAACCTGAGTGATATCAAGATTCTTGATTACCTCAATATTCATTTCAACTAGTTCAACACCAGAGGCTGTGGGGATTTCTTCATATTCAGTCACAATCTCTTTTAGTGATGATTTTATCTGACTCAAGGTATCTTTAACATCACCAACTGAATTATCAAAGGAGGTCTTGGATGGATTAACATTAAGTGAAACCTGTCCAAGTAATTGTTGAATTTTAATGAAATCACTGTTTAATACATTTATATCATCATCAAATAGTGTAAAGTCATCCATAAATCTCACTATTTTTGCCGATTTAAGTTGTCCATGCAGATCAATGAATTTTAAGAATTCATTACCTATCATTTTTGTCGGGTAAATACCGTGTGGCATAAAGTCAATACTTCTACCTGCATTGATTTCTCTAAAAAATTGTCCCAGAGCAACTACATCGGTTGCTGTGACGGTATCTTTTGATTCAAACCAATGAACTAAGTCATGATGATATAAACTATTAAAATAAGATGCTATATCAAAATGAATGTTGTGTGCATATTCTTGAGAGCAAGAACGCAAATGTTGTTTATATTCATTATACGATATATGAACTGGTATGCGACTACCATCTTTAAATCTATAACCGAAACTTTTTCTTCTCTCACTTACTTCTGGTCTAAATATAACTCTGTTCCGATAAATTACATCATAGATAAAATATTCAGCGATGGGATCTAATTTTATAGTTCTACGAAGATGACCCTTCGGTTTTGTTGCAAAAACTTTATGTTGAGAGAGGAAATTATCTGCCGGGCACGATGGGTTTATTACTTTCTGATATATATAATCAGACATGTCAGCTGCATGATTTTTGAATAAAATTAAATTCGTTTTTAATGGGTAAAGTGTCGCGGAGAAATCTGTCTCAAAAAAATCTACGGTTGATGTCATTGGCTAAATCCTTATCAAGCGTTCCATGTTTTGCTGAATTGGTCAAAATAATTTCAAATGGATTTCTGATAAATTAATAAATTGTATCTTACATATACTATTTTTTTTAAAATATGAAAAATATTTATTTTGTGTATCATGCTAATAATTAATCATTTTAACTATATCTGCTAAGGCACTTAAGCTATTTCCAGCCGGGTGGAAAACTTGGTGGTACTAACTTAGGCGCTTTTGGGGGCTTATCAGTTGAAAGTGTAGGTATGTAGTCAAGATCGCTATCAAGCTGTGTTGACTTAATCGGGCGGCTTGGAAAACGTCTGATCTCATCAGGTGTTGGAGTATAAGTGCCACTGTTAAGTCTGGCTCGTCTCTCATGCTCAACGCGTAGAACATAGTTCCCCAACACCTCATCAAACACATAGTTTTCGGCAATACGTTTATCGTGCTCAACATCAGGATCAACGGGCTTCTTCTTGGCCCAGACGAATTTCTCTTTTATGTATTCAATTACCAGTAAGGTAAAACGTTTAAAAATCCCATCATGGCGAGGTTTGACCTGCTTCCTCTTACTTTTAACAGGAGCGCGTTTAATCGCTCTGTCAGTTGAAGAGTGAGAGGTTTTCAATTTAGTGCGTGTATGAAGCGCAGGAGCAACCAGAACAGGCTTTTGGCCTTCTGATGATGTCTGTGAACCTGTTGCAGGTAAGACAATTTCAATAGGCTCAGGCAGTTCGGATACGGTGAAACTTCTGAGGTCAACAACGATTTGCAGATCTAAATCTTTGAAGACACCATATGTGGCCTGAGCTTCTTGTTTCATCTCATCACGAACAGCCTGTTCAGCAGCACGATTCTCCTGAACGTGCTTACTGTTCCACTTGGCACGATGAACACGTTGCATAGCTAGACGGCTGGTTGCTGTTGCCTTGGCAAGCCATAGTGCTTTTTCTTCAACATCTAAGGTGATAGCGGCGTTTTCGAGTGCTTCATTATGTTGAGCCTCAATAGAGCGATGATCAATACGTTCTGATACGCCTGATGCCTCAAGATAGCGGTTGGCAAGAGCAGACCACGCTTCACGCCATAGGATTACGTTTTTCTTGTCGTTCCAGCTTCTTTCTTTTTTGCCGAAGCCATCAGCAGTGATCGGTTTTAATGTCAACATCACATGCGCATGAGGATTATTACCATCAAGATCGTGAAAAGCGATATCGGCAATCATCCCCTTATCAACGAAATTCTTCTGGCAGTATTCTACAACCAGTTTTATTTTATGTTCATTGTCCAGTTCACAGGGAATAGCCACATCAAAATAACGGGCTGTTTGACCGTCCTTCTGACGTTCAACCCTTTCAACTTTATTCCACAAGGAGCTTGAGTTTTCGACAATATCAGCAGGTGCGGAAACAGGCGCTAATATCAGATGATGGAATAAATCTGTTCGGTGGCTGAAATCGTAGGTATTGCCAGTGCGATCATCTGTTATTCTGCAACGCGCATGGTAAGCAGCCTTCCTGCAGGAAGACATACCCTCAGAACGTTTCACAATTTTAAACTCCAGATGAAATATCGCCATTAACTTATACAACCTCAATATAAAATAAAACCAAAATATAAAATGCAACGATAACTATGTTGCTGTTAGTTTTTCGCAAGAAAAACTTTGGGGTTGACGTTGACTTTGTTTCCGAAGGAAACGGTGTTAGCCTGCGGCAGGCAACCGTCGGTAGACCCCACATGCTGCGTAGCAGTGTATAAGTGGGCATTGTTTTTTCTAACAATGTAAAACCCTCTACTTAATTAATACGAAATATATTAATGCCTGTAAAATAAAACACCGAATTAAGCGGCGCATTCTAGATGAAAGGGCGAAGTATTCCGCGATATTACATCAGTGGGGTTTAGATGGTGTCCGAAGGACGAAAAGAGTGTTAATTTATCCCGCCGTAAGGCGGGAAAGCACTAAAACAAGAAAATAGTAGCTTTTATGTGTAGTTTTCCCTGTTGCACAATTCACAAGTTATGATGGAATATCAGAATGAAAATTTGACAAGTGAAATCAAAAACACTAACAACCAAAAATAAGTAACGCGGAGAGTATTAGATAAACAAGTTAGTAATTATTATTGGTTTGTGTTGATGAATTTAGTTTTGAGTGGGTTAGACGGTGTTATTATTTACTACAACAACGCCTTTTATTAGTGTGCATTGAAAAAAGAGTGTTAGGTTAATATTGTCAAATGGTTTTTATTTATTAATGTCTTCTATTTTATATATACGGCTAAGCGGTATTATCCCATATGTTTCTTTTGGTGATGAAGGTTGGTTATTTTTAAATGTTTTTTTGTAATGGAGCATATTGGGAGTCTGTAATACTATAAAAAGTTCTTCACTGTAATAATTTTTCTCATGCATTACTAATGCGGGAATTTCACCGCCGACATTAAACTCAGCAAGCCCTTTACCATATAATCTGGATAGAAATTGATTCGGAAAAATACAGAACAAACCAACTGTCATGACTACAGCGAGCTGATATATTAGCTTTGTTTTTAGTGTTGTTCTAAGTAGACTGGTTAAATAAATAACTATCCCAATCATCATGGCTACCACTTGCAATGATTGCTTTATCTGTTCATACCCCATGTTTTTTAGTGCATTAAAACTTGAAGTTATGAACAAAAACAACATGAATAAATTCACTACTGATATTATAAATGTTGACTCAAATCCAATTTTTTGCTCTCTCTTAATTTTTTTTGGCAATTTTATGATAAAGAGTACGCCAAAAAAAGACATTGAAATAAAGATTAAAGTGCTAATTTCAGTCATTACAAAGATACTATTTGCGCTATATAGTTCACCAATCATGTCAAAGTCAAATGAATTTTTATCTCTCATGTAATTTAGCAATAAAAGAAATGATAAAGCTGGAAATGTTATCAAATGAGATATGGATAGTGATATGAAAATTTTTATTCCATTATGTAAATTACGGCGGCCAGATGGTCTTTTCAACTTCATAAAACAAACCAAGAAATCAAGGGCTTTAATATATGCAATTCTAGCAGTTAAGATTTTCATTCTCTTACTCTATGATAAAAATTATTATTCTATAACATTATAAACATCTTTATCTGCATTGATGTTTGATAAATATCAATATTAAAGTTTATTGATATATTTTTGTATAATTTAAATTTTCCACCCTCCTTTTTTCTGTGATTGGTTTAAAATTAGATTATTTTCTTTTTATCAAATTAAACCCTCTGTTGTATTGATAATTATTAAAAATATGGTAAAGAATAACCTATAACAAATACAAGGAGGTGTAATGTATAAAAATAACGATGAAGCCATTGATTGGGAAGCCAAGAGACTTCTTGATGATGGTATCTATACCGATAAAGAACAAGCCTATTTAGAAGCAGAAAAGATAGTAATAAATATTAGGGAACAAGCAAAGCAACGCCAGATAAAGCAACAGTTTAAGATGAAAATAAAATCAATCAAGAAACAAATCAGTAATGGTTATGACTATGCTGACATCCCTTATGCCAACAAGAGAAAAAATTGGGGAGAACATAAATGACCAGAAAAGATATCAAACAACAAATGGCTTCAGCACAAGAACGTCTATATTTCTTAGAAGCTAAAAAGAAACAACAAACAAAAAAAGAAAATACTCGCCAGAAAATTATTTTCGGTGCAGAGGTTGCCAAAGTCTTAGGATGTGATATTGGTTATGTAGATAAAGAATTAGTCTTTGGTGTTCTGCTTAACATATCTAAACTATCTGAGCGTGATATTGAAAGGTATAGAGCACAAGGTCAAGTCTATATCGAAAATGTTATAAATAAGTCCAAATGTTAATTATGTTTTTCACGTCCGAACGGTGAACCGACCTAAAACTTGCTTTTAGGTCGGTGAGCTGTTGAGCAAGCCCCAGAGGGCGCGGTAGCTAATTTATCCCCACCACTATCTCAGGAAGAGATTCGCAGCATATTCACCATTAATAAAAACATCACATTCATGATCTGGTGCTGAAAATGCGTGGGTTTCTCTTTTGCATCGAGCCATGACTTTTTTGCCGTTGTAGGTAGCTGTATAGACATTAGTGTAACTATTACTAAAGACCCCAGCTAAACTTTTATCTTGATTCAAGAACGATTCATTTATAATTAGCGTTTCATTTATCCATAGTTTTAAAACACCGTTTGGCATGTTTGCGCTAATTAGAAGTTGTTCGCCATCCTGAGTTCGGTAAGGTTGTTTTGCGGAAAAATTGGTACAGCCTACCAGAAAAAATATTCCCAGAAGTAAGACTCTGCCTGTCATTTACTATCCTTAAGTTAAATTTTTATATTTAGTCTTAGAAAAATCCCCTTTAAATAAAATTCAAAGGGGGAGGGTTTTATCAGATCTCAAAATCTTCCAGCGTTTTACCATTTTCAAGCGCAGCAGCGATAGCTTTAGGTGTACGCCCCTGACCCGTCCATAACTTTTCGTTGCCATTTTCATCGATGTATTTATATTTGGCAGGACGAGGTTCACGTTTAGATTTTACAGACTTGGATGATGCACCGCCAAGTAGCTCTGATGGATCAATACCATCTTCTAACAGTTTTGCACGTAAGGCTTCGATTTTGGCCTGACGTTCAGCGTTTTGTTGCTGTGCGTTGGCTTCTTCTTCACGACGATCTTCAACAATAACAGTCAACTTTTCCAGCATTTCTTCCAATGTTGCCAAATCGGTTTCACGCGCCTGAGCACGTAGGGTGCGGATATTGTTTAATACTTTAAGTACTTCACTCATAGCTTATTATCCTGATGGTGATAAAAAATCATCGATAGGGTGTCTGAATTTGACATATGTCAGAAATAAATTGTATATCAATATGGATACGGAGGAAATAATGAAAAAGAGAAAATCAAAGAAAAATCCACTTGAGGATACAGTAGTGTTAAGTCGAATTGCTCAGGCAGCATCACAAAAAGTGATTAAAGAAGCGTTCGCCGCAGGAATGGCTATCCACTATATTTCAGAGGGGAAGTTGATCAAAGCATATCCTGATGGAACAAAAGAGTGTGTCAAAAATCTGGAGATGGAGCCTATTTCTTTCGCATCAGCCGTTCGTCAGTTAACCCGCTAATTACATACCGCTATCTATTGTTTTATTTTATGTAATTGTTTATCTGTTTTTCATCGTTTGGATGAAAAGGAGTTAAACATGGCGTTATTGAAAAACAGAAAATATAAAAAAGGGTTCTCTCTGCTGGAGCTGTTTTTAGTTTTAGGTGTTATTGCCGGATTGATTGTCAGTGCGTTTATTATTTACCCCAAGGTTCAGGCATCACAACGGGTAGAAATGGAGAGTAAGAACATCGCTGCAATTCAAGCCGGAGTGAAAGCGCTCTATGCCTCTGCGCCTAATTACAGTGGATTGAACAATACCGTTGCGCTTAATGCCAGTATTTTTCCTGACAGCATGTTAAGTGGTGAGGGAGATGAAAGAACGGTTGTGAATTCATTCAAAGGTGATGTTGAGCTGGTTGCTTCGGGGATCAATCAGAATGGCAATATTATTGCCGATGCTGCTTTTCCTATAACTTATTATGGTGTACCAAGTGCTGAATGTATCAGGTTGATTTATGCTGTTCGCAATAATTTTTACTCTGTGTTGATAAACAGGGTAGCTGTTCCTCAAGACGATTATGAATTTTCTTCAAGGCGATGCAGTTCAACAACAAGCAACAGGATCACATTCATTTCATTATAATTAACTGCTATTAATATTTTCTATGTTCCTCCTTTGGTCAATAAAGATAAATGATATCTTGACCGATTTTTTATTTTTGCTAATTAACATGTATGTAAATAAAAAAGGACGATGAAAATGAAAATAACAAATCAAAAAGGGTTTTCCCTATTGGAAGTCACATTGGTGTTAGGTATCGGCACAGCAATGGCTTTCATGAAGTTTCAGGACATGAAAAGCGATCAAGAGAAAATAGTGGCGAATACCGTTGGTGCTCAAATGAAACAGATGGGTGAGGCGGTTAATCGTTATATCAGTATCCGTTATGACAAACTTTCAACATTAACTTCAAGCAGCAGCCAGAGCAGCGATCCGGGACCAAGAACCTGTTCTGCTAATGGTTGTGAAATCACTTATCAAACATTAGTGAATGAAGGGCTGTTGCCTGTTAGCTATACCGGAATCAATGCGCAGAAATCATCTTATAAAATCATGTTAAAGCGCGATGGGGGTTCACCTAATTACGTTATTAACGGACTGGTTATCACCACATTGCCGTGGTCAGAAGGGAACAGTGTTCGCTATGACTTATTAGGCCGTGCTATGCAGGCGGCTGGCATTGATAGTGGTATGACGCAATCCGCTACGGTGGCATCGGGAACCGCTGGTCAATGGACTGAGAGCCAAAATAGCTACAGTGGGATTAATGCAGCGGGATTGCTGGCCTACCGTGTTGGATATGACAGTTCTATGTATTCGGTTTATCTACGTCGTGATGGAACATTACCAATGACGGGTGATCTGAATATGGGCGGTCATAGTATTAATAACGCAAAAGATATAACAGCTTCTGGAAATTTAAGTGTTGCTGGCGTGGTTTCTGCTGGACAAGGACTTATTTCTAATAACCATTTAACTGTAAAAAATGAAGGTTATTTTGGTGGTAGGATCGCTACTAATGGCTTAAATCCTCATGATTTACCTGATGGATGGGGAGGTGGTATAAGAACATGGGATATTTATGCCGTTGGAACTATAGCAACAGGTTCTGATAGAACCATTAAATCTTACTTAAATAGTAATGGAGATATCGGCGCTTCGAGGCATATTTCAGCAGGTGGAAACATAACTTCATCAGGAACGATATCTGGTCAATATTTTCAACCCACATCAACATCTGTAGTCGGATCATCGTGCGCTTCAGACGGATTGATAAGTAAAAATAGTGAGGGAGCAATCCTATACTGCCAGAATGGGGAATGGAGGGGCATCGGAGGAGGAAGTATCACCCGAACAGCCACTGACAGTTTACGTTTTCAGTCCACTGGGGATTTTAAGTATCTTAATGTGTTTGTGACGTCAAAATTTTATCCGGCAGATGGTACACACACCGGTTCAGCCACGTTTAATGTTCTGGTTGGGGGTAAGACGGTGGGGCAAATCACGACCTCAATTACGGTCTGGAAAGCGGGAAGCCGTGGACATTACTGGGGTTATGAAAATACGGGCGCGACATTGCGTATGTTTACTACCGCAGTAAAACAGGGCGATGTTGTTCAGGTGGTTATGGCAAGTTCTGGATTTCATAGCAGCAGTGATATCAGCGTTTCATTATCTCAGTAAGAGTAGGGGGAATAGGGATTTTTTGACAGGTTTATGACTTAATAAGAAATAATATCTGACCCTAAATAAAAATCTTATCCATCATCTCTGTATCGACACCTGATACGGGTTTCGGTATTGAATCATCCATAAAAAGCGCCCAACATTCAGCCCTCAGAAGGAATGTTTTACTGTCAAAGGAAAATGACAATGCCGGGTGCTGCCCGTCTTAATGATATCGGAAGTGGTCATGACTGCTTCCCTGAAACCCCGATAATCGAAGGCAGTCCTGACGTGATTATTAATGGTCAGCCTGCGGCTCGTAAAGGCGATACCGTTCTGCTTCACGGTTGTCCCTGTCCTAATGCACCACATGGTGTTCATCCGCGAAAAATTGCTGAAGGTTCATCGACCGTCATTATTAACGGTAAAAATGCTGCGCGTATTGGGGACAGCATCAATTGTGGTGGAGTCATCACGTCCGGCAGTGGCAACGTCATTATTGGTGATACACCCCATCGTTCTCCGGTTCAGGAATGCGCTAAACAGGCAGCATTAACCCGTGCGCCATTACTGGCACTAACACCAATGCTGGCAGTTGAACCTGTTTTTGCCAAATCCTGTCTACGTGGCGCGGGTTGTACCGATGCGGGAAAGGAAGACGAGCCACAGGGCAACATCGGGGACATGAGTTTTTATGTCGCTGAACCTGTTGAGCAGGCTAATCCCTCGCAAGAAAAATCAGTTGAGGTAAAGCAGTATGCGCAGGCAGCGAAAAAGAAAAATACGTCTTCTGCTGTTTCTCCTCCTCAGTCATTTGCCGGAAAAAACGAACCGTTACCCAAGACCCCGCCCGATGGGATTAACAAGCCTCAGATACCCCCGATGGAGCCGTGGTATAAAACAATATTCGACCTGTTAGTGGGTAAAGCGGATGCGGCAATGTTGCCGCCACCTCAACAACTGGTAATGGCAGGAACGGCAGCACAGGCGGGGGCGACCGCAGCAGCAGGGGGAGCGGTAGCGCAGGCTAATCAGGATGCCGCAAAGGCACTGACACATCAGGTGAAACGTCTTTCTGGTCCATCAATCTGGCAAGGACAGTTGCAGATGGCGCAGAGTTTCTTGCTGATGGGGGCATTGATTCAGCAGCACCTGAAAGGTGAAAAAGACGATTTGCTGACACAGGAAAAGCTACTGGAGGTAGCGAAGAAACAGGGAACGGTGCCCAGTCGGGTTCGTTATCAGTGGATTGAAGATGAGGAAACCGGCAGGCTGAAGGCGGTTGGCTACCACACCAGTATGGAAAGTGGTCGTGATCAGGTTCGCGTCAGATTACTGAAACATGATTTCCCCAATAACCGTTACGAGTTCTGGGAAGAGGGCGCAACCGGACCGACGATTTTATGGACACCGGACAATCCGGGCATGGAATTACCCACAGATACGGCACACGGTGAACAGCCTGTTATTCCGTCAGCAGTGCCGGGATTTGAAATTCCAGAGATGGGTGATGTTAGCATTCTTGCCACACCGATGCCGGACGAGAAGGATTTTCGGGATTACATTCTGGTGTTCCCTGAGAATGCGTTTCCACCGATTTATGTTTATTTGAGTAAAAAGATTGATACGCCTATTTGGACAAAAACGGAAGATTTAACCCCAGTATCTAATGCTTATACGCATTGGATAAAACATCGGAAGGAGTTTTCTGAAAAAAACTATAACAATTCTAAGGAATATGTTAACGATACACATGATTTTGTTAACAATCCTCCTGCGGGGGTTTTAATAAAAAAACGTGGCAATGGTGATACTTTATATTATCATCCAGAATCAAATACATTCGCTGTAATGAATAAACATGGTGTTCCGAAGACAATGTTTAAGCCAAAGAATAAAATGTTATATTGGGAGAAGCAATGAGCAACAAATTCTTGTGTCCATGTTGTGGGGAGAGAACAATTTACGCTTTGGGCGATTATGAAATTTGCCCTGTATGTAATTGGGAAGATGACCCAGTGCAGTCGCGAGAACCTGATTGTGCAGGAGGTGCAAATCAGATGAGTTTAAATGAAGCCAGAGAAGCTTTTAAAAATGGCCAAAAAATTAAATGATGTAATAGTAGGGATACATGGCGAGTTATTCTTTATTTGATGTTATTTATTTAAAAAATGATCTTCCAGAGAAAGGATTAAAAAAAGGAATGTTAGGGACTATTGTTCACATTTATGACGAACCATCCCCTGCATATGACATAGAGTTTTGTGATGATAATGGTGAGACACTGGCTTGGATCACATTAACACCAGACTGTTTCAGTAAGGTTGATTTTAAAAAATAGTCTGATTATTTACTTATTAAAATAAAAATCTCATAACGACGAACTGTAATCAAAAAAATTAAATAGCAGCACAACAATCTGTATGTGCTGCTCTACTTCCCACACAATTAAATTTGTGGCCTTAATACGTTATCCTCATGCCAGTTTCCTTAGCCTACGGGTATCACTTCTGGCGTATGAAAAGTACGGAATAACAGATCAAGTCGTTCCCAAAGAATGAAGGTCAAAATCTCTTTTGCCTTGGGTTCATCCAATTCAACAATCGCGTAAATTAATGCCCGACATTGATCGATAATTTCCTCCAGTTCCAGTGGTGTGTTATCGAACATGATAAACCTCCGTTGCTGGATGCTGGTATGTGGCAAAAAAAGCAGTAGCCAGATGCAGATTTTCAGGAAGGGAATAGGTAAACTGACAGACAGCCATAGCGTTATCCTTCTAACGTTGAGGTTAGCCCTTGTCTGGTATTGCAGTACCTTTCAGGGGCGAAACTGGTTCATAGGTAGCCTTGTATGCAGACGTGAACCTTTTCGGCTGCAATTTAAGGCTAGGAGTAGTGCTAGTCAATTGTTAAGCGTGATACTGGAAAATCTACGGTAGATAAGTTTCCGATCTTTAAGATACCCGTAGTCTCAGAACTGAGCGAGGTGTTGGATGAAGTTGCTGCCAATGCAAGTATTAGTCTGGGAGCTGGTTTAAGGAATTGGCTAAGCAGAAGCTGAAAAAGCTGGGGGAGCTGAAAGGATGACATGTTGATGCATGGGATATTCACTGCTTATTGGGTTTCGAAATTGATAATCTATATAGCATTTTTGGATTAAAATGGCGATGCGTATTTGGTTTGTTTTTTTATATATGTATGTGAAATATTTGAAGAATCAAACCCTAGGTTAGGGATTATTATGACTGCTAAACTTAGGCTTTTCAGTGACTTTCATCAAAGCGAAATTGGTAGACTTATTCCTACATTAAGAGATTTAATTATCAACGGGGTTAATGATACGAAACGAGTCATTTTTATCTGTGGAAAGGATAAATCTGATAAAAATAGTTTCAGGTTTAAAATTTCTGATGTTTTAGAAAAAAATACTAACTATCAATTGGCATATCCAGAGGATTTATTTGAAGATTTATTGGAGGGGCAAGCTTCTAATAGCCTGTTATCATTAGAAGCTCAGTTAGCTAATGCAGTTGATTTAATAATTTTGATTCCTGAAAGTCCCGGATCATTTGCTGAGTTAGGTGCATTTTCTATGCTTAAAGAGTTGGCTGCTAAGATGCTTGTTCTTCGGCAGGGAAAATACAAAAGTGATAAAAGTTTTATAAATCACGGGCCTATTCGATTGGTTAAATCTTATAAGGGGAAAATTATGGATTTGCCATTTGATTTTAATCATTCTGACCCTGAACATTTCAAACCGATTTTGAGACAAATCAAAAAAATGATACCGCATGGAAGAAGGAAAAAATCAATAAATAATATACTATTATATCAAAATCATATTTTGCTTTTTATATACATTTTTGATAGGTTGGATGTTTCATCAATTTATAAAATTCTTTCATTATTAATAGAAAGTAAGCTTACTTCTCAAGAAGAAGTCGGCTGTAAAGCAGCCATTCACTCATTAATCCGTTCTTTATATATAAATAAAACAGGTAGTTATTTTTCATTGACGGCACAAGGTTTCGAGGAGATATCTGAAAGGTATTTTGCGCTTGCTAAGATCAATGATTTCCGCATCGAAGTAATGAACATGCAAATGTAAAAAACCTAGACATCCAGTGTGTTGTGTGTAGTATAATGCGCTTAGCTCCTAAGCGGGTCCTAAACATTGGCGCAAGGCCTTTAGCACTGTGTAAGGGATCAGTGGATAAAGAATCTTTAACTTTATGCCCACAATTTAGCTTTGCCATGATAAGGCGATCGACCCACCAAAACCACGCCCCGTAGTTTTGGTGTCTCGTACGCCTTATAAGAGATTCAGAGCATAAATCCCTCCCGGGATTTACGCTCCAAATCTCCTCTTTAGCCGTTAGGAGCTATCTCTAAGCTATCTCTATCTTATAACTACTTCTGGTTCTAAAATGAGGCATATTCTTGGTTAATCATTCTCAAAGCCTTTATACCCAACGATTGCTTTCATTACCAATCTTACAATCTTTAGAAGATCTATCAGTGACTATGAGATTGCCTGTCTCGCTCATCTCACAATATGTTAATAACAATACTCGTTATTATTACAATATCCCTCTTGCTAAAAAAAATGGTGGGTTGAGATCTATCGATAGTCCTAATCGTCAACTCAAAGCAATACAACGATGGATTCTTCGAAATATACTTGAGAATTTGTCACCATCTGGGTATGCAAAAGGATTTGTTCCGAAACTCTCATTGCTTGACAATGCATTGCCGCATGGCGGAAACCAATATGTTTTGAAGATTGATCTAAAAGATTTTTTCCCTTCGATAAAAGCTACCCATGTATACTCTGTATTTAGAGCTGTTGGGTATTCTAAAAATATATCATATTACTTAACATCGTTCTGTACACTTAATGGATATTTACCCCAAGGCTCTCCTTGTTCTCCGTATTTATCAAATTTAGTATGCCTTAGATTAGATCAGCGGGTGGGAAAGTATTCTGATAAGAACGCTCTGATATACACACGTTATGCTGACGATATAACAATATCTGGCAATAAGTTAAGTACGATAAAAAGGGCATGGAAAGTTATTCGTATGATTATTGAAGATGAAGGGTTTGTAATTAATAAAAATAAAGAAATGTTATCAGGTCCTCGTTCAAAAAGGGAAGTTACAGGATTAATTACTCATCCTGTTGTTGGGTTAGGAACTAAGAAATATAATTTTTATCGAAATAAAATATTTCATTTAACTAAAAAAAATAGCTGCGAAAGTCATGAAGTCATAAATGGCATCCTTGCATTTGTAGCAAGCGTTGATTCAAAAAAATATGAAAAGTTAAAGCTTTATTATGATGGTTTAAACATTTAATTAAGCTAACCTGATAGGTTTAATTTTTAAATGCTATTAATAAATAGTGACTTGGTCATCGCTGTTAACCTCATTGGAGAGAGGGCTCTGTTCTTATATTTGTTAATTTATACCTGCTCTGGTTATTATTTTTTCTCTATTGGTGTCTGATGGTTATATCAGAGTTCAGTGTGTCTATGAAGCATCTTTCAAATTACTGTTGCAGCTCTGGTCGTTATTAACATGAATAATCCGCAGCGTTGCGATGGTATGTTACTTTTATCTTGAGTGTTAATTATTTATATTCTTATTAACTTCGCATATTTTTCCATGCTTCCTGTTTCTATAAATATAGGTTCTAATTTAAAAGTTGGGTTTTTAGGGATCCAAATGGCTCTAAATTCGTTTTGATAGCTATATTTAAAATGTTTACAGTAAAACAAATCAACATCATTTGGTTCACAATTTAATGGGTCAAGATATTTAACAGGTGATGCAAAGTAATCATAATTAGGTAGATGTTTCTTTGCGTGTTTAAATAAACACTTGATAAATTGGCGAGGTTCTTTGATTACTATACAGGCATCAGCTTCAAAATCATCGTATTCACGAAAGTTATAGCCAGAGGAAAAACAATGTACATAATAATTCGTGTTGCTTTTCAATGAAAATTGAACCACTCCGAAAGTAGGTGTTACTTTTCTCTTGGAATTTAAAACTACAACATTATTGAACACTCGTTTTATATCAAATGATAACTCATCATCTCTAATGGCTTTATTTAATGATGGGTCATTATATGATGATGCAGGGGATATCCTCATTATCCCATTTTTAAACATTTTTGATAGATACTCGTAGCGTCCAAACTTATATAATTGATTTCTCTCAACTCCACCTATACTATCTATTGCCACTTTTGAGTTAGGAGGCGATGGGTATGTTGGTTTGACAATATCTGCATTTTTAATAAATTCATTAGTAAATCCATTTGGGTATGGGCCATATCGGAGATTGAATTCCTTTAGTAGGTGTGTCCATAGAATTAACCAATAATGTCCATTTTCTTCACTACAATGTAATCCTAATTGTCCTTTCTCTGTCAAAGTGGTAATATTATCTATTATGTCTATTGTTCTTTCTTGGAGTTCTTGCTCTGAAAGATGCTTCATATATCTATTGTTTAGATATTCTAACTCCCAATACTCTTGATTTCTCATCTTACACTCTTTTTTTGATGAAATATTTTTATGCTAAAAAGCATGGTGCATCAGTAAAAAATTAAGAAAAAATAACCGATGGTTATGCTTTACCTTTCTTTTGGAAAAATTCAAATGTTATAACTAAAATCGATTGCTAATATATTAGACTCAATATTATCGCCTCTACAATGGCGGAGTCTACGCCTTTTTATTATCCTTTCGTCCGCTTATGCCATATGCCATATGATATGGAACTCACATTATGTATGGTTACAATGGCTGTATAGCCTGAACTTCATGCTGGAAAACATAAGGATCAGATAAAAGGCAAAATCTATCATCTTCATGGTAGGTCACGGCGATATGATAATCCTCACCAGCAAAAGCCTTAACTGCATCAATGTCAGTCCAGTAAGTAGCAAGGAAAAAATGTTCCCAGTTCCCCTGAGTGACTCGCTTAACAAAAGCACCTTTATTACCTTTGATGCCTTGCGAATGTTTAACCCCCGTTAATTGAAGATGAGTTGCAAAGCCTTCTGCATGTTCCAGTGGTACACAACCATGCCATGTTCTTACTATCATTGCTCGACTCCTGTCGCAGTAAAGTCAATAAATTAATCAGATGAACAAATAACGGGAAAATATTATCATTGTTCTCGCTACATCTTCTGAAAAGATGCGGTAGAGTAAATTTAATACTACTATTTGACATATTAATAATATATAGGCCATCCGTGACCTTTCGCTATCATCCCTTCTGCCCAAACTCAAACGGCCTAACCATCCCGTTGCTGTTAGCATCTAGAAAATCAGCCCACCATTGCAACATGAGGCGGCGTTGCTCAAGGTGCTTGGCCTTGTGAGTGTAGGCAGCGCGAACGTTGTTCTTTTCCATGTGGCTCATCTGAAGTTCAACCACATCTTCAGGCCAGATACCCGATTCAATTAAGGCACTACACGCCAGCGTTCGGAAACCATGACCACACAGGTCGGTTTTGGTGTCATAGCCCATTTTGCGTAGCGCTTTGTTGATGGTGTTTTCACTCATCGGTTTCATCGCATCATAACAGCCAGTCAGGATAAAGCCGTCATCACCGTTAACGTCATAAGTTAGGTCTTTAAGTTCTTCTAAAATTGCCAGTGCTTGATCGCATAGAGGAACATAGTGTTTTCTGCGCATTTTTGCACCACGGCCTGAATGCTTGATCCCTTCAATGGCTTCACGTTGTTCAGGGATAATCCATAAGGCACTTTTGAAATCGATCTCTGACCAACGGGCAAAACGGAGTTCACTGGAACGGACAAAAATCAGCAAATTGAGTTTTATCGCCAATTGGGTCAGCCTGCTACGGCCTTTATAGGCTTCAATACGTTCCAGTAGGGTAGGTATCTCTTCCAGTTCAATAGCGGGGCGGTGTTCCGTTTGTGGTTTCTGAACCGCACCTTCCAAGTCATAGGCAGGATTGAAACGGATCATCTTTTGCTGGACGGCATAACGCATGATGGCAGTGGCGTACTGTTTCACCCGCATAGCAATTTCCAGATAACCCAGCTTCTCTATCTTTTTGATAGGAATCAGCAGATCGCCTGTATCCAGTTCAGCAATATCTTTATTGCCAATATCAGGGAACAGGTAAGTTTCGAGTCGCGTCCAGACAGAACGCTGATAATCTTCCGACCATGTGGTTTTGGTGGCAAACCAGCTCTTAGCAACAGTTTTGAAAGCGCGGGTATTGTTACGCTTTTCCTGAACTATTTTGTTGTCAGCCTGCTTTTTAGCGCTAGGATCAATTCCAGAAGCTAACAGCTTTTTCGCTTCATCCCGGCGTTGCCTTGCATCAGCCAGTGAAACAGCAGGGTAGACACCAATGGAAAACACCTTCTGTTTCCCTTCAAAGCGATAGCCTAACTGCCAGTATTTGGAACCGTTGGGATGTATCAGCAGGTAGAGGCCAAACCCGTCAGTCAGCTTCACCGCCTTTTCTGACGGCTTGGCATTTTTTACTTTAGTATCAGTAAGTGACATGACGATTCCCTCCGATTGCTGGTAAAAACGAAATCGAACCAGCTTTACCAGTATTTTTACCAGCAAAAGGGTATGGCTTCGAGTGTTTTTTGGTGAACGAGGGCGAACCTGAAGAAGGGGGTAACCAATTGATAAAAAGCAAAAAAGCAGACGTCAGTGAACGTCTGCTTTCTTTAATTTGGCTCCTCTGACTGGACTCGAACCAGTGACATACGGATTAACAGTCCGCCGTTCTACCGACTGAACTACAGAGGAATCGTGTGAACGGGGCGGATGATATCTGGCACCCGGGATACTGTCAACGGCAAAATCAGCTTTATCGTCTGACTGTTTAGGCTATGTACAATTTGCTGTTTTTTTATGAATTAGTAAATGGATGGCGCATGGTAGTTGATGCTACTTTGCCAGTTTTTTAGTCGGGTAAGCGGATCCTGTTGGTAGAATTTTTGGAAGCAATGGTACAGATCGGGGAAGCGCTCTTCGAGAAGTTCAGGGGCGCTGAAGAAGTATTCCGATAGCACCGCAAAGCACTCTGCCGGATCGTGGGCGGCATAGGGATCCATGCTGGTGGCCTCCTCACCCACCAGATCGATTTCTTCCTGCAAAGCATCCATTGCGCTGTGCAGATGCTGTTCCCAGGCAGTAACCTCACGCAGTGGAATCAAGGGAACGCCCGTTGCTTCTCCACTGCTGCGAATATCCAACTTGTGCGCGACTTCGTGAATGATGAGGTTGAAACCGGAGAGGTCGAAGGAATCCTGCACTTCCTGCCAATTGAGGACAATCGGCCCCTGAGCCCAGCTTTGCCCGGATTGTACCATTTTCTCTGTATGCACAAGCCCGATGTCGTCCTGCCACTCTTCCTCTACAATAAACGGGTCGGGATAAATCAGCACTTCGTGAAATCCATCCAATGCGTTCATTCCCAATGACAATACTGGCAGAGAAAACAGCAGGCCGATGCGTTGTTGCATGATGTCTGTCAATACCAGTTCCTGCAACGGAATCAGGCGTTTTTGCTTCAAAAACTGATCGGCAAGGGCAACCAACTGTCGGAGCTCTTCGTCGCTTAAGGGCGCGAGAAGCGGGATAGAAATCGCAGCTTGCCAGTGTTCAAGCGTCTGCATTTGAGGTTGAGTGTTTTTCCACGGCCATTTAATCATTGTTATTGCTCGTTAAGTCGTCACTTGAATTCAAAGGCGAGGGCGGGTACTGTTAAAATGCCGCAAAAATGGGCATTATAGCAACAGTTTAAACGAAGAAATGCCGGAGCGGCTGAACGAACCCGTCTCGAAAACTGGAGTAGGGGTAATGTCCCTGAGGGGCTCTGCTACTGATTTAATAAAATCAATAAATTGAATGTTTATCTTGGCTTCATCATGCATAAAATGGCTCATTGGTAATGGCTTTTGCTGACCCACTCATTTCTATCATGTTGTATTCTGCCAAGCATTCACTTTTACTTCCTCTAGCTCACATTCTCAAAACAATTTATCTTTAGGTTCTTGTTGGCCTAAGAAAAGTGATGTACGTAATAGCTCTGTTTAAACCGTACACGTCACCAGTAAGATTGCTCTTACCCACGGAAATGGCTTCAGTGCAGGAACGTTTGTACTTTTTAAAGGCTAAAAAAATGAACGAAAAAATAGAATACTCATCAGAAAATTATTCTCGGTACAGCGGTTGTCAACACCTGCAGAACATAGGATAAAATTTATATCGGCACTGTTATAAATCAATTCCAATATTAATCATGTATTTCATGTCTGAACTAACTGGTCTAAAATTTGTTCTTAGGTTGGTGAGTAAACGTCAGAGGGCGCGGTAGCTAATTTTGTCGAAATTGAAGATGGATTAGTGGGTAAGGGCGTCCTCGGTTATCAACCTCAGAACGTCCAACACGTTCAAAACCAATATGTTCATAGAACTCTACAGCTAGCGTATTCTGCTCGTTTACATCAGTAGTTAATCGAGCATATTGTGAAAGCGCTGTGCGCATCAGCGTTTTGCCTATACCTTGTCCATGATAATCAGGATCTATAAAAAGTGCTTCCATATGTCCATTATGTAAATACATAAAACCAATTGCTCGCCCTGTGGGTTCACATGCAAGCGTAAGCTCGACTGTCGGAAGGAATGAAGAAAGCTCTTTTTCTATAGCCAAACGATCTTTTATCGCTAAAAAATGGTGAGTTGAATCAACAGCTTTACACCATATTTCCATAATGCGCAGGGTATCTTGTTTTGTCGATGAGCAGATTTTAAACATGTATGGCTTTGATTTATCAGACAACCGTCAGCAGTGAGTTTTGCTAACGGTTTTTGGGATGACGTGTATTATTTTTATATCAGATAGCAAAATCTTCCAGGCTCTTGCCATTATCAAGCTCTGCTTTAATCGCTTTTGGCGTCCGACCTTGACCTGTCCATTTCTGCTCATTTCCGTTTTCATCGATGTATTTATATTTGGCAGGACGGGGTTCACGTTTGGATTTTACAGATTTGGATGATGCTCCACCAAGTAATTCTGATGGATCAATACCATCTTCTAATAACCTAGCACGTAAGGCTTCGATTTTGGCCTGACGTTCAGAGTTTTGCTGTTGTGCACTGGCTTCTTCTTCACGACGATCTTCAACAATAGTTGTTAGCTTCTCCAGCATTTCTTCCAGTGTTGCCAGATCAATTTCACGCGCCTGAGCACGTAGTGTACGAATATTATTTAGTACTTTAAGAGCGTCACTCATTGTTTTCCCCAATAGATTGATTTAGGTGATGTGTCAAAATTTGACAACAGCCGATGAGAATCATATATCAGTATTGTCAATGAGTAAATAATAAAGTATGCCAATATCATGGGATTAAATACTCGGCTAGTTTAAAATTGCATGTTCATGTATTAGTGAGCAAGATGCGGAACTCTAGACTGAGTGTTGTTTTTGTTTCAGAGGGGTATTATCGGGTAGATTGCTAGTGCCTCTGTTATTTAACCTAAAAATCAGGCACCTCAGCGAGTAGAAATGAAAAGTAAGAATATATACCTTAAATAACTGGAATTTCAGGAAAGTGGCACGCGAGGGGCAGATTCGCCGGGAACGAATTTTTCCAGCCAACGGCTGGCCTTCGGTGAGATATTGGCAATATACCACCTATCGGTGATGGATTAAGTGTATTTCATCATAGTATGTTTTTCGATTTTTAACGCGTCGATGTCAACTGCCCGTATCTTAAAACCAACTGGCTCATAGGGAACCGCTACGACTTATTAAATATCTGTGTTACCAAGAGCGATTTAGCCCCCCCTCTCCACCACTATTCAAACCGTTCCCGCGCGTTTAGTCTGCGACGCTCCTCACACTTGGCTATGGCTTAAAGTGGACAGCTCAAATCCCCTTCTTCACAACGTAGCATGGTTTTGAACTCTTCTACGCGCTCGGCGGTTTTCTCTGTCAGGCACTGGGAATACACCATGCCATGCACCGATCCTCCGGTTGTCGGGAAAGTCTGAAACTCACAGTCAGCATCACGATACGCGATCCATTTTCTCTGGGCTGACTTGAGTAATGCCTTGTGTTCTTCAATAACGACCCGCTTTACGACATCCTGATAAAGCCGATTCAGCTCGCCATCCACTTTTTTATATTCCTGAACCGCGCACTGATTCATATCGAGTTGCGTGTTGGCGTTAACACAGTCTGCGGCGGAGGCTTGAGTGATGGGCAGTAGAGCAAAGACAGCAATAGCGAGTTTTTTCATTATTTATCCTGAGCAAACAAATACTGTGCATGAGTATTCATTATATCCGCCATGTGGTTAGCTGCACATAAGTCGAGTGAATAGGGTGCTGGAAATTTGAGCATACTGACGTTTGCGGTGCTATGCCACCAATCAAACAGGGTCATTTTCATCGAAAATCCTGTACTGAAAGCGCTGAAATATTGTTTGCTTGGATGCATTGAATCGTTATAGCGACTGAGAGGGAAGGATATGAAAATTGAGACTGGAGAGAATGGCCTTTTTTGCGCATCGTGCTTCTCTCGCTAACAATTATTTCGACGAGTGCTGACAAATCCCAAACGCTGAACTATTTTCAAAAGTAATTATCACGTTACGGAGGTTGATATGGGATTTTGGCGTATTGTACTGACTATTCTCCTGCCACCGTTAGGCGTGTTACTGGGGAAAGGCATTGGTGGGGCATTTATTCTGAATATTATTCTGACGCTGTTAGGCTATTTTCCTGGGTTGGTGCATGCGTTTTGGGTGCAGACGAAAGATGATGGCATTTAGTGGCTGAAAAGTTGAATAACGGTCATGAAGAAATAACGGGAGGCAAATGGCCTCCCGTTATTTTTGTGGACGTATAAGACAGGCGATCAGTAATAGCCAATCAGTTTCCACCACGCTAAGCCGACGATAAAAATCAGGGCGACGTTAAACGTGACGATGCAGAAATTGATTTTATAGAAACGGTGCCGTTCAAAATATCCCTGAGCAAAATAGATCGGGCCGGGGCCACCGCCGTATTCGGTATTTCCCCACATCAGGTTGCTAAAAATCCCAAAACAGATGGCAACCATCATGGGCGGCGCGCCAGCGGCTATTGCGGTGGCGGCGAAGGGCGCATAGAGCGCGGCTACGTGACCAGAGGCGGTTGCAAACAGATAATGCACATAGATATAGAGGATGCCGAGAATAACGAAGGTTTCCATCGCGCCGAAACCCTGTATGGAATTACCCAGCTTAACGGTCATCTACTTGATGAAGCCGAGGTCAGACAATCCTGCGGCGAGGTTGATAATGACGCTGAACCAGATGACCGTATCCCAGGCTGCGCGATCGCTAAGTACGTCTTTCCACTGGACGGCCTGAGTGACGAACAGATAGGCAACCAATGCCAACCCGACGGAGGTGGCGGAAAAACCGGTGATCAGGCTGGTGCCCCAGCCAAGCAGAGCGAGAACAAAGCCAAATGCGACTTTTTTCTCTGCCGATTTCATGTTGCCCAATTCCGCCAGCGACCGGCGTCCCATCTCTTTGGCTTCTGGTGTTTTTTTCAGTTCCGGGTTCAGTATTTTGTACACCAGCAACGGCATCAGACAGAAGCAGCACATGGCGGGTACGACAGCGGCAATAAACCAGCCGCCCCAGGTAATATCTACGCCTAATGAGGTTTTCGCCAGGCTGCCGACGAGCGGGTTGGCGGCCATGCCGGTGAGGAAGATCGCGCCGGTGATCGGAGTAAACTGAAAGCAGACCATGATCAGAAAGTCCCCGATCTTTTTACCGCTAACGCCGGGTGTTGAGCCTAATACTTCATTAATGGAACGCGCGATAGGAAAGATAATTCCCCCTGAACGCGCCGTGACGGATGGCATGGCGGGCGCCATGATGAGATCGGAAACGCCCAGTGAATAAGCAATCCCCAAGCTGCTTCCGCCGAATAGCGACAGCATTTTGTAGGCGATGCGTTTTCCTAATCCAGATGTCACAAAACCCAGAGAAAGAATATAGGCACAAAAAATGAGCCAGACGGTGCCGCTGGAAAAACCAGCGAGTGCTTTGGCTTCGGTTAAGGTTCCAGTGAAGATGGTCACGCAAAGGACAAGCAGCATAATCGCGCCCGACGGCAGCGGTTGCATCAATATCGCTGCGATGGTGGCGGCAAAAATCGCGAACATATGCCATGCCTGCGGCGTAAGGCCATCGGGCACCGGTGAAAACCAGATAATCAGACCCAGCAGGAGAGGAATAATAACCGCGACTATTTTTTTCTTGGTGGATGATTCGGATGACATAATGTCCCCTTAATCGTACAAGTCATGGTTATCCGCCATCATTCCCGGCAACAGAGAGCCTGCCCAGACGCGTTATTATCTTGCGTCTGGGAACGTATCGATCTCAGTCTGTTAATAAGGGTGATAACGGATAATCACCGAGGATTAATATTTTCTTTCCGTTTTATTTAATACCTGATCCACCATTTCAGGAGCGCTCCCCAAATAGTTGACAGGGTTGGTGAGATCGTCGATTAACTTAGGATCGAGGCGGCTAGCGACACTGGGCATAGCATTAAGAACATCGGCCAGGGTGCCGCCTTTCTCATTCACGACACGGCAGGCATCGTAGACGATGTCATGCGCTTCCTGACGGCCAATATAGGGTGCCAGCCCCATCATAACGGCTTCTGCCACAATCAGGCCGTTGGTCATATTGAGGTTTTTCAGCATCATTTTCTCATCAACAATAAGACCGTTTAGCATGAACTTGGCCTGATGAAGTGCGCCCGCAGAAAGAATGAAACTTTCCGGAATAGCGATCCATTCTGCGTGCCATGGGCCTGTGGCACGTTCCAGATCTTGCACCATCGCATCCAGCATTAACCCAGCCTGTTGGCGAACGCCCTTGGAACAGGCCTGCATCAGTTCGCTGGAAATAGGGTTACGTTTTTGCGGCATGGTGCTGCTGGCTCCGCGGCCTTTGACAAACGGTTCATACAGTTCGCCGAATTCGTTGGAGGCCATCAGCATGACGTCATAGCCAATTTTCCCCAACGAACCCGTGATTACTGCCAGCAGGTTGACGGCTTCGGCAAATCCATCACGAGCAACATGCCAGGTTGAGGTCGGTACGCCTAGGCCAAGCTCGGCCATCAGTGCTTTTTGTACCGCCAGTCCTTTGTCGCCCAATGACGCCAATGTCCCCGCAGCACCCGCGAATTCGCCTACCAGTACGCGAGGACGCATCTGGGCAAGGCGCTCGGCATGACGGTCGAACATATCCAGCCAGATGGCGGCTTTGTAGCCGAATGTAATCGGTAATGCCTGTTGTAAATGGGTTCGTCCAGCCATTGGCGTATTACGGTAACGCGCGGCCAGCCCGGCCAAAATAGAGCGCAGGGCGTCGATGTCCGCTTCAATTAACGCGAAGGCATCACGGATTTGCAGCACCACGGCGGTATCCATAATGTCCTGTGTTGTTGCGCCCCAGTGTACATAACCGCCAGATTGACCGGCCTGTTTGGAAATTTGGTGTACCAGCGGCAGGATAGGGTAGCCCACAATTTCTGTTTCGTGGCGCAGTAACTCAAAATCGAGCGTGTCGGCGTTACAGCTGGCCGTAATTTCTGCTGCAGCGTCTTCTGGAATTACGCCACAGCGCGCCTGCGCATTGGCCAGTGCGATCTCTACTTCTACATACTTACGGATAAGTTCCCGATCATCGAAGATCGCCCGCATTTCCGGGGTACCAAATGAATCACGGAATAGGACTGAATCAAGCACATTCGAAGCCATAACGCCTCCTGAAGCGAGTGTATTAGTGATAAGATGCAGGCCATATTCGCAATAAAATGAAGCGTGTTTCCCTTGATAACGGATATGACCTGAAAGAGTAAATATACGGACAGGTTTAAATGTCCGTATATGCTATGCTTATGACAACATGTACGGACAAGTTAGGGAAGCAGATGAGTGTCATTTTGTGATGCAGGGCATCAATATTGATTAAGAGCGTGAGCCGATGAAAGAACCCTTGTATAAGCGTATTGCCCGTGAACTCAGCCAAAATATTACGCTAGGCCAGTATCCGGCGGGGTCGTTAATCCCCTCCGAGCTGGAGCTCTGTGAGCAGTATCAGGTCAGTCGACATACCGTCAGGGAGGCGCTGCGCGATCTAACGGAGGCGGGGTTGCTATCCCGTCGCAAGGGCGTGGGCTCGGTTGTTGTCGATAATGATGAAAAGCGCGAGCGCAACCATCCTCTGGCTAGCCTTGAGGATCTGTTCGTACTGGCAAAAACCAATCTGCGCGTCGTGAAGAAGATTGATGAAATCGTGGCGGATGTTGAACTGGCACAGATTATCGGCGGCAAGCCGGGCGATCGCTGGCTGCATATTGCCAGTATTCGTGAAGACAGCGAGAAAAAGGATTCGCCGATCTGCTGGACTGATAGCTACGTTAGCCCGGATTATGCCAAGGTCAAAAGTCTGGTGCGCAGCGATCCATTTGCTTTAATTAGCGATTTGATTGAAAAGCACTACGGCGTACAGGGGGAAGAAGTGCGCCAGACGATCTCTGCCGTGGGTGTTCCGGCCAAAATAGCGAAAACGCTGGGCGTTGATGTCGGCTATCCGGCATTAAAAATCATCCGCCATTATCTTGACCGCTCGGGAAACGTCTTTGAAACCACGGTATCGATCCATCCGGCAGACCGGTACACCTGTTCTATTACGCTGAAACGCCAAACGGGAAATCGAACGTAATCCGTTTGATACCTTATTGCAGCCCGCTGGTTTTCTATCGAAATGTGCCTGCATGATTAATGTAGGCACGATCTTTTCCCTTGTCCCTACTGTGCGCGTACCACTCGATTGCGCCCTTGTTGTTTGGCCTGATAAAGCGCGATATCGGCGCGGTTTATCAGCATACTTAGCGTCTCGCCTGCTCGATATTCAGCGACACCGCAGCTGACCGTTACCTGAATAGTTCCTTCACGGTGGGGAATCTGGGCTATCTCAATACTGTGACGTAGCGCTTCGGCACGCTGTTGCGCAGCGTTGATATCACAGTCGTCGAGTAGAATAACGAACTCCTCGCCTCCCCAACGGCAGGATTGATCGCTAGAACGGGTATTGCTCGATAAGAGGGCAGAGACCCCTTGCAGGACAAAATCACCGACGTTGTGGCCATACTGGTCATTGATTCTCTTAAAGTGGTCAATATCAATGAGAAGAATGGAGAGTGATTTATGCTGTAAGGCATTTTTCGTCGCGAGGCGACGGAATAGATAATCAAATGCCTGACGGTTCATGAGGCCCGTTAATTTATCGGTCGTTGCCATCTGCTCCAGACGACGTTGGTAGCCGCCAATGGTCAACCACAGCAGGAATAGGAAGAGAAGGCTGACAAACGTGCTGATTCCCAGGTTTTTTAGCAGCGTGGCGAATAGCCGTTTTTCACTGGGATGACTGGTTTGCTCAACCATCAAATACCAGCCGAATTCAGGGATGAGCCGGGTGTTAAGGAAAATATGTTCCCCGTTTGACTGATATTCATAAGCCCCGCCGGGAGAGGTCAAAATCGTGGTCGCGATCCGGTTCAGCCCCGGCTGTTGCTGAATTTGCAGTGGGCGAGTATAGCTTTCCCCATGTAGCGTAATGTTGCCTTCTTTATCAATGAAATAGATGGTCCTGTTATAGCGCTGTTCGTATTTTTCAATGAGGTGTTTAACGCGCTCAACCGGAATGCCCACGCCAGTAATGCCAATAAAATTGTCTTCATAATCCATGACCTTATGGTTGATGAAAATGTCCAGATGCGTGCGGTCTTCGGGGTCGACCCGGAGATCGATGGCATAAGGCATGGTGTCCGATAAGGTTTTGTACTGGAAATACCACTGGTCGTCTGGGGCGTCTTCCGAGACGGTTTTAAGGATACGCTGAGGATCGTAGTAGCGTTTGGTTTTATCCGAAATGAAAAACGAAAATACGGTATCGAAACGGCGATCGATTTCCCTCAGATAACGGAACATGGCCTGCGGATCGCTTTCGTCTTTCAGTACCCAATCACGTAAAAAAGTATCGTGCGCCATCAGCGATGAAATAAGTATAGGCTTTAACAAATCCTGCTGGATTTCAGAATAGACGTTGTCACTGGTCAGCGGCAGGGTGTTTTCTTCGATTTCTTCTTCCAGTGATTCTTTCGCCACTTCATAACTGGTCCAACTGATCACCAGAAAGGCGGCGAGCAGCATGGCGCCGAGTATTACGATTGCGCGTGTTTTATCCAGCCAGCGGGCGTTATTGATGAATCCAGTCTGCAAAGTAATCTCCCCAGAGAAGCATTGATGGTATAGGTGAATAAGTCTCTGTTTTCACCTAAAAATAGCGGTGCGCGTGCTACTGGAATAACAGTGTAACAAAGCAGGCAAAGGAATCGCTGACTCGTAGGGTTTAGTATAGTGGTTTCAGTGTGGAAGTATTAGCACAGATTGCTGGAACGTAATGTTTTGTATTGTATTGTGGGCTTGTTAAAGCTCCCTTGTCGGTTTGATTATCCCTATGGTTAGATCTAATCAATCAATGATGTTGGGTGGATGACGATGAGCCATTATTCAGCAGCGAAGGAATCAGGCCCAACAGCGCTTTTATTTATTAATAAACAGGCGCGGAACGGTGATTCCTCCGCACGCTATGTAAAAGAATTATTACAACAAAGCCAGATCGGCATCGTCGAACCGGATGAAAAAGACACGGGTTCGTGCAGCGATATTATACGTGCGTATGCGAATCGGGTGGATTTTGTGATTATCGGCGGTGGCGATGGCACGCTGAATTCAGCCGCGCCCGGCCTGGTGGATACCGGGTTGCCGCTGGGCGTGTTGCCATTAGGGACGGCGAATGACTTTGCCCGTACGGTGGGAATCCCCAGAGAGATTCGGCAGGCCGTACAGGTTATCGCTAACGGGCAGCGGCGCGCCGTTGACTTAGGTGAGGTCAACGGGCATCTGTTCTTTAACGTTTCCAGTATTGGGTTTTCTGCTGCATTGGCGCGCGGGCTGTCTGCGAAATCCAAGAAACGGTGGGGAACATTAGGCTATGCGCTGGCGGCTTTTAAGCTCTTGAAACAAAGTCGTCCTTTCCGCGTGCAGATTGAGCATGACGGCATCAAAGAGCGAGTGAGAACGGTACAGGTGTCGGTGGGGAACGGGCGTTTCTACGGCGGTGGCATGGCGGTGGCAGACAGTGCCGCGCCTGATGATGGTCGGCTGGATGTGTACAGTCTGGAGGTTTCTCACTGGTGGGAAATGGTGGCGCTGATTCCCTTTATCCGCAAGGGAACACATGGTCGCTGGCGCAAAGTCCGCGCCTTTTCAGCCAGAGAACTGACGTTGAGTACCTCGAAGCCGCACGATATCAATGCCGACGGTGAGCTGATTGGCAAAACGCCAGCGGTATTCGGGATCAGAGAAAAGGCGATTCAGGTTTTTGCGCCACCGGTGCCTGGTTAAAATCTGAACGTAAAACAAACAGGGACACCGCATGGTGTCCCTGTTTGTTTATAAAGAATGAGTCAGCGGATTATTTAAATACGCGGAAACGTTCTTCAAAGGAAATATAGGTTTTCTCACCGGCTGGCTGCTCGATTGAGCCAAATGGCATTTGAGCACGCAGCTTCCAACTGGCTGGCAGATCCCACTGTGCTTTAACATCATCGTCGATCAGCGGATTGTAGTGCTGGAGGGTGGCGCCAATTTTTTCCTGCGCCAGCGTAGACCACACGGCAAACTGAGCAATACCGGTTGAATGTTCAGACCAGACCGGGAAATTATCGGCATAAAGCGCGAATTTTTCCTGTAGTGATTCAATCACGGCGGTGTCTTCAAAGAACAGGACGGTACCCGCGCCAGCGGCAAAGGAAGCTAATTTGCTTTCTGTTGGGGCGAAAGCGTCCGCCGGTACAATTTTCTTCAACTGCTGCTTAACAATATCCCACAGTTTGTGATGCTGCTCGCCGAACAGAATCACAACGCGTGAGCTTTGTGAATTAAAAGAGGAGGGGCTTTCATTAACGGCTTCGGTAATGAGGGCGGTAACCTGATCTTCTGATATCGGTAACTTATTGCCGATGGCATAGATTGAACGACGGGCCTTGATTGACTGCAAAAAAGCATTACTCATGGTGTGTTCCTCAGTTTACGTGATGGCTTACCTTGATACTGTGTCACCGATTTTCGCCGTATTCAATGGTTTATCGTGCCGGATACCAATCTTTCCACTTTCTGCCTTATCCGCCGCAGACGTCGCAGTGCGGGTTTTTCGGCAGCATCATTTCGCGAAATTGCAGCGTCATCGCATCGAACATCAGCAGCCTCCCTGTCGCCAACCTGCCGTAACCGGTCAGCAGCTTAATGGCTTCCATCGCCTGCAAACTTCCGATGGTGCCCACCAGCGGCGACATCACGCCTGCCTCGACGCAGGTCAGCGTATTGGCACCGAACAGACGGCTGAGACAATGATAGCAAGGTTCATCGGGTTGATAGGTAAAGACGCTGATTTGGCCTTCCATTCGAATTGCCGCCCCAGAGATCAGCGGTGTCTTGAGCTGAAAGCCAATGCGGTTTAGGCGGTTGCGAATGGCGACATTGTCGGTACAGTCCAGCACCGCATCGTGTTTGCTGACCAGCTCGCTCAACGCCTCGTCATCGAGATCGCCATCAACCGTATCGAGCGAAAGATGCGGATTCATGTCGGATAACGTTAGACGCGCCGATTCAACCTTCGCCATGCCGATACGGGCATCGCGGTGCAGAACCTGGCGTTGCAGGTTAGACAGAGAGACGGTATCAAAATCCAGCAGCGTTAAATGGCCGACGCCCGCCGCAGCCAGATATTGCGCGGCGGCACAGCCTAGCCCGCCCAGCCCGACAATCAGCAGGCGTGAAGCCTTCAGTTTTTCCTGTCCGTCAAAATCAAAGCCGCGCAGTACAATCTGTCGATTGTAGCGCAGCGTCTCTTCATCGCTCAGCTCCGGCAACATACTCAGTGCCCCAGCAGCGCATTGAAGGGCTCGATTTCGACCCATTCGCCAGCGGCGACGCGACTGCGATCTTGCTCCAGTACGATGAAGCAGTTACCGAGGCTGAACGAGCTGAAAACGTGTGACCCTTGATGCCCGGTGGTTCTCACTTCCAGTTCACCCTGTGCGTTACGGCTGAAAATGCCGCGCTGGAAATCGGTGCGCCCCGGTGCCTTTTTCAGTGCGCTGGTGGTTTTGACGCGAACACGCGGCGGCAGGCGCCATTGCGTATAGCCAGACAGGCGGGCCAGCAGTGGCTGAACCAGTTGATAGAACGTCAGCGCAGCAGAAACCGGATTCCCCGGCAGGCCGCAGAACCAGGCGTGTTGCAATTTGCCGAAGGCGAAGGGTTTACCGGGTTTGATCGCCAGCTTCCAGAAGTGGATATCGCCCAGTTCATCCAGCATTTGTTTGGTGTAATCCGCTTCACCAACGGAAACGCCGCCGCTGCTAATCACCAGATCGGCAAGTTGATCGGCCTCGTGGAACGCGGCGCGCAGCGCGGCCGGATCGTCACGGATAATCCCCAGATCGTGCACTTCGCAGCCTAGCTGTTCCAGCATCAAACGAACGGCGAAACGGTTGGTGTCATAAATCTGACCGTCTGCCAGCGGTTCGCCAACGGGTTGCAGTTCATCACCGGTTGAAAACACCGCGACTTTCAGGCGGCGCACCACGTCAATCTGCGCAATCCCTAGTGATGCCAGCAGCGGCAGCTCCGCCACGCCCAGCTTGGTGCCTGCGGGTAACACGCTGGCACCCGCCTGAATATCTTCTCCCGCCAGACGAATATTTTGGCCGGGTTTTACCTCATGGGGAAAGCGGATACCGTCCTCGCTGACTTCAGCTTCTTCCTGCATGATCACCGTATCGGCTCCTGCGGGAATCGGCGCGCCGGTCATGATGCGAATGCAGGTTCCGGCAGGCCATTCGCCAGTGAAGGGCGCGCCGGCGAAGGCTTTACCTGCCAGCGGCAGCGGTGCGGCGGCGGACAAATCGGCGCAGCGTACGGCATAGCCATCCATCGCAGAATTGGCGAAAGGCGGGACGTTAATCGGAGAGACAATCGCATGGGCGGTGATCCGTCCTGCTGCGTCGAACAAGGATACGCGCTCTGCCTCGGTAAGGGACGGAACCTGAGAAAACATGTTTTCCAGAGCTTGTTCAAGAGTCAGTAAACCTGCGTTAACGCCTTCCATCTTCACTCCACAGTGTGTTTCATCAATACAACTGATTTTATTAATATGACTTATTTCATCAGTAAGAATCGTGTTCCGGCAACGCGCCGTTAATAGGCGAAAACCCGTTTCCTATGCCAATATTAATTATGTCAGAGTTCGTCACGGGGGTGAATGTATGCAGGTCAAGGAATAAGGCTTTTGGCGCATGAATTCTCGTTAGGCACGGAGCGGCAGGGTCATGGCGTAAAACAGTAGCCTTCTGCCCACAAGTTGAACCATTTCGGGCAAAAGTGAGCGAATTTGCAGGACATATTGCCCCTGATGGCGTGTCTTTACGGCAATTAACCTAATGTTATAAAAGAAATTTTTCGCCGTGCCGATTTCAGTTTCCGCTTTACATCATACCTTGCGCTAAATATAGTCGAAAATCGCTGATAATTTGTCCCTGACCGCGTTGCGCTGATTTCAGCCGCATTTATATGGAGATTCGCCGTTCATGTCGCCCACACAGGATCATTATGCCTCGCTGTCTTCCCCTGTTCCGGGGCTGGTTTTGCCTGAAAAACGGGTGGTGGAGGTGCGCAACCTGAGTGTCTATTTCGAGCAGCAGGAGCAGCGGACAGATGCGGTTCGTAATTTGACGTTCTCTGTCGATCGGGGCGAAACGCTGGCTATCGTCGGAGAGTCTGGATCGGGTAAGTCGGTGACGTCGCTGGCGCTGATGCGGTTGGTTGAACATGCGGGCGGCGTGATTCACCAAGGGGATATGCTATTTCGCCGTCGCGATGGGCAGGTGCTGGATCTCCGCGGTGCCCGTCAGCGTGCGATGCGCACGTTACGCGGTGCGGATCTGGCGATGATTTTCCAGGAGCCGATGACGTCGCTGAATCCGGTTTTCCCCGTCGGTGGACAGATTGCCGAGTCGATTCGTTTACATCAGGGGATGGACAGATGCGCTGCGCGAGCAGAAACCTTGCGCATGCTGGATCTGGTCAGAATACCGGAAGCGCGCAACGTGCTGGATCGCTACCCGCACCAGCTGTCTGGCGGTATGCGCCAGCGGGTGATGATTGCGATGGCGCTCTCCTGCAAGCCGTCGCTGCTGATTGCCGATGAGCCGACGACCGCGCTGGATGTCACCATTCAGGCGCAAATTCTGCAACTTATCCGTGTGTTACAGCGTGAAATGGAAATGGCTGTGATTTTCATCACCCATGACATGGGCGTGGTGGCGGAAATGGCCGAGCGCGTACTGGTTATGCACCGTGGGGAAAGCGTCGAAGCGGGGAGCGTTGGGCAGATCTTTACTGCACCGCAGCATCCGTATACTCAGGGGCTGTTGGCGGCGGTACCGGCGTTAGGATCCATGCGTGGCCAACCGTTCCCGGAAAAATTTCCGCTGCTGGAGCAACGCTCGGGGCGTATTGCGGACAACGTACCGCAAGATACCGTTCCCGCACAGTCGGAACCGATCTTGCGGGTTAGCAATCTGGTGACGCGTTTTCCCATTCGCAGTGGTTTATTGAACCGCGTGACCCGACAAGTGCATGCGGTGGAAAACGTCAGCTTCGATCTCTGGCCGGGCGAAACGCTCTCGCTGGTTGGCGAATCGGGATGCGGCAAGTCCACCACTAGCCGTGCGTTGCTCCAGCTCGTTGAAAGCCAGAAGGGTGAGATTACCTTTAACGGTCAGCGAATCCATCAACTGAAAGGGGGCGCGTTACAGCACCTGCGGCGTGATATTCAGCTGATTTTTCAGGATCCCTATGCATCACTGGATCCTCGCTTGACGGTCGGTTTCTCGATTATGGAACCGCTGCTGGTGCACAACATTTGCCGTCGGCAGGAAGCGGAAAAGCGCGTTGAGTGGCTGTTGTCGCGCGTAGGGCTGGAGCCAGAGCACGCCCGCCGCTATCCGCATGAGTTTTCCGGCGGCCAGCGCCAGCGTGTTTGCATCGCCAGAGCGCTGGCGCTGAACCCTAAAGTGGTGATTGCGGATGAAGCCGTATCCGCGTTGGACGTGTCAATTCAGGCACAAATCATCAACCTGATGCTGGAACTGCAACGTGAATTCGGCATCGCGTTTTTGTTTATTTCACATGATATGGCGGTGGTTGAGCGTATTAGCCATCGCGTGGCGGTGATGTACATGGGACAGATTGTCGAGATTGGCTCGCGGCAAGATGTATTCGAGCGGCCTCGGCACCCTTATACCCGCAAACTGATGTCGGCAGTACCGGTTGCCGATCCCTCACGCCGCCAGCGTGAGCAGGTGCTGCTGGTTGATGAAATACCCAGCCCGATTCGGGCGCTTGGCGACGAGCCGATCACGGCGCCTCTGGTTCAGGTCGGTGAGCGACACTTTGTTGCGCACCATCCAATAGCCGGCGCGTATTGACAGGGATTCACAAGGAGAACGTAGCATGAGCGTAATGACGATAAAGCGGCGCTGGTTAGTGGCTGGCGTAACCGCTGCGATGGCGGCTTCACCCGTCTGGGCAGCCAAAGATGCGGTTATCGCCGTGGGGTCCACGTTTACCAGCCTGGATCCGTATGATGCCAACGATTCGCTATCGCAGACGGTAGCGAAGTCCTTCTATCAAGGGCTCTTTGGCTTCGATAAAGATATGAAGCTGGTGAATGTACTGGCGGACAGCTATGACGTGAGCCCGGATGGCCTGACGTATACCGTCAAGCTGCACCCGGGTGTCAAATTTCACGATGGCTCGGCGTTCAACGCCGCCGCCGTGAAAGTGAATCTGGATCGCGCCAGTAACCCCGACAATCGCCTGAAGCGATATAACCTATTCAAGATGATCGACAAAACCGAGGCGGTTGACGATCTGACGGTGAAAATTACGCTGAAGACGCCGTTCTCCGCGTTCGTTAATAATCTGGCGCACCCGGCGGCGGTGATGATTTCTCCGGCGGCATTAAAGCAGTACGGCAAGGACATTGGTTTCCATCCGGTAGGCACTGGTCCGTACCGTTTTGTGGCCTGGAATCAGACCGACTTTGTCAAAGTCGAGAAATTTAACGGTTACTGGAAGGCGGGGTTGCCGAAACTGGACAGCATTACCTGGCGTCCGGTGGTGGATAACAATACGCGTGCGGCGCTGTTGCAAACCGGTGAAGCGCAGTTTGCTTATCCGATACCGTTCGAGCAGGCCAAGGTGTTGGAGAAAAATGACAAACTGGCGCTGGTGGCGTCGCCGTCGATTCTGCACCGCTACATCAGTATGAATGTGACGCAGAAACCGTTTGATAACCCGAAAGTACGCGAGGCGTTGAACTACGCGATTAACAAAGAGGCGCTGATTAAAGTGGCGTTCTCCGGCTATGCGACGCCAGCCGAAGGGCCACTGCCGAGCAGCATTGATTATTCGGTAAAATATCACCCGTGGCCTTACGATCCGGCCAAAGCGCGTGAGCTGCTGAAAGAAGCGGGCTACCCGGACGGTTTCACCACCACGCTGTGGTCGTCACATAACCACAGTACGGCGCAGAAAGTCTTGCAGTTCACGCAGCAACAGCTGGCGCAGGTTGGTGTGAAAGTGCAGGTGACCGCGATGGATGCGGGGCAACGTGCCGCCGAAGTGGAAGGTAAGGGCGTTAAGGAAACGGGTGTTCGCCTGTTCTACACTGGTTGGTCAGCCTCGACGGGGGAAGCGGACTGGGCGCTGTCGCCGCTGTTTGCCACGGCCTCCTGGCCACCGGCGCAATTCAACACGGCCTTTTACAGCAACCCGCAGGTGGATGCGGATCTGGCGAATGCGCTGAAAACGACGGATCGGACGGAAAAACAGACACTGTACAAAGATGCGCAGGACAAAATCTGGGCGGATGCGCCGTGGATTTTCCTGGCGACAGAGCGTTTGGTGTCGGCTAATAGCAAAAAACTGACCGGGTTCTACGTGATGCCGGATACCTTGTTCAGTTTTGAAGAAGCCGACCTGAAAGAATAACTCGCCGTAAAAGAATGACCAGGGAGTCGGGTGGCCGTTAGGCTGCCCGCAGTGGTCAACACGCGTTCACTCATAGGGAGTCCGACGCATGTCTGTGGAAAACCGTTCATGCTGAATTATTTTATTAAACGACTACTGGGACTGATTCCTACGCTCCTGATGGTGATGGTGCTGGTGTTCCTGTTCGTTCATCTGTTACCCGGCGATCCGGCGCGTTTAGCCGCCGGGCGGGAAGCGGATGCTGCCGTTATCGAGATGGTCCGGCAGGATTTGGGGTTGGATAAACCGCTGCCGCATCAGTTCTGGCACTTCTTTACCCATGTCCTGCAAGGGGATTTTGGTACATCGATCGTATCGAAACGCCCCGTCACCGAAGAGATCGCCATGCGCTTTATGCCGACCTTTTGGCTGACGGTGTGCAGCATGGTGTGGGCGGTGATTTTTGGCATGGCGATCGGCATCGTGTCCGCCGTGTGGCGCAACGGCTGGCCAGACAGAATCGGGATGACGCTGGCGGTCTCCGGCCTCTCTTTCCCTGCGTTTGCGCTCGGCATGCTGTTAATGCAGGTTTTTTCCGTCGAACTGGGATGGCTGCCGACGGTGGGGGCGGATACCTGGCTGCACTACATTTTGCCCTCACTGACGCTGGGCGCGGCGGTGGCGGCGGTGATGGCGCGTTTTACTCGTGCGTCGTTTGTCGATGTCTTGCAAGAAGATTATATGCGTACGGCGCGGGCAAAAGGCGTGCGCGAATCGCTGGTGGTGGTGAAGCACGGACTGCGCAATGCGCTGATTCCGGTGGTTACGATGATGGGGCTGCAATTTGGTTTCTTGCTCGGTGGCTCAATCGTCGTGGAGAAGGTCTTTAACTGGCCGGGGCTAGGACGGCTGCTGGTGGATGCAGTGGAGATGCGCGACTATCCGGTGATTCAGGCGGAGGTACTGCTGTTCTCGCTGGAGTTTATTCTGATCAATCTGCTGGTGGATATGCTGTATGCCGCGATTAATCCAGCCATTCGTTATAAATAAGGAAAGGGAATGAGACACTGGCGACGTAAAGCTATGCTGGCGACGCTCCCTGTCATTAGGGATAAACCCGTTCGCACGCCGTGGCGTGAATTCTGGCGGCGCTTTCTTCGGCAGCATGTCGCGGTCACCGCAGGCGTGTTTGTACTGCTGCTGATTGTAGTCGCGTTTCTGGCACCGTATCTGATGCCTTATGATGCCGAGAATTATTTCGATTATGAACGTCTGAATGAAGGTCCGTCGGCGGCACACTGGCTGGGGGTGGATTCATTAGGACGTGATATTTTCAGCCGGATCCTGATGGGGACGCGTATCTCGCTGGCGGCGGGTATTCTCTCGGTGCTGATCGGGATGATTATCGGCACGACACTCGGTCTGGTGGCGGGCTACTACGAAGGGTGGGCGGACAGGATCATCATGCGCCTATCCGATGTGCTGTTTGCCTTCCCCGGTATTCTGCTGGCGATTGCCGTTGTGGCGATTATGGGCAGTGGGATGGCGAATGTGATTGTCGCCGTCGCGATCTTCAGCATTCCGGCTTTTGCCCGTCTGGTGCGGGGGAATACGCTGGTGCTGAAGCAGCTTACCTACATCGAATCAGCCCGCAGCATTGGGGCCAGTGACTGGACAATCCTTTTTCGACATATTCTGCCCGGTTCGGTATCTTCCATCGTGGTGTTTTTCTCGATGCGCATTGGGATGTCGATCATCACCGCAGCCAGCCTGTCATTCTTAGGGCTTGGCGCACAGCCGCCGATGCCGGAGTGGGGGGCGATGCTGAACGAAGCTCGGTCGGATATGGTGATTGCCCCGCACGTCGCGATCTTCCCTAGTCTGGCGATCTTTCTGACTGTCCTGGCGTTTAATTTACTGGGTGACGGTTTGCGCGATGCGCTTGACCCGAAATTGAAAAGCTGAATAAAAATGCCACCTGAGCCAGCAATTCAAAAAGGAATACGGCATGACGCCATCGGCGCTGAGGCTTGCGCAGAAGTAGACCAGAAAAAGTAGACGGCAAACAGTCAGTGAGGCCTTATTGAAGCGGACCGGTGTCCGCCTCACGCTTTTCTGAACGTTATTATTTCGCTGCCAGCAGGCATAAATTCAATGCCACTTCATACGATTTCACAAATGACGGCACGGGTAAAAACTCAAACCGCGAATGGAAATTGTGCGCGCCGGTGAAGAAGTTCGGCGTCAGTAACCCTTTGGCGGACAGTGCCGCGCCGTCCGTGCCGCCACGCATTGGCGTCACTTTAGGTTCAATGTCCAGTTTCTCCAGAGCGGCAAACAGCAGATCGATGGCTCGACGATCGGAGGTCAATGCGTTGCTGATATTGCTGTAGATATCGGTGAGGGTATAGGTCACGCTGCCCGTCGGGTACTGCGCAGCAATCTTGTCGGCAATCGCGGCGATCTGCTGCTTCCGCTGTTCAAACGTGGTTAAATCAAAATCGCGGATGGACGCTTTAAGCTTCGCTTCATTGGCGTTTGCTGTCAGATCGTTAAACCAGACATAGCCCTCGCGTCCCTCCGTATGCTCCGGCGTCTGCTGGCGATCGAACTGGTTGATAAAGTCATGCGCCATGAGCAACGGGTTAACCAGCACGCCTTTCGCCGACATCGGGTGCGCGGGCACACCGGTAAAGCGAATTTCTGCGGAAGCCGCATTGAAGTTCTCATACACCACTTCACCCAACTCGCAGCAGTCGATGGTGTAGGCGAAATCGACATCAAAGCGTTTGAGATCGAGCGCTTTCGCACCACGCAGCCCAATCTCCTCATCTGGCACGAAGGCCACCACGATATCGCCGTGCGGCGTCGCGTCGGTCAGGTTCTCCATGAGCGTCATCACTACGGTAACAGCAGCCTTGTTGTCCGCGCCGAGTACGCTGGTGCCGTCGCTAAAAATGATGTCCTGCCCAACATACGGCAGAATTTCCGGGTGTTCCGCCGTGCGCAGCCAGATGTCCTGTTCGGCATTCAGACACAGGTCTTCACCGGTAAAGCGCAACGTTTGCGGATGAATATGCGGCGACAGGCCGACGTCAACCGTATCGATATGGGTAATAAAACCGATGCGCGGTGCGGACGGACAGTTGCCCGGCTTCACGGCCGTCACGGTGGCGTGCTCATCAATCACCACATCCTGTAGGCCCAGTGCACGCAGCTCATCCGCCAGCAATTGCGCCATTTCATGCTGTTCCGGCGTGCTAGGTAGCGTTGTCGAACTGGCATCGCTTTGGCTGGTGACGGCGAGGTAACGGTAAAAACGCGTGCTGAGCTGATGAGCCAAACGGTCTGTCATAACGAATCCTTTTTATTCACTCTTTTTTATTCAGTAATAGCTATGACAGTTATCCTAACGTAGAAATTATTTCATTCGATGGTTTTATTTGTCATTTTATGGTCATGATTTTTATATTTCAGACAGCGGAAGTCAGAAAGCCAGCGCAGTAAATGGGACACGAATAACACTAAATGGGATACGAATAACACAATAAGCGAGGACTGGAATGAAAAAAGCAGGAATACGATTGACTTTGGCAGCGTTGACGCTGGCGGTCGCCTCAGCGGCCTCGGCGAATACGCTGGTGTACTGCTCTGAAGGATCGCCGGAAAACTTTAACCCGTAGCTTTACACCTCGGGTACCAGCGTGGATGCCAGTGCCGTGCCGATTTATAACCGTCTGGTGGATTTCAAAGTGGGCACCACGGAGCTGGTGCCGAGTCTGGCAGAACGCTGGGACATTAGCGCCGATGGACGCGTCTATACCTTCCATTTGCGCAAAGGCGTGAAATTCCAGAGCAATAAATACTTCAAACCTTCGCGTGATTTTACCGCTGACGACGTTATTTTCTCCTTCATGCGGCAAAAAGATCCGCAGCATCCTTACCACAGTGTCTCGAAAGGGACCTATGCCAATTTTGAAAGTTTGTCCTTTGGCTCGCTGATCCAGAGCATCGAGAAAGTGGATGACCACACGGTGCGCTTTACGCTCTCCCATGCGGAAGCCCCGTTTCTGGCTGATTTAGCCTGGTACTTCGCGTCTATTCTCTCTGCGGAATATGCCGATGCGATGCTCAAAGCCGGGACGCCGGAGCGCGTGGATATGGAACCGATTGGCACTGGACCGTTTGAATTAGCGCAGTATCAGAAAGATTCCCGCATTCTGTTTAAGGCGTTCCCCGCTTATTGGGAAGGCAAGGCCAAGCTGGATCGGTTGATTTTCACCATCACGCCGGATGCCTCCGTGCGGTACGCCAAGCTGGAAAAGAATGAGTGTCAGGTGATGCCGTTCCCTAATCCTGCCGACCTGCCGCGTATGAAAGAGAACAAGGACATCGTGCTGATGCAAAAGGCCGGATTGAACACCGGCTTCCTGTCATTCAATACCCAGAAGGCACCGACGGATAATGTGAAAGTGCGGCAGGCGTTAACAATGGCGATTAACAAGCCGGCGATTATCGAAGCCGTTTTTCAGGGAACCGGAACGGCGGCGAAAAACCTGCTGCCGCCAGGTGTCTGGAGTGCTGATAGCGACCTGAAAGATTATGACTACGATCCCGAGAAGGCGAAGGCGTTACTGAAAGAAGCGGGTTTGGCGGAAGGCACTGCCATTGAGCTGTGGGCGATGCCGGTGCAGCGTCCGTATAACCCGAACGCCCGCCGCATGTCGGAGATGATTCAGGCCGATTGGGCGAAAGTCGGTGTGCAGGCCAAAATTGTCACCTTCGAGTGGGGCGAATACCTGAAAAGGGTGAAAGGCGGTGAACATCAGGCGGCATTGATGGGCTGGACAACGGCGACGGGCGATCCTGATAACTTCTTCGGGCCACTCTTTACCTGTACGGCAGCCAACGGTGGTTCTAACTCGGCAAAATGGTGTTATGCGCCGTTTGATAAAATCATTATTGAAGCGCGCGCTTCACAGGATCACGAGCAGCGTATTGCCCTATACAAGCAGGCACAGCAGATGATGCACGACCAGGCACCGGCCGTCATGATTGCGCATTCCACCATCTTTGAACCCGTGCGCAAGGAAGTGACTGGATATGAGGTCGACCCGTTCGGTAAGCATATTTTCTATCAGGTAGACGTGAAGAAGTAAGACGTAGTGAAAACGGCACGCCGTACGGCGTGCCTGACTTCGGCGTAGCGTTATTCGGTTTCATCACCGTAATACAGCTTACCGATGCGGATAATATCGCGCCCCTGTGATTTGCGATGCTTATTGGAATCGCGCAGGGAATAAATGCAGCCGCAATACTCCTGTTGATAGAAACGTTCGCGTTTGCTGATTTCGATCATACGCGACGAGCCACCGCCTTTGCGCCAGTTGTAATCCCAGTAGGTGACGCCGGGATATTTCTGCGCGGCGTTCTGCCCACACTCGGTAATCTGCTGCATGTTTTTCCAGCGTGAAATCCCCAGTGAGCTGGAAATAACGCTAAAGCCGTTTTCCGCGGCGTACAGCGCTGTGCGCTCGAAACGCATATCAAAACACATGGTGCAGCGAATGCCACGTTCAGGTTCCCATTCCATTCCTTTGGCGCGCTCGAACCAGTTATCCGAGTCGTAATCCGCATCAATGAAAGGCACGTTATGCTGTTCAGCGAAACGGATGTTTTCTTCTTTACGGATCAGATATTCACGCTGCGGGTGGATATTGGGATTATAAAAGAAAATGGTGTAGTCGATGCTTGAAGCGGTGATGGCTTCCATAACTTCACCCGAGCAGGGCGCACAGCAGGAGTGCAGCAGCAGCTTGTCGGCATTATTCGGCAGAGAAAGCTGTGGACGTTGCAGCGCGCCGGTTTTGATATTCGACATAATAGACTCGTCATACTTCGTTGTGGTCCGTAAGGACGGTGTCGGCACAAATTCGTCACGAATTATTGATGATATGTTCACAAGAGGCAACCTCCGTGCCTACCCAGCGTTATCTTTCCCGTTGCGTTCCCCGTACAATACCCCCTAACATTACCTAATGCCGATCGTTTAAGGATCAAGATACCGGAGGCTACCACGGTGCGAGGTATTCCTGCGGGAACCTCATCATCGTGTTTCCTCCTAAATCCACGCTTAAGTGAACAGCATTACCCTAAGATTGCCTGCTTTTTTTGGTCTGACTGGCTGTGATTAACGATCGAATGATTATTGAGTAGCGTTATGCGTGTTCTGCTTGCCCCAATGGAAGGGGTTCTCGACTCATTAGTGCGAGAACTGCTGACTGAAGTAAATGATTATGACCTGTGCATCACCGAGTTTTTACGCGTGGTGGATCAGTGCCTGCCAGTTAAATCCTTTTATCGCCTTTGCCCGGAATTACAGCATGCCAGTCGCACGCCGTCGGGTACGCTGGTGCGCGTGCAGCTGCTGGGGCAATATCCACAGTGGCTGGCGGAAAATGCGGCACGGGCGGTAGAGCTGGGCTCGTATGGTGTCGATCTCAACTGCGGCTGCCCGTCGAAGCTGGTGAACGGCAGCGGGGGCGGGGCGACGCTGTTAAAAGATCCCGAGCTGATTTATCAAGGCGCAAAAGCGATGCGTGAGGCGGTGCCCACACATTTGCCCGTCACGGTGAAAATCCGGCTGGGCTGGGATTCGGATGCCCGCCAGTTTGAGATTGCTGATGCGGTGCAGCAGGCGGGCGCAAGCGAACTGGCCGTGCATGGCCGTACGAAGGAAGACGGCTACAAGGCCGAATGCATTAACTGGCAGGCGATAGGGGAAATCCGTCAGCGTCTGCGCATTCCGGTGATCGCCAACGGTGAAATTTGGGACTGGCAGAGCGCACAAGACTGTATGGTGACTACGGGCTGTGATGCGATCATGCTGGGGCGGGGCGCACTGAATGTGCCGAACCTGAGCCGCGTGATTAAGTACAACGAACCGCGTATGCCGTGGCCGGAGGTCATGCTGCTGCTACAAAAATATGTGCGGCTGGAGAAGCAGGGAGATACAGGAATGTATCACGTTGCACGCATCAAACAGTGGCTCGGCTATTTGCGTAAAGAGTACGACGATGCCACCGAGTTATTTAGCGAAATCCGTACCTTGAAGACCTCGGCGGACATCGCCCGTGTGGTTGGTGAGGGCTGACCGGCACAGTCCTGGAAAGGTCTGGTTTTCAAATTGTACTGGTCTAAGACTGCCTCCGGTTCATCTCTAGTGTATCCCAGACGAGCTGGTTTTTATGCTGTATACCGATAAGTCATCAGCTCGGTATTCCATAATGTAGCTTTGCGTTCAGAAAAAGCTCGAGCTATTACAGTAATTAATTTTCATCCACAACTTCGAAGATAAATTGTTTTTTGAAAACATTATCAAACCTTATTTGGATAAAATACCCTGCCAGGCTACATTTTGTAGGTATATATAATACAATTAGAATAATGTAATATAGAGAACAGCCATGCCAAAAATTATTTCAACTTATTATCAACACCGACAGTCTATTGGTCATCATACTTATTGGAATGATAGAAAACAAAGCAGTCAGCAACAGTTCAATACAGTATTAAAAAAGATAGCAAGCAGGCCAGGTCTACATACTGGTAATGTCCATAGACAAAACACCGCACAAGCCATGGTAGGTTTACTTTCGATATTGAGTTCAGTACAAATCAGTGGTGCAAACTTAGGAAGTAGGCAAAATAGAAATAATGAACTTGTTATTGATTATCCTGTTGATAAAAAACCAGAACACTTCAGCTTTAGCCTAAATAATGGAAGTTTATCAATTCCCCATCCTATTAATTTAAGAAAAATTGATTTTTTTAGAGAATTACCTCCTCCGTCAAATATAACAAAAAGAAGTATTCTTTATTCAGATGATATACCTTTTAAAATTCTAAAGGCTATAAATAATTTTAACGGTAACTACCAACTCAGAAATACATTCGATATTTTGTTTCGATTGTCCCGCAATTCGCCTGAATATAGGTATGCTGTAAAAGAAACAAAGGGGTTATTTCTTTTGATGAAATTTATTCAAATGATGAAAATTTTTGTCATAAAAAATGAAAGCATAAAAAATAATGTATTTAATGAAGGGAGGGATATGTTAGATGCATTGATGAATATTGCAAGTGAAATTAATAACTCTCATGGAAAAACTATTTTTGATAAATTCAATGATAAATACATGTCTGAAGCGGCAGTTATAAGAATGATGGATTTACCTGATTCGATAATAAATAAAATTTCTCAGGGGAAACGATTTGATAGTGAATTGATTTATTTTTCAAATGATGAGAAAGATAAAATTATTTTTAGGATGAAACGGCATTTATTAAATAATTTTTTATCAAAAAATAGCCAGATAAATTACAGAATGACATCGTTTGAACAAGTGAATTCTATGATTGACTATATTTCTGGTGAGGGCAATGAAAATAAAATGGATATGATAGTAAATATTTTGTTGGAGCCAGTAAGTATATATGAAAGGATTGAAATAAATCCAATTTCAGAAGCTGGGAAAATGGCTGCCATTTCAGATTTTTTGAATTATAGTATTTTAAACATGTCATTATACTCTTGGTGTGTAAGTAGAATAAAAAATATGAGAGATAATGGGCGTAAGATATTTAATTATGGAAATGTTGAAAATAAACTTATTCATCTTATTAACACTAAGTCAAATAAAGTTAAACTTTCTGACATGGCTCGTGTTTATTATAAAAATAATGTGCTTGGGAAATTAATGCCAACATTGATGTTGCCATTATCATCAGCAGAACGTAAAAAAATGAAGAGAATGGATTTTCTTCAACCGCAATGGGGGTTCGTGCATGCTGGTGCTATGTTATTGAATGCTTTTTCCGTCGATGTTAAAAATTTAATATTGGCAGACTTTGAAGATGTCGGCATGGCATTGGATCTCCTTATTCGTAATAAAATAGTGCCTCAGGAATATATCCTCTATTTTGAGTTGCCCGCCATTTTATATTATTTTAGTCTTGATGATAGGCAACAAAATCTATCAAATATGAATGAGGGCGATATAAATAAAATATTCATTTCCTATTTTGAAAATACAAGTAATTGGATGGAAAGTAATAATCCTTATACCCAGCTCAATAATCAGGCTAATGGTTGGAAGTCAAGAACGGAACTTGCCATAGAATTACTGAAAAATCATAATGTTAATGAAGGGAGGCTTTCTGACTATCTCAATGCACACGAAAAATTAACAGTTATTACTGATGGAAACTATATTACACTTCCGAATGTAATTACACTTCCGAATATAGACGAGATTTTTAATAAGCAAAATAATGATCTGGCTGATGCCTCATGTAACGTTGATAAATTGCAGTTGTTGAATTTATTTAACTCCTCATTTAGTGAGGAAGATATTTATTTTATTCAACAATCATCAGTAGTTAGCGTTGCGGTTGAATTTAACGCCCGAGAAAGTATTTATAGTGCTGCACTTCCACCTAGTGCAAGAATGGGAATACAAAATGCGCACGCACTGATTTATAGTATGCCTGATCATACTGATTTTTTCCAGTGTAAACTGAATGACGAAAAACGTATTTATGCTTTGGCGTTTTCTAACAAGACTGGGTCGTACCAACTAAAACGTGTCGATTATAATAGGGAAGAGATGCTTTCTTTATTGGATGATAGTTCTGTACCACGTAGAGATAAGGATTACAAACTTAAAGTTTATCCACGGAAAATGTTAAAAAAGGAAGGCGAACCCATTCGAGAAATAATTAATAATTTAGCAGAATCTCATCGTAATAAAATCTTTGCTGAGCTGTATAATAAAGGTTATGACAAAACTTTTAATGAAAAAATGGGTGATTTCTTACTCAGCCTTATACCTTTTTATAGCTGTATTTCTGAGAGCATAAAAGGTAATGAGAAGGAGGCTATCCCTGCATGTATTATTGATATTATAAGTTTCATTCCATTTTTCGGCCAAGTTACCCGAGTGGGGGCCAAGTTTAGCCTTTCATTCGGAAAATATACTTTTCTTTCTCTGAAATATGGGGCGCGGCAGGCGACGCTTAGTGGAATGTTGAAGCAGACGGCTGAAAAAATGTCTATCTATGCCCCTTCAGTTGCGAAAAATATCTCACCTCAGGTTGTTCGTAACTTGGGGGTGGGTTTTTTACGCAGTATAGATCCTGGTTTTGAATTATTAGAATTAGGTGGAAAAGCAGGAATTCATGCGATGGAAAAAGTGTTTCCAAGGTGGACGGATAAATCACCCGGTATGGTTCGACTCACCAATGCTCTAAAGAAAAATAAGGGGAAATCTGGAGATATATTCAGTGAGAATAATGTTGTACATAGTAACTTAAATGGAGATGTGGCGATTAAAGAATCTATCCTCCAAGGAGGATTTATTAAACGTGAGATTGGTGATGGTTATTATATTCAATATTATACAAAGCCAATGGAAAATGAAGTGGGCAGTAAAGTTCTCGTTATTTCTGCTCATGGCGGATTTATTACGAGTGATACTATCGCCCCTGTGGTTGTGTTGCCTTCAGATATCACGATTAAAATGTTAACACCACATGGTACCTATCTTGAAGATCCTGGATTAGCTACTGTCGTTAATAGAAAGAGTGACTTTACCGCTTATGCTACATTTACACATGGTAAGCTTACTGATGTGAAATTTACACTGCAAACTGAGAATAAAGAGTGGTTGGACGTTGATGGTTATGACCCAAATAATATAATTAATACACAGGGGCGAGAAGAAGGTTTACAAAATTATCGTCATTACAGATATGAAAACGAAAGCGATGAACACATTAGTAACGTGTTAATCGATAATCGTGATCTTGCTAAAAATGGAAAGGCGGAATTGACGGATATCATTACGGTAAGCAATCGTATAAGCGATATCGGAGATACATCGCTAAAAGGAGCCAGTGTTCAGAAAATTATTGATTTAGATAAATCGGGTAAATTAGTGAATGGGAATGGTGAACGTTATAAGACTATCATTTTTTCTCATTGCCGTAATGATTTTCTAAAATCAGATAAGGCAATTTCGACCTATAAAATCGAGCCTCTTCAAACAGATACCTCACAATCGAAAGGTGCAAAAATTAGTAACGTTGAAGTAACTGTCTTATCTCGGAACGATGCCACTTTGCCGTTTACGATAAAACACTACTCTGTTGGCCGTTTTTTATTTAAAGAGGTAATGCCATTCTCTGAGAACCAATAATCTCCTAAAAAGTTGTACATCGGTAACGAATGATAGCCGTTCAGGTTTTATCACTCGCCGCCAGCCTGTACTTTACTTTACGAATCGGTTGACGGTATAACACTCCATCTATCTGGAAGTTTAGACGTCTATAACGAAAGGTCATCATGGAACAACACGCATCAGGCACGGAAGGGCAGTTTAAGCGCACTATGAAAGCTCGCCATTTGGTGATGCTTTCGCTCGGTGGCGTCATCGGTACTGGCCTGTTTTTCAATACGGGCTACATTATTTCAACGACGGGCGCGGCCGGAACGCTATTGGCGTATCTGATCGGCGCGCTGGTGGTGTATCTGGTGATGCTGAGTTTGGGCGAGCTGTCCGTTGCCATGCCGGAAACCGGCGCGTTCCATGTGTATGCTTCCCGCTATCTCAGTCCGGCAACGGGCTATACCGTGGCGTGGCTGTATTGGCTGACGTGGACGGTTGCGTTGGGCTCCAGCCTGACCGCTGCCGGTTTTTGCATGCAGTATTGGTTTCCGCAGGTGCCGGTCTGGACCTGGTGCTTGCTGTTTTGTGTGCTGATCTATTTGCTGAATATTGTGTCGTCCCGCTTCTTTGCTGAAGGGGAATTTTGGTTCTCTATCGTTAAAGTCGTCACGATTCTCGCTTTTATCGTACTCGGTGCTGGCGCGATGTTTGGCTTTATTCCGATGCAGGACGGTTCACCCGCGCCGTTCTTCCAGAACATTACCGCATCTGGCTGGTTTCCACACGGCGGCCTGCCGATTCTGATGACGATGGTGGCGGTGAACTTCGCCTTCTCCGGTACGGAACTGATCGGCATCGCGGCTGGCGAAACCGAGAATCCGCAGAAGGTGGTGCCAATGGCGATTCGTACTACCGTCGCGCGACTGGTGATCTTCTTTCTGGGGACGGTGCTGGTGCTGGCGGCGATCATTCCGATGGAAGAGGCCGGTATTGCTAAAAGCCCGTTTGTGCTGGTGTTTGAAAAGATTGGCATTCCTTACGCCGCCGACATTTTTAATTTCGTCATTTTGACGGCGATCCTGTCAGCCGCTAACTCAGGGCTGTATGCCTCGGGGCGTATGCTGTGGTCGCTGTCCAACGAAGGCACGTTGCCGCGTCGTTTTTCTCGCCTGACGCGTCGTGGTATTCCGCTTTTTGCCATTTCCGTCAGTATGCTGGGCGGGCTGTTGGCGCTGTTTTCCAGCGTGGTTGCACCGGATACCGTTTACGTGGCGCTGTCCGCGATTTCTGGCTTTGCCGTCGTGGCGGTGTGGCTGAGTATCTGCGCCTCGCATTATATGTTCCGCCGTCACCATGTCCGCTCGGGAAAACCGCTTTCCGACCTGCAATATCGCGCGCCCTGGTTCCCCATCACGCCGATTCTTGGTTTCCTGCTCTGTCTGCTGGCCTGCGTTGGGCTGGCGTTTGACCCAAGCCAGCGGATTGCCCTGTGGTGTGGAATTCCGTTTGTCGCGCTGTGCTATGGTGCTTATTATTTCACGCAGTCAATGAAGAAACGTAGATTAACGGGAGCGGAAGACATTGCGTAAAAATACGGTTACCGAAATGCTGGCGACGGCATCAACGATTGTGCTGGACGGCGCGTTGGCGACCGAACTGGAAGCTCGCGGCTGTGATTTAACGGATCCGCTGTGGTCGGCGAAAGTACTGGTTGAAAATCCGGCGCTGATTTATCAGGTGCATCTCGATTATTTCAAGGTCGGGGCGCAGTGTGCGATTACGGCTAGCTATCAGGCGACGCCGCAAGGGTTTGAGGCGCGCGGGTATAGTGAAGCAGAATCACTGGCGCTGATTGCCAAGAGCGTACAGCTGGCGGCGCAGGCGCGGGATGATTACCGTCGCGATAATCCGCAGGCTGGCACGCTGCTGGTGGCGGGGTCTGTCGGGCCGTACGGTGCCTATCTGGCGGATGGTTCGGAGTATCGCGGTGATTATCAACTGCCGCAGGCTGAGATGATGGCGTTTCATCGGCCGCGTATAGTGGCGCTGCATGAGGCAGGTGCCGATCTGCTGGCCTGCGAGACGCTGCCGTCTTTTGCCGAAATAGAGGCGCTGATTGCGTTACTGGCTGAGTTCCCCCAGGCTCTGGCCTGGTTCTCCTTCACGCTGCGTGATAGCGAACACCTCAGCGACGGCACACCATTGCGCACGGTGCTGGCGCGGGTCAACGCCTGCTCTCAGGTGGTCGCTGTGGGTATCAACTGCATCGCGCTGGAAAACGTGACGCCAGCGCTGACGCACCTGTCTTCACTGACGGATTTGCCTTTGGTGGTTTATCCCAATTCTGGCGAGCAGTATGATGCAGTAACCAAAACCTGGGGCAGCGCTCACGATAACGCCTGCTCGTTGACCGCGTATTTGCCCGAGTGGAAGGCAGCAGGCGCACGCTTGATTGGCGGCTGTTGCCGAACCACACCTGCGGATATCGCCAGTATCGCACGCTGTTGCCAACACGGGAGTCAGCATTAAATAAGGGGATGCCGTGATGGAAAATGATGTGAACCTGCAACAGGCGTACTCGCTTGCCAGACAGCGCGTCGCGCCGAATGTGCCGGTAACAGTACTGTATATTGGCGAACAGTTGACGACTGTCGTCTGTGGGACGGCATCACAACCGTCGGCAACCCTGCAATTAACCATCGGTTTTGACAAAACGGCAGCGGCATTTTTCAAGCATCTCCCCCCAACGCCGGACGAAATGGAGCTGGCGATCATGGCGGTTGAGGATGAAGTGACGCGTATTCGCCACGATATCCCTGCGGGTTCCGTTCTGTTTGCTTTCGATCCTGCATTGGTGACGATCGCACAGATCTCGGGATCCGAAGAAGAGGAGGCTGGCTGGCGCTTGCTGCAGGATGACATGGAGCGGACATTTAAACGTCTGGAACGCGTCATGCTAGGGAGTCCGGCTGCCTGGGAAGGGATTCCGCTAGAGAACACCTTCTCCGCCCGATTGCTGATTTTACGTGAGTTTATGCACCATCACGGCTTCGATTCTACACTGATTCAGCTATTACCTACCGTTGCAGCGTGAAGAACTAGCGGTTTTTCCCTTCTCAGCTACTATTAACGGCGGTCAGCGTCCAGCAAGGATTCTGACCGCATTTTTTTGCTGGGAAATCACCGATAGCATTCGTCAACAGATATTCATTGTCAGGAAATTGCGATCGGAATATCTGACGTTGTAAGGTAATAATGCGGCATGATTATCGCGGTGCCAAGATGTGACAGGACGTAAGGTGTTAATCAAGGAGGGTGAGAGGACGGCCATTCGGCCATATTATGTTACCTGTATGATCTATTTTGCGGATGACTGAACCATTATTATCTTGAATTTCCGTATGACAGCGTAATAAAACGCTGTTCTATATGACGGAAAATCAATTTTATTTCAGGGAATCCAGTGAGGGAAAGAACATGGTTGAACATTTCACAGGGAAATATGAAGTTGAACTTAAATTCCGCATCGATGATATAGCCGTTTTCAGGAATACACTTTTTAGCCTTCATCCCGAGGCTTTCGTCTTTGAAAATAAAGAACATGATGTTTATTACGATGATGCAGAGAATCGCCTGCAACAGCAAAATATCAAAATGCTGGTGCGCCGCATGGAGCCATCAGGCATTAAACTCTGGATTGTGAAAGGGCCGGGTGTCGATCGCTGTGAAGCGGTTAACGTTGAAGGTTTTGAAAAAACTGACAGCATGTTACAGACCTTGGGGTATCGGCCCCTTTTTGAAATTCATAAAATCCGCAGCATCTACTTTTTAAACGCCTTCCATATTACGCTCGATTATATTGAGTCACTGGGTTATTTCGTCGAAATATCGGTGATGACCGATGATGAAACCCAGTTGAAAGCACTCAGGGATCGGTGTATAGAGTGTGCGCTACGGCTTAAGTTGCCATTAGATAATATTGAAACGAAATCTTATTATCAATTATTAGGTTTTAATTAGCTGTTGTTTTCTGGTTGTTAAATTGTTTTTTATTACTCGGTTTAGACATGAGGAAATGATGAATAAATCTATTTCGGTGGCGCTGGCTACGGTAGTCATGGCTTTTTCTCTATCTGTTTATGGCAACGATGTGGCGCACTATAAAGACGGTACCTACATCGGTAAAGCTCAGGGGAAGGCTGCAGAGGTTGAGGTCACGGTCAGCATTAAAGAAGGGAAAATTGCCAACGCGGAAGTGCTGAAGCATGGTGATACCGAAGCGATGATGCTGAGTGCTACGGATCAAATCGTGCCGGAGCTCATTGAGACGCAGGATATTAACAAGGTGGATGCGGTAACAGGGGCAACGTTATCAAGCCAGGGCGTGATTAACGCGGTGAAACAGGCGCTGGAACAGGCTAAAATTACGCCGTAATTGTGACCATAGGGTTGATGAAGGAGTTGAGCTGCAGTGGAAAACTTGCTGATTATTTTGCGTCACACGCCTTATTGGGTGTGGATCGTTTTGGGTTACCTGATTTATGCCGGTGTAAAAGCCAGCCAACCGAGACGGCAATCGCTGGCGCGAATGTTAGTGATGCCGATAGTATTCATGGTGTGGGGCGTTAGCGCGATTTTTCACACGTTGATGCTCCCGCTGGCGGCGGCGGCGGGATTTCTGCTGGCGTTGATCGTTGGTCTGGGCATGGGGTGGATGTGGGGGAAGACGTCAGGAACCTATCTGCCGGAGTCGCGCTGTTTTCAACGTATCGGCTCGTGGTGGCCGCTGGTCTTGATGCTGTTGACATTTTGTTCTCGCTTCTATTTTTCCGTCCAACTGGCTCGGTTTCCCTCGTTGGCGCATGACCCCGTGTTCTGCCTGTTGTCCGGTGCGGCAAGTGGGATTACCGCGGGGATATTCAGCGGCGTCAGCCTGCGTCTGCTCAACCACATGCGCAAAATAAGACCCTCTCTGACGTAACATGATAAAAAACAGTAGGTTGCTCAAACCGTCTGTCAACATTTGTCACAAAGCTTTTCTGCTGTATGAGTGCGCAGGGAAGGGCGGTAAATTATAATGCTGATGCCCATCCCTTTCATTTAACAGAATACTGTTTAAGTTATTGAAGAATGACTAAAAATTTTAAGCTTTCTCTTTTTGGCCTGTTGGTGCTATCAACCCATGCTGTGATGTTGCCTCAGGCTGTGGCGAAAGCGCCGACGTACTCCGCTGGCACTGCGCATCAGGAAATTGCTTCCGGTAGTGCCATGGTGGTGGATCTACGTGATAACCACATCCTTTATTCCAGCAATCCTGACGTGGTGGTGCCGATTGCTTCGGTGACGAAACTGATGACGGCGCTGGTGGTGCTGGATGCCAATCAACCGCTGGATGAAATCATCTCTGTCGATATTAGCCAGACGAAAGAAATGAAAGGGGTCTACTCGCGCGTTCGTCTGAACAGTGAGATCAGCCGCCGAGACATGCTGCTACTGGCCCTGATGTCATCAGAAAACCGTGCTGCTGCCAGTCTGGCGCACCACTATCCGGGCGGCTATCAGGCGTTTATCCGCGCGATGAATGCTAAAGCCCGTGCGTTGGGGATGACCCACACGCGCTATGTAGAGCCGACTGGGCTGTCTATCAATAATGTCTCGACTGCCCGCGATCTCACCAAGCTCTTGATTGCCAGCAAGCAATATCCGCTGCTGGGCCAGCTTAGTACCATGCAGGAGAAAACGGCGACGTTCTCTCACCCCGTGTATAGCCTGCCGTTCAGAAATACGAACCATCTGATCTATAAAGAGGATTGGAGCATTCAACTGACTAAAACAGGCTTCACGAATCAGGCGGGACACTGTCTGGTGATGCGTACGGTCATTAATCAGCGACCTGTTGCGCTGGTGGTGTTGGATGCCTTCGGAAAATATACGCACTTTGCAGATGCTAACCGCCTGCGCAAGTGGATTGAAACCGGTAAGGTTAGCGAGGTGCCTGCCGCTGCGTTGAGCTATAAGAAACAAAAATCGCTGGCTTCTCGTCAACCGCAGAGCATGGCGAGTCTCGAAACGGAGTAACCCGTTTCCCTTCCCCTTCCCACTACTGTGGGAAGGGGGCGAGTTTGGACGGTGGCGCTAGGCGCGAGCGCGTAAATCCTCTACGACTTCACCCGCTTTTTTCACTTCTTCGTCATGCTCGGCCTCACGCCAGGTTTCCGCTAAGGCATCCTCTAGCCAGCACTGCATGGCAGGCTGCGCTAACAGATGCTCGCAATAGGTGGCTGCTTCCGGTGAGACAGGAAGCTGATAGGTTTTGATACGGAAGACAACCGGCGCAAAGAATGCGTCCACCGCCGAGAACTGTTTTCCTGCCAGAAACGGCCCACTAAAACGCGTCAACCCTTCCCGCCATAGTTCGCAAATGCGGTTAATGTCGTTGCTGAGCGCCGGAGGGATCTCGCTCATTCTGACGCGTACCCCGCAGCTCATAGAACAGATGTTACGCAGTGCGGTAAAGCCAGAATGCATTTCGGCGGCGGCGCAGCGCGCCCAGGCGCGGGTTTTGGCATCAGCAGGCCAGACGCTGGGATGTTGTTCGGCCAGATATTCGGTAATCGCCAACGAATCCCAGACAGTGGTCTCGCCATCGATCAGGCAGGGGACTTTTGCCGTCGGCGAAAAGGCCTTAAATGCCGGCTGTGCCATGCCCGGCGCAAAGGCGACCAGTTTCTCTTCGAAAGGAATCGACAGTGCTTTCAACAGCACCCACGGACGCAGTGACCAGGACGAATAGTTTTTATTGGCGATATACAGCTGATACATGTCTGAGGCTCCTTGTGTTAACGAAGCCTTAGCATTAGCACGAAAGGTGGGAGAAATCATCCTCCTCTCCGTGGCTTATCTATCGGTTTTGCGCATTGCTATCAGGATGATGATGCAAACGAAAGGTAGGGAATGTGAATTATGCGTATCGTTTAGCATTATTCTTGCAGTTTTTAGTAAATGAAACCTCAATAAATGCACTATATTACGCGCTGTGCATTTGAGTGCGTCGGTGCGGCAACCACTATCGGGAAGCCTTATTCGCTTAAGGCAGGAGAAGGTATTTTTTGCCTTGTCAGAGAAGGGATGTGACCGTCGGAATCTTCAACCTGTCTTGTGCTTCAGCGCCTTGCTCTGACCTGACGCTCTGACGCCTAGATTGACTGGGTCTTTATAACGAATGAAATGGCTTACTTCACTGACTATAGCAATTGGACTTGCCTGTAATCCGGCGTTTGCGCAGGAGCTGACGTCTGCGCCAGCCTCAATATCGCCTTCACATCAGCAACGTGATGCGTTTGTCACGGATCTGCTGAAGAAAATGACGCTGGAAGAGAAAATCGGCCAGCTCCGATTAATCAGCGTCGGGACGGATAACCCGAAAGAAGCCATTCGGGAAATGATCAGAAACGGCCAGGTTGGCGCGATTTTTAATACAGTGACCCGTCCAGATATCCGTGAGATGCAAGATCAGGTTATGCAGCTCAGTCGCCTGAAAATTCCGCTGTTTTTCGCCTACGATGTGGTGCATGGCCAGCGCACGATTTTCCCTATCGCGCTGGGGCTAGCCTCCAGTTGGGATATGGACGCGATTGCGAAAAGTGCGCGCGTAGCGGCGTATGAAGCGACGGAAGACGGTCTGAACATGACCTGGGCGCCGATGGTGGATATCACCCGCGATCCGCGCTGGGGCCGTGTGTCAGAGGGCTTCGGAGAAGATACTTGGCTGACCAGCAAAATTGCCGGTGTGGTAGTCAAATCCTTTCAGGGCGATGACGTAACCGGACGCCACTCGCTGATGACCAGCGTAAAACACTACGCGCTCTACGGTGCGGTGGAAGGCGGACGCGACTATAACACCGTGGACATGAGCCCTCAGCGCATGTTCCAGGACTATATGCCGCCTTACAAAGCGGCGATTGACGCGGGCAGCAGCGGCGTGATGGTTGCGTTGAACTCAATCAACGGTACGCCAGCCACCTCAAATAGCTGGTTGCTGAAAGAGGTTCTGCGCGATCAGTGGAATTTCAAAGGCATCACCATTACCGATCACGGCGCGATTAAAGAGCTGATTAAGCACGGTGTGGCCAGCGATCCGCGTGATGCATCGCGTCTGGCGATTAAATCCGGTATCGGCATGAGCATGAGCGACGAGTATTTCGTGCGCTATCTGCCTGAGCTGGTGAAAAGCGGGGCGGTGAGCGTGCAGGAGATTGACGATGCCAGCCGTCAGGTGCTGAACGTGAAATACGATATGGGGCTGTTTGAAGATCCGTATCGTCATTTGGGGCCAGTCGGTTCCGATCCGGTAGATACTAACGCGGAAAGTCGCTTACACCGTCTGGACGCGCGTGACGTGGCGCGTAAAAGTCTGGTGCTGTTGAAAAATCGCCTGCAAACGCTGCCGTTGAAGAAAGAAGGCACGATTGCCGTGGTGGGGCCATTGGCTGACAGCCAGCGCGATACGATGGGTAGCTGGTCTGCCGCAGGCGTCACGAAACAGACGATTACCGTTTATCAGGGCCTGAAGAATGCCGTCGGCGATAAAGCCACCATTCTCTATGCCAAAGGTGCCAACGTCAGTAATCACAAAGGGATTATTGATTTCCTGAATCAGTATGAAGATGCCGTTCAGGTAGATAAACGTCCTCCGCAGGTAATGATCGATGAAGCCGTAGCCGCAGCGAAGAAGGCTGATGTGGTGGTCGCCGTTGTTGGTGAAGCGGCCGGGATGGCGCATGAAGCATCCAGCCGTTCGAACATCGACCTGCCGCAAGGTCAGCGCGATCTGATTACGGCGCTGAAAGCCACGGGTAAACCGCTGGTTCTGGTGCTGATGAACGGACGTCCTCTGGCGTTGGTGCGTGAAGATCAGCAGGCCGATGCGTTACTGGAAACCTGGTTCAGCGGCACGGAAGGCGGCAATGCGATCGCCGATGTGCTGTTTGGCGACTATAACCCATCTGGCAAACTGCCGATGTCCTTCCCACGCTCCGTCGGTCAGATCCCGATTTATTACAATCACCTGCCGTCAGGTCGTCCTTACACGCCGGAAAATCCAGGCAAATATACCTCTCACTACTACGATGAAGCTAATGGGCCGCTCTATCCGTTTGGTTACGGCCTGAGCTACACCACCTTCAGTGTGTCAGACGTGCGTTTATCCAGCCAGACGATGAAGCGTAATGGGACGATCAACGCCAGCGTCACGGTGAAAAATACCGGTAACCGTGCAGGGGAAACGGTAGTGCAGCTGTATCTCCATGACGTGGTGGCTTCCATCAGTCGTCCGCTGAAAGAGCTGCGTGGCTTTGAGAAGGTGATGTTACAGCCGGGAGAATCCCGTACGGTCACCTTCACGCTCGATCAGGAAGCGCTGAAGTTCTACAATGCCCGCATGCAGCAGGTGGTGGAACCTGGCAAATTCGACGTGATGATTGGTCTGGATTCACAGCGTGTGAAGAGCGACAGCTTCACCCTGCTATAATAATGTTTGTCTCGCCGTCGAAAATTCCGGCGGCGAGACGCATTGTGATGATCGTAATACAGTGTGATTTCCGGAGAATCAGGTATTGCAGGAGAAAGGTATGCCGTTGACCGAAGTGGTGCTGGTTGATGAAAATGACAGGCCAACGGGCGTAATGGAAAAACAGGAAGCGCATGTAAAAGGAGTATTACATCGTGCGATTACCGTCTATATCTTCAACTCTCGCCAGCAGTTGTTATTGCAGCAGCGGGCAGTGGAGAAATATCACAGCGGCGGTCTATGGAGTAATACCTGCTGTAGCCATCCTGCGCCCGGTGAAGAGACGTTGCAGGCAGCACATCGCCGCTTGTATGAGGAAATGGGGCTACGCTGTGCGCTGACGCCGATGTTTACGCTGACCTATCGTTTGCCGCTGGATAACGGGCTGATTGAGCATGAACTGGGGCATGTGTATTTTGGCGTGACGGACGATGTGCCGCAGATGAATCCCGATGAAGTGTCGAACTATGCGTACGAGTCGATAGACGAGGTTGCACAGCGGATGGCGACGACGCCCGACCAGTTTACGGCCTGGTTCCAACTGACCTTCGCGCGTATTCCTGATTACTGGCAGACGTTTCAGTCAGAACAGTCGCATGAGTTAAAACAGTCACATTAGTTAAAAAATCACGCTAGCCCGAACAACCACGTTAGTCTGAACAGTCACGTTAGCCTAAATAACCGCGTTAATTGCCGCGTTTCCGTGCGGCACTGTTCGTGCATTCTTACCGTAAATTTGTGCTGTAAGATAGGGGGAGTGCGGCGGGCCGAAAGCCTCAGCCCGCGTGCTCGATAATAATGTAGCCCACCAGCATCATGCCAGACATTCCACCTAAGGCGAGCAGGGCAAAAAGACCGATAATACCGATTTTTTTAAGAGTCATCAGGTTATCCTTTTGTTAATTGCCCCGAATTATAAAGCCTTCCGCCCATGAAACAAGGCCAAAACGCTCCGCGCTTTTTAACTGCCCTTCATTACCGAAATAACAATTACCGAAATAACAATTACCGAAATAACAATTACCGAAATAACAGCAGTAGACCGAAAAACATCAGAATGACACCGGCTCCGCGTTCAATCGGGTTAAGCCAGCGGGTTAAACGCTGCTGAATCAGCGGGCGAGCGATCAGCGCGGCGATCAATAGATCCCACACCAGAACGACAGAAAACATCCAGCTACCGCTGACGACTTGCTGCGTAGGTGTCACATGTTGCCCAAGAATGCTGGTCATCAGGCTGATGTAGAACAGCATGTTCTTGGGGTTCAACAGTGCTGAACCGAGCCCCAGCAGGATTTGTTTACGCAGCGTCGGGCAACGGTCGGACTGCTGTTCTGCCTGTAGCGATAGCACAGAACGACTTTTCACTAACTGATAGCCAACCCAGAGCAGATATGCCGCCCCGGCTAATTCGATGAAGGTAAAAAGCGTGGGCGAATATTGAATACCTGCCCAGCCGATCGCTGCCAGCAGAATGTAAATGCCGTTGCCCAGCGCGATGCCCAGACAAATTCCCGCACTGCCGCGCAGTCGGTAGCGAATGGCATAGGCCGTCAGCAGAAAGAAGTCCGGGCCTGGGCTCAGGAGCGCCACAAAATGCGCCAGCGCCAGAGCAGGAAAGTGGGTGGGAAAGAGAGAATCGGCGGAAAAAAGGGTATTGATGAACATGCTATTTCTGACCTCGGTAAGTAATCGAGGTCAGTCTAGACAAGGTGTCCCGCTATTTATTGTCAAATATTGATCGCGCGTACTGACCCGGTGTCGCGGCAGTGTAGTGCACAAACGTTTTGTGGAAATGGCTTTGATCGCAGAAGCCGCTTTGATAGCTGGCATCAACCAGCGGCGTGCCTTGTTTCAGCAGCGATTTAGCATACTCAATACGGGCATTATTAAGAAATGCCATCGGTGTAATGCCCGTATCATGACGAAACTGTCGCACGATGGTTTCACGTCGCAGGTTCAGCTCTTCCGCTAGTGTTTCCAGCGAGGGCGATTCTTGCAAATTATTCAGCAGACGTTCGCGTACGTGTCGCGTCGTGGTTTGCGAAGCATGATGGGGTAAGGCGGGCAAACAGGACGGCGCAGGCAGGCAATATTGCCGCCAAATCGGTTCCAGCATCGCTCTGAGGTGATGATCTGCCGACGCAATGTCTCCCCGATACAGCAGGGTCACTACGTGTTGATAACGTATAAACAGTGCGGGATCGCGTAGGACAACGCGGCTGCAACGCAAGGTATCCGCTTGATAACCACTGTGCGTCGCAATCTGATCGAGACACCACTCGGTATCCAGATAAAGCATGTGATAACTGCGTGTTTTTCCAGGAAGTGGGTTACAGCTGTGCGGCTGTTGTGGATCGATGAAAATCAGGTCGCCAACCTGTAAGTGATGGGTTTCGTTGCGGTAATGGCAAAGCGTTTCGCCGTGTTCTATCGCCCCAATCGAGAATTGCGCGTGGCTGTGTGTTTTATAGGCGTGGCTGCTATTGCGCGTGCTGCGGCTTTCAACATGCGGTAACCGTGGCGAAAACCAGTACGATTGGTTAATGGCGTGGACTGAAGACATAATTTACCGAAGCTATTGTTTACGAAAATAGCGTTTACCGCTTGCGACACAGATAGGGTTTACCCTAATCGCTGTGCAGACGATTGTCGAGGCCGGAATTGTCGCGAACGTGATATCGGCTGACGTCGCCGGGCGTCTGTGGGACAATGGCGGCCAGATTACCCAGATACAGAGTATGCATGGCGCTGTCCCCCGCAATAAAATTGCAGATTGGTCAATGGTATAAGGCCCTGCAAGAGCAAATCCCGGATTTTATTTCCCGCGTACCCCAACGACAGATGATTGCCGAAGTGGCGAAAACGCTGGCGGGCGATTACCCGCGCCATCTGGCTATAGAAGCGCCAACCGGCGTCGGGAAAACGCTTTCTTACCTTATTCCGGGTATTGCGGTAGGGCGTGCGGAGGACAAAACGCTGGTGGTCAGTACCGCGAATGTGGCGTTGCAGGATCAGATTTACAGCAAAGATTTGCCGCTATTGCAGAAGTTTATTCCCGAACTGAAATTTACCGCTGCATTTGGCCGTCGTCGTTATATTTGCCCACGTAATCTGGCGATGCTGGCAACCGATCCTGACGCTCAGGGGGATTTACCGCTCTTTCTGGATGATGAACTGATGTCCGCCAGCAAGGAGGAAAAACGCACCTGTGTACGGCTTGAGAAAGCACTGCAAGGTCATGCCTGGGATGGGCTGCGCGATCATTATCAGGATTCACTTGACGATAGCCTGTGGCAGAAGCTGAGTACGGACAAGGCGAACTGTCTCGCGCACAACTGCCATTACTACCGCGAGTGTCCGTTCTTCATCGCACGGCGTGAGATCGAACAGGCCGATGTTGTGGTGACCAACCATGCGTTGGTGATGGCAGCGATGGAAAGCGAATCGGTACTTCCTCCCCCTAAAAATCTCCTGCTGGTGCTCGACGAAGGGCACCACATTCCCGATGTTGCCCGCGATACGCTGGAGATGTCTGGCGATATTCATCCAGCTTATATGATGGCGCAACTGGAACAACTGGTGCAGCTTATCGGGCAATGTATGGCGCAGTTTGCCCCTAAATCGCCACCGCGACTCGCTAACAGCGAGCGGTTAACCAGCCATTGTGAGGAGATCCGCGAGTGCGTGCTGTCTTTCTCGCAAATGTGCGGGCTGTTTCTTCCGCATGACGGACAGGAAACCGAATACCGTTTTGCGATGGGCAAAATGTCGGATGAAATGCGTGAACTCTGCGTGCGGTTGTTCAAACTGACGGATACGCTGCGGGCGCTGGCAGAGTATATGCTCAACGATCTCAGCGAGAAAACCGGCAAGCATGACGTGGTGCGTGTCTATCAGGCATTACTGAAAATGAGTCGCCAACAGGGCTACCTTGAGTCTATGAGTAAACTGTGGCGATTGGCGGCGATGGAGAAATCATCGAACGCACCGGTCTCCAAATGGATTACGCGGGAAATGCGCGATAACCAGCCGCATCTTCACCTGCACTGTGCGGGGATTCGCGTCTGCGATCAGCTTGAAAGGCTGCTGTGGGGGAAGGTGTCGCACGTTGTGATGACCTCGGCAACGCTGCGCTCGTTGAACAGTTTTGCGCGTATACAGGAGCTTTCTGGCCTGAGCGAGCAGGAAGGGGACACCTTTATCGCGCTGGATTCACCGTTCAACCACCGCGAGCAAGGGCGTCTGGTGATTCCCAAAATGCGTTATGAACCGCTGATGGAGTCAGAGGCGCAGCATATTGCTGAGATGGCACAGTTTTTCCGGGCGGAGTTAAAACAGGATAAGCATAAAGGGATACTGATGCTGTTTGCCAGCCAGCGTGCCATGCAACTCTTCCTGACGCAGGTGACCGATTTACGCCTGATGCTGCTGGTTCAGGGAGATAAGCCGCGTTACCGGTTGGTCGAGCTACATCGGCAACGGGTACAGGAAGGTCAGACTAGTGTGTTGATTGGCTTACAGTCCTTTGCGGAAGGGTTGGATCTGAAAGGGGATCTCCTTTCTCAGGTGCATATCCATAAAATCGCGTTTCCGCCTATCGACAGCCCGGTGATCCTGACGGAAGGCGAATGGTTAAAAAGCCTCAAACGGCATCCGTTTATCGTACAAAGTTTGCCCAGCGCCTCGTTTAACCTCATCCAACAGGTTGGACGCCTTATTCGTAGCCATGACTGCTTTGGTGAAATCGTCATTTACGATCGTCGTTTGCTGACCAAAGGCTATGGCGCACAGCTGCTGGCGGCGCTGCCCGTTTTCCCGATTGAGCAGCGGGATATGCCATAGCAAATTCCTATATATTCGTTTGCAGAATAAAGGGGTAATTAGTCCCTATTTAGCGCTATATTTTTTTATTCTTATTTGTTAGATTTATCTCGGAACAGCAAGGATGCCGTTAATACGTATGATAAAATGTGTCATTACGCAGTGCGGTTTTTATCAACCAAGGACAGGTACCATGATGAAAATTAACGCAGTGAATAAAATTTCCTTCCTTTTCAAAAACGAATGCTGTCTGGCATCCGTTTCTCTTGCTGTCCAGACCAATAATAAAAATTAGTCACCGTGACTTTATCATTTGATAATAACGAAAGTAATTGGCGTTATTTTTTAATTATTTCCTTATAGAGATAATTTTTATTTATATGCGTTTTTTGGATATAAATATTTTTAGTGAGCTTTGTCTACCCAGGAGAGGATTAGACCGCGGCTATGTGTGGTACATGCAATACCTCGATTGCATGAAGGGATTTAGGATTCTGATCATCCCGATCAGACTTATGGAGAAGAAAAGATGGCTTTACGAGATTTACAAGATGAAGACACGGTAACATCCGCATTGGATGCGGCTGGTACGGGATTGAACGATGTGGCGCCACTGTTTTATAACCATGTTCGTGGTGGTGATGTCGTTTTGTCGGGTAAACCTTCTTTCACCAGTGAAGAGGCTGGCTGGCAAATTGTTCGCGACGGTCTGACGTGGAATGGTACGGACGTATTCGGTAAACCCGCTAATCTGACCTATTCGTTCTTGCAGAACGTGCGGTCTATCCCTTCTGGCGATCAGGGCTTTGTGAAATTCAGCGCAGCCCAGGAACAACAAGCTAAGCTGTCTCTGCAATCGTGGTCAGATGTTGCCAAAATTACGTTTACTCAGACTACTACCCCTACCGAAAAAGCTACCATCACGTTTGGTAACTATACGCGTGATTCAAGCGGTCGGATGGACTACGATACTCAGGCTTACGCTTATATGCCGGGTAAGTACTCGGCAGCGGGCTCGACTTGGTATAACTACAATGCTGACACGGTGCGTGACCCAACGACGGAGTATGGCAAGCAGACGCTGACACATGAAATCGGCCATGCGCTGGGGCTGAATCACCCTGGTGATTACAATGCGGGTGAAGGTAACCCGACCTACAACGATGTGACTTATGCGGAAGATACACGTCAATATAGCCTGATGAGCTACTGGAGTGAGCACAATACTGGTGGTGACTTCAAGGGGCACTATGCTGCTGGTCCGCTGATTGACGACATCACGGCGATCCAACAGCTGTACGGCGCAAATATGGACACGCGTACCGGCAATACGGTTTATGGTTTCAACTCCAACACCGATCGTGATTTCTATACCACCAACAGCAATAGCCAGAAACTGATCTTCTCCGTCTGGGATGCCGGCGGTAACGATACGTTTGATTTCTCTGGTTACAGAGACAATCAGACTATCGATCTGAATGAAGGTCGTTTTTCTGATGTTGGCGGCCTGAAAGGTAACGTGTCTATTGCTCATGGCGTCACAATTGAAAACGCGATTGGCGGCTCTGGCAACGATATTATTATCGGCAACAGCGCGGATAATATTTTGCAAGGTGGTGCTGGTGCCGATACGTTGACGGGGGGGGCTGGCAGCGATACTTTCGTCTACACCAAAGCGAGCGATTCTTCATTGAAGCTCGGGTACGATACGATTACTGACTTTGAGCGCGGTATCGACAAAATCGATCTGTCAGCATTGAATCAAAAAGGTGATTTGCAGTTTGTCTATTCCTTCACCGGACGTGGCAATGAAGCACTGCTTAACTGGGATGCAGGTAGCAATACCACCGATTTGTGGCTGAATTTTGCGGGTCAGACCACGCCAGACTTTGTTGTGCATATTGTTGGTCAGCCTTCTGTGGCAACCGATTTTATCGTGTGATGTAGCAAGGACGGGGTAATCCCCGTCCTTTTCTGTTATCGACTTGGGGCCACTATGAAAAAGTTAATCATCGCGGCGCTGTTAAGTGCAATAAGCGGAGGATGTATGGCGAGTAGTTTGAAGTTGCCTTCAGCAAGTGAGCTAAGCGGCGTATGGCAATTGCGTGGCGGGGAACAGCAGTGTGAGGTTGTGCTGCACAATACGCCGTTAGTGGATAACACCTGGCGTCTTGAGGGTGATGCGCCGTGTTTAAACGCGCTGCTATCTGATGTGCCAGCAGGCTGGAGGCCTACGCCGGACGGTATCACGCTGACGAAAGAACAGGGTCAATCCGTGGCGTTCTTTAGCAAGGAAAAAGAGGGCTATACGCTGATATTGCCTGATGGCAGTGCACGTACGTTGCATAAACAGCCCTGACAGGAGAGGCAAACGCAGTGAGTCAACTAGCAAATAAGGAACGTTCGTTGTTGAGTATACTGCGTCCTTTCCGGCGCAGCTTTTGGAGCATTGGGATTTTCAGCGCCATCGTTAATCTACTGATGCTGTCGCCTTCGATTTATATGCTTCAGGTTTACGATCGCGTACTGGCTTCGGGGAATGGCACCACGTTGCTGATGCTCACCCTGCTGATTGCCGGTCTGGGGATATTCATGGCGGCACTCGAATGGGTGCGAAGTCTGGTGGTCGTAAGGCTCGGTACTCGGATCGATCTACAACTGAATCAACAGGTCTTCAACGCCGCATTTGAGCGCAATCTGGAAGCGGGTGAGGCCAAAGCCGGTCAGGCGCTGAACGATCTCACGCTACTGCGGCAGTTTATTACGGGCAACTCACTGTTTGCCTTCTTCGATATTCCCTGGTTTCCCTTCTTTTTACTGGTGCTGTTCCTGATCCATCCGGTTCTCGGCTTTCTGGCGCTGGGAGGAACTGTGGTGCTGGTGCTGCTGGCATGGCTGAATCAGTATCTCACCACGTCGCCTTTGGAAGAGGCAAACCATGAAGCGCTACAGGCAACCCATCTTGCAGATACGCAATTGCGTAATGCCGAAGTCATTGAATCAATGGGAATGCTGCCTAATCTGCGCCGCCGTTGGCTGGGGCAACACTACCGTTTTATTACGCTGCAAAATCTGGCAAGTGAACGGGCCGCGGTTGTCGGGGCCGCATCAAAACATGCGCGTATTTTTCTGCAATCGCTGATGCTCGGCGTGGGGGCCATGTTAGCGATTAAAGGCGAAATCACACCAGGGATGATGATTGCGGGATCGATTCTTGTCGGGCGCGTATTGAGCCCTATCGATCAGTTTATCGGTATTTGGAAACCGCTGAGCAGCGCGCGGCAAGCCTGGTATCGACTCAGCCGGATCATGACGGCTTATCCGCCCAAAGCGGAGGCGATGGCGCTGCCTGCACCAGTTGGCCAGCTCAGCGTCGAGAATGTGCTATTGCAGACGCCGCAAGGGGCATCACGATTACAGGATATTCATTTCTCGCTTCAGGCGGGAGAAACGCTGGCGATTCTGGGCGCATCGGGTTCAGGTAAATCGACGCTGGCACGTCTGCTGGTTGCGACGCAAACACCGACGCGTGGCAAGGTTCGACTGGATGGGGCCGATCTCAGTCAGGTAGATAAAACGGCATTTGGCCCGACAATGGGCTATTTGCCACAGGATGTGCAGCTCTTTAAAGGCACGCTGGCGGAGAATATTTCCCGCTTTGGCGAGCATGACGCGGAAAAAATTGTTGCGGCGGCGAAGCTGGCTGGCGTCCACGAAATGATTCTTAGCCAGCCGCAGGGATATGACACGCCTCTTGGCGCTGACGGCAACGGGCTGTCGGGCGGACAGCGGCAGCGTATTGCTCTGGCGCGTGCGGTGTATGGTGATCCCTGCCTGCTGGTACTCGATGAGCCAAACTCCAGCCTCGATAACGAAGGTGAAATGGCACTGGCGCAGGCAATCTCGCATCTTCAGAAGCGGGGAGCGACGGTGATACTGATTACACATCGTCCCGCATTAACCACGCTGGCGCATAAAATTCTGGTGCTCAATCAGGGTAAGCAACAGCGCTTTGGGCCAGCGCGCGACATTCTGAACGAATTGCAGCCGCGTCGTGCCGCCAATCAAGCACAAATGACACCTGCTGCCGCTGTCCAGCCGTAACAGGGAATGACGAATACAGGGAAAGACATGTCCGCATCAGAAATAAGTGAAGAGAGTATGAACCAGACGGCGCGACGCGATGAAAAACGTGCTGTGCGTCTGGGATGGTTGCTGGTGCTCGCTGGGTTCGGCGGTTTTCTTCTGTGGGCACTGTTTGCACCGTTGGATAAGGGCGTCATGGTGAATGGTAGCGTCGTGATTTCCGGCAACCGTAAGGTTGTGCAGCACAATCAGGGCGGCATCGTCGATAAAATCCAGGTGAAAGACGGTGACAGGGTCGAAGCTGGTCAGGTTCTGCTCACGCTGAATGAGGTTGATGCGCGTTCAGCGAGTGAAGGACTGGATGGTCAGTATTTGCAGTTGGTCGCGCGGGAAGGCCGGCTGCTTGCTGAGCAGCAGCGCCTGAGTGACATGGTAATAACGCCTCGCCTGCAACCGCTAGCGGAAAAGCCGGAGATGCGCGTGATTACGGCATTACAGCGTGATTTACTGCACAGCCGTCAGCAGTCGCTTAAGCTTGAGGCAGAAGGAATGCGCTCGAGTATCGCGGGGATGGAGGCGTCACTCAGCGCCCAGCGTCAGGTGATGTCCAGTAAGCAGAAACAGCGGGAGACGCTGGAACAACAGCTGCAAGGGCTGCGTTCACTGGCGGCGGAAAATTATGTGCCGCGCAACAAAATGCTGGAGAACGAACGTCTGCTGGCGCAGCTTAACGGCGATATCGCCCAGTTGGCGGGGGATATTAATCGTACCCGTCGTGATATTGAACAACAAACGCTGCTGATTGCCCAGCGTCAGCAGGAATACGACAAAGAAGTGAACAGCGAGCTGGCCGAGGTGCGGGCGCTGCTGAGCGATGTGGGCAGCAAGAAGGAAAAAGCCGATTTCAATCTGGCGAATATCCAGATGCGCGCGCCGGTTTCCGGCACGGTGGTCGGGCTGAAAGTGTTTACGGAAGGCGGTGTGATCGCGCCGGGTCAGACGCTTCTGGAGATCGTACCGGACGATCAGCCTTTATTCGTGGATGCGCGTCTTCCCGTTGAGCTGGTAGATAAAGTCTGGCCGGGATTACCCGTTGAACTTCAGTTCGTCGCGTTTAATCAAAGCACGACGCCACGCGTGGCGGGAACGGTCGAACTGCTGTCCGCCGACCGCCTGCTGGATGAGCGGGACGGTTCACCCTATTACAGCCTACGCGTTCAGGTGGATGAGGCCGGGAAACGTGCGCTGGAGGGGCTGGAAGTCAAGCCCGGTATGCCGGTGCAAGGGTTTGTTCGTACCGGAGAGCGGTCGTTCGTCAATTATCTATTTAAGCCTTTAATGGATCGCCTGCATCTGGCATTAACGGAAGAATAATCATGCAAAGGATCGCGATAATCGTGCTGTTTGGGCTGCTTTCTTCAGGCGCCAACGCATTAGGACTGCTTGATGCGTGGGAATTGGCGCTGCGTAATGACGCGCAGTTTCGCGCGGCGGGATTTGAGCATGCGGCAGGCCAGGAAGAAGAAACGATCGGGCGTGCCAATCTGCTTCCCAATCTCCAGTATGGCTATAACGCTAATCGTAGCCATTCCAAAGTCACCCAAACGGATAGCTTCACGGGTAACACATTAAAACGCGATTATGACAGCTACACGTCAACGCTGTCGCTGCGCCAGCCGCTGCTGGACTATGCGGCCTGGGCGCGTTATCAGCAGGGTGTTGCCCGCACGCTGATGGCCGATCAGCGTTTTCGCGATCGCAGTCAGGATTTGATGGTGCGATTATATCAAGCTTGGAGTAATGCGCTGTTGGCGCAGGAGAAGCTGCAATTGCTGGATGCGCAGCAGCGGGCCTATCGGGAACAACTGGCGTTGAATAAACGCCTGCTGCTGGCGGGCGAAGGCACGCTAACGGATGTGCGGGAAACGGAAGCGCGTTTTACGCTGATCGAGGCGCAGCGTATTGAGCAGCAGGACAATCTGGATGCTGCGATCACCGATCTGGAAAATATGACGGGGACGGCGCTGGATATCACGACGCTGTATCCCATGACGCTGACTCAACTGCCGTCTGCGGAATCAGGTAAGCAGACGCTGGCGCAGTGGCGCGATCTTGCCGTGCAGCACAATGCCAAACTGGCGACGCAGCGTGAAGGGCTAGCGGTCAGCCGCTATGAAATCGAACGCAGCCGCGCCGGGCATTTACCTACGCTGTCGCTGGTCGCATCGTCGCGCAATAGCCGTTCGGAAAGTGAATACAACTACAACCAGAAATACGACACGCAGAGCGTCGGTTTGCAGCTGAATGTCCCGCTTTACGCTGGTGGTTCCGTCTCAGCCTCCATGCGGCAGGCGGCGGCGGAATATCAGCAAAGTCAGGCGGAACTGGACGATCAAACCAAGCAAACGCTGGCGGAATTGAAAAAGTACTACAATCTGTACAATAACGGATCGGCAAAAATTAAGGCCTGGCAAATGACGGCCTCATCTGCCCAAGAAGCCGTTAATGCCACGCGGCTGAGCGTTGCAGGCGGAGAACGTATCAATCTGGATATTTTGCTGGCCGAACAGGATTGGTATAACGCTCGGCGAGAGCTGGCGGAAGCGAAATACAGCTGGCTTCAGGCGTGGCTATTACTGCGCTATACTGCGGGTACGCTGAACGAGAAAGATATTCTGGAACTGGCGGCCTGGTTTCAGCCTGCAACAGCGTCATTAGCCAACCACAAGATCGGCAGAAACTAAAACAGGTGATAAAAATCATATACGGATAATCGGTTATGATTTTTATCAGCAGGAAGTCTACGTATGGGCAACGTGAAGAATGAAGACTAGAAAGGGATGACGAATAGAAATGGTTCAATTCTGTGAGATCTTGCGCCTTAGTAATACTTAAACTCCTTTAAAATCATCAACCCCCCTCATTTTGCATAATGGCCTCCATTCTTATCAGGAGGCTTTATCGTGAAAAAAATCAAAAAACCGCGTCTTACCGGCTGGATTGTGACATCCGCTTTTCTCTTTGCTGTTATCGGGCTGATTTCACCGCAACAGCTTCCCGTCACCGTCTATAAGCTCTCGCTTATTTCACTCGCTGCGGTATTAGGTTATTGGCTGGATCGCTCGCTGTTTCCTAAAGCGCGTCCCGGTCTGTTCCTCGAACAAGGCGATGAACCTGTACCGCGAGGACGTTTCCCGGTTCGGGACGGCCACCATACCGTATTTGCCGCCGCGATGTTACGACGTGCGCTGATTGTGTCAGCCGTTTGCATCGGCGTAGCGATGGGGTTGTGATATGCGACACCTCCTCATCACGCTGTTTGTTAGCCCGCTGCTTTTTAGCGCTACGGTCTGTGCCGACACGATCCCTCGTGCCGCGCAGGCGTATCGCAGTGATGTGATCCGCAGCGCACGGTTGGATTGGGGCATGAATGCCCCGATTGCTGACTTTGCGGCGCAGTTGCATCAGGAAAGCGGCTGGAATCCTCGGGCCGTTTCACCCGTCGGTGCGCAAGGGCTGGCTCAGTTTATGCCGGCCACCGCCGACTGGTTTAGCGGTATCGTTCCTGAACTTCGCGCTAATCAACCGTTTAATCCTGCCTGGGCTATCCGTGCTCTGACGGGCTACGATCGCTGGCTGTGGACACGAATCAGCGCCAGCAACGACTGCGAACGTATGGCGATGACCTTGTCGTCCTACAACGGCGGGCTTGGCTGGTTACAGCGTGATAAGCAGCGCGCGAAGATCGCCGAGAAGGACATACTCCGCTGGTTTGGTCATGTGGAAACCGTCAATGCCGGGCGCAGTGCCGCCAACTGGCGTGAAAACCGTCATTATCCCGACCGCATTTTGCATCAGCTGGCGCCACGGTACTTGAGCTGGGGGAGGGCGAGCTGTGTGGAATAGTCTGTTTATCAATAGCCTGAAATCCTTTCTTTCGCCACGTATGGTCGCCGTCCTGCTTGTCGTGGTGTTGCTACTCGCGGTCTATCTGACCGGTCGTAATCAGGGTTATCAACTGGCGCAAGCACTGGGGGATGCCGCGCTGGCGAAACAGCAGGCGGCATTCAATTTGCTACAGCAGCAGCAGGCCGAAACCCAGAACCAGCTACTACGTGCGGCGGCGGAGCAATACCAGCAGCAGGTAGAGCGTGGAAATCAACTCGAACAGCGCTATGTCGCAGCGCGTCAAAAACTGTCGGCGGATAACGCCGCTCTACAACGGAAAATTGACCATGTTACTCAGCAATACATTGACGAAAAAGGCAAAGTTCAGCCTGTGCAGTGCGTGTTTACTCGTGGCTTCGTGCAGCACTATAACGCCGCTTTCGGTCTGTCCGCCAACAGTGCTTCAGACATTACCACCGCTGCCCGCCGCACTGTCACAGCGTCCGATGCCAGCGCAACCGCTGACGCCGAATTACAACTTTCAGGCGTCTCCCAGCGCGATATTCTCGCCAACATCAGCGACAACGGAGAGCGCTACCAAGCGCTGAGTGCGCAGGTTAACGCGCTGCTGGATTACATCGAAACGTTACAACAGGCAGGGGAGGTAACACGTGAAGATTGAAGTGGAATTCTGGTCGCTGGTCGGCCTGTTGTTGTCGTTTATGAGCTTCCTGTTTGCCGCCGGGCGAATTTTGCTCACGCAGATTGAAAAGCGGCTGAACGAGCGTTTCGCCGCCCTGGAAAATGCTCGCCAGAAGAGCGAGCAAGGGTGGACGCGGCTGGAGCGTGAATTTCTGGAATTCCGCGCCGATTTACCGCTGGTTTATGTGCGACGTGAGGATTACATCCGTGGTCAAACGGTCATCGAAGCCAAGCTGGATGCGCTTTATAACAAGCTGGAATTGGTGCAGCAGCGGTATTCGGGAGGCAATCATGGCTGATACGCAGCGTATCCGACAGGAATCGATGCGTTGGCACTTGCTCATCGCATTAAATAAAACGCGGCCTTACACCGCGAATGAAATGTTCCTGCTAGCGCTGATGCAGCGGCTGTATGCCGATGCTTCAGAGCCGGAGCTGCGTCACGCACTGGATTATCTGGCCGATCGCAAGATGGCGGTATTGACCAAGGAGGTAGGTGGCGTCTGGCTGGCGAATCTTACCCGCCTTGGTGTGGATGTCGTGGAATATGCGGTTGATTGTATGGTTGGCATAGCCCGGCCGGAAAAATATTGGGATCGATAATCCCATTGCATTGGTTTCTTTTCTGTCTTTGCACGTTATCGATATTGTCATATTCCTTTACGCCAGCACGGTTGTGTTGGCGTTTTTTTTATCGAAATAATTTTTATTATTCAGCCTATTAGGTGTGTTTTATCAAATAAATTACTTCGCTGTTTTTTCTAAAACAGATTAAAAGCCGCAGCCAACCCTTATCCGGATACTAGCGCCATCAACACGATGTGCCACCAAAACAGTGTGCCATCAACACAGTGGGTGAACGGATATGAATACCAGACCAATTATCGATGCGGTGATAGCCCGCCTCCAACAGCACTTACCGGCACGGCGGATTGTGTCCTGTCCAGAAAACATTCTGATCGAGCCAGACCTTCTGACTGCTGGCGATGTGCTGGTGGGGTATCGCGGTTCCGAATTTTCCGCACCGGAAGATGCGGATTCTCCGGTTCAGACGCAGCGGCCACAGCTGATGGTTGCCGTGCTGCTGCCGGAGCTGGATGGCGAAGACGGCGTACTGGCCACACTCGATACCGTCCGTCAGGCGCTGGGAGGATACCGACTGCCTGACTGTCATCGCGGTATTCGGCTAGTACGTGACCGTTACGTTGGTCACACCGAAGGACGCTGGCATTACGCCATCGATTGCACCACAGAAACCCTTTTTATCGAAGACCGCGAGCAGACGGATGGGCCGCTGCTTACCACGGTTAATTATGAGGAGAAAGACGCATGAAATACCGCTACACCGGCCCCGCCAGCGGCGTCACGCTGGCAGATGGTCAGGAAATTCTGCTTTGGCCCGCTCAGGTGACTGAACTGCCGGCAGATCATGAGTATGTGAAAACGCTGGTCGCGCTGGGCTATTTGCTGCCTGTCGCGGATCAGATTCTGGCTGATAGCGCAACGGAGGTGACCCTTGGCCGCTAATTATTTACATGGTGTAGAAACCATTGAAGTTGAAACCGGTGCTCGTCCGGTGAAAAGCGTCAAATCTGCGGTGATTGGGCTGATTGGTACGGCGCCGCAGGGTGCGGTAAATGACATTACGCTGTGTCTGTCCGAAAAAGACGCAGCACAGTTTGGTAGCCAGTTCGGCGGCTATACCATCCCGCAGGCGCTGGATGCGATTTACGATCATGGTGCGGGTACGGTTCTGGTCATCAACGTGCTGGATCCGGCGAAACACAAATCGTCTGTGAGCGCAGAAAAAGTCACGTTTGACAAAGCGACTGGCACGGCACAACTGGTAAACCGTGTGGTTGCCAAGCTGGTGCTGACGGCGGCAGAAGGCGGTCAGCCGTTTATCGAAGGTCAGGACTATACGCTGGATGCGCAAACCGGCGTCCTGAAAAATCTGGGTAAAAATATTGATGTTGCTGCCGTAGTTAGCGCGTCTTATGACTTTGCTGATGTCACGAAAGTGACTGCTGCCGACATCATCGGCAGCATCAACGCCGCGGGCAAACGCACCGGTATGAAGCTGCTGAACGATACCTACAACCTGTACGGCTTCTTTGCCAAGATTCTGATTTCGCCGGTGTTCTGTACGCAAAATAGCGTGACGACCGAGCTGATCTCGCTGGCTGACAAACTGGGTGCGATTGCCTATATCGATGCGCCAATCGGTACCACGTTTGCGCAGGCGCTGAGCGGTCGTGGCCCAGAAGGCACGATCAACTTCAACACCAGCTCTGAACGCGCTCGTCTGTGCTATCCGCACGTAAAAGTGTACGACGCGGAAACCAACAGCGAACGTCTGGAGCCGCTGTCGGCGCGTGCCGCGGGTCTGCGTGCCAAAGTCGATCTGGAGAAAGGTTTCTGGTGGTCGTCGTCCAATCAGGAAATCAAAGGGATTACCGGCGTAGAGCGCCAGCTGTCCGCGATGATTGACGATCCGCAGAGTGAAGTGAACCTGCTGAACGAGCAGGGCATCAGCACCATTTTCAACAGCTATGGTTCCGGCCTGCGCCTGTGGGGCAATCGCACCGCTGCCTGGCCAACCGTGACGCACATGAAGAACTTCGAGAACGTGCGTCGTACTGGCGATGTGATTAACGAATCCATTCGCTATTTCAGCCAGCAGTACATCGACATGCCGATCAATCAGGCGCTGATCGACGCGCTGGTGGAATCCGTCAACGCCTACGGTCGCAAGCTGATCGGTGACGGCGCATTGCTGGGCTTCAAATGCTGGTTCGATGCTGAGCGTAACGAGCAAACCGAACTGGCTGCTGGGCACCTGTTGCTTAACTACAAATTCACTCCGCCGCCGCCGCTTGAGCGTCTGACCTTTGAGACGGAGATCACCTCGGAATACCTGGTAACGCTGGAGGGCACTAACTGATGGCCGGGAAAATTGAAGTAAACCGTATTACCAACGCCAATATCTACATCAACGGCACCAACCTGCTGGGGCGTGCGCAGGAAATCAAACTACCGGATGTTTCCATGATCATGCAGGAGCACAAAGCGCTGGGGATGGTCGGCAAGATCGAATTGCCTGCGGGTTTCGATAAATTGGAAGGCGAGATCAAATGGAACTCCTTCTACCGCGAAGCGATGCTGGCAGCGGCAAACCCGTACCAATCATTGGCGTTGCAGTGCCGTTCCAGTGTGGAACGCTACGGCTCTCAAGGCCGTATCGAAGAAGTGCCTCTGGTGACGTACATGACCATCATGTTCAAAAAGAACCCGTTGGGCACGTTCAAACAGCACGAAAACCCGGATTTTAGCAGCGCGTTCAACTGCACCTACATCAAGCAGGTGATGAACGGTGAAGATCTGCTGGAGCTGGATTATATGTCCAACATCTTCATGGTGGGCGGTGTGGATCAACTGAACAGCTATCGTACCAATATCGGCGGTTAATTTATCTTCCAAACCCGCCTTTGGGGCGGGTTTGGCTATCAATCAGTGAGGTGACTATGTCAGCAAAAGTATTTGATATTATCGACTTGGAAAATAATATTCATTTCCAGTGCCGTGAAGATGTTTACATTTTGGATGCAGCAGAAGAAGCCAGTATTTCTCTGCCGTATTCTGGCCGAGCTGGATCAGACTCGTCATCTGTGGCTCGGTTGATCTCTGGTCAGGTTGATCAGAGCGATGGTTCATTTTTAGATGATAACCAGAAGGCCGCGGGGTTCTTTCTGACAGATACCTCTTATCCACTGAGCGACTGTTTTGTTCGCTTCTTTGCAGAAGAAGAGTTGCGACGTTAATTACCTATGTTCACGTTATCGTAATGAAAGGGGCTTCGGCCCCTTTTTTACACCCGGCAGTTTCGTTTCCTAATTCACTTTAAAATCGTTATTCCTCGCCGCACGCGATACTGCTCCCGACATTTACTAAGGAGCCGTTATGCACACTGAAACCTATTCTCTGCAATTCCCCTACACCACCTCTGCCGGTCAACGCGTGGAGTCCATTTCGCTCAAGCGTCTGAAAGTCAAAGACATCAAAGCGGTGAAAAAAATCAGCGATGACCCAAGCAACTGGGACGACGCGCTGCTGTCACGCATGACTGGTCTGGTGCCGGAAGACATCGATGAGATGGACGCACAGGACTACATGGCGCTGCAAAAACGATTTCAGCAGTTACTTGGGTTGGATAACGCAGCCGGCGCTGCTGTGGAAAGCGCAAGCCCTGCTGGCGAGGTGGTTTCGCTTTCAGCCGAGTGAGATTGATGCGCTGGAATTGGACGACTTTGAACGCTGGCTGGATGAAGCCAGCGAACAGATAAAACGTGAGAACGGTGAGGAAGACTGATTACTGACAGGATTAATGAGTCCACCATCCACCCACCCCGGCCAGCGACAGGACGCTGGCCGTTTTGCTCCCTCACCACCTGTCTTCTTCTCCCGCTTATCACTCGTCCTTTTCCTCGTTTTATCCCCGGTTTGTGATGGGGAAACCACACTGGAGCGGCGCAAGCCGCCGTCTCCGATCCGCCCCGCAAGGGGCTTTTCTGAATGAGAGTGAACCGTGGATATGCTTTTAAACGGTGTCATGCTGGGCAGGGCGTTTGGCGCCACGCTGGATGACACAAAAAAATCGCTGCAGCCACTTAGCGATAAACTCAAACAAGCTGAGGAGTGGCAACGTCTGTTTAATCAGTCGCTGGAGCGTTTTGGCAATGTCAGTTTGCGTAGCACACAAGTGACGTCCCGACTGAGCCAGTCACTAAGTAAATTGGTAACCAATCAGGAACGGCTGGAGAGTATCCAGTCACGTCAGGAAACGCTACGTAGCCGTCGGGGTGAACTCGCCGAGGATTTTCAGACTAAGCGTGCGCAGTTTGATTCTGTCATGAAGCCGATTGTGGCGTCGGTCACACGCTATGCGTCGTTTGAGGCGCAGTTGCGTGGCATTAGCGTTGCTCATGGGATATCGAGTGAGCAAGAAAAGTTGATGGGGCAGAAACTGCGTCAATCTTCTCAACAGGTGAACCAAAAGCCAGATGCATTGCTCGGTAGTGCCGGACAACTGCTTGCTTATGGCATGTCACCAGATCAGGCAACGGATGTTGCGGCAGTTTTAGGGAAAACGTCAACGGCCTCTGGCGCGGCGCTGTCCGATCTTACTGCACTTTCGGCCACGTTAGATGACGTGTTTAACCTGAAAGGTGCTAAGGCGCTGGAGGAATCCTTCTCCCGCATGCTGGCGGGCACGAAACAGGGTTTCTCCATGGCGTCGATGACGCAATACGCGACTGCGTTAGCTCCAGGGTTTACGGCGATGGGGGCGACGGGCAATCAGGCGTTGAGTCAGTTGGTTTCCAGCCTGAGCGCGACAAAAGGCGCGGATACAGAAGCGAACACGGCTGCCCGACTGGAGAGTTTCATGAATTCGGTGGGACGAACTGATATTGCCGACAGCTACTACAACGCGGGCGTTGATTATAACGCGTCACTAAAAAGCTACATGAAAGGTGGGTATTCACAGTACGACGCTGCGGTTCAGATTAGTAACCGATTCATCGACAGCAAAGGCAGTCAGTTCCAGCAACTGTGGGATAAGGCCAGTAAAGCGGGCAACGTAGACGCACAGCAAAGTTTAATGCAGAGCTACGGGTTGCAGGAGGTATTCCGTACGCCAGAAGCCGTGAATCATGCGATGTCGATGAAGCAGAACTGGCAGAGCTATCAAGCGAACCAACAGCGAATGAACAGCCCGGCAGCCACGCAAACGCTGGGTCTCGACTTCGCCCAGCAGAATGACACATTGACCGGGCGCTGGAATCAAATGACAACGTCATTGCTGAATATTGCACTCAATGTGGGAGAAGCGCTGGTGCCAGTATTGGTTTCCTTGAGCGACATACTGATTCCTATTCTGGATCAACTGGTGACCTGGACGGCGGCGAACCCTGAACTGGTTCGTGGGATCGTGATGGCCGTCGCCGGTTTCTTCGCGTTCAGAATGGCATTGAGCGGTGCGAAGCTGGGGATTATCACACTGTTATCGCCTTTACTGAGCGTTTGGGAAGGTATTTTGCAGGTTCAGCGTGGTTGGCAGCTATTCAATGCGGGATTAAGAACGACCGGAGTGTTGCAAGGTATTGGGGGGATTTTGAGCCGGTTGGTTGGTGGAGCCGGAACATTAGGACGCATGCTTGGTGGTATGTTACGCAACGGCTTGATGATGGCGGGTCGAGCAGTATTGTTTCTAGGACGTATGCTGCTGATGAATCCGATTGGCTTGGCAGTAACGGCAATCGTAGGGGCAGCTTACCTGATTTACCGATATTGGGAACCGATTAGTGCATTCTTTAAAAACCTCTGGTCACAGGTCAGTCAGGCTTTTAATGCGGGGTGGGAGGCGCTCAGCAATGCGGTATCTGGCGGAGTAGCTGGTATTGCGGCGTTACTGCTCGACTGGTCACCATTTGGCGTGCTGTATTCCATCTTCGCCACTACTGTCAGCGAATTGGGCATTCAACTACCCGGTAGTTTAAGTGAGCTCGGGGGCGTGATTATTGACGGACTGGTTAATGGTCTGACTAGCGCTTTCCCTGAGTTAAAGAGCGTCCTGGAAACGATCGATGAGTTTATTCCCGATAGCGTTAAAGACTTTCTGGGTATCGGGTCGAAAACGGTGTCTATCGACGCTAGCGGTCAATCTGTGGCTACCAGTGTTATGACTCCACCCGTTCTACAACCCACATTGGTATCTGCATTGTCGCTACAGCCGACAGCGCGTGTTGAATCACCTAACGCTGAGAACACTGCGTCAACCCCGCAACAGCGTGCTGCACTGACACCAACTGTCGGTGGAGCGAAAGATAAGTTAGTCACCGCAGCCCCTTCCGAGCGTGTTCAGGTTGCTTTCTCACCCACCATTTATCTTAACGGCCAGAAGGCTGCGCCAACGCCTGAAATGACGAAGACGCTGACGCTTAGCATGAATGAATTGGAAAATATGTTGAACAAGCTGCTCGCTCAGCGTGAGCGCAGGGGGTACGCCTGATGTTTGCGGTATTAGGAAATATTGAATTTAAAGTGACCGCCTACTGGGACGGCTTTAATACGTCATTCGGCGCAGATTATGCCGAGCATGGCCGTATTGAAGGCAAACCTGGCCTTCAGTTCATCGGTGCGAAGCTGGACGAGATTACTATTAGTCTGGTGTTTCACAAGCAGTACTGCACGCCCGATACGGAGCTGAAGCGGTTGGCTGAGGCGATGCGGGCGCATCAGGCAATGGCTTTGGTCTTCGGTAATGGGGATTATCGCGGCTGGTTTGTGATTACGGCACTGACCTCGACCAGCCAGCATACCGACGCGAAAGGCAACGTGTTGGCAATGAATGCAGAGCTTACGCTGCGAGAATATATTGGCGATCCGAAGAATCCACTCAAGCCGCCAGCGATAGAGACCCCTGTTCCTAACGTCAGCGCCATCACCACGGCGGTCCAGAAAGTGAGCGGCTTTGCGGACTCACTACGCACGGCTGTCACGTATGCCAAGAAGGCGCAGTCTGCCGTTAAGGCGGTGAAAACCACCGTTCAGATTGTAAAACGGATGAAGAACAATCCCGAAACCGCGCTGTTGCAAATTCCCGGGCTGCTAACGCAAGTCGGGAATGTATTGACGCCGTTAAGTGAGGTGGAACCGGCGTTTAAAAAAGCGGCAGAGGCCATATCTGAGACGGCGGTTCAGGCAGAGAAGATGATGCCTGAAATTACAGCGGTTAATAAAGCGGCGAATGAAATGCTGAAACAGGTCAAGCAAGTTGCCACCTTGTTGCAGGACGTCGACAGCAAAAATGTTATCGAGAAGCTGGAGGCCATCAGCAAACATGTTGATGCCGCGAGCGACACATTTAAAGGCGCTGAACCTGCGCTAAGCAAACTGACTGCGGAAATCGTGAAGAGGGTTAAACAATATGCACCTTGAACATATCACCACACAGGGTGAACGGTGGGATACCTTGTCCTATCGGTATTACGGCGATCCGCTTGGCTACCCACGTATTATTGCCGCTAACCCGCATGTCCCCATTGTGCCGCTGTTGCCATCGGGTATTGTGGTGCTGATTCCGATTATTGCACAGGCTGAGGCCAGTAAAGCGGAGGACACCCCACCATGGCTGCGTTAACGGAAGAACCAACACTGTTTTCTCCTGCAGTGTCGAACGTCCTGCAACCGGCGTTTACCCTGTGGTATCAGCAAAAAGACATCACCAACGATATCGCGCCATATGTCACCAGCGTGACGTATACCGACAGCATTAAGAACGAATCGGATTCGATTGAGGTCAGGCTCGATGATACCGACGGCCGCTGGATGGATAAGTGGTATCCCGGTACGGGCGATACGTTATCGCTCAAATTAGGCTATCTCGGTGAAACGCTGTTTAACTGCGGCACTTTCTCGATTGATGAGATTGAGGTTAGTGGACCGCCCAGCGAAGTCATGATTCGAGGTGTCGCGACATCGGTCAATCGTGCGTTACGAACCAAATCAAACCGCGGTTTTGAGGATACGACGTTAGCCGCCATTGCGACGCGTATCGCGAAAAAGCATCAGTTGATGCTCGTGGGGATGATTCAGATCATCAAGATCGATCGCGTTACGCAATATGCGGAAACCGATGTCGCTTTTCTAAAGCGGCTCGCCAGTGAATATGGCTATGTCGTGAAAGTGGTCAGCGACCAGCTGATTTTTTCCCATCTGGCAACGTTGCGTAATCAGGCGTCTGTTCGACAAATTAAGCCAACGGACGTCGCGCGTTTTTCACTGAGCGACACGATCAGCCACGTCTATAAAAACGCCAAGACGAAATATCAGAAAGGGAGTGAAAAGAAACTGATGGTTTATGAAGCCAACGGTGGCGCGAACAACGAAATGAAGTCTGCCGGTGCTGAGACCAGTGCGGATACGTTGAAAGTTAACGTGCGCGCGGCGGATGCTTCTGGAGCGAGGATGAAAACGGATGCTGCATTGGATGCGCACAACGAAAAGCAACAAAAAGGGTCGATGACGCTGATGGGCAGCCCGCAGTTGGCGGCGGGGAATAAAGTGGAGCTGGTGTCGTTCGGCCAACTTTCCGGCCATTGGCTGATCGAGTCGGCTCGCCATGTTCTGGAGCGTAGCAGTGGCTACACCACGGAGATTGGGCTGATTCGCGGGCCGATTACGGCGGGTAAGCGAAAGTCGGATAGCGGAAAAACGGTAGTGACTTACCACCCAGATGGCAGCCAGACAACACGGACTGTCAAGAGTAAAAAGGAGGTGTTGCCATGAGTTTATCTCGTCGAATTGGCACGATAAGCGCGGTAGATGAGGCTCGCGTGATGGTGCGTGTTCGCCTGCCTGAGTGTGACAATCTGCGTACGGCCTGGCTGCCAGTATTACAGCGTAATACGCAGAATAATAAGGATTATTGGTTGCCGGATATTGGCGAACAGGTTGAGGTTCTGCTGGATGACAACGGCGAAGACGGCCTGGTGCTGGGAGCGATTTATTCCGCCGCCGATGTGCCAATGCTGGCGGATAAGGACAAAAGGGCGGTAACGTTCGCTGACGGTGCGCATATTGAATACGATCGCCGGACGCATACGCTAACGATCAACGGCGGTGTGCAGCATATTGCGATTAGCAGCGGTGTTGACGTGGTGGTTAACGCCCAGCGGGTCACCATTAATGCGCCAGAAACGACGGTGACGGGCAAGCTACTGGTGCAAGGGCAACTCACCTACGAGAGCGGGATGTCCGGTTCCGGCGGTGCCAACCTCAATGGTAATGTCAGTATCTCTGGTAACGTCAGCGCTAGCGGCAGCGTCATGGATGCTGGCGGCAACTCTAATCACCACTCGCACTAACGTTTCCCTAAACCGCTTTAATATTCCTTCCTCTCATAGGGGGCGACAATAGCCCCCTATGAAAACTCAATCTGTTTTTTGGCAACCGGCGCTGCAACGTCCCGGCGACATCGTCGAAGGAACGGCAGATATCATGCAGGCGATTCACATCATCCTGCGGACACCCTGCGGCAGCGACCCACATCGGCCTGACTTTGGTAGCAATCTACATCTGTATCTCGATTATCCGATCGATCGTGCGATCCCGCATGTCGTCAGGGAATCGGTAGAAGCGATCAAACGATGGGAACCTCGCTGCCAGCTACTGGCGGTTAAACCTTCTGTGAATGGGGCTCACCTGACGCTGCACGTTAGCTGGAAAACCGCTAACGGCGCGACACAGACCACGGAGTTGTTATGGCGCTGACAGAACCCAATTTTATTGAACGTGATGCGGCGAAGATTACCGCCGAAATGATCGCGAAATATGAAGCTGATTCGGGGAAAACACTCTATCCGGCGCAGGCCGAACGCCTGCTGATTAACCTCTTTGCCTACCGGGAAACCTTATTACGTAGTGCGGTCCAGGAAGCCGCCAAGCAGAACCTGGTTGCGTTTGCGCGTGCACCGATGCTGGATTATCTGGCAGAACTGGTCGGCGTCTACCGTTTGGCGGCGCAGCCAGCACGTGCAGAACTTCGCTTCACTCCTGAAACGCCGTTAGTCAGCGATCTGCTGATTCCTGCGGGCACTCGCGTTAGCGCGTCAGACAGCGTGATTTTCACCACCGACAGCGATGCGCTGCTGAGAGCGAACGGCAGCGGTGTCACCGTGTTGGCGACCTGTACCGAAAGTGGCGATGTGGGTAATGACTGGCTGCCTGCCCAGATCAGTACGCTGTTGGATGAGATTGGCGACAGCGATTTAAGCGTCATCAATATCACCAAAAGCAGCGGTGGTTCCGCCGAGGAAGATGACGATCGCCTGCGTGAACGTGTTCAACTGGCACCGGAATCGTTCAGTACGGCGGGATCGAAACTGGCGTATCGCTTCCATGCGATGCGGGCACACCAAAACATTGTCGATGTGGCGGTGATGTCACCCGAACCGGGTGAAGTGGTGCTGTATCCGTTGCTCAGCACTGGCCTGCCGGACAGCAGCATACTTTCGCTGGTGGAAAGTTTTTGCTCCGACGAACAGGTGCGCCCACTGACGGATTTTGTCTCCGCCAAATCACCCACGCAGGTGGATTACGCCATCAGCGCTAAATTGACGCTGTTTAACGGCGAACAGGCTGGCGTCGTTCAGGCCGCTGCGGAGAAAGCGGTGCAGGCCTGGGTTGAAACCCGTACCGCTACGCTGGGGCGCGACATTGTCCCAAGCCAAATTATCGCCACGTTATCCATCCCCGGCGTGTATCAGGTGGAGCTCGTTTCACCGTCATTGATGGTGTTGGATGACAGTGAATGGGCGAACTGCACGGGCATCAATGTCAGCGTCGTCGGGGTGTCGAATGGCTGATTCACTACGACTGTTGCCACCGCCGCTGGCGGCTGACACCCGCTTTCGTTCGCTGGCGGAATTGGCCGACCGCGTTGATGACATCGATCTGAATGCCTTGCTGGTTTATCTGATCGACATTGCTGATAGCAGCGCGTTGCCCTGGCTGGCAGAACAGTTCTCGCTGTTTGGCGACGGCTGGGAACTGGCGGAATCGGATGACTCCAAACGTGCGCTGATCAAGGCCGCTATCGATCTGCATCGCAGCAAAGGTACGCCCTGGAGCATTAAAGAGATCATCCGTCGTTTCGGATTCGGCGAGAGCACGCTGATCGAGAATATTGGCCGCCTGAGCTACGACGGCGAAGCCACCTACAACAACCTTTATGTGCACGGCGATAAAGCAGCGTGGGCGGTCTATCGCGTGTTGCTAAAACAACCGATTACCAACGATCAGGCCAGAATGCTGCGCAATGCCATTGGGATGTTTGCCCCGGCACGGTGTCATCTGGCCAGTATCGAATATTGGGAAGTGCCTATCCGCTACAACCGGACGGCGATATACGACAGTAACTACAATCATGGGAGCGCTTAAACATGGCGAATTTGTCAGAGAACCCACAATGGGTTGACGGCATTTACCAAATCGAAACGTCGGATCCGGTCGTGGGTGGACCGGACGGCGTTTCAAACCGACAGGCTAAAGAATTGGCTAATCGTACCCGCTATTTGAAAAAAGAGCAGGAAAAAACGGGCAGCGATCTGGCGACACACGCTGCCGCCGCCGATCCGCATACGCAATATGCGCCGAAGGCGAACCCCACTTTCACCGGCACACCGAAAGCACCAACGCCTGCAACCGATAACAATAGCCAGCAGGTGGCGACAACGGCATTTGTTAAGTCCGTTGTTGCTGCACTCATTAATGGTGCACCTGCGGCATTGGATACATTGCAGGAGTTGGCGAAGGCGATTGGTAACGATCCGAACTTTTCGGCTACGGTGCTGGATGGGCTGGCTAAAAAGTTATCATTGTCAGGTGGTACGCTGACAGGAGAATTGTTGCTATCCACGACTAATGCATTACGCCTAATTTATGGTGACTATGGTGTCATCATGCGTAATGACGGTAACCGTTTTTACCTCTTATTGACGAACAAAGGTGATAAAGCGGGGAACTATAATACGTTGCGCCCATTTGATATTAATCTGGCGACGGGAGATATGACCGTTGGTCATGACCTAAATGTTACTGGATTACTCAACGAAAAAGGTCAGCGTGTTTATAGCCCGAATAATAAACCGACTGCGGCTGACGTGGGATCTTATACTAAAGCTGAGACAGACACTCGCGTTGCGGCTGCCACTACAGCGGCTAATAACGCAGCAACTTCAGCAGCCAATGCGAATACCAATGCTAATGGACGTGTACCGTCTGCGCGTAAAGTCAACGGTAAAGAGTTAACGTCCGATATCGCTCTGAGCGCAGGGGATGTGGGGGCTTATACCAAAGCGGAAACCGATACCGGTGTTGCGACAGCAACTACGGCGGCTAATAACGCAGCAACAGCAGCAACCAGTGCGAACACCAATGCTAATGGACGTGTACCGTCTGCGCGTAAAGTCAACGGTAAAGAGTTAACGGCCGATATCGCTCTGAGCGCAGGGGATGTGGGGGCTTATACCAAAGCGGAAACCGACACCCGTGTTGAGACAGCAACTATGGCGGCTAATAACGCAGCAACAGCAGCAAGCAGTGCGAACACCAACGCCAATGGACGTGTACCTTCAGGACGTAAAGTGAATGGAAAAGCATTAACAGCAGACATTGCGTTAACAGCGACGGATGTTGGGGCATTACCCACAAACGGAATTGCCGTTGCGGCGACGAAGTTAGCGACACCAAGGAAGATTAATGGTGTTGCATTTGACGGTTCGATGGATATTACATTAACTCCCGCAAACCTCGGTTTGGGTGAATTTAATTTGATACCTGTTGCATTGCTGCAATTTTCATCGCATTTAATTCAAAGGTCAAATTTCAAAGCAATTAGTAATGATACCCTTGAAGTAAGTTTCGAAATAAAATCGCATGGACGTTTTGTTGAAATAGATAAAACTCGTTTATTTATTTTGGATGATAACTCAACCATTATACCCGGAAAAGGGACTAGTCGTTTCAATCCTGTTGGGAAATTTATTGTTACGTCAATAGCATTCTCTGTAGGAAATAATAATCTGGCAACTGTTAGAATTTATTATCAAAATCATGGATTGGATATTGGAAGTAGCAAAGTATTTAGGGTGGCCGGATTTGTGTATCGCGAAATCGGCTGCTCATGGATGGGGCATGTAAGTACATCGGGTACATCATATAATTCGTACTATATGACTCTTAATAAACCTGTTTCAGTAAAAAATGCACCTATAGTTTCCTCGGCATATTCATCACATTATGATTTTGACGACTCATTAGATTCGGTCACTATCGGGGCAGATAATCAACCCACGTCAATTAGCGCTGCTATGTTGGGAAAAGATATAGTTTCATTTTCTATCGCAGACACAGATATTGTCTCACCTCGTGATACGGATATGGCAACTATTATCGTTTATGATTTAAAATAAAAATTATTAAATTTTACATTCAATATGCAAAGTGGCCCAATAGGGCCACAATTTATACGAGCTTAGCGATTATATGGTAGTGAATTTTTTTCTTATTCCAAATGCCATTCTCATTAAACCTATCCCATGAAATTAAAAATCCGGTGTTTGTTACATTAGAAACTCGTAGCGTATACGCATTTGGACCATTATACCCCCCGATATCGCTTACAGTGATAAAAATAACCTCATTAATATTAACAGGAAATACAACGTTTTTATTCGACCCCATTACAACTTCTTCGTTGGCGAAAAGTTCTATCATCGTATCTGCGTATTTTCGCCAGTAATATCCCGTTCCTGCCCCCGTTTCAGTGACTTCTTTAAAACCGAGGTTTGCGAGAACAAGATAATAAAAATACAATCAATTATTTCATGAGGTTATGTAATGCTGATTGGCTATGCGCGTGTGTCTACTACCGATCAAAATACGGAATTACAGAAAAAAGCGCTGATTCGCGCAGAATGTGAGCTGATTTTTGAGGATACCGCCAGTGGGAAAAATGCACAGCGGCCTGGGTTAAAAAAGGCGATCAGGCGGTTGCGGCGTGGCGATACGCTGATGGTATGGAAGCTGGACAGGCTAGGGCGCAGCGTGCGTGATTTGATTGAGCTGGTATCTGCATTGCAGGCGAAAGGCATCCATTTTCGCAGCCTGACGGATAGTATTGATACTTCTACCCCCGCGGGTCGTTTCTTCTTTCATGTGATGAGCGCACTGGCTGAGATGGAACGGGAACTGATTGTCGAACGGACACGTGCTGGCCTCGATGCTGCTCGGTTGCAGGGACGCATCGGTGGGCGTAAACGGCTTATGACGCAAAATGTGCTTTGTCGAGCCGGGGCGATGTTAGCGACAGGGGCTACGCGCCTTCAGGTAGCGAATATTATCGGCGTGTCAGAAAAAACCATCTATAAGTACTTTCCCGTGCGGGGTAAGGATGGCGCTCCTGGCGCTGGCTAAAAAGCTGCGCGATAGCAATTTCCTCTGCGCCAGAGTGACCAGAAACTCGGTAAACATGTTATTTTCATTGATAAGTTCTTTACTGTGTCGCCGCAAATGAGAGGCCAACATGGATTACACCAAAATTATCAAAGAAGTGGGGCGCGGGAAAAATCATGCGCGTGATGTCGATCAGGCAACGGCTTATGAACTGTATAGCGCAATGCTGCGTGGTGATGTGCCGGATCTGGAGCTCGGTGGGCTGTTGATTGCGTTTCGCATCAAAGGAGAATCGGAAGCCGAGATGCTGGGTTTTTATCAGGCGATGAACGAGCATGTACTGCGCCTGACGCCGCCTGCGGGCTTTCCTATGCCTATTGTGGTGCCCAGCTATAACGGGGCGCGGAAGCAGGCGAACCTGACGCCGCTGCTGGCGCTGCTGTTGGCAAAACTGGGTTTTCCGGTCGTGGTTCACGGCGTCAGCGACGATCCGACCCGTGTTACCAGCGCCGAGATTTTGCGTAACCTCGGTGTGACGATTGCCGAGAGTGCTGAGCAGGCTCAGCAGGAGCTTGATAGCGGTAGCCCGGTATTTATCCCTGTTTCGACGTTATGTCCGGCTATCGATCGCCAGCTACAGCTGCGCTGGCGTATGGGCGTGCGTAACAGTAGCCACACGCTGGCTAAGGTGGCGACGCCGTTTGGTGAAAGCGACGCGCTGCGCGTCGCCAGTGTTTCCCATCCTGAGTATGTTTCCCGCGTGGGAACGTTTTTTAATGACATCAACGGGCGCGCACTTCTGATGCACGGCACGGAAGGAGAGGTTTACGCCAACCCGCAGCGCTGCCCGGAAATTCATTTCATCCATCAGCAAAATACCAACGTGCTGCAGCTTCGGCAGGATATCAGCGTCGCACCTGATGCGCTGCCGATTGCGAAGGATGCCGTAACCACGGCGCGCTGGACGGTACAGTGCCTGACGGGGGAAATTGCGATACCACAGGCGATCCGTCTGCAACTGGCGTGCTGTTTAGTTGCTGCCGGCGAAGCGGCGACAATGGAACAGGCTGTCGCCACAATTAAAAAACGCCTTGGCTGATTGGTTTGCCGGAGCGGATTTGGACGCGTTTATCGCGCCACTTCACACAGCCAGACGGCTGTCATTTGAAGAGAGAAGGAATAGCATGCAACAGGTAGCGGACTATTTTAACGCATTGAATCGTGACTATCTTGCGGTTCATCAGGCGAAAGAAGAACTGTTTTGGCAACTGTATATGGGCACGGGAAATGATGAAGTGTCTGAGCGTTTCTCCGCCGCAGAGAGTGCCTATAAGCGTTTTATTTCGCAGCCACAGCGTCTGGCCGAGCTGAGAACTCATCTTGCGACATTGGAAAACAGTCCGCGTGATGAGCAACAGCAGACGCTATCGCATGGTTTGCAAGGCTGGTATCGGTTTTTCGACTGCAACGTGATTGAAGATCCGCAGGCGCAGGCGTTGATGGATGAAATTATTGCGGCCGAAAGTGCGTTATACGCCAAGCGTAAATCCTATGAAATGACGCATCTGGATGCCAAAGGGGAACGGGTTCCCGCCTCGCTCGGAGAACTGCTGACCAACCAGACGACCAATAATACCGAAGCCTATCGTCAAAGTTCCCAGCAGGCGCTGCGCGATCTTGAACAGTGGCTGTTGCAGAATGGCTTCCCAGAGCTGATTTCACTGCGTAACCGCTTTGCCCGTCAGATGGGCTACCGCAACTATTTTGACTATAAGGTCAACAAGACGGAGCGGATGACGCCGGAGCAGCTTTTTGCCATCCTCGATCCTTTTGAAGAACAGACGCGTGAGGCGAATGCTCGTAGCCTGAAAAATCTGGCGGATGAAAAGGGTGAAGAGGCTCTGCAACCGTGGAATATTCGCTATGCCAGCGCAGGCGATGTGACGCGCCAGCTCGATCCCTATTTCCCTTTCTCTGCGTCGCTGGAGCGTTGGATCAACAGCTTTAAACGTTTGCGAATAGGGTTTAACGGTGCAGAAATGCAGCTCGATTTGCTGGTGCGAAAAGGTAAGTACGAGAACGGCTTTATGCATGGCCCGGTGCCGCCGTTTGTGCAGGAAGGAAAATGGGTGCCGGCACGGATTAACTTCACCAGTCTGGCAAAGCCGGATCAAATTGGCAGCGGTGCCAGCGGCATTAATACGTTATTTCATGAGGGCGGACACGCCGCGCATTTTGCTAATATCCGACAGAATGCACCCTGTTTTTCACAGGAGTTTCCGCCAACCTCAATGGCTTATGCGGAAACGCAGTCCATGTTCTGCGACAGCCTGCTGGGTGATGCTGACTGGTTAAAACGCTATGCAAAGAATGCACAGGGAGAGACGATTCCTGATGAATTGATCCGCGCGGATATCAGCACGCAGCAGCCGATGCGCGCTTTCAATGAGCGGCACATCCTGCTGGTGCCGTACTTCGAGTGGCAGCTCTATTCGTGGGACGACGAGGCGCGTACGCCGGAAGCGATGACAAAACTGGCACGTGACACCGAACAGCGTATTTTGGGCATTAGCGGTAGCCCGCGCCCGACGTTGGCGATCCCTCATCTTCTGTCCATGGAGTCGGCGTGTTCTTATCAGGGATATCTGCTGGCATTGATGGCGGTTGAGCAGACGCGCAGCTATTTCCTGCAACGTGACGGCTACCTGACGGATAACCCGGCCATCGGCCCTGATTTGGCACAACACTATTGGCATCCGGGCAATAGCGTAAGTCATGACGATACGCTGCGTAGCCTGACCGGTGAGGGCTTCAATCCTGCTTATCTAGCGCAGGCCTGTAATCTAACGGTCGATGAAGCCTGGCAACAGGCGGAAAGCACCATGGCTCAGGCAACGTGTCGTCCTCAGCCTGCTGCGGATTTCGATCTGGGCGCACGTATTCGCGTGGTCGATGGCAGTCGCGTGCTGGCGGATAATGAACAGGGCGATGAGAAGATGTGCCAGGATTTTGCAGCGTTTATTGAACGAGAATATCCGCGTTCGCAGGCATAACGTTCGCTGACATTGCGAGTAAGAGAAAGGGGGCGAAAGCCCCCTTGTTGATCAAGATACGTGTTGCAGGAATTCACGCAGACGATCGCTGGGTGGATTCGTAATCAGCGTTTCCGGGTCGCCATCTTCTGCGATGCGGCCTTTATCAATAAAGATCAGACGCGAAGCTACTTTATGGGCAAAGCCCACTTCGTGAGTGACGATGACCATCGTCATGCCTTCTTCGGCCAGATCTTTCATGACGGTCAGCACTTCATGGCGCAGTTCCGGGTCGAGTGCCGATGTCGGCTCATCAAACAGCATCAGTTTCGGTTTAACTGCTAAAGCGCGGGCGATGGCCACACGCTGCTGTTGACCGCCGGAAAGTTCGGAAGGGTAATGATGCGCGCGTTCTGACAGGCCCACTTTCGCCAGCAATTCCAGCGCCAGCTTCTCGGCATCGGCTTTACTCGCGCCGCGTACCCGAATAGGGCCGAACGCGACGTTTTCCAGCGCGGTAAGATGCGGGAACAGGTAAAACTGCTGGAATACCATCCCGGCTTCCTGACGGATTAAACGCTCGTCAACGCGCGGATCGTTCACTTTAAGGCCGTCAACAACCAATTCACCGCTGGTAATTTCTTCCAGCTTGTTGATGCAGCGTAGCAGCGTGGATTTACCCGAACCCGAAGGCCCGATGATGACCACAACTTCACCCTGACCGATGGTGAGATCGATATTGTGTAAGACCTGTGTCTTGCCAAAGTGTTTGGATACGTTTTTAAATTCAATCATATAATCTTAAGTCTTCTTTCCAGACGACGCAGAATAAAGCTGAGGATCAGCGTGATGCACAGGTAAATAATGGCAACCGCAGTCCAGATTTCCAGCGCACGGAAGTTGCCCGCGATGATTTCCTGGCCTGAACGCGTGAGTTCAGCCACGCCGATAACAATAAACAGTGACGTATCTTTGATGCTGATAATCCACTGGTTACCCAGCGGCGGCAGCATGCGGCGCAGGGCGAGTGGGGCAATCACATGGCGTAACGTCGCGCTGCGAGACAGCCCAAGCGCCAGACCTGCTTCACGGAAGCCGTTATGAATCGACAATACCGAACCACGGGTGATTTCCGCGATGTAAGCACCAGAGTTAATCATGATGGTGACGACGGCGGCGGCAAAAGGGTCGATTCGTACGGATGTGAAAATCATCGGCAAGGCGAAGTAAATAAACATCACCTGCACAACAATCGGGGTGCCGCGAATAATTTCAATAAAAACGAGCGAAATGCGGCTGGAAAACCAGCCGCCGTAGGCGCGGGCAAAACCCGCGACTACGCCAATCACTAGGCCGCCAAGCAGACCCAGAACAGAAATCAACAACGTCATTTTTGCCCCTTCCATCAGGAGGGGCAGAGAAGGCCAAATGGCACTCCAATCAAACTGCATGAAATATCTCCAGATTAAATCGGCAATTACTTAGGTTCTACGCCAAACCACTTCTTGTAGATCTCAGCATAAGTGCCGTTTTCACGCAGTGTTTTCAGAGCGCCATTCACTTTTTCACGCAGCTCGTTGCTGCCTTTCGGGAACGCGATGCCGTATTGCTGAGCTTTAATGGAATCACCTACCGCTTTAAACTGGCCGTTGCCTGCGGTTTTGATGAAGTAGAGGATATTTGGCGTGTCGTGCAGGACGGCATCAGCACGGTTGGTACCCAGTTCCATATAGGCGTTGTCGATGTTCGGGAACTGGCGCAGATCTTTGGTTTTGATATTGGCTTTCGCGTAATCAACGGAACCTGTGCCGCTCTTCACCGCAACCACTTTACCGGCCAAATCCTGCTCGCCTTTAATATCGTTGTTGTCCGCTTTGACCATTACCAGCAGGCCGCTGTTGTAGTAACCGTCAGAGAAATCGATTGCTTTTTTACGCTCTTCAGTAATGGTAATGCCTGCGAGCGCCAGATCAATGTTGCGCGTTTGCAGTGCAGGAATAATGCCGCCGAAGTCCATTGGCTTCAGGGTGTACTTCAGATTGAGCTGTTTAGCGATAGCATCCCAGAGGTCGATGTCAAAACCGACGTACTTGTCGCCTTGTTTGAATTCAAAAGGGACGAAAGCGGTGTCTGTCGCGACAATCAGTTCTTTCTCAGCGGCATAGCTAGATACGCTCATCATCAGCGTCAGTGCAGCCAAAGAGGCCTTAAGTAGTGATTTCATCAAACCCTTCCTATTAGCAGTTGTGGGAGCTTTTTGTTTTACAGGCGTTTTAAGCATAGTACGAAAGTGAAACCTATTTAAGCATGAGGTTAATTATCATGCGTTACACTTAACCTGTTGTTTTTATTTTATTACCTTGCCTGCGATGAAATTTTAATCGCCGATTCGCTCAGGCAAGGTACTGCTATGATTAACTGATTTATAGGAGGGAAACAACCGTTGATTAGCGTTCTGCCCAATTAATGCAGGCGAAAGCTAATTTTTTGAGCGTCTTAACGGATAAAATACGTGGTTTATGCAGGTTATGCCAGAAAAGAGGGCGGTTTGAGTCGGGAGACGGGCAGAAAAAAGGCTGCCTAAGCAGCCTTGAACGCGTTCGCGGGATGATAACGCCGACTATTCGATGTTTGATTCAATGAACCACAGGAACTGATCCAGATCGCGTGATGCGGCGGTCAGAATGTCTGCAGAGGCCTCATCTTCCATTTTACCAATGGCTTTACGTACGTTGTTGGCAACAATCGCATAGCGCTCGGCCAACGCTTTAAGATGATCCTGAACGCTATGGATGGTGGTTGGGTAGCTTTTCAGTGAGGTTTGTTTACCCACGATTTGCACCGTACCCAGCGCAACACCGCCTATCTGCACCACGCGCTCGGCGATAGTATCCTGATGGTCAATAATTGACGTACGGAAGCCATCCAGCATTTCATGAATAGCGATAAAATTTGCACCGCGCATGTTCCAGTGCGCCTGTTTGGTAATCAATGACAGGTCGATGAAATCAACAACCAGTTGGTTTAACAGCGCGATCGTCGAGGTCTTCACGCTATCATCCAAATCATTGCGAGTGTAAAGTAGTGAGGACGGTGCTGATTTCACGAGTTTGGCGGTAGACATAATAGTTATCCTCTCTTTAATTATTCATAGTCTTACTGTTCAATGTGGTTAATTATAGCAGTGATAAAAATTAATATTGAAAAGAATTGCCTATCAAATGAATAGCCCTAGCATAACGATGTTGTGGATATTTGTAGTCAGGATTTATCTGAGACCAATAATGCGGTAAGCCGTCATGTAAGCGCAATATTTTATTACGTATGAAATATAATTCAATATATTGATAAATATCATCATCACTTAGGTGAAAATAGTTATTATTCGCCCGCTATCCTGATTGAAATAGAATGACAGCGTTGTTTTTTTCCTTAAAACATATGATGTGGGGTAAAGGGAGTCGTGCAGAATGAGAGTGAATATTATTGGCACCAGTGGAAGCGGTAAATCTACGCTCGCTCGCTGCTTGTCTGGAAAACTGGCTATTCCGTACATTGAAATGGATGCGTTGTTTTGGCTGAAGGATTGGCAGGGGCGGACGGATGCCGATTTTTTTCAAGGCCTTGAAAGGGCTCTGGAGCCTGAAAACTGGGTATTGGATGACAACTATAATCGAACGCGAGATATCAAATGGCGCAGTGTTGATGTTGTCGTTTGGATCGATTACGGTTTCACCCGTACGCTTTTTCAGGCGGTACGCCGCGCCTGCCTTCGTGCATGGCGCAAAGAGGAACTCTGGATCGGTACAGGCAATAAAGAGTCTTTTTTCGCAGTTTTTTTAGCCGAAAATCTATTATCCTCTGGACAATAAAAACCTATTCGAAAAACCGGAAACGGTATTTGGCGGATTTAGCCGATCCTCGCTATCACCATATCCGTTCTATGACTTTGCGTTCTCCTCGGGAATGTGAAACTTTTCTGCAACACGTCCCCAAGGAAATACGTACTCATTCTGCTTGAGTCGTCACTTTGGCTGCGCCCGCCGGTTTTATTGTCAGCGTTGCACCGATTGACGCGATGATAATAAAGATAAGCGCCATCCACTGTATGAACGATAAATGTTCACCGAGAAAAAGGATCCCAGAGAGGGCGGCAATAGCGGGTTCCATACTCATCAGCGTGCTGAACGTTCTGGCAGGCAGACGGGTTAATGCCACCATTTCCAGAGAATAGGGGAGCGTGGTGGACAGGATGGCGACGGCAATGCCGAGTGGGAGTATCGAGAGCGAAAACAGCGTACTCTCGGCGTAATACGCGCCAATAGGGCAGAAGATCAGCGCGGCAATACAGGAGCCGATAGCGACCGTTCCCGGCCCATGATTTGCCCCCGCTTTTTGCCCAAACAGGATATAGAGGGCCCAGCAGGCACCTGCACCCACGGCATAGGCCGCACCCATCAAATCAACATTGCCGATATTGTGGCTCAGCGGCAATAAGAACCATAACCCGGCAACAGCCAGAAAAACCCATAGAAAATCAATGGGCCTGCGTGAAGCCAGCATTGCAACGGTCAGCGGGCCAGTGAATTCCAGTGCAACAGCAATGCCGAGCGGCACCGTCTGTAGTGAAAGGTAGAACAGAAAATTCATCCCGCCCAGCGTAATGCCATAAACCAGCAGAGGCAGGCGGTTACTGCTAAAACGCATACGCCACGGCTTGAAAATGATGCCCAGAATGATCGTACCAATTCCCAGACGCAATGCTGTTACGCCTGTGGCACCTATTAGCGGAAACAGACTTTTGGCTAGGGCAGCGCCACTTTGGATAGAAAGCATTGAGATAATGATGAGCAATACAGGGACAAATGACGACGAGCGGTGGGAAAATAAGGTCATTCTTTTGGCCTTAAAGAAGGTATAACATTCCATTGCTATCATACTCAATTGTAAACAATTTGTCTGGTATGAATTGACGTTTATTGACCTTTATTTACTCATTATTTAACTGCGTTATTTTTGCCCAACTCAATTAGTATACAAACTGAGCGGAAAATTAAGAATTATCTGTTTAATCGATTTGCAGTGAATTTATTTTTAATCTAACTGTCACAATGAAAAAGTTAATACAATTAGTATGATAGGTTGGTCGTGACAATATTTGTTACATCTAAAGGCTAATTGATAAATATTTATAGGGCGGCAAGTCCCGAACTTCTTTGTTATATTTACTCCGTTAGTTAGTCTTTCATAAAATGAATTTGAGGCTGTAAATATGAAAAAAATCGCGTGTCTTTCCGCTCTGGCTTGTGTATTAGCCGTTGGCGCAGGTTCTGCATTTGCTGGTCAAAGTACAGTAACCGCAGGTTATGCTCAAGGTGATGCTCAGGGCGTACAAAATAAAGTTAAAGGCTTTAACCTGAAATATCGTTATGAGCAAGATAATAACCCACTGGGCGTTATTAGCTCTTTCACCTATCTGGAAAAAAATAGCAGCGATAGCGGTTTCTATGACAAAGGCCAGTACATGGGCTTTACTGCGGGCCCTGCTTACCGTTTGAATGACTGGGCAAGCCTGTACGGCGTTGTTGGTTTCAGCCATGGTAAAGTCACGAGCAACAACACCAATGGTCAGGACAACCGCAGCAATGATGATTACGGCTTCACCTATGGTGCTGGTGTTCAGTTCAACCCGATCGAGGACGTTGCTCTGGATGTCGGTTACGAACAAAGCCGTATCCGCAGTGTTGACGTTGGTGCCTGGGCTGTTGGCGTAGGTTACCGCTTCTAATCTAACCCCAGCAGGGTTTACTTACCCTCAGCGTTGGTTGTTAGCTGTGTCAGAAGAATCCGTCCTTTTTAGGGCGGATTTTTTATGGCTGCTTGCCTAAGCGGTGGCGAGTTTCTACAGTCGTTTATCTGGTAATTTTCCCGTCTGTTGATACCTTGTTCTCCTTCCTGCCATTGAAATACATGTTGTGCCTGTTTGTCATAAGATTTTATCTTGACGTTAAGATTCTTTATGTGAAGATAACAGGAGTTAGGTGGCAGTGATTTGCTCAAGCTATTGAGGTTATGCATGGTAATGACATCAACAACCCGCACGCGGGCTTTTCTTTTCTTCACGATTATCCTATTAGGGTTGAATTTACGCCCTGTACTGGCGGGTATTGGTCCGTTGTTGAATCAGATTCAGGCTGCGACAGGTCTGGATGACAGCATGGCGGGCATGCTAACTACGCTTCCCGTGTTTGCTATGGGGTGGTGCGCATTATATGGTGGTCAGTTGCAGGCACGCCTTGGTGAATATCGGGGAATCACGCTGGGTATTGTGGTGATTGGCTTGGCGTGTGGGGCTCGCTGGTGGCTGAATAGCGGTATTGCGCTGTTGGCTAGCGCCGCGCTGGCCGGGATAGGGATTGCTTTGATTCAGGCGTTGGTGCCGTCGTTTATCAAGCTTCATTTTGGTCGCCATAGCAGTTTCCTGATGGGCTTTTATACTACGGCGATTATGGCGGGGGCGGCATTTGCGGCTTCATCGGTTTCTCCGCTGGCAAATGCGTGGGGCTGGCAAAGTGCGTTGGCCTGCTGGGGGATTGTAGCGCTAGTTGCTGCGATAGCCTGGCGGTGTATCCCTAAAGCGTATACCACGAAACAGGATGCGGTGGTTGTCGTAGCAACGCGCCGAAGCGGAATGGACTGGTTGCTGATGGTGTTCTTCGGCATTGGTACGGGCGCGTATACGCTGGTGCTGGCGTGGTTGCCGCCGTATTACATTCAACTGGGGTTAGATGCGACGCAAAGCGGCCTGATGTTGGGCGGATTAACGCTGACGGAAGTGATTTCCGGCCTGCTGGTATCAACGTTCATTAACCGTTTTCCCGATCGACGTAAACTGCTGCTTCCTATCCTGATCGTGATGCTGGTGGGGATGATTGGGTTGATTGTGGCTCCACTGACGTTCACGTATCCCATCATTATTATGCTGGGTGTTGGTATTGGTGCGCTGTTCCCGCTATCGCTCATCGTGGCGTTGGATCAGGTGACCGAATCACATAAGACCGGTTCACTGATGGGCTTTGTACAGGGCGGTGGTTACATCCTTGCCAGCCTGATGCCTTTGCTGGCTGGTTTTATACGTCAGCATACGGCGGGTCTGGAGCAGGCCTGGATGATTATGGCCGTCGGTGTGGTCGTGTTGATTATCATGGCGACCCGTTTTGCTCCGGTGAAGAGCCCGAATCGCTAGCCGTTTGTGGTGTTATGAGCGAGCGGAACCCCGCTCGCTATCATTAATTTGTCGGTGGACGATAGCGCCATAGCCAGCGCCCGCTCATCAAGCGACGGTAATAGAAGAACCCGCGAACAATCCAGTCAAAGAACATCCCCATCCACACACCGATCACGCCAAAACCGAGCATCACGCCGAGGATATATCCCACGACGACCCGACATCCCCACATCCCCGCCATTGCGACCCACATGGTATAACTGGCGTCTTTCGCGCCTTTAAGACCAGCAGGAAGTACCCAGGATGCTGCCCAGATGGGCATAAATAGTGCGTTGAGCCACAGGAGATGTTTTGCCACTTCAATCACTTCTGGTTCATTGGTGTAAAACGACGCCAAAAAGCTGGCACTCGGCACCGACAGGACGGCAAGTACGCATAGACCGATATTGGACAGCCAGAAGATGTGCTTCAACTGGCGGGTAGACTGCATGATCTGGCCTTTCCCCAGCCGTGTGCCAACGATAATCGTGGCGGCGGCGCCGAGCGAATTACCGGGAAGGTTGATCAGCGTTGAGATGGAGAAAGCAATAAAGTTTCCGGCAATGACCTCGGTTCCCATATCTGCCACAAAACGCTGGGTGATGAGCTTGCCGATGTTAAACATCACGGATTCAATGCTGGCGGGAATACCGATACTGAGCACTTCATAGAGGATCGACAGGGTAAAAGGCGCAAAGTAAGACTTGAAGGGAATACGCAGCGCACCGTTAAAACCGTGCATCAGCGTCAGAATCACGAATACTGCGCCGATATAGCGCGAAATGGTAATACCAATGCCCGCGCCAACAAAGCCAAGGCCATCCCAGGAAAATGCACCGTAAATCAGCAGGCTACTGATGGCAATATTGAGAATGTTCATCCCAATGTTGATGACCATGGGCAACTTGGTATTGCCCGCGCCCCGTAACGCGCCACAGCCTACCAGCGCGATGGCGACAGCCGGATATCCCCACACCGTCCAGCGAAGGAACGTGAGGGCAAGGGCTTTAACCTGTACATCGGCTTGTCCTGCGATCAGATCGATAATCGCTGAGCCGGCGAATTCAACCAGCGCGACCAACAGAAACGATGACAGAACCAGTAATGACATCGATTGACGAGCGGCCGATCGCGCCTGCTTTCTGCTGCGCTGTCCCAGGCTGAACGCGACAACAACGGCGGTCCCTAATGCGACAGCGGTAAAGAACGCGATGATGACCATATTGAAGCTATCGGCCAAACCGACGGCCGCCATGGCCTCTTTCCCCAGCCAACTGACCAGGAAGGTGCTGAAAACCCCCATCAACACGACGCAAAGGCCTTCAATAAAGATCGGGAAGGCTAGCGGTGAGATTTCTCTCCAGAAGAGAACGCGGTTGGAGTAACGCTTTTTATACCAGTCTGTGTCTTTTAATTTTTTCATGAAACGATCTTGGCGGTATCGCAAGTTTCCCAGTCGGCACGGTAAACAGAGCCACAAGGTGGCTCGCAAATAGCATTATTTTTGCACGGTACTTACTCATACAGTGACTTATCCATACCGTTACCGATCCATTCTGTGCGATCGCGGCAGCATGGTCGCTTTTTAAAATAGCGTTTCTATTTACAGAGTATCAGTCGCTAAATCGATGTCCAGTCTCGATTGCTTTCCCTGCGTGGAAAGTTGTTGTGCGTGTTCATTATTTAATTTAGATTTTACTTTATTAGATTTTACTAAACTAAAGATGAGACGCGGACAATCGGCGATATCACCTTCCTTGCCGACGGAATGCCGTGTTTAACGAGTGCATTATGACGAGTTTCAACGGCTCAGAAGAGGATCATGATCATGCCAACACCCGTTTCTATCTCACCCGCTCAGGCTCGCAAATTGTTAGATGAAGGGGCGGTACTTATTGATATTCGCCAGCCAGAAGAATATGCCCGCGAGCACATCGCACAGGCAAAATTGCACCCACTGAATTCCTCTGTCGAGTATGTTCTTCCGGCTGATGAGAGGGAAGGAAAGATTGTGATTTTCCATTGTTTGTCTGGCATGCGTTCGGAGCAGAATGCCGACTTGCTGGCGCAGGCGGTTTCACCTGCAATAGTATTGTTTCTGGAAGGAGGAATGGCCGCATGGAAAAAGGCAGGATTTCCGACGGAAGTGAATCGTAAACAGCCAATTGAACTCATGCGGCAGGTTCAAATCGCCGCTGGCATACTGATTCTGGGTGGTATATTACTGGGCTACAGCGTAAACAGCGCTTTCTTCCTGCTCTCTGGTTTTGTTGGGGTAGGGTTGCTGTTTGCGGGGGGGGCGGGTTTTTGTGGCATGGCAAAGCTGTTGATGAAAATGCCGTGGAACCGTACCGCCAAACGCTGATATGCCGGGATGGCTTGCCGATAAGCGGAGTGTTAACTGATAACGTTAAAGAAGGCGATGCTCACGGTCGCTGTCGGACGATATTTTCGCGACGCTTTTGCCTGTAATCTCTGACGCCGCAGGTTGGCCGCAATGGTTTTTATGTTGTACATCGATGGCTCATCAACCAGACGCAATGCGCCATAATACTGTTTTGCTTTCAGGAAGGCCTCATGAACCGCATTATCACAACACAGCCGGAATTGTTGTCGTGACGAGTTAAAATGACGCAGTGTGAGCCAGACATAGCCTTCTCTGATTTTTTTTCTGCCTGTTGGGAAGTGGGTGTAGGAAAAAACGAACTTAATGAGAGGTGAGGTTTCACAAACAAAAAAGTCCGCCGAAGCGAACTTTTTATGTCTTACTTTATGTAGGACAAAACCGAATGCGATTCTTAGCTTATTGATTTTGCTTAATATATGGCGGTGAGGAAGGGATTCGAACCCTTGATACGTTTTCACGTATACACACTTTCCAGGCGTGCTCCTTCAGCCTCTCGGACACCTCACCGGGGGTTGCCTATAAGGGGCAACGGAGCGCTACTATAGGGAGTTGATTAGCTTCGGTCAAGCAGTATTTAGCGCGAACTGTGCGTATGGCTAAGCATTGAACGGTAATGGATAGTTCACACAAACGCGTTGTTAAAATGTAGGTAAAACGGGGTGGGGAATGGGCATAAAAAAACCACAGGCCGCAATGGGCTGTGGTTTTTCAGCAACAGGACAACGTTACGCCAGCAGCGTCTTGATGTAGCTGGTCAGTGCTTCATTTTTACTGTTAGCAAAGAAGTATTCCTGGAATTTAGGACCCGCAACTGCACCTTTAACCAGATCCTGATCGAGGCCTTTCAGGATGGTGATCAGATCGTTGTAGGTTACTGCTTTTACGGCATCCAGAATTTTCTTGTTACGTTGTTGAGGAACAACGCGATCGCTCGGATAGCCTCGGCCGCCTTCTTCTTTGAACAACTGGGTAAACAGGTTTTCCAGGTTCAGTTCCGCGCCCCAGCCAAAGCCTTTAGCGTAAGGAACAGATACGGCATTACCGTTGTTGATCTGAGAGAACAGGTAAGCATCAGATGGGTCAACAACCAGACCGCAGATTACGCCTGGGAAAGAGTTACAAGCCAACATTGCGCCTTGGCCAGTACCGCAACCGGTTACAACGAAATCAGCCGCGCCAGAGTTCAGCAGGATAGCTGCCAGAATACCGTTTTGGATGTAGGTCAACTGTGCTGCATCTTCAACGGCGTATTGACCGTAGTTGTGTACAGTGTGGCCCAACGGTGCAACCGCTTTGGTCAGAGACTCTGCGATGATGGCGTTTTTAGCAGCTTGGCTGTTTTCGTTAATCAGTGCAATTTTCATGTTCGTTCCTTTTCTGTGACGGGCAATTACATTTTTTAAAACTATATTTCAATTTGATGTGTGCAGTATACCGTTTCAAAAATAAAGCGCAAATCGTCGAAGTGAAGAATGCGGTACAGTCCATAAATTCAGGAAAAATGGGATGAAATAAAAAAGGATGATAAAATTTTAAGTGATTGAAAATTAATAGATACCCTTCTCCTTGAGAGCTTGTGCGTCAGGGAGGGCTAGGGCATTGCTCGGTACTTCTCGGCTGAAATGAAGAAAATCTGGATCTTGTTCGTACAGCAATAAAAAACATTCATTTTTTATTGAGTGCCCAATCAAAAAAATTTAATGGAACACAACGGAGCGTGAATCACTCTCTTTTTTCGGGATTAACCATACAAAAAAAAGGGAAAAGTGAGCGAGAAGTACGGTGCTCAAAGTCAAAAATGCAGTTCATGAGACGGTAGCAACTCATCAAAGCAACCCTGGCTGCAACTAACTACGATGTGGGGACGCATGATGCCTCAGTTGTACAGATTGCCCGACATGCGAGAATGTTGAATAGGATCATCAGCTATTACTTCCGCGATAAAAATGGCTTACATGGAAGCGACAATGCGCTATCTGATTGATCATCTGGGCTGTCGGTGAAATCAAGGTTGCTGAGCCTGATGGAAGATACGCCTTGCGCACGCTCGAGGGCGATTGTTCCGGGGAATTTTTATTATAACTGGACGAATAGCGCGGCTCATACTTTTCATTGCTATACACAATCTGACAAACAAACGCCTTCCGCACCATTACTATGAGTGACAACACCATCAGTGATGTCACTTTTCCTTGAGGAATGAAAATGAATAATTGGCTGCAACAGATTCAGGGCTTATTGGGCTCCGGTAGCAAGCAGGGGAATCAGCATCAAGGGGGTAAAAACGGCAATTTAGGCGATATGCTGAAGCCTGCTGCGCTAGGCGGTTTGGCGGGCGTGTTGTTGTCGAATAAGTCCACGCGAAAAATCATGGGTTCGTTGGGTAAAAATGCGTTGATTATTGGTGGTAGTGCGGCGGCGGGCGTGGTGTTGTGGAACCAGTACAAAAAACGCGTTCGCGATACGCATCAGGACGACCCGCAGTTTGGCACCCAGTCCTCTGGCGAAAGTATTCGCGCGCGTCGTCTGATTCAGGCTTTGGTTTTTGCTGCCAAGAGCGACGGCCATATTGATGCGACTGAGAAACAGCGTATTGATGAAAATATTCAGCAACTGCAACTGGGCAGTGAAGCGCACCGCTGGGTGCAGGAAGCCATAGAACAACCGCTTGATCCGATTCTGCTGGCGAAAGATGTGAAAAATGAGGAAGAGGCGCTTGAGGTCTACTTCCTGAGCTGTGCAGTCATTGATGTCGATCACTTCATGGAGAAAAGCTATCTGGATGCGTTAGCGACCGAATTGAAGATACCGCAAGACGTACGGCAGTCGATCACCAATGAACTGAAAAGTCCATCATAGTAGGGCGAATGGTTTAAGCGGTGGTGAGATAACGTCGGAGAAATAAACGGATAACGCGGGCGAAAGGTTTTTCGCCCGCAGTGCTATCTGAGGCTTAGAAAGCGCTGGTGTCTTTGAACAGGCCCACTTTCAGTTCGTCAGCGGTATAGATCTGCTGACCGTCAACCAGTACTTCGCCATCAGCAATCCCCATTACCAAACGGCGATTGATCACGCGTTTGAAGTGAATGCGATACGTCACTTTCTTCGCTGTTGGCAGCACTTGTCCGGTGAATTTGACTTCACCCACGCCGAGCGCACGGCCTTTGCCTTCGCCACCCAACCAGCCTAGATAAAAGCCGACTAATTGCCACATGGCATCCAGACCGAGGCAGCCTGGCATCACCGGATCGCCGATGAAATGGCAACCGAAGAACCACAGGTCAGGCGTGATATCCAATTCGGCTTCCACATAGCCTTTGCCATACTTACCGCCGTCTTCCGTCATTTTAACGACGCGGTCCATCATGAGCATGTTAGGGGCAGGCAACTGAGGGCCGTTCGGGCCGAACAGTTCGCCACGACTGGAGGCAAGGAGGTCTTCTTTTGTATAGGATTCGCGTTTATCTACCATGGTCTCTGTAAGCCTTGTTTTAATGAAGCACGCAGGTTAGCGTACACCTGTACGCAGGTTAGCGTACACCTGTACGCTGGGCAAGTCTGTTGCGTCTGGTTAAACCAGTTGGTTTAACGGAAAAACCAAGGGAAACGTCTACGTTCTTGCGGTGCAAGTTGTCCAATTCTCTCACGAATGGCGGACAGCAGGTTTGGCAGCTGTTCATCGTCATAAGCTAAGTTGGTCAATAATGACAACGCTTCCGGTGCAGTTTCTACCGGGAAAAGATGGAATTTCCCTTCGCGTACCGCTTCAACGACATCTTCCTGTAAACAGAGATGACGTAGATTAGCCGCAGGTAAAATCACGCCCTGTGTTCCCGTCAGCCCACGACGCTGGCAGACCTCAAAGAAGCCTTCGATTTTCTCATTCACACCGCCAATGGGTTGTACGTGACCAAATTGATCGACAGAACCGGTCACAGCGAACTGCTGATTGATTGGCCGCAAGGAGAGGGCGCTTACCAGCGCGCACAGCTCTGCGAGTGAGGCGCTATCGCCATCAACTTCGCTATACGATTGCTCGAAGACGATGGAAGCCGAGAAGGGCAGTTGTTGATCAAGCTCCAGTTCTGTAATCAGGAACGCCTGCATGATCATCATACCCTTGGCGTGTAAATTGCCAGCAAGTTCGGCTTTGCGCTCAACGTCGGTGAATTCACCGTCGCCAGCGTGAACCACGCAGCTGATACGTGTTGGTTCGCCAAAGGCAACGGGATAGCCTGGGAATTCCAATACGGAAAGTCCATTAATCTGGCCGACGACTTCGCCTTCCGTTTCGATCAGGATCTGGCCTAATTCGATTTCATCCTGCATGCGTTCACGAAGGTAGCCTTCACGCCATTGGCGAGCGGCAACGGCGTCAACCAGCGCCTGCTCCGTGATCTGGCCATCTCTGGCGTATAGCGATGCATATTTTAACTGGCCGATTAGCCAACGTGGGCATAATGGCAAATTGCCTTGATCGCCGCTGTAGCGTATCGCCACGTTCACTAATGCTGGCCAGGCATCGGCATCCAGCAGCGGTAACTGATTTTCGCTGCATAGTGCATTGATGTAGGAGCACCAGCGCGCCATGTCGTCAGTTTCAATCAACTGCAATTGCGCTTCGAATTCGCCGTAAATCGCGTGTTCGCCTAATTCTGGCTCCATATCATGAATATCTGCCAGACTTTCGCGGTCGCCGAGAATAATCAGGCGAACATCAAGCGGCATCGGCGGCACATCAACAGGAAGTGGCTTGCGCTCGTCTGGTGATAGCCAACGATAGATGCCTTCAGCCATAATCTGTTTCAGACGCAGCCACATCAACGGCTGAGCCAGCAGTGCTCTGGCCGACAGGATCAACGTACCGCCATTAACCTGGTGAATCAGCCCCGGGTGCAGCGTGACGTCATCGTGAAAACTGCGCACGCAGCCGAAGAGCTGTTCAGGCTCAATCCATTCCTGATAGCCACAGGACTGCTGTGCGGCAAAGTTATCCGCAGGCTGTGTGGCGGGTTCGACCCGGATATGACGACCCTCAATGATATATTTACTGCCATGTATCGCCCCGGAGTCTGGCCTGATGGCGCTCAGCGCACGGGCGATCAATGCCATATATTCATCATTCTCCTGCGCTTTCAACAGCATAAAGCGCGAAGGTGAACGAGGGTGGCAAAAGAGCGTCAGGCTATCTGCCAGACGTGACTGAATAGCGGAGAATTCAGCAGGAGCAAGTTGAGCTGCCTGAGTGAATAGCGTGTGATAAGGCGTATTATCGGGCAGTAAATGCTGCCATGAGAGTCGGTTACTGGTCAAAGTATCAATGTAATCGTCTGAAGGAAAAGCGTGATTATACAAGAATAATCTAGACTTCACATAAGGAGAGTCATCTCTCCGTCATCTTTCATACGGTGAAGCTCAGACCACGTTTGGCTAATCGTCTTAAAAGCTGTCAGAAAGCCGCCAGAAAGCGGTCAAAATCAGGGAAAACTGTTATGCTGAAAGTTACGTTACGCGGTCACTGAAGAATTTAATATGAAATATCAACAACTAGAAAATCTTGAGTGCGGGTGGAAATGGAAATACCTGGTGAAGAAGCATCGGGAGGGAGAAGAGATTACGCGTTTTCTCGAGCAAAGCGCTGCGGATGATGCCGTACAGGCATTGCTTAAAATGGAAAACCAGCCGGTGAAAGTGTTGGAGTGGATTGCGCAATGTATGAATCCCACCTTAGAAAACCGGATGAAGCAAACGATTCGCGCACGGCGCAAACGCCATTTCAACGCAGAACACCAGCATACACGCAAGAAATCGATCGATTTGGAATACTTGGTCTGGCAGCGCCTTGCTGCTCTGGCTCAGAGACGTGGGGTTACTCTGTCAGAAACGATCGTGCAGTTAATCGAAGACGCTGAGCACAAAGAAAAATATGCCAGCCAGATGTCGCTGCTTAAACAGGATCTTAAAGCCATTCTGAATAAAGACGAGACGTGATCGCTTTCTTCATTTATTGGGCTGACAAACACGCATAAAAAAACGCAGGGAGCGTTTTTCAACGTTGCGCAGCAACGACCCACAGGGTGACGGACAAGGATGTCCGGCATAAAAAAACCTCGCCGGAGCGAGGTTTTTTTTCGTTAATAACTTAAGCCTGAGGCTGAGTTACAACGTCTTTGATGCCTTTAACTTCGATCTCTACGCGACGATCTGGTGCCAGGCAGTCGATCAGCGCAGCACGAGGTTTCACGTTGTCACAGGTAGAACCCGTAACTGGTTGAGATTTACCCAGACCACGAGCAGAGACTTTGTTCGCAGGGATACCTTTAGAAACCAGGTAATCAACGACGCTCTGTGCGCGTTTTTCAGACAGGGCTTGGTTATATTGCTCTGAACCTAAACGGTCAGTGAAGCCCAGAACAACAACAGAACCGTCTTTCGGATCCAGAGAGCTCAGCTGAGTGTACAGTTGATCCAGTGATTGCTGGCCTTCTGCTTTCAGCGTTGCTTTGTTGAAGTTGAACAGGACGTCAGATTTCAGCGTGAAACGCTTGGTTTCAACAACTGGAGCTGGAGCTGGAGTTGGAGCCGGAGCAACAGCTGGCGCCACACGGTCATCCTGGCCGAAACGGTAAGACAGGCCAACGCTCATCAGCATGTTGTCTGGACGGGCACCAACGGTACCTGCATCACCAATGTTGCTTACCCACTGGTAGTCAACACGAGTAGCCCAGTTTTTATCGATAGCGTATTCAACACCGATCGCAGCCAGCGGGGAAATGCCCGTGTCGTCGTTGTTGAGATGAGTTCCGCTTCTGTCAGCGTGGCTGTCAGCGCGCCATACCATACCGCCCAGACGGGTATAAACGTCCAGATCGGGCATAACCGGGTAGCTCAGTTTAGTTGCTAGTTGGATGCCCTGTGCTTTGAAGCTTGCACTGTCTGCTACGTCAGAAGTAGAACCTGCATACTTCATGCGACCCAGCCAGTCGTAGCCCAGTTCAAAACCCAAGTAAGGGTTGGCTTGATAACCAACAAACGCACCAGCGCCTAACTTGCTTTTGATTGGGTTGTTGTTGACACCAGTGTAACCATTTCCGTAGAAACCAGTATCGTGGAATTGAGACACACCCAGTTTACCACCGGTGTACCAGGTATTGTCTTTAGGAGCTGCTTGCGCGACGGTCGCGAAGCTAGCCAGTGCCACTGCAACTGCGATAGCTGTTTTTTTCATTTTACGCCTCATTATCATCCAAATCGGTAATTAACCTGAGGGGCTAATAAACCTTTGGTTAAAATCCTTTGGTTGGAGACTTTGCCCTTATTTATGACTTGCTGTCAGTCAACTGACGTTATAAAAGAGCAACTCCAGCGGGTCAAAGTCTACAACGTGATGAGAAAGTTACAAGTATGATGTGATTTGCATCATAAGAAAACCGCACGATTCATACATACTTGCTAACAAATAGTAGATGCTTTTGACAGATCTTACGCCTTTTCGCTGTATTAAATATACCCAAAAAGCCCGAAGAATACCGCTCTGCGGCGATCTGTATAGCACGCAACCTGACGGGGCTGAGAAAATTCTTAATTTACTTAATGATACAATGTCGAATGAATTTTCAGGCTGGGAAATAGTCTATAGGCGTCATCGCTAGTACTTTCTGGCCGCATGATAAAGCCACATGTATTTCCTGCCTGTGCGGCATGCCGTAGCCGAACCTTATCTTCTTCCGTTAATTCGAGTGGTAGCCAGCACAACACCGCGCTGTAGTTTCCTGTCAGCAAGGCTCTTTCCATGGCATCAACCGTAAACAGCGGATTGATGTGGTGAAGTTGCACTATTTTATCCAACGGTAACCCAGATTGCTGTACCCAGGGACGGCTCAATTTTTGTTGAGGCGAAAGCCATAGCAACCAACGGGATTGCGTACCTAACTGCAATAAGAGCGGTAATAGCAGGTATGTGACTATGGGTTGAGCGGCGTTGTACACGATTTCGCTGATGATTCCGCCCGCGTCGATCGAGGTTTCCGCAGCATGCTGATTTGCAGAAACCGATGACGACTGCATGTTGTGAGAGCGAATTGATTGTGCACGCATAATGAGTTCCACCCATAGTGTTACTGTATGAATATACAGTATCTTCTGTGTGTGTGAAAATCAACCTGATTTTTTGAAAGCGCTTCGCATATTCCATATGCAAGAGACAGTAAACACATTTACTGTTTGAAGCCGTATCGGGGCTGTGTTTAATTATTTGTTCCTGCTACAGATATTTTTAATTGTTCAGGAAGAGATCATTTCAATACTAAGGATTATGGCAATGAAACAATTATGCAAAAAAAGGATTTTGCAATCTCAGCATTCTTTTTCATCTTTGGGGGACATCAGTTCACGCTCCCAGTTCGGTGGCTATAGCATAGCAGCAAATAAAACCATTTTTGGACTGGTGTCGGAAGGGGAGCTTTATCTTCGCGCTAGTAAGAAGGATGAAGAATATTTTCAGCAGCGTGACATGCCTAATTTGATTTATACCAAACGCGGTATGCCAGTCCCGTTGAATTATTTTCTTGTTGATGAATCATTATGGCAAGAACCTGTTCAGCTATTGTATTTTGCCCGTCTGGCGCTGGTCGGCGCGCAGTATGATAAAGCCATCAAAAGTACGAACGGGCGTTTAAAGGATCTTCCGAACCTTAACCACGATATTGAGCGTCTGTTATGGAAGGCGGGGATAACGAATGTCGATGAATTGCAGCATTGCGGCGCGAAAAACAGCTATCTCGAATTGCGGAAAGTTCGCGCTAATCTGAGTGTCAACGTGCTATTGGCGCTTGCTGGTGCAATTTGTGGTACGCATCAGGCGGCACTCCCTCGCGGTATTCGCAATGAACTGTTGGAGTGGTATAAAAATAACGCTGTCTCCAAAGGGTCAAAGCACTAGGAGATACGTCATATTTTTACAGTGTCATCATGTCATTTTTTAGCTGTACGAGTTCAGGTAAGAGGCCGATCAGCAGGCTGATTTGCTGAATAATTAATGATTCTTTACTGTCTGACTCGGGTGAAAGGGATTGAAGGCTGGCGGTGATGGTTTTCAATCTCTGATTGATACGCAAACTTTCCTCTTCGCTGCAGTGTAGCGCATCATCAACGTGACAAACGACATCATCCAGCAATTGCAGAGTTTCCGCTGAAGTAATTTTCCCTCGGTGTGCGCCAAGCGTCGAAATATAGCTTAGTAACGTATGATTCAGGCACATGAAGCGGAATGCACTGTCCAGCTTGCTTCTGGTCGCATGAGGCTCTGAAGACATATTCGATACGACGGATGCCAGCTCTGCATCGCAGTTATGTGCATCGCGGCGTGCAATGCGATAAGGCAAGCTATTATCTTTCCCCTGATAATATTGAACCATGATCGCATCAAGATAACGGCAGTTGGCGTTCAATGTCTTATTGATGACGGTTGGCAGACCGCGAAAGCGCCAGTCCGGCCAAATAAAACTCACTGCCGCCCAGGCGATGGCACATCCGAGTAGCGTATCAATGATGCGTGGCACCGCAACGTCAAAGCCTTCACCTAACAGGTTGAAACAGAGCAGGACAAGCAGCGTAATAAACATGGTCGCGTGGGCGTACTGCACGTTGCGAAAGGCGAAAAACAGTACGCCACTAATAACGATCAACGTCAGTTGTCCTTCCAGCGAAGGAACGAAGTACAGGATAGGTAGGCCGAGCAAAATACCGGTCAATGTCCCGATAATTCTTAACGTCAGCCGCCGCCGAGTGGCGTTATAGTTGGGCTGACAAACAAACAGGCTGGTTAGCAGAATCCAGTAACCGTGTTGCAAGCCCGTGATCTGAATTAACGCGTAGCCACTACAGAGTAGCACGGACATACGGATGGCATGACGAAACAGTGCTGACTGCGGCGTCAGGTGGCGGCTAATGCGTAAGCGGATGTCACTCCAGCCCGTGATTTTGTCGTCTGCCAGCGTGTTTTCCGGGTTGTTCTCTTGCTCAATGGCCTGTTCGGATTCGATAGTCGCCAACTGAGCATCAATGGCGCGCAGGTTATTCAAGAGATAGGTGAGTGCTTTGATTTGTGCGGCGTCTGCCATGTTGCTGGCTGCGATACGTGCAATAGCGGATTCGAGATGCACGAAAGCTCGCTCAATGCGGCCGTCATGCTGATATTTTTGGTGCAGCAGAATGGATTGCGACAACTGCTGACAGGCTTTGGCCTGCCTACTCAGCAGGCGCTGAAAACGAAATAGGACGTCGCTATAGCGCAGTTTCTCACGCAATTGCGGATAGTAAACATGCGATGAGCTGGCCCGTTCGTGAATATCCTGCGCGACAAAATAGTAGTGCAGCGTTTGACGCGTTCCGCGCTGGCCGCGATCGCCACGCAGACGCGTTAGCAGCGATGACTTGGTCTGGTTGAGCGTCGCAACCAGTTGGCTGTTTGCCATCGCGACGTCAATTAAGGGCTTGTCGGTTTCTTCTTCAATATCGGGATCGAAGAGATTGGCTTTGGCATCCAGATAGCGAGCCAACAGCTGATAACACTGCGCGAGGTTATCCTGCAACGGGCGGATGGGGAATATCAGATGGCCGAATAGCGTCAGCAGGTTGTACCAGGAGGCTCCGATCAGCAGCATGATGGGCTGCTGATACCAGTTGTCGTAAAGGGATATGCCCAGCATGGTGTAAATCGCGATCAGCAGTGCGCCGAATGCGATGGTTGCATAGCGCTGCCCTAATGCACCGAGCAGAATAAAGCCGCAGGTCGATACCGCCAGACCAAGGCCAAACAGCCAGGGATGGGGGAAAAGCAATTCAATCGAGACGGAAGCGACAAAAAAACAGGCCAGCGTAATGAACAAATTACGCAAACGCCCGGTGAGGCGATCGTCAAGGTCGGTGAGGGCGGCCGCGACGACGCCAAGCGTGACGGGGATTGTCGATGTTGGCTGCCCTAGCCACCAGGGAACGGCCGCCGCACCACTCAGTGCAATGAGGATGCGAATGGTATACAGCCAACTGCTGTTATACACATAGCGGCGAATTCCCGGGGCGAAGGTGAGCAACGTAATATCCTTAGATGCCGTTAGCGAAAGTGGCGGCGGGCATTATTTTCCCGTGCTGCCTGCGCCAGTTCGACGGAAACCACGCGACGCCCTACTGGCCACAGCGCGATGGCAGCAATTTTAAGATTGGCGATGCCAACAGGAATGCCAATGATCGTAATGCACTGTGCTATGCCGGTAATGATGTGCGACAGGCAAAGCCACCAGCCAAAGAAAATGAACCAGAAGATGTTCAGCAGCGATCCGCCCGCGCTGAGAATCGCGCTCTTTTCATCTGGCCGTAGCTCATCAACATGGATCGCTTCATTACCATAAGGCAAGAGCGACAGCTTGGTGATTTCCCAGCATGAACGCGTTAGCGGTAAGGTAAAAATCAGCAACACGCTGACGACTGTTGCCAGAAGCCAGGCTAACGTGGTGAAAAAACCACCTAATACGAAATTAAGGATATTCAACACAGTACGCATAGTCTCTCCTGTACTTGTAAGGTAACCAGATAACGTCCCAAACTCGCTGATGGTAAAAGAATTATCACATTAAGCATCAGGATATCCTAACCTGTTTTTAAGGCTAGAGCGTGAAGTCCTATAACGGGTAAACTAGGGAACAGATAAACGATAAAAAATGGACGAATAACCTCTCACATAGTCATGGCGCGAACATCATGGAACTGAAATCTACCTCGTTAGGTAAACATCTGGCCCAGCATCCTTACAACCGGGTGCGGTTACTGAATGCCGGTGTCGAAGTGAGTGGCGATAAACATCAATACCTGATCCCCTTTAATCAGTTGTTGAGTATTCACTGTAAAAGAGGGCTGGTGTGGGGAGAGCTGGAATTTGAATTGCCAGCCGGAAAAGTGGTGCGCCTGCACGGAACAGAGTGGCAGGAAACGCAGGCTTTTTACCGCCATCTTCTTAAATCCTGGTTCGACTGGAGCGAGGAGATGAGTCTGATCAGCGCTGAAGTTTTGCAGCGCCAAACGGACAGCATTCAAACACTGACGCAGCAAGACAAATGGTTTAGCCGTCAGGCTCTGGCAACGTTGCAAAATGCCATTCGCGATTCGCTGGGGGCATTGCCTCTTCCTGTGTCTCGTCTTGAAGCCTTTGATAACTGTCATGATCACTACCAGCATTGCTTGCGCTGGCTTGAGCAGGGCGATGAGACGCGCACTGCGGTGAATCAGGCATGGATGGATCGCACGCTGGCGGCAGAACAGCCTTTCTTTGAAACAGTGGAGAGTTCGCCATTAAATGTGTCGCAGAGTAAAGCGGTGATCAATGGCGAAGAGGGCGTGTTGGTATTGGCCGGGGCTGGCAGCGGAAAAACCTCCGTGCTGGTGGCCCGAGCAGCATGGTTAATGCATCGTCAAGAAGCCACGCCCGATCAGATTTTACTGCTGGCATTTGGGCGTAAAGCGGCGGAAGAGATGAACGAGCGCATCCAGGAGCGGCTCAACACGGATGAGATTCAGGCTAAGACGTTCCATGCGCTGGCATTGCACATTATTCAGCAGGCTAGCCGCAAGGCTCCGATGATAAGCCAACTGGAAAGTGATGCGAAACAGCGGCGAGAACTGCTGATTTCTCACTGGCAGCAGCAGTGTGCCGAGAAAAAAACGCAGGCTAACGGGTGGCGATGTTGGTTAACGGAAGAGCTGGAATGGGAGGTGCCAGAAGGCGATTTCTGGAACGACCCGAAGCTGGCGGGGCGGTTGGCCGGGCGACTGGAGCGCTGGTTAGGATTGATGCGTATGCACGGCGGCAGCCAGAGCGAAATGGTTGAGCAGGCGCCAGAATCCATTCGGACAGCGTTTCAGCAACGAGTTCGCCTGATGGCGCCGTTGTTGAAAGCCTGGAAAAAAGCGCTTAAGGACGAAAATGCCGTCGATTTCTCCGGTCTTATCCATCAGGCTGTGAACTTGCTGGATAAAGGGCGCTTTGTGAGCCCCTGGAAGCACATTCTGGTGGACGAATTTCAAGATATTTCGCCACAGCGTGCAACACTGTTAGCAGCATTGCGTCGACAAAATAGCCGTACCTGTCTTTTTGCCGTAGGGGATGACTGGCAGGCAATTTACCGTTTTAGCGGTGCTGAGCTGGCGTTGACGACAGCATTTGAACAGCATTTCGGCGTAGGTGAACAGTGTGCGCTGGATACCACCTACCGTTTTAATGAACGCATTGGTGAAGTCGCCAACACGTTCATACAACAAAATCCGTATCAGTTGAAGAAACCGCTTAATAGCCTGAGTAAGGGTGATAAAAAAGCGGTGGCCATCCTGCCTCAGGATCAGCTTGAGCCACTTCTGGATAAACTGAGCGGCTTTGTGAAAGCTGATGAACGCATTCTCGTGCTGGCGCGTTATCACCATTTACGCCCGGCGATTTTAGAGAAGGCTGCGACCAAATGGCCGAATTTGCAGATTGATTTCATGACGGTGCACGCCAGTAAAGGGCAGCAGGCGGAATATGTCATTATCGTGGGTATGCATGAAGGGAAAGACGGATTCCCGGCTCCGGCAAGAGAGTCTGTGATTGAGGCGGTGCTGTTACCTGAACCAGAGGATTTCCCCGATGCGGAAGAGCGACGTTTACTGTATGTGGCGTTGACGAGGGCGAAGCATCGCGTTTGGTTGTTACAGGATGTGGCGAATCCATCGGTGTTTATTGAACATCTTCATCGTTTAGGTGTACCGATGCTGCGTAAGCCGGGATAACAAAAAAGAGATGTAGAACAGAAGAGACCAGCGTCGACGGTGTAGTACATGTAGTGCGCCGCTGGTCCATTGTGATGTGCTGATATTATTTCAGACGGTCTTGCAGGTAGCGCTGATAATCAGGAATGGCGATTTGAACCGGTTCTTTAAATAGCGCTGAGTTAATCAGGAAATCAGCCGTTGCCCGGTTGGTGGCAACAGGAATGTTCCAAACCGTAGCCAGCCGCAGCAGCGCCTTCACATCGGGATCGTGTGGCACGGCGTTAAGCGGATCCCAAAAGAAGATCATTAAATCGATTTTCCCTTCAGAAATGAGTGCGCCAACCTGCTGGTCACCCCCCATCGGTCCACTTAGCATGCTTTTTACGGGCAGACCCGTGTTCAATTGAATCAGGTTACCGGTAGTTCCGGTAGCATAAAGCGTGTGCTCTGTGAGCTGTTGTTTGTTCGTACCAACCCAATCCAGTAAAGATTGTTTACAGTGGTCGTGTGCTACCAGCGCAATATGTTTTTGCGCGGGGATGGTACGGGTGGTGAACTCCATGGTTACGTCCTTCAATCTGGTGTAGTAAAGCTGACGCTAGGGTACAGACAGATTACGGAAACGCAGTTTCAGTGCAAAGCGATAAAAGCAGGAAAAGGCGAACGGGTATCAAAAATCTACGGTGACTGCGTATAAAATCACCAGCTTACGGATTCATTCAGTGCGGCAGCAAAGCCTGCGACCGAAGCGCCTTTCGCTGCTGCGTTGTACTCGGACATTTTTCGCTCTATATCGAGTAGCTCACTGTCTGCGATCACAATTGCATCGGTACGCACGGGGATAGCTTGGTTTTTTTCATCAAGCAATTGATATTGAGGTTGGGCAGTGAAGTTCTTACGATCCTGAGGGGTTTGTAGTGGCGGTAATTTGAATGACACCGATGCTACTTTTTCTGTGTTGAATGTTGCAATGAATGTTGAAGGAAAATAGGTGACTGGCGTGCCAGTCTGGGTATCGAGTATATTGACAACCTTGAAGAGAATCTGGTGTTGCCCCTTGCCTAGTTCGAGGCTATCGGCACCTTTCAGCAACGAGCCTGACATTTTCTGCCCGTCAACCATCAGAAGATCGATTTTCTGATCTAATTTCAACGTTGTTGCCGCAATTGCAGAGGAACTTAAACCTGCAATAAAAAGGCAGACAGTGATGAAGCCGAATTTCATAATTTTCCCAGATCGCACGTAATTTGAGTATTGTTGAGGAATTGTCTGAATGTGTCAAAGGTTTCAATTTGAAACAGGCTGTTATGGCATTTTTCGCTCTATAAGGTATCTATGGCGGGGCGTTAAGCCATTTTCGGCTATTCGTAGAATGTGCGATACACTGTAGTAAATCACGTAAAAGAGGCGGAATAGCATGCACGACAGTGATATTGAATTTGTACTGAAAACGGTAAAAACCATTGCATTAGTGGGAGCCAGTGATAAGTCGTCCCGTCCGAGTTATGGCGTGATGGCGTATTTACTTGAGCAAGGCTACGAGGTTATTCCCGTTAGCCCCAAATTGGCTGGTCAGACGCTCTTGGGGCAAACCGTGTATGCCAGTCTAGTGGATATTCCGAAGCCAGTTGATATGGTTGATGTCTTTCGCCAATCGGAAGCGGCTTATGAGGTCGCCAAAGAAGCAATCGCCATCGGTGCTACCGTTCTATGGTTACAGATTGGCGTCATTAATGAGCAAGCGGCAATTTTGGCTCACAATGCAGGGTTAAAAGTTGTAATGGATCGCTGCCCGAAAATTGAAATCCCACGACTGGGTTTGGGAAAATAAGTGTTTGGATAAATAGATTGCAGCCACTGACGATGCTGATAATCACAACATCGCCAATGTCTGTTTTCGGTAGCCATTATCTACCATGGATGAACATTAATGGCGCAACTGTGGCGCGCGGCGTTGAAGCACCTCAGCTAATTCGTTTAGTGAAGGGTGCTCATGCTCAGATCGCTCTTCCTTTATCAACTGTGCCTCCGCCAGATAAGTATGTATCGGTTGGCCTTCGTCATCTTCCATTACAACGTGGTACCACGGTTCGGAGCGTGAAGTGTCATTGCCACTAATTTCTTCCCAGGTGGGCGTGTCTAGTGAGTATTCGGGATCGATATCGATAATGACCCCTGGGAATCCCAGAAGCTTATGACGAATCTGTTGTCCGATGCCAAATTTGCTGATTATCATATAACCCCCTGGAAATTGATTACACTTTCTACTCACCACGGATTTTTCGAAGGGAGGCTAGCGCATCCGATAGTGTCTTTTAGCGTACAGAGGTTTTTCAAGCAATAACGCCATGTGCTCATTGGTAAATCACAGGCCGAACACACTATTATAGTATGGCGTAAATTTTTAGAAGATACAGTCCGACTAATGAAATGTTGTTTGGGTTGAAAAGGGGGGATGATGGCAAAGATAGCGACTGTAGCCTATGTCTATGGTGTGGTTCAGGGGGTAGGTTTTCGCTACAGCACGCAATATCAGGCTGTGCGACTAGGGCTCAATGGGTATGCGCACAATTGTGATGATGGCTGCGTTGAAGTGGTGGTAAATGGTGAACCTCATGCGGTAGACGCGTTGATTGAGTGGTTGAAACAAGGGGGCCCACGAAGCGCCAGAGTTGATAAGGTGCTTATTGAGCCACATGGCAAGACGGATTATGAAAATTTTACGATCCGCTATTGAATCTGGGTGACGCTAGATGCATTTCACCGGTTTGGGTAAGCCGGCGATTTTAGTTGCCTGCTTGGCTGGCCCTTTTGGAAACAGCTTATACAGGTAGCGGCTATTTCCTTTATCCTCACCGTACTTTTGCGCCATCGCCTTAACCAACATACGTATCGCGGGGGACGTATTGAACTCCTGATAAAAATGCCGCACAAACCGGACGACTTCCCAATGCGGTTCAGTCAACACTATGCCTTCCTGTTCCGCTAACACGTGAGCCAATGCTTCACTCCATACAGTGCTGTCCATCAGGTAACCCTGCGCGTCAGTTGCGATTGTTCGCCCTTCAAACTCCAACATCTTCTCTCCGACTGCGATAGTTCAGCCCGTAGTTTAACAAATTTTGCTGTCTGCACCGGAATAAAAAAAGCCCCAGATGGGGCTTTCTCGGTGTGGCAATAGACGAGACTTAGTCGTTACGCATGATGCCCAGAATGCTCAACAAGCTAACGAAGATATTGTATATCGCGACATACAGGCTAACCGTCGCTCGGATGTAGTTGGTTTCGCCACCGTGAATGATGTTACTGGTTTCCCACAGAATGGCACCCGCAGAGAACAGAATAAACAGGGCACTGATTGCCAGATGCAGGGCCGGAATCTGCAAGAACAGATTGGCGATAACGGCAACAACCAGAACAACGAATCCTGCCATCATCATGCCAGACAGGAAGGACATATCCTTACGTGTTGTTAAGACATAAGCTGAACAGCAGAAGAACACCACCGCCGTGCCGCCCAGAGCCAGCATGACAATGTCGCCTGCGCCTGAGGAAATCAGCGAGCTTAAAATCGGGCCCAGCGTATAACCCATGAATCCGGTCAGTGCGAACGCCGCCAGAATACCGGCAGGACTGTTCGCCAGTTTGTGCGTCAGGAACATCAGACCATAAAAACCAACCAGCATCAGAATTAAGCCAGGTGCGGGCAGGTTAAGTACAGTACTTGCCGTTGCGGTAACGGCAGAAAAACCCAGTGTCAGCGACAGCAGGAAATAAGTATTACGCAGCACTTTATGGGTGCTGAGTAGCGAGCTTTCACGGGTAGAGGAAACAACAATACGATCCATAGTCAGCGACTCTCTCTTCAGGGTGCTATTATCCAATGTCAAAGAGTAAATAGTTGCAGGACGTTATTAAAGGTGGTTTACCCTTCTTTACGCTGCCAATGCGTCATGCTTCCTTTTAGTGTTCGTATTTTGTCCTGCAATTCATATGTTCGCGGGGATAAATTGCTCTATTTTATGTGTCTTATGACGATTTTGCGTTCAATTGCGTTGTGTTAGGTTGTTTTTCAGGCAATTGAGCGCTGTGATGCTTTACAAGATCTCACACACTGTTTATAGTTCGCGTCATTGCGGAGGAGTGGCCGAGTGGTTGAAGGCACCGGTCTTGAAAACCGGCGACGCGAAAGTGTTCTAGAGTTCGAATCTCTACTCCTCCGCCACGCATTCAATAGAATCAGTGACTTAATTAGTTTTTTTGATTCTTTACTGCATAAAGTGCAGCATAAAAGCCTCCTTAACCAGAGGCTTTTTTGTTTCTGGCCTACCTGTTTTTTTCTCTTATTATCCCCCCAGATTGCTACTTATCTCCTCTTGTGCATATCGTCAAAAATTCATCTTTACCTGTTGCCAAGTGCTGAAATCGATAGAAAATGGATTGAGATATTTCAGCTAACAGCAAAGAAGGGATGGCGGTAAAAGCAAGCGAAGTCATGAAGGCGGTAAAACAGTGGTTCAAGCTGAGTAACTATGATGTTTTACAGGAGATAACCGTTAGTGGCCTGAAAAGGGAGTTGGTTACTCGATTAGATCTGGCTGAACATGACTTTAATTTAGCCAATCAAAGCTTTAGCTTTTGCTCTGATGAGTTCTAACTCATCGGCTGTTACTTTGCCTTTCTTTGTTGCCTTCCGATTACGCCAATCTACACAAGTGACCTGATCGGCGAGAGCCACGCTTTCACGGTCTCCAGATAATTCGACTTCGAAGTTATACCCTTTGCGCTGGGTTGTGCAGGGGGTGCATAAGCACATTCCGGTCAAATTATTATAAGGAAAAGGACTAAGAACAACAGCGGGGCGATGTCCTCCCTGTTCATACCCCACTACCGGATCAAAATCTAACCAGATCAAATCGCCGGAATCAGGAACAAAACGAGAAACCATTAAAGCAGCTCCTTGCCGACTGGTGCGCCAAAATCAACTTTCTCATGGACATGTTCAGGCGTCATTCCTTCAAGCAACTCATCCAGCGTAAACTGATATTTGGGTTTTTTCTTGGGGATCAGGGCAATTTCTGTTTCCCTGATCTCCATGTCAAAGCTATCGTTAAACGTCATATCAAACGCTTGCATAACAGATGAGGAAAGACGTATTGCAGGTGAGTTTCCCCATTTTTTAACTGGAACATCGATCATAAAAAATCCTCATTGAATTGAATGTATCTACAATGTAGAGCATTTAAGTGTCAGTGTCAATCTACATTGTAGATACACAACAAGATCTGACATTTCTTCAAAACCAGTGAAATGAGTGACCATGGCGTATCTTAGCGGCTTTCCCGCGCAAAGAACGCCGCCGCTTTTTTCAAGATGAGCTTATCCTCTTCCAGTTCAGCGATTTTGGCTTTAAGACGGCGAATCTCCAGTTCCTGTACTGAAAGCTGCGGCGTGTTGGAGAAAGCCGCCTCCGGCTTATCCTGATAGATTTTTTTCCAGTTGTAGAGTGTGTTTTCTTTGATATCAAGCTCCTGAGCCATACGGGCAACAGACTTCCCGCTTTCGAACAGTAACGCTCCAGCCCTGCGCTTGAACTCTGGGGTATATTGTTGTCTCGTCATAGTGACCTCACTTTCGTTGACTGATTTGAAAACAAGGTGGGCACTAAATCAAGGACAGATCAGTGCATCAAAAACGGAAAAATGGTGCGTGATACCGGTAATATCCCGATCGCCGAAAATCTGTTTCAGGACGAAATCCAAAATTATCTGCTGCTGCTGGGCAAGGTCTTAAAGGAGAACATCGGCCCTTTCTGGAAGCTCAGCGCAGGGAGCGAAAACGGCGCAAGCGCAACAGCGACGAACGAGACGACAGCGGCGTAGACTTATTTCTATGGCGCCTGTGTTTGGGGGCAGGTGATGCCTGCCCACCGTTGGCGAGATGGGCTGATATGCTCGATGGCACGTACACGGTTGGTGATGTGCAGATCATGCACGCTGTAATTGAGGCGGCGATCGATAGCGTGGAGCGGGCGAGAGAAAATTCAAAAGGGTAAGCCCGGCGAACCGGGCTGATTTACAATATTAGCTGTTCTGGGGTGCATCTATACAATTCAGATAATTTTACTCTGGTCCTTTTTTGCGGTCTTGAATCTGGTGATTCAAGTTGAGAGACGGCCGCTTGAGTAATGCCAAGTGCGCTTGCAACATCCTGCTGTGATAGCCCTCTGTGTATTCTCCATGCCGCCTGTATACTCACATCCTGATCAATGTGAATACTGACAACTTCTTGAGGGATAGTAACGTCATCATCATCATCGGCTGTGTAGGGTATACTCTCGTAAAGCGCGTCATCGTCTGAGTTTGCAATCAGTCGTTGATATAACTCGTATGGAACCACCGCGTATTCAGGGGTGCCGTTTTTATCGTGGATAATTTGGATGCTCATGTTGACTCCAACATTTAATTTCGGTTGGCGAAACCTCTTCTAACTTAGGAATTGGGCGGGTTTCCCCGCCTTAGTATGTTGTTGATGTTCTACGTTTGACTTCGAGTATCTCGCAAACTTGCGGTGTGCCGTCTATTAACTCAAATATGACTCGATAATCGCCAACCCTTAACCTGTATTGCTTGCCAGATGATTCGAGTTTTTTCAGATCCAAACTCACATCGGGGAAGCTGGTCAGCTCGCCCACTCTGTTCTTGATGCGTTTTCGGTATCTAGTGTCAATCGTTCCGAGTTGTTTTAATGCTCGTTTTGACCAACTAACCTGAACCATAATCCCTCAGTTTTAAAGATCCACACCGTCTTACCATAAGATTAATTATAAGTAAATAAGTTTTTTAGTCAACGGCTTTCTTGTGTTTTCTTATGCGCCCTGATGGTTTGCTTAACTGTGGGTTTCTTCGTTACTGATAAACGTATTATTCCTGCTGCCGATAAACTGTCCATGGGTCTAACCGTGTTGCAGATTTTTTTGATGTCACATGCGCGCAGCTTATTGCTCTTGCCTTCTTTGGCAAAGCCTTTGGAGGCATCAACGATCAGCTTGTCACTGTTTTTACGCTTCTGTTTGAGCACCAGAATAATGGTGGGAATGCCGGTGCCAAAGAAAATATTCGCCGGTAAGCCAATGATCGTATTAAGGTGGTCGTTTTCGATAAGGTTCTTACGGATCTCACCCTCCTCACCGCCGCGGAAGAGTACGCCGTGGGGTAGGACGATAGCCATGATGCCATCGGGTTTCAGGTGGTAGAGATCGTGCAGAAGAAAAGCGTAGTCGGCCTTGGATTTTGGCGCTAAACCAAAACGAGGATAGCGCTCAAGCTTATCCGAAAGGTATTTATAAAAGATGAAGCCGAGGATGTAGTCTTTGTATTCGTTGGCATCGATTTTAGACCGCATCTGGTTGGCGGATTCCCAGATTTTTGCTGCAAGCTGCTGTTTATTCACTCTCAATCCTGTTAAGTGTCATTTTTTCGGTAAAGGCTATTTTAGGTTTTCGATTGTACGTGTGATAAGTGCTTCTTGTCAGTTTGGGCTGACTCAACGCCGTTGGCATATGGTAAGGATTTTTTGCGTGTTGCAGCGCTGAATCCACGCTGGCGATAGCACGTCAATGGGCTAAGGACATCGGTGCGGACTCGGGAGCGGATGTGTCGGTTCGCTCTTTTTCAATGGACTAAGGAATAAGAAGTGAAAGCCACAGAAGCTAATCTGCTTAAATTTTTGCGCAAATCTCCGCAGTTCGTTAGAGGTAGGATTGTCAAACCAAAGCGATCTTCCTTACGTGATGGGTTTGATTCGTCAGTCCTTTGATCGTCAGATGGGAGGGTTACAGGATGTATGGGTCATAATCCGCTTGTCTGCTGCGGATTTTATCGAATTGACAAAAGATATGTTAATACGGCTGCCCAGGCTTTGACCCCTACTTGTGCTTCATCATAGCCAGGGCTTTTGTCATTTTTACCGTGGGCGGTCTCATGCATGTAATATCGACATTTTTATTTCAATTAATAGATAAAATCTTCTTGAATTTTCCCCTAAACTCCCGACGTATCTGAATTTTTGCAATTTAGTCCTCTGCTGTTTTTAGTCTTTTTCCGTCTAATACTTATGCGATAAATCAAAGAAAGAGTGTGAAGAAAATCCATATCGGAGGGAATCGCGAATGAAGCGGGTATTTCTCTAATTCAGTACTGACGCGGGATTGTGGGAGTTATCCACCATTTCTGTGGATAACTATGTGCATTATGGAAAGACAACGCATTCTAACCGAGAGCTGACGCGGGTTGTCGCCAGTTTGACGTTATTCTCCTCGGTTTTTCTAATCTATTTATTATCATATCGTTAAGTAAAATCAAGCGCCTTGAACATCAACGCTGCGTAGTTGCATAAATTAACGTCATCGCCCATCTCTGCATGTTACAGGTCTACCAACATTGGGGATAAATCATGATGATTTTATCTGGTAGATTGAATATGAATGTGCTAGCAAATTCATTTGTCGATTAGCCATCCAATTCGGCGACAATTTGCTTGATGCTGTTTTTCTATCCAGTATCATTGCGATGGCGAATCTCGCCATTGGCATCCAGAATAAAGTTCCGAACATCCACCCACGGTCATCGTCTTGAGCGATGCGTAATAACGATAAGTAGCGTGCTTGACGATGAGTAAAGTATTTACACTGAATTCTGACTTTAAACCAGCAGGCGATCAGCCGAAGGCCATTCGTCGTTTAAAAGAGGGCCTGGAAGATGGGTTGGCGCACCAAACGCTACTCGGGGTAACGGGCTCAGGTAAGACGTTCACTATCGCCAATGTGATTGCCGACCTCAATCGGCCGACGATGATGCTGGCGCCAAATAAAACGCTGGCAGCCCAGCTGTACGGCGAGATGAAAGAATTCTTTCCCGATAATGCCGTCGAGTACTTCGTTTCGTATTACGACTATTATCAGCCAGAGGCCTACGTTCCCAGCTCTGACACCTTTATTGAAAAAGATGCGTCAGTTAACGAACATATCGAACAGATGCGCCTTTCCGCGACAAAAGCGCTGCTGGAGCGGCGCGATGTCATCGTCGTGGCCTCGGTATCCGCGATCTATGGTCTGGGCGATCCCGATCTCTATCTGAAAATGATGCTGCACCTGACGCAAGGGATGCTGATTGACCAGCGCGCTATTTTGCGGCGTCTGGCCGAGTTGCAATATTCCCGTAACGATCAGGCGTTTCAGCGCGGTACGTTCCGCGTGCGTGGTGAGGTGATCGATATCTTCCCTGCGGAATCTGACGAAATCGCTCTGCGCGTTGAACTGTTCGATGAAGAAGTAGAACGGTTGTCGCTGTTTGACCCGCTGACGGGTCACGTGCTCCAAACGGTACCGCGCTATACCATCTATCCTAAAACGCACTACGTCACACCGCGTGAGCGTATTTTGCAGGCGATGGAAGATATCAAGGTTGAACTGGCCGACCGTAAAAAGGTGCTGCTGGCCAATGACAAACTGGTGGAAGAGCAGCGGCTGAGTCAGCGCACCCAGTTTGATCTGGAGATGATGAACGAACTGGGCTACTGCTCCGGTATCGAAAACTACTCACGCTACCTTTCCGGTCGTGGCCCCGGCGAACCGCCACCGACGCTGTTTGACTATTTGCCTGCGGACGGGCTGCTGGTCATTGATGAATCCCACGTCACCGTTCCCCAGATTGGCGGTATGTATCGCGGCGACCGCGCGCGTAAAGAAACGCTGGTCGAATACGGTTTCCGGCTACCTTCAGCGCTGGATAACCGACCGATGAAATTTGAAGAATTTGAAGCGCTGGCTCCGCAGACGATCTACGTGTCTGCGACGCCGGGTAACTATGAACTGGAAAAATCGGGCGGTGAAGTGATCGATCAGGTGGTTCGCCCCACCGGATTGCTCGATCCGATCATTGAAGTGCGGCCTGTCGCGACACAGGTGGATGACCTGCTTTCCGAAATTCGTCTGCGTGCCGCGATTAATGAGCGGGTACTGGTGACCACGCTGACCAAACGCATGGCGGAAGACCTGACGGAATATCTGGAAGAACACGGCGAGCGGGTACGTTATCTGCACTCGGATATCGACACCGTCGAGCGCGTGGAAATCATCCGTGATTTACGTCTTGGCGAGTTCGATGTGCTGGTGGGGATCAACCTGCTGCGTGAAGGGCTGGATATGCCAGAAGTGTCGCTGGTGGCGATTCTGGATGCCGATAAAGAAGGCTTCCTGCGCTCTGAACGTTCTCTGATCCAGACGATTGGGCGTGCGGCACGTAACCTGCGTGGCAAAGCCATTCTCTACGGCGACCGGATTACAGCATCGATGGCGAAAGCGATTGGTGAAACGGAGCGTCGCCGCGAGAAGCAGGAAGCCTACAACACCGAGCACGGCATTGTGCCGCAGGGTATCAATAAGAAGATCTCCGATATCCTGCAACTCGGTAAGCCGACGAACAAAGGCAAAGGGCGTGGCAGTCGTAAAGCGGCAGAGCCAGCAGCAGGTTATGAACTCATGACGCCGAAGGCGCTGGAGCTGAAAATTCGCGAGTTGGAAAGCAAGATGTTGACGCACGCGCAGAACCTTGAATTTGAAGAGGCGGCCGCTCTGCGCGATGAAGTACACGCACTGCGCACACAATTTATCGCCGTATCCTAACGATGCAAGCACTCACTGAGGATCAATGATGGATCAGACTATACCGGGAGTAGAAGTGCTGTTTGTGGCGGGTTTCGGGCCGATCGTGAAATCCCTTTCTGACAGCCATGCGCTCTATGTCGATACGCTGAAGTTGCCGCTGAAGCCCGTTGCGGAAGGAAGCGACTATCTGGTGAGCGATGAGATGGATGGCGTGAAGCATTTCGCGCTGTGGCCGCTCTCACAGGCCAGCGAATCCTGTTTCGGGCACGGAAGTTGGCCTGCGGATCTTCCGGAACCGCAAAGCTGGCTGGAGTTCGAAGTGGCTGACATGATGGAAGCGACCAGCACGCTGAAAGCGCAAGGCTATGCGTTGCTGGTGGAAAACCGTCTTGAGCCTTGGGGACAGCAGGTCACGCGTTTCCTGAGTCCCGAAGGCATTCTGATTGGTGTGACTTATACGCCATGGCTGCGGGATTGAGAGCCTAGCAGCTGTAGCGCACGTTCGATGGCCTGACGCAGTAACTCACGGTCATGATGGTGGGGAACATCTTCTGCGGCCAGCGCCTGCTGCACGACCAGACGGTCGCCGATCTGGCTGATATCGACTTTTGGACCGACAATCGCGACATCAACCACGGGTTTCCCTACCTTGTGTTCAATCCAGGATAGCTTCTCCACCAGCGTCAGGCGGGCTGCGGGGTTGCTCTGCTCATTGCCCAGATTGCCGATGTACACCATAGGGGCGGGCGTGCGGCGGAGTGCCTGTGTCAGATCCTCCAGCAACAGCAGCGGCATCAGGCTGGTCAGAAAGCTGCCGGGACCAATCAAAATCAGGTCGGCTTTTGCGATGGCATCAATCGCCTCGCGCGTGGCCTGCACCGTCGGATACAACATCAAGTCCTGCGGCAAGGCTGCCAGCTGATCGATCTCGACTTCACCATAAACGGGGTTGCCCTGTTCATCAATCGCCATCAAATCGACAGGATGCTCGGACATCGGAATTAAAAACGCGTCTACCTTGAGCAGGTTGCGAATCAGATTGATGGCTTCCAGTGGGCGGACGCTCAGGTGGTCGAGCGCTTTTAGCATCAGGTTACCCAGATTGTGTCCGGCAAGCTCACCGTTACCGTTAAATCGGTACTCAAACATTGCGGATGCCACACTGGGTGTCGTAATCAGTTGATTCAGGCAGTTGCGGGTGTCGCCCCAGGCAATGCCGCCTTCAGAGCGACGGATGCGGCCAGTCGAACCGCCGTTATCTGTCGTCGTGACAATGCCGGTTAGCCGTGAACCCAGGGAAGAGAGCGAAGACATCACACGACCTAAACCGTGCCCGCCTCCGAGTGCGACAACTCTGTCGAGGTCGGCCAACGTGCGATTGCGCATAGAAAACCTTATGAATGAGCCAGAGGAATATGAAGTGTGTGTGACAATCGTCGCTAAGGTAGCTGATTTCACCTTAAAACGCGAAAAATCCTCACGCAGGCATGACCTGAGACAATTTCTGCCGCGTATTTTTCCGTATGCTGTGCACCATAAGATATTGAAAAATCGCTATATATTTAATTATATACCGTTTTTGAGAGTGGTTGCCTGTGCTTTTTCGCAGTAGACTGCTTAATGAAATCACGATTCTTGAGCGGTTATCTCGCGGCTGTTTAACGGATAACTGATAGGAATCAAACTCCTAGCCTTGGTGCCTAAGTGATGCGCTTGTTGCGTGTGATACGGTGCCCTGGCCGTGGCCTTCGCGGTCACCAGGGTGCGAGGCAGAAATGCTTGCATCTCCCGTATTTGGAAAGGTGTTTATGGTGAGTCAACTGACTGATGCGTTTGCGCGCAAGTTTTACTATTTGCGTCTGTCTATTACAGACGTCTGCAATTTTCGCTGTACCTATTGTCTGCCGGATGGTTATCAGGCCAATGGTACGAATCCACATCGCTTTTTATCACTCGATGAAATTCGTCGCGTCAGCCGCGCCTTTGCCGAATTAGGGACGGAAAAAGTCCGCCTCACCGGTGGTGAACCATCTTTACGTCGTGATTTTGTCGATATCATTGCGGCCATCCGTGAAAACCCCGCTATCCGCACGTTGGCGGTAACCACCAACGGCTACCGTTTGGCACGCGACGTTGCTCAGTGGCGAGATTCAGGCCTGACGGCGCTGAATGTCAGCGTCGACAGCCTTGATGCACGTCAGTTTCATGCGATTACCGGGCAGGATAAATTCCGTCAGGTCATGGACGGTATTGATGCGGCCTTTGACTGTGGCTTTGCCAAGGTCAAAGTCAACACGGTGCTGATGCGCGATGTGAACGCGGGTAGCCTGCAAACTTTCCTCGACTGGATTAAACACCGCCCGATTCAACTACGCTTTATTGAACTGATGGAAACGGGCGAAGGGGGCGACTTGTTCCGCCGTCACCATGTTTCCGGTGAGGTGATCCGCCAGCAACTGCTGCAACAAGGCTGGCAGCAGCAGCAGCGCGCACGCAGCGACGGCCCGGCTCAGGTGTTCAGCCATTCCGACTATCAGGGAGAAATCGGGCTGATTATGCCGTATGAGAAAGATTTCTGCCTGAGCTGCAACCGTCTGCGCGTATCCGCTGTGGGTAATCTTCATCTGTGTCTCTTTGGCGAACAGGGCATTCCGCTGCGTGATTTGCTGGCCGACGATCGTCACCTCGATGATTTGAAAATGCGTATCTCGGGCGGGCTATCGGCGAAAAAGCAGACCCATTTCCTGCACGAAGGGAATAGCGGCATAACGCAAAACCTGTCATTTATCGGCGGTTAATCCGCGATATCACTGATTCTTAAAGGAGCCTGATATGAGCAAAGTCAGCAGCGAATTCGTTTCTCTCAATCTTGCAGTTTTGACCGTGTCCGAACGTCGTACAGCGGAAGATGACACCTCCGGCGACTATCTGCGCGAAGCGGCGCAGTCAGCAGGGCATCGTATTGTCGACAGCGCCATCGTGAAAGAGAATCTGTACCAGATTCGGGCACAGATCTCGGCGTGGATTGCCAGCGATGAGGTGCAGGGCATTTTGATTAATGGCGGGACGGGCTTTACGGCTGGAGATGTGGTGCCGGAAGCCATCGGCATCTTGTTCGATCGGGAAATTGAAGGCTTCGGCGAGCTGTTTCGCATGGTGTCATACGAAGATATTGGCACGGCGACGCTGCAATCCCGCGCGCTTGCCGGTCTGGCTAACCAGACGGTAATTTTCGCTATACCGGGTTCGACTCGCGCCTGCCGAACCGCATGGGAACGCATCATTCAGGAACAGCTGGATGCGCGCCAGAAGCCGTGCAATTTTTACCCGCACGTGAAAAAATCCTCTTAACGGTAAGCCTTATTCACTATGTCATCACTTAAGCCACAATTGACCCACATTAACGCCGCTGGCGAAGCCGCGATGGTAGATGTTTCCGCCAAAGTTGAAACTGTGCGTGAAGCCCGCGCGGAAGCTTTCGTTGAAATGGCACCGCAGACGCTGGCGATGATTATTGCTGGCAGCCACCACAAGGGCGACGTGTTCGCCACCGCACGCATCGCTGGGATTCAGGCGGCGAAACGCACCTGGGAACTGATTCCGCTTTGCCATCCGCTGCTGTTGAGTAAAGTCGCTGTCGAGCTGGAAGCGCAGCCGGAGCACAACCGGGTTCGGATAGAATCCGTGTGTCGCCTGACGGGGAAAACTGGCGTGGAGATGGAAGCGCTGACGGCGGTTTCTGTTGCTGCGCTGACCATCTATGACATGTGCAAGGCCGTGCAGAAAGACATGGTGATTGGTCCGGTGCGCCTGCTGGCGAAAAGCGGCGGCAAATCCGGCGACTTTACGGCGGAGGGAGCATGATTACGATTCTGTTTTTTGCACAAGTCCGTGAACTGATCGAGACAGACAGCGTGTCGCTGCCTGCTGAGTATGCAACTGTAGAGGACGTCCGACAGGCGCTATGTCAACGTGGCGCGCGCTGGGCGCTGGCGCTGGAAGCGGGCAAGCTGCTGGCTGCGGTGAACCAGTCGCTGGTTGAGCTCACGCACCCGTTACAGGACGGCGATGAAGTGGCATTTTTCCCACCGGTAACGGGAGGTTGATCGTGGCGGATACGCGTATTCTGGTTGGCGAAGAGAACTTCAATGTAGGTGATGAATATCAGTGGCTGGCGCAGTGCGATGAGGACGGCGCGGTGGTGACGTTCACCGGTAAGGTGCGTAATCACAATCTGGCGAAAAACGTTAGCGCGTTGACGCTGGAACATTACCCCGGCATGACGGAAAAGGCGCTGGCGGAGATTGTTGAGCTGGCACGCGAGCGCTGGGAACTGCCGCGTGTGAGCGTGATTCATCGGGTGGGCGCACTCTATCCGGGGGATGAAATTGTGTTCGTTGGCGTCAGTGCCGCTCATCGCAGCGCGGCGTTTGATGCCGCCCAATTCATCATGGATTATCTGAAAACCCGTGCGCCATTCTGGAAGCGAGAAGCGACGCCGGAAGGCGAACGCTGGGTGGAATCACGCGACAGCGATAAACAGGCCGCGCAGCGCTGGTAGTCCATTTCTGTGTTAGGATAAAAGGATGGTGGGGAGAGAATATTCCGTCTCGCTCCCCCAATCAGGCGGTTCGCGCCGCGTTAATCAGATAACTTTATGCAAAGGTAACATCATGGACAGATATCCACGCTCGGGTTCAATCGTTGAGCGCTCGCAGTCTGGTCTCCAGGCCTATATGGCACAAGTTTATGGCTGGATGACCTGCGGCCTGCTGCTGACGGCGTTCGTCTCCTGGTATGCGGCGAATACGCCTGTCGTACTGAATTTTGTTTTCTCCAGCCAGATCACCTTTTTCGGGCTGATTATTGCCCAACTGGGGCTGGTCTTTGTGATTTCTGGCATGGTGCAGCGCCTGAGCGGTACGGTCGCCACATCGCTGTTTATGCTCTATTCCGCGCTGACGGGGCTGACGCTCTCCAGCATTTTCATCATGTACTCCGGTGAATCCATCGCCAGCACCTTTGTGATTACGGCAGGGATGTTCGGGGCTATGAGCTTGTACGGCTATACCACGAAGCGTGATTTGAGCGGCTTTGGCAGCATGCTGTTCATGGCGCTGATTGGGATTGTTCTGGCTTCGCTGGTGAACCTGTGGCTGAAAAGCGAAGCGCTGATGTGGGCAGTAACCTACATCGGTGTGGTGGTGTTTGTCGGTCTGACCGCGTATGACACCCAGAAGCTGAAAAACATCGGCGAACAGTTGTCCGTTGATGACAAAGACAGTTTCCGTAAATACTCCATCGTGGGCGCATTGACCTTGTATCTTGACTTCATCAACCTGTTCCTGATGCTGCTGCGTATTTTCGGCAATCGTCGTTAAGGACAGCGCGATAATTTAAATGCTTCACTGCGTTATGTTAATCAGTGCAAAGGTTTCGGGCGTGTCAAACACCATGTTTTTTGTGCCTCATCACACGCCCGACAAGGAGCGCTCAGTTGCCGCAGCTCCTTGACCTATGGCTCTATGGCGTTAATTGTGCCGCTACGCGGTGCCTTCGGCGCTCATGACCGCTGTTCGTGCCGCCAGTGACGCGTTTACTCGCCCCATAAATGGGGCTCACCCTTCGGGCCAGCACAAGTGCTGTTCAAAAACGGCTATTGCGTTTTTGTCCGACGCGGCACTGGCTTTCGCGGCGTCCTGCCGCTCACACTGCGGTCATGTCACCTCAGCACAATTTTTTACGCCTCTCTGGTTATGTGCTTCCCTTACCTGTCTGCTATTACGCAATATTCCGTCTAAAAATGGCGTAGGCTGCCGAGCCGGTGGTTAGCGTGATGATAAACAGCGGCCATAAGCTGCCCCAGATAATGCTGAAATCCGCATCTTTGAGGTAAATCTGCTTAGTAATATCGGTGAAGTGGCGGATGGGGTTAATCCAGGTAGCGTGCTGTAACCAAATCGGCATGTTCTCAACCGGTGACACATAGCCGGAAAGCAGAATAGCGGGCATCAGGAAGACGAACACGCCGATAAACGCCTGCTGCTGCGTTGAACAGAGCGAGGAAATCAGCAGGCCAAAGCCCACTAGCGACAGGCCATAGATCAGCATCGTGGTGTAAAACAGCAGCAGCGATCCGGCAAAAGGGATATGGAAAATCAATATGCCCGCCAGCAGCACGATCGTAGCCTGAAACGTGGCGACAATCAGCGCTGGCACGGCTTTGCCAATAAATATCTGGCTGGTGGACAGCGGCGAAACCAGCAGTTGTTCCAACGTACCCTGTTCCCGTTCACGTGCCACGGAAAGCGCGGTGACAATCAGCACGCCGATAGTGGCGATCATGGCAATCAGTGACGGCACCACAAACCATTTATAGTCCAGATTCGGGTTATACCAGTGGCGTACCACCAGCTCGCTGTTGTTTGGATTTGAATGGTTCTGAGTGGCGGCGTTTTGAGCCGGTCTGGCCGCCAGCAATGCTAACTGATAATCCCGTACGATGTGCTGCACGTCGTTGGCGGCGATCTGCGCGCTGTTTGAGCGCCTGCCATCCAGAATAAGTTGGATCGATGTACTGTTCCCGCTGGCGATATCGCGCGAAAACTGCGGGGGGAAACGCAGAATAAGAAGCGCGTGCTGATTATCCAGCGTCGGTGCAATATCCTGCGAGTGATGCAGCATTAGCACGTGAGAAAAGGATTTTGCCTTGGCAAAGCGCTGCGTCAGCTCTATCGCATGCGGCCCGTTATCCTCGCTGTAAATCGCAATAGTCGCATTGGTCACGTCGAGCGTTGCGGCGAAAGGAAACAGGGAAACCTGAAGAATGACGGGTAACACCAGAATGGAGCGTGTTTGCGGATCGCGCAACAGCGATTGCAGTTCCTTGATAATCAACGTCCACAGACGATGTAGCATAGTGGCTCCCTAATCCAGCCTGCGCCGGGTTTGCCAGGCCGTTAGGCCAATAAAGACCATCGCGGAGAGAATCAGAAACAGCAGGTTAGTCATCAGCACCGTACCGATATTTCCCGCGAGAAACAGCGTTTGCAGCGTGCTGACAAAATAGCGTGCTGGGATGAGGTACGACACGCCGCGGACAAATACCGGCATGCTGTCGATTTCAAAAATAAAGCCGGACAGCATGATGGCCGGCAGAAATGCGGCATTCAGCGCCACCATCGCGGCGTTGAACTGGTTGCGGGTGAGGGTGGAGATCAGCAGCCCCATACCCAGCGTGCTGGCAAGAAACAGGCTGCTGATAACAAACAACAAAATCAGCGAACCGCGATAGGGTACCTGCATGATGAAGGTTGACACCAGAATACACAGCGTCATAGCGATCATCCCAAGGAAGTAATAAGGAATGAGTTTGGACAGCAGCAGCTCGGCACGGGTGACCTGCGTAGAGAGTAGCGCCTCCATCGTCCCACGCTCCCATTCGCGGGCGATCACCAGCGAGGTGAGAATCGCGCCAATCACCGTCATGATAATGGTAATCGCGCCGGGAATGATGAAATGCTGGCTAATGGCGGCCGGATTAAACCAGTAGCGCGATTGCACCTCGATAAGCTGCTCAAAGGTATAACCGCGATCTTCCGCCCGCTGCTGTTGCCAAAGTAGCCAGATGCCTTCCGCGTACCCCTGCACAAAATTCGCCGTGTTGGGTTCGCTGCCGTCGGTGATGACCTGGATCGGCGCGCGATCGCCCGGCCGCGCCAGCCGTTCAGCAAAGTCGGTGGGGATGACGATCAGTCCGCGAATGCTGCCGGTTTGCATCTGCTGAATCAGATGCTGACGATTATTGCTGATGGTCGGCGCGATAAACGGCGATGCCGCGAAGGTATTCGCCAGATCGCGTGCGTCTTCGCTCTGTTGCTCCATCAGGATACCAACGTGCAGGCGGCTGGAGTCTAGATTGATGCCGTAGCTAAAGATAAACAGCAACAGCAGCGGAATGACGAATGCAATCAGCCCGCTGCTGGGATCGCGCAAGATTTGGCGCGTCTCTTTCAGACACAGCGCCCGCAGGCGACGCGTGGAGAAATGCGTGCTGCCGCGCTGGCTCGTTTTAGCCTGCTCAGGCCTATTCTGTTCAACCATGTTCCGCCTCTCCGTCGTACGCCTGAATCAGTGCAATAAACGCTTCCTCCATCGTCGGTGATGGCGTCTGTACGCTGGCCGCCTGCTGTTTCAGTTCGTCCGGCGTGCCGCTGGCGATCAGCTTGCCGCGATACACCAGTCCGATGCGATCGCAGTATTCAGCTTCGTCCATGAAGTGCGTGGTGACCATCACCGTGACGCCACGGTTGACCATGCCGTTGATATGTATCCAGAACTCGCGTCGGGTGAGCGGATCGACGCCGGAGGTCGGTTCGTCGAGAAATAAAATGTCGGGTTCGTGCATCAGCGCGCAGGCCAGCGCCAGCCGCTGCTTGAATCCCAACGGCAGGGCATCTGGCGTTTGGCGATAAATCGGTTGAAAGTTGAAGGCGTCAGTCATTCCTGCCATTTTATCGCGCTGCGCTTTGCCCTTAAGCCCATAGACGCCGGAGAAAAATCGCAGATTCTGTTCGACGGTCAGGTTGCCGTAAAGCGAGAACTTTTGCGCCATGTAACCCAAATGCTGACGGGCTTTACCGGAGCTGGTTTTCAGATCCATGTCGAGCACCAGCGCCTTGCCGTCAGTCGGCACCAGCAGGCCGCACATCATCTTGAAGGTGGTCGATTTTCCCGCGCCGTTCGGACCGAGCAGGCCGAAGATTTCTCCTCGCTTCACCTGAAAACTGACGTGATCGGTTGCAGCGAAATCACCAAATTTTTTCGTTAGCGCCTGAGCTTCAATCACCGTTTCGCCACGACTGACGTCAATCTGCGGCATGATGCTCGCCAGCGATGAGTCACTGGCCGGGCCGCCGCCGAGCAGATCGATAAACGCATCTTCAAAGCACGGCTCGGTATCGTGCAGGCTGCCAGCTTCCAGATGCAAGGCGGAGAGCAACGATGCCCGATCTGCGTCGGGTTTCAGCATCAACCTGACGTACTGCCCCTGAATCACGCCGTCGCTGACCTGTGGCAGGCGCAGCGCTTCCTGCAATACATCCCGATGTCGGCGCTCGCCGGTATCTATCGAGATACAGCGTCCCGTCATGCGTGCAGTCAGATCGCGCGGCGCACCGCGATACAGCAGTTCGCCTTCGTTCAGCAGCAATACATCCCGACACTGCTCCGCCTCATCAAGGTAAGACGTGCTCCACAGGATCAACATGCCGTCGTCGGCCAGTTCGTGCACCATGTGCCACAGTTCACGACGAGAGATCGGGTCGACGCCCACGCCCGGTTCATCCAGCAGAAGCACCTTAGGCTGCCCCAGTAGCGTACAGGCCAGCCCCAGCTTTTGTTTCATACCGCCAGACAGTTTGCCCGCCAGTCTGTTGGTAAAGCGGGTCAGATCGGTAAATGACAGCAAGCGGTCAAAGGTTTCTTTGCGCACATCGCCGGTGATACCGCGCAAATCGGCATACAGCGTCAGGTTTTCCATCACCGTCAGATCTTCATACAGACCGAATTTTTGCGGCATATAGCCCAAAATGGCATGGAGCTGACGATCCTCTTTGATGGGATCCAGATTCGCCACGCGCAGCGTACCGTGGCTGGGTGTTAATAATCCTGCCAGCATGCGCAGCAGGGTGGTTTTCCCTGCGCCGTCGGGGCCAACTAATCCGGTAACCGCACCGCTGCGTATCTCGGCGGTGAGGCTGGCGAGCGCGGGCTTTTCCTGTCCGGCGAAGCGTTTTTCCAGCCCGTCCAACGTAATCTGCGTAGAAGCATTAGTCATGACGAACGGGCTCGTTGGCGCGATTGGTATCTCCTATGTGCGCATCCTCAAAACGCAGCGTGACTGGCATCCCTTGCCGTAATCCATCATCGGGATCGGTAACGATAATGCGCAGTCGGTAAACGAGATCGGTGCGGAGATCTTCCGTTTCGACGCTTTTCGGCGTGAATTCGGCGCTGGGTGAGACAAAACCGACTTTACCGCGATAGGGCTGGTTGGGGCGGCCATCGGTGTAAATCAGCATTTGACTACCGGGCACGACGCGGCCGAGATCTTTCTCGCTCACGTAGGCGCGAACCCAAACCGGGCGAGTGAGGGAGAGGGTGAAAACTGTGCTGCCCGATGCCAGCATACTGCCTTTTTCGGCGGCGCGAGTGAGGATCACGCCGGGAGAGGGCGCAAGCAGTTCGGTATCCTGCTTATTCAGTTCCGCCTGAGCCAGTCCGGCTTCGGCCTGTGCCACCGCTGCCTGCGCAGCGGCAATTTCCTGCGGTCGGTTACCGCTTTCGAACTGGCTCAGCTTGTCTTTCGCCGCCTGTAGCGTCGCAAGCGCTTGATTGCGCGTCGTTCTGGCATCGTCCAGCATGTTGGCGGAAATGGCGCGTTTGTCCCACAGCCCTTGCTGACGCTGGTAGAAGCTGTTGGCGTAATCATAGGCCGCCTGACTCTGGACAACCTGAGATCGCACCTGCGCGATCTCTTCCTGCCGGTAGCCTTCCTGCGCAAGCTGAAGCTGTGCTTGCGCGCTGGCGAGGTTCGCCTGTGCCTGATTTTGTGCATTCAGGTAAGGCGCGGCATCGAGCGTTGCCAGCGGTTGGCCAGCCTGCACGGCATCGCCTTCATCTACGTTCAACTCTGCCACTCTGCCGCCGACGCGAAAGGCCAGATTGACGGTGCGGATATCGATATTGCCGTAGAGCGTGAGCGGTTTTTCCTGCTGCTTCTGATGGTGATAAAAGCCGTAACCCACGCCGAGCAGGATAAGGACGAGGGCGGCGAACGCCAGTTTTCTCTTGTTCATCACGCATAGTTCCTTGTTTATCAAGCATAGTTCCTTGTTTATCAGCGGTGTGCTTGTCGGCGGTAGCAATCCCGCAGGCCGTTAAGAGGGCAGGTCGTCTCTTATTTCTGAAGGTTATTAATCATATGACGGGTTACAGGGGTTTATGACGATTTAGAGTGATCGAGATCACAAAAATGCGTTACATCCGGTCGAGGTTTTTGCGCAATACCGACGTTATCTGGCGTAACGCCTTTATTTTGTTAAAAAAATGGAAGGAATTCGAAAAAATTGTAATTTATTCCGTTGAATGATAATAATTGTTATTAGCAATTACATCTTTATTGCACCGATATAGTGATCTGGCAGCACTGGCGCGGCGTACAGAGTGAAAATCCCTGCGTTCAATGCCTGAACCGATCATAACCCGCCAAGATGTTTCGCGTGAAACGAAGCATTTTGGCATTTTTTTGTCTGTGTCGCGGTGCCTGTTTTTTAGATAAGCCACCCGTCACCGGTAATGACTTTTATTCACGGTTGGATACATAACCAAAGGGGAAGGACAGTGAACCAGATGCGTACTTTACTCGCACTGATGCCATGCGTGCTGATTGCTCCGGCGTATGCACAGGATGACACGACCAAAAAGGATGAGGCGAGCGGCGATGAGATGGTAATTACCGCCTCACGCTCGAATATCCAGCAGCAGAAAGCGCCGCAGGTGGTCACCGTGATTACCAAAGAGCAAATTGAGCAACAGATGCAGGTCACTTCCGACTCGTCGCAAATTCTGAGCAATCTGCTGCCTTCGTTCTCCCCCAGCCGGCAGAAAATGAGCGGCAGCGGTGAAACCTTCCGCGGTCGTGCGGCGCTGGTGATGATCGACGGCATTCCGCAATCCAACCCGTTGCGTCCGACCGGGCGTGAAATGCACACGATAGACTACTCGATGGTCGAGCGTATTGAAGTCATCCACGGTGCCAACGCGACCAACGGCATGGGCGCGATTGGCGGGGTGATTAATATCATCACTCGTCGACCGGAAAACGGCTCATTTAACCAGCACGTCAATGTACAAACCACGATCCCGACGGAGAAAATTCGCGGTGAGACCGCCAGCTATAAAACGACTTATCGGGTCGACGGACGTGAAGATTATCTCGATTACCTGTTCGCGATTGGCTATGAGAATCAGGGATTGTATCTGGACGGCAACAACCGACCTGTCGGCGTGGATAATACGCAGGGCGATACCATGGACTCTCGCTCTTACGACCTGTTAGCGAAAGTTGGGTACTGGCTGGATGACTATCAGCGCATTCAACTGAGCGTGAACCGTTACCACATCAAAGGCGAAAATAACTACCTCAGCGTAGATGGTATTCGTGCACAAGGCATTCCGACAACGTCGGTACGCGGCACACCGCCGGGTGAAGCACCGAATAACAGTATCTGGACGACGGGATTAACCTACGAACACCACGATCTGGCTGGGATGAAACTGTCTGCGCTGGTGTTTAATCAACGCTATGAGGCGCTGTTTGGTGCAACCCTGTCGGATACTTTTCAGGATACGGCCATTGCGCCAATGGATACGCTTTACGATCAGTCGCGCGCGATTTCCAATAAGTACGGTACCAAGCTGGCGCTGACCAAAGATGACCTGCTGGATGATACGCTGAAAGTCACGGTGGGTTTCGATACGCTGTACGATAAGGGTAAGCAGGATCTTTACCTGACCAAGCGTACCTATGTGCCAGAGATGGAGTACACCAACTATTCACCGTTTATTCAGGGTGAATATCAACTGCTGGATGATTTAGTTCTACATGCTGGTGTACGTCATGAGAGCGCTAAACTTAAAGTGGACAGTTTTCAGGCTCTGGCTGCGAATAACGGCGTATTCGTTGAGGGTGGGTCACTAACGTTCAATGAAACATTGTATAACGTTGGTGCAGTTTACTCAGTGACGAACTCACTGGACGTATTTGCCAGCTATTCAGAAGGCTTTGGGATGCCGGAAGTGGGGCGCGTGCTGAGAGACGTGAAAGCGCCTAACGTGAAGCTTAGTAATTTTAATAATCTGAAGCCGATTGTCACAGACAACGTAGAAACGGGATTCCGCTTTAAGAAGGATCGCTTTGATTTTGAAGCCAGCTATTACCAGTCCAACAGCAAACTGGGCGATCGTGTAGAGCAGCAAGGCGATACCTTTGTCTCTAAGCGTGAGAAAACGCGTATTCAAGGTATTGAAGTGACAGCCGGTTACCAAATTAACGAGCGGCACAAAGTCAATGCTTCCTACGCACACAGCGAAGGGAAGTATGACAGCAACAGCGATGGCAAGCTGGATAAGAAACTCAATGGTTTGAATATCGCACCGGATCGTTTCATCACCAGCTGGTCGGCGAACTGGAATGATCAATGGAGTTCGTTCGTGCAGGCAAATTATGCCTTTGGCCGCAGCTTTGACGATGCAGGGTTAGCGTTTGACGGCTACCTGCTGATGGATGCTGCGGTGGGCTACAAACTGCCGTATGGTCGTCTCAATATGGCGGTGGCTAACCTGCTGGATAAGCAGTACATCACCTACTATTCGCAGGCGGGGCTTGTTAACGATACGCGCTATTTCTCTGGGCGTGGACGCACGGTGACGCTGGGTTATTCGATTGATTTCTAAGCTTAACCGATTTAATTCCGTCCTCAATTCAGCAACACGACCGCGTTTTGCGCTGGCCGTGTTGTTGTCTTTTCTGCTGGTGACGTTGGCGCAGGCATCTGAGTCGCCGCGTCAGATTCGGCACGCGCTGGGCGTGACTACGGTAACAGGGACACCGCTGCGTATCGTGACGCTGTTTCAGGGCGCGACGGACTCTGCCGTCGCGCTGGGAATCAAGCCGATTGGCGTGGTGGAATCGTGGACGGAAAAGCCGATTTATCGCTACCTTCGCCCCGCCTTGCAGGGCATAACACTGGTCGGGCTGGAAACGCAGCCCAGCCTCGAAACCATCGCGCTACTCAAACCTGACCTCATCGTGGCGTCTACGTTTCGGCATGAGAAAATCTACGGCCTGCTGTCGCAGATCGCGCCGACGATTGCGTTGGACAGGGTGTCTGAATTTAAAGAAACGGTGCAGATGATGGGGGTAGCGCTGAATCGGGAAGATAAGGCGAACGAGATTTTATCCCATTGGGATCGGCGCGTGGATTCTCTGCGCGACAGGCTGAAAGCCCGGTTTGGCGAACGCTGGCCGCTCAGCGTGTCTATTCTTGAATTCCGTGAAGATCACCTGCGTACCTATCTGCCCGCCAGCTTTGCCGGATCGGTGCTGTCGGAAATCGGTTTTGTCTGGTCGCGGCCGGAAAGCTATACGACGGGTGTGATGCAAAAGCTCACGAGCAAAGAGAGCATTCCAGTGGTGGATGCCGATTTGTTCTTTGTTTTGCTGCGGTCAGACAAGCCCGCGGTAGCGCAGAACTATCGCGACTGGCAGGCTCATCCGCTCTGGCAGCGACTGCATGCGCCTCAGCAGCAACAGGTTTATCCGGTGGATAACGTGGCCTGGAGCCTGTCTGGCGGTATTTTGGGCGCGAATAATATGCTGGATGATATCGAAAGTCAGTTCGCCGGTAACATGGATCCTGCTGGCAAAAAAACCGATATCACCAAGGAGAGTCAGACGCGATGAGACAGTGCATCGTGACGGCAGTGGGTGTTGTATTGCTGCTGCTGAGTATCGTCGCCAGCCTGATGCTGGGGCAAACCACTATTTCATTTGGCGCCGTGTTCAACGCGCTATTCCATTACGATCCGCAGCAGATCGATCACATTTTGGTGCTGACGACCCGCCTGTCGCGGACGGTGATTGCCATCGTTGTCGGTGCCAGCCTTGCCGTTGCCGGCGCGCTAATGCAGGCGCTGACGCGCAACCCGCTGGCCTCGCCGGGGATATTTGGCATTAATGCGGGTGCCATGTTCGCCATCGTCCTGCTGTCTTCGCTATTTACCTTTTCCTCGCAGATCGCGCTGGCGTGGACGGCCTATCTGGGCGCGGCTGTTGCTGGCGTCATGGTGTACGTGCTGGGAACGCTGGGCAATGCTCGTTCTAGCCACTTACGCATTGTGCTGGCCGGAGCCGCCATTAGCGCACTGTTTATTTCGTTTACGCAGGCGCTGCTGGTGATCAATCAGGACGGGCTGGATAGCATGCTGTTCTGGCTGGCCGGATCGGTGTCCGGCCGCAGTCTGTCGATGCTGTTACCGCTCCTGCCGTACTTTGTTATCGCGCTATTCCTCGCGCTGCTGCTGGCGCGTCATCTGAATATTCTGGTGGCAGGCGACGAGATTGCCAAAGGGCTGGGACAGCGAACCGCGCTGGTGCGTGCGCTGTCTGGGCTGTGCGTGATCGGACTGGCGGGCGGTGCGGTGGCGATAGCCGGAAATATCGGTTTTGTCGGGCTGATCGTGCCGCATATTGTGCGCCGCGTGCTGTCTGCCGATCACCGCTGGCTGCTGCCCGGCTGCGCTATTTTCGGTGCCACGCTGTTGCTGCTGGCTGATGTTGCCTCGCGTTTGCTGATCGTGCCGCAGGAAGTGCCGGTCGGGGCAATGACTGCGCTGCTGGGGGCGCCATTCTTCATTTATCTGGCGAGAAGAGGAATGCGGCATGGGTAAGGTATATACCGTGCGCGTGGGAAGGGTATCGCGCCAGATTGATCGCCGTACGTCTGCGGTGGCGTTGTCGCTCCTGCTGGTGCTGTTAGCCGTCGTGTTCCTCTCGCTGTCGCTGGGTGAGGTGGTGCTGTCGCCCGCGCAGGTGATGTCGGCGCTGCGGGGAAAAGCAGACAGCGGCGTGCACTTTATCGTCAACGACCTGCGGTTGCCGCGTGCGCTGCTGGCGCTGTTGGTGGGTGGCGCGCTGGCGATATCCGGCTTGATTCTGCAAAGCATTGTGCGTAATCCGCTGGCCTCGCCGGATATTCTGGGGATTACCAGCGGCGCATCGGCAGCGGCAGTGTTCTTCCTCTCATTTCTGGCGACGGCGATAAGCCAGCGCTGGCTCCCTGTGGCAGCAATGGGCGGGGCGTGGATCACCGCCGTCGCCATCTATCTGCTGGCCTGGAAACAAGGTGCATCGCCGCTGCGGCTGGTATTGGTCGGCGTTGGTCTGTCTGCCATTATGGGCGCAGCGGTGACCATGATGCTGGTGTTTAGCCCGATAGGCACCACGCTGACGGCCTATGTCTGGCTGACGGGCAGCATTTATGGCGCACAGTGGCAGCATGTGTCGGCGTTGACGGGCTGGCTGCTGCTCGGTGCGCCGTTTCTGGTGGGGCTGGCGCGACACGTTAATGTCCACGAGCTGGATGACGCGCTGGCCTGCGGTGTTGGGCAATCTGTCGGGCGTATCCGGCTCGCGTTGTTGACGCTGAGCGTCGCGCTGGCAGGGGCGGCGATTGCCTATGCCGGCGCGATGGCGTTTGTCGGCCTGCTGGCTCCGCATATTGCGAAAAAGTTGGCGAACCGTTCATTCCCCGGACTGGCGTTGGTGTCAGCACTGACGGGCGGATTACTGGTGATGGTGGCCGATTTGATTGGCCGCACCGCGTTCCTGCCGCTGGATCTGCCTGCCGGTATTTTTATCTCCGTGCTTGGGACGCCTTTCTTTATCTATTTACTGCTTCGGCAACGTTACTGAGATCGCAAGATGATGCTAGAGAATGTGTTGCCAACACACGTCGCCCCAACTGACCGAGAAGCGATTGCCAGCCAGTCGCTGACGCTGAGTTACGAAAAACAGGTCGTGATTGATGCGCTGGATATCACACTGCCAGCCCGAAAAATTTCGGTGCTGGTGGGCAGCAACGGCTGCGGCAAGAGCACGTTATTGAAGTCGTTTGCCCGCCTGCTGAAACCCACGAGTGGGACGATTATTGTCAACGGGGCGGATATTCATCGGCAGTCCACCGTTGAGGTGGCGAAGGCACTGGCGATTCTTCCGCAAACGCCGACCGCGCCGGAAGGCCTGACGGTCTATCAACTGGTGAGGATGGGGCGCTACCCGCATCAGTCGTGGCTAAAGCAGTGGTCGGCAACGGATGAAGAAAAAGTGCTTCAGGCGTTGCGCAGCACCGGCGTGCTGGCATTAAAGGATCGTGCGGTGGATTCGCTGTCCGGCGGGCAGCGCCAGCGCGTCTGGATTGCGATGACGCTGGCGCAGGATACCGATATCGTTCTGCTGGATGAACCGACGACCTATCTCGATCTGGCGCATCAGATGGAGGTGCTGGATTTGTTGCGGGAGCTGAACGCACAGCAGCACAAGACCATCGTGATGGTGCTGCATGATTTGAATCTGGCGTGTCGCTACGCGCATCACATGGTGGCCGTACATAACCGGACGGTGTTTGCGCAGGGCAACCCGCGTGACATTCTCACGGAAGCCACGGTAAAGACGGTGTTTAACCTGAACTGCCGCATCATTGACGACCCGTTCTTCGGCACGCCGCTGTGCATTCCGTTTGGGCGTGAAGCGGCGGAGCATGTGGCCGATGTCGGCTAACCGCCTGACGGCACCGCAGTGGGCGATGCTCTCCGGCACGCTGCAATTAACGGATGCCTCACAGCGGGCAGGGCAGGAGAGTTGCCCGAGCCGTAGGGTGCTGGATCCTGAGTATTGCCGCTGGCTGCTGGAAACACTGACGCCGCCGTTGCTGTCGCCATCGATCAAGATTACCGCTTCGCTGCTGGTAAAGCGGATAGGATTCTTAACCACGGCCGCCAGCCTGTATGCCATGTCGGTGTATAACAAAGGGCTGAACATGACGCTGGATAACAGCGTGCTGGAATTCGGACACAACCGCCTGTGGACATCGACCATGCCGCTTTACGATCTGACGGTGTCCCAGCCGGAGCTGGGGCAACGAGACGCGTGGCGCGATAGCCTGTTCGACACGCTATTTGCTCAACACCTGTCGCCAATCCTGCATACGCTGTCTACGGTGTCGGGCGCGCCGCTGCGCATTCTGTGGGAAAACGTCGCGGTGCGGGTGTTTTCGTTATACGAGCAGCGCATTGAGTGGGACGATCCGGCGGCGGCCTGTTCGTCGGGAATGACGCTGGCACAACAGGTGCAGCAGGATTTCGACGCCTTGCTGGCTGCGCCCAGTGAACGTTTTGGCTGTGATGACAACCCGCTGAAACCGTTCTTTCGTGCGAAAACGCGGGTTTCCGTCGTGGGGCGTTCGGTGAGCTTTCGTGACGTGCGCTTTCGCCGTACCTGCTGTTTTTATTACAAGGCGTCGCAGCCGCAGGAATACTGCCAAAACTGCCCATTACTGCGCCCCACTAAAAAAACGTAGGGAACGTTTTTCAACGTCGCTTGCGACGGCCCATAGGGTGGCGGGCAGGAAGCTCGCCATAAAAAAACGTAGGGAACGTTTTTCAACGTCGCTCGCGACGGCCCACAGGGTGGCGGGCAGGAAGCTCGCCATAAAAAAACGTAGGGAACGTTTTTCAACGTCGCTTGCGACGGCCCATAGGGTGGCGGGCAGGAAGCTCGCCATAAAAAAACGTAGGGAACGTTTTTCAAAGTCGCTCGCGACGGCCCACAGGGTGGCGGGCAGGAAGCTCGCCATACAAAAACGGGCTGACGCAGATAAAAATCCCTTAGTGGTCAGAATCTCTGCTACAATCGTCGGCAGTCATGCACCGTAGTTGTGCTCGTTCACCGTGGTTGTGCGTATGTCATTGTTTTACGTAGATTGTTAAGTAAGTTGTTACGTTAATCGTGGCCCGCCAAACCCGTCTTATTGACCCTCTGAAAACTACACCGGCTGCTGTCCGGTCAGAGCGGATCTGGAGTTGTTCTTTTTATGTCATTTGATTCTCTCGGCCTGAGTGCCGATATTCTGCGCGCGATTGACGAGCAGGGTTATCGCGATCCTACTCCCGTTCAGCGTCAGGCGATTCCTGTCGTGCTGGAAGGGCGCGATTTAATGGCCAGCGCGCAAACTGGTACGGGCAAAACGGCGGGCTTTACGCTGCCGTTATTACAATTGCTGACCAGCCGTGAAGTGCAGCACAAAGGGAAAGGCCGCCGTCCGGTACGCGCGCTGATCCTGACACCAACCCGTGAACTGGCCGCGCAGATTGATGAAAATGTGAAGGCGTATAGCAAGTATCTGAACCTGCGTTCACTAGTCGTCTTCGGTGGGGTGAGCATTAACCCACAGATGATGAAACTGCGCGGTGGCGTAGATATTCTGGTGGCGACGCCGGGGCGTCTGCTCGATCTGGAGCATCAGCGTGCCGTTGACCTGTCACAGGTTGAAATTCTGGTGCTGGATGAAGCGGACCGTATGCTGGATATGGGCTTCATTCACGACATTCGCCGTGTGCTGGCGAAGCTGCCTGCTAAACGTCAAAACCTGCTGTTCTCCGCGACCTTCTCTGATGAGATCAAGGCGCTGGCGAACAAGCTGCTGACCAATCCAGCGTCGGTTGAAGTTGTGCGTCGTAATACGCCGTCTGAACTGGTTACGCAGCATGTGCATTTTGTTGATAAGCGCCGCAAACGTGAGCTGTTGTCGCAGTTGATTGGTGAAAATAACTGGCAGCAGGTGTTGGTCTTTACCCGCACCAAACACGGCGCTAACCACCTGGCCGAGCTGCTGGAAAAAGACGGCATTACTGCCGCCGCTATCCACGGTAACAAAAGTCAGGGGGCGCGTACTCGTGCGCTGGCGAACTTTAAAGACGGCAGCATTCGCGTGCTGGTCGCCACGGATATCGCCGCGCGTGGTCTGGATATCGACCAACTGCCGCACGTGGTGAACTATGAGCTGCCAAACGTGCCGGAAGATTACGTTCACCGTATTGGCCGTACCGGTCGTGCAGAAGCAACTGGCGAAGCGCTGTCGCTGGTCTGTGTGGATGAGCACAAACTGCTGCGTGACATCGAGCGTCTGTTGAAGCGTGAGATTCCACGTATCGCTATCGAAGGCTACGAGCCCGATCCGTCCATCAAGGCTGAGCCGATTGTGAATGGCCGTCAGGGCAACCGTGGCGGTGGCGGTGCGCGTAGCGGGGCACCTCGCGCGCAGTCTGGTACACCGCGTGGCCAGTCCGAGCGCAGCTCGGCTGATGGCAATCGTCAGCCGCGCAAAGCGGGCGGCAATAGCGATAGCCCGTGGGGTGGCAATAAAGGTAATAGTGGTAAGGGCAGTGGCGAAGGACAACGCCGCGCACCGCGACCGCAAAACCGCAGTAAGCCAGCGGACAAGTAAAATCGCCAGAGAGTCGATTGGCTCTCTCCCGGCGGTAGGCGTAGACAAAGTCCTGGTCGTTTGGTTGGGCTAAATAATGGGCTGAGCGCCATGCTCACAGAGCCACGCATAGCATCATGGATATCGCTATGCGTGGCTCTGTGAGGGAAATGTGAATGCGCTGCCTGTAACCATCTGAGCGCGACAAATGTCGCGCTTTTTAGTCGTGCAGCAGTTAGAACGAGGTACGTTTGTAGCTGCGGTACTGAGGCTGCCAGAAGTTATGGTCAATCGCCTTCTGCAGCGCATCGGCTGAGGTCACTACGGCTACGCCCTGCAGTTGTGCGGCTTTACCCACATCCAGTGCAATACGTTTGGACACCTGCTGGATATCAGACAGATCCGGTAGCAGAGCGCCTTCACCGTTATTCGCCAGCGGCGAGCAGTCAGCCAGAGCACGGCTGGCAGCCATCAACATACCATCAGTGATACGTTTGGCACCTGAGGCCAGTACACCTAACCCGATACCCGGGAAAATGTAGGAGTTGTTACACTGTGCGATAGGGAAGACTTTATCCTGATAGTTAACCGGAGAGAACGGGCTACCGGTTGCGACCAGCGCGGCGCCTTCTGTCCAGCGAATGATGTCTTCCGGACGTGCTTCTACGCGGGATGTCGGGTTAGACAGCGGCATTACGATCGGACGAGCGCAGTGCTTGTGCATTTCACGGATGATTTCTTCCGTGAACAGACCCGGCTGGCCGGATACACCGATCAGGATGGTCGGCTTGGCATTGCGTACCACTTCGAGTAGGGAAATCGCGTCACTGTTGCAATCCCAACCAGCCAGCAGCTCACTTTTCTGCACCAGTTTGCTCTGGAAATCAAGCAGATTTGGCAGTTTGTCCGTCAGCAGACCAAAGCGATCAACCATGAAGACGCGTGCACGTGCTTCTTCTTCGCTCAACCCTTCGGACTTCATCTGCGCGATGATTTGCTCAGCGATACCACAGCCTGCGGAGCCTGCGCCCAGGAAGGCAACAGTCTGATCGCGTAACTGCGTACCCGCAGCACGGCTGGCGGCAATCAGGCTGCCGATGGCAACGGCCGCGGTGCCTTGAATGTCATCGTTAAAGCTACAGATTTCATCACGATAGCGATTCAGCAGCGGGGTTGCGTTTTTCTGTGCGAAGTCTTCAAACTGCAACAGCACATTTGGCCAGCGGCGCTTAACGGCCTGGATGAATTCATCAACAAACTCATAGTATTCGTCATCAGTGATACGCGGATGACGCCAGCCCATGTACAGCGGGTCGTTTAGACGCTGTGGGTTGTTAGTGCCGACATCCAGAACCACTGGCAGGGTGTAGGCCGGGCTGATACCGCCACAGGCGGTGTACAGAGAAAGTTTACCGATTGGAATCCCCATACCGCCAATGCCCTGGTCGCCTAGACCCAGAATACGTTCACCATCAGTCACAACGATAACTTTCACGTTCTGCTTGGTGGCGTTTTGCAGCATATCGTCGATATGTGCGCGGTTAGGGTAGGAGATAAACAGGCCACGGGCGCGGCGATAGATATCAGAGAAGTGTTCGCAGGCTTCGCCAACGGTTGGGGTGTAGATAATTGGCATCATCTCACTGAGGTGACCATCCAACAGGCGGTAGAACAGTGTTTCGTTAGTATCTTGAATGTTGCGTAGGTAAACGTGTTTTTCAATATCGTGTTTGAATTCCTGATACTGGCGCCAAGCGCGTTCTGCCTGTTCTTCGATGGTTTCGACGGCTTCAGGCAACAGGCCATGCAGGTTAAAATTAGCGCGTTCTTCTTCGGTAAACGCACTGCCTTTATTCAGCAGGGGAAATTCAAGCAAGATTGGACCAGCGTAGGGAATATGGAGAGGACGTTTGCTTTCGTATTCTAATTCCATGGCTTTTTACTCTTCGGATAACAGAAAAAACTCAGGTGTTGTCGATAAAAACTGTTGCGGATCTTAAATTACCCAGAGAATATGTACAGAAATTGTTAATTAAAATACTTACAGATGGCTTGCATCTTAGTCAAAATGCAGGCTTTATCGATTCACCTCTCATTTTTCACGCTTCACTTTACTGAAATCCTGCGCTTATCCCTCAATAAAGTGGTGTTCAACGTCAGTGCAGCCCAGCTCGGCTAGCATAATTTGCGAGATTGCCCAGTGACTGATAACCGCATTGCGACGCTCAACGACAACGGCGTTCTTAATCGTGTCTGGCTCTTCGCCAGCAAGATTCATCATATTTAACGCGACTTGCAAGGGCGGCAGACTCGGGTTGAACGCCGCATTTTCGGCGTAACGTCCTGTATAGATGTTGCCATTTCGGGTTTCCAGTGCAATACCGCTGATGGCTTTGCTGTAGGGCGCATGGCTACGGTTGGCGGCATCCAGCGCCTGACGTGCAAGCGCGTTCACATTCTGCAATGTTGCACCGTGGTTGATGTCATCCATCAGCAAAGTATCAATTTGCAGATCGACGGGGCCGAAGGAATCCGGCAGATAGTGGCTAAGTACGGCAGGTTGACGACCCGGTAGCTGAATACGCAGCGATGCTGCATTGCGCAACTCGTTCATAAACTGGCGACAGTGGCCACATGGCGTGTAGTTCACGGTCACGGCATGTAACCCACGCTCATTACGCAGCCAGGCATGGCTGACGGCGCTTTGTTCGGCATGCACCGTTTGCTGAAGCTGAACGGCGCTGAACTCCATGTTGGCACCAAAGTAGACATTGCCGCTGAGTCCTTGCGCAATCGCGCCAACCTGAAAATTCGAGATAGGTGCTTGTGCGCAGGCGGCAGCCAAAGGCAATAGCGCAAAGGCCAGCGCATCAGCATCTAACTGGCTGGCTTCACAGACGGCATTCACGTCGTCAGCCGTTAGCATGGCGGCGAAGTCCGGTTTATCGATCAATGGGCCGAGTGCGGTTTGCAGACTGGCAGATAATTGCCGGAAGGCGTTTTCAAATCGTGGATGCATAGTGGCTTACTCTTTTTACCCGTCAATGACGTCATGTTAGGTAGCAGAGTAGCAATAAATTGTGATCAAAATCTCTTTGTTGAATGAAATGGCTGCAAATTAACTGCTAAATGCGAGATGTATCTCAATTTTTATTGCCTGATTTCTCTTTTCCCATAATTTAGATCAGGTAATAAAAAGGCGTACCACGAAGGTGTTGTTTGCCTTGCCGCATGCCTTTATGGTTGCCACCACAAGCTTAATTTAATTAAGAATGATCTTTTTTTCTCTCGCCTTCTCCAGCAGTTTTTCTGCATCCTGAAGCAGTTTTACCATGTCTTTGGCAATAGTTTGTATTGAGATACCTTCTTTCCTGGCCGCAATTTTCCAGCGTCGGCGTTGTTTCTTTGCCAGGTCGGGATAATGGGAAGTGGCTAGCTGCTGTAGCGCTGGAACGTTGCACAACTCCTTCGATATGCTGTCTTCGTAGTAAACTAGCAACATGGTAAACGATAACTTAGGCTCATTTTCCCAGACGATATTCACATAAAATGGCCAATAGCCATTATCTGGATGTCTCAGCGCGAGCATAGACGGCATCGTGATATTCAACCAGGTTCTGCCTATTTCCAGACAATCTTCCGTCAACAGCGGGAACGCTTTGCGCAGGGTAACCAGAATGCCGGAAATACCTTTAGCTTGAATAAGATGTTCACACAATTGATCGTTTTGCTGCATAAAGAGCAGGGTTTCACCATTTATTCCTTCCAAATGAGTAGGTTTCCAATCTGCCGGTTTTAATTTTTTGAGCTGAGATAGGCGATCGATCACCGATTCATGCTGTGCGGCTAGCTGAGCCGAGAGCTCAGAAATGTGTTCTTCATTTGGATCTTGCCACTGTGCCTGTTTCTGACAGTAGGCCATTAATAACTGTGCTGCGGCGTTGTTATTTTGTAATTGCAGACGAGCGCGTTGGGCGGCCTGTTCCAGCCATTGGTAGCTTAATAATGCCCACTTGTCTCCCAGCCCTGCCAGTTTTTTATTACTGTAGGTTTCCAGTTTTTTATCCATAACGATGTAGGCAAAATCATAGCCTTTAAACAAGGATTTACTCGAGAACACTTTATTTACAGCATCGTAATAATCGTCGAGTTGATGGCTGGATAGTGGTGCTCTCACTTTGTTTTCAATGGTAACGATGAGCTTATTTGTTGCATCAATTAAAAAAAGATCGAGCCGGCGTTTATCACCAAAGAAATCGTTAATACCAAACTCACGCGTTATAAACGCTGAACCGAAGCTCGTCGTCTGGATGCGACCTGGAGTCCACTTTCCAAAGAATTTCCTATTGGCGGATTGACCCGTCTCATTGCTTGCGTAATAGGCTGCGGTCAGAAAATCTTTGATCACGGCATCGCCTTGGCAGTGTCCTTCATTAGGATTAAGGCACCACGCGAGCATATCGGAATTTTGGTTTTCGTGCAGGTCGACAACATCGAGGATATTATCTGAAATACGCAATTTTTCTCGTAACTCTAGCAACTGCTCGTCCGTGAGAAAGTCGTAAAATTCCTGTGCATCCATATCTTATTTCTCCATTTTTATTTATTGAAAAATCAATAACCAACAACATTGAGTAATAGAGGGAAGACTAACGGCGCAATCAACGACGTGATGATCCCACAGATGACCAGCGCCAGTGAGCTGAATGCCCCTTCCTGATAATCGACTTCTGCGCAGCGTGCCGTACCGAGTGCGTGCGAGGCAGTCCCCATCGACAGCCCACGCGCGGCTTTGGTTTTGATGCCAACGCGGTTGAACAAACTGTGGCCTAAGACAGCACCGAGAATACCGACGAAAATCACGCAGACGGCGCTGATCGCCGGAATCCCGCCAATAGCGCTGGCAACGGCCATCGCTATTGGCGTGGTGACGGATTTAGGCAGCACCGAGGCGGCGATTTCCGGCGAAGCGCCCATCCACAGTGCCACCAGCGTGCCGGAGATAATGGCGGTCAGGCTACCGATGAAGCACACGCTGATAATGGACTTCCAGCGTGCGCGAATTTGGTGCAGCTGTTCATAAAGCGGAAATGCCAGCGCGACCACTGCGGGTTGCAGTAGATCGTTAAGGACTTTACTGCCTTGAAAATAGTGCTCGTAGGGGATCTTCAGCACTAACAGCAGCGGAATAATAATCGCCATTGACACCAGCAGCGGGTTCAATAGGGAGAGCTTGGTCAGCACAGCTAGTTTACGCGCGGCGAAAAAGACCATCAGGGTGAGAGGCAGCGACCACCACAAATAGCTGAGCATTATTCGTTATCCTTCGGCGACGTGCGGTCGCCAGCCATGGCTCGCTCACGTTGCATTATCTGGGTACTGAAACCTACAACCAACATCACAATAAAGGTACTGATTAGACAGGAAACCACGATGGGGCCAAACTGCTGGCTGACCAAATCGTAATAATTCATCACGCCGACGCCAATGGGGACGAACAGCAGCGCCATATGACGAATAAGGAGGTGGCAGCCTGGTTTCACCCACTGCGCAGGCAGGATTTGGGAGGTGAGAAGAGTGAACAGAACCAGCATACCGATGATACTGCCGGGGATAGTGAACGGAAGTAGCGCGGATACCGCATTGCCTGCCAGCAGGCAGAGATAAATCAATGCGAAAGCGCGTAAATACTGCCAGCAAACGATGAACGTATTACGCATGGGAATTTCCTGATTAGCAGAGGGGATTATCATAACGCTAAAGGAATTTACGTGCCACAGCTCACATTGCTAACGTTATACAGCAACACATGGCAGGGGGTATCAGGTGAATGGTTCAGATGCGATAGCGCACGTGTCGCACCCAAGCCTTTATTGATCCAAATACTTTATTGATCCGAATAGTAGTCAGTCAAATAGCTGTTCGTCACGAATCGCGGCACAGACGGCATCCGTCAACTGACGCAGTTCATCAGGCTGAATGACAAACGGCGGCATCAGATAAATGAGTCGGCCAAACGGTCGAATCCAGACGCCACGCTCGACGAAGAAACGCTGTAGCCGCGCCATATTGACCGGACGCTGCGTTTCTACCACGCCGATAGCACCCAGCACGCGAACGTTCGCCACCAGCGGAGAATCCGCACAGGGTTGCAGCGCGTCTCGCAACTGCCGCTCAATATTTTGCACTTGCTGCTGCCAGCGGTTCTCCGCCAACAGCGACAAACTGGCATTGGCCGCCGCGCAGGCGAGCGGATTGCCCATAAATGTGGGGCCGTGCATAAAACAACCTGCCGCACCGTTGCTGATGGTTTCAGCGACTATCCGAGTGGTCAGCGTGGCGGAGAGCGTCATATAGCCGCCGGTAAGCGCTTTCCCCAGACACATAATATCGGGTGAAATGCCTGCATGCTCGCAGGCAAACAGCTTGCCGGTGCGGCCAAATCCGGTGGCGATTTCATCGGCAATCAGCAAAATGCCCCATTGGTCACACAGTTCCCGTACCCGACGCAGGTAGGCCGGATGATAAAAGCGCATCCCGCCCGCGCCCTGCACGATGGGTTCCAGAATGACGGCCGCGATCTCATGAGCGTGCGCTGACAGCATCGCCTGTAGCGGCGCGATATCAGCTTCCTGCCAGTCGTCGGTAAAACCGCCTTCGTTGATCGCGGCGCATGGCGGCGCATCGACAAACAGGTGGGCAGGCAGGTAGCCCTGATACAGGCTATGCATCGAATTCTGCGGATCGCACACGGACATCGCACCGAAGGTGTCACCGTGATAGCCATGACGCAGGGTGAGAAAGCGCTGGCGGGCTTCACCCCGTGCTTGCCAATACTGCAGCGCCATTTTCATCGCCACTTCGACTGCCACCGAGCCGGAATCTGCCAGAAAAACGCATTCCAGCGTGTCCGGCGTGATGTCTACCAGTTGGCGACACAGTGCCACCGCTGCCGGATGGGTGATCCCGCCAAACATCACATGTGACATCTGGCTGAGCTGAGCCTGCACTGCCTGATTGATCGCCGGATGGTTGTAGCCGTGAATCGCCGCCCACCACGATGACATGCCGTCAATCAGGCGACGTCCGTCGTCCAACTGAAGCTCGACGCCGCTAGCTGCTATCACCGGATAGCAGGGCAGCGGTGCGGTCATTGAGGTGTAGGGATGCCAAATGTGGCGCTGGTCAAAAGCAATGTCTTCCGGGCTCATGATGATCTTTCGTAAACCAAAATGGATTCTATTTGGTTGACAGTATATCGGGTTAATTTACACTGGCGAAACGTTTTTAGTTTGGAGATGCCGAGATGGCTGACCGCATGTACTGGACGCTTGAGCAAGCGCAAGACTTATTTAATAAACCCTTTCTGGAACTGATGTTTGAAGCACAGCAGATCCACCGTCAGCATTTTGATCCCCGTCAGGTGCAGGTCAGTACGTTACTGTCGATAAAGACCGGTTCTTGCCCTGAGGACTGTAAATATTGCCCGCAGAGCTCCCGCTATCGTACTGGGATTGATACCGAGCGCCTGATGCAGGTTGAACAGGTGCTGGAATCGGCCCGTCAGGCGAAAGCCGCAGGATCGACGCGCTTTTGTATGGGCGCGGCGTGGAAAAACCCGCACGAGCGCGACATGCCGTATCTGGAACAGATGGTGCAAGGCGTTAAAGCGATGGGGATGGAAACCTGTATGACGCTGGGAACGCTGCACAACGATCAGGCCGAGCGTCTGGCCTCTGCTGGACTGGATTTCTATAACCATAACCTCGATACCTCGCCAGAATTTTACGGCAGCATCATTACTACCCGCACGTATCAAGAGCGTCTGGATACGCTGGATAAAGTGCGCGGCGCGGGCATTAAAGTCTGTTCCGGCGGTATCGTCGGGCTGGGGGAAACCGTGCGCGATCGCGCCGGGCTGCTGGTGCAACTGGCTAACCTGCCGACGCCGCCGGAAAGCGTGCCGATCAACATGCTGGTGAAGGTGAAAGGCACGCCGCTGGCGGATAACGATGATGTCGATCCGTTTGATTTCATTCGTACTATTGCCGTTGCGCGTATCATGATGCCGGCTTCCTATGTACGCCTGTCTGCCGGACGTGAGCAGATGAGCGAACAAACGCAAGCGATGTGCTTTATGGCGGGGGCTAACTCCATTTTCTACGGCTGCAAACTGCTCACGACGCCAAACCCGAAAGAAGACAAGGATCTGGCGCTGTTCCTCAAACTGGGTCTGAATCCACAGCAGACGGCGACCGAATACGGAGATAATCAACAGCAGCAGCGGTTGGCGGAACAGCTGGTTAATGCCGATAGCGAGCAGTTTTATAATGCCGCGGTATAACGTCCAGCCTGCAAACCGTCGGGCAAGGCGTGCTGAATCATGAGCTGGCAGCAACGTATTGACGCCGCGCTGGTACAGCGTCAGCGGGATGATGCCTACCGCGTACGGCGGGTGAATCAAGGCGGCAGCGGGCGCTGGCTGATGCAGGGCGATCACTGCTACCTGAATTTTTCCAGCAACGACTATCTGGGGTTGAGCCATCACCCTGAGATTGTACGCGCCTGGCAGCAGGGCGCTGAGCAATACGGTATTGGCAGCGGTGGTTCTGGGCATGTGACGGGCTATACCGATGCTCATGCCGCGCTGGAACGTCAGCTTGCCGACTGGTTGGGTTATCCGCGTGCGCTGCTGTTTATTTCAGGCTATGCCGCGAATCAGGCTGTGGTGGCCGCGTTGGCACAGTCAGAAGACCGTATCTTTGCCGATAAGCTCAGTCACGCTTCATTACTGGAAGCGGCTGCACAGTCACCCGCGACCCTGCGGCGCTTTAAACATAATCAGCCCGATAATCTGCAAACGCTGCTAGAGAAACCTGCGGACGGCCAGACGCTGGTGGTGACCGAAGGCGTTTTCAGCATGGATGGCGATACCGCGCCGTTATCAGCGCTACAGGCTCAGTGCCGAGCACACGATGCCTGGCTGATGGTAGACGATGCGCACGGGATTGGCGTGCTGGGTGATGAAGGTCGCGGGAGCTGTTGGCAGCAGGGCGTCAAACCCGAGTTGCTGATTGTCACGTTCGGCAAGGCATTTGGCGTGAGCGGCGCGGCGGTACTGTGCGCTGAACCGCTGGCAGAGTACTTCCTGCAATTCGCTCGTCATTTGATTTACAGCACCTCGATGCCAGCGGCACAGGCCTGTGCGCTGAGCGCGGCAGTCAACTGTGTCCGGCAGGGTGAGGCTCGGCGTGATGCGTTACAACGCAACATCGCCCAGTTCCGTGCGGGTTTTTCCAACTCCTCCTATCAACTGATGGATTCACAGAGCGCGATTCAGCCGCTAATTGTCGGTGAGAATGCGCGGGCAATGGCACTGATGAGCCATCTGCGTGAACAGGGCGTGTGGGTCAGTGCGATGCGTCCTCCGACCGTGCCTGTCGGTAGCGCGCGTCTGCGCATTACGCTGACGGCGGAACACCAGCCGGAAGATATCAATCGCTTGCTTACGGTATTACACCATGCTGACAGAAAACTATAACAAGCAGGCGATTGCGCAGGCGTTTGGGCGTGCAGCAGGGTGCTACGACCGCTTTGCCGAACTGCAACGCACCAGCGGAGAACGCCTGCTGGCGCTGATGCCATCTCGCTGCGGCCTACAGGTGCTGGATGCGGGGTGCGGAACCGGGCATTTTAGCCGTCACTGGCGTCAGGCTGGTAAGAATGTGACTGCGCTGGATTTGTCGGTGGACATGCTGGCGCATGCCCGTGAGCAGCATGTTGCCGATCGTTATCTGGAAGGCGATATCGAAAACCTGCCGCTGGCGGATTGCTGTGTGGATATCAGCTACAGCAATCTGGCGGTGCAGTGGTGCGATTCGTTACCGCGTGCACTGGCCGAGCTGTATCGGGTCACGCGGCCGGGGGGCGTTATTGCGTTTGCGACGCTGGCGGACGGTTCCTTAAGTGAATTGTCACAGGCGTGGCAGCGTCTGGACGGCACGCAGCGGACGAATCGCTTTCTGTCGTTCTCCGCTATCGAAGCAGCCTGTCAGCCTTATCGCCATCATGTGGTTCAAGAACGTGAGGTCTGCTTTTTCCCAGACGTATTGGCGTTGATGAAATCGCTGAAGGGGATTGGTGCGACCTGGTTGCACGACGGGCGTGCGCCGGGGTTATTGAGCCGGGCGCGTCTTGCGGCGCTGTCTGCCCATTATCCGAAAGAACAGGGCGGCTACCCGCTCAGCTATCAACTGGTTTATGGAGTGATTTATCGTGATTGAACGCTGGTTTGTGACGGGAACGGATACCGAAGTCGGGAAAACGGTCGCCAGTACGGCGCTACTTCAGGCTGCGAATCAGGCCGGATACCGCACCGCAGGCTATAAACCCGTGGCGTCCGGCTGTGAAATGACGGCTGATGGCATTCGCAACAGTGATGCGTTGGCACTTCAGGCCAATAGTAGCGTTCAACTTGATTATCAGGCGGTAAACCCGCTGGCGTTTATGGAACCGACCTCGCCACACATTATCAGTGCGGTGGAGCAGCGGCCTATTCATCTCTCTACGCTATCTACAGGTCTGCGAGCATTGGAAACGCAAGCGGATTGGCTGCTGGTCGAAGGCGCTGGCGGGTGGTTTACGCCGCTGTCGGAGCAGGAGACGTTTGCCGATTGGGTGGTTCAGGAACAGCTTCCTGTGATTTTGGTTGTTGGCATCAAACTGGGGTGTATTAACCACGCGATGCTTACCGCTCATGCCATTCAACACGCTGGCCTGCGGCTTGGCGGCTGGATTGCAAATGACATCATGCCAACGGGAAAATGGCATCAGCCGTATCTGCAAACGCTGCAACAGCGCCTGCCCGCGCCGATGCTGGGCGAAATTCCTTATGTAGCGGATATTCAGCAGCATCTGGGTCAATATATCAATATTAAATCATTAGTGAGATAATTAATTCCGCCATACCACTTTGCCTCAGTTTGCAGTTAGCTAGGAAGCGATGATGGGTTGTGACGCTAATGAGTAGAACATCTATTTTTTAATGAACGTACCGCTATGTTTTTTCTTCATCCTGTTTCAGGATACTCAACGCGACCCGATTGAACAGTATCATACAACTATGGAGGCATAGACCGATTCTTCCGTGTGTATGATTGACATAGCCATTCCTGCTTGAATGGCCTTCAATGTTCTGGGGTACTCAATAGGATGAGAAAGTGCCTGTTATTCACTCTTCACCCAGCGAACGCGATACGCGTTCTTTTCTTAATACGCCCTGTATACCGACAAACAGCACACCGGTTAGCAGCAAGGTGATGATGAGGCCGTCGTAACCGTAAAACGTGATGGCTGCACCAGAGAACAGCGGCCCGCTGATACTGCCCGCAGACCACACCAGCCCCAGAAGTGAATTCATCACAATTAGCCGCTGACCAGCAAATTTCTGACCCGCCCGCACCAGAGACAGCGTGTAAAGCCCGCCTGCCGCTGCGCCCAGTACGATACAGATGGGAACCAAAAGTGCAGGGGAGGAGAATGAGAAAGTGATCAATACCAGCATCACACAGAACAGGATGCCGCAGCTGATGTGGGTTTTGATGATGCCGCATTTGTCTGCCAGCCAGCCAATCGGCGTCTGAAATACGGCATCGCCCAGAAAAATGAGTGTGACCAGTAATATCGCGGATTTTTCGTCTAAGCCCTGTTCCATGCCGTAAAGCGGAAAGAGCGCAAGTATGCTGGCATCGAAGAAGGAGAAGCAGAGCACGCCAGAGGCGATTGCTGGGAGAAAAGGGATAAGATCTCGATAAGACGTCGAGGACTGTTCATCCGATCGAACCATACTGGCGCAGTTCCTCAACATGAATGCACACGCAGCGGATATGCCACAAATCAGCCATAGTGCATAGATTTGAATATGCTCCCCAGCAGCAATAAGCAACGGCCCTATCAACTGACATCCTGTGAAAACGGAAGCATACAGCCCTGTCAGTGTCGCTTTGTGTTTGTCTGAAGCCCGGCTGGTAACCCAGGTTTCTCCGAGCACCACCAAAATCCCCGAGGCCAGCCCAGTTAACAGACGGGGGAAAATGAGCGAGACAGGGTGTGACAGCAGGAGTGAGGCAACGGTTGAGGCCGCCAGAATAATCAGGCTGCCGGATAACAGATAGCTAGCGTGCAGGTGGCGGCTGAGCCACGGTGTAACGAATGAGGATAGCATCATCCCCGCCGCTGGAAGGGCCGCCAGAATACCGAGCGTCGCCGTGCTGTGTCCGTGCTCTGCCAGTTTCAGGCTGATCAGCGGTAGCGTGTACCCTGTCACCAACCCCACGAGTGAGGCGGCGATAATCATGTTCAGTGTCGTGAAATTGGATTCACGGGCATGTGCTGTCATTGTACTTCCTGTGCGGGTTTAACAAGCATTCTCGACCCCGGAAAGGCCGGTGGAAACTTCCTGCATTAGCCAGGTATGAAATCGTACATACTTTTCATTTTGCTCAAGGGGGATGGGCGATAACAGATAATACGCAGACCCATCCCGCGCAAATCCATACGGTGCATGCAGTTGCCCGTTTGCCATCTCGTCTTGCACCATCAGGAAAGACGCCATTGCTATGCCTAATCCCGAGACGGCGGCCTGAATACACAGATAAAAGTGCTCATAGTCCGCTCTGGTGCTGCCTTTGAGTGACACATGCATCTGCCGTTGCCAGGTTGCCCACGCTTTCGGTCGCGTTCCGGTATAGAGCAAATGCATCCCTTCCAGACTGTTTGTGCGCTCGGTTTTGTCACGGCTTACTGGCCCCATCCATTCGTCACACACCTTTACCGCATGCGTTTGCGGCTCCCAATGAAAATCGTCACGCCGTAGCGCGAGGTCAACGCCGCTACGCACAAAATCAATCGGCCCGCCCGCAGCCACCAGATGAAGTTTGATATCGGGATGCGCCTGATTAAAAGCCGGTAGCCGTGGAATCAGCCATTTCATGGCAATCGTAGGCTCGCATGACAGCGTCAGCACGTCATCCTGTGCACTTTGCTGTAGCCGATAAACTGCGCCTTCAAGCTGTTCAAAAACGGACTGCGTGACCGTATGCAAAGAACGGCCCGCAGCGTTTAAAAAGATCGCTCGGTTGCGTCGTTCAAATAGCTCAACCCCCAGCGCATCTTCCAGCAATCTGATCTGCCTGCTGACGGCACCATGCGTGACATGCAGGGACTCGGCGGCTTTAACAAAGCTGCCGGTTTGTGCGGCTGCTTCAAAGAAGCGAAAAGAGGCTAACGAAGGAATTTTCATATACACGATGAAATTTGACGGATTTATACCAAGATAAATCGCTTTTTTGCCACATGCAAACGCTGAATAATCACACTTTCCTCAGGTGGGAAAAAGCCTAATAGCCTAAATAATGAGGAAATATCGTGAGGAACGCACCTTTGCTAGTCGTATTGCGTCAGTAATTTTTGCATTCCTCTTTTAGTCTGTCTGTTACCCATCTGTGCAAAATCATCGTGAAAATGATGGCTTGCCGAACAAGGAAAACGTTAATGAATGAGTTAATTGCTGTCGCGACGATCACTATTTTGGCGGTGATCAGTCCGGGGCCTGATTTTGCTATGGTGACCCGCAACAGCTATGCCTTTGGTTCGCGCGCCGGTTTACTCAGCGCGTTTGGCATTGCCTGCGGCGTCCAGATCCATGTGATGTATACCGTTTTTGGCATCGCGGTATTCATTGTTAACTCTCCTATGATATTTATGGCGATGAAGATTCTGGGAGCGTCATATCTGATTTATCTGGGGTATAAGTCATTAACCAATAAGATAAAAATAAAATTAGAAGAGGCGTCCGGTAATGCGCCGTCATCGCTTGCCGCGTTTCGCATGGGCTTTCTCACCAATGCACTTAACCCAAAAACCATGCTGTTTGTCGTCGCTACCTATACTCAGGTCGTACAGCCCGGTAGCCCAATGAGCCATAATTTTGGCTATGGGTTATTCATGTCGGTGGCGCACTGGGTCTGGTTCAGTATTGTTGCGCTGTTTTTTGCTGCTCCGGCCATGCGTCGCCGACTGATCGATCGTCAACATTGGGTCGATAAAGGTATCGGTGTTGCCCTGATTGCGTTAGGCGCGTCTCTGGCATTGACCAAAATTACCCTCTGATGAGGTGAGACTCATTGGAACAGGCAAGAAAACCATCGGAATGCTATACCTATCTGCTGAGGGATTTAGGAAAATAGTCGATTTCTTAACATGATCGGTTTTTCAACAGAAAAGGAAATAGCCATGCTTGTAAATGCGTATGGGGCCCATGCGGGCGACAAACCTCTTGAGCCGTTGCAGATAGTTCGTCGTGCGCCGGGAGCCCACGATGTCCAAATTGAGATTGCGTACTGTGGTATCTGCCACTCGGACCTGCATCAGGTGCGTGCTGAATGGGTAGGAACGCAGTTTCCCTGCGTGCCCGGCCATGAAATCGTCGGGCGGGTATCCGCGGTAGGAGCACATGTCTCCGCCTTTAAGCCAGGCGATCTGGTGGGTATCGGCTGCATTGTGGACAGTTGTCGGCACTGTGAAGAGTGCGACGATGGTTTAGAGAACTACTGTGACGGTATGGTTCTCACCTATAACGGCCCGACGTCGGATGAGCCCGGCTGGACGCTTGGCGGCTACTCCCAGCAGATCGTCGTGCATGAGCGCTATGTGCTGCGCGTCCGTCATTCCGAGGCGGAACTGGCTGCGGTCGCACCTCTGCTGTGCGCGGGGATTACCACCTATTCACCGCTGCGCCATTGGAATGCTGGGCCGGGTAAGAAAGTCGGCGTTGTGGGTATCGGCGGGCTTGGTCACATGGGGATCAAACTGGCGCATGCCATGGGCGCTTATGTTGTGGCGTTCACCACGTCTGAATCCAAACGTGAAGATGCCAAGGCGCTGGGGGCAAACGACGTTGTGGTGTCTCGTAACGCAGAAGAAATGGCAGCGCACGCGGGCAGCTTCGATTTAATCCTGAATACCGTTGCTGCGCCGCACGATCTGGATGCATTTCTGGTTCTGCTGAAGCGCGATGGCGCGCTAACGCTGGTCGGTGCGCCTGCATCACCTCATCCTTCTCCCAACGTGTTTAACCTGATCATGAAACGCCGTACGGTGGCGGGATCGATGATTGGTGGCATTCCTGAAACGCAGGAAATGCTGGATTTCTGTGCCGAGCACGGAATTGTTTCCGATATTGAGCTTATCCGCGCCGATGAAATCAATAAGGCCTACGAGCGGATGCTCAAAGGCGATGTGAAATACCGCTTCGTCATTGATAACGCCACGCTGAACGCCTGATTGGCCTGTGTCCCACAGCACGGATTTCCCTGTGCTGTGGGGCTATCTATTTTGCGTTCACTTAATCCACGAGCGAAAATTGTGGTATCGCAGTTCGGTCAGGTTCCACATTGATAATGTACTAAATACCGGGTTATTTGATTTTGATCATGCGGCTTTTCCAGATGAAACCGTTGATGCTGAAATCTGGCTGTCATAGCAAAAGAAATGCACTGAAAACCTTGATACACCTGATGTGCTGGAAGCCATGATGCAGGTTACTGAATCATGGTCTTCCCGCGAAAAAAGGCTTTCCCTGACAGCCGTCTGGAACCGTATCACCCTTTGTGAGGAAGAAGCACTGAACAGAATCGTTTTAAGCCGGCAACCACGCCTTCATTACATTACTGTACTACTGTCGTTTGTGTGGTGAACCCAATCCCGAAAAGTGGAGGAAAACCCTTCCGGGCGTGACAATTTGCACGGAATGCCAAACCATACTTGATCGCCGTCCCGTTTTCGTTTTTGTTATCCAATCCGATGAGACGCTTTGTCTTGTGGTGCTGATGCGAGCGTTGTCGTTGTTCACGGCAGTATTTGCGCTGGGCATGTTTGAGCGAGAACCAAAGATATGCTCTGAATTTCCCCCATCCATATTCATTTAGAAATAAATACTAACGGTTGGTAAAAAAAATATATATTACGCAACGCGTTATTAATAAACCTATCGTCATTACTCGGAAGTAATAAACACCTACATTATTTATCGATGATATATTCATAGGCGGCTGCATATACGTTAAATAAAATATTCACGTGGGAGCGCGCGAACTTCACTTCACCGAAAGGATGTGGTTGATGTATTGACAGCATATTAAACTAGGAAGTCATCCTGTGTTTTATAAACAACCAGTTCCAGCAATGCACGGTATTTTTCCTGAAAAGCAGCATTGGCTCCGGTATCAATTTTGTGGATTAATTTAGCGATGATAGCCTTGTTGCTGACGGAATGACCGGATTGAATAATTTCGTCCACAATGTTGCCAAGTATTTCCATATTGCTGACCTGAGAATCAAGATAGAGACCATCAGATGTAGGGAACTCGTTTGGGGACACCTCTGGGCGCATTGCTTCTCCTCCCTTTCATGCTTTGGACATGGGCTTGCACGTATACTACCAGACAGCGCTAATACATTATCCGCCAGATATGAGAATCGGCTAGTTAACTTTAGCGCATCATACGCATAAAACCAGTCGATGAGATAAATAAACACCGCGTTACTCAACGGTTCATTAGGGGATGAAAGGATGACGGCGATCAATGGTCAGGTGAATAAATATGAATTTTTCGTTCCTCACCAATAATATGTCTGAAATAATTATACGACATGGAGTGACATCAATAAGTTAAACATGACGAAATGAAAGGAGGCAGGAAAACATCTTAACTTAACATAAAGACTATTAATGCATTTTGATTAAGCCCTATAGGATTTTGATCTGTACAAGATGGTGACATTTTTCTGGGGTACGTGACGCTTATCAACAAATGTCTTCTTATCAAAAATTCCTATTTATCAAAAATACCCTATTTATCAAAAATAGTGCCGTAGTTTACCTGGAGCGTTGGCATGCAAAAGATCAGAGCAAAAGCAGTTTGTCTTTTCCGCAACAATGGCAAGATTCTGTTAGCAGAAGGGTATGACCCTATAAAAGATGAACATTATGTACTGCCGCTCGGTGGTGGCATCGATTTTGGCGAATTGTCACAGGCGGCGGCAGAGAGGGAGGTCCTGGAAGAAATCAGCGTAGCGGCTAGGGACTTCTCGCTGTTGGGCGTTTCAGAGAATATTTTTTCCTACAACGGCAAACCGGGGCATGAGATTGTTTTTGTCTATGAAGCACGCTTTCAGGATGAGTCGCTTTATCAGCAAGATGTCATTCATGGTATGGAGACAAACGGTGTGCCAATTATTACCCGTTGGTTTGATATTGATTTGCTGCGCTCAGGGGAAATCAAGTTTTATCCTCATGGTATAGTGGACATGCTCTAATCAGGGTCAGTGTGGCTGGGTGATGACAGATTGTTATGTCCGTGGTGATAATGACTGCCGATCTTAAGTGTAAAAATGAGGAAAAAAATGCAGGTTTTGATGGTCATCGATATGCAAAATGCGGTGTTTACAACACCAAGAGCGCGACAAGCACAGACAGTTGCATTGGTAAACCAGCTTTCAGGCGCAGCAGATCGGACTATTTTCATTCAGCACGAAGAGGACGGCATGCTGTCAGGCAGCGAGGGATGGCAGTTATTACCTGAGCTGAACCGCCCAGAGGGCAGTTTGTCTATTACCAAAACGGCGTGCGATGCGTTTTACCGCACGCCGTTAGCTGATGTGTTGGCGGAACTGGGCGTTAACCACCTGACTATTTGCGGATGTGCGACAGATTATTGCGTTGATGCAACCATCAAAAATGCGGCCAGCCGAGGCTATGCGTTGGCGATTGCTGCCGATGCACATACGACGGCCAATCGCGGTGAACTTAAAGCAGAACAGTTAATCACACATTACAATGACGTGTGGCGGAATTTTATTATTCCGGACAACACGATTACGGTAGAAACAACAGAACACATCATTGCTTCATGGAAGGCAGGTCGCTAGCCCTATGTTGAAGATTATTTCTGTCAGAAATCGGCCCGAATACAAAGAACGGGCTGTTCATTATTTTCAACGCCATTGGGCGTCAGATGACACATTGGTGCTTTATGAAGACTGTATCAACCACTGCATTGATGCCGAAAACTCATTGCCTGATTGGTATTTGCTGGAAGAAGATGGGCATATTATTGGTGGCGCAGGGTTAATCACTAATGATTTTATCAGCCGTATGGATCTTTATCCTTGGCTGTGTGCGCTTTACATTGAAGAGAGTCATCGTGGCAACGGTTATGCGGGACAGATTATTGAACATCTCGCTGAGGAAACTCGCCGAATGGGGTTTTCTAAGCTGCATCTATGCACCGAGCTGGCCGGCTTTTATGAACGATATGGATTCCACTTTACGGGAATAGGGCATCACCCTTGGGGTGAGTCGTCGCGTATCTATTCACGGTCGCTTTAAAGGAAAATTGCGGTGAGTTAACGGCGCGCTTTATGCGCATATCTGGTCAAAAAAATCCAGGAAACATGCGTAAAAGTGAACGTGATCATAGTCTGCTGACGATGGGCAGACTACGCTTCTTACAGACTGACAGGTAATCAGTTATCCACGACGGGGAGAGGTGATTATGTACACAAGCATCCTGGTGCCAGTAGATATAGAAGAAGATGAACTCACCACACACGCGCTTACGCATGCAGTCAGGTTGGCTAAAATGTCGGGTGCCGCAATACACCTCTTTCATTCCCTCCCTGATGCGTCGGCATTTTTATCCGCTTATTCTTTTGGCATAAAAGAGTTTGAGAATGAGGCGGTGGTGAAAGCGAATGACAAGCTGAAGTTACTGATGAAAACGATCGATCTTCCTGCATCGCGTTTGTCATGCAGCGTCAGCTTTGGCTCGGCCAGAGATGAGGTGCTCGCATTGGCGGAAGAGATTAATGCAGATTTAATCGTCATTGGTTCGCGGCGACCGAATGTGAAAACCTATCTGCTTGGCTCAAATGCTGCTGCCATTGTTCGCCATGCAAAAATGTCAGTACTTGTTGTCCGTTAGTTTTTTGCATAACGCAACTGCCATGTTTAGATGTCAATGATGGCCGTTGCGGTTATGCGTCAACGTGACGATCGCAATATTCAACGCGTTCGATTAATTGCTCGATCTCGCGATCGGAAAACACGTCGATACCGTGGTGGCGCAGCAATTCTGCGGTGACGCCACTGCCTGCCGTTTGTGAACCATCAAATCGTCCGCTGTATATGATGCGATTGCCGCAGGATGGGCTTCCTTCCGTCAGGAGAGCGAAGCGGCAGTTATGCTCTTGTGCCATTTGCAGTGTTAGCCAGGCGCCCAGGATATAACGCTCGGTTACATCGCCACCGGCTGCTTCGACAACTTTGGCACCAGCCTTGATGACCGAATTACCACCTGAGGCCGGAATAATCTCCGCTGAAGGTCTGGGCGTTGAGAAACCCGCAGCGAGCTCTGGGCAAAACGTAATCAGCCTTTCCTGTTGTCGCCACTGGGCAAGGTACTCGCCGACAGATTTCTTTTCCGTACCGTTATAGCGAACAGGAAAGCCAGAGAGGCAGGCGCTGATCAGAATGTTACGCATTGTGGGATATTCCCTCTAAAAGGCGAGCATAGGCGTTGCGGCATTGAGTCATCATGTGCGTTGTGTGGAAGATAAACGCCGCTTCAAAAAATCGAGAACAGCAGAACCACGGGAAAGCTCAATGGCCAGGTCAGACCTATCATTAACGATGCCAAAAACCGGATGAGCAGAGATTTATCTTTACTTAACAAGAAAGTAACGATCAGGGAAACGGCAAAACCGATCGTGTAGGTAAGTATAATGAGTTCCCATAGGGAGTGATGTGGCACGTTTATTTCCTTTTATCCTCGAAGCGCCTGCATTTTATGTTGTTAATATTTTATGATCAATTTTTTAACCCATAGTGGGAAGCATTGTCCTGCGGTACTTAATTTGTTTGGCACTACAGTTATTAGCCTCTGGCTAAAATGAGACCATCGGTATGAAAATAATGCTATCGGTTGCGATGGGATGTGCAGTGATCCTGCTTTCTGTTTCTACACTCAGTATGGCGAAAAATTCTCGGATTTCTGATGAGCAGATCAAAGAAAAGATCATTCAGGAATCAATTTATTCTTATTCCGATAACTGCCCTTGTCCTTATAATTCAGTACGTAATGGCAGTAAGTGTGGTAAGCGTAGCGCATGGAGGGATTCGCCTATTTGTTACAAAGACGATGTGACCAGAAAAATGATTGATGGCTGGAGAATGAAAAATGGGAATGCATAACATTCAGTAGAGAAATAAAATAGCGAAGTAATAATTTTTTTGCTAATAAATTAATTAAACTATTTTTGTGACATAAATATTAAATTTTTATTTCAGTATGGACATTGTTAGCTGGCTGTCATAGCTTACTATTTTACCCCATGAGAAAGGTAATAAAATGAGTGAGATATCTAGCCTGTCCCTGAAGATTTCCTCAGAGCTGAAAGAAAAAATCAAAGCCGCTGCATTGGAAAACGAAGTATCTATTAGTGCAGAAGTTAGTGCTCGATTACTGAGAAGCTTTGATGAAAGCCACCAGAACTCTGAGTTGTCTCCTGAATCGGTCGATAGCCAGGGTACAGAGGAAGTTGGTGCAGAAGTACCCTTGACGCAGAAAGAACTCAAGAAACTCCGAGAATTACTGAAAGGTAAATCTAAAGCGACTTCCAAGAAAAAGTAATGCTGGAATGTGATTCTGATCTCTGATTGATTTAAAGAATAGAGAACAAAATTAAATCACCCAGACACCTTGATAAAAAGGTGTCTGGGTGAGTCTTTTTTGCTCCCCCTGATGTTCGTATAGCACGTGGATATCACCGAAAAGCACATTATCCCACGCCATTTTCTTCATTTTTCATATATCTCTATTCCCTGCATGTGGTTGAATATAAATTCAAACAGTGTTTATTTAAATGTATAACAAATTGTTATTATTTATTTTTGAGTTTATTGTCATATCCTAAATACAATATTCATTTTTCTAAAGTCTATATATCTTATAAATAGATAGATTTTAAAAAAATGATCGATTTAATAGATATTAATGCCATAAGTTAGAAAATATAAAGATTATCTACAAAAGGCCGATACCCCCTTCGGCGTAAGGAAGAGGTGTTCTGGTTTTTATTCACCCTTGTCGCTGCTATTTAACCACTAATTTTAGTGACGGTAATGTTTCTGGGCTTTAGGGAACATGGGAATGTAAGAAGCCAGTCATGGTACGAGAACGTGCGGTGAAAGATGAGGTGTAAAGGATGACGCTTTTTCCACCGCCAGTATGTGCAGATGCCTTGCACCCATCGCCGTATCTGGCTAGACCAATTCGACCGCGCTGTGATGGATGTGGTTTGATGGACCATGTCTATCAATATATTGTTTATGTTTCTCACCAGGGCATATAAATAATCTGTCCAGAGATGTGTGTTTTTTGTTATGAAAAAGAGTATTGGAGCTATCTGTATTTATTAAATAAATATTAATTTTTAATTATATATTTTTATACAGATAGAGAAAATTAATTAAGGAGATGTTAATGAGTTTGTCCAACTGGCGTATAGGATATCGATTAGGGGCGGGATTTTCTTTCCTGGTATTAATGCTTTTGGTAATTGGCAGTGTTGCAATTTCAAAGCTAAGTGACTTTCACGAAAAAGTGGATGAAATTGTTTCGCAAAATTACCCACTCACCGTCAAAAGTAACAAGCTCATTGATGAGCTGAATAATTACCTCAATAATCAGCAGCTGTTGCTACTACTTAAATCAGAAAGTGAAATTAACAAACAGTTGGCGCTGAACAAAGAGCGTTCAGGAACGATATCTGAACTCATGGAGTACCTGAACCAATCAGTAAGCGACGATAAGTCCGTTGCGATACTGCGTGATATTGGCGACATTCGCCGCGATTTCCTTGGCTCCGCAAATAAACTCTCTTCATTGATCTCGGCAGGAAACACCGACTCTGCTGCGGAAGAATACTTCAACGTAACGCGTGTTACTCAGGCGAAATACATCAGCAAGGTTCATGAGTTCATCAATATACAGGATGCCAAAATGGCATCCTCAGCGCGAGAGGTGGGTGATAGTTATAAAAACGCGCTGATGGTCCTTGCTACGATCATTATCATCAGTGCGCTGGCTGGATTAATTATTGCTTCATTGATTACCCGCAGCGTAACTCAGCCGATACAGGAAGCTCTGGGCGTTGCCGAAAATGTCGCGAAAGGCGATCTGACCTCTGAAATTTATACCGAGCGTAAAGATGAAACCGGTCAGCTGTTATCCGCCTTGAATAATATGAACGGCAGCTTAAGGCAGATTGTCAGCCAGGTGCGCGATGGTGCAGAAACGATCTCCAGTGCCGCATCGCAAATTGCGGCAGGGAACCAGGATTTATCTGCCCGAACGGAAGAACAGGCAAGTTCGCTGGAAGAAACGGCGTCATCAATGGAACAATTGACGTCGACAATAAGAAATACTGCCGATAACACGACGCAGGCGACAGACCTTGCTGCCAGCGCGTCGGCAACGGTGAAGAAAAGCGGTACCATGATGGAAACGGTAACGCAGGAAATGCGCGGTATCCGTGATTCATCACAGCGTATGGCAGAAATTATCGGCGTGATTGATGGCATTGCATTCCAAACTAATATTCTGGCGCTGAATGCTGCCGTTGAAGCGGCGCGAGCGGGTGAACAAGGGAGAGGGTTTGCCGTTGTTGCCAGTGAGGTACGCGCGTTGGCTCAGCGAAGCGCGACGGCGGCAAAAGAAATCAAAGAACTTATCGATGATTCGTTCAAGAAAGTGCAGGACGGCATGGGGCTGGTAGAAGAGACTGGCGTCACGATGAACTCACTGGTGACGAATGTGCAGGGCGTAACGGGAATCATCAGCGAAATTGCGCAGGCAAGCCGCGAGCAGAGCGATGGAATCAACCAGATCAACCTAGCCGTGGGTCAGATTGATACCACAACCCAGCAAAACGCCGCGCTGGTTGAAGAATCCGCCGCTGCGGCTCTCTCTTTGCAGGAGCAAGCCGATAGCCTTGCACGTACGGTCAGCGTATTTAATCTAGGTTCATCCTACAAAAGTGCTGTGTTAAATAGAAAAGCAGCAGCGCCTGCGCTGGCTGCACCTAAAAATAACCGTGCCGAAAAAACGTCTGCTAAAGGCGAACTGGCGGATTGGACCACGTTCTAACGCCTTATTATTCATAATATAGCGTTAATTGACCGCCATTGTGTTGCTGCACAATGGCGGTTTTTTTATGGTTATGGCAGGTGATGGTTACCGTGCAAAATTAGCGTTTAACGATGCTCTGTTTTGGATGGTTCATATGCCACCGAACAACGTCAATGAACAGGAAGACGATCAGGCTGATTCCCATAACGGGCAAACTCACTGCCAGCAGTAGCGTAATGAACGCAATGAGTACACGATGAGAGACAGGAACCAGCAGCAATGCTGCCGTCAGCGTGTTAACCGGGTTTGCGTCATGACGAGATTTTGGACGGCGTATCCACCACATCCGATAGCCCCACACGATCATTGCACAGAGCCCAAGCCCAAACGCCGCGAGGATGAGCTGGTTTGGCAATCCGAATAACACGCCCATGTGCGCATCCACGCCCCAACGAGTGAGCTTGGCGGCCAGCGGGAAGGTGTTGAAATTGGTTTTGTCTACAATCTCCAGCGTATCAGGATTGACCGACACGGCATCAACCTGCGTTGGCCAGGCGCGGTCGATCTCACTGACGGTCCAGGCGCGATGCGGTTGAGTGGCGGGGCGAATTTCGATTTTATTGGCATCAATCCCGGCATGACGTGCGGCAGCCAGTACCTCGTCAAATAACGTGGGTGAAGAGGCATCGACATTTCCCATCGGCATTGACGCATGGTGCTCTGCGTGCTCATCCGTGGCCATCGTCATATCGTGACCGTGCATCATGTCGTGATGAGACAGGGGGGCAGGCAACTGAGTTTTCACCGATGGGGTTTGCCATCCTAGCGCGGTGCGGGCGACAGAAATGTTGCTTCCCGCCCATTGCGACCAGGTTAACCCCGTTACGGAGAAAAAGAGCAAGCCAAGCACAAGGCTGAGCCCCATCATTGCGTGCCAATGACGCAGGCGCTGCACCTTCGCTGTTGTCGTCCGGCTATTTTTCAATTTCCGCCGCTTGGTTGCTGACGACATATGTCGGGTTGACCACCAGATGACAATACCGCCTAGCGCCGCGACCCACAGCCAGGACGCAGCCAGCTCGCTGTAATTACGCCCGACATCGCCTAGCAGCAACCCACGGTGCAGGTAATCAAGCCAGGTACGAAATGGCAGAATCCCGCTGGTGCCGTAAACAATCTCACTGCCGCGATTTTCCAGCGATATGGGATCAATGAAAACGGCGCGGCTTTCCGATGGTCCTAATTCCGGCAAGGTAAACATGACGCGGGTAGTTTCACCTGCCGCAGGGGCAGGGCGTATCGCCAGTAATTTTGCATCCTGGTGGCGAGTGAGTCCTGCCTGTGCTGCACGAATTTGCTCAGCCAGCGAATGCGGTGTACCCAGGCTTTCGGTAAAGAGCTGGTGCGAATACAGTCGGTTTTCAATCTGCGGCGTCAGGACATATAACGTTCCTGTCAGAGCAGCGACAAAAATAAAAGGACCAACGAAAATACCAATATAGAAATGAAGCCGGATGAATAGAGCGACGATCGCGGCACGTGGCGATACTTTATCTATCGCCTGTTGATCCGACGTGTTTTCTCCAGTTTGGCGCACGGCGGTGGCAGCAGCAGTTGCTGACGCCTGATTAGGGTGTGACATAGAACCCTCTGAAATCATTTGGCAAAAAATGATCAAACGCCACACCTGAAAGGGTATAGCGCGATGCGTTATAAATGCACATGAGCATGATGGGGCATGATTCAGAAGGGCGGAGCGCGTACTACAGGAGAAGCATAACGTTCAGGAAGGACAGTGCGTGAGATAAAGTGAATAACCAGCGCTTCCGATAAAGACGCGGTCAGTATGGGATTGAGAGATCCTGTTGCGAACAACGCTGGCGTATACGAAAAGAGTACGCAGTAACCGCAAGCAGCATGATCCATCATCATGGACGGTGATGAGGGAGAATGGTGTGATGCCATCACACCATGCTCGGGCATCGTGTGACCAGTATGATTATGATGATGGTCAGCTATACTGCCGCTGTTACTGGATGACGCTGTGCTATATGAGATTGTATTATGCGCAATTGCACTAGGCTCATGAAGCACCAGTGTTTGTGAAATCACTGGTGCGATGAATATGGTCAAAATAGCGAAGATGCCAACCCAGGCTGGGAAACTTCGTCGTCGTAATGCGGACAAAAGCATAGCAGTCTTAATTCAACAATACCGAGTTCAGCCAAGGAGTGTACTTTACTTGTCCCTGCCTTGTTACACAAATGTTTATACCAGCCATGCTTTAAGCGCTATGTGAGTCGATGTCGCCATCTGTCAGGTTTTTTATCGGCGGATAATCGGAAATGGCGTGGGCGTAAACGGAATAATCCTACGCCTATGCAGGTCGATATTCGTTATAGTCCGTGGCTGTTTTCCATTTTTACAACCCGGTTTATCATGCTTTAGCGTTCTCGTTGTTTAAACGCTGACCTATTATGATGAACAATATATTTATCAAGTTGTAGGAAAGCTAACTTATCCATTAATATGGATTTTAGTTGATTGAAGCACACCAACAGGGGGAGCTGTGCTGGATAATAAATTTGGGTTTAAACAGCGGATTGCTAGCCTTCGCTGGCTGTCCGCCGCCATTATGCTGTCTGTAAGCGCAGTGCCTGCTTGGGCATTTTCTATTGATGATGTGGCACAGCAGGCTGAAAAGCTGGCACAAAAGGGTTTTGAAGCGCCGAAAAGTAATCTTCCTGCGCAATTTCGTGATATGAAATTTGCGGACTACCAGCAGATTCGTTTCAATAACGATAAATCATACTGGAATAATGTACAGACGCCTTTCAAGCTCCAGTTTTACCATCAGGGGATGTATTTCGATACCCCAGTAAAAATTAATGAAGTCACGGCGACAACGGTTGATGAGATTAAATACTCTCCTGAGTATTTTGATTTTGGTTCCGTTAATCACGATCCTGAAACGGTTAAAAATCTTGGCTTTGCTGGTTTTAAAGTGCTCTATCCGATCAATAAAGCAGATAAGAACGATGAAATCGTCAGCATGCTGGGTGCCAGTTATTTCCGTGTGGTAGGTAAAGGCCAGATTTATGGCTTGTCCGCCCGTGGTCTGGCTATCGATACGGCTTTGCCTTCTGGGGAAGAGTTCCCGCGTTTCCGTGAGTTCTGGATTGAACGTCCAAAAGCGAATGATAAACATCTGGTTATTTATGCACTGCTGGATTCGCCGCGTGCCGCAGGGGCTTACCGTTTTACCGTTTATCCGGGTCGTGACAGCGTCGTCGATGTTCAGGCTAAAGTCTTCCTGCGTGATAAAGTGGGCAAGCTGGGTATCGCTCCGCTGACCAGTATGTATCTGTTTGGGCCGAACCAGCCGTCTCCGACGCTGAACTACCGTCCAGCGCTGAACGACTCTAACGGTTTGTCAATTCATGCCGGTAATGGTGAATGGATTTGGCGTCCGCTGAATAATCCTAAGCACCTGTCTGTGAGTACGTATGCGGTAGAGAACCCGAAAGGGTTTGGTCTGTTGCAACGTGGTCGTGATTTTGCTGCCTATGAAGATCTTGACGATCGTTACGATCTGCGCCCAAGCGGCTGGGTTGAACCTAAAGGCGAGTGGGGCAAAGGAAAAGTTGAGCTGGTTGAAATCCCTACCGCGGACGAAACCAACGACAACATCGTTGCCTTCTGGACGCCTGATGTCTTGCCAGAAACGGGCAAACCGCTGGATATTAAATATCGTCTGCACTTTACGCGCGACGAAGATCAACTGCATTCCCCGAACATTGCCTATGTTCAACAGACTCGCCGTTCTGCTGGTGATGTTAAACAATCTAACCTGATCCGCCAGCCTGACGGTACGATCGCCTACATTGTGGACTTTGTTGGACCGAATCTAAAAGAGCTGGATGAGAGCACTCCGGTAGCTTCTCAGGTCAGTATTGGCGACAATGGTGAGATTGTAGAAAATAATGTTCGCTATAACCCGGTCACTCATGGCTGGCGTCTGACGCTGCGTTTGCGTGTAAAAGATGCGAAACAGCCGACTGAAATGAGAGCTGCGTTGGTTAATGGCGAGACGACATTGACTGAAACCTGGAGCAATCAGCTGCCTGCTAATGAATAAGTCAACTTCCTCTCTCGATTATATTGAGAAACTTCCTCTGCCTGCCGAGCAGGCAGAGGTTCTTCGCGAAAAATTACCGCAAGCGGCCTGGAACGATCAGGCCGTTTTGCATCATGCCTTGTCTGAAGGTAAACAGTCTGAAGGTAACCAGGTTAATGTTCAGGCAGAAGGCGATGTTGCACTGCATTCCGTGCAGGCTCGTCTTGAAATGACCTGGGCTGATGGTCTGGACAACGGTAAACAGCTCGGCACAGACAGAGAAGGGCGGACGGCATTAAAAGCGATGCCTGTCATTACCCGTGCTTCTATGTTCCCTGACGTCTGGCGGACAAACCCACTGCTCCGCTGGTGGGAAAGTCTGTTGGGTCGTACTGTGCCGCCTCGCCCTCATTACAGCCCAGAAGAGAAAATTTCCGAAAACCGCTGGCGTTTGGTAGGGACGATCCGTCGCTATATTCTGCTGGCGTTGACGTTGTTCCAAACGGCGATCGCAACCTGGTACATGAAAACCATCCTGCCTTATCAGGGCTGGGCGCTCATCGATCCGTTTGAAATGGCGGGGCAGCCCTGGACGCGTTCGCTGATGCAACTGCTTCCTTATGTACTGCAAAGCGGCATACTGGTTCTGTTCGCGGTACTGTTCTGCTGGGTGTCGGCCGGGTTCTGGACCGCCTTAATGGGGTTCCTGCAACTGCTGATTGGTCGAGATAAATACAGTATCTCTTCCACGACGGTGGGTAACGAGGCGCTGAACCCTGAGCATCGCACGGCGTTAATCATGCCGATTTGTAACGAAGACGTAGAACGCGTGTTTGCGGGATTGCGTGCGACGTATGAATCGGTTGAAGCGACGGGCAACCTTGAGCATTTTGATATTTACGTCCTGAGCGACAGTAACGACCCCGATATTTGCGTGGCAGAGCAAAAAGCCTGGATGGAGCTGTGCCGTGATGTTGGTGGAGCAGGGCGTATCTTCTATCGCCGTCGCCGTCGTCGTGTCAAACGTAAGAGCGGAAATATCGATGATTTCTGCCGCCGCTGGGGTAATCAGTATAGCTATATGGTGATTCTGGATGCCGATAGCGTGATGAGCGGTGAATGTCTGACGTCTCTGGTCAGACTGATGGAAGCGAATCCGAACGCCGGTATCATCCAGTCCTCGCCGAAAGCCTCTGGCATGGATACGCTGTACGCACGTTGCCAGCAGTTTGCAACGCGTGTCTATGGGCCGCTGTTCACCGCCGGCCTGCATTTTTGGCAACTGGGTGAGTCGCATTACTGGGGCCATAACGCGATTATCCGCGTTAAACCGTTCATCGAGCACTGTGCTCTGGCACCGCTGCCGGGTGAAGGCTCGTTCGCAGGCGCTATTCTTTCTCACGACTTCGTTGAAGCGGCGCTGATGCGTCGTGCGGGATGGGGCGTGTGGATCGCATACGATCTGCCTGGAAGCTATGAAGAGCTGCCGCCTAACCTGTTGGATGAACTGAAACGTGACCGCCGCTGGTGCCATGGTAACCTGATGAATTTCCGGTTGTTCCTGGTTAAAGGCATGCATCCGGTTCACCGTGCCGTGTTCCTTACTGGTGTGATGTCTTATCTGTCTGCACCGCTGTGGTTTATGTTCTTGGTGCTCTCTACAGCCTTACAGGTTGTGCATACACTGATGGAACCACAGTACTTCTTGCAGCCTCGACAGCTGTTCCCCGTTTGGCCACAGTGGCGGCCTGAACTGGCTATCGCACTCTTTTCAACGACATTAGTCTTGCTGTTCTTACCAAAACTGTTGAGCGTGATTCTGGTGTGGGCGAAAGGGGCAAAAGAGTACGGCGGTGCTGTCCGAGTATTCCTTTCTCTGCTGCTGGAAATGCTATTCTCGGTTCTGCTGGCACCGGTTCGTATGCTGTTCCATACGGTGTTTGTAGTCAGTGCGTTTCTCGGCTGGTCGGTGCAGTGGAATTCTCCACAGCGTGACGATGATGCGACGCCGTGGAGCGAAGCATTTGTGCGCCACGGTTCCCAGCTGATTCTCGGACTGGTCTGGGCGATTGGCATGGCATGGTTGGATCTGCGCTTCTTGTGGTGGCTGTCACCGATTGTCTTCTCACTGATTCTGTCGCCATTCGTGTCGGTTTATTCGAGCCGTGCGGTCTTGGGGCTGAGCTGTAAGCGTGCGAAGCTGTTGATGATTCCGGAAGAGTTTAATCCGCCACGCGAACTGGTCGCTACGGATGAATATTGCCGATTGAACCACCAACGTAGACTCGATAACGGGTTTATACAGGCTGTCTTTGATCCGTCAGTTAACGCCCTTGCCAGTGCAATGGCAACGGCGCGTCATCGCTTTAGCCAGGCAATTGAAGACGTACGTGAGCAGAATGTGCGTGATGCTTTGAATCGCAAGCCGGAAGAGGTGAGCAATAATCAGCGTCTGGCATTGCTTAGCGATCCTGTTACGATCTCGCGCTTGCACTACCATGTGTGGCAAAAACCAGAAGCGTATACTGCGTGGGTTGAGTCTTACCAAAAACTTCCCGCACTTCATATCAAAAGCTAACTGCTTGTAGTGTAGAAAATTAGTGGTGTGAAAGATAAAGCAACGGCAATCCATCGCCGTTGCTTTTTTTCGTCTGTCATAACGTGTAGCCGTTCTTGGAATGAGCAACCGGAACGGTGAATGCTGAAATATGATAGTTAATAAAGTGACGGTTCGCCTTCCGGGCGCGTTTTAAAACGGCGATGTAGCCACATGTATTGATCCAGTGCGAGCAGAATGTTCTGTTCAACAACGTTGTTCATCCAGGCGGCAGTCGCAGTTTCATTATCTACAGGTGCACCCTGTTCAGCAGGCTGAATCAGTAATTCATAACCTTTTCCTTCGGGCAGTCGGCGTGGCACAAATGGGACGATTGCCGGAAGCGCCGTTTTTATCAGCATATAGCTCCCGCGGGTGGTTGCCGCGGTGTCTACGGCAAACAACGGGGCGAATACGCTACTGCGCGGGCCATAATCGTGATCTGGGGCATACCAGATTATGTCCCCCTGTTTGAGGGCGCGTATCATGCCCTTAAGATCTTTCCGGTCCAGCATGGATTTATTGGAGCGCAGCCTTCCCCACGTCTGTAACCAGTCAATCAGCTTGTTATCATTCGGACGATACACGCCGATTCCCGGATTGTGCATACCAAAAACTCGCGCACCGAGTTCCAACGTTAAAAAATGCAGTCCGATCAGCAATACGCCTTGCTCCCGCTCGTTCTCAGGATGTATGTGCTCAAGGCCTGTAACCGTAAACCAGCGTTCGAGACGCCAATTCGGCCAAAACCAGGCCATACCCGTTTCAACTACGCCCATGCCGACCGATTCAAAATTCTTCCTGACTAATGCATCCCGCTCAGCCTGTGGCATGTCGGGGAAACACAGTTCAAGGTTGCGAGCGGCAATCTTGACGCGCTTTGGTAGCAGGCGCATGGCCAGATAGCCGAGCGTGGTACCGATACGATAAATAACGGGGTAGGGCAGCAAAACGATCAGGTAAAGGATACCGATGCCCAACCAGGTGAGCCAGTAGCGCGGATGTAGCAATGAACGATTAAAAGAAGGGATTTGTGTCATGGCCTCAGTATCAATATTTTGGTGCTGGTCGGCACGCGAACCGTTAAAAAGAATCGAGTTAATGATTAACTGCAAGATAGATTATTGCGGTGCTTTGCCAATAAAACAAACTATTGCCGTCTTATTGACTGATTTTTATACAAAAACAAGCAATAATCGTACCATCTCCAGAGAATGATTTTTGACTTTTGGTGGCATAGGGCGTGGTGAAATGGGGAAGAGGCGACCCTGAAAGGATCGCCTGATGCACATGGTTATTGTTTGAAAATGCCTCGGGCGTAGTGTGGTTCGCTACGCCAGTACTGTGCAGGGGCGGATACCTGTGCGCCGAGTCTGGCGGCCGCATGCCACGGCCAGCGAGGATCGAAGAGTATCGCGCGAGCCAGCCCGATAGCATCTGCCTCACCGGTTGCAACGATCGCTTCAGCCTGTTCCGGTTCGGTGATCAATCCAACGGCGATGGTCGTAATACCAACTTCTTGTTTAATCCTCTGCGCATAGGGAACCTGATAATTAGGCGCAGGATGAATCTGCTGTAATGGTGATAGTCCACCACTGGATACATGGATGAAATCGCAGCCCAATTCGTGCAGTGCTTTACTGAGCTGTACGGACTGTTCCAGATCCCAGCTGCCTTCCACACCATCTGTCGCAGAAATGCGCACACCAACGGCTTTATGTTCAGGGAAAACGTCGCGTATCGCGCGGTAAATTTCAACGACCAGACGCATCCGATTTTGAAGCGAACCGCCATAGCCATCCGTGCGCTGATTTGTCAGCGGCGAAAGGAACTGGTGCAGTAAATAGCCGTGAGCAGCGTGAATCTCTATCAGATCAAAGCCCAGACGATCCGCACGTTTAGCTGAGTCAACGAACGCGTTAATTAGCGCACGGATTTGCGGTTCTGACATGGCCTGTGGTGTTGCATCACTGGCGTTGTAAGGGACAGCCGATGGCGCGATAGTCTGCCATCCTCCCTGTTCTGGATGCAGAAATGCCCGTCCGCTCCACGGAACGCCCGTTGAGGCTTTGCGACCCGCGTGCCCCAGCTGTATGCCGAGGGGCATGCCAGAATAGGTTTTGACAGACTGAATCACGCCAGCAAGAGCCTGCTCTGTCGCGTCATCCCATAAACCAAGGTCGTGCGGGGAGATCCGACCTTCTGGCGAAACCGCGGTAGCTTCGATAATGAGCAATCCAGCGCCAGAATGTGACAAGTTACCTAAATGCATCGTATGCCAGGCTGTCGCCTTGCCGTCCTCAGCTGAATACTGACACATGGGGGCAATGATGATTCGGTTGGGCAGTTCGAGTTTACCAAGCGATACGGGGGAGAAAAGCTGACTCATAATGACAGATCCTTCGATGATGATACTTCATGAAAGCAAAAATGAATCCCAGAGGTCATGGGATTACGGTAAGGTCATAGGTTTACGGTAGATCACTCTTTCTCGTTGCGCTATTCATTTCATGCCCTGACAGCCTCAGCGCTATCAGGTATGATGCCGGGCGATTCGATGTATCGAGCGATAGCTTGATATTGAACGTCACACGCTAACCTCAATGAAAACAGGAACGTACACCATGCCAGTGTTACATAACCGAATTTCTAATGAGGAACTGAAGGCGCGTATGCTTGCGGAAACCGAGCCGCGTACCACAGTTTCCTTCTATAAATATTTTACGATTGACGATCCAAAAGCCTTTCGCGATTGTCTGTATATTCAGCTTGAGCAATATAAGGTCTTCGGGCGTATTTATATTGCCACTGAAGGGATTAACGCCCAAATCAGCGTACCCAATAATCAGTTCGATGCCTTTAAAGCTGCATTGTTCAGTGCGCATCCGGCACTCGATCAGATTCGCTTAAACATCGCTTTGGAAGATGACGGGAAATCGTTCTGGGTGTTGCGTATGAAAGTACGCGAACGGATTGTTGCCGATGGCATTGACGATCCTACTTTTAACCCGGCGAATGTCGGGCAATATCTGAAAGCCGATCAGGTCAATGCGATGGCTGACGATCCTGATACTGTATTTGTTGATATGCGTAATCATTACGAATACGAAGTCGGGCATTTCGAGAATGCGCTGGAAGTCCCATCGGATACCTTTCGCGAGCAGCTACCGATGGCGGTTGAAATGCTGGACGAGGTGCGTGATAAAAATATTGTCATGTACTGCACGGGCGGTATCCGTTGCGAGAAGGCCAGCGCTTACATGCTGCATCACGGCTTTAAGAACGTGTATCACGTCGAGGGCGGCATTATCGAGTATACGCGTCAGGCTAAAGCTCAGGGTTTACCGCTGAAGTTTATCGGCAAGAATTTCGTGTTTGATGAACGGATGGGAGAGCGTATCTCTGATGACGTTATCGCGCATTGCCATCAGTGCGGAGCGTCGTGTGATAGTCACACTAACTGCCGTAATGAAGGGTGCCATCTTCTGTTTATCCAATGTCCGAACTGTGCCGCAAAGTACGAAGGCTGTTGCAGTACGCAGTGTCAGGATGAAACGAAGTTGCCACTCGAAGAGCAAAGGGCGATACGCAGCGGGCGTGAAAATGGGATGAAGATCTTCAATAAATCCAAAGGATTGTTGCAGTCAACATTGCACATTCCTGCACCCGTAGCGAAAGATAAGGCTGAATAGCGAACGGCTCATCATGCAATAAAAAGCCCTTTCCAATGGAAAGGGCTGTGTCGTGTTGATACGTGGTGCTGCCTTATTTCTGGCGAACGCCTTCAACAGCAATAATCAGTTCTACATCCTGTGAAGCTGGACCCAAATCCGTCGTGATGTTGAAGTCTTTCAGCTTGATAGTGCCTTCGGCTTGAAAACCTGCACGATAGTTACCCCACGGGTCATCACCCTGACCGATGAGTTTGGCATCCAGCTTAACGGGCTTGGTAACGCCATTTAAGGTCAGGTTGCCGGTAATATCGTAATCTTCACCGTCTTTCTTCACTTCAGTGGACGTAAACGTTGCCTGCGGATGCTTGGTAACGTTTAAAAATTCTGCACTGCGAAGGTGCTTGTCACGTTCTGCGTGGTTAGTGTCAACGCTGTTGGTGTTGATAGTGACATTCACTTTATCTGCTGATGGGTTTTTCTCATCAAAGGTAAAGGCACCATCGAAGTCGTTAAAGCTGCCGTAAAGCCAGCTGTAACCGAGGTGTTTAATGCGGAATTCGATAAACGCGTGCTGGCCTTCTTTATCGAACTTGTATTCTGCCGCCAGTGCAGAACCGGCAGAGGCAAGCATGGATACAGCGGTCAGGCTCAGTAGTGTTTTCTTCAGCATTGGTATTTCTCCATAAATCCAGAAAGTTAAGGAACGTTGCGACCCAACATCCGTTTCAACGTGTTATCACCATCGATAAAGTGGTGTTTTAATGCGGCTAAACCGTGCAGTGCTGATAAGGCAACCACCGCCCATGCAAGATAAAGATGCACGTCGCCTGCTATATCGGCCTGATCCGTCAAGCCGCTGACAATGGCCGGAACAGAAAACCAGCCAAAAACTGAGATAGAATGCCCTTCGGCAGTGGAAATGAGATATCCACTAATGAGAATGGCGAAAAGAATGACATAAAGCGCAATATGAGCCAGCGTCGCGCTGACGCGGGTTAATGTGGAATAGCTTTTCAACGGCGGAGGCGGTGGGGAGATAAAACGCCACACCACGCGAAAGATTAAGATGGCAAAGAACAACACGCCAATGGCTTTGTGAATCTCTGGAGCACGGTGATACCAAATATTGTAGTACCCTAATGTGACCATCCACAGTCCTAAAGCGAACATGCCATAAACGGTTAACGCTGCAATCCAGTGCAAAAGAATGCTGATATGGCCATAACGAGAAGAGGTATTACGCCAAAGCATGGTGATAACTCCTTATCAGATCGGTAACGCAGTCAATTCGGCGAAATTTAACAGGAAGAAACATAAAATCAATATAAACTTTCAAATTGCAACATTATCATAAACATGAGCAATTTTTTTGAATTTAAATTCATAATTTATTCAGTTTGGTTATGGAAGTTCTTTACTAGAAATAGATATTTCTAATGCCTGGTTTCAGGCGAAGGATGAATAAAGACGACGGTGAAATAAATTAATGGCACTGGAAAGGGGCTCTATTAGTTGAATAATGATGTAGCGGGTGATTATTAGTATAAGAGTCGGTGGGGGTATAAGAACAGATAGGTTCAACTTAATTGATTGATGGATATAAAAAGAAATGAGAATAGCCCTAAAATAACAACACCGCCTATTGGCGGTGTTGTTATTTTAGGAAAATCAATGGGTATTGAATATAATATTAATAACGTTATCAATTACTAATGTTTTCGATAATCACTGGCGTCACAGTCTGTAGATTCGATTTTTGCAATACCTGCTTCAAGTATGTGTATCAGTTGCCTTGCAACATCGGTCGTTAGCCAAAGCGTCCGGTCTACATGTGCTTCATCTGGTGCTTGGTCCGAGGTGGATAAGTAGTGCAAACGGATCATCATGGCGTCATAACTGTCAACGGTGCTGATGTCCCAACCTACAAGAGGATGTGTCTGAATAACTTCATTTTTTCTATCCATAAATACCCCTTATTGACTAGTTACTAACATGAGTGACTAACGAGGCTTCTGGTGGCTCATTATTTTTAAATGAACATTATCAGTATACTGCTGCTTATTTAATTTATGGGAAATATTTTCAATTTTTCGTAAAAAAGATTACACAGACAGGTGTGGCTAAGGGATAGGCGATGCGTTAGATGAAATATCGGGATGAACAGATTTTCATCCCGAAGGTGTTGTTAACAGCGGCGAAAGAGCATTATTCCACACCAAATCCTGCATTTTTCTCCAATGCGGCAGCAAGTCGAGCAAGGTATTTCTTCATCGCAGGATCCCGGTTCTCATTTTGAGATTCGAGTGCCAGATTGTGAATCATCAGTTTGTTTGCTTTTTCATCAAGGCAGAATGCCAGGGACGAAAAGGCAAGTTCCAGAGCGTCTATTTTGCGTTGTTGTTCGCCAATCAGCTCCAGCAGTTCCCCGAATGTCATTGCCTCTTCTGGTTTTTCTACCGTCATAACAGATACCCTCGGTCATAGCACATGGCGAATTGCCGCTTTAAACTGCCATTACAGCCTATATCTTCGTTATTTTTCAAGCTTTAGATTACTCTGCGGTAAACCAGTCGTCGGCGCTTTCCCATGTTTCCTGCAAGATTTCAGAGATACGATCTTTGTCCTCTTTGCCTGCCCCCATGACTGTCAGGTTATTTGCGGATGCATAACGAACTTGAATGGGAGTGTCGGGATAAATTTTGTGAATACGCTTTTCCAGCTCATGCCTGAGTGCGTCGACTGCGCCGGCGGGTAAAGGCGTTGTCTTTGCAAGAGTGATTTCTACGCGCATGCTGACCTCCAAATTTTAAACTGTTTATTTATACAGTTATTGTGAGTGGAGAACAAGACACGCAATAAAATTTAGCCCATCGGCATAATGCGGATGGGCTTGTCGATTAACGGACTGACCAGTTGAGGCTTTGGCCAGCCAGGAAGGGGATTAGCGATTCGTCGCCGAGAGCGATTTCTTCGGGGAACGTGACGGTTTCACGATGAAGCTCAATCCAGCTGTCGTTTACCGGCAGGCCATAAAAACGTGGGCCGTTCAGGGAGCAGAATGCTTCGAGTTTATCCAGCGCGTTCATTTCTTCAAAAACGGTGGCGTAGGTACTTAATGCCGACTGAGCATTGAACACACCGGCACAGCCGCAGCTGGACTCTTTTCTGTGTTTTGCATGGGGCGCGGAGTCAGTGCCGAGGAAAAGTCGGTCACAGCCGCCAGCGACCGCTTCACGTAGCGCCTGCTGATGCGTATTGCGTTTTAAGATGGGTAGGCAATATAGGTGGGGACGAACGCCACCAACCAGCATATGATTGCGGTTAAACATCAGATGCTGCGGTGTAATGGTTGCGGCGAGATAATCGTTACCTTCAACAACATACTGCGCGGCTTCTTTCGTCGTAATGTGCTCAAGGACGACCTTCAACTTAGGGAACTGTTTGCGTAATGGTTCCAGCACGGTTTCGATGAAGCGCGCTTCCCGATCGAAAATATCAACGGCAGAGTCGGTAACTTCACCGTGGATGAGTAACGGCATGCCAATTTTCTGCATTTGTTCCAGAATGCCAGAAATATTGGCGACACTGGTGACCCCATGGCTGGAGTTCGTTGTCGCATTGGCTGGATAGAGTTTGGCCGCAGTAAAGACGCCTTGCTCAAAGCCACTCACGATTTCATTAGCATCAAGCGCATCGGTCAGGTAGCACGTCATCAGCGGATGAAAGTTATCACCCTGCGGGACTGCGGCCAAAATACGCTGACGATACGCGATAGCGCTGGCTACGCTGGTAATAGGCGGCGTCAAGTTAGGCATAACAATCGCACGGCCGAAGAAACGGCTGGTATAGGGGAGAACGGTTTCCAGCATCTGATCGTCACGCAGGTGAATGTGCCAATCGTCAGGGCGACGGATTTTAAGAATAGTGGGCTGTGCGGTCATGGAATTGCGCTCCGGCGGTCAGTAGAAAAACATCGTCTTTCGGTTGGTTTTGGGACTGATACGGCGGGGGATAAGGATAAGCGTAAAGCTATTTGAATGCATCCGTTTGTTGATGAATGCTTGAAATTAACCGTGGATTGGCATTTGATAGCATTATCTTTTCATTGATAAATAAGGGATGTATATGGAAATTCGTATTGTGGCCACTATTCAGGCAAAAGCAGAGTTCATTGCAGATGTTACTGCGACGCTAAAACGTTTGGTATCGCCAAGCCGACAGGAAGCAGGCAATGTGCAGTATGATCTGCATGAAGTTGTGGATAAACTAGGTTTGTTTGTGTTCTTCGAGCGTTGGAAGAATCAAGATGCAGTGGCATCACATGGGCAGAGTGAGCACTTTAAACGCTTCTTGGTGGAACTGGATGGTAAAACAGACAGTGTAGATATTAAGACGTTGAATTTTTTAGGCTAACGACAGTTTCTGAATAAAAAAACACCCGCCAATTGGCGGGTGTTTGTCTATAAAAAACAGGATTACTCGCTGACTGGCGTAGGCTTGGTTGCTGGCGCAGTTGATTGGTTAACTGCGGCATGACCACCTGCTGAGCCTTTTCCTGAGAACGGATAGGCTGGGCGTACCCAATCACTGTGTAGAGCAGGCTCCACGTGGTATGCCGGTGCCGGTGCTTTAGTCATTGGCGCCGTTGCATGGAGCTTATAGCGAGGCAGTTCAACAACACCAACAGCCGCTGGTTTTGCCACGCTCATTGCGGGCTCTTCCACAACCTGCTGTGTTCTGGTGGTGGCTACTGGCTCATCCTGAACGCTTTGTGGCTGACGGACTTCCTGTGCTGCGGCAATCTCTGGGGTAGAAACCGGTTCTGCCACATCGGCTGTTTCGGTCACATCAGCAATGTTATCTGCTGGCTGCTCTTCGGCAACAACCTCAGTCGCAATCTCTGCAGAAACTGTATTTTCAGTAACGACAGCTTCAGTGGTCTGCGCATCTTCAGTGGCCTGAGTTGCAACAGTATCATCAGCCCCAATGGCTTTTGCTTCTTCTACCACACTCACGGCAACCGCAGCGATAGCATCATCAATAGCCGTGTTTTCGGTGATTGGCTCAACGGCCGTGTCTTCGTCCGCAGCACTTACTTCAACATTTGCTACATTACTATCCTGAATGACGTCTGCGGATTGTGCAGTTGCTGTTACAACAGCGTCAACCTGAACGGCGGCTTCAGTAGTCGCAACGTTTTCAATCGTGTTGGATTCAGTCGCATCGGCTTGTGCACTCACTGCGGCTTCGACAACGGCAGGTAACAATGGTGTTTCGATTGCTGCCACGTTCTCGTCTTGCAGTTGGCTTTCAGTTTGCTGTGACTGTGCAACAGGGTAGCTAACCCACACTTTTCCTGATGCCATCTCCGGTGATGCGGCGGCAAACTCCAACTGCATCGGTGACTGAGATGGATAACGCTCATCACGATAGCGGCGGCGGCGCTGACCGCTGACGCGCAGGTGACGTGGCGAACGACGTGAACGACGCGGCATACCGCCATTTTCGGCATTGGCACGATTAACATCGTTTTGCTCGTTATCGACCTCGCTATTGTCCACCGTAACGTCGTTTAGCTTAACGTAAGATTGAACCAGCTCAGGTGCTTCCGCAACCAGTGCCGTGTTATCAGAGAGAGTATCCTGCTGAGTTTCAGACTGGACACGTACTTTCTGTGTCAACTGACGGCGTTGGCGACGCTGCATCACTTGAGTCGGTTTGTCCTCAACTGCATTGTCATCGGAATCATCAATAACTGGCTGTGCTTTTGTCTCTGCTGGAGCCTGACGACGATCATCTTGACGACGACGCTGACGTTCAGCACGTGGTTCACGGCGCGGTTGTTCTTCCGAACCGGCTTTCTCCACATTATCCGCAGAGCGGGTTTCAACAATCGCTTCGTCGTTTTGTCGCTTATTTCGGCGCTGATCATCACGATTGTCACGAGAGCCACGGTCACGGCGATTATTACCCTGACGGCGTGAGTTCCGGCGTTCAGGGCGCTGACCTTCAGTGGATTTCTCTTCTTCGGCCTTCTTATCGTCAACGCTATCCGCTGCTTTTGCCGCAGGCTCGGAAGCAAAGACGCTTTTTAAGGCGCTGAACAAACGGCTAACGAGGCCTGGCTGAGCGACTTCCGCAGGTTTCGCCGCAGCAGGCGCTGCTTTGGCAATCGATGGTGCGGTGTCCTCTGGCATTTCAGCCATGCTAAACGTTGCTAAAGCGGGTTGCTCAGGCTGTTTACGCTCGATCGTTTGTTCGTCTTGCAGCTGCTGTATTTCCGTTTCCAAACGCTGAGGCAGCAAATAGCTGAGCGTCGGTTTCTCTTCGCCTTTACGGACGCGAACAACGGAGTAGTGCGGTGTCTGCATACCGTCGTGTGGCACGATGATCGCGCGCACGCCGCCTTGACGTTTCTCAATGGCGTTAACGGCGTCACGCTTCTCGTTCAGCAGATAAGATGCAATCTGAACCGGAACAATCGCGTGGACTTCTTTGGTATTTTCTTTCAGCGCTTCTTCTTCAATCAGACGAAGAATAGACAGTGAAAGTGATTCATTGTCACGAATCGTGCCTGTGCCGCTACAGCGTGGGCAGACGTGGTGGCTGGATTCACCCAGTGAAGGGCTCAGACGCTGGCGCGACATCTCCAGCAGACCGAAGCGGGAAATTCGACCGATCTGAATACGTGCACGATCCTGACGCACGGAGTCACGTAGGCGGTTTTCAACTTCACGCTGGTGGCGAACCGGAGTCATATCGATGAAGTCGATAACGATCAGGCCACCGAGGTCACGCAAGCGCAATTGGCGGGCAATTTCGTCTGCGGCTTCAAGGTTAGTATTAAACGCCGTTTCTTCAATGTCACCACCGCGTGTGGCTCGAGCGGAGTTGATATCAATGGCCGTCAGTGCTTCGGTAGTATCGATAACGACAGAGCCGCCGGACGGCAGGCGAACTTCACGCTGGAAAGCTGACTCGATCTGCGATTCGATCTGATAGTGGCTGAAAAGCGGAATTTCACCACTGTACAATTTGATTTTACTGCTGAAGTCAGGGCGACCCAGCGCAGAAATATGTTCTTTCGCCAGATCGAGAATTTTTGGGTTGTCGATCAGGATTTCGCCAATGTCTGGGCGCAGATAGTCACGGAAAGCGCGGACGATCACGTTACTTTCCTGATGGATCAGGAACGGTGCAGGGCGGCCTTCGGCGGCTTTTTTGATCGCGTTCCAGTGTTTCAGACGGAAAGCCAAATCCCATTGCAGCGCTTCAGCGGATTTGCCCACGCCTGCGGTACGAACAATGAGCCCCATGCCATCAGGTAGTTGCAGCGATCCCAAGGCTTCTTTGAGCTCAGTGCGATCGTCACCTTCGATGCGGCGTGAAATTCCGCCTGCACGTGGGTTATTTGGCATTAAGACCAGATAGCTACCCGCCAGGCTGATAAACGTGGTCAGTGCAGCGCCTTTGTTGCCACGCTCTTCTTTGTCTACCTGAACTATAACTTCCTGACCTTCACGTAACACATCTTTGATGTTAGGGCGGCCATGGGAAGCATAGTTGCTGGGGAAGTATTCGCGGGCGATTTCTTTAAGAGGGAGGAAACCATGCCTTTCTGCGCCGTAATCAACAAAAGCCGCTTCAAGACTGGGTTCGATTCGAGTGATTTTACCTTTGTAGATATTTGCTTTCTTCTGCTCATGACCCGGGCTTTCGATATCCAAATCATACAGCCGTTGACCATCAACCAAGGCAACACGCAACTCTTCTTGCTGAGTTGCGTTAATTAACATTCTTTTCATCTTCAACTTACTCGTTATTTTTACTTGCATTATTGATAGAGCTGCGGACAAAAGAACCGCATGACCGGAGTGAACCGATGGTCCCGTGGCTTATCGCAGGGACGTCAACCTCCCGGTTGTCGTCTGCATAGAGACGCATGTTTCGGTAGCCTGTGTTTCCTGATGGAAAACAGTGCATTTACTGAGGGAACAGCTTCTGAGAATAATGTCGCCAGATCTGATTCCACTTGCCGGCCAAGCTGCAATCCGCAGCCCGCTAACTGCTTGATTTTGCATTACGTCTTACGCCATTGCTGCGTGTGTGCGTCATCAGGCAAATTTAATAATTCGCAATTTCCCCGTGTTTTATCGGAAATCCGCGTGGGAAACGCAAAAGCATTATTCCACTGCTGATACCGTTATAGCAAGGTGACTTTGCCTGTCTGTAAAAGATACTTCTGTTGCAATCACAAAAACGGACAGGGTTTGATGCTACAGCGCAATTCACCCATTGATACCGACAGTGCAACAATATCTTTATAAGTCAGACACACAGTTAAGCACAGAAAAAGAAGTGGCGCTATCGGGTTGCTCTATTTAGAATCGCGCATCATGAAAACAGATAATCCTTCAGTACAATTTGTGACGATCTCCGCAGATGAAGCGGGGCAGCGCATCGATAATTTTTTGCATACCCACTTAAAGGGTGTGCCTAAAAGTATGGTTTACCGTATCTTGCGAAAAGGTGAGGTAAGGATAAATAAGAAACGGGTCAAACCTGAGTATAAATTGCTCGATGGTGATGTCATTCGTATTCCGCCTGTTCGACAGGCAGAACGTGATGAAACCCCTGTTTCTGCCAGTCTTGGTAAAGTGGCAGCGTTGGCCGAGTGCATTATTTATGAAGATGACTACCTGCTGGTGCTGAATAAGCCTTCAGGCACCGCGGTGCATGGTGGCAGTGGCTTAAGCTTCGGCGTGATTGAAGGGCTACGCGCTTTACGCCCAGAGGCGCGTTTTCTGGAGTTGGTTCACCGTCTCGATCGCGATACTTCAGGCGTTTTGCTGGTTGCCAAAAAACGTTCGGCCTTGCGTTCTCTCCATGAACAACTGCGGCTGAAAGGCATGCAAAAAGATTACCTCGCGCTGGTTCGCGGCCAGTGGCAGTCTCACTGCAAGGTCGTTCAGGCACCGCTGTTGAAAAATATCCTGCAAAGCGGTGAACGTATCGTTCGGGTAAACAGCGACGGTAAACCGTCAGAAACGCGCTTTAAAATAGAAGAGCGTTTTGAACACGCGACGCTGGTGCGGGCGAGCCCTGTTACTGGGCGTACGCATCAAATTCGTGTACACGCCCAACATGCTGGGCATCCGATAGCGTTCGATGACCGTTATGGCGATCGCGAATTCGATCAGCAACTGGCGGACACGGGCTTAAAACGTCTGTTCCTGCATGCACAGGCGCTACGTTTTGAACATCCGAACACGGGTGAGACACTGAGAGTCGAAGCGCCATTGGATAGCGGACTGCGTCGCTGTCTGCAGGTGCTGCGCAAGACAAAAGCATAACCACGTATACCTCTACATGCTTTTGTCTGTCGGGATAGCTGCTTCATCGGGCTATCCCGATTTATTTTACATCGTCAATTTACACCGTCAGCGGATTTACGCCTTCCTTTTGTAGCATCTGCGTTAGCGCGATCAGGGGTAATCCAATGAGCGTATTAGGATCGCGCCCGGATAGTCGTTCAAAGAGGGTAATGCCCAATCCTTCGCTTTTAAAGCTGCCCGCGCAGTTCCACGGCTGTTCTTTCTCCAAATAGCCGTCAATTTCCGCTTCCGTTAGCGTACGGAAATGCACGTCAAATGGCTCTGCGAGGCTCTGCATTTCCTGGGTTGCACTATTGAAGAGCGCTAAACCCGTAAAGAAGGAAACACACTTTCCGCTGGCCTGCTGCAACTGCCGTGTTGCATTACCCTTGTTATGTGGTTTTCCTGTTATGGCGTTCCCCAGCACGCAAACCTGATCGGAACCGATAATCAGGCTATTGGGGTAGTGCGCGGCCAGCGCTTTCGCTTTGCTTTCAGCAAGGCGGGTCACAAGCTCGACGGCGTTTTCGCCGGGGCGAGGGGTTTCATCGATGTCTGGCGATGCGCAAACAAAAGGGATCGCGAGCTTTTCCAATAAGGCTCGACGGTAAGGTGAGGTTGAGGCGAGAACAATCTGCTGCATAATTTTTTGATAAACCGTAGCGTAATGATGAAAGGCATTTTAAACTGTGCGCCGCTCTGGAAGCGAATATTGGTGAAAGGTGGTGCATCACTGCCTTTTTCTTTGACTCTATGTCGTTACGACGTTAATATGCGCGCCCTATGCAAAAGGTAAAATTACCCTTAACCCTTGATGCGGTCCGCACTGCTCAGAAGCGTTTAGATTACGTTGGTATCTATTCAGCTGAACAAGTAGAGCGTGTTGCCGAATCAGTGGTGAGTGTGGATAGTGATGTTCAGGCCTCTTTATCTTTTAATATTGATAATCAGCGTCTGGCGGTGATTGACGGTAACGCTGACGTTATGGTCACACTGATGTGTCAGCGTTGCGGAAAGCCGTTTGAACATCAAGTCCATGCGACATTCTGTTTTAGCCCGGTCGTCAATGATGAGCAGGCCGAAGCGTTACCGGAAGCGTATGAGCCGATCGGCGTTGATGAATTTGGCGAAGTCGATCTGCTGGCAATGATTGAAGATGAAATTATTCTGATGTTGCCTATCGCCCCGGTGCATGATTCTGAACACTGTGAAGTGTCCGAAGCGGATATGGTATTTGGTCAACTGCCTGCAGAGGCGGAAAAACCAAATCCGTTTGCCGTATTAGCCAGTTTAAAGCGTAAGTAATTAAGGAGTAAGGTCCATGGCCGTACAACAAAACAAACCTAGCCGTTCCAAACGTGGTATGCGTCGTTCACATGATGCGCTGACTACCGCTTCTGTATCCGTAGATAAAGTTTCTGGCGAAACTCACCTGCGTCACCACATCACTGCGGATGGTTACTACCGCGGTCGCAAGGTCATTGCTAAGTAATTCTTGCGAATTATTTGCAAGGCAATACCTTGACACGCCTAACACTGGCGTTAGATGCGATGGGCGGGGATTTTGGTCCCTGCGTAACAGTGCCTGCTGCATTGCAGGCACTGGCTTCTAATCCAGCTCTCAATTTGTTATTAGTCGGCGATCCTGCTGCGATTACTCCATTACTTGCCAAAGTCGATTCTGATTTACTTTCCCGCTTAGAAGTTGTTCCGGCGGAGTCGGTTATTGCTAGTGATGCGAGGCCGTCGCAGGCTATTCGTGCGAGCCGTGGTACCTCAATGCGCATAGCGCTTGAGTTGATTAAAGACGGTCGAGCACAGGCCTGTGTAAGTGCTGGCAACACGGGTGCGCTCATGGGGCTTGCCAAGCTCCTGATTAAGCCACTGGAAGGCATTGAGCGACCCGCGTTGGTGTCAGTATTACCTCACCAGCAACATGGAAAAACAGTCGTGTTGGATCTGGGGGCGAATGTTGACTGTGACAGCACGATGTTGGTTCAGTTTGCCGTGATGGGCTCAGTGATGGCAGAAGAAGTGCTGGGGCTGACAAATCCTCGGGTCGCGTTGTTGAATATCGGTGAAGAAGAAAGCAAAGGGCTGAGCACTATCCGTGAAGCAGCGGCACAGTTAAAAGAGGCACCATCAATAAATTACATCGGTTATCTGGAAGGCAACGATCTGCTGACTGGAAAAACGGATGTGATGGTCTGTGACGGCTTTGTGGGGAATGTCACACTGAAAACGGTGGAAGGCGTGGTAAGGATGTTCCTGTCACTGCTGAAATCTCCAGCTTCAGGCCCGGGACAAAAACAAAAGCGATCCTGGTGGTTGAAATGGCTAGGGCGTTTGTTACAAAAACGCTTATCGAAGCGTTTCGGTCATTTGAATCCCGATCAATATAATGGCGCATGCCTGCTAGGATTACGGGGAACTGTAATCAAAAGCCATGGTGCAGCAAACCAGAGAGCGTTTGCGGTTGCTATTGAACAGGCAATGCAGACGGTACGGCGGCAGCTTCCCGAGCGGATTGCCGCTCGTCTAGAAGCGGTATTACCCAAGAGTGACTAAGCGTACATGTATACAAAAATAATCGGAACGGGCAGCTACCTGCCTGAAGAAATCAGGACGAACGCTGATTTAGAAAAGATGGTGGAAACGACGGACGAATGGATCGTCACACGTACTGGAATCCGTGAGCGCCGTATTGCCGCGCCGGATGAAAACGTAGCGACCATGGGATATCGGGCCGCGCAGAAAGCACTGGAAATGGCGAATGTCGATCCTTCTGAAGTCGGTCTTCTGATTGTTGCTACAACATCATCAAGCCATGCTTTCCCTAGCTCTGCCTGCCAGGTTCAGCAACTGCTAGGGATCAAAGATACGATTGCCTTCGATCTGGCTGCTGCATGTGCAGGTTTTACCTACGCGCTGAGCGTTGCCGATCAATATGTTAAAAGTGGTGCGGTGAAATACGCGCTGGTGATCGGCTCTGATACGTTGTCTCGTACATTAGATCCTGAAGATCGCGGCACGCTGATTCTGTTCGGTGATGGTGCGGGTGCCGTGCTGTTAACGCCGTCAGAACAACCGGGTATTCTTTCTACCCACCTGCATGCCGATGGTCGTTATGGCGAGCTGCTGACGTTGCCACATCAGGATCGTAATCATACGGATACGCCTGCTTACCTGACGATGGCGGGTAATGAAGTCTTTAAAGTGGCAGTGACTGAACTGGCACATATCGTTGAAGAAACGCTGCAAGCGGCTCAACTGGATAAAAGTGAATTAGACTGGCTGGTGCCTCATCAGGCTAACCTGCGCATCATCAGCGCCACGGCGAAAAAGCTAGGTATGGGGATGGACAAGGTGGTTGTGACGCTGGATCGTCATGGTAATACCTCCGCAGCCTCTGTGCCTTCAGCGCTTGATGAAGCGGTACGCGATGGGCGTATTAAACCAGGGCAACTGGTGCTGCTTGAAGCCTTCGGTGGCGGCTTTACCTGGGGTTCCGCGCTGGTTCGTTTTTAATTAAACAGGATTGTGATATGACGCAATTTGCAATGGTGTTTCCCGGTCAGGGATCGCAGACGGTAGGGATGTTAGCTGAACTTGCAGCAGAATACCCGATCGTCACCGAAACGTTTGCTCAGGCTTCTGAAGTGTTAGGTTATGATTTGTGGCAGCTTACCCAGCAAGGGCCGGCTGAAGAGTTGAATAAAACCTGGCAGACTCAGCCTGCGTTACTGACCGCTTCTGTTGCTATCTGGCGTGTCTGGCAGCAGCAGGGAGGCAAAACGCCTGCTCTGATGTCTGGTCATAGCCTCGGTGAATATTCTGCACTGGTTTGCGCGGGTGTGCTGGATTTCCAACAGGCCGTCCGTCTGGTTGAACTGCGTGGGAAACTGATGCAGGAAGCCGTGCCAGAAGGCACGGGTGCGATGTATGCCATTATCGGGCTTGATAACGAGGCCATTGCCAAGGCGTGTGAAGAATCTGCGCAGGGGCAAGTGGTGTCTCCGGTAAACTTCAATTCACCGGGTCAGGTGGTGATTGCGGGCAATAAAGATGCCGTTGAGCGTGCTGGTGCTGCGTGTAAAGCGGCGGGTGCGAAGCGTGCGCTGCCGCTGCCTGTCAGTGTACCGTCACACTGTGCATTGATGGAACCAGCAGCGAAGAAACTTGCTGTTGCGCTTGAGTCTGTGACGTTTAATTCTCCGGTCATTCCCGTTGTCAATAATGTTGATGCACGCATCGAAACCACGCCGGAAGCCATTCGCGATGCGCTGGTGCGCCAGCTTCATTGCCCAGTGCGCTGGACTGACTGTGTTGAATTTATGGCTTCTCAGGGCATTGAGTCGCTGTTAGAAGTCGGACCGGGTAAAGTATTGACTGGCTTAACCAAACGAATCGTCGATACCCTGACAGCAGCTGCGGTGAACGATCCTGCTTCTCTATCAGCGGCGATTGAGAAATAAGAACGGAGAAGACAATGAGTTTTGAGGGGAAAATTGCACTGGTTACTGGTGCAAGCCGTGGTATTGGGCGTGCCATCGCCGAGACGTTGGTTGCCCGCGGGGCAAAAGTCATTGGTACCGCAACCAGCGAAAAAGGTGCTGAAGCAATTAGCGGCTGGCTGGGTGAGAACGGTAAAGGTTATATGCTGAATGTTGCCGATGCAGCATCAGTAGAAAGCGTATTAGCAGAAATTCGCGCAGAATTTGGGGAAGTTGATATTCTTATCAATAATGCGGGTATCACCCGTGATAACCTGCTGATGCGTATGAAAGATGATGAATGGCACGATATCCTGGATACCAATTTAACGTCGGTATTCCGCATGTCTAAAGCAGTGATGCGTGCCATGATGAAGAAACGTTTTGGCCGGATCATTACCATCGGTTCCGTTGTGGGAACGATGGGCAATGCAGGACAAGCTAACTACGCGGCAGCGAAGGCGGGACTGATTGGATTCAGTAAATCCCTCGCGCGTGAAGTGGCTTCTCGTGGTATTACGGTCAACGTTGTCGCGCCTGGTTTTATCGAAACAGATATGACTCAGGCATTGACAGAAGAACAGCGAGCAGGCATTTTGACGTCGGTTCCAGCTAACCGACTCGGTGATGCTAAAGAAATCGCCAGTGCTGTTGTATTTTTAGCCTCTGATGAAGCTGCTTACATTACTGGCGAAACATTGCATGTCAATGGCGGCATGTATATGATCTAAAAAGCTCGAAAACTATTTGCATTATTTGCGGTGATAACCGCAAAATAGCACAAAATCGTGGTTCGACCAGCCGAGATTTTGTTGCATCTTTTCAAACATTTTATACACTACGAAAACCATCGCGAAAGCGAGTTTTGATAGGAAATTTAAGAGTATGAGCACTATCGAAGAACGCGTTAAGAAAATCATCGTTGAACAGCTTGGTGTTAAGCAGGAAGAAGTCGTAAACAATGCTTCTTTCGTTGACGACCTCGGCGCTGATTCTCTTGACACTGTTGAGCTGGTAATGGCTCTGGAAGAAGAATTTGATACTGAGATTCCAGACGAAGAAGCTGAAAAAATCACGACTGTTCAAGCAGCCATTGATTTCATTCAGGCTAACCAGCAGTAAGCGAACATATCTAGGCGGTCATTCGACCGCCTAAGTTTTTTTGTCCCGCAGTGTCTTTTTTTCCCTCCCTGGAGGACAAGCGTGTCTAAGCGTCGAGTAGTTGTGACCGGACTGGGCATGTTATCTCCTGTCGGCAATACAGTTGAGTCTACCTGGAATGCTCTTCTTGCCGGTCAGAGTGGTATCAGCCTGATCGACCATTTCGATACTAGTGCCTACGCAACGCGTTTTGCTGGCTTAGTAAAGGATTTTAATTCTGAGGAATTCATTTCGCGTAAAGAAGCTCGCAAAATGGATGCCTTTATTCAATACGGTGTTGCTGCTGGCGTTCAGGCCATGCAGGATTCCGGTTTGGAAGTAACGGAAGAAAACGCCCCGCGTATCGGTGCGGCGATTGGTTCCGGCATCGGCGGTCTGGGTCTTATTGAAGAGAACCACACTGCGCTGGTGAACGGTGGCCCGCGTAAAATCAGTCCGTTCTTCGTGCCGTCAACCATCGTCAATATGGTGGCTGGGCATCTTACTATTATGTACGGACTGCGTGGCCCGAGCATCTCTATCGCTACGGCCTGTACGTCTGGCGTGCACAATATTGGTCAGGCAGCTCGCATCATTGCTTACAACGATGCGGATGTGATGTTGGCTGGCGGTGCAGAAAAAGCCAGTACGCCATTAGGCGTCGGTGGATTCGGTGCTGCTCGTGCGTTGTCTACGCGCAACGACGATCCTCAGGCAGCAAGCCGTCCGTGGGATAAAGACCGTGATGGTTTTGTGCTGGGTGACGGTGCTGGCCTCATGGTGCTGGAAGAGTATGAACACGCGAAAAAGCGCGGTGCGAAAATCTATGCAGAAATTGTTGGATTTGGCATGAGCAGCGATGCGTATCATATGACGTCTCCACCGGAGAATGGTTCTGGTGCTGCGCTGGCGATGGAAAATGCGCTGCGTGATGCTGGTGTGTCAACGAGCCAGATTGGCTATATCAACGCGCACGGCACCTCTACGCCAGCGGGCGATAAAGCCGAAACGCAGGCAGTGAAATCCGTATTTGGTGCGGACGCCAGCAGTGTGCTGGTGAGTTCGACAAAATCCATGACGGGTCACTTGCTCGGTGCAGCAGGCGCAGTTGAATCGATCTTCAGTATTCTTGCTCTACGCGATCAGGCTGTTCCGCCAACGCTCAATCTGGACAATCCAGATGAAGGCTGCGATCTGGACTTCGTGCCTCATGAGGCGCGTCAGGTCAGCAACCTGGAGTACGTACTCTGCAACTCTTTCGGCTTCGGTGGAACCAACGGTTCTTTGATCTTCCGTAAAGTTTGATTGCGATTGCGTCTTAAAAAAACCCGGTTTCCGGGTTTTTTTTTGCCTGCATAAAATCAGACACGCTTGCTTGTCTGCAACGCCGCTTTACTGGCAAGCTGACGATGATGAATGATGCGGAGCTTATTATGCTGTGGATTAATGGTCAGTTACAGGAACAGCTCTCGGTACTCGATCGGGGTACACAGTATGGTGATGGCTGTTTTACGACAGCCAGAGTATGCGATGGCGAAATTGTCTGGCTTGATCGACATATCGTGCGTCTGCAACAGGCCGCGACGCGCTTATTGTTTCCGACGCTTGATTGGGAAAGTCTGATCGCTGAAATGAAACAGGCAGCAGTGGGGCGGGCGGACGGCGTAGTGAAAGTGATGCTCACGCGGGGTGTCGGCGGGCGTGGCTATAGCGCCCAAGGCTGTGTGCAGCCAACCCGAGTCGTCATGCAGATAAGCTATCCTGCGCACTATGCCGGCTGGCGTGAGCAGGGCATTAACCTGAATCTCAGCCCTGTGGCGCTAGCTAAAAATCCGCTGTTGGCGGGAATAAAACATCTGAATAGGCTCGAACAGGTGTTGATTCGCGCGCATCTTGACCAGACCTCAGCCGATGAGACCCTCGTGCTTGACACCTCTGGTGCGCTAGTGGAATGCTGTGCCGCGAATTTATTCTGGCGTAAAGGGCACCGGGTCTATACGCCGGATTTATCCCAGTCAGGCGTGGATGGCATTGCCCGGCAGCATATCATCGCCTTGCTGGCTGGTTCTGACTTCGATCTACAGATTGTCAGCGAACCCGTCGCCGCATTGGCCGATGCGGACGAAGTGCTGATTTGTAACGCATTAATGCCGATAGTTCCCGTGAATCAGGCACATGTCTGGCGTTACCACTCCCGAGATCTTTATCAATTCCTGAGTTCTGACTGCTAGTAGATGGTTGATTTATGAAGAAAAAGAAAATTGGTTTGCTGATTATCACTGCTGTTGTGCTGATATTACTGGTTGCGTGGCAGAAAATGCAGCGTTTTGCTGATTCTCCATTGGCTATCGAAAAGGAAACTATCTTTACGCTTCCGGCTGGTACGGGAAGAGAAGGGCTGGAAACGCTGCTTCTCGATCAGAAAATTATTACTGATGGCGCGTTTTTTCCGTGGTTACTGCGTATCGAGCCTGAGTTGGCGAAATTCAAGGCGGGTACGTATCGCTTTACAGCGGGAATGACCGTACGTGAGATGCTGGCGCTGCTGTCCAGCGGAAAAGAAGCGCAATTCTCCATCCGTTTTGTCGAAGGCTCACGTTTGAAAGAGTGGTTGGTCACGCTGCAACAAGCACCTTATATTAAGCATTCACTGGCCGATAAAACCGAACAGGATGTTGCCACCCAGTTGGAAATCAAAGATAAAACGAACCCGGAAGGCTGGTTTTATCCTGATACCTATTCATACACGGCGGGTACGAGCGATATCGCCCTGTTGCAGCGCGCGCATCAGCGCATGAAAAAAACGGTGGATGAGGTATGGAAAGGGCGTGAGGAAGGATTACCGTATAAGACACCAGACGAATTACTGACGATGGCGTCAATCATTGAAAAAGAAACGGCGATCAATGAAGAACGCACGCAGGTTGCTTCCGTCTTTATCAATCGCTTACGTCTGGGCATGCGCTTGCAGACTGACCCCACAGTGATTTATGGCATGGGCGACGACTATAAAGGCGTGATAACCCGTAAAGCATTAGACACGCCGACGCCTTACAATACGTATGTCATCTCCGGCTTACCGCCTACGCCAATTGCGATGCCGGGGAAAGCTTCATTGGATGCGGCTGCGCATCCAGCCAAAACGTCGTACCTGTATTTTGTGGCGGATGGAAAAGGCGGACACAGTTTTACCACTAACCTTGCAGACCATAATCGTGCTGTGAGGGTATACCGCTCAGCGTTAAAGGAACGGGATGAACAGTAAATTTATCGTCATTGAAGGATTGGAAGGCGCGGGAAAGACTACCGCGCGCAATATCGTCGTGGAAACGCTGCGCTCACATGGTGTGAAAGATGTGGTGTTCACACGAGAGCCCGGTGGCACGCCGCTGGCGGAGAAGTTGCGAGAACTCATTAAGCAGGGTATGGCTGATGAGAAGGTCACTGACAAAGCGGAAGCCCTGATGTTATACGCGGCCAGGGTGCAACTGGTGGATAACGTCATTAAACCTGCGCTGGCGAATGGACACTGGGTCATTGGCGATCGGCACGATCTTTCTTCACAGGCTTATCAGGGCGGTGGACGTGGGATCGATCAGCAACTGCTGCGTTCACTGCGTGATACCGTGCTGGGCGATTTTTGTCCCGACCTGACGCTCTATCTTGATTTACCACCGGCGATCGGTTTGCAGCGTGCGCGTCAACGCGGCGAACTGGATAGAATCGAGCAGGAGTCGCTGGCTTTCTTTGATCGCACCCGTTCCCGCTATCAGGAACTGGCTGCGGAGGATGACAGCATCCTGACGATCGACGCCTCACAATCTATTGATGCCGTCAGTGCGGATATTCAGGCCGCGTTACAGCAGTGGTTGCAACAACAAGGTTTGCAGCCTATCGCGCAGGGGCAGCACTGATGGATTGGTATCCGTGGCTGAATGCATCCTACCGACAGCTCATTGGTCAATACCAGGCGGGCAGAGGACACCATGCCGTGTTGCTGCATGCGCTGCCGGGTATGGGCGATGAGTCGCTGATTTATGCGCTGAGCCGCTGGCTGATCTGCCAGCGGCCCGATGGAATGAAAAGCTGCGGCCACTGTCATTCATGCAATCTGATGACCGCGGGAACGCACCCAGACTGGCATGTGCTAAGTCCGGAAAAAGGCAAGCACAGTCTGGGCGTTGATCCGGTGCGTGACGTTGTGGAAAAAGTGTATCAACACTCCCGGCAGGGCGGAGCAAAAGTGATCTGGCTGGCTTCTGCTGAGCAACTGACAGAAGCCGCTGCGAACGCACTGCTGAAAACGATGGAAGAACCACCGCAGAATACCTTCTTTTTATTTGGCTGCCGTGAACCCGCTCGGCTATTGGCAACGTTACGCAGCCGTTGCCTGTATCACTATCTGGATGTCCCTGGCGAGACGCAGAGCGTGCTGTGGCTGAATGCTCGCCATCACCATGACAGCAAGGCATTGCGCACGGCATTGAGATTGCAATCGGGTGCGCCGCTAGCCGCCGAGGCGTTATTGCAGCCAGAGCGGTGGAAACAGCGTAGCGCGCTGTGTCAGGCGTTTTCTGCCGCGCTGACTTCGCGAGATCAGCTCTCGTTGATACCACAGCTAAATCATGACGATGTGGATGTTCGTATTCACTGGTTGGCCACGCTACTGCTGGATGCCATGAAATGGCAGCAGGGGGCAAGCGAGCATTGGGTGAATCAGGATCAGATCGAACTGGTTGAGCGTCTGGCGCGCGAACCTTCCGCACATTTGCAGTATGAACTGCAACAGTGGTTGGCTTGTCGGCAAAAATTGCTGACCGTCACGGGTGTGAACCGTGAACTGCTGCTGACGGAACGTCTGCTTGATGGGGAGCGCACGCTTGCTTCATCGGTTAAGCGCGACAGCCATCCTTTTTCTGCTTAATTACTATCGAGTAAATATCATGTTGTTAGTGGATTCCCACTGTCATCTTGACGGTTTGGATTATGAGTCATTGCATAAAGATGTCTCCGACGTGCTGGAGAAAGCGAAACGTCGCGATGTCGGCTTCCTTCTGGCGGTGGCGACAACGCTGCCCGGCTATCGTGCCATGGTGGAGTTAATTGGTGAGCGCGATAACGTGGCCTTTTCCTGCGGCGTTCATCCGCTGAATCAGGAAGCCCCTTATGATTATGCCGAGCTGCGTGAGCTAGCCAGCGCCAGCCGTGTGGTGGCAATGGGGGAAACGGGTCTGGATTATTTCTATCAGCAGGAGACGAAAGCCCAGCAGCAGGAGTCGTTTCGCGAACACATTCGTATTGGCAATGATCTGAACAAGCCTGTCATCGTGCATACGCGTGCTGCCCGTGAAGATACGCTGGCAATTCTGCGTGACGAGCAGGCGGAGAAATGCAGCGGCGTTCTGCACTGCTTTACGGAAGATTTGATCACGGCAAAAGCGCTGCTGGATATGGGGTTCTATATCTCGTTTTCTGGGATCGTGACGTTCCGTAATGCAGAAGAGTTGCGTGACGTCGCGCGTTACGTACCGCTGGATCGGATGCTGATTGAGACGGATTCCCCTTGGCTTGCGCCAGTTCCGTTCCGGGGCCAGGAAAACCAGCCTGCGTATGTACGCGATGTCGCAGAATATCTCGCTGTACTGAAAGGCACATCGCTGGAAACCCTCGCTGCCACCACGACAGAAAACTTCTCCCGCCTGTTTCACATCGACCCAGCTCGGTTGACCGCCGCGCAATAGTGGCTGAGAATAGCCGAGTTTTTTTTATCCGTGTAATTAATAGCGCTTCATAATCCCCTTGATTAGGTTTTTTCTCTTCAGGGGGACGTGTTTTTTCGCGATATATCACAGAAAAGCGCAATATCTGTTCGATCTCAGCCTGTTGGCTTGTGGAAACGTGATAGCAATCAAACATTGTGAACGCTATTTATTTTACTCTGCGTAAAAATTAAAGGGGGCTAAGACACCCCAACTCGCAAAGGCCATCCTCCCCGTCTTTGCTTATATGAAGTATCAGAAGTAAAAGCACTATTACTCAGGAGCACACTCAATTATGTTCAAGAATGCATTCGCAAACCTGCAAAAAGTAGGTAAGTCGCTAATGCTGCCCGTATCCGTACTCCCTATCGCAGGTATCCTGCTGGGTGTCGGTTCGGCCAATTTTAGCTGGTTGCCTGAAATTGTCTCCAGCGTCATGGCTCAGGCTGGTGACTCGGTGTTTGCCAACATGCCGTTGATTTTTGCTATTGGTGTTGCCCTGGGCTTCACTAATAACGACGGTGTTTCCGCACTGGCGGCGGTGGTGGCTTATGGCATCATGGTTAAGACCATGGCTGCGATTGCGCCGCTGGTTCTTAATCTACCGGCTGCCGAGATCACGGCGAAGCACCTGGCGGATACGGGTGTTCTGGGCGGGATCATTGCCGGTGCGATTGCCGCGTATATGTTTAACCGTTTCTACCGCATTCAGTTGCCTGAGTATCTGGGCTTCTTTGCCGGTAAACGTTTTGTGCCGATTATTTCCGGCCTGACGGCAATCATTGTCGGTACGCTGTTGTCCTTCATCTGGCCACCGGTTGGTAGCGCGATCCAGGTATTCTCTCACTGGGCAGCGAATGAGAACCCGATGCTGGCATTCGGTATCTATGGGGTCGTTGAACGTTCTCTGGTACCGTTTGGTCTGCACCATATCTGGAACGTACCTTTCCAAATGCAGGTTGGTGAGTTCACCAATGCGGCGGGTCAGGTTTTCCACGGCGATATCCCTCGTTACATTGCAGGTGACCCGACTGCGGGCAAACTGTCCGGTGGTTTCCTGTTTAAAATGTACGGCTTGCCAGCTGCGGCTATTGCTATCTGGCATTCAGCTAAGCCAGAAAACCGCGCAAAAGTGGGCGGCATCATGATCTCTGCGGCACTGACCTCGTTCCTGACGGGGATCACTGAGCCAATTGAGTTCTCCTTCATGTTTGTTGCGCCGATCCTGTATGTGATCCATGCGATTCTGGCGGGTCTGGCGTTCCCAATCTGTATCCTGTTGGGCATGCGTGATGGTACAAGCTTCTCCCACGGTCTGATCGACTTCGTGGTACTGAGCGGCAACGGTAGCAACCTGTGGCTGTTCCCGATTGTAGGTCTGTGCTATGCGCTGATTTACTACACCATCTTCCGCGTTCTGATTGCCAAACTGAACCTGAAAACACCAGGCCGTGAAGATAGCGCATCTGAGCAAACCTCACAGGACAGCACAGAAATGGCTGCCGCTCTGGTTAGCGCGTTTGGTGGTAAAGAAAACATCACTAACCTGGATGCGTGCATCACCCGTCTGCGCGTTAGCGTAGGCGATGTGGCTAAAGTTGATCAGGCTGGCCTGAAAAAACTGGGCGCAGCTGGTGTGGTTGTGGCAGGTTCCGGTGTTCAGGCAATTTTCGGTACCAAATCCGACAACCTGAAAACCGATATGGACGACTACATCCGTAACCACTGATGTGTTGTTGGGGAGTGGTAAAAAGGGGCGAAAGCCCCTTTTTTTATGGTCAGCGCGACCTCATTCCTTTCCCTGAGATTGCCGGGCGTAAACCACCAGACGCAGATGGCGATCTTCATCGATGATCAGCGACGTATGCTCGAAGGCTTCAGCCTTGCCGTCGATCATTAGTTGCCGCACGCCGCTGCACGGGGCGTGTACCTCATGCTGCCGCCACCACGTTTTGAAGTCTGGCGATACCTGTTCCAATTCGTCCACCAGTTCATGAATATCGGCCTCCTGCGTCGCGCGTGCGAAATCGCGGCGAAAGCTCGATAGCATCTGTGGAGCCTGTTGGTCCCAGCCGATGAATCGCTCATGCAGTAACGGATCGGTGAACAGCAGCCAGAGCAGATTACGTCTTTCTGGAGGATGCGCGTCAAAGCCGAAAAGCTGGTTTGCTGGTTCATTGAAGGCCAGCACGTCCCAGCGCAGGTTGAGTATATAGGCAGGATGCGGAGCCAGATCGTGCATCAGACGCCGTACCAGCGGCGGCACCACGCACCACGTCTTACCCGGTTCGGCTGGTGGTCGCTCATGCGCCAGCAGGAACAGGTGGCGACGTTCTGCTGCATCGAGCTTGAGCACCCGTGCCAGACTGTCCAGAAATGCCGCCGACACGCCGATATCACGTCCCTGTTCGAGCCAGGTGTACCACGTCAGACCCACGCCAGCCAACGCAGCCACTTCCTCACGTCGCAATCCCGGCGTGCGCCGTCTTCCTCCGCTGGGCAAGCCCACGTCGGCGGGGGATACCCGTTCACGCCGCGCGCGCAAAAAAGCGGCCAGATCGTGGCGAGTTCTTTCCAATGTTCGCATCGTTTTACCGCATTGCTTTTAGTAATAGCATAAGTGGTTAAATTGTAATTGTTTAAAAAGGATTTGAGAATGACGGCGTCATCATTTTCGATACGCAACTTCTCGATATGCAAGGATACATAAGATGAACTCAAATTATCGCGCGTCGGCACTGCCTACGGCGGCTGTCAATAGTCCGCCGTGGCTCGGCCTCTCTGTGCTGTTGATGGCCGGTTTTGTCACGATCTTCGATCTGTTCGTGGTCAATGTCGCTATTCCCAGCATGCAGGCCGATCTGGGCGCTAGCTTCGCGCAGATCGGCTTTATTGTTGCGGGTTACGAACTGGCCTTCGGCGTATTGCTGATTACGGGGGGGCGACTGGGGGATGTATTTGGCCGACGTCGCCTGTTTGTGGTGGGTATGGCCGGATTTACGCTTGCCTCTGCGCTGTGTGGCTTAGCACCCAACGCGGGGTTTCTGATTGGTGCGCGTATCTTGCAGGGGCTTGCGGCCGCTTTACTGTTTCCACAGGTTTACGCCTCTATCCGCGTCAATTTCGACGGTGACGATAGCCGCCGTGCCTTCGGTTTGCTGGGCATGACGCTGGGGCTCGCCGCTATCGCGGGTCAGGTACTGGGGGGATGGCTGGTACATGCCAATCTGTTCGGGCTGGGCTGGCGGAGTATTTTTCTTATCAATGTACCCATTGGCCTGCTGGCTATCGCATCTGCACGATTTATTCCTGAGTCCCGCACACCGCAGCGCCCTTCGCTGGACTGGGCGGGTGTGGCGTTGGTCAGCGTTGGGCTGACGCTGCTCTTGGTGCCGCTGATCGAAGGCCCGGAGCAAGGCTGGCCAGCATGGAGCCTGTGGATGTTGGCCACAGCCACTATCTTGTTGACAGTTTTTCATCGCCAGCAGGAACGGCGACAGCTGATGGGGCATCTTCCGCTGGTGGATATGCGCCTGCTCGCACAGCGCCGCTTCCTACTGGGCGTGTTGCTGGTGTTGCTGGTGTATTCCACATCCAGCTCATTTTTCCTGTGTTTTGCTCTACTGGTGCAAACAGGGCTGGGGCTTGATCCTTTCCTCGCGGGCAGTATTTTCGCGCCGTGCAGCGTGGGCTTCGTTCTGGCATCGCTGGCTGCACCACGTCTGGTTGCCCGTTGGGGCACGCCTGCCATCGTCGCGGGGGCGTTGGTTTACGCTGTCTCGATCGGCCTGTTGATCATACAGGTGCAGATAGTGAGGGCGGATCTGGTGGCCGTTCGGCTGATCCCTGTGCTGGTGGTGGTCGGAGCGGGTCAAGGTTTCATCATGACGCCACTGTTGAATCTGGTGCTGGGTTTTGTCGATGAGGTTCAGGCTGGTATGGCATCGGGCGTGATCTCGACGGTTCAGCAGGTTGGGGCGGCGCTGGGTGTGGCCGTGGTGGGCATCCTGTTTGGTGCTGCGCTGGCGACAGGCGATGGTGCGGTGGCACAAGCAGGCCAATACGTTGCAGCCTTTGTGACGGGAATGCTCTACAACCTGATCGCGGCTCTGCTAGTCTGCATTCTGTTGCTGATGCTGGTAAGAACGCAGCGGTCATTCCGTTGATAGGACGGCGCACACACAAATTTTCGATGGACGGTGCGAAATCCTTACTACAGCAGTGATAGCATCACTGTTTTCGGGAGAAGGCAGGCATATTTCTGGTTTTTACTGGGAGTCGTATTTTGACCACCCGCACCAGAAATAGACGAAGAAGGTTGAAAGAAATGGAATATGTCACTCATACTGCCTACATGACGTCGTTCAACGCCAGCTTTAACAAGGAAATCAATCATGGCTGAAGAAACCATCTTTAGTAAAATCATCCGCCGGGAAATTCCTGCCGATATCGTGTATCAGGATGAACTGGTCACCGCCTTTCGTGACATCGCGCCTCGCACGCCAACCCATATCCTGATCATACCGAACGTACTGATCCCTACCGTTAACGACACGGCCCCCGAGCATGAAGCGGCGCTGGGACGTATGGTGACGGTCGCGGGTAAAATTGCGCAGCAGGAAGGGATTGCAGAGGACGGCTATCGCCTGATCATTAACTGCAACCGACACGGCGGGCAGGAGGTTTATCACATCCACATGCATCTGCTGGGTGGCCGCGCATTAGGGCCTTTGCTGGCGAACTAAGCTCGATGGTCATGGCTAGATTATTGTGTGAGAACATCATGCGTAACCCGATGCTTTTTCTGTCCGCATGTCTGATGGTTGGGCTGCTGGCGGGCTGTAGTGCGCCAAAGGTGCTGACCATCAATGAGCGGCAAACGCTGGTATTGGACGCTCCCGTGCTGTCGGCCAGTATTACTGCGGGGAACCCGTCACTGGATTCAGAGGATGGGCGATTGCGTGCTTCTTCTGTCGTCAGTAATGATGCTTCACATGCAGTGACCGTGCACTACCGTTTCTATTGGTATGATGAGAACGGACTGGACGTATTGCCTTTTGAGCAGGTGCAATCCCTTGAAATTCCTCCACAGACGGAAATGACGGTTTTTTCAACGCGCAGCAGTCCTAATGCGCGTCAGGTCCGTCTTCATCTGTTTTTGTAATGCTGTGCAGAGAGAGAAAATATGAAAAAGTATCTAGGGGTGATACTGGCGGCATTGGTCCTGACAGGCTGCCCCAGCCGTCCGCCGGAACCGACCGAACCACCTGCGACTATTGAGCCCGTTGAGCCTCAAGTGCCGACCACGCCAACGCCGCCGCCGGGAGAATCCGTACCACAACCGCCAAAAATCCAGACGTTGAACTGGGAAGCCAGCATTAATCCGCTGGTGGCGCAAATGCTGAAAGCCGATGGCGTCACGCCGGGCAGCATCCTGCTGGTGGATAGTGTGAAAAACAACACCAATGGCTCACTGACGATCGCGAAAGCGACGGGCGCATTGTACAGCGCGTTATCTTCCGGTAAGGCGTTTACGCTGGTGCCGCGTGAGCAACTGGCCGCTGCAAAACAAACGCTGGGTCTGTCGGTTGATGACAGCTTAGGATCGCGCAGCAAGGCGATTGGTCTGGCACGTTATGTCAGCGCGCAGTATGTGCTGTACAGCGATGTCAGTGGTGATGTGAAATCGCCGCAGCTCGACATGCAACTGATGCTGGTGCAGACCGGTGAAATTGTGTGGTCAGGCAATGGCGCCGTTCAGCATTAAGCAGGCAGGCATCCACCAGCAGCTGACTGCGACGATCCTGAAACATTTCCCGGCCGTGGAAATGGCGGATATTCGCTTTGAGCTGGTTGGTGGCTTGAGTAGTAAAAGCTGGCGTATCCGTGGTCCGGGCATCGAATGGCTTGCGCGTCGGCAATCGCCAACCGAGCGGAGAATGGGTGTCGATCGCCAGCGCGAGTTCGCTCTGCTGCGGCAGATGTCGGCGATAGGTCTCGCGCCACGGCCGCTGCTGTGGCGTGATGGCTGGCTGATTGTCGAGTGGGTGCCGGGGCGCATTGCCACCTCTGATGAGTTCCTGATGATGCTGGCTAATGGCGAAGTGGCGCGAATATTGTCTCAGCTTCATCGCCAGCCGCGTAGCGGCCATCCTCTCGATCTTAAAGTGCTATTCGCGCAGCACTGGCAGTTGATGGATCCGCGCCGCCGTTCGCCCGCGTTATTGCGCGCCCACCATTATTTTCAGCATGCAGCGCTACCCACGCCTTTGGCGTTGGCACCTCTCCACCTCGATGTGCATGCTGAAAACCTGCTGATTACTCCACAAGAAACGATGCTGATTGATTGGGAATATGCCTCAGATGGCGATATTGCCTTTGAACTGGCATTTATTGTGCGAGCCATCCAGATGGAAAGCCAGGCGCAAACGCATTTTCTACAGAGCTACCAGAGACATCGGCGAGGGCTTTCCGTGAGCCGCCTCCAGCAACAGATGATGCAGTGGTTCCCCTGGGTCGATTATCTGGTATTGATGTGGTTTGAGGTTCGCTGGCAGCAAACGAAGAACCCCGAGTTTTTAGCGGACATTCCCGCGCTATATCATCGGCTACAGTGAGGTCATCGGCTATAGTCAGGCTGACGGTGTGGCTTTTGTGGTAAAGATCATTTCATTAAGCAGTACACTCTAAAGAATGAGGTTTTTGTGGGTCCGGTAATGTTAGACGTTGCCAGCTATGAGCTGGATGCAGAAGATCGTGAAGTGCTGGAACATCCGCTGGTTGGTGGCGTGATTCTGTTTACCCGTAATTTTCATGACGCGGCGCAGTTGCGCGAACTGGTGCGTCAAATCCGCGCGGCGTCGCGCGAGCGCCTTGTAGTATCCGTGGATCAAGAAGGTGGGCGCGTTCAGCGTTTTCGTGACGGATTTACTCGTTTGCCTGCCGCGCAGGCGTTTGCGGCATTAAATAGCGAATCAGAAGCCCTGCGTTTGGCGGAAGAAGGCGGTTGGCTGATGGCGGCAGAAATGATCGCGATGGATATCGATATTAGCTTTGCGCCGGTGCTGGATATCGGCCACCAGAGCGCGGCGATTGGTGAGCGTTCATTTCATGCCAATCCAGAGACAGCGTTGGCGGTGGCGCAGCGCTTTATCCGCGGTATGCACAGCGCAGGCATGAAGGTCACGGGTAAGCACTTCCCCGGCCACGGAGTGGTCAGCGCCGACTCACATAAAGAAACGCCGCGCGATCCACGTCCGCTTGCGGAGATTCGTGCGCACGACATGCTGATTTTTAAAGAACTGATCCAGCGCCAGCAGTTGGATGCGATCATGCCTGCTCATGTGATCTACACAGAGGCCGATCCGCGTCCTGCCAGTGGTTCGTCCTATTGGCTCAAAACGGTGCTGCGTGAAGAGCTGGGTTTTGATGGCATCATTTTCTCTGACGATCTCTCGATGGAAGGTGCCGCTGTGATGGGTAGCTATCCCGAGCGGGCGCAGGCGGCATTGCAGGCTGGATGTGACATGATCCTGGTCTGTAACCATCGTGAAGGGGCGGTCAGCGTGCTGGATAACCTGTCCCCGGTCAAAGCGGAGCAACTGACGCGCTTATATCATCAGGGTTCGTTTTCTCGTCGGGAACTGCTGGATTCGCCACGCTGGAAGCAGGCTAATCAGGCGCTCACATTACTCAGCGAGCGCTGGCAGGCGCATAAAAATGGCGAGAAATAGGCAACCCAGTCTGCGGTGAGGATGAAAGATGATTATCTATTTACACGGTTTTGACTCGACCAGCCCCGGCAACCATGAAAAGGTCCTACAGCTTCAGTTTATTGATGAAGATGTTCGGCTGATTAGCTACAGCACGTTGCATCCGCGTCATGATATGCAACATCTGCTCAAGCAGGTGGATAAGACGATTCAGCAGTCTGATGACGATCGTCCGCTGATCTGTGGCGTGGGATTGGGGGGATTTTGGGCCGAACGTGTCGGTTTCCTGTGTGATATACGGCAAGTCATCGTTAATCCTAACCTTTTCCCGCAGGAAAACATGAGCGGGAAAATCGATCGCCCAGAAGAGTATCTGGATATCGCCACGAAGTGCGTGGCGAACTTTCGTGAAAAGAACCGCGATCGCTGCATGGTGATGCTCTCTCGTCAGGATGAAATGCTCGACAGCCAGCGTAGCGCGCAGACGTTGGGAACGTATTACGAGATCGTCTGGGACGATATTCAGACGCATAAATTCAAAAGCATCTCCCCCCATTTGCAGAGAATAAAAGCCTTCAAAACGCTCGGTTAACCCTGCGTTAGCGATGACTTGTTAACGGCTGCTGTCGTTCCTTCTGGTATCCTTTTTTGAGGGAGATCAGGAGGAATGACGCAATTTATTTACTTTCCTTAGTTCATCCAGCGGCGCAGACGCGCACGATTCAGCATTTTCTCTTCGCGCAGATTTCCTCTAATTCACTGAAATAAAGATGGAATTTTCTCGCTAAAAACCTGCTCGACAAAATAAATTGATATATATCAATTTTGGTATGACCAAATAACCTAGCGTGCTATTCTTGCAGCAGATATGAGGCTTAACTTACGCGAACCCTATGTTATATAAGGATATTATTTTTTACTCTTTATTAACGATTGGTTCACATTTTAGGGGGTCATTTTGACATCACCAACCAAAAAAATTGTCATTGTCGGCGGGGGAGCTGGCGGACTTGAACTCGCAACGAGTTTGGGCCACAAGTTAGGACGCAAGAAAAAAGCGGAGATCACGCTGGTGGATCGCAACCACAGCCACCTGTGGAAACCGCTGCTACATGAAGTGGCAACCGGCTCACTGGACGACGATATGGATGCGCTGAGCTATCTGGCGCACGCCCGCAATCACTATTTCCAGTTCCAACTGGGCATGTTGACGGATATCGATCGTGAACAGCAGCAGATTCAACTGGCTGAAGTGTGTGACGAGCAAGGCGATGTGCTGGTCGCGGCACGCCGTATTCCTTATGACATTTTGGTGGTGGCATTAGGCAGCGCCTCAAATGACTTCGGCACGCCGGGCGTGAAAGATCACTGTATTTTCCTGGATAACCCGAAACAAGCCCGTCGTTTCCATAATGAAATGCTGAATTTGTTCCTGAAATTCACGGCAAATCAGGAAGAAAAAGAGCGAGTGAACATCGCGATTGTGGGCGGTGGTGCGACAGGAGTCGAGTTGTCTGCGGAATTGCATAACGCGGTGAAACAGCTGCACAGCTACGGCTTTGACGGGCTGGATAACCAAACGCTGAATGTGACGCTGGTGGAAGCGGGCGAACGTATTCTGCCTGCGCTGCCGCCGCGTATTTCAGCGGCTGCACATCAGGAATTGAACAATATTGGCGTTCGCGTGTTGACAAAAACCATGGTGACCAGCGCAGAACGTGGCGGTCTGAATACCAAAGACGGTGAATTTATCGAAGCCGACCTGATGGTTTGGGCGGCGGGCATCAAAGCACCGGATGCGATGAAAGAGATTGCAGGTCTGGAAACGAACCGGATTAATCAGCTGGTAGTTGAACCGACGTTGCAGACGACGCGCGATCCCAACATTTTCGCCATTGGCGACTGTGCCTCCTGCCCGCAGGAAGGTGGCGGGTTTGTGCCACCGCGCGCACAGGCGGCTCACCAGATGGCATCACGTTGCCACAGCAATATCATCGCGTTGCTGAACGGGCAAACGCTGAAACCTTATGTCTATAAAGATCACGGTTCGCTGGTTTCGCTGTCTAAATTTAGTACGGTTGGCAGCCTGATGGGGAACCTGATGCGGGGCTCCGTCATGGTAGAAGGGCGGATTGCACGTTTCGTGTATATCTCTCTCTATCGTATGCATCAGGTTGCTCTGCATGGCTATGTTAAAACTGGCCTAATGATGTTGGTCGGTGGGATCAACCGGGTGATTCGCCCACGTCTGAAACTGCATTAATTCATCGCAGTTGACAGCTTTCTGATACGGGCGTGAACGCAATGTCATGCCCGTATTCTTTTCTGTCAGCGGCCATCTTTTTACTTACTCAGTAACCCTCTCTTTTCCGTCAATCTACTCCCCCTTGTTTCTGAGCTGTCGCACGATGGGCTACTTCTCTGATGTGGCAGTATAAAATGTCGTCCTATTACCAATTCCAGTTAAGATAATTCCCAAATGACGGTTTTATGTTACGAATCTGACAGTTTTGGTTAATTAGTCTTATTGCGAGAGTGTGAAACATTGTGCAGACTTTCCACTGTTTACAGATGGCGTAGCACGCACGCCGAAAATTCTGAATGCTGATATTCAGAAGGAACCATCGGATTCATCGCGTTAAACGCGAGCTGACGTAAAACAATGTTTCGTCAGGATTGCAGGTGGGGAATGCGTGAGAATAGATTCGGGAGGTATCCTGTGAACAAATCAATGTTAGCGGGTGTAGGTATTGGTGTGGCTGCTGCATTGGGTGTGGCGGCGGTGGCGAGTATGGATGTCTTTTCCTCTAAACCTCAGTTTGCACAGGTGCTAACAGCAACACCGATTAAAGAAACGGTCAAAACGCCTCGTCAGGAATGCCGCAATGTGAGCGTGACGCATCGTCGCCCAGTGCAGGATGAAAACCAGATCGCCGGGTCGGTACTGGGTGCCGTGGCTGGGGGCGTGTTGGGGCACCAGATTGGTGGCGGACGCGGTAAAGATATCGCGACGGTAGCGGGCGCGTTGGCCGGTGGTTATGCAGGTAACCGCGTACAAAGCGGCATGCAGGAAAATGATACGTATACGACGCAGCAACAGCGCTGTCAGACCGTGTACGACAAATCACAAAAAGTTCTGGGTTATGATGTCACCTATAAAATCGGCGACCAGCAGGGTAAAATCCGCATGGATCGCGATCCTGGTACACAAATTCCAGTAGATCGAAACGGGCAATTAGTCCTGAACCAACAGAGTTAATTGACTCCAACGTCTACGGTTTTGCGCTGACACCATCTCTAAAAACCGCGAGACACCTGAAGAAGGTGCTCGCGGTTTTTTCATTGTACGATCTTCCTGCTCTCAGCCAGTTTCATGCTCAACGATAACAATACGGCGACAGCTGCAAATCCAGCAGCCAGCCAAAGCGTCGTAATCAGGCCAGAGCTATCGACTATCTGGCCGCCTACCCATGACCCAAGCGCGATGCCAACATTAAAAACGCCAACATACAGCGCGGAGGCCATCTCCACGGCGCGCGGCGCGGCCTTCATCATCCAGGTCATCAAACCGACAGACACGCCGCCGTAGGCTAATCCCCAGACGAGCAGCGCTATACTGCCGCCGAAATGTGAACCACCGACGGTCAGGAACAAGATTGGGGTCAACAACAGTCCCAACGCGATTGCCATCAAGGTTAACGTCGTGCGCCGCGCTGCGATGATGCCCGCCAGAAAATTGCCGATGATGCCTGCCAGACCATAGGCGAACAGCAATGCGCCGATCCATCGCGCATCGAACCCTGACACCGATAGCAGCAGTGGTCGCACGAAGGTAAAAGCCATGAAGTGTCCGGCTACCAGTAACAGCGTCAGAATTAACCCGACTTGCAGTTTACGGTTGATCAACTGCTCGCCGAACTGGCGTAAGGTGACGGAATGGGCGACGGGCAAGGCAGGAATAACCGCGAGGTGAAGCACTAGCACCAGCCCGCTAAAGACAGCCATGCAGCCGAAGGCCCAGCGCCATCCGGCGAGATCGCCGATCAGTGCGCCGAACGGCACACCCAGCACCGATGCCGCCGCGACACCGCCAAAAATGATAGATGTCGCCAGACCGATGGCGTGATCGGGAACGAGTCGGGCCGCCAGACCACCGGCAATTGCCCAGATACCGCCCATGCAGAAACCAACCAGCACGCGTGCCGCCAGCATCCAACCGATGTCCGGTGCCAGTGCCGAGGCAATGTTGGCGATAACCAGCAGCGTCAGCAGTCCGCATAGGATCCTGCGTCTATCCATACCACCGGATGCGATGACCACGAGTGGGGCGAATAACGCGGCTAACAGTGCAGGCAGTGAAATCATCAGGCCAGCGGTTCCGGTAGAAGTCTGTAACGTATCGGCAATCGGCGTTAGCAAGCCGACCGGAAGCATTTCCGTCGTGACGACAGAGAAGGTCGCAAGACCGACGGCGACGACGGCCAGCCAGAGATGCTGTGAAGCTGCACCTATAGGGATAGAGGAAGACGTATTCATGGTTCAGTCCTTAATAGGGGGAACAAGCGGTTTAACCGTCAAGCGACATGGGGAAGAGAGGAGGCATGTGCCCGCAGGCGCTGGTACCCCCACAGCGCGACCAGCAGCACCAGTACGCCAGCGCACAGCGCCACGGCGAATCCGGCTCGAGCACCGTCATCATCGACAACGTGGCCTGATACCGCAGCGCCCAGCGCCACGCCGACATTCAACCCTGCCAGCAGCCAGGTCATGCCTTCGGTCAGGCGATGTTCGGGAACCAGACGTTCGATCAGCGACATTGCCACGATCATGGTGGGGGCGAAGAACAGCCCGGCGATCAGCACGGCCGCAGCCAGTGCCGGAATGCTGCCAACCAGCAGTAGAGGCAACGTGGTTGCTGCCGTTGCCAAGCCGCCCAGCAACAGCAACTGGTGCAATGCGGTTCGCAGCTTGAGAGCGCCAAACACCAGTCCGGCCAGACAGGAACCTACCGCATAAGCCGACAGCACCAGACTGGCCGCAGCAGGCTGACCATGCTGTTCGGCGAAGGCGACGCTGACGATATCCACGGTGCCCACGATGACGCCCATCGCGACCATCAACAGCGCCAGCAAACGCACGTTCGGCTGCTTGATCACCGACCCTGAACGATCCGTGCAGACATCCTGTGCTTCTACCGGCGGTTCGGTGCCGCGCTGTGTCACCAGAGCAAACACGCCAATAATCAGCAAGAGCGCCGCTGCCAGCGGGCCAGCCTGAGGAAACACCGCGACGGACAGCCCGACAGCCAGCGGTGGTCCGGCGATAAAAGTGACTTCATCGAGCACCGTCTCCAGCGAGTAAGCCGTCTGCAAGCGAGGCTGGCCGCGATAGATTGCTGTCCAGCGTGCTCTTACCATCGCGGACATGCTGGGCATGAAACCCGCCAGCAAGGCTCCAATGAATAAGCTCCAGTCAGGTGCTTGCCACCAGGTGCTGACGAGCAGAAGCAGTATGCCGATCACGCTGACGGTGGTTGCAAGCGGTAGCACGCGGCCTTGCCCGTGGCGATCGACCAGACGGGAGATCTGCGGTGACAGCAGCGCGTAGGTCAGCACAAAGGTGGCGGACACGGCACCCGCCAGCGCATAGCTGCCGCGCAGTTGCGACAACATAGTGATCATGCCAATGCCCGTCATGGGCAGCGGAATGCGCGCCAGCAGGCCAGCCAGTGCAAAGCCCTTGGTGCCGGGTGCGGTGAAAAGTTCTCGATAAGGATTGACCATCTCATTCTCCAAAGTGAATCCACTTGCCACCGCGCTGTGGCACAGCGACAATACATACATAGCGTATGAATAAAAGCATATATTCATACGGAATGAATGTAAATAATCATACGATCTGTATGTAAGGATGTATCGATGGTTCGTCGTACCCGTGCTGAAATGGAAGAAACCCGCGCTACGCTGCTGGCTACTGCCCGTAAGGTCTTTAGCGAACGCGGCTATGCTGACACCTCAATGGACGATCTCACTGCGCAGGCGAGCCTGACCCGTGGGGCGCTTTATCACCACTTCGGTGACAAGAAAGGACTATTGGCAGCCGTGGTGGAACAGATCGATGCCGAGATGGATGAACGACTGCAAGCCATCTCCGATACCGCTGAAGATGCCTGGGAAGGCTTTCGGCGCCGCTGCTGCGCCTATCTGGAAATGGCGCGGGAGCCGGAGATTCAGCGCATTGTGCTGCGCGATGCCCGGGCAGTTTTGGGCGGCGCGTCGCCGGATTCACAGCGCCATTGTGTTGAGTCGATGCAGCGGCTGATCGATAACCTTATCCGACAGGGCGCGGTAGCGGATGTCGATCCACAGGCGCTTGCATCGTTAATCTACGGCAGTCTGGCCGAAGCGGCGTTCTGGATTGCGGAGGGAGAGGAGGGTAATGCGCGGCTGACACAAGGCGTTGCCGCGCTGGAATTGCTGCTGCGTGGGCTGTTAATCAAGCCACGGTAGCGATCAAAAGAATAGCCTGACGAGACGCGTGGTTGGCGTCCCGTCTTTGGCTTAACGGCGGAAGATAATCTCTGCCCAGCGCGCCAATCCGGCGGTAACGGAGCCAAAATCGTTGCCGCTGGCGATAGGAATATCAGGAAGCAATTGCTGAATGGCCTGACGCAGTAGGGGAGAACGGGCGCTACCGCCGGTCAGGTAGATCACCTCCGGCCGGGTCTGACTGGTTTCTAGCGCCAACGTCACCTGCTGCTGAATACGCATGAGCGGATTCTCGATGGCGGCGTTGAGTTCATCAGCATGAATGCGCGTTGCCAGACCTGATTCGATAAAGTGCAAATCGGCCGCTGTTTCCGACTGGTTGGACAGTGCAATCTTGCTCTCTTCCGCCAGTTGAATCAGACGGTAGCTCAGGCGCTGTTGCCAGACGGTCAGCAGTCTTTTTACCAGCTCGGGCTGACGGGCATCGCGGATCATCTCGTTGATTAACGCGCGGCTGGCGGTGCTATGAAACTCTTTTTGCGCTGGGATATCGTTAATTGCGACCGCATTCCACCAGGTCATGATCGGCAGAGCGATGCCTTTTTCCGTCTCGCTATTCATGCCAAGCAGCGGCATCAGCTGTTTGAACGCCAGCATGATGTCCAGATCGTTACCGCCAACGCGGCAGCCGCTGTGTCCTAACAGACTTTGCGAACGTTCTTGCTGTTTGTGCCATTCTGGGCCCATCAGCAGCATGGAGCAGTCGGTGGTTCCGCCGCCGATATCCACAACCAGCACTCGCGTTTCTTTTGTCAGCGTAGATTCGAAATCCAGCCCGGCGGCCACAGGTTCAAACTGGAAGACGACGTCTTCAAATCCGGCACGGTGTGCCGCACGATCTAAAATTCCTTGCGCCTGCTGGTTGGCTTCTTCGCCGCCGATACTCTGAAAGTTAATCGGACGACCGATGACGGCCTGACGAATAGTCTGGTCAAGCTGGCTTTCTGCTTGCGTGCGGATATGCAGCATCATGGAGCAGACCAAATCTTCAAACAGCGCAATCTGCTGGGCTTTCAGCCCGACGGCACCGAGGAAGGACTTTGGCGATTTAACGAACCACGTTTCTTCCGGGTCATCCATATAGTGGCGTAACGCATCACGTCCGAATTTCACGCTATCCGACTGCACGCGAATATCTTCCTCGCGGTTGTAGCTGATGGCGCGCTTCAGCAGCAGTGCGTTCTCACCCTCAGCATTGACCTGATGGTGTCGCCATAACCACTCGCTAACCGCTTCACGCACGGGCGCGCACAGCAGAGAAGAAAGATAAGGCGAGCCATTTTCCAGCGACAGGAGCCGTGGTGTTCCCGCATCCATAACTGCCACCGAACAGTTGGCCGTACCGTAGTCAAAACCGATAAACATAGTGAGACCCCATGCCAAGAAAATTACCAGGAGAACTTTTTAACGTCGCACCCGCGATGACCCGGAAGGGGAGCCGACAAGGATGGCGAACCATAAAAAAAGGGAGCGACTTTACTGTGTTCCGGCAGGGCTTGTAAAGCCTGATGTGTTGGTGGCCGAATGTTTACTAATGACGAATCTAAGGGAACCCGAAGGTTCCCGTTTTTATCCTGAAAGCGGGCTATGTTGCCAGTGTATGCTGCGCCATGTTCCCCAGCAGTGAACCGATAAACTCGATGCGCTGCGGACGGTCGCTCAAATCCTTCATGAATTTCAGGCGGGTTGGGCCATCAAGGCGATAGGTGCCCGGATCGCGCTGTAACAGGCCGATGAGGTGGGAGGGATCGACGCGGTTTTGCTCGCTGAATTCGATAAAACCGCCTTTCTCGTTCCCTTCAATACGGCGAATGCCCAGTGCCTGTGCCTGCTGGCGCAAGGCGGCAACCTGCAACAGATAGCGGCTTGCATCGGGAAGAAGACCGAAGCGATCGATCAGTTCGACCTTCAACTCATCCAGCTCGGCGGGGGTTTTCGCACTGGCAATACGTTTGTATAACGACAGGCGCGTATTGACGTCAGGGATGAAATCATCGGGCAGCAGGGCAGGCAAACGCAGTTCGACGTCGGTCTGGCTGTTGATCAGATCTTCCAGCGACGGCTCCCGGCCCGCTTTTAAGGCATCGACAGCGCTTTCCAGCAGTTCCATATACAGCGAGAAACCGATGCTGGTCATCTGTCCGCTCTGATCGTCACCGAGCAGTTCGCCCGCGCCGCGGATTTCCAGATCGTGTGTTGCCAGCGCAAAACCGGCACCGAGGTCTTCCAGTGAGGCGATCGCTTCCAGACGCTTCTGCGCATCGGTGCTCATCGCTTTAGGATTTGGCGTCAGCAGGTAGGCGTAAGCCTGATGGTGTGAACGCCCGACGCGGCCGCGCAACTGGTGCAACTGGGCCAGGCCGAAGTGATCGGCACGCTCGATGATAATCGTGTTGGCGCTCGGTATATCGATCCCCGTTTCGATGATCGTGGTACACACCAGCACGTTAAAACGCTGATGGTGGAAGTCGTTCATGACCCGTTCCAGTTCGCGTTCGCGCATCTGGCCGTGACCGATCGCGATGCGTGCTTCCGGCACCAGCTCCGCCAGCCGCTGGGTGGCTTTCTCGATATTTTCGACGTCGTTATAGAGGTAGTACACCTGTCCGCCGCGCAGAATCTCACGCAAAATCGCTTCGCGCACCACCAGGTTGTCATATTCGCGCACGAACGTTTTGACGGCCAAACGGCGGGCGGGCGGTGTGGCGATGATCGACAGATCGCGCATCCCGCTCATGGCCATGTTGAGCGTCCGCGGAATCGGCGTGGCGGTCAGTGTCAGGATATCGACATCTGCTCGCATCGCTTTGATGCGTTCTTTATGGCGCACACCGAAGCGGTGCTCTTCATCTACAATCAGCAGCCCTAAATCGCGCCAGCGCACGTCGCTCTGTAACAGTTTATGGGTACCGATCAGAATATCGACTTTACCTTCCTGCGTTTCTTCCAGCACCTGAGTTTGTTCACGCGCGCTGCGGAAACGAGAAATCATCTCAATTTTCACTGGCCAGTTGGCAAAGCGATCGCGGAAGTTGTCAAAATGCTGCTGAGCCAACAGCGTCGTCGGCACCAACACGGCAACCTGCTTATGATTTTCAACGGCCAGAAACGCGGCACGCATCGCCACTTCGGTTTTACCAAAGCCGACATCGCCGCACACCAGACGATCCATTGCCAGCGGTTGGCACATGTCGCTCAGCACGGCGTTGATGGCCTGTGCCTGATCGGGCGTCGTCTCGAAGGGGAAACTTTCGCAGAAAAGCTGGTACTGCGTTTTGTCATGCTTAAACGCAAAGCCGCTTTTCGCCGCACGCTGGGCATAAATGTCCAGCAGTTCGGCGGCGACATCACGTACTCTTTCCGCCGCTTTTTGCCGCGCGCGCGACCAGGCATCGCCACCCAGTTTGTGCAACGGCGCATTCTCATCGGCCCCACCTGCATAGCGGCTGATCAAATGCAGTGAGGAGACGGGAACGTATAGTTTGTCTTCACCCGCATAGGTCAAAATCAGGTATTCGGCCTTGATGCCACCTGCCTCTAGCGTGGTTAACCCAACATAGCGGCCAACGCCGTGTTCGAGATGCACGACGGGTTGCCCCGGTCGCAGTTCTGCCAGATTGCGGATCAGCGTATCGGTGTTAATCGTACGGCGATTATCTTGACGACGACGGCTGACGCGTTCACCCAGCAGATCGCTTTCGCAGATTAGGGCACGCTGGCGCAACGTATCAATAAAACCGTGTTCGCTGGCTCCGATGATCAGGTAAGTGCCACGTCCTTGAGCCTGCTCCAGCGTACTGATAGGCGTAGGGTTCAGCTTGATGCGTGCCAGCAGCTCTTGTAGCGTTTCACGACGGCCTTCGCTCTCGACGGAGAAAATGATTTGGCCTTCAAACTGTTCGACAAAGCGGCGTAGCGTATCCAGCGGTGATTTCTGTTGATGCTGAACCGCCAGATCTGGCAGCGACAGATAGGCAAGATTCACGTTGGCGGCTTTTTCCGGCAGCGTATCGGTTCTCAACTGCACGCGTGGCCATCCTTTCAGCTCGGCGAACAGGCTATCGACACGCAGCCATAGTGAATCTGATGACAACAGGGGTCGCATGGGGTCGATACGGCGGCTTTCAAAGCGCTGCTGAATATCCTGCCAAAAGCGCTCGGCGCTCTGTTCGATATTGCCCGTGTTAACGATCAGCGTGTTGTTCGGGAAGTAGCTGAACAGCGACGGTAGCGGTTCGCTGAAGAATAACGGCTGCCAGTATTCGATCCCCGCAGGCCAGACGCCTTTGCTGACCTGTTGATAAATATGTTCAGCATCGCGCCGTACCTCGAACTGCTCGCGCCACAGGCTGCGGAAAAGTTCGATGGCGGTTTTATCGGTTGGGAACTCGTGCGCAGGCAGCAGATTAATGTGCTGCACTTCATTCAGTGTGCGCTGTGTATCCACATCGAACAGACGCAGGCTGTCGATCTCATCGTCAAAGAAATCGATACGATAGGGTTCTTCGCTCCCCATCGGGAACAGATCCAACAGCGCGCCGCGTGTCGCATACTCGCCATGTTCCATGACTTGATCGACGCTACGGTAGCCCGCTTGTTCCAGCTGCGTACGCAGTTTGTCGCGCGAAAGACGCTGGCCTTTTTTCAGCACCAGCGCGTGACCATGCAGGAAACTGTGCGGGCAAACGCGTTGCATCAGCGTGTTGACCGGCAGAATCAGGACGCCGCGCGTCATGTTGGGCAACTGATAAAGTGTGGAAAGGCGGGTCGAAATAATTTCCTGATGCGGAGAGAAACTATCGTAGGGCAGGGTTTCCCAGTCAGGTAACGTGGTGACGTTCTGTTCGGTAAATTGCTGAATTTCATCGCGTAATCGCAGGGCATTTTGCATATCAGGCGTGATAAGCACCACCAGCCCGGCGTGACGTTCAACGATCTCTGCACATTCAACGGCGCAGGCAGCGCCGGTTAACTGGCCCAGCAGGCGCTGCTCACCCGCTTTGGGCGGCAGCGAATAACGGTAATTTTCAGGCATCATCTGATTATCGGGTCTCGCCTCCCTGCATCCGGCTCGGAATAAGAAAAAGCCGTAGAGTGAGGGTGTTAGGGTTCCATAAAACAGTACTACCCTTTATTATCCTTGATCACTTTGCTTTGGCAACCTTATCCAGACGGATTTCATGTATCAACCTGTCGCTTTATTTATTGGCCTGCGCTATATGCGCGGACGCGCATCAGACCGCTTTGGCCGGTTTGTCTCCTGGTTATCCGCGATTGGCATCACGCTGGGCGTGATGGCGCTGGTCACCGTGCTTTCTGTCATGAATGGCTTCGAGCGCGAACTGGAAGGCAATATTCTGGGCGTGATGCCTCAGGTGGTGATCTCGACGCCGCAAGGTTCGCTGAACCCGGCGTTGATTCCTGCTTCCTCCTTAGACTCGCTGGAGAGTGTGACGCGCGTTGCACCGCTGACGACGGGTGATGTCGTGCTGCAAAGCGCTCGCAGCGTCGCCGTTGGCGTCATGTTAGGGATTGACCCTGATGAGAAGGAGCCGCTGTCACGCTATCTGGTCAACGTCAAACAGCAGCAGCTTCAATCTGGCCAGTATCAGGCCATTCTGGGCGAAAAACTGGCTGAACAGTTAGGTGTTAAAGCAGGCGATCAGGTTCGTATGATGGTAACGAGCGCCAGTCAACTCACGCCGATGGGACGTATTCCCAGCCAGCGTATTTTTACCGTTGCCGGAACCTTTGCCGCCAACAGCGAGGTCGATGGCTACCAACTGTTGGTTAATCAGCAGGATGCGTCTCGTTTGATGCGCTATCCGGCGAACCATATTACCGGCTGGCGTTTATGGCTGGAAAAACCGCTGTCAGTTGATACGCTGAGCACGCAAACGTTGCCGGAAGGCACGGTCTGGAAAGACTGGCGCGAACGTAAAGGCGAGCTATTTCAGGCCGTACGCATGGAGAAAAATATGATGGGGCTGTTGCTCAGCCTGATCGTGGCCGTGGCGGCGTTCAATATTATTACCTCGCTGGGTTTACTGGTGATGGAAAAACAGGGTGAGGTTGCCATTCTGCAAACGCAGGGGCTGACTCAACGTCAGATTATGGCGGTGTTTATGGTGCAAGGGGGGAGTGCTGGCGTGATTGGCGCGTTGTTAGGAGCATTGCTGGGGGCGCTGTTAGCCAGCCAACTGAATACGCTGATGCCAATACTGGGCGTATTGCTGGATGGCGCTGCGTTACCAGTAGCAATCGACCCCGTTCAGGTGGTGACGATTGCCGTTGCCGCAATGGTGATTGCCCTCTTATCGACACTTTACCCGTCATGGCGCGCTGCCGCCGTTCAACCCGCTGAGGCTTTACGTTATGAGTGATTTACCGTTATTGCAGTGTAATAACCTGTCCAAGCGCTATCAGGACGGCAACCTGTCTACCGACGTGTTGCGCGATGTCTCTTTTGAGATGAGCTGCGGGGAGATGATGGCGATAGTCGGGAGTTCGGGCTCGGGCAAAAGTACGCTGTTGCATATGCTGGGTGGGCTGGATACGCCAACGTCAGGCGAAGTGATTTTCAAAGGCCAGCCGCTCAATACGCTCTCGGCGGCGGCAAAAGCCGATTTACGCAATCGTGAGTTGGGTTTTATTTATCAATTTCACCACCTGCTGCCGGATTTTACCGCGCTGGAAAATGTGGCAATGCCACTGCTGATTGGCAAAGTGCCAACCGCGCAGGCACAGGATAAAGCACGAGAAATGCTGGCAGCGGTTGGGCTGGAAGCACGCAGCCACCACCGTTCATCGGAACTGTCCGGCGGTGAACGGCAGCGTGTCGCGATTGCCAGAGCGCTGGTTAACAGCCCCTCGTTAGTGCTGGCGGACGAACCGACTGGTAATCTCGATCAGCGCACGGCGGATACCATTTTTGAACTGTTGGGGGAACTGAACGTCCGGCAGGGCACCGCCTTTCTGGTGGTGACGCACGATTTGCAACTCGCCAGCCGGCTGAACCGCCAATTGGAAATGCGCGACGGTCAGTTGCAGCAGGAACTGACCCTGATGGGAGCGCGGCAATGATATTTCCTCCGCTCTCGTTGCAGATTGGCCTGCGCTTTAGCCGTGGCCGTCGGCGTGGCGGCATGGTTTCGCTGATTTCGGTCATTTCAACGCTCGGGATTGCCCTCGGTGTGGCAGTGTTGATTCTCGGCCTGAGCGCGATGAATGGCTTTGAACGCGAACTGAACAACCGCATTCTGGCCGTGGTGCCGCATGGTGAGATCGCACCGGTCAATCAGCCTTTTGACGGCTGGCAGGATATCTTGCCGAAAATCGAACAGGTTCCCGGCGTTGCCGCCGCTGCGCCTTATATCAATTTCACCGGGCTGCTGGAAAACGGTGCCAAGCTTCAGGCGATTCAGGTAAAAGGCGTCGATCCGCAGCAGGAAACACGCCTTAGTGCGCTGCCCAATTATGTGATAAACGGTGCCTGGCAGCGGTTTCGTGCAGGCGAGCAGCAGGTCATTATCGGTCAGGGCGTGGCGAAAGCGCTGAATGTGGCTGAAGGTGACTGGGTTACGGTGATGATCCCGAACAGCGACCCGGAAATGAAGCTGATGCAGCCTAAACGTATCCGGCTGCACGTTAGCGGTATTTTACAGCTGAGTGGCCAGCTCGATCACAGCCTGGCGCTGATTCCGCTTGCTGATGCCCAGCAGTATCTGGATATGGGACAGAGCGTAACGGGGATCGCTATCAAGGCTAAAGATGTCTTTTCCGCCAATAAACTGGTGCGTGATGCGGGGATGGCCACGAAATCTTATGTCACTATTCGCAGTTGGATTGGCACCTATGGTTATATGTACCGGGACATCCAGATGGTGAGAACTATCATGTATCTGGCGATGGTTCTGGTGATTGGCGTGGCCTGTTTTAATATTGTTTCGACGCTGGTGATGGCGGTGAAAGACAAAAGCAGCGATATCGCGGTCTTGCGTACGCTGGGTGCACCAGACGGGCTGATTCGGGCTATCTTTATTTGGTACGGTTTATTAGCCGGGCTGCTGGGTAGCCTAATAGGCGCTGTGATTGGTGTGATCGCGACCCTGCAACTGACGCCGATTATTCGCGGCATTGAGTCCATCATCGGCCATAAGCTGCTGTCCGGCGACATCTATTTTATCGATTTCCTGCCGTCGGAACTGCATATGATGGATGTCTTTGTTGTATTAGGGACGTCGCTGGTGCTGAGCCTGATTGCCAGCTGGTATCCGGCGCGGCGCGCCAGCCGGATTGACCCCGCCCGCGTGTTGAGCGGACAGTAAGTGATTGGCGAGTAAGAGAAGCCAACGTACATGCGGATTGAGAGATGACGGGGATATTCCCTATCGTGTGGAAAAGCTCTCACACCCTAAGGAGCGGTCATGTACTACGGTTTTGACATGGGCGGCACGAAAATTGAGCTGGGCGTGTTCGACGCGCAGTTGAACAAGGTGTGGCAAAAACGGGTGCCGACCCCGCGCAATAGTTATGATGGTCTGCTCGCGACGCTGGTCGATCTGGTGCATGAAGCCGACGCACAAGCAGGGGTTCAGGGAAATGTCGGTATCGGTGTACCGGGCGTGCAGACAGGGGACGATGGGGGGCTATTTACCGCTAACCTGCCTGCGACGATGGGAAAACCGCTACGTGTAGATTTGTCACAGCGTTTACAACGGGATGTTCGCATCAGCAACGACGCCAACTGCTTTGTGCTGTCGGAAGCCTGGGACGCAGAGTTTCGCTCGTATCCTGTTGTACTGGGTATGATTTTAGGTACAGGGCTGGGCGGTGGTCTGGTGATTAACGGACGTCCGGTCGACGGACGCAACGGCATCGCGGGGGAGTTTGGTCATCTCCGCCTGCCGTCCGACGCGCTGGATATCATCGGCGTGGATATTCCCCGCGTGAAGTGCGGCTGCGGTCAATCCGGCTGTATCGAGAATTATATTTCCGGCCGTGGTTTTGAATGGCTGTACGAGCATCTGTATGGTGAAGCGCTGCCTGCCGTGACGATTATCCGGCACTATCGTGGCGGAGAAGAAAAAGCGCAGGAGTTTGTCGATCGCTTTATGGATTTGTTGGCGGCCTGTTTGGGCAATCTACTGACCCTGTTCGATCCACACCTGCTGGTGTTGGGCGGCGGCCTGTCGAATTTTGATGAAATTTATCAAATTCTGCCGACGCGCCTTCCGTCACGACTTTTACCGATTGCGAAACTGCCACGTATAGAGAAAGCGCGTCATGGCGATGCGGGCGGCGTACGTGGTGCGGCGTTGCTACACTTAATGGATAACTAGCTGGAGAAAGTATGTATACGCGTCAACGATTAGGGCGATTTCATAAGGGAAAGCGGATGCGGCAACAGCGTCTTCGTGCGCGTATTTTCCATCGTGATTATCTGGCTGCAAGCGAAGTGAAAAAACCGCGCGTGGTGGTACTGACGGGCGCAGGTATTTCAGCAGAGTCGGGTATCCGTACCTTTCGCGCGGCCGATGGCCTGTGGGAAGAGCACCGCGTTGAGGATGTTGCGACGCCCGAAGGCTTTCAGCGTAACCCCGAGCTGGTGCAGGAATTTTATAACGCCCGCCGTCGTCAGCTACAGCAGCCGGAAATTGTACCCAACGCCGCACATCTGGCGTTGGCGAATCTGGAAGCGATGTTGGAAGACAATTTCCTGCTGATTACACAAAACATCGATAACCTGCATGAACGTGCTGGCAGCAAGCGCGTCATTCATATGCACGGCGAGCTACTGAAAATCCGCTGTAGCCAAAGTGGGCAGATTTTTGAGTGGCCTGACGATCTCGCTGTCGGTGAACGCTGCCACTGCTGTCAATTTCCCGCGCCGCTACGCCCACATGTGGTGTGGTTTGGTGAAATGCCGCTGTACATGGACAAGATTTACCATGCGCTGTCGCAGGCCGATTACTTTATTGCGATTGGCACGTCGGGGCATGTCTATCCCGCCGCTGGTTTTGTCCATGAGGCTCATTCGCACGGTGCCTACACGCTGGAACTGAATCTGGAGCCGAGTCAGGTAGAAAGCCAGTTTGATGAAAAAATGTATGGCCCCGCCAGCACCGTCGTACCCGAGTTTGTCGCGGCCTGGCTGACGCGCGGTCAAAGCATTAAGTTTTAAGTGCCCACAAAAAATTTTAAGCATCCGCAAAAAGAGAAAGCGTCATGAATCGTGTGAGGATGGCGTTTTCTCTTGCCGATCGTTGCCGCAGCAACATTCATCAAGCTGATCGAAGGGCAACATCGCGGCGTGGTTAAAGAAACAATATTCACTCTCGCTACAGTGAGTATGCGAAACGGTTTCTGTCGGCGAGTCCGCTTGCGGATGCGGTGGCCGTGCTCCATGAAATGATAAGGTTCGTCGGAAAAAGCCCAGCATAGCGTTACCCTCACGATGTCTTATGAAAGACAAATGTGTTAATGAGAGTTATTCTCACTAATGTCAGCTAAGCGTAGTTGATAATCCGACTATGCGGGAATGACAATTGTCAAAAAATATATACTCGTCATACTTCAAGTTGCATGTGCGTTGGCCGCGTTCACTCACCCGAATCACTTACTTGAGTAAGCTCATCGGGATTCTTTCCCTTGCCGCCTTCCTGAAACTTGAATTATTTAGAGTATAATAACTACCGTTTTTCTATCCGCTTGCCATGCCTGAATCGACAAAGGCTTAGATCGATCAGAATGTCCGCCGGGCTTCGGCAGCCAGTTCTTTTAGATAATTCAGATCGCACAATTCCACTTGATGACCCCGATAGGTAATGTGACCTTGCCGCTTCCAGTCTGACATTAGTCTGCTTAGCGTTTCACTGCGCATTCCTAATGACGTCGCAAGCTGGCCTCGGCTCACTGGTAATGTCAGATGCTGAGTTTGCTGAATGTGGTGCTGCCGCAGCAGATAATCTGCCAGACGCTGTGGCGCGGAGCTGGAGGTCAGCCAGTCGATTTGGTTGATCGTCGAGTAGAGTTTCTTGCCCAGATAGTTGAGCAAACGCAGTGCCAGCTCTGGGCGCTGCAAGCAAAACTGGTGAATATCCTGCCGTGGGATCATCAGCGTGTGGCCATCGCTCTGCGCGCGAATATTCATCGGGAAGCGACCGTGATCCATAAATACAGCGGCAATAGCGACAAATTCTCCGCGCTCAAACTGCCCGAAAATCTTCTCATCGCCGCCATAGGTATGGCGAAAGGCCTGCAATTTTCCTGTTTCAACCAGCAAACAGTGCTGCATTTTGTCGCCTTCGCGAAACAGAATGTCATCCTGCCGGAAAAATAGACGCTCGCTTTTTGCCAGTAGCTCACACACCACGTCGCTGGGTTCACCGTGCATCCAATCATGCTGAAACAGCACCTCGCCGTATTCATCGGGCGATAGCACTTTTTTGACAAATGTCATTTGCCCTCCCAGAGGCTGGTATTACCATCAAGTTAGTAAATGAAAATAATAATCACTTGCATGAATTCGGCAAGCAAAATCACGGCGCGCTGAATTGGAGGGGACAGGGTATGAGCGATCATGAAGCTGGACATAAATTTTTAGCCCGATTGGGGAAAACGCGTCTGCGTCCCGGCGGCAGAAAGGCAACCGAGTGGCTGCTCAGTCAGGCTGGGTTCCGACAGGACAGCGTAGTATTAGAAGTCGCCTGCAATATGGGCACCACGGCGATGGAGATTGCGCGTCGATTTGGCTGTCAGGTTATCGGCGCGGATATGGATAAAGTCGCGCTACAGAAGGCGCAAGAAAATGTGGCAGCGAACGGTTTAGCCTCGCAGGTCACGATTATGCAGGCAAATGCGCTGGAACTGCCGTTCCCCGATAATCACTTTGACGTAGTGATTAATGAAGCCATGCTGACGATGTATGCCGACAAAGCCAAGAGCCGCATTATTGCCGAATACTATCGCGTGCTGAAACCCGGTGGTCGCCTGATTACGCACGATATCATGCTACTTTCCGAGAAAGATACTGGGGCATTGCAGGCGGTGGAACAGATGCATAAAGCGATCAACGTGCATGCCCAGCCGATGCTGCGTGAGCGCTGGGTGACGTTGTTTCAGGAGTGTGGTTTTAGCAAGGTCAGCTACGATAACGGCGCAATGACGCTGCTGACGCCACAGGGGCTGATTTATGATGAAGGGCTAGTGGGTGCGGCGCGTATCGTAAAAAATGCGCTGAAGAAAGAAAACCGCGGCATGTTCTTCAACATGTTTCATACCTTCCGCCGCAATCGGAACCAGCTTAACTATATTGCGGTATGCAGTACCAAATAAGAGCGGTATGCGGCACTACGGCGTTTTGACCGTGCTGCGGTAATAAGGAAAATGCGTGTAAGGTAAGCGAAATCGTTTAACATACATGACAATACTTAATTACCGCTGGGCGATATCCCGCTGAAGCACGCTATGCCGTTACTCCATTACAGCCAGCTAAAACAACAGCAGTGCAGACGCGATCGTCGGAGTCTGGCACTGCTGTTGGCGTTTCTCGCACTCACGCTGGTCGTAAGCCTGTGCGCCGGGGATCTCTGGATTTGGCCGACGGCCTGGCTGGATGACGCTCAGCAACTCTTTGTCTGGCAACTGCGTTTGCCCAGAACGCTGGCCGTGATGCTGGTGGGGGCCAGTCTGGCGATGTCGGGCACTGTGATGCAGGCTGTCTTTGATAATCCGCTGGCGGAGCCGGGGCTGCTGGGCGTGGCGAACGGCGCAGGTGTGGCCTTAGTGCTGACGGTTCTGCTGGGGCAGGGATTACTGCCCGTCTGGATGTTAAGCCTGAGCGCGATTGCTGGCGCGCTGCTTATTACCTTTCTGTTACTCCATTTTGCCCGTCGGCATATCTCCAATACCCGTTTATTACTCATCGGTATTGCGCTCGGGATTATCTGTAGCGCGGTGATGACCTGGGCCGTCTATTTCAGTACCAGCCTCGATTTACGCCAACTGATGTATTGGATGATGGGCGGCTTCAGCGGTATTGACTGGCGACACGGCTGGTTGATGTTGGCACTCTTGCCGCTGTTGCTGTGGTTGAGTCGTCAGGGGGCGGTGTTAAATGGGCTGACGCTGGGTGAGATTCAGGCGCGCCAGTTAGGTATCCCAGTCTATCGCTGGCGCACCATTCTCGTGTTGGTGATGGGCGTGCAGGTCGGCCTGAGCGTGGCGCTGGCCGGTATCATCGCGTTTATTGGCCTGGTGATCCCACACATGTTACGGCTGTGCGGGCTGACGGATCAGCGTTATTTATTGACCGGATGTGCATTGGCTGGCGGCAGCGTGCTGCTACTGGCGGATACGGTCGCGCGTGTTGCGCTAAGTTCAGCCGAGTTGCCGATAGGCGTGGTTACCGCTACGCTGGGATCGCCGTGGTTTATCTGGCTACTATTACGCAATCGACTGTAGCGAGATGTCTTGTTCTATCCACTCTTGTTGATCACTGAAGGGAGCAAAACGATGAGCACTGAAATCTATACTATTCCGCTGACCACCATCGACGGGAAAGCGACAACGTTTGAAGCGTTTAAAGGGCAGGTGGCTTTAGTCGTCAATGTCGCCTCTCAATGCGGCCTGACTAAACAATACGACGCGTTGGAAAAACTCTACGAAACCTATCGCGACAAAGGTCTGGTCGTGCTGGGATTCCCCTCCAATGAATTTGCAGGGCAGGAACCGGGCTCGGAAGAAGAAATTCAGGAATTCTGCTGTGGGACGTTTGGTGTTCAGTTCCCGATGTTCAGCAAAATTGAAGTAAATGGCGAGAACCGTCACCCGCTGTACCAGTTATTGATTCGCCAGCAACCAGAAGCCAATGGAACCTGGAAAAGTGACTTTTTTGCGCGTTTAGTCAATAAAGGCCGTAAACCCAAGAATCCAGAAGACATCCTGTGGAATTTCGAAAAATTCCTGGTGGATCGCGAAGGGCAGGTGATTGATCGCTTTGCGCCAGATATGGCACCTGACCATGACACCATCGTGAAAGCGATCGAAGAGGCATTGGCAAAATAATTGACGCAGCAGACTTCCCCAGTATTACAGCTGTTGCAGGCTAGCGCCTTGCCGCGTTTGTCGCCGACGAATGCGGAGTGTCATCGTGGTGAATTGCTGCACATTATCGGCCCGAACGGCGCAGGAAAGAGTACCCTGCTGGCAAGAGCGGCTGGCTTACTGGCGGGGGAAGGTGATGTCTGTCTGGCCGGCATGCCGCTGTCGCAGTATACGGCAGCGGATCTGGCCATGCGGCGCGCCTATCTGGCACAGCAGCAACCACCGCTGGCGCTGATGCCGGTATTCCAGTATTGGCAACGGCATCAACCGCCGCTGGCTCAGGAAGACGCGGTCGAAAAGGTGGTGCATTTTCTGGCAGAACGCCTGATGTTAACCGACAAACTGGCGCGCCCGCTCACGCAGCTGTCGGGAGGCGAGTGGCAGCGTGTTCGGCTGGTGGCGGTGCTGTTGCAGATTTGGCCGACGATCAATCCGCACGCGCGTTTGCTGCTGCTGGATGAACCAACTAACAGTCTGGATGTGGCGCAGCAGGTGGCGCTGGATGCGTTGCTGAGTGAACTCTGTCGTTTGGGGATTGCTGTCGTGGTTTGCGCACACGATCTGAACCACAGCGCCCACCATGCGGATCGCGTGTGGCTGCTGTCGGCAGGGACTCTGGTGGCGCAGGGCGAAACGGCGGATGTCATGCTGCCGGACGTGCTGTCTCCTGTGTTCGGGGTCGCGTTTCAGCGGCATGTGGTGGATGGCAGAAATTGGATCATCACGCGCAGCGCCTGACTGCTGTCGCGAGGAGATGGCGTCGTTAGAAAATAGGAAAAATCGCCTTTACTTGCCAGAGGCCCCGATTAAACGCTAAATTAATCAATACCTAGCATTTTCAAACGCTAGAGGACTATGGCCTCGGCGGTTTTATGGTAATCGCGATGATACGTTTACGACATGCTTTGATCCTCGCCAGCCTGATTTTGGTCGGCTGTAGCAGTAGTCGACATAATAATCCGCCGCCGAATGCGCGTCTGAGCGATTCGATCATGGTGATGGTGCAGCTAAACGATCAACTCGGGCAATGGTACAGAACGCCTTATCGCTATGGCGGGTTGGATCGTAATGGCGTCGATTGTTCTGGCTTTGTTTACCTGACATTTCGCGATAGGTTTGGCATGCAACTGCCGCGCACCACGGAAGAACAAACCGAACTGGGCGAGCGCGTTGACCGCGATAACTTGTTACCGGGTGATTTGGTCTTTTTCAAAACGGGCAGCGGTAGCAGTGGGCTGCACGTCGGCATTTATGACAAAGACGACCAGTTTATTCATGCCTCCACCAGTCAGGGCGTCATCCGCTCGTCGCTGGATAACGTGTACTGGAAACGGGCGTACTGGCAGGCCCGCCGCATCTGATTCCTTCCTTATTTTGTTTTGTTGACAGCATGGAGCTATCCACTCATGTCCTCTCTGCGTTTATTAATCTCCGACTCTTACGATCCCTGGTTTAATCTGGCCGTTGAGGAGTGCATCTTTCGTCAGATGCCTACCACGCAGCGGGTACTGTTTTTATGGCGCAATGCGGAAACTGTAGTCATTGGGCGCGCCCAGAATCCGTGGAAAGAGTGCAATACGCGGCGGATGGAAGAAGATGGCATCAAGCTGGCGCGGCGCAGCAGCGGTGGTGGAGCGGTCTTCCACGATCTCGGCAATACCTGCTTTACCTTCATGGCGGGCAAACCGGAATACGATAAAAGCGTCTCAACGCAGATTGTTCTGGATGCACTCAGTTCGCTTGGGTTAAAGGCTAGCGCCTCGGGGCGTAACGATCTGGTGGTGGAAACCGCGGACGGCGTGCGCAAGGTGTCCGGTTCTGCCTACCGCGAAACCAAAGATCGCGGGTTCCATCACGGTACGCTACTGCTGAACGCAGATCTCAGCCGCTTAGCCGATTATTTGAACCCGGATGTTAAGAAACTACAGGCAAAAGGGATTACGTCCGTGCGTTCCCGCGTTGCCAATCTGATGGAATTACTGCCTTCTGTCGATCATCAGGTGATTTGTCAGGCGGTGACGCAGTCTTTCTTTGATTATTTTGGCGAACAGTGCGAGCCGGAAATGATCTCGCCATCTGCCCACCCAGATCTACCCGGATTCAGCGAACAGTTTGCGCGCCAAAGTAGCTGGGAATGGAACTTCGGTCAGGCGCCGGATTTCTCGCATTTACTGGATAACCGCTTTATCTGGGGCGGCGTTGAATTACATTTCGATGTGGAACGCGGCGTGATCGTTCGTGCCCAGATTTATACCGATAGCCTGAATCCCGCGCCGTTAGAAGCACTCGCCTCCGCATTACAGGGAACGGCGTATCGTCCAGAAGCGTTGGCGGCTGCGTGTCAGGCACTGATTACCGCTTTCCCCGAACAGCAAAACGAATTGCAGGAACTGGCCCATTGGCTGGAGCAGAGTTTGCGTTAATGCAGTAAATGGTGTTTTTAGAATAAATAATATGACTGTTAGAACAAGGGGAACACCGAGGTTTTTATCTGTTTGTTGGGTGTGGGGCAGGAAAAAGTGAACTTAATGGAAGAGAGACGAGGTTTCACAAACAAAAAAGTCCGCCGAAGCGAACTTTTTATGTCTTACTTTATGTAGGCAAAACCAAATGCAATTCTTATTTTATTGATTTTACTTAATATATGGCGGTGAGGAAGGGATTCGAACCCTTGATACGTTTTCACGTATACACACTTTCCAGGCGTGCTCCTTCAGCCTCTCGGACACCTCACCGTGGTCTCGCCGTCTTGTATATCAGCGGACGGCGCTAATGTAGGTAAATTGCTGAACAGCGTCAACAAACTTCTGCATTCACTGCGCGCAATTAGCTAAAGTTAACGCAATTTGTTGCTTTGCTCACCGTTTTTGCGCTCGCCTTCATCCATTCCCCGCCGTTACGCAAAATGCTGATGTTTCATTTGTGTTAATCATGCGTTGTAATTTCGCTCACTGGCTGCGGAATACCCCTGAAAATGGTATGCTGACTTGCAAACGTTGACCCAGGAGAACCTATGTATCCCGTCGATTTACATATGCACACCGTTGCTAGCACGCACGCTTACAGCACCCTGCATGATTACATCGCTGAAGCACAGCAGAAGAATATCCGTCTGTTCGCCATTACCGATCATGGCCCGGATATGGCGGATGCGCCGCATTACTGGCACTTCATGAATATGCGCGTGTGGCCGCGTTTGGTTGATGGCGTCGGTATCCTGCGCGGTATCGAAGCGAATATTAAAAACATTGAAGGCGATATCGACTGCACCGGCCCCATGTTGGATCAGGTGGATGTGATAATCGCGGGCTTCCATGAGCCAGTTTTTCCACCACAGGATAAAGATACGCATACTACGGCGATGATCGCGACCATGGCACGTGGCGACGCGCATATCATTAGCCACCCTGGCAACCCGAAATTTCCCGTCGATATCCGCGCGATTGCGGAAGCCGCGGCGAAATACAACGTGGCATTGGAGCTGAATAACTCTTCTTTTATGCATTCACGCCAAGGCAGTGAACCAAACTGTCGGGCGATCGCGGAAGCCGTGCGTGACGCGGGTGGGTTACTTTCTTTAGGTTCCGATTCCCATATTGCCTTTTCTCTGGGAGACTTTACCCACTGCGAACGCATTTTGCAGGAAGTGAATTTCCCGCAGGATCGGATATTAAACGTAAGCCCTCGGCGCGTGTTGGATTTCCTCGAACAGCGTGGAATGCCGGCTATCGCTGAACTTGCTGATTTGTGACGTTGTCACTTAAAGCAATGTCACTTAAAAATAAACAGGATTATGAATGAACGAGTTTTCTATTGTGTGCCGCCTATTGGGCACACTGTTTTATCGCCAGCCGCAGGATCCTTTACTGACGCCTCTATTCACGCTGATTAAGGAAGGGAAACTGGCGCAACACTGGCCGTTAGAGCAGGATGCGTTGTTGGAGCGTTTGCAAAAGGGTCTAGATTTGCCCGCAATGGCGGCAGATTATCAGGCGCTGTTCGATAGTGACAATGGCTCAGTGTCACCGCTGCGTTCGTCCTATGAAAGTGATGCTGATGACGCGGAAATTCGTACCTTTTTGCAACAGCGCGGCATGCCGTTAAATGACGGTGGTGTGGTTGGGCATTTTGGTAGCTTGTTGCTTGCCGCATCATGGCTGGAAGATCAGGCACAAGAAGACGAAACGGCGGCACAGATTACCCTGTTTGATGAATATCTCTTACCCTGGAGCGATCGTTTCCTCGGGAAGGTGGAAAGCCACGCCACCACCGCATTTTATCGCACACTGGCGATAGTGTGCCGCGAAGCGCTGGAAGCCATGCGGGATGAGCTGGGCGAAAGCGAAGAAGACGACGAGTCTGAAGTCGAAGAGTGATACGGTAGACCGACGATGCCGATAGCAAACATTGAGTATGCTATCGGCGAGTCAGCGTTAGTCAGTAAACAGGATAACGATCTGGCCGGGTTTGATTTCGATGCCTTTTGCCATCTTCTTCGCCATCGACTCCGTTGTGCTCTTATCCGCATTCAGCACGTAAGCTGGCTTTTGGTCAAAATAGCTTTTTAGCGATTGATTAAGATACGGGCTTAGCGTTTTCATTACCGTCTGCATTTTTTCCGGCTGTACGGTGTAATCAACCAATTCCATGTCTTTCAGGTAAATCGCGCCCTGCGCTTTATCAAATACCGGCTGTGCTTTCAGCGTAAGCTTCATGTCGGCAGCCTGATTGCCCAACAGGGACGAAATATCGACCTTCGCATTGCCCGTCAGGGTCACTTTCCCCGGTTCTGCCCGACCAATCTGGCTGGATAGCTCGGTCAACACGATATGGGCATCCACCACGCCAGGCACACCCAGCTGTTTCTGATAATCGTTGTGTTTTTGCAGGTACTCATTCACTTCCTGCTCACTGAGCGTGTATTGCGTGAGTTTATTACAGCCGCTGAGTGTAAAAGCAAGCAGCACTGCGGCCGCTGCCATCCATCCTGATTTTTTCATTATTCTGACCTCTTGGTGCTATTTACGCGCACAATTCATTCCTACGGTAGTCTATTCACATGAACGATCTCTGTATGTGAACAAGCAACACGATTCTGCACGGGCAGCGTGCGCCTGATGCGCAGGGTAAACAATAGGATAGCACTGAAATGGCCGATGATGCCGCTTCAGAATGAAGCGGCGGAGTAAAACGAAACGGTTAGATTGCCAGACTGCTGAGTAGTGTTACCTGAGTCTGTTTCGCCATGTTGTCCCGATAATCCGCAACGCGGGAAGGAGGGGTAACACCCGCAACGATGGACAACGAGCGGAGCAACGGGAAGAGGTTGATATCGTCCGTTGATAGCACGCCGTTACAGGCATTTGGTTGAACAATCAGCGGATCCAGATCCTGTAAGTCGTTGTTCAATTTCTTAATCAGCCCCTGTGAATGACTCCGGTGGTCTGCAAAGCTACCTAGCTGGGCTTCCTTTTTATTAACAAAGTATTGCCGGGCGGAAGCAGAGGCAAATTCTTCAAAGGCTGCCTGAGCAAAGCGGGGAATAATCAGGCGTGGCGTATACTCGGTGACTTTACGCAGCCAGGCGGCGATGGCCGGATTGGTTGAGCCAGTCAGCAGCGGTTTGCGGTCGTAATGATCGATGTAATGAACGATGTCCATGCTTTCTGGCATGTAGCTGCCATCGTCTTTTTGCAGAATGGGCACCATTTTCTGGCCGATCAATCTCTCTGGCGTTGCAGCATCATCGTTCGCCAGTATTTGCAGTTCGACAGGGAGATTTTTCAGGCCAAAGATCATGCGCGCTTTAACGCAGTAGGGACAGTGATCGTAAATGTAGAGCTTCATACGTCGTCTCCTAAATCACAGGTTGTAGACAAAGGCCGCAGGGCAGCCCAGCGTGTAACCCATCATCAAACAAAATAAGCCGAGTGTGCGAGAAGGCACGCGACGATAACAATTGTTTGAATGTATTAGGAAAGTATAGGAGGGCTTTACCGACGAGATCAAACTCGTCGGTAAAATTCAGACTAATGACCACCCAGCATCGCGGGCTCAATGCGGCGTTGGTTGAACTGCCAATAGAGTGCGGCTAACGTCAGGAACCCGATAGTGCCTAGCATGAACCACGGCAGTTCCGGTTGATTCAGTGCGTGTCCGGTATCGAATAGCCAGCCGCCGCCGCTGTAACCAATCGCGCCACCGAGCGCCAATCCAAGTCGACTGAAACCCATATAGCTGCCTCTGGCTCTGGAGTCTGCCAGCGAAGCGCTCAAGGTTTCACGCGCAGGTTCTGCAATAATCGAACCTACGTAAAACAGGCTGATCAGCAGCAGCAGGGTTTGCAGTTCTGTTGTCATCCCGATCGGGAACATACTGACGGACATAATGAAAAGCCCCGCCATCAGACGTTGTTCCAATCGGAAGCGCTTCTCGCTCCAGCGGGCGATAGGGTACAGCAGCGTTAGCGACAGCCCCGCTTCAATGGCGTACATCCATTTCACCGCAGACGGCGTTCCGGAGATTTCGTTGACCATAATGGGCAACATCAACAGAACCTGCACGGCCAGCATGTAGTAACCCGTCAGCGTTAACACATACATCAGGAAACGGCGGTCGCGAATGACACGCGTCAGACCTTCCAGTATTGGCGTCTTGACCGTCGAGATGCGATAGGCCGGCAACAGCCAGGCATTGAGTGCAGCAGCAAGCACAAAGATGACCGCGCCTGCCCAGCAGACGATCTCGAAATCATACTGGAGCAGCCAGCTACCAATGAGGGCACCGATAACGGCACCAGCACTGTCCTGCATCATTAACAGAGAGTAAAAACGGCCACGTTCCTGCGGACGAACCAGTTTGATGACCAGTGCAGTACGCGGCGGATCGAATAGCGTGCCGCCAAGGCCGGATAGCGCACAAGACAACCAGAGCAGCCAGGGCTCATCGGCAATCGCCATGAACACAAAACCGGAGGCACGCAGCAGCATCCCGGTAATAATCATCGGTTTGGCACCAAAACGGTCAGCAATGGCCCCGCCGAAAATACCGAGCCCTTGCTGAATAAACTGGCGCAATCCCAATGCGATACCGACTAATAATGCGGCCCAGCCGAGATCGTCGACAAAACGAATGGAAATAAGGGGAAAGACAACGAAGAATCCCAAAACCACCAGCATATTATCGAGTAATAGAAAATATTTACCCAAGCTCCGAGCTTGCGACATCAGAGGCATGTTTCACCACAACGAAGAAAGGAGGAAAATAACAGACGTGACTATTTTGTACTCTAATTCGACTTTGGTATAGCCTATTGTTGGATAATATTTTTTTATCGATTTAACGTTATGCGAGTAGCATTTCGGCGAGAAAAAATGATTTTCCCGATTCAACTGCGCAATAACTCGGCGACGAGGATTTTACGTCTATGAATTTATGTGGTTATAGTAAGGATTATCGGAAATACCGATATTTTCTGCTTAGGGAGAATAATCATTTTTTTCAGTGGCGATTAATTTTACTTATCGATAACATGGAGAGGTAGGGGGAAAAATGTTTGGCTATCGTTCAACGCCAGCAAGAGTGCAATTGACAACCGACAGGCTGGTGGTGCGTCTGGCCCATGAACGCGATGCATGGCGTCTGGCTGAATACTATTCTGAAAACCGTGATTTCCTTAAGCCGTGGGAGCCTGTGAGAGATGCCAGCCATTGTTACCCATCAGGCTGGCAGGCGCGGCTGAGCGTGATTAACGAGATGCATAAACAGGGCAGTAACTATTACTTTCTCCTGTTGGATCCGAATGAAAACGAAGTATACGGCGTGGCTAATTTCAGCAACGTGCTGCGGGGATCGTTTCATGCCTGCTATCTGGGTTATTCTCTCGGACAAAAATGGCAGGGGCTAATGTATGAAGCGTTGCAGCCAGCGTTACGTTATATGCAGCGCCAGCAGCATATGCATCGCATCATGGCTAACTATATGCCGCATAACCAGCGTAGTGGGAATTTGCTGACGCGTTTAGGGTTTGAACGTGAAGGTTATGCGAAGGACTATCTGCTCATTGATGGTAAATGGCAGGATCATGTGTTAACCGCGTTGACCTGCGCAGAGTGGAAGTCTCCGCGTTAAGGAAAAATGATGAAATACCAATTGGATGCGCGTGAAGCTCGCGTAATTGGCTGCATACTTGAAAAGCAACTCACTACGCCGGATCAATACCCGATGTCGTTAAATGGCATCACTACGGCCTGTAATCAAAAAACCAACCGAGAGCCCGTGATGGAACTGAGCGAAAGCGAGGTTCAGCAAACGCTGGATTTACTCGTGAAGAAGCATTTCCTGCGCACGCTCAGCGGGTTTGGTAATCGAGTGGTGAAGTATGAACATCGTTTTTGCAATTCTGAGTTTGGTGACCTGAAACTCTCACCTGCGGAAGTGGCGCTGGTGACGACGCTGCTGCTGCGCGGTCCGCAGACGCCGGGCGAGTTGCGTACGCGTGCCGCCCGATTGCATGAATTTTCAGATGTCAGTGAAGCCGAGTCTACCCTTGAACAGTTGCAACAGCGTGAGGATGGGCCATTTGTCGTCCGGCTGGCACGTGAAGCAGGGAAACGAGAAAGCCGCTATCAGCATCTTTTCAGCGGCGAGGTCAGTGAGATTGTTGCTCCCGAAGCGGACAGCGCAAGTGATAATTCACCGCTGGCAGAGCGTGTTGAGGCGTTAGAAAAAGAGGTTGCTGAACTCAAACGTCAGCTTGCCGCGCTGTTAGCGTAATGAACTGGTATCAGGGAGAAAGTTCGTCATGAAGCCTCAGCTTACGCCTGCGGAAAGCATCGCAGAACATCGTATTTCAGAACATAACGTCTCCGCCCGACGTCCCCGTATCGGCGTCGTTGGGCTGGGATCCATCGCGCAGAAAGCCTATTTGCCGATTCTCAGTCAGGCTGAACGCTGGGAACTGGTTGGCGCGTTTTCTCCCGATTGGCAAAAGACGCAGCGGATTTGTCAGCACTACCGGATGACGAGTTTCTCGGCGCTGGATACGCTGGCAGAGCAGTGCGATGCGGTCTTCGTCCATAGCAGTACTGCCAGCCATTTTTCTGTTGTGAGTCAACTGCTTAACGCGGGTGTCGATGTCTATGTGGATAAACCGCTGGCAGAGCGGCTTACGCAGGCGGAAGCACTGGTCGAATTGGCGGAGCAACAACAAAAAATTCTGATGGTTGGCTTTAATCGCCGTTTCGCACCGTGCTATCAGCAGCTAAAACAGCGGCTGGAGCAGCCGGCATCTTTGCGTATGGATAAACACCGCATTAATGGCGTTGGGCCGCAGGATGTTCGTTTTACTCTGCTCGACGATTATCTGCACGTGGTGGATACCGCACTCTGGCTGGCGGGCGGCGATGCTCAACTGATTGATGGTGTGTTGCATGCGAATGCGGATGGTCAATTGCTGTATGCCGAGCACCATTTCCAGAGCGGCGGCTGTCAGGTGACGACCAGCATGCATCGCCAAGCTGGAAGCCAGCGCGAATGGGTTCAGGCTGTTACCCAAGGTGGGCTCTATCAGGTGGATGAGATGCGTGAATGGCGTGAAGATCGCGAAGGAATAACGATCCGTCCGGCCGTACCCTCCTGGCAAACCACGCTAGAACAACGCGGATTTGTCGGTGCGGTACAGCATTTCATCACAGCCATTGAACAACGGAAACCAGCGGAAACATCAGGTAACCAGGTATTGCTGTCCCAGCGAATGATTGAACAATTGCTGGGAAAAAGCTGAAAAGTTCGGTGGTTATGACAATGTTCGGTAGCTATTACACGCGCAATGCGTAGACTAGTCGCACCTCGCAATCAGGATGACCTTAACGGGTTAATAATCGGTCCTGAACCGTTCAGAAAATAATCGGATGAATTTACTTAAATCACTGGCTGCCGTCAGTTCTATGACCATGCTATCGCGCGTTTTAGGGTTTGTGCGCGATGCAATCGTCGCCCGTATTTTTGGTGCAGGTATGGCGACGGATGCCTTCTTTGTGGCGTTCAAACTGCCTAACCTGCTCCGACGAATTTTCGCGGAAGGCGCGTTTTCACAGGCTTTTGTGCCGATTCTGGCCGAATACAAAAGTCAGCAGGGCGACGAAGCTACGCGGACGTTCCTCGCTTATGTTTCCGGTATGCTGACGCTGATTCTGGCGTTAGTCACCGTGGCGGGGATGGTCGCCGCACCGTGGGTTATCATGGTGACTGCTCCCGGTTTTGCCGCGACGCCAGAGCGCTTTGAACTCACTTCGGATCTATTAAGAGTCACGTTTCCCTACATCCTGCTGATCTCGCTGACCTCTATGGTCGGTTCGGTGCTAAATACCTGGAACCGTTTCTCGGTGCCTGCGTTTGCACCGACATTGCTTAATGTCAGCATGATTGGTTTCTCGCTGTTTGCCGCCCCGTATTTTAATCCACCGGTGATGGCGCTGGCCTGGGCGGTATTGGTTGGCGGTTTACTGCAACTCGGCTATCAGCTACCGCATCTGAAAAAGATTGGCATGCTGGTATTGCCGCGTTTGAAGTGGCGTGACCCGAGCGTCTGGCGAGTCATGAAGCTGATGGGGCCTGCGGTTCTGGGCGTCTCGGTGAGCCAGATTTCGCTCATCATCAACACCATTTTTGCTTCCTTCCTCAGCGAAGGGGCGGTGTCATGGATGTATTACGCCGACCGCCTGATGGAGTTTCCTTCCGGCGTATTGGGCGTGGCGTTAGGGACGATCCTGCTCCCGTCGCTGGCGAAGAGTTTTGCCAGTGGCAATCATGACGAATACTCCCGTCTGATGGATTGGGGGCTCCGCCTGTGTTTCCTGTTGGCGCTGCCGAGCGCCGTGGCATTAGGCATTTTGGCTAAGCCCTTAACCGTGTCGCTGTTCCAGTACGGCAAATTTAGCGCCTTTGATGCGCTGATGACCCAGCGTGCGCTGATTGCCTACTCGGTCGGATTGATGGGACTGATTGTCGTCAAAGTACTCGTGCCCGGTTTTTATTCTCGGCAGGATATCAAGACGCCGGTCAAAATAGCGATAGTCACGCTGATCCTGACGCAAGTTATGAACCTGATCTTTATCGGCCCGCTGCAACATGCTGGTCTGGCGTTGTCTATCGGTCTAGCCTCCTGCCTGAATGCCGGACTGCTGTATTGGCAACTGCGTAAGCAGGATATTTTCCAGCCGCTGCCGGGGTGGCGGAGTTTTCTGGTTCGCCTGCTGGCTGCCGTTATTGTGATGTCGCTGGTTTTACTGGGCATGCTGTGGTGGATGCCCGCGTGGGATGACGGCAATATGACGATGCGCATTCTGCGCTTGTTGCTGGTTGTGGTCGCAGGGGCGGGTTCCTATTTTGCCACGCTGGCGCTGTTGGGATTCCGTCCTCGGGATTTTGCCCGCCGTAGCGTGTGACAACGTTATGCCATTGCGGAATAAAAAAACGTAGGGAACGTTTTTCAACCTTGCACAGCAACGCCCCGCAGGGTGACGGACAAAGATGTTCGTCATAAAAAAACGCCATTGGTTTGTCACCAATGGCGTTTTTGCTTTCAATCGATAGATAAATAAGTTTTCAGTCGATGGAGAATTACATCTTCTCGACGGTTTCGATGCCCAGCGTATCCAGACCTTGCTTCAACGTTTTCGCAGTCAGCAGTGCCAATCTCAGACGGCTTTGACGCACGTCGTCACTTTCGGCATTAAGAATCGGACAGTGCTCGTAGAAACCGGAGAACAGACCCGCCAGATCGTACAGGTAACTACACATCACATGCGGCGTGCCTTCACGGGCGACGGAAGTGATGGTTTCTTCAAATTGCAGCAGACGAGTGGCAAGCGCAAATTCGCGCTCATCGTTCAGCGTAATCGGCTGCGTTAAGCTGTCTTCCTGTATGCCTGCACGCTTGAAAATAGACGCGACGCGCGTATAGGCGTATTGCATGTAAGGCGCGGTATTGCCTTCAAACGCCAGCATGTTGTCCCAGTCGAAAACGTAGTCCGTGGTACGGCTCTTCGACAGGTCGGCATATTTGATCGCGCCGATAGAAACCACTTTCGCCAGCGCGGTTAACTCATCGCTTTCCATCTGTGGATTTTTCTCTGCGATGAGCTTCAGGGCGCGATCGTAGGCTTCATCCAACAGCTCGGACAGTTTGATCGTTCCGCCAGCACGCGTTTTGAATGGTTTCCCGTCTTTGCCCAGCATCATGCCGAACATATGGTGTTCTAGGCTGACAGAATCAGGCACATAGCCGGCTTTACGCACGATGGTCCAGGCCTGCATCAAATGCTGATGCTGACGAGAATCGATGTAGTAAAGCACGCGATCGGCGTTCAGGGTTTCATAACGGTATTTGGCGCAGGCGATATCCGTTGTGGTGTAGAGATAGCCGCCATCCTTTTTCTGGATGATAACGCCCATCGGTTCGCCTTCCTTGTTTTTATATTCATCAAGGAAAACGACCGTTGCGCCTTCGCTCTCAACCGCCAGACCTTTTGCTTTCAGGTCGGCAACGATGCCCGGCAGCATGCTGTTATACAGGCTTTCACCCATAACATCCTGTTTGGTCAGCGTGACGTTGAGGCGTTCATAGTTGATCTGGTTCTGCGTCATGGTGATATCGACGAGCTTGCGCCACATCTGACGGCAATACTCATCACCACCCTGCAATTTCACCACGTAAGCGCGTGCGCGTTCAGCGAAATCGGCATCTTCATCGTAGTGTTTCTTCGCTTCACGATAGAACGCTTCGAGATCGGACAGATCCATCTCGCTGGCGCTTTCGTTTTGCATTTTTTCAAGGTAGGCAATCAGCATGCCGAACTGCGTACCCCAGTCACCGACGTGGTTGGCACGAATAACATTATGACCCAAGAACTCCAGCGTACGGGCTGCGGCATCACCAATAATAGTTGAGCGCAGGTGGCCAACGTGCATTTCCTTCGCAACGTTAGGAGCAGAGTAATCAATCACGACCGTTTGTGGTTCAACTGGCGTTAAACCCAGTTTCGGTGAATTCAGGGTATTTTCAACCTGGCTCGCGACCCACTGCTTATCGAGAAAAATATTAATAAATCCCGGGCCTGCGATTTCTGTTTTTTCCGCAATGCCTTCCAGCGCCAAAAGCTGGACGACTTTTTCGGCCAATTGTCGCGGCGGCATACCCAGTTTTTTGGCCACGGCCATAACGCCATTGGCCTGATAATCACCAAACTGTGCTTTTGCCGACTGGCGAATCTGAGCTTCGCTATCTGCTGGCGCGCCCGCGGCGGTTAACGCCTGGCTGACTTTTTCGGAGAGAAGAGCCTGAATATTCACCGGTTTACCTTAAATAAAAAATTAAGCCTTGCTTATACCATATTTGCCTTTCCTCGTCAGCAGACGGGGAAGGGCAAAGGGATGTTCAGGCGAAAAAACACCCAGACAGCGGGAGATTAAAGAAGAGGGAACGAGATAAAAAAGGATAAGGAGAACACGACAAAAAAGAAAAAGCAGTTTTAGGTAGAATAAAAATAAATCAAATCGCGATCTTAACGTTTTTTTGACCGACTATTTGCACCAATTTTATGCGATTCTCTGGTTTTAAAATGACGAAAAATAGCATATGCCGCAATAGCGATAAGTGCGATGGATATAATGAGTAAAACCATGGTGATATCTCTGCATTATTATTTATTTTCTTAATTTATACGTTTTCTATTAGGCGTACAATGGGGCAAATATTATTTAAGATTCCTCCCAGAATAGATTGCGAGAAGTATCGCAGATTACACCGGGTAAAAAACATTTCCGTTTATTAATCAAACACCATGGTTACCTTTTCTTTGCATTTAATGCGTTTCACGTAATGAAGGTGTAAATAAATGTACGTGGATAAAAATAGAATTTAATTAGGATATGTCACGGGTATGATATTCTCACAGTGCAAATGGTGATTGATAATGTGAGAGGCCGCGAGGAGTGTTACCCGATATGTTACCCGATGATTTGATGACGGATTTAGCGCGATTTGAGCAAGCGCTACAGGAATTGGCCGATGTGCTACAGCTGGATTTAGGCGCATTTCATGCGGACCATATTTCGCTGCGCTGCCATCAGAATACGACGGCTGAATCATGGAAAGCGGCGTTGCTAAAGGCGGGTAGCCTGCTGTCTGAAAACCAAATCAATGGCCGTCCAATCTGCTTGTTTATACTGAATAATGCGCTATCGGTAGGACCCTGGCAGGTTACGTGTATTGAGCTGCCGTGGCCGGGGAAGAAGCGTTATCCCCATGAAGGATGGGAGCATGTGGAGTTGGTGCTGTCTGGCGATGCAGACACGTTGCATCAGCGTGCATTGGCCTGTTTGTCGGATGATGCGCTGCGTACGCCGGGTATCAAACTTAAATTCAGTTCTCCGCAAGGTGAAAAAGAACGCATTCCTAACCCGACACTGGCGGTAACCAATGGGAAAGTGACAATAAAATTTCATCCATTTGATATACGTGATGTTGTCGCGAGTGAAATGTCTTCGTGATGAGAATAGTGGATAGGCCGCGCGTAGAGTAATCAGAAAGATAACATTGGCGGAAAGATAAAATGGTGTGCCACGTTATTGATGCCATTTTCTTTTACAGTGGAAAAGATTAATAAAATTGTGGTTTATGTCATGTTTATTTCGGCACTGTATCGCGTTCATTGTGACTCCTGTCTCCTCATGATATGAATGCGAATGCCATAGTTATTACTTTAATCGGCGTGATGATTCGTCGATTTTTCGATAATTAAGAAAAGTGGTCTGGGAGTTTACATGGAGGAGCAGCGATGACGAAACTGGAAGTATGCTGTTATAGCGTTGATTGCGCGATAACAGCCGCGCAGTCTGGGGCTGACAGGATTGAACTCTGTGCAGGACAGCGAGAAGGCGGGTTAACGCCATCCTATGGTGCGCTGCGTGGCGCGCGTGAAAAGGTCGTGATTCCTGTCCACCCGATTGTGCGCCCGCGGGGAGGCGATTTTTGCTACAGCGCGACGGAATTTGCTGCCATTAAATATGACATTGAGCAGATTCGTGAGATGGGTTTTCCCGGCGTTGTTGTTGGTGCGCTCAACGAGGAAGGGCACATTGATTTGCCCAAAATGCGCGAAATCATGGCGGCGGCTCAAGGCATGGCGGTGACCTTTCATCGCGCGTTTGATATGTGTCTGAACCCATACATTGCACTGGAACAGCTCACTGAACTTGGCGTATCGCGCATATTGACCTCTGGGCAGCAGCAGACGGCGGAAAATGGGTTGCGATTATTACGTGAACTAACACAGGCCAGCCGCGGTCCAATTATTATGGCGGGTTCTGGCGTGCGGCTGACTAACGTGCACAAATTTCAGCAGGCTGGTATCCGGGAACTACACAGTTCCGCAGGCCAGTGGACACCCTCTCCGATGCGCTATCGCAAAATCGGCGTGTCAATGTGCTCTGATACGGAATTAGATGAATTTAGCCAGTATTGCGTGGATGGTGATGTGGTGGAAGCAATGAAGCGTGCAGTCAGCCCGGACCGTGAAATGCAGTACGTGTCATGATGTAAAGAATTTCACGGTGCAGGGGGAGAGCGACAGCGTTGTTCTCAACACCACATCGTCATTCTTCAATTTTGCCGCGCCGCATACCATCAGGTGTGCATGGCAAGTACCAAGCCCCAGCGTGTTGTTGGGGCTTTTTTTGTCTAGCGCAGTAATTTAGGGCTGGTAGATGCCGGGTTTACGGGCAACCAGTACGGCACGTACTGGGGCGGGGTAACCTTCCACCGTTTTCGTTGGATCCTCAGGATCGAGGAATTCAGCCAGCGACTCCGTGATCATCCAGTCAGTCCGACGCTGTTCCTGCGTTGTCGTGGTGCAGATATCGACGACGCGGACATCAACGAACCCGCATTTCTCAAGCCATGTTGTCAAGGCTGCGGCAGAAGGGATGAAATACACATTGCGCATTTGTGCGTAGCGTTCTCCCGGTACCAGCACCTGATTTTCATCGCCTTCAATGACCAGCGTTTCCAGCACCAGTTCGCCACCTTCCACCAGCTGATTCTTCAATTGCCACAGATGATCGAGCGGGGAGCGACGGTGGTACAGCACGCCCATAGAAAACACGGTATCAAACGCAGCAAGTTCGGGGAGTTGCTCAATGCCGAGCGGCAGAACGTGCGCCCGCTGATCGTTGCCGAGTAGCTTACGCACGGCCTCAAATTGGCACAAGAACAGCTGCATGGGATCGATTCCGACTGCCATCGTGGCACCTTCACCCACCATCCGCCACAGGTGATAGCCGCTGCCGCAGCCTACATCCAGAATCAGGCGGTTCTTCAGCGGGCTGATATGCGGGAGAACACGTTGCCATTTCCAGTCAGAACGCCATTCTGTGTTGATATCCACGCCGTAAAGCGAAAAAGGGCCTTTACGCCAGGGCATCAGGTTACGCAGCAGCTTTTCAATGCCTTCACGCTGGCCGACGGAAATATCGGGCTCCATGCGTGCTGTGACGCTGTCGTTCAAATCCAGTGACGTTGGCGTTAACGACGGGAGATGTTCCAGCGAGTTAAACCAGAGTTTGAACTTACCGTGCAAAGATTCCTGCTGCCAACTGCTGAGCTGTGAAGGCAGCGTGTTAAGCCAGTGGCTGAGCGGACCTTTTGCGATTTGCTGGTAAAAATTGCCGAAATCGATCACGCCTTTTCCTCTGCTTTCACGGCTAATAACGAGCCAAAATTAAAACACTGAAACCAAATCTCGCTGTGCTCAAAACCGGCATCTGCCAGTCGAGCCTTATGGGTTTCTACTGAGTCGGTCAGCATGACGTTTTCCAGCATACTACGCTTCTGACTGATTTCTAACTCGCTGTAGCCATTTGCCCGTTTGAAATCGAGATGCATGTTGAACAGCAATTCACCGACGTCTTTGTCCGCAAAATTGAATTTCTCAGAGAGCACCAGCACGCCGCCGGGATTGAGTCCCTGATAAATACGCTTGATGAGTACCTGACGCTGGGAAGGTTCCAGAAACTGAAGGGTAAAGTTCAGCACCACCATAGACGCATTTTCGATATCAATGTTCAGGATATCGGCTTCTATAATCTCGACGGGCGTATCGGAACGGAAAGCGTCAATGTGGCTGCGGCAGCGTTTCACCATTGCCGGAGAATTGTCTACCGCGATAATTTTGCAATCTGGGACATGAATATTACGTCGCATAGACAACGTGGCGGCGCCCAGCGAGCATCCTAGATCGTAAACGTGGCTATCCGGGCGGACGAAGCGTTCTGCCAACATGCCAATCATCGAAATGATGTTGGAATAGCCGGGTACAGAACGTTGGATCATATCGGGAAATACGTCGGCAACGCGTTCGTCGAATGTCCAATCGCCTAAATTGGCAATTGGCACAGAAAAAAGCATATCGCGGTTTGGCATGGCAGAAAGTGCACTGAGAGTAATAAAGAGGCGCGCATTCTAGCAGAATACACAGTGTTCTTCACCTTCCACAGGGTATGGACGCGGTTTTTGATTCCCGGACGTATAAATTCCGCGCGTCCGGGAGGAACAGGTCTCGTTCTTGTTTCACGCCATCAATACAGCGTGAAAACCAGATCCCAGGGGAAATAATAGAGGTTTGCTGCAATCATCAGGATGAGCGAGGCATAAGTTGCCGCCATACCTGAACGCCGCCAGCGGAATTCGCGATGCCGAAGGCCGTAATAGTGAACTAAACGTCCGGTGATCAATAAAATGCCGCAGAAGTGGATCATAATGATAAGGGCGCCGTTCATTTCCATCAGAACCAAGAGGATTGTTGCAATCGGAATGTATTCCACTGCATTGCCATGTACCCGGATCGCCGTTTGCAATTCATAAAACCCGCCGTCGCCGTAGGCCACGCGATACTGCATTCTGAGTTTCACAACATCAATGGACAACTTTATCAACAAGATTGCGCCAAGCACGATATAGAGCGCACTTACCATGTTTTACCCCGTGACCTAACCGAAAACGGCTTGCAGAATAATAGCTTTACCTAACGCAACTGTCGCCTGGAAAGGTCGATTTTTTTAGCGAAAATAGGTTACGCTGCGAAATTGCTTATAACTAAACTAACTAATAAATACGGATATTGGGTGGATCAAAAGAGCGTCGCCTGCTGTGGCCAATCTGGTTGGGGTGGCAAGGTTGGGGCGATTTCGGCGAGTAAGGGCCAAAGCTGTTGTGCCAGCAGCGGGGCATCACCGATATCCGGTGTATGAATAAAGAAGAAGGGATTCGCCTCGTGCCACTGCGGCAGCTTGTTACGCCATGACTCGAACCAGCGAAGATTTTCTTTCAGCGTTTCACTACCGATAAAGCGAATCAGCGGCTGCGTGGCGGTCAGCACGGCGTGTACCGGTACGCGAGGCTTCTTCCGCTGGGCTTCACGCATGGCAGCGCTTTCTGGAGCGGCGTGGTGAACCGGACGGCTGTCAAGAATCACGCGATTAATACCGCGCTGCTGTAGCCCCTGATTCAACGCGCGTTCTTCATCGCCTTTAGCGAAAAATAGCAAGTGACGTACTTCTACACCGTAGCTAAATCCCTGCGGCAAAGCATCAAGAAAGCGCCACAACACGGGCAACTGCGCAGGGCCGAAGGTGGCTGGGAGTTGCAGCCATAATTGTCCGATACGGTGTGCAATCGGTTCAAGGCATTGATAAAAAAGCCCGACATCGCTATCACAGTTCTGCAAGGCGGCTTTATGACTGACCGTTGAGGGGAACTTGAAGCAAAAGCGGAAGTTATCATGCGTCATATCACGCCAGCGTTCGACAACCTCGCGTGAAGGCAACGCATAAAAGGTCGTATTACCTTCAACACAGGTAAAATGGCGGCTGTAGTCGGCAAGATCGTTTAACCCCAACCGACTCCAGGCGGGATGCTGCCATTGTGGTAATCCGATATACATCATGTCGTCGTCATCAATAGAATGCCGACGATTATCGCGTAATTGTCCGGGCAGCGCGAGTGAGTCGAGATAAATCGTTCATAAAATCTCATCCGCCCACTGTGTTGCTTCCATGATCATGCTAAAGAAGTTTTCCTCATCAATACCCAACTGGGTTAACAGTTGCTCAAGCGCTTCCCATTCTTGCTGTTCGTATTTAGATATTAACGTCAAATAAATCGCAAGCTCGCCGGTATTTTCTAATAAGCTCTGGTTAATTTTTTCCGATAGGGCGATTTGCGAAAGCAGCAGCGGCATCGGGGAATCCAATACGGCATCAAGCAGCGATAATAACCCGCAGAGAAACGCCTCGGTGGTATCGCCCTTCGCATTGAAAGAGGCATGCAATAATTCGAAGAATCTGGCGCGAATTAAGCTGGTGCGATAAAGCTCGCTGGGTTTATTCTCATTACTGTTGGTAATGCTAATTAATGACACAAAACGTTTAAGCTCTCGTTGTCCAAGCAGCATCGCCATCGCGCGGAAAGACATGGTGGTCGCAGTAATACCAAAGCGAGTGGTGTATTTTATATTGGTGATGTAGCGCATCAATTTATAATAAAGCGACAGATCGGCACAGACCAATTCTTCGATCGTGGCATAGTTGATCTCAGGTTTATTGACTTCTCTCAGCAGTCTGATGGTGTTGCTGGAGTTATTGACCAATTTTTTTGATTTGATCATTTCAGGACGACTGAAAAAATATCCCTGAAACAGTGAGATGCCCAGTTTCTTACTTTGCAGGTACTGCTCATGTGTCTCTACCTTCTCGGCCAGATAGATTAACTTGCGCTGCGTGGTTCTTTTGATGAAATTTTCAATGTCGCCAAAAGTCGACAGGGTTAAATCGAATTTGATGATATCAACGTAAGGCAAAAACCGATCCCATTCTGAATCCATCGAAAAATCATCAAGTGCAATTTTGAAGCCCTTTCTTTTTAGCTTTTTTACGGCAGAAAAGAGATCATTGTTGGGGATTGAATTTTCAAGGATCTCAATAACGACCTTTTCCTGTGGTAGTACCTCAGCCTGGCCATTGATCAACATCTGATGGGGGAAATTAATGTAGTAAGGCTGTTCAACCACAGATTTTGTCAACGGATTGGTTAAGAACTGATCGGAAATAAGCTGTGCGGTTGCAAATTCAGGACTCACGTCAGGAAATCTATTGGTGATGTCCATGCGGAAAAGGAGTTCGTAAGCAACGGTTTGGAGGTGTTGATTTAAAATAGGTTGACGGGCAACAAATGAATACATACTTGTTCTCCATGTAAACCATACGCATTAGCCAATAATGGAAAAGCGCTTTTTATTAAAATTTTTATAAAAATAAGCAGTTACTCAGTAATTTTAGCAGGTTTTATTAAAAGAGAAGGTTGGCTTCCGCAAATCCTCACGCGATGTGTGTCGGTGAGTTCTGCCTCTTTGGGCTGATGAGTGGGGTTTCCTCAGGCGTTCAGTTTTGCAACAACTCTATGCGGATTAGTGAACATTCCGTTAACCGGAACGGAAATTTCGTAAAAAGAGTAGGCGGCAGCGTCGCAGAGCGTTACCTTCATGCTTATCGTTCGGGCGAATATCCTTTATAATAGCCGCCTTTTTTCATCGGACAGTAACCCAGAAAAAACCATGCCGTGCAGCGAAAATGTCACTGTTTTGCACTGTGATTTACCGTGAAAAGTAATCTACCGTGAGAACGTGTGAGCTGGCGGATGAGTAAAAGGACATCGTGATGCGTACTAATTATTGCGGGCAGTTGAATTCGTCCCATGTGGGCCAGGAAGTGACATTGTGCGGTTGGGTTAACCGCCGCCGCGATCTGGGTGGTTTGATTTTTATTGATATGCGTGACCGCGAAGGGCTGATTCAGGTGTTCTTTGACCCGGATCGTCAGGACGCATTTAAACTGGCATCCGAGTTGCGTAACGAATTCTGCATTCAACTTACCGGTGTCGTACGCGCCCGTCCAGAAAGCCAAATCAACAAAGATATGGCGACGGGTGAAGTCGAGATTTTTGCCAACGCACTGACGATCGTTAACCGTTCTGAAGCGCTGCCGTTGGACTCCAACCAAACCAATACTGAAGAAGCGCGTCTCAAATTCCGCTATCTGGATTTGCGCCGTCCCGAAATGGCGCAGCGCCTGAAAACGCGTGCTCGTATCACCAGTTTTGTGCGTCGTTTTATGGACGACCACGGCTTCCTGGACATCGAAACCCCGATGTTGACGAAAGCGACGCCGGAAGGCGCGCGTGACTATCTGGTGCCGAGCCGCGTACATAAAGGCAAATTTTATGCGCTGCCGCAGTCTCCACAGCTATTCAAACAGCTGCTGATGATGTCTGGTTTTGACCGCTACTATCAGATCGTCAAGTGCTTCCGTGACGAAGACCTGCGTGCCGACAGGCAGCCAGAATTTACCCAGATCGATGTGGAAACCTCTTTCATGACCGCGCCACAGGTGCGTGAGGTGATGGAGAAGCTGGTGCGTGAACTGTGGCAGGATGTGAAAGGCGTCGATCTGGGCGATTTCCCGATCATGACGTTCGCAGAAGCTATGCGCCGTTTCGGTTCCGACAAGCCCGATCTGCGTAACCCGCTGGAACTGGTCGATGTTGCCGATCTGGTTAAAGACATTGAATTCAAAGTCTTCTCCGGCCCGGCAAATGATGCTAAAGGCCGCGTTGCCGCTATCCGCGTACCGGGCGGCGCACAGCTGAGCCGTAAGCAGATTGATGAATACGGCAAGTTTATTGAAATCTACGGCGCGAAAGGTCTGGCTTACATTAAGGTCAACGAGCGTGCCAAGGGTCTGGAAGGCGTGCAAAGCCCGGTAGCAAAATTCCTGAGTGAAGATGTTCTGTCTGCCGTGTTGGATCGTACTGCGGCACAAGATGGCGACATCCTGTTCTTTGGTGCAGACAGCGCGAAAGTAGTGACCGATGCGCTGGGTGCGCTGCGTCTCAAGTTGGGTCGTGATCTGAGCCTGACGAAAGACAACAGTTGGGAACCGCTGTGGGTTGTCGATTTCCCGATGTTTGAGGAAGATGGCGAAGGCGGTCTTGCTGCGATGCACCATCCGTTTACTGCGCCGCGCGACATGCTGCCTTCTGAATTGGCAGCTAATCCGGTTTCGGCGATCGCCAACGCGTATGACATGGTCATTAACGGTTATGAAGTGGGCGGCGGTTCCGTGCGTATTCACAGTGGTGAAATGCAGCAAACCGTGTTCAGCATTCTGGGTATTACCGAACAAGAACAGCGTGAGAAGTTTGGCTTCCTGCTGGACGCCTTGAAATATGGTACGCCGCCGCATGCGGGTCTGGCGTTTGGCCTTGATCGTCTGGTGATGTTGCTGACGGGCACCGATAACATTCGTGACGTTATCGCCTTCCCGAAAACGACGGCAGCAGCGTGTCTGATGACGGAAGCGCCAAGCTTCGCCAACCCGGCCTCGCTGGAAGAGCTTGCCATTGCGGTTGTCGTGAAAGGGAAAGCGGCTCAGGATGGAAAATCCGAGAACGAATAAGATGGTATACAAGCGACCCGTTTCGGTTCTGGTGGTGATCTATGCCCGTGACACCGGGCGGGTGCTGATGTTGCAACGGCGCGACGATCCTGAATTCTGGCAGTCGGTAACTGGCAGCATAGAAGAAGGGGAAAGCGCGCCGTATGCCGCACGGCGTGAAGTCAAAGAAGAAGTTAACATCGATATATCCGCGGAAGCGTTATCACTCTTTGACTGTCAGCGCTGTATTGAGTTTGAGCTATTTGCTCATTTGAGACGTCGCTATGCGCCGGGGGTCACGCACAATACCGAACACTGGTTTTGTCTGGCGTTACCTGCTGAGCGCGAGGTGCAATTATCCGAGCATCTTGCTTACCAGTGGCTGGATGTGCCCCACGCGGCGCAGTTGACCAAGTCCTGGAGCAACCGGCAGGCGATTGAGGAATTTGTTATTTATCCGGCCTGAACAGGCTTTTTTCGGAGATTTTTATGGCAGGTCATAGTAAGTGGGCTAACACAAAACATCGTAAAGCAGCACAGGACGCCAAACGCGGTAAAATTTTTACCAAGATTATCCGCGAACTGGTCACCGCAGCCCGTTTGGGCGGTGGCGATCCGGGTTCTAATCCACGTCTGCGCGCTGCGATCGATAAAGCACTGTCCAACAACATGACGCGCGATACGCTGAACCGCGCGATTGCCCGTGGTGTCGGCGGTGATGATGATGCCAACATGGAAACCATCATTTATGAAGGTTACGGCCCAGGCGGTACTGCTGTCATGGTGGAATGCCTGAGTGACAACCGTAACCGTACCGTTTCCGAAGTGCGCCACGCGTTTACGAAAACCGGCGGCAACCTGGGTACCGATGGCTCTGTTTCGTACCTCTTCACCAAGAAAGGCGTCATTTCTTACGCGCCGGGTCTGGATGAAGATGCGGTGATGGATGCAGCACTGGAAGCCGGTGCCGATGACGTTGTGACGTATGACGACGGTGCGATTGACGTCTTCACGCCGTGGGAAACGTTCGGTGATGTGAAAGATGCGTTGGATGCAGCTGGCCTGAAAGCAGAATCTGCGGAAGTGTCGATGATTCCGTCTACCAAAGCGGATATGGATGCGGAAACGGCACCGAAGCTGATGCGTCTGATCGACATGCTGGAAGACTGCGACGATGTGCAGGAGGTTTACCACAACGGTGAGATCTCCGATGAGGTGGCTGAACTGCTGTAATGGCTGGTCGGTAATGCAACGTAGCAATAGCTATCCACATCCACACGGGCGAATCTGCGGAGCGGCACGATGACAGTCGTAGCACCATGGCAATCGTAGCACTATGACAATAATAGTAGGCATTGACCCCGGTTCGCGCGTGACGGGTTATGGCATTATCCGTCAGCAGGGGCGTCATCTGACGTATCTCGGCAGCGGCTGTATCCGTACCGTGGTGGATGATATGCCCACGCGGCTGAAGCTGATTTACGCTGGTGTCAGTGAAATCATTACGCAATTTCGCCCAGACTGTATGGCGATTGAGCAGGTTTTCATGGCGAAAAACCCGGATTCAGCCTTGAAGCTGGGGCAGGCGCGCGGTGTAGCTATCGTTGCCGGTGTGAATCAGGATCTGCCCGTGTTTGAATACGCGGCACGACTGGTGAAACAAACGGTGGTAGGGACGGGGGCGGCGGATAAAAAGCAGGTGCAGCATATGGTTCGCTCACTGCTGAAACTGTCGGCCAGCCCGCAGGCGGATGCTGCCGATGCGCTGGCGATTGCCATTACTCACTGCCACTTTAGCCAAAGCCTGCTGCGAACAGCGGCGGCGAAAGTGAACCCGCTGGCAGGAAGACTGCGCTGAAACAGGAGGCTGGATATTCATCCAGCCTTTTTTATGTTATATACTCGTCATACTTCAAGCCATTCTTTCCCTACGTAAAAGGAAGCGCAACGTGATAGGTCGTCTCAGAGGCATTATTCTGGAAAAACAGCCGCCGCAGGTGCTGATAGAAGCTAACGGCGTGGGTTACGAAGTCCATATGCCGATGACGTGCTTTTACGAACTCCCTGAACTCAATCAGGAAGCGGTCATCTTTACCCATTTTGTCGTCCGCGAAGATGCACAGCTGCTGTTCGGCTTTAATGATAAGCAAGAGAGGGCGCTGTTCCGTGAGCTGATCAAAGTAAATGGCGTCGGACCGAAGCTGGCGCTGGCGATTCTCTCTGGGATGTCCGCGACGCAGTTTGTCAGCGCCGTTGAGCGTGAAGAAATCGGTGCGTTGATTAAACTTCCGGGCGTTGGTAAGAAAACGGCGGAAAGATTGGTTGTTGAAATGAAAGATCGCTTCAAGGGCTTGAGCGGCGATCTGTTTAATCCAGTCAGCGATATTCCGCTGGCATCGCCCGCTACCGCAGACAGTCGCGTTGGCGAACCTGAAGCGGAAGCTGCAGCAGCACTGGTTGCGCTAGGTTACAAACCACAGGAAGCCAGCCGCATGATTTCCAAGATTGCGCGTCCCGATGCTGACTGTGAAACCCTAATCAGGGATGCACTGCGCGCGGCGCTGTGAGGTATTCATGATAGAAGCCGATCGTTTGATCTCCGCTGATGCCGTTCCCGAAGAAGAATTTATCGACCGTGCGATCCGCCCTAAATTGCTCACCGAGTATGTGGGGCAGCCGCAGGTGCGTGAGCAGATGGAAATTTTTATCCAGGCAGCTCGCAAACGTGGGGATGCGCTGGATCATCTGCTCATTTTTGGTCCTCCCGGTCTGGGTAAAACGACGCTGGCGAATATTGTTGCTAACGAAATGGGCGTGAATATGCGCACGACGTCGGGTCCGGTGCTGGAAAAAGCCGGCGATCTCGCCGCGCTGCTGACTAATCTTGAACCGCATGACGTGCTGTTCATCGATGAAATCCACCGTCTGTCGCCCGTTGTGGAAGAAGTGCTGTATCCGGCGATGGAAGATTATCAGTTGGATATCATGATCGGTGAAGGGCCTGCCGCCCGTTCGATCAAACTCGATTTGCCTCCTTTTACGCTGATTGGCGCAACGACGCGTGCAGGTTCGTTAACCTCGCCATTGCGCGATCGTTTCGGCATTGTGCAGCGTCTGGAGTTTTATAAAGTTGAGGATTTGCAGTATATCGTCAGCCGCAGCGCACAGTGTTTAGGGCTGGATCTGACATCGGATGGCGCGCTTGAAGTGGCGCGGCGCGCGCGGGGTACGCCGCGTATTGCTAACCGATTATTGCGACGGGTGCGTGATTTCTCCGAAGTTAAGTCGGAAGGGGCGATTACCGGTGATGTGGCGACGCAGGCGTTGGATATGCTGGCGGTGGATACCGAAGGCTTTGACTACATGGACCGCAAGCTGCTGTTGGCGATCATCGATAAATTCATGGGCGGCCCCGTTGGTCTGGACAATTTAGCGGCAGCGATTGGCGAAGAACGTGAAACGATTGAAGACGTGCTGGAGCCGTTTCTGATTCAGCAAGGGTTCATTCAGCGTACGCCGCGCGGTCGAATGGCGACGCAGCATGCCTATCGGCATTTTGGCTTAACGCGTGAAGATTGAGGTTAACGGGTGGAAAAACGTATCGCCTAAGAAATGCTTTCCATATTCAGGGAGACCACATGGTCTCCCTGAGTTTATGTGATTAGAACCAGGCTTCCCACATTGCCCCAACGTTGAACGAATCGAGCTGTGTGTTGACGCCGGTCGTTGTCCGCGCGGTGTGTTTGTTATCGACTTCCCCGCCAGTGACGTAGAAACGCAGCATCGGTCTGAACTCCGGTCCCATGGCGATCGAGACATTCTGGGAAAGCGTCAGCTTCCACCCTTTGTTATCACCACCCTGACCGTAATCTACATGTTGATAGCCCGCTTCAAGCCAGGTGGAATGCACATCATTCCAGAAATACATCGGTCGCACGATGGCATTGTAGTTACGACGATCGTCTTGACTGGCTGAGTCATTCGAGTAGTCATGGTAGGCCAGCAGATATTCGACCTGCGTTTGCGGCGTGAATTTGTATTTACCCTCAAAGCTGGCATAGAAGGTTTTCAGGTTGTCCGTTTTGTTGTAAACGCTATTATCCGCATTGTCCGAGTAGCGAGTGATAAACTGATTGAGGCTATTTTTTCCCGTATGGCTCAGGACCGCGCCACCTTGCCAGGCTTTCAGGCGCGCATCGTTATCTACCGCTTTCGAGTCAAAACCGTAGTTCGCGTACAGCGAGAGATCCAACGGCCCCAGCTTGATGCCATGCACTTTGGACGTCAGTGCGTAATTACCTTTATCGCCCGTGCCGGAACTGCCGGTACAGCTGATGCGTGAGGGGTTCGCGTTATTCGTGATCACTTCGGGGTTACAGGATTCCACGGCCGCGACGGCCGCCACATCGAATTGAATACCACCGAGATCAAAATTCTTTATCCCTGCGCCCTGACCGTCGTGGTTCATCCAGAAGTAGTCGTTAATACCTTGCTGTGGGCGCTGGTGGAAATCGCGTCCGGCCCAGAGATAGGCGTTTGGCTGAGAAGCAAACAGGTTGGTAACGCCTGCATAGGCTTTTTTCAGGTTAACTTCGTCGCCCCAGTGGTCGATCATCACGACGACATCCCAGATTGCGCCGTTGTTACTTTTGAAAGCCTTGGAAAGCTGGAATTCGCCGCCATTGCCTTCGTTGCCCAGACGGCCCAGTGCGGAGGCACCGTTATAGGAGCCGTCAACTGCAACATATTTCTGGTCACCGCTCTGGAATTGCGCACCGTAACGCGCATAGCCAGTGAAGTTGATGCCATAAGGTATCGCCATGTCAGGCGTTTTGGGGGTGTCGGGTGTCGTCAGCGGATCGACCTGTTTACTGGCAATTGCGTCTAATTTAGCCTGACGTTCTGCCAGCGCTTTTTCTACGGCCTGAGCAACGATACGATCTAATTGCTCTTGAGTAATCGTTTCTTGTGCGAATGCGGAACCGGAGCAAAGGGAAGCCAGTACCGCCAGTGTAACGGGCAGTTTTTTGGAATTTGTCATAGTCATCTCAATTCGGTAAGTTATTTTCAGACAATAACCATCCCGCTCTGATTGGCGTGAATAATGGCACGGCACTCAGAACAAGGTGATTGTTATTTTTTTAAACGGGTACAGCGTAATTAAATAACTGACGTAATCGATCCTCCCTATAAGGGGATTAAAATGAACTATTGCCGCTGATAGAGATGAATAATCTCTTCTGATAATTCGCGTGCAAGCAGTGATGTCATTAAATGGTCTTGAGCATGAACCATAATTAATGTCATTGGCTGTCTGGCTTCTCCCGCATCCTGTTCGATCAGCTTGGTCTGCATATGGTGGGCTTTGCGCGCGTAACCATCGGCTTCCTTCAACAGATTTTTGGCCTCATCAATGTTACCTTTACGCGCAGCGTGTAGCGCTTCAAAACACAGACTACGCGACTGTCCCGCATTGACGATAATTTCCATTACTGCATCTTCTAATGTAATCATCATATGACCTATTTTTATGTGAGCGAATATTCGCAGCACGTATTTTCTATGCCGCGTTCTTGAATGTCGTCCGAATCGATGAAAGCGAATAATAAAAATATCTCGACCCTAAACGCTTTATTTTCTTTCTTCTATTTAATATCTATCGTTGTTTTTATTAATCCCATTAATTACTGCTCACTGTTTTCGTCAGCGAAATATCGTCCTGTATTTTTTGCTCCTCGGTTTTCATTAATGTGCGTTCATAAGCTCGCAGGAACGGCAAATACATTAGCGCGGAAAACACCATGCACAGCAGGCACATGATTAGCGGACTGAAGCTCCAGTTTGCGGCCCACGATGCACCAATGGGGGCCGGTGTGGTCCACGGCGTCAACGACACCACCTGCGCCAGCCATCCCATCTTGGTTGCGGTGTAAGCCAGCACGGCGTTAACCATCGGCACGAAGACAAAAGGGAGAAATAGCATCGGGTTCATAATAATGGGGGCACCGAACATGATCGGCTCGTTGATGTTAAAGAAGCTGGGTACGACGCCCATTCTGCCGATGGTCCGCAAGTGCGTGACCTTGCTGCGTAACAGCAGAAATGCCAGCGGTAGCGTCGAGCCGACGCCGCCAATCAACAGATAGTGATCCCAAAAGCCCTGTAAATAGATATGTGGCAAGACTTCACCGGCTGCCAGCGCGGCCTGATTCACGGCCAGATTGGTCATCCAGAATGGATTCATGATGCCCGTGACAATCAGCGAACCGTGGATCCCCGAGAACCAGAAAAGTTGGCACAGCAGCACAGACAGAAGAATGGCAGGCAGCGAGTCTGAGGCGGACACCAGCGGTGCCAGCAGGTGCATAATCGCTTCGGGAATGATCATGCCTGTTTGCGCTTCAATGAAGAGATTGAGCGGATGCAGCGTTGCGACAATCACCAACACGGGAATGAGGATTTCAAACGAGCGAGCGACCCCCGTCGGGACTTCTTTCGGTAAGCGAATAGTAATGTTGTGCTGTTTCAGCGCCGCATAAACTTGGGTGGCGTAGATGGAGGTCAGTAAAGCGGTGAAGATCCCTTGTCCTGACAGATATTCGGTGGAAATTTTATCATCGGCGTAAGGCGCGGCGACAAGCAGGAAAGCCATAAACGCCAGCAGGCCGGACATCACGGAATCGAGATTAAGCTGTCTTCCCAAGCTGGCACCCACGCCTACGGAGATGAAAAAGGTCATTAGCCCCATGCTGAGCTCGAAAGGCAGCATCAACTGTTCGCGATAGGTAATAGAAAAATCCAGCCAGATACGGGCAAATCCGACGGTCGTATCGGCGGAAAACGGAGGGAAAATAAACACCAGCATAAACGAGCCGATAATCATAAAAGGTAGCGCGGCGGTAAAACCATCGCGGATAGCGATCACATATTTTTGCTGCCCCAAACGCCCAGCCAGCGGGGTAATCGATTGTTCGATAGCGGCAATCATTGATTGATATAAGGAACTCATGTGAACACCTTTTCATGTGTCGCCGTAACAGCGACAGCTCGTCACCCAGTATGTTATCGCCACGTTGTACGCCGTAACTCATTGTATCTAAAACCCTTACGGGAATGTCGCGTGTGGCAGCCTTTTATAAATGTGAGCCTATACCTGTTATCTTTCTTCCGCTGCGGACCGCATTTTCCGCCAAGCACAATGTAAAAAGTTATTGCTAGGATGATTGGATATCATATGGAAACCGTTTTCCATGCAAAGAAAAGAGAAGTGTGATGACCGTCAAGATGTGATGATTTCTGGCGGTATTAATTAGATTTACATCACATCTTATTGGCAGAAATACGCATTGGATGTTAAACGGATAATCGGTTTCCATGCTGGATGGAAACGGTTATACTGCGAAGCAACGCAATGCGCGGTTGGTGTTTAGGGTTTTGAGTCGGATTTAGCGTTTTCCAGGGGCAAATGATGTCTACAATCAACGATGTATCGCGTTTAGCTGGGGTGTCCAAAGCCACAGTCTCCCGGGTGTTGAGTGGTTCACGCGGCGTAAAGGAAGCTAGCCGTCTTGCGGTGTTAAAAGCAGTTGATGAGCTTAAATACCGACCGAACGTCATCGCCCAGTCTCTGCTGAGTCAGTCAACCGGATGTATTGGCGTCATTTGCGCTCAGGACAACATCAACCAGACGACCGGCTATCTTTATGCGCTGGAAAAACACTTTAGCCGACATCAAAAGCACCTCTTGTTGCGGTTCGCCAGCAGCAGGGCTGAAGTGATGAATGTGCTTGATGAGCTGACCAGCGGCCTGTGTGATGACATTTTAATCATCGGCGCGCGCTTTGCGCTGAATCTGGCCGATAAGAACATCATTCTGATCGATTGTATGGAAACGGATACCACGAACAGCCTGCAATTCGATCACGCTTTCGCTACGGAAACCGCGTGTAATTACTTGATTCGGCAAGGAAGACGGCAAATTGCGCTGATCAATCCCGCTGCGAGCAGTTCAGCGGAGCAGGTGCTGTTAGGGTATAAGCGGGCGCTGGAAAATAACTTCTTACCGTTTAACCGCAACCTGATTTTTATGGATGCGTCTTCATCGTCGTCGGTGGCGCTGCAAGTGCTGCTCAATAACAGCACGACGCTGAATTTCAATGCGCTTCTGGTGGCGGATGAGCTGGAAGCCAAACGTGTGATTACGCAGCTTCAGGCGTTTAATAAATCCGTCCCCAAAGACATCATGGTATTCAGTCTGGCAGGGTCTCTCGATATTCCTGGCATTCCAGCGATACCCGCAATCGAATATTCGATGGATGCGGTGGCGGCCAGAATCGTGTCGTGGCTCAATGAGAAAACACAGGACGTGCTGGGTTCGTATGTCTTGCGGGGTGATTTAATCATTCCAGATATGGCTAACCGGCAATAAACGCGGCTCGTGCAATCTCCAAAATATAAAGCCCTTCTGAATCACGTATTCGGAAGGGCTTTTTGCTATTGAGTTTCTGTACTATTGAGTGATTGATAGGCTATGCAGGTTGTCGCTTAATCAGGCTGACAATAAACAGCAGCGATGCGCACAGCACCACCGATGGCCCAGCGGGCGTATTGTAGCCAGCCGAGAATGCTAAACCGCCTGTTACGGCAATCATTCCAACAATAATCGCGATGCTTGCCATTTGTTCCGGCGTCCGTGCGAAGCGTCTGGCGCTTGCCGCAGGAATAATCAACAGTGACGTAATGATCAGCGCACCCACAAATTTCATGGCGATACCAATCGTTAACGCGGTGGTCAGCATCAGGAGCAGCTTGGTGCGCTGTAGCTTCACGCCATCAACGTGCGCCAGCTCTGGGCTGATCGTCATAGAAAGTAGTGCGCGCCATTGCCAGCACATAATGGCAACAACAACGATGACACCAGCGGCGATAACCCACAGATCCTCTGTTGTGACAGAGAGCAAATCGCCAAACAAATAAGCCATCAAGTCCACGCGCACGTTATTCATCAGGCTGACGACCACCAATCCAAGCGACAGAGCGCTGTGTGCCATGATGCCGAGTAACGTATCGATAGCCAGATAGGGGCGTCGCTCCAGCCAGACAAGCCCCAACGCCAGAATGAGCGTCACGGCAATAACGGCAGCAAACAGGTTGATATTCAGCAGCAGGCCGAAGGCGACACCGAGTAAAGACGCGTGCGCCAGCGTGTCACCGAAGTAAGACATCCGTCGCCAGACGACGAATGAGCCGAGCGGACCGGCTGCAATCGCCAGCAAAATCCCCGCCAACCAGCCGGGAAACAGCAGTTCTATCATGCGTCGTTTCCACCTTGTCTTTTCAGAATGATACGTCCCTGTAGATCGTGACGATGATTATGATGGTGGCGGTAAACCGCCAATTGCTCCGCGCCGCGGTGGCCGAACATCGCTAAAAACTCGGGATGAAGCGAAACCACTTCAGGCGTGCCGGAGCAGCAAACATGTTGATTAAGGCAGAGAACTTCATCGGTTTTCGCCATCACCAAATGCAGATCGTGCGACACCATCAGTACACCGCAGTGGAATTCTTGCCGCAATTGGTTAATGAGGTCGTACAGCGCGAGTTGCCCATTGACGTCGACACCCTGCGTCGGTTCATCCAGTACCAGCAGTTGGGGCTGGTTGAGCAGCGCGCGTGCCAGCAGGACGCGCTGGGTTTCGCCACCGGAGAGCTTCTGCATCGGCTGTTCCAGCAGATGTGCAGCCTGAACTCGCTTAAGCGCCGGTAAAATATCCTGCTTTTTCACGCCGGGGCGCAGTTGCATAAAGCGGCTGACGGTCAAGGGCAGGGTGGTATCCAAATGCAGCTTCTGCGGAACGTAGCCGATACGCAGCGCGGGATCCCGTACCAGTGAACCGGAGGTGGGGGCAAGTAGCCCTAATACCACGCGCACCAGCGTCGATTTTCCTGCGCCATTCGGCCCGAGCAGCGTCAGAATTCGACCTGCCTGCAAGGTAAGAGAGATATCTGACAGAACCTTTCGGCTGCCAAATGTAACTGAAATATTATTAAGTGATACCAATGTGGACATAGAATTCGGTTTGCATAACCCATGTAACGTTATAATATAACAAACAACACGATAAAAATCGATGGGAGCGACTTTTCATGCAGCAGTCTATTCAACAAAAAAAATCTATTCAGCAAAAAAAATGGTTAAAAAGTGTGTTTGTTGCCAGCGTGCTGCTCGCAAGCGGGATGTCAATCAGCGCGGCATCCGCTGCGGTCATTACGTCAATTCGTCCTTTAGGATTCATTGCGTCAGCTATTGCCGATGGTGTGACGCCCACTGAGGTTTTGTTACCTGATGGTGCGTCGCCCCACGATTATGCCCTGCGCCCGTCTGATGTCCAGCGTTTACAGTCTGCTGAACTGGTGATTTGGGTCGGGCCGGAAATGGAAGCCTTTCTCGGAAAGCCGTTAGAGAAAGTTTCACCTGAAAAGCAGATTACGCTTTCCGCGCTCCCCGCGATTAAATCTGAGCTGGAAAAAGAGGCCGGACACGATCATGAGGATGGTCATGAACAGGCGCACGATGACCATGAAAAAGGCCACGATCATAGCCATGCCGCCCATGATGACGGCGACGATGGCCACCATCATGGTGAGTACAATATGCACATTTGGCTGTCGCCGGAGATGACAAAACAGACGGCAATTGCCATTCATGCAAAATTATTGGAACTTATGCCTCAGAATAAGGACAAACTAGACGCGAATCTGCTTTATTTCACGGATAAAATCGGGCAAGCAGATGAAAAAATTGTTAAGATGCTAGCGCCTGTGCAGGGTAAAGGCTATTTCGTGTTCCATGATGCCTATGGCTATTTTGAGAAACACTATGGGTTAAGCCCCTTGGGTTACTTCACGGTTAACCCCGAAATCCAACCTGGTGCACAGCGTTTACATCAAATACGAACACAGTTGGTTGAGCACAAAGCCGTATGCGTTTTTGCTGAACCACAATTCAGGCCAGCCGTTATTAATGCTGTTGCCAAGGGAACCGACGTGCGCTCGGGTGTGCTCGATCCATTGGGAAGCAATATTGCACTGGGTAGAGATAGCTACGCCGATTTCTTGTTGCAGCTATCGAACCAGTATGTGAGCTGTCTGGAGGAAAAATCATGAGGATACGAATAAGTGCAGCAGATAGTCCGAACTATCGCTCTGGCGTATAACAGCTTACCTCGGCCCCATCGCGTCATGCTGGGGTCGCTTACCGTTGTAACATTGGCCGTTGCTGTTTGGCGGCCTTTTGTTTATCCCCACGTCGATGATGCCCCCGTCATCGTGAAAGATATCGACCTGGAAACCAGCCAACTGCGTACGTTGACGCCTGAAGCCAGTGAACCGATAGACCAACCTTCGCCAGATGACGAGATTCCACAAGATGAGCTGGATGATAAGGTGGCCGATGAAGGCGGCGTACATGAGTACGTGGTCTCTACGGGCGATACCTTAAGCAGCATTTTGACGCAGTACGGCATTGATATTGCGGATGTCACCCAGCTTGCGGAGCAGAATAAAGATTTGCGGAACCTGAAAATTGGTCAGCAAATCTCATGGGCTCTGGCAGAAAACGGCGACCTGCAAAGTTTGACCTGGCAGATGTCCCGCCGTGAAACACGCATTTATGAGCGTGTTGGTGCCGATTTCAAAGAGCGCATTGAAACGTTGAAAGGCGAGTGGCGCAACAGCGTCCTGAATGGCCGAGTCAGTGGCAGCTTTGTCAGCAGCGCAAAAAACGCCGGTTTGACCAGCACAGAAGTGCGTGAAGTCATTAAAGCGCTGCAATGGCAGTTGGATTTCCGTAAATTACGCAAAGACGATACCTTCTCTGTCCTGATGTCCCGCGAAATGCTCGATGGTAAAAGTGAGCAGAGTGAGCTGGTCGGTGTTCGTCTGAATACGGGTGGCAAAGACTATTACGCTATTCGTGCAGAAGACGGTAAATTCTACGATCGTGAAGGTTCTGGGTTGACGCGCGGCTTTATGCGTTTCCCAACCATGAAACAATTCCGTATTTCCTCCAACTTCAATCCACGCCGTCTGAATCCTGTGACAGGGCGCGTCGCACCACATAAAGGTGTCGATTTTGCCATGCCAGTCGGTTCACCGGTTCTGGCCGTCGGTGATGGCGAAGTGGTGATCGCGAAACGCAGCGGTGCAGCGGGGAACTATGTTGCGATCCGCCATGGTCGCCAGTACACCACGCGCTATATGCATATGCATCGCATCTTGGTTAAACCAGGACAGAAAGTGAAACGTGGCGATCGTATCGGGTTGTCTGGTAACACAGGCCGTTCCACTGGCCCACATCTGCACTACGAATTCTGGATCAACCAGCAAGCGGTAAACCCGTTAACGGCTAAGCTGCCGCGTTCTGAAGGGCTGGCGGGTAAAGAGCGTCGTGATTATCTGGCGCAGGTTAAGGAAGTGGTACCGCAGCTTAAGTTTGATTAATGATATCCGTCATACTTCAAGCTGCTTGTGCGTTGGCCGCCCTTACTCACCCCAGTCACTTACTTGTGTAAGCTCCTGGGGATTCATGCGGTTGCCGCCTTCATGCAACTTGAATTATTTAGGATAGATATTGATTGCATGTTATGCCGGTGGGGCTTGCTGCCGGCATTTTCATTTATAGAACACAGGTTCCTGATTTTTTATTATCGAGCAGACGTGTTTTTGCGTAATTGCTGTCGGTGTTGCTAAACGCCGAGCGGCAATTATGATTATGTTTATTGATTGATCTGAAGAGTTTAGGCATGGAAAAAGAAAAAAAATCGAACGCTGAATTTGTTCCCCAGTTTCAACGCGCCTTTTTTCATCCGCGCTATTGGGGCGTTTGGTTAGGCGTTGGTGTGATGGCGCTCGCTGCCTATGTTCCCGCGCGATTAAGAAATCCAGTGCTGGGTGGGCTAGGGCGTTTTGTTGGGAGAATATCAAAAGGCGCCCGCCGCCGTGCCCGTATTAATCTGCTGTATTGCATGCCGGAATTAACGGAAGCACAGCGCGAAGCTATCATTGATGACATGTTTGCGACGGCTCCTCAGTCGATGATCATGATGGTGGAAGTGGGAATTCGTAACCCGAAGAAAATCGAGAAATACGTTCGCTGGCATGGCGAAGACATTCTGGAGCGTATTAAAGAACAAGAGAAGAACGTGATTTTTCTGGTTCCACATGGTTGGGGGGTTGATATCCCCGCGATGCTGCTGACCTCGCGTGGCCAGCGTATGGCGGCCATGTTCCACAACCAGAAGAATGCGTTGGTGGACTACTGGTGGAATCGGTTACGCCGTCGTTTTGGTGGCCGCATCCATGCTCGTAACGACGGTATTAAACCGTTTATCAGCTCCGTGCGCTCCGGGTGCTGGGGTTATTACCTGCCCGATCAGGATCACGGCGCTGAGCACAGCGAATTCGTCGACTTCTTTGCGACCTATAAAGCAACGCTGCCTGCCGTCGGACGGCTGATGAAAGTGTGTCGTGCTGATATCGTGCCGCTGTTCCCGGTGTATAACGCCAAAGACGGCTGCCTGGATGTGTTTATCCGTCCGCCGATGGACGATCTAGCGGATGCGGATGACGTATATATTGCGCGGCGTATGAATGAAGAAGTGGAAATTCTGGTCAAACCGAACCCTGAGCAGTACACCTGGATTCTGAAGCTGTTGAAAACCCGCAAACCGGGTGAGATTGAACCGTACTGTCGGGATGATTTATACCGCGACTAACTTATACGGTAGATAACAGCGGGCTGATAGGCCGCATAGATAAAAAAGCCGGACGAGAAATCGTCCGGCTTTTTGCTTGTATGAACCGTCCACCACCTCAGCAGCGGAGCGGCTATGGTACTGATTATTCCACGCGCAGGATGCGGATCGTGTTGGTGGTGCCAACGGTACCCATGATGTCACCTTGTGTGACGATGACCAGATCCCCAGACATCAGGAACCCTTTGTCACGCAGCAGGATCACTGCATCATTGGCGGCAGCAACGCCGTCCGTGTAGCTGTCGAAATGCACGGGAGTAACGCCACGATACAGCGCGGTCAGGTTCAGCGTGTGCTCATGACGAGACATCGCGAAAATCGGCAGACCAGAACTGATACGAGACATCATCAGGGCGGTACGACCAGATTCCGTCATGGCGATCAGCGCGGTAACCCCTTTCAGGTGGTTGGCGGCGTACATGGAAGACATCGCGATGGATTCTTCGGTGTTATCAAACTGCACGTCAAGACGGTGCTTGGAGACGTTGATGCTTGGGATTTTTTCCGCGCCTAAACACACTTTCGCCATGGCTGCGACGGTTTCAGCCGGATACTGGCCCGCAGCGGTTTCTGCTGACAGCATCACGGCATCGGTACCATCCAGCACGGCGTTGGCGACGTCCATCACCTCGGCGCGCGTTGGCATCGGGTTGGTGATCATCGATTCCATCATCTGCGTAGCGGTGATGACCGCACGGTTCAACTGACGGGCGCGACGAATCAATTTCTTCTGAATACCCACCAGCTCTGGGTCGCCGATTTCAACGCCCAGATCGCCCCTCGCCACCATCACCACGTCGGAAGCCAGAATAATGTCATCCATTGCGGCATCTGAGCAGACGGCTTCAGCACGTTCAACTTTTGATACGATCTTGGCGTGACAGCCCGCGTCACGTGCGAGGCGGCGTGCGTAGTTGAGGTCTTCACCGGTACGAGGGAAGGAGACGGCCAGATAGTCGACGCCAATTTTTGCGGCGGTAATAATGTCGGCTTTATCTTTTTCCGTCAGCGCTTCGGCAGACAGACCGCCACCGAGTTTGTTGATGCCTTTGTTGTTAGACAGCGGACCGCCAACGGTGACTTCGGTATACACTTTCAGGCCTTCAACCTGCAGGACTTTCAACTGCACTCGGCCGTCATCCAGTAACAGGATATCGCCAGGTACCACGTCGCTCGGTAAGCCCTTGTAATCGATCCCGACTTTTTCTTTATCGCCTTCGCCTTTCGCTAAGTTGGCATCCAGCAAGAATTTGTCGCCGATATTCAGGAAAATTTTACCCTCTTTGAAGGTAGAAACACGAATTTTTGGACCCTGTAGATCGCCAAGAATGGCAACGTGGCGGCCTAATTTAGCCGCAATTTCACGAACTTTGTTGGCACGTAATAGATGATCTTCTGCTGTGCCGTGAGAGAAATTCATTCGTACTACGTTCGCGCCCGCACTGATAATCTTTTCGAGATTATTATCACGGTCGGTAGCGGGCCCCAGGGTGGTGACAATCTTGGTTCTTCTGAGCCGTCTGGACATGTATAACTCCGTTCACTTGTGAAGCTGTAGTGTTGCGATTAAGCGTCGAATAACGGTGCAAAATGTCACTTTACAACAAAACTATTTCACCTGCGTTATCCGAACATCGTGTTGAGTCTGATTATCATACTGTACAGGTAATCCCCGCCATCTTTCTATGCCTGTCGTCTGTGGCCATATCAAGATGAAACAGGTTGATGATACCGCTCATTTTCCATTACCCGTCATACTTCAAGTTTCATGTGCGTTGACTGCGCTTACTCACCCGAATCACTTACTTGAGTAAGCTCATCGGGACTCCCTCGCTTGCCGCCTGCCTGAAACTCGAATTATTTAGGGTACAAAATATAGCTAAAAAACAAAGCATAACGTAAAACTTATCTATCACCTGAAGGGGTTAATCAATCGCTCGTCTTTATCAAAGCGTGACTCACGCAGGGCCTCTTTGACCCGTTTCAGGTTATCACGAAATTTTTCCCCGCGGCGTAGCGTGAAGCCCGTCGCCAGAACGTCGATCAACGTCAACTGAGCGATGCGGGACACCATCGGCATATAAACGTCGGTATCTTCAGGCACATCAAGCCGCAAGGCCAGCGACGCCTCACGCGCTAGCGGCGTGCCGTCCGAGGTAATGGCGATAACGGTCGCGTCGTTCTCGCGTGCCAACTGCGCCATTTCGACCAGACTTTTGGTTCTGCCTGTGTGGGATATCAATACCACGACGTCGCCGTCGCTGGAATTCATACAGCTCATGCGCTGCATAACGATGTCATCGAAATAGACAACGGGGATATTGAAGCGGAAAAATTTGTTCATCGCATCGTGTGCGACCGCAGCGGAAGCGCCCAGACCAAAGAAAGAGATTTTCTTCGCCTGCGTCAGCAAATCCACTGCGCGGTTGACGGCGATAATATCCAGACTGGATTTCACCTGCTCCAGGCCAGCCATCGCGGATTCAAAAATTTTACTGGTATAGGCGTCAACGCTGTCATCTTCTTCAACGTTACGGTTCACATACGGTGTACCGTTTGCCAGACTTTGCGCCAGATGTAGTTTAAAATCGGGAAAACCTTTAGTTTCAAGGCGGCGACAGAAACGATTAACCGTTGGTTCGCTGACATCGGCCATTTTGGCTAAGGTTGCGATGCTGGAGTGAATGGCCGTCTGCGGAGTGCTCAGGATCACTTCAGCAACTTTTCTTTCTGATTTGCTCAAGAGTTCTAAGTGACTCTGGATTTTTTCCAGCATATTCATACGACAAGGGCCATGTAAGTTTTTTCCAATTTCAACTAAAGGTACAACTGGCATGTATTACGTGAAAAAATGCACGTCGTGAAAATATACTACGACCCTGTAGTGGTTGGCAGAGGGCAACAGGCCAAGTTAGGTCCTTTTTTTGCCAGAACATGACATGTGTCTAACTTTCAGAAAAGTAATCGACTGTCAGAAACGACGAAAAATTTCGTTTTAGGGCGAATGCATAAGTGACTTCAGCCACTGCACAGACCGATTTATGCATGGTTTTCAGTCAATCCCGACCATTATTTAGCATTTTTATGATGGGTTTACTGGCTGTAGTCAAAAAGAGTACATTATCGCTGTAATAAAATTACAGCATCCTGCAACGAGGAGATGAACATGGCGGTAACTTCAACAGCCCAAGCGTGCGATCTGGTTATTTTCGGTGCTAAGGGCGATCTGGCACGCCGTAAATTGCTGCCTTCCCTTTACCAGTTGGAAAAAGCAGGGCACATCCATGCGGACACCAGAATTATCGGGGTGGGCCGTGCGGATTGGGATAAAGCGGAGTATACCCGCGTCGTGCGCGAAGCGCTTGACACCTTTATGAAAGAAGCCATCGACGATAAGTTGTGGGAAACGCTAAGCAGTCGGCTGGATTTCTGCAATCTTGATGTGGAAGACACCAAAGCATTCAACAAACTGGGCAAGATGCTTGACCAGAAAAACCGTACCACTATCAACTATTTTGCGATGCCGCCGAGTACATTCGGTGCGATCTGCAAAGGATTGGGAACCGCAGGGCTGAATAAAGAGCCCGCGCGCGTGGTAATGGAAAAACCGCTCGGTACCGATCTGGCGTCTTCTCGCGTCATTAACGATCAGGTCGCGGAATTCTTTAACGAGTGTCAGGTTTACCGCATCGACCACTATCTGGGTAAAGAAACCGTTCTGAACCTGCTGGCGCTGCGTTTTGCCAACTCGCTGTTCTCCTCAAACTGGGACAACCGGACGATCGACCATGTGCAGATCACGGTAGCCGAGGAAGTTGGGATTGAAGGGCGCTGGGGCTATTTTGATAAAGCCGGCCAGATGCGCGATATGATCCAGAACCACCTGTTACAAATTTTGACGATGATTGCGATGTCGCCGCCGTCTGATTTGACGACCGACCGCATCCGTGATGAAAAAGTGAAAGTGCTGCGTTCACTGCGTCGTATCGATCGCTCCAACGTGCACGAAACGACCGTACGCGGCCAATACACGGCGGGTTTTGTTCAGGGACATAAAGTGCCGGGCTATCTGGAAGAAGAGGGTGCGAACAAAAGCAGTAGCACGGAAACCTTCGTCTCGATTCGCGTTGATATTGACGACTGGCGCTGGTCTGGCGTGCCGTTTTACCTGCGTACTGGTAAACGTCTGCCGACCAAATGTTCAGAAGTCGTCGTGTATTTTAAAAACCCGGCGCTGAACCTGTTCCGTGATTCTTACCAGCAACTGCCGCAGAACAAGCTGATTATTCGCTTGCAGCCGGATGAGGGTGTGGAAATCCAGATTCTGAATAAAGTGCCAGGGTTAGAGCACAAACACCGTCTGCAAACGGTGAAGCTGGATCTGAGCTTCTCGGAAACCTTTAATCAGCAGCATTTAGCCGATGCTTATGAGCGTCTGCTGTTGGAAACCATGCGTGGGATTCAGGCGCTGTTCGTCCGTCGTGATGAAGTTGAAGAAGCCTGGAAGTGGGTGGATTCCATCATGGATGCGTGGGCGATGGACAACGATGCACCGAAGCCGTATCAGGCAGGAAGCTGGGGGCCGGTGGCATCCGTGGCGATGATTACCCGCGATGGCCGTTCCTGGAATGAGTTTGAGTAATTTTTTGATAATACGTCAGTAATGGGGAGGCTGATCGAGGACGGTCGGCATCCCACAGTTTTTAATGTATGGCTCACGGTGCGGTCGGACATCTGCGGCGACGCAGATCCCTGTGGCAGGGGCGCGCTATATAATTAATGGTGCCTTCGGGCATGACTGGAGATAACTTTTGATGAAAAACTGGAAAACGAGCGCGGAACAGATTTTGACAACGGGTCCCGTTGTTCCTGTGATTGTGGTCAACAAACTGGAACACGCGGTGCCGATGGCAAAAGCGTTAGTCGCGGGCGGCGTTCGCGTTCTGGAACTGACATTGCGTACCGACTGCGCCATCGAAGCGATTCGCGCGATTGCGAAAGAAGTACCGGAAGCCATCGTGGGCGCGGGTACGGTAACAAACCCTGAGCAACTGGCTGCGGTCGTTGAGGCCGGTGCGCAGTTTGCCATCAGCCCAGGTCTGACTGAGCCGCTGCTGAAAGCCGCAACGGAAGGCAATATCCCGTTGATCCCAGGTATCAGCACTGTATCTGAACTGATGCTGGGTATGGATTACGGCCTGCGTGAGTTCAAATTCTTCCCAGCGGAAGCTAACGGCGGTGTGAAAGCGCTCCAGGCGATCGCTGGTCCGTTTGCTCAGATCCGTTTCTGCCCAACCGGTGGCATTACGCCGAATAACTACCGCGACTATCTGGCGCTGAAAAGCGTGCTGTGCGTAGGTGGTTCATGGCTGGTGCCGAACGACGCGCTGGAAAGCGGTGATTACGCGCGTATTACTGAACTGGCGCGTGAAGCCGTTGCAGGTGCAAAAGCGTAAGTTTGTTCGTTACTGAATGATGAAGGCCACTCACTGCGAGTGGCCTTTTTTATGGTGGGCGTTTTATCTGTCGTCAGTGACGTCTGATTTCACCCCATCAGCAATAGAAAGGTATCAGCCGCTGACTTTTACGCCCGCTGCGACGCGCTTGGCGATTTCAACGGCATCGTCCGTGGTTTCCGCGCTGGCTAACGCGACGCCCATGCGACGTTTACCGCCGATATCCGGCTTACCAAACAGGCGAATTTGCGTATGAGGGAGCAGTGAGCTTTCCAGTCCCTGATAATGCACGTTGTTGCTATCCAGTTCCGGTAAAATCACGGCGGAAGCCGATGCGCCATACTGACGAACCGCACCAATGGGCAGCCCCAGGAAAGCACGAACGTGCAGAGCAAACTCGGACAGATCCTGAGAGATCATTGTCACCATGCCGGTATCGTGCGGGCGAGGGGAGACTTCACTGAAAATAACCTCATCGCCGCAGACGAACAGCTCAACGCCGAACAGGCCATAGCCACCGAGCGCTTTCACAACATCGCTGGCCATCTTCTGTGCGCGATCCTGTGCCAGTGTACTCATCTGCTGCGGCTGCCAGGATTCACGATAGTCGCCATCTTCCTGTCGATGGCCGATGGGGGCACAGAAATGAATACCGTCAACCGCATGGATGGTGAGCAGAGTGATTTCGAAATCAAAATTAACCAGCCCTTCCACGATGACGCGCCCGCCGCCTGCACGTCCACCTTGCTGGGCATAGTGCCACGCCTGATCTAACTGCTCAGCAGAGCGAATCAGGCTTTGCCCTTTGCCAGAAGAGCTCATGACCGGTTTAACAATACAAGGATAGCCAATCGCATCTACCGCCTGACGGAAGTTTTCTTCGCTGTCGGCAAAACGGTAGGTGGAAGTGGGAACGCCGAGTGTTTCGGCAGCCAGACGACGGATACCTTCACGGTTCATCGTCAGGCGTGTGGCTTCGGCACAAGGAACAACATGGTGACCCTGTTTTTCCAGCGTCACCAGCATGTCGGTTGCGATGGCTTCAATTTCCGGCACGATGTAATCAGGGCGTTCGGCTTCAACCAACGCTTTTAGTGCGTCGCCATCCAACATATTGATGACATGGCTGCGATGCGCAACCTGCATCGCGGGGGCATCAGCATAGCGATCGACCGCAATCACTTCGATTCCCAGGCGCTGACACTCAATCGCCACTTCTTTGCCTAATTCACCGGAGCCAAGCAGCATCACTCGTGTGGCATCCGCACGCAGGGCGGTTCCAATCGTTAACATAACCTTATACCTGATCGGGTTGTGAAAAATGGTCGCAGTATAAACGAAAACGTTTGCGTGCGCATTAAAGAGGGCATGCAGTGGAATATGCTGCGTAAACGGCCGTTGTATGGCGAAATGATTAAGTGCATCCTGTCGACAAATATGTCTGTGCCGTATATTAGAAAAGGCTATCATTACCAAAGTTGCTATGAGCAGAGTAAAGAGTTCGCTACCTATCTGAGTCAGCCTAAGTAGGCAACAGATGTGTAGGAAGGGAATTAACGTGTGGAGGTATATAGCCTAGGTGCGCTTGATGTTAGCCCAAATAGTAGGCTGCTGGCATTCTCGGAGGATTTCTATCCAATTGGCAGCATACACTTCGTGTTCGCTCTATGAACAGCGACGAGTGGCTACCGGACGTGATCGGAAATGTTAAGACGGGAGCGGAATGATCGGCGGATTTGACGATGCTCTATTACGCACGCTGTGGAACGATGGATGCTGAATACAGCGGAAAATCTGATCGCTTCAACCTCTATGAGGTAAAGACCCTGTAAATAATTTAGTATAATAGCCCACCATTAAAGGTGGTCGTTCATGTGGACATTGAGCACCATAATAAAACCGCTTATCAGCGGCAGCTAGTACTGGAATGTATATACTTTGCCTGTCTCCGCTGTTGGAGCGAAAATATCAAAGACAGGCAATGACATAATTTAAATTTCAATCTCTATATGTCATGAAATCAAGAGGTTGTCGCTGTTAGTAAACTACCTATTTTTATTAGGTTCCTTTAATTACTATCTACGCTGTTACTTTATAATTTTTCACCGTTTTTGTGAGTGTTGTTTTATTTGTAAATCTTCTTTTCTCATCGTTCTGACAATTTTATAAATCCATTGCAGTGATACATTATATTTCTTGGCCAAAGCGCTGTGGTTACGCCCGTCAAATTCGTCATAGATTTGAAGATCGCGTTGAGACGCGCGCCAGGAAATTCCCATCGGGAAATAAACATTTTGCCCGCCCCATACGGTCATCATATGTTTAGCAACGGCATTGCCGACCAGCTCGGCGGTTTGTGGATCTAACTCCGTAACGTTTTTGACCGTATCGGCAACGTGTTGAGAAAGTTCGACCAGAAGCTCAGGACCTTTACTGCGAAATTGTGGTTCAGTCATAAATCACCCTATTGTTATGTGTGTTGTTACTGACGTGAAAACTGGGTTGTTACCTTTGCAGGGATACCCTGCTGTTATGTGTTTATTTAAAACTATAGTTGTTTTCATGTCAACATCTTTAGTTTTAATTTGAGTTGTTTTTGGTTGTAAAAAAAATGACAACCTGCGAGGCTACACGCAAAAGAGGCCAGATGAGGGGCAAAAAAATCCCGCCACAGGGCGGGAAAGGGACAACATAGACAGGATGAATAACACAACATCAACAAGGGTTGATGAAACAATAGCACGGGGATTGTATAAAACTGTTGCACGTGAGTAAGGTTGTCTGGGGTAGGGTAAACATTTTTTAGCGACGTAGTTTTTAATGAAATGGCTTTTATCAGTAAAAATTTTATCGTTGAAACAAAGCCGGTGTCCGTATTCAGTTCACCAGCTCTGGTAAGAAGAAAGGGAAGAGCTATGATGCAGGATGCTGGCAGTGCCAGCTATAACAGTACCGAGTACCAGAACACACGGCCGATGATCTCGACGTCTGATTCGCAGGCTTCTTCATCTGCATCTCGGTTAAAGCTATGGATGACGAGAAGGCCACCAGGTTTACGGTAAAGTTGTTTGATTCTCTTTAACTTATCGTTTCCGCTGCCTTCCTGGGCAATGGCGTAGAGTTTTCCATCAATGATGCGTTTGTTGTGCGTATCAACCGCGACGGTGGTGCCATCTGGGATGATAGGTTCCATACTGTCACCCGCTGCCGGGAAACAAAGCACGCCCGAACCGTCCGTATTTGCACCAACCTTACGCAGCGTCGCTTTAGAAAAACGGAGCTTAAAGCCGTTGTAATCCTCGCTTTGAACGCGTCCATCGCCGCAGGCAAACTCAATATCCTTTAAAAAGGGCACTTCCACCTCGTCCTCTGATAGTTCTGTTGTGCTGTCCCAAGCTGATACGGTACCCCATTCTGATTTCGGCGGAATGTTCGATTCCTGAACTGCTCGAGTCCCCCCGTCGCTATGCATCGGGCCTTCGCCGTTTGCCAGCCACTCAGGGCGAACACGTAGTGCATTGGAAAGCTCAACAATCTTGGTTGTCTGCGACGCTTTCCCCACCTCGATCTTCTGTATGGCGGCCTGAGATACGCCAATCATGTCGCCAAGTGCTTTTTGGCTAAGCCCTTGTGCAGTTCTGGCGGTCTTTAATCGTTCTGCAAGTGTCGTTTTCATTCGCTCAATGTACAACCTAGGTTGTCATTTATCAAGCCGATATTAATCTTGTTTAAAAAAATCGACGTTATTTGTCATTAGAATGGGTGTGGTTTACTTATAAATACAACCTCGATAACGATTTTAGTTGTTATCTCGGGGTTAATTCTGCATGGATGTACGGGATAACGCTCACATTAGCGCTAGCACCTGACTATCAAAATCTCTAATACGTTTCAAGTTGTCATAGTATCGTCTTATTCCCCCCCTGATTTGCTTTAAACGTATCAGTCACTTGATCTAAATCACAATCCGATGGTATGCATTTTGCTTTTATGGAAATTCCGTTGTGGGAAATATAACCAATAAATTCGTTTCATTGAGCATGCGCATGACTGCGTGTCGCGGAGGATGTATGTCTGTAATTCGCACGTGTTTAAGTCTGTTTGGTGGTGATACGGTAATTGTTCGGTGTGCAAATACATTTGAAGTACAAATGAGCAATGGTGAACAGGAATCTATGGCTGGAAAGAATGGTGCTACGCAGGATTCTATTTGCCGTCATGCTGAGGGCGAAGTATATTTAACGGTGCCTTATACAGGGGTTTGGGATGTCGTAATTCGAGCGAAAAATGACACGCCTGAGCATTCAATAACCTATTTCCCCGCTTAGTTATTTCTTGGTTGGTATATTCTGTTAATGACTTGATAATATATTGTCGTCATCCGGAAATGAATATTTGAATATACCAACCTTTTCCTTTCTTTGTTCTTCATCGCTCAACGTTGTGAGTGCATCGATATCTTTCTATTTCGCTTTTCACTTATCATTTTAATTGATTCTTCCATTTGTTATTATTAGTGACGCTGAAGGGATGATAGAGTTGAGATTTTTTGCCATACTCAACATTCAACCACTAGTCTTCGTGACTCCTGACAAGAAAAGGGGCTTTGATTTGCTAACGTTGACCTGCTGTTCTTATCGTGCTCATTGCTGCAACATTTTGGATTTATAACTAAATTTTTGTCTAATCTGAACACTAATACGACGGGAGGGGGGAACCAATGAGCCGTGCCCCGATAAACAAAGATGAAGACAAACGTCTTGCAGCGCTTCGTGAGTATGGAGTTAAGAACGCATTATTTGATCCGAGTCTGAGTAACCTGGTTAGCCTGGCTGCTAACATTTTTAGTGTGCCTATCGTTTTGGTGTCGTTGGTGGAGTCTGAACGCCAGCTGTTTGCCGCCAGTGTGGGGGTTCCTTTTTGTGAAACGCCTCGCGATATCTCTTTTTGTGCGCATACGATCCTGAAGAAAAAGGTAATGGTGGTGCCTGATGCCCTCAAGGAGGCGCGTTTTAAAAATAACCCACTGGTTGTGGGAATCCCTTACATTCGATTTTATGCAGGCATTCCATTAATTACGCCGTCCGGGCATGCCATCGGCACGTTGTGCATTATCGATTTGAAGCCCAGAGCGGTATTCACCAAACGTGATGAGCATAATTTGCAGGATTTGGCTTCATTGGTTATGGATAAGCTGGAAATGCGACGTCTGGAACTGGCACGTAAAGCCAGTCAGGTGCGTTTTGAGAATATTGCCAATACTTCGCCTGATACAATCCTGTGCGTTAATGAAAAGGGGATGATTACCTTCTGGAATACCGCAGCGGAAAATATGCTGGAATACACGGACGAGGAAATCATTGGCCGCAGTATTAATACCATCGTGCCTGATGCTTTTATCGTGCAACTTAACCACCTAGTCACTGACCGTGATTCGCTGATGAAAGGTGTGACGCTGGAACTGAACGTACAAGCTAAAAGCGGTAGTCTGGTTCCGGTTGAATTATCGGTTTCGATGTGGGAAGACAACGATAATATTAGTTATGGCGCGATATTGCGTGATATTACAGAACGGCGACGTAATGAAGAGCGGCTCTTTTTGCTGGCGCATATGGATCCATTAACTGGGTTGGCAAACCGAACATTATTGACGTCCAATCTGGAAACTGCGCTAAAGAATGAACCTGCCGTCTGCATCATGATGGTTGATCTTGATGGATTCAAAGATGTTAATGATAGCCTTGGGCATTCCAGTGGCGATGATATTTTGGTACACGTAGCTAAAAAAATAAAAGCGACGGTTCGTTCCGGTGATGTTGTGGCTCGAATGGGCGGGGATGAATTTGCGCTGCTGTTTCCCGGCCTGAATGATAAAAGAGTCGCGGGAAAAATCGCTGAGCAAATTATTCATGAAATTTCGCAGGCGATGATTATTGACGATCATCAAATCAATATTAGCGCCAGTATTGGAGCTGTTCTGTATCCAGAATATGGACTGACCGTGCAGGATCTTTTGACCAGCGCCGATTTGGCTCTGTATCAGGCGAAATCCGAAGGTCGAAACTGTTACCGCTTTTTTACGCGTGAACTGCTTGAAGTCTTTCAAGCCAAGCATGCCTTCCAGTTAGAATTTGTGAGAGCCTACGAACATAATGAATTTGAGATGTTCTATCAACCACAGGTAAAACTGGCAACAAATGAGATTGTTGGCGCAGAAGCGCTGCTACGCTGGCGTCACCCGGAAAGAGGATTACTCAGTCCTACCGCATTTCTTACCGCGTTGGAAAATGGCCCTTGGGCAGAGCGAGTCGGCGATTGGATCGTCGAAACGGCATGCCGGCAAGCGGCAGAATGGTGCCGGTCTAGCGACAGCTACTTCCGTATCAGTATTAATCTTTTCAGCGCACAGTTTCGTACCGGTATGTTGGCGCAAAAGATTATGGATACTCTTAAGCGTACAGGGCTGGAGCCAAGCTCGCTGGAGCTGGAAATTACGGAAAACATCATTCTGCGTTACGATGAAAATATGCTACAGCCGTTAAAGGCGTTGCGTGACGCGGGAATTGGTATTGCTTTTGACGACTACGGTACGGGTTATGCCTCACTCAGTATGCTTAAAAACTACCCGGTTACACGGTTGAAGATCGATCAGACTTTTGTCAGAACCATGTGTGAGTCCCCTCCGGATGCGGCGATTGTCCGGGCGATCCTGTATCTCGGGAAAAGTTTCGGTCTGGGCGTGATTGCAGAGGGAGTGGAAACATTAGAGCAGAGTGAAAGGCTGCGGGGAAAAGGATGTGAGGAAGCGCAGGGATATCTATTTGGGCATCCGATGCCTGCGGAAGAATTTACCCAGCTACTGAAATTGAATAAACCAATCGATGTATAAAACAACGTTGCTATTCTAACCTTTTCAGAGGGCCAGCATCCGTTGGCTTTTATGTGTTCAGGCTTCCGCTTTTCTGATTTTTATTCTTTGCCTTCCCCACGCGGTTAACCGACTAAAAAGTGGAATCTGGATCACATTTTTTCTATAGTGCAGGCTCGTAACTTTGTAGTGGATGTCTCGTGCACGAAATATTTGAAATGCTCCTTGCTGTTTTTGACCGCGCGGCTCTGATGCTGATTTGCTTGTTTTTCCTGACAAGAACGCGCCAGTTCCGGCAACTACTGCAAAAAGAGCAACACTCGCCGAGAGAGCGCGTGACAGTGACGGCCATCTTTTCACTGTTTGCACTGTTCGGTACGTATTCCGGCATTAATGTTGAAGGGTCGCTCGTCAACGTGCGCGTGATTGCCGTGATGTCCGGCGGCATCCTCTTTGGCCCTTGGGTAGGGATTGCGACTGGCATCATTGCGGGTGCGCACCGTTATTTAATTGATATTGATGGCATCACTTCCGTACCTTGTCTGATAACCAGCATCATCGCGGGTATCACTTCCGGTTACATTAATAAGAAAGTCAAAAAAGAGCAGCAATGGAGCATCGGCATTTTGGGCGGAATGCTGTGTGAATCGTTAACCATGTTGCTGGTGGTTGCATGGGCGACGCCTATCGAGTTAGGGCTGGATATCGTTTCAAAAATTGCTGTGCCGATGATTCTTGGCTCCGTGTGTATTGGCCTGATTGTGTTGCTGGTGCAGAGCGTGGCGAATGAAAAAGAGGTGATAGCTGCCAGACAAGCCAAACTCGCGCTCGATATTGCACATAAAACACTGCCATACTTCCGTAATATCAACAGTGATTCACTGACGGCCATTTGTAGAATCATTCGTACCGAAATTAATGCGGACGCGGTGGCGATAACGAACACGCAGCACATTCAAGCTTATGTGGGTATTGGGGAAGAAAAATATAATATTGGTCACGACATCATCAGCCCGATGACGCAGCAGGCGATTCATGATGGGAAAATCATCATTAAAAATAATGATGAACAGCACCTGACGCCGGAAATCCATTCGATGATCGTCATCCCGCTGTGGGAACACGGGCAGGTGACCGGTACGCTGAAAATTTATTATCGCCATGCGCACAAAATTACCTATTCACTCCGCGTGATGGCCGTCGGCCTATCGCAAATCATGTCAACGCAAATTGAAGTTTCTCGTACAGAGCAACTGCGTGATATGGCAAATAAAGCGGAATTGAGAGCGTTGCAAAGTAAAATCAATCCGCACTTTCTTTTTAATGCGCTGAATGCGATTTCCTCGTCTATTCGTATTAATCCCGATACCGCGCGCCAACTGGTGATCAATCTGTCTCGTTATTTACGCTATAACCTCGAACTCAACGACGATGCGCTGATCGATATAAAAAAAGAGTTGTACCAGATTCAGGATTATATCGCGATTGAGCAGGCGCGGTTCGGTGCCAAGCTAACGGTGATTTACGATATCGACGACGATTTAGCGTACAAAATCCCCAGTTTGTTAATTCAGCCGCTGGTGGAAAACGCGATTGTGCATGGTATTCAACCTTGCAGAGGTAAAGGAACTGTGGTGCTGTCCGTGAAGGAACGGGGCGATAAACTGCTGGTGACGGTAAAAGACACGGGTAATGGCATTAGTCAGGAAACGATGGATCGCGTCGCGCGTAACGAATTGCCAGGGAATAGAATTGGTCTGCTGAATGTCCATCATCGGGTCCGCTTGCTCTATGGCGATGGTTTGCATATTCGCCGACTGGAACCTGGGACTGAGATTTATTTCTACATTCCACGAGAAGATAAAACCCCGTCGGCGTTGCCGGATACCATTCAGGTGCCGCAGTCGGGAGATTCTGCTGCTGAACAAACAGGAGGCAACCCATGAAAGCCATTATTGTTGAAGATGAGTTCCTCGCGCAGCAAGAGCTGAGTTATCTCATCAAACAACACAGTGATATTACGATTGAGGCGACATTCGATGACGGGCTGGATGTACTGAAATATCTGCAACATAACGACGTCGATGCAATCTTTTTGGATATCAATATTCCTTCGTTAGATGGCGTCTGGCTAGCGCAAAATATCAGCAAGTTCGCGCATAAGCCTTACATCATTTTTATTACGGCGTACAAAGAACATGCGGTTGAGGCGTTTGAAGTCGAAGCCTTCGATTACATTCTCAAGCCGTATCATGAATCACGCATCATCACGATGCTGCGTAAACTGGAAACAACCTGGCAGCAGCGGCAAATAGCACCTGCTGTTGAAACTGGCGCGCAGGCGAGTGCCCCGAGAAGTGCGCAGCACACTATTAACCTGATGAAAGACGAACGGATTATCGTCACGGATATTAACAATATCTACTATGCTGCCGCGCAGGAAAAGGTCACGCTGGTTTATACTCGACGTGAAGAATTCATCATGCCGATGAATATTACGGAGTTTTGTAGTCGCTTGCCGGAAGAATATTTCTTCCGTTGCCATCGCTCTTACTGTGTCAACCTGACGAAAATCCGCGAAATTGTGCCGTGGTTTAACAACACGTATATCCTGCGATTGAACGATTTGGATTTCGAAGTTCCAGTAAGCCGAAGCAAGATAAAGGCGTTCAGGTCATTGATGCGTCTTTAAAGGCATTTCATTCCGCGTTTTATGCATCTCATTCCCCATTCGATCAACCACTGTCAGCCCGCTTGTATACTGGCCTCAGCCCATAAGCTGACAGTGTTTTGATGGCGCTTCTCGTCTCCACATCAGCTTATATTTTTTAGCGTGCCGAGTGAATCGGACCAATTTTTGATGTAGGGGAAAACCCATGAATACTAAACCTGTTAATCGGGGATTGATTGTCCTCGGAACTATTATCACCCAAATGGGACTTGGTACGATTTACACCTGGAGTTTATTCAACCAGCCGCTGGTGGACAAATTTGGCTGGACGCTCAGTTCCGTCGCAACGACGTTTTCAATTACCAGTTTCTGTCTGGCATTTGCAACGCTGTTTGCGGGTAAATTTCAGGAACGTATTGGTTTGCGCCGCTTAACGATGATTGCAGGCATTGCGCTGGGTGCGGGTCTGATGGCGAGTGCAGTGAGCCCGTCGCTGACGCTGATTTATCTGCTGATGGGAGTTGTTGTCGGTTTTGCAGACGGCACGGCTTACATCACGACCCTGTCCAATTTAATCAAATGGTTCCCTAACCGCAAAGGGCTGATTGCGGGCATTTCTGTTGGCGCATTCGGTACCGGAAGCCTGCTGTTCAAATACGTAAACAGTTTTTTGATTGCGGAAGTCGGTGTGTCAGAAGCCTTTTTCTACTGGGGCATTATCGTTATGGCGATGATTCTGGTCGGTAGTTCACTGCTGAAAGAACCTGCTGCGGTGCCGGTACAGCAGGCTGCGGCTCAGGGGCAGACGCGTGATTTCTCGCTGGCCGAGATGCTAGCAACCAAAGAGTCGTATTTGCTGTTTATTATCTTCTTCACTGCGTGCATGAGTGGCCTGTATTTGATCGGTATTGTGAAAGATATTGGCGTGCAAATGGCCGGAATGGATATGGCGACGGCGGCAAATGCGGTGTCTGCGATTGCGATTTTTAATACCGTTGGACGTATTGTGCTTGGTGCGCTTTCCGATAATGTCGGTCGTATGCGGGTGATCACCTTTACGCTGTTCGTGACGATTCTGGCAGTGTCCGTGATGACGTTCCTGCCGCTTAATCCTATTCTGTTTTTTACCTGTGTCAGCGCCATTGCTTTCTGTTTTGGTGGCAATATCACGGTGTTTCCGGCGATTGTCGGCGACTTCTTCGGCCTGAAAAATCATAGCAAAAACTATGGCGTGATTTATCAGGGGTTCGGTATCGGTGCATTGTCTGGCTCGTTTATTGCCGCACAGTTAGGGGGCTTCCAGGCCACCTTCATGGCAATCATCATTATGTCTGTTGTCTCGCTGTTGATTACTCTGTGGATCAAACCGCCTAAGTATCAACCTGCTGCTGCTTCAATGCGTGCGGATATGGCACATGCACAGAGCTAGTCGAATATTGAACTGAGTAAGCAAGCTCATGCTGGACGCTGTTTTCCTTTTGAAAAGTGTAAAGTTATGTGGATTTAGTAACTGAAAAGTTAAGAATGCTTGAAAATGCCACGGCAACCCATACGATGTAGGTATTGCAAACTTTATCTTTCTGCAAGAGGAAATCAGACCTTTATGATGCGTATTGCGCTTTTCCTGATCACCAACCTGGCGGTGATGTTGGTTTTCGGGCTGGTACTCAGCCTGACGGGAATTCAGTCCAGCAGTGTCCAGGGCTTAATGATTATGGCTGGGCTGTTTGGCTTTGGCGGTGCGTTTGTTTCACTGCTGATGTCTAAATGGATGGCGTTACGGTCCGTTGGCGGTGAAGTCATTGAACAACCACGTAACGAAACTGAACGCTGGCTGATGGAAACGGTTCGTTCACAGTCACAGCAGGCTGGGATCGCGATGCCACAGGTGGCAATCTACCATGCACCGGACATCAATGCGTTCGCGACGGGAGCCCGTCGTGATGCATCGCTGGTGGCGGTGAGTACCGGTTTGCTGCAAAACATGAGCCGTGACGAAGCGGAAGCGGTTATTGCGCATGAAATTAGCCATATCGCGAATGGCGACATGGTGACCATGACGTTGGTTCAGGGGATCGTCAACACCTTCGTTATCTTTATCTCTCGTCTGATCGCGCAGGTCGTTTCCGGCTTCCTGTCCGGCAACCGTGACGAAGGTGAAAGCAGCAATGGCAACCCGCTGGTTTATTTTGCTGTCGCGACCGTGCTGGAACTGGTGTTTGGTATTCTTGCCAGCATCATCACCATGTGGTTCTCACGCTACCGTGAATTCCATGCGGATGCTGGTTCAGCCAAGCTGGTGGGGCGTGAGAAAATGATCGCTGCGCTGCAACGCTTGAAGACCAGCTATGAGCCGCAGGAAGAGAGCAGCATGATGGCTTTCTGCATTAACGGAAAATCGAAATCCTTCAGCGAGCTGTTCATGTCACACCCGCCGTTGGATAAGCGTATCGAAGCGCTGCGCTCCGGCGAATACCTGAAGTAATTGACAATACTACCTTCCCAAAGGCCCATTCGGGCCTTTGTTATTTCTGCGTTTATGGGTTCATCGATCCTGCGTTTTCTCCGCCCGAATGTTTTCATTCGATCTGAAACAGGTGGTGAAAATATGAAGAATGTTTTATAAAATAAAACCACGATCACGGAAAAATGAAACATTGTTTCTATAATGCCGATATAACAGGCGTCTCGCGTGAGATTGGTGGCCTGATTTTTGAACAACCGGTATCGGGATGACCGACTCATCGGGCGAACGGAATGTCAGGTGATCGAAGAGTATGCGCGTGTGGCGTCAGATTCTTCATGATAAGTTCTAAGGATTTACGGATGGCCAAAGGTAACAAGATCCCCCTAACGTTTCATACCTATCAGGATTCAGCAACCGGCACCGAAGTTGTGCGCTTAACCCCGCCCGATGTTATCTGCCACCGCAACTATTTCTATCAGAAGTGTTTCTTCAATGACGGCAGCAAGCTGCTGTTTGGCGCTGCGTTTGATGGCCCGTGGAATTACTACCTGCTGGATTTAAAAGAGCAGAGCGCCACGCAGCTGACGGAAGGCAAAGGCGACAACACTTTCGGTGGTTTCCTGTCTCCGAATGACGATGCGCTGTATTACGTTAAAAATACCCGTAATCTGATGCGTGTCGATCTGGCTACGCTGGAAGAGAAAACGATTTATCAAGTGCCTGACGATTGGGTCGGCTACGGTACTTGGGTTGCTAACTCTGATTGCACCAAAATGGTCGGCATTGAGATCAAGAAAGAAGACTGGAAACCACTGACCGATTGGAAAAAATTCCAGGAATTCTACTTCACTAATCCTTGCTGTCGTTTGATTCGTGTCGATTTGGTCACGGGTGAAGCTGAGACTATCCTTCAGGAAAACCAGTGGCTGGGTCACCCCATCTACCGTCCGGGTGATGATAACACCGTCGCGTTCTGCCATGAAGGCCCGCATGACCTGGTTGATGCGCGTATGTGGTTCATCAATGAAGATGGCACCAACATGCGTAAAGTGAAAGAGCATGCTGAAGGCGAAAGCTGCACCCACGAATTCTGGGTACCAGATGGTTCAGCGATGATTTATGTCTCTTACCTGAAAGACGATACCAATCGCTACATTCGCAGCATCGATCCCGTTACGCTGGAAGATCGTCAACTGCGCGTCATGCCGCCGTGTTCTCACCTGATGAGTAACTATGACGGTACGCTGCTGGTGGGTGATGGCTCCGATGCGCCGGTCGACGTGCAGGACGATGGCGGCTACAAAATTGAGAACGATCCGTTCCTGTATGTTTTCAACCTGAAAACTGGCAAAGAACATCGTATTGCACAGCACAATACATCCTGGGAAGTGCTGGAAGGTGACCGTCAGGTTACTCACCCGCACCCGTCTTTCACACCAGATAATAAACAAGTCCTGTTTACTTCTGACGTAGATGGAAAACCTGCGCTGTATCTGGCGAAGGTTCCTGATTCAGTTTGGAACTAATAATACTAATAAATCCGCGTCACACTTTATGGCGCGGATTATTTTAAAATATTTTCTTACATATTATTTTATTAAGTCTCTGACGCGGTTATTTCTCAAACTTAACTTGATTATCGTTATTGCTCCATTGCCATAATCAAAGCGTTCCCTTTATACTAAAACCATTGTTCTATTTTTTTTAAAACAAAAAAACCTGAGTAGGGTAACCAAAAAAATGGCTAGTGCAGATTTAGATAAACAACCCGATTCCGTGTCGTCCGTTTTAAAGGTTTTTGGTATTTTACAGGCATTAGGTGAAGAGAGAGAAATTGGTATTACCGAGCTTTCTCAGCGAGTCATGATGTCTAAGAGTACTGTTTACCGCTTCTTGCAGACGATGAAATCCCTGGGCTATGTTGCGCAGGAAGGTGAATCAGAGAAATATTCGCTGACGCTCAAGTTGTTTGAACTTGGGGCAAAGGCATTGCAGAACGTAGATTTAATCCGCAGTGCGGATATACAGATGCGTGAATTGTCTGCACTAACGCGGGAAACAATCCACCTTGGCGCGTTGGATGAAGACGGCATCGTTTATATCCACAAAATTGACTCGATGTATAACCTGCGTATGTATTCGCGCATTGGTCGCCGTAATCCGCTGCACAGTACCGCCATCGGTAAAGTGCTGTTGGCATGGCGCGATCGTAGCGAAGTGGAAGAGGTTCTGTCGACTGTCGAATTCACCCGTAGCACGCCACACACGCTGTGTTCTGCTGAAGCGCTTCTCAACCAATTGGATGTCGTGCGCGAGCAAGGTTACGGAGAAGATAACGAAGAGCAGGAAGAAGGGCTGCGTTGTATCGCCGTCCCAGTGTTCGATCGCTTTGGCGTAGTGATTGCTGGCCTCAGTATTTCTTTCCCAACGATTCGTTTTTCAGAAGAAAACAAACACGAATATGTGGCGACGCTGCATACTGCAGCAAGAAATATCTCTGAGCAAATGGGCTACCACGATTACCCTTTCTGATATTCCCTATCAATGTCTGAGCCTGTCCTTGCCGACAGGCTTTTTTTTATTTTTACACCAATACGATAGAGATACGCATCAACACGATGTGGATAACGGATAGGGTTGGGTATCGAACTTGGCTATGCCACGGTGGTAAGATAGCCCACAGGTACCTGTCATAAGTGGTTATAAGTGGAGTCGTTGTGAACATATTAGAAGTGGTTTTTGTCTTGCTGATTGTGCTGCTGGCCGCGCTGGTCTGGTTTTTTGTTAATCGGGCGAGTGTCAGAGCGAATGAGCAAGTGAAATTGCTGCAGGAGATCGTAGAGCAGCAACGCCAGCAGTTAGCGTTATTGAAAAAATTGCTGCCCAAAAATGCAGAGAAATGCGAGCCTGAAGCGCTTGCCGACGAGCTTGATCGTGATGATGTGGAGTTAACGTTTAAAAGTGTTATCCCGGAACGTTAATGGCTCAAGCACTGTGTAACGCGTAAAACACCTATCCCTTTGCCTGCTGATGTCATCCTTCATGCTGATGGCGTCAGCGGGCATTGTTATAAAATGAAGAAGGCTTTACAGGAAGCACAAAAACAACATGGCAAATGCTCAAAATGACATACCAAACCATCAAAAAAATATAGCAACGGATCAACAGGAATTGGTTTTAAAACGAGGGTTAAAGAACCGACATATTCAACTGATTGCGCTGGGTGGCGCGATTGGTACCGGATTGTTTTTAGGGATATCGCAGACTATCCAAATGGCTGGGCCGTCCGTTTTATTGGGCTATGCGGTTGCTGGAATGATTGCGTTTCTGATTATGCGACAGCTGGGCGAGATGGTGGTGGAAGAACCGGTAGCGGGTTCGTTTAGCCATTTTGCCTATAAGTATTGGAGCGATTTTGCGGGCTTTCTGGCTGGCTGGAACTACTGGGCGATGTTTATTCTGGTAGGGATGGCTGAGCTGACGGCCGTGGGGATTTATATCCAATACTGGTGGCCTGAAACGCCAACCTGGCTGTCCGCCGCAATATTCTTCGTGCTGATCAACCTTATCAATCTGGTCAATGTGCGGATGTTTGGGGAAACAGAATTCTGGTTTGCCCTCATCAAAGTCCTTGCCATCGTTGGGATGATTGTCTTCGGCAGTTGGTTGCTGCTGAGTGGCAATGGTGGTGAAACGGCAACGGTGCGTAACTTATGGATCCACGGTGGATTCATGCCGAATGGCGCAAGCGGATTGATCATGGCGATGGCGGTGATCATGTTTTCATTCGGCGGTCTGGAATTGGTGGGGATTACCGCTGCTGAAGCTGCTGATCCGAAACGCTCTATTCCGCAGGCGACGAATCAGGTGGTCTACCGCATCCTGATTTTCTATATCGGTGCGCTGTCTATTTTGTTATCGCTTTATCCATGGGGAAAGGTTGTCGATGGCGGGAGCCCGTTTGTTCTGATTTTCCAGGCGTTGAATAGCAATATAGTGGCAAACGTACTTAACATCGTGGTACTCACGGCGGCATTATCGGTCTACAACAGCGGCGTGTACTGCAATAGTCGGATGCTGTACGGTTTGGCAAAACAGGGAAATGCGCCAAAATCTCTTGCGAAGGTCAATGCGCGCGGTGTCCCTGTCCGTTCTATCGTACTGTCTGCATTAGCGACATCGTTCGGTGTAGCGATCAACTACCTGATGCCAGGCAAAGCCTTTGAGCTGTTGATGGCGCTGGTGGTATCGACGCTGGTGATTAACTGGATCATGATCTGCTTTGCGCACCTGCGTTTTCGTCAGGCGATGATAGAGAAGGGGATTGTCCCTGCGTTTAAAGCCTTCTGGTATCCGTGGGGCAACTACCTGTGTCTGGCGTTTTTGGCGGGGATTTTGGTGATTATGCTGTTGTCTCCGGGGATTCGTATTTCAGTCATCTTAATTCCGTTCTGGATTGCCGTTATTTGGTTTGGCTTCCGATTCTCCCGCAAAAATAATGCAGCGCTGAAGTCGGTGCAGACACCGTAAACACCTCGTGGCCTGTTCACCACTATGCAAAGATGAACAGGCTACCCATCCAGCTTTAACACGCAAGTTATAAGGTGTATTATTGCCCCGACGTTATCCATGTCACGCTAATGCGCTCCTTTAGTGTTCGCATCATGTGTATATATTTCACAGAGTAAAGAGAAATAGCATGGTTAACACTTTTGATTTTCAATTGATATACGATTTTTTGCATGTGAGCTTTCGTGTGGCTCACCACTGTAAATAAGGGAATTATAATGCCAGTTATCACCCTTCCTGATGGAAGTCAGCGTCATTACGACCACGCCGTTTCTCCCCTCGATGTTGCACTGGATATTGGTCCCGGTTTGGCAAAAGCCTGTATCGCTGGACGTGTCAATGGCGAGCTGGTTGACGCTAGCGATAAGATCGATACTGATGCGCAGTTAGCCATCATCACTGCCAAAGATGAAGCCGGTCTGGAAATTATTCGCCACTCCTGTGCGCACCTGCTGGGCCATGCGATTAAGCAACTGTGGCCAGATACCAAAATGGCGATTGGTCCAGTTATCGATAACGGTTTTTACTATGACGTTGATATCGACCGTACCCTGACTCAGGAAGATATTGAGCTGCTCGAAAAGCGTATGCACGAGCTTGCCGACACTGACTATGACGTCATTAAGAAAAAAGTCAGTTGGCAGGAAGCGCGCGATGCGTTCGCGGTACGCGGCGAGACCTACAAAATTGCGATTCTGGATGAGAACATCAGTCGTGACGATCGTCCGGGTCTGTATCACCATGAAGAATACATCGATATGTGCCGTGGTCCGCACGTACCGAATATGCGTTTCTGCCACCATTTCAAATTGCAGAAAACGTCCGGTGCTTACTGGCGTGGCGACAGCAAAAACAAAATGCTGCAACGCATTTACGGCACCGCATGGGCAGATAAAAAGCAACTGGCTTCTTACCTGCAACGTCTTGAAGAAGCGTCTAAGCGCGACCACCGCAAGATCGGCAAACAGCTTGACCTGTACCATATGCAGGAAGAAGCGCCAGGTATGGTGTTCTGGCACAACGACGGCTGGACGATCTTCCGCGAGTTGGAAGCGTTTGTACGCATGAAGCTGAAGTCGTACCAGTACCAAGAAGTAAAAGGTCCATTCATGATGGATCGCGTGATGTGGGAAAAAACCGGCCACTGGGAAAACTACAAAGAAGCGATGTTCACGACGTCATCAGAAAACCGTGAATACTGCATCAAGCCAATGAACTGCCCAGGTCATGTACAGATTTTCAATCAGGGGTTGAAATCATACCGCGATCTGCCGCTGCGTATGGCCGAGTTCGGTAGCTGTCACCGTAATGAGCCGTCAGGCTCTCTGCATGGCTTAATGCGCGTGCGTGGCTTCACTCAGGACGATGCACACATCTTCTGTACGGAAGAGCAGGTTCGTGATGAAGTGAACAGCTGCATTAAGATGGTGTATGACATGTACAGCACCTTCGGTTTTGAAAAAATCGTGGTGAAACTGTCTACGCGTCCTGAAAAACGTATTGGTAGCGATGAGATGTGGGATCGCGCTGAAGCCGATTTGGCCGCCGCGTTGACTGAAAACAACATTGAGTTTGCCTATCAGCCGGGTGAAGGGGCGTTCTACGGCCCAAAAATTGAATTTACCCTGCATGACTGTTTGGATCGTGCGTGGCAGTGTGGTACGGTGCAACTCGACTTTTCATTACCGGGTCGTTTGAACGCGTCTTACGTTGGCGAAAGCAACGAGCGTCAGGTGCCTGTTATGATTCACCGGGCTATTTTGGGATCAATGGAGCGTTTCATCGGTATTCTGACCGAAGAATTCGCCGGTTTCTTCCCAACTTGGTTAGCCCCGGTTCAAGTGGTGATTATAAATATCACCGATAGCCAGTCTGATTATGTCAACGAATTGACCCGAAAACTGCAAGAAGCGGGCATTCGTGTAAAAGCAGACTTGAGAAATGAGAAGATAGGCTTTAAAATCCGCGAACACACTTTACGCCGAGTTCCCTACATGCTGGTTTGTGGCGACAAAGAGGTCGAGACAGGAAAAGTTGCTGTCCGCACTCGTCGTGGTAAAGACCTTGGGAGCCTGGATGTCAGTGAAGTTATCAGTAAGCTGCAGCAAGAGATTCGCAGCCGTAGTCTTCATCAATTGGAGGTATAGGTATTAAAGGCGGAAAACGAGTTCAACCGGCGCGTCCTAATCGCATCAACAGAGAGATTCGCGCACATGAGGTACGCCTGTCAGGCGTAGAAGGCGAACAGCTGGGCATCGTAAGTCTAAATGAAGCATTAGAAAAAGCCGAAGAAGCAGGTGTTGATTTAGTTGAAATCAGTCCGAACGCCGAGCCGCCGGTTTGCCGAATTATGGATTACGGCAAGTTCCTTTATGAGAAGAGTAAGTCCACAAAGGAACAGAAGAAAAAACAAAAAGTTATTCAGGTCAAGGAAATCAAATTCCGACCTGGTACCGATGATGGCGACTATCAGGTCAAACTACGCAACCTGATTCGCTTTCTTGAAGACGGTGACAAAGCTAAAATCACACTGCGTTTCCGCGGTCGTGAAATGGCGCACCAACAGATTGGTATGGAAGTGCTTAACCGCGTTCGTGACGATCTGAGTGAACTGGCAGTTGTCGAATCCTTCCCATCGAAGATCGAAGGCCGCCAGATGATCATGGTGCTAGCACCGAAGAAGAAACAGTAAGGCATTCAAGTAACAAGACCGTACAACCACTGTGTTGTACGGTCTTGTTCGCCTTGTCTGATTCGTTTTATTAACAATGCGAAGTGGAAATAACAATGCCAAAGATTAAAACAGTACGTGGCGCCGCTAAACGCTTTAAAAAAACCGCAAGCGGTGGTTTTAAGCGTAAGCATGCTAACCTGCGTCATATTCTGACCAAAAAGTCAACTAAGCGTAAACGTCACCTGCGTCCGAAAGGTCTGGTCTCCAAAGGGGATCTGGGTCTTGTCATCGCATGTCTGCCGTACGCATAAGTAACCTTTTTTTAATTCAGAATAAGATTTTAGGAGAGAGCATATGGCTCGCGTAAAACGTGGTGTAGTTGCCCGTGCACGTCACAAGAAAATATTGAAACAAGCGAAAGGTTACTACGGTGCCCGTTCGCGTGTTTATCGTGTTGCCTTCCAGGCAGTAATCAAAGCTGGTCAATACGCTTACCGCGACCGTCGTCAACGTAAACGTCAATTCCGCCAGCTGTGGATTGCACGTATCAATGCGGCAGCTCGTCAAAACGGCTTGTCTTACAGCAAATTCATCAACGGCCTGAAAAAAGCCTCTGTTGAAATTGACCGTAAGATTCTGGCTGATATCGCAGTATTCGATAAGTTAGCGTTCAGCGCGCTGGTCGAAAAAGCGAAAGCAGCACTGGCGTAAGTCAGTTGAGAGAGGGAGCTTTGGCTCCCTCTTTTCGTCGAGTTTTACACTTTTATTTTTTATTATTTATAAGACAAAGGTAACGCAAGTATGAACGCTGCTATTTTCCGTTTCTTTTTTTACTTTAGCGCCTGAATTCAGGGGGCTTTGCGCGTAAGAAAAGAAACGAAAAGTAGCGCTTAAGCCTCCCCATAGGGAGGCTTTTTTGTTTACAATAATCGGTTTTTACTCTTGTTTTTAGTAACATTTATCGTTTTGAGTAAAACGACATTCTTCAATCATGACCGTTGGCCACATAGGCAGAAAAAGAGGAACACAATGCCACATCTCGCAGAGCTGGTTGCCAAAGCCAGAACAGCTATAGAAGAGGCTCAGGATATTACCGCACTGGAAAATGTGCGTGTCGAATATCTGGGCAAAAAAGGTCACTTAACCCTTCAGATGACCTCGCTGCGCGAGTTGCCGGCTGAAGAACGCCCTGCGGCTGGTGCTGTCATTAACCAAGCTAAGCAAGACGTTCAGGACGCGCTGAATGCCCGTAAGCACATGCTGGAATCCGCTGAGTTAAATGCGCGTCTGGCACAAGAAACCATCGACGTTTCCCTGCCGGGCCGCACCATTGAAAATGGTGGCTTGCATCCGGTGACCCGTACCATAGATCGCATCGAAACCTTTTTCGGCGAGCTGGGTTTTTCAGTCGTAACCGGGCCAGAAATCGAGGACGACTATCACAACTTTGATGCGCTGAATATTCCAGGGCATCACCCTGCGCGTGCTGACCACGACACGTTCTGGTTTGATGCTACACGCCTGCTGCGTACACAGACTTCTGGCGTTCAGATTCGTACCATGGAAAAGCAGCAACCGCCTATACGTATCATCGCGCCTGGTCGCGTTTATCGTAACGATTACGATCAGACCCACACGCCGATGTTCCATCAGATGGAAGGGTTGATCGTCGATAAAGATATCAGCTTCACCAACCTGAAAGGTACGCTGCATGATTTCCTGCGTAATTTCTTTGAGGAAGATTTGCAGGTTCGTTTCCGCCCGTCTTATTTCCCGTTTACCGAACCATCTGCTGAAGTGGATGTGATGGGTAAAAACGGTAAATGGCTGGAAGTTCTGGGCTGCGGCATGGTGCACCCGAATGTCCTGCGTAATGTCGGTATCGACCCAGAAGTGTATTCCGGCTTCGCGTTCGGTATGGGTATGGAGCGTCTGACGATGTTGCGTTACGGCGTGACCGATCTGCGTGCATTCTTCGAAAACGATCTGCGTTTCCTCAAACAGTTTAAGTAAGGCGGGTATACATCATGAAATTCAGTGAACTCTGGTTACGCGAGTGGGTAAACCCGGCAGTTGACAGTGAAACGCTATCTGAACAGATCACGATGGCAGGGCTGGAAGTGGATGGCGTTGAGCCTGTTGCCGGCGCATTCCACGGCGTGGTTGTCGGTGAAGTGGTTGAATGTGGGCAGCACCCGAACGCAGACAAACTGCGTGTGACGAAAGTCAATGTAGGCGGTGATCGCCTGCTGGACATCGTCTGTGGTGCGCCGAACTGCCGTCAGGGCCTGAAAGTGGCGGTGGCGACGGTGGGAGCCGTATTGCCGGGCGATTTTAAAATCAAAGCAGCCAAGCTGCGTGGCGAGCCGTCTGAAGGCATGCTGTGCTCATTTTCCGAGTTGGGCATTTCCGACGATCACGATGGTATCATCGAGCTGCCAGTAGATGCGCCGATTGGCACGGATATCCGTGAGTACCTGAAGCTGGATGACAACGCGATTGAAATCAGCGTGACGCCGAACCGTGCAGATTGCCTCGGTATCATCGGTGTGGCGCGCGATGTCGCCGTGTTGAATCAACTGGCGTTGAATGAACCGACTACTGAGCCCGTTGCCGCGACGATTCAGGATACTTTCCCGATTCAGGTCGATGCGCCGCAGGCATGCCCGCGTTACTTAGGTCGTGTGGTGAAAGGCATCAACGTTAAGGCGGCAACGCCGCTGTGGATGCGTGAAAAACTGCGTCGTTGCGGTATTCGTTCTATCGATCCAGTGGTTGACGTGACTAACTACGTTCTGCTGGAGCTCGGTCAACCAATGCACGCGTTCGATCTTGACCGTCTCAGCGGCGGCATTATCGTGCGTATGGCGACAGAAGGCGAAACACTGACGTTGCTGGATGGTAATGAAGCGAAGCTGAATGCGGATACGCTGGTTATCGCTGACCAGCAGAATGCGCTGGCGATGGGCGGTATCTTTGGCGGCGAACATTCTGGCGTCAATGAAGAGACACGAAACGTTCTGCTGGAATGCGCTTATTTCAATCCGCTGTCGATTACTGGACGCGCACGTCGTCACGGTTTGCACACTGATGCTTCTCACCGCTACGAGCGTGGTGTTGATCCGGCGTTACAGCACAAAGCCATTGAACGCGCGACTCGTCTGCTGATTGATATCTGTGGTGGTGAAGCGGGTCCGGTGGTTGATGTTACCAGCGAGGCAGACTTGCCGACGCGCGCAACGATTACGCTGCGCCGTGAAAAGCTGGATCGTCTGATTGGCCATGTGATTGCGGATGAGCAGGTGAGCGATATTCTGCAACGTTTGGGCTGTAACGTCGCGAAAACCGATGCAGGTTGGCAGGCGACGGCACCGAGCTGGCGCTTCGACATGGAAATTGAAGAGGATCTGGTTGAAGAAGTCGCGCGTATTTACGGCTATAACAACATTCCGAATATTCCGACTCAAGCTCCGCTGATTATGACCTCGCATCGCGAAGCGTCACTGTCATTGAAGCGCGTGAAGACATTATTAGTCGATCACGGGTATCAAGAAGCAATTACTTACAGTTTTGTTGACCCGAAAATTCAAGGGTTAATCCACCCTAATGAAGCGTCGCTGAGCCTGCCGAGTCCGATTTCCGCAGAGATGTCGGTGATGCGTTTATCGCTGTGGAGTGGCTTGCTGAGTGCTGCGGTGTATAACCAAAACCGTCAACAAAGCCGCCTACGCCTGTTTGAAAGCGGCCTCCGTTTTGTACCGGACACCCGTGCTGACCTGGGTATTCGCCAGGATCTGATGCTGGCGGGTGTGATTACTGGCACCCGTTATGAAGAGCATTGGGATCTGGCGCGTCAGGCCGTTGACTTCTATGATTTAAAAGGCGATTTGGAAGCGGTACTGGCATTGACGGGCAAGTTGTCTGAGGTTGAGTTCAAGGCCGAAAATAATCCGGCATTGCATCCAGGACAAAGTGCTGCTATTTATCTGTGCGGAGAACGCATTGGATTTATTGGCGTTATTCACCCAGAACTGGAGCGCAAGTTGGATCTTAACGGGCGCACCGTGGTGTTCGAATTGTTGTGGGATAAGGTCTCAGACCGCGTATTGCCTGAGGCGAACGAGATTTCCCGCTTCCCAGCGAACCGTCGCGATATCGCCGTTGTGGTCGCTGAAAATGTCCCTGCGGGCGATATTTTGGCTGAGTGTAAGAAAGTTGGCGCAAATCAGTTAGTTGGCGTAAACTTATTCGACGTGTACCGAGGGAAGGGCGTAGCGGAAGGTTATAAGAGTCTGGCTATCAGTCTGACCCTGCAAGATACCACGCGTACACTGGCAGAAGAGGAAATTGCCGCTACCGTTGCAGAATGCGTAGCAGCATTAAAACAGCGATTCCAAGCATCCTTGAGGGATTGAACCTATGGCGCTTACTAAAGCTGAAATGTCAGAATACCTGTTTGAGAAGCTCGGGCTGAGCAAACGGGATGCCAAAGAGCTAGTCGAGCTGTTTTTTGAAGAAGTTCGTCGCGCTTTGGAAAATGGCGAGCAGGTCAAGTTGTCAGGTTTTGGCAATTTTGATTTGCGAGACAAGAACCAACGTCCGGGACGTAACCCAAAAACTGGCGAAGATATTCCGATTACGGCGCGCCGTGTGGTCACGTTCCGTCCGGGGCAAAAGCTAAAAAGCAGGGTAGAGAACGCCTCTCCCAAAGAGTAACAGAGTCACCCAAAAAGGCCGCGCAAGCGGCCTTTTCCTATCTTATTCGTCTTCACATTATCTATTTCAACGCCGATTCGGTATCTGCTGGTGCCGTATGCTGCGAAGCTAAGCGGGTTGCCCGCCCGATTGACACTTTTGGCGCGGTCTCTTTTTTCGGATAGTCCGGCACGGGTCGATGATCGTCAATTAAATGGCGTATTGCCAAAATCGGGTGGCGTAACAACATCCGTGGCCCCGACCAACGCATAATTGCTTTTATCGCCTCACGTCTGGCGGGTTGATAGCAGTGAATGGGGCAATGCTTACACGCGGGTTTATCTTCACCGAACTGGCAGCGTTCCAGACGCTTGATGGCGTAATTAAATAAGTCTTTATACTGCGCGTTATCGTCGGTTTCAGGATGATGCTTTTCATACAGTTCGATCATCAATCCGACGGTACGGATCTCCCGCTGTCGGTATTTTCCCAGGGGTTTTCTCGCCATGTGCGTCATGTCCTGATGAAATTATAATAGATGTATTTTAAATGCAATTTATTGCAAGGAAAACCTCTGAAGTCACATCTATGTGGGAAAGCAGAGAGAAAAAGGCGAGGAGAACCCTCGCCGAGGGAGATCGCAATCAGGCCTGACCGAACTGCGCCTGATGTAATCTGGCATAGATACCACTTTGATCCAGCAGTACCTGATGGCTGCCTTGCTCAATGATGCTGCCGTTATCCACCACCACAATGCGCCCGGCATTCTGTATGGTTGCCAGCCTGTGGGCGATGATCAACGTGGTACGTCCTGCGGAAAGCTCGCTGAGCGACTGCTGTATCGCCTGCTCTGTCGCGGTATCCAGTGCAGATGTCGCTTCGTCCAGAATCAAGATCGGCGGGTTTTTCAGGAAAATTCGCGCGATTGATAAACGCTGCTTTTGTCCGCCTGAGAGTTTAACACCGCGCTCGCCGACCACGGTATCCAACCCGTCAGGCAGATTTTCGATCAGCTCATCTAACCGCGCACGTCGTGCGGCTTCCATGATTTCTTCATCGCTGGCATCAAGCTTACCGTAAGCGATGTTTTCCCGAATGGTGCCGCCGAATAGGAAGACATCCTGCTGTACGATGCCGATTTGACTGCGTAGCGATGCCTGCGTCATCTGGCGGATATCCATGCCGTCAATGGTGATGGCCCCGCTGGTTAAATCGTAGAAGCGGGGAAGCAGGGAACAGAGGGTGGTTTTGCCCGCACCGGATGGGCCGACAAACGCCACGGTTTCCCCTGCGCGAATCGACAGGTCGATATTACGCAGAATCGGACGATCGGCAGAATAACCAAAGCTCACCTGATTAAAGCGGATATCGCCTTTCAGCGGCCCGGCATCATGCGCATCGGGGGCGTCCGCAATCTCAGGAACGGTGTCGATCAGTTGAGTAAAGCGTTTGAATCCCGCAATACCTTTGGGATAGCTCTCCAACACCGAGGTAATTTTGGCGACCGGTCGGAAGAAAACCTCAATCAGCAGCAGGAAGCCGATAAAACCGCCGTAGCTGAGTTCGCCCTGAATGACATACCAAATACCGGCCAGCATCACGATAAGCTGTATCAGGCGCGTGCTGAGGTAACTGAGCGTCATGCTGGCGGTCATGATGCGATAGGCCTGCAACTTGGTACGACGGTAGTTTTCGTTATCGTTGGAGAACAGTTTCTTCTCATGCGCTTCATTGGCAAACGCTTTAACGACGCGGATACCCCCAACGCTTTCTTCAATTCGGGCGTTGAAGTTGCCCACCTGACCGAAAAGCTGGCGCCAGGTCTCTGTCATGCGCGCGCCGTAACGGCTGACGAGATACGTCATGAACGGCACGATAATAATCGTCAGCAGCGCCAGATTCAGGTGAACCGTCGCCATCAGGATGAACGCACCAATAAACGTCATGATCGCGAGGAAGAGGTCTTCCGGGCCGTGATGGGCAATTTCCCCCACTTCTTCCAGATCTTTGGTGACGTGGGTGATGATATGGCCGGTCTTCATATTGTCGTAGTAACGGAACGGCAAATTTTGCAGGTGCTCAAATGCCTGCCGCCGCATATCGGTTTCAATACCCACGCCCAGCGCATGTCCCCAATAGTTGACGATGGCCATCAGCGCGGTATTCAGCAGGTACACCGCCAATAGCGCCACCGACGCTAACAGGATCAGCGACCAATCCTGATCCGGCAATAGTTTGTCGATGAACGCTTTAATCGCCATCGGAAACCCTAATTCAAGCAGGCCAGCGATAATGGCACAGCCGAAATCGAGGACGAATAACCCTTTGTAAGGGGAATAGTACGAAAAGAAACGCCTTAACATGTGTGACTATTTTTTAGGTAACGAAATGTGAGGACGACTATAACAGGTTAGTAAGAAAAATATGACCACGAGCAGATTAGGGTTTTTATTGGTCAGGAAATCCAGACGAAAACAGCAGGGGGCGGCGGCAGATCAGCTTGTCGGCGTACGCGTTGCATACCAGCAAAGCAGTGAGCCTGCCGTGACCATGACGACGCCTTGCCAAAATGAAATGGCGGGCGTGATATTGAGCCAGAACGCGGCCAATAGTGTGGAAAGCACGGGCGTGAAATAAGAGGCGGTTGCCAGAAATGTTAGGTTGCCATGCTGAATACCAGCATTCCAGGCGGAATAGGCCAATGCGGTTGATGCGCCCATAAAGAGTAGTTGCAGCGAACTCGGCAAGGTTAATGAAATCGCACTTTCGCCACTGAAGGAATACTGCGTCCAGAGTATGAGGGCGGTGATGAGAAAGAACAGCGAGACACCGCTTTTTCCTTGCCCATAACGCTTAGTGATATTGCAGTAGAGCGCCCAGGTTAAGGCCGCAGAAAACGCCAGACTGTAGGCCAGCGGGTTAGCAAGAACGTTGTTCCACAGCAGTTCTGGTGTCCAATCACTTTCTCCTTTCATAATCCATATGATGCCGCCCAGCGCGAGCGCGAGACCGGGCCAGAGCAGGAAACGACTTTTCTGCTGATTGATAAAAAGAGAAAAAAGAATGGTCAAACTGGGCCACAAATAGTTAATCATCCCTATTTCTATCGCCTGCATGCGGCTATCCGCTAGCCCGATGGACAGTGACAGAAATATCTCGTAGCAGACAAACATCGCACCGCCTGCGAATAAATAGATTCTGGGTAGCGTTTTAATGCGGGGAAGACCATAAAAGGCCAGAAGACATAGCGTGCTGGTGGAATAAATCATCGCGGCGCCGCCGATGGGGCCGAGCGCTTCTGTCAGACTACGGATAAGCCCGACGGATGTGCTCCATAAAACGATCGCCAGTAGGCCCGTGAGCGTGGCGCGCTGTGGCGTCATATTCATACCCGGTTATGAAGTCTGTGCAGAAGAAACCAAAAACAAACCGGACGCCGTTATCCACGCCCGGTTTGTTCATCGCGATGACTTATCGCCAGAAATCATCAAAAACGGTAATCGGCGGACGACGCTTGTGTTCGGTTTTGCGATACCAGTTTTCGATAGTGGCCGCATCATTAGCCTCGATCTGCTTGCCTTCCAGATAGTCGTCGATCTTCTCATAGGTCACACCGAGAGCGACTTCATCGGGGAGGGACGGACGGTCTTCTTCCAGATCGGCGGTGGGGGCTTTGGTATAAAGATGAGAAGGGCAGCCCAGTTCGCGTAGCAGCGCTTTGCCCTGCCGCTTGTTCAGTCGGAAAATCGGGTTGATATCGGTACCGCCATCACCGTATTTGGTGAAAAAGCCCGTTACCGCCTCTGCCGCATGATCGGTGCCGACGACGAGGCCGGCATTCATACCTGCGATGCTGTACTGCGCTTTCATGCGTTCTCTGGCTTTCTCGTTACCTTTTACAAAATCGGAAAGCTCTACGCCAATGGCACGTAAGGTGGCTTCACTGGCCTCGATCGCAGGCTTGATGTTGACGGTTAATACGCGGTCTGGCTGGATGAAGGCGATGGCGTCCTGACAGTCGGCTTCATCCGCCTGCACGCCGTAAGGCAGGCGCACGGCGATGAACTGATAGCGAGAATTTCCGGTTTCATTGCGTAATTCCGTGATAGCCATCTGGCACAGTTTGCCGGTCAGCGTGGAATCCTGACCTCCGCTGATACCCAAAACTAACGACGTAACGAACGGGTGAGCGTTCAGATAATTCTTTAAAAAATCAACGCTAACACGGATTTCCTGTGCTGGTTCGATGCTGCTTTTCACTCCCAACGCAGTGATAATGTCGTTTTGTAATGACATGCCATCCCCTCCTGAACTTATTGATACTGCAAAAGAATTATTACGATTGCCTGAGTGTAAAACGAATTGGCGTGAAGAAAAAGAACAAGCTGTCAGGTAGCTATTTTCCCTATAGATAACCCGTTTTAGACTATTGGCCAATAGGTTACATACTCTCCTTATAATTTGAAAAAGTGGACGCTGCCGACTAGCCTTAGGGTGACCCATTAATAATGAGGTAATGAGATGAAGAATAACAGATTACTGATATGTATTGCGGCAGCGGGTGCTGTCATGTTGGCGGGATGTTCGGCTTATAATAAGGCAGAAAGTTATGTTAATGAGCCGGTGGTGAAAGGTGTGAAGGTAGGAATGACGAAGCAGCAGGTTCATCAACTTGCAGGCAGCGGGGTAGAAAAACGTCTGGTGAATGCCAAGGGAACCTGTAGCGATTATCTGCTGAAGAACCGTGATGGTACTGCACAGAACTATTTCGTTAGCTACAACGAGACTGGACATGTGCTCAATAAAGGTTTCCAGAGCTGCCAAGCTTACGATACTAACCCACAGCGCTAAGCCACCGTACCTGTCATAAGAAAATGCCGACAGCTTCCGCTGTCGGCGTTTTCTTTTGCATGGCAAATGTGGCTTAACGATGTGTCAGCTCAGCGTCATCCTGTGCGTTAAAAACCGCTTTATCCGTCTGCGTCAGCAACTGCTATGACGTTAAGTGTGGTCTAAGACTGCAAAGCTGACGACAGATTGCGGTATGCTAATACAGCGCGAGCTTCAATGTCGAGTGGGGGCGTCGCCGTGGTGGGGCGACGGGTAAACACGAACCATAAGTGAATCCAATAGATGGTCGAAGGAGATTCAATCCTTAGCCTCGATTAAGATAAAGACTCAGTGCTGCCAACATGACGGTATCATCAAGCTTATTATTTTTCTCATAAACAGAACGTTTGTTTTTGGATACGGCAGTCTCGAAACGAATATGTGAGTCTTTTATTTTGGCACGACTTAAAACGTCAATCATGTATGCATTATATTCCGCAGAATTCAGAAGCGTGTCTGCTTTAATTAGCTTGCTGTTTTGCAAAAGAACATATGCCAGATCTTTAAACTCTTCGATGATGTTAGCATTTTCGGGCAATCTTAAAGCATATCTTGCGCTCAATTTGGCTGTCCGTTCATTTTCATAAAAATGCCTCGAATCGCGAGCTGAATGCTCAAATGAAGAAGGGAATGAACCGGTTTCCTCTCGTACATTTCCTATATAGGTATAATCCTGTGCGTGAAAAGCATTATGTGAGGCTTCATGGGTCACTGTGTCAACTAATCCACCGTGGCGTTGATGATCTGGTAGCATAGCCAGCAGAATTCTTTTCTTCCTGTCATAGGGCAGGGCAAAGGCATCAGGTTTGGACGAATCAAATTGGTGATATTTAAATAAAACAAAAGAGTCATATTTTCCTGTCTTTTGTGCCAGCAAAAAATTCTCTAGACTATTTATATTACTTTTAAATTTATTGTAGACCATGTTAGATATAGTAGGAATGTCTGTTTTGTCAATATCAATGACAATTTCGTCGTTTAATCCAGTGGCCTCATTAAGCAGTTCTTTAAATTCAGCCTTAATATCGGGGCGAGATTCTGCCAAATCAAAAAGAGATTTTACGTTAGATACTTTTTTATATGACTCTTCAACAGCGGCAATGACTTTATCAGAAAAGTCTCTTAACTCATTATCTACGTTGCTTTTACTATCAATAATATTCCAGGATATTATATCTGCATTGCCGTCACTCATTATCTTTTTTATGGCTTCCTCCGCTGCTGCGTTGGATACTATTTTTATGGGTTCAATGGGTGTGAATGAATCTCTTACATTAGCTTTAATTTTTTCTAAATTCTCCTGAAAATAATCGTTATCTGTTTGGTGGGTTTGACTCTCTTCCAAATTGCCAATGGGATATGACATATCAAAAACATTTTTTTTTGAAAAAATATGAGAAATACTTTCAATTTTATAACCGATTTTTTGAATAATAGGATTAGCTCCTTCAAATGAAAATGACTTTACTTTAAGATCGGGAATGGAGTTATCAAAATCAATCTCACTACGTATCGCTTTAGCACCAAGGTATCGAGCTACATTTTTTATATTATATCGAGAGATGTCGGATGTAGAAAAAAAATCTTTTCTAATCAGATAATCCCTAAATGTAGGGTATTTATTTATACTGACGTAAGGGTGAGCAGTAAGGAAACGAAGGTGAAGTTCGGAGTTATAAATTTTAAAATCAAAGTTAACTAATCCGTAATGATTATTTATATCTCCAGGTTGTGAGTTTTTTCTGACCAGTGCATAAGTGGTAACCTTCGAAAAGGCATTAGGAGAATTTATATTAATTTTTATATCATCCAGTGCCTTCTGGGTGAGTCTCATATTCTCGGTGATGGCTTCTTTGTCGCTTCCTGAATATAAATCAATCTGATTCATTAATTGATCTGTCTTCTCTTTCATGTCGTTAACCGATGCGATGAGTGCATCAGAAGATAGAACTTGATCGGTTTTTTTAGTGGCGAAATCTATATGGGCGAGAGTAAATTCATTACTGTCTTTGTATTTCGAAGAGTTTAAATCAAAAGAACGTATTCTTATATCGGAAAATTTTCTGAAGAGTACTAATTTGGTGAATTTATTAAGATTTATGCGATGTTCGGTAACTTGGTCAAATGTTGTTTGATGCCTCCCAGAGACTCCTGAATATACTGTCCACAGACCCCTTTTTTCATATTCCGATAGATTATCATCTGCTCGTAAATGCCCCTGAGATGCTGGTTGCGGTGTTTTCACTGTCGTGCTTTCTGCTGACTGACTAATCGGTTCGAGAACCAAGGTGATCTGCGTCATAGACTGGATGCGTATCTCTTTTATTTGCTTACTAAATTCCGGATAGTGGCGTAACATACGCGCTGTCGGCTTGACGTCAGGCGTGGTTAGCATGGCACTAAAGGCGTCCTTCGTCGTTCCTTCTGGCTTCAGCACTATCGGTTTTTTCTCACTCGCGTGGAGCCTTTCTTCACCCAACGCCAGATGCAATACAGTCCGTGTTTTGGCATTAGTGATATTCATCCGAGAAATAAATTCAATATTGTCAAGTAGTCGCTCATTTTTCTTTATGAACTCACCCTGAATTTGATACATTTTCAACGGTTCCCCTATTTCTTTCCTGGTTATCTGAACATCCCGTTCTTTGTATGGATCACCCAAAATGAGTCCATCGACGACGAGTGCTCTTCCGTCATCAGACGTTCCGAATGTATAATGAGGTGTCTGTTCTCCTTTAACGTTTATATCAGTAACCGTTCCTACAAATCTATCTACGGTACCGTCATTGTTTATATAAAGTATCGGTTTAGTGTCGGGCCTAGTACTCTCTTCATAGCGAAGTCGATATTCATCGTGTTTTGATATCGTATGAGGGAATCTCTCATTCAACTGTTCATATTTCCGTTTTCCTTTCTCCAGATATTCCTCCCATTGAGCATTTTTTTTATAATAGGAAACGAGACTGTCATAGTATTGCTTTTCTTTTGGGGGCAAATCTGTCTGTTTATTGGATGTCCCAAAATTATATAATACTTGGCTCTCCAGTTCTTTAGCTCTGGGTTCAGAAATAATATTCATATCTAACGGGCTGGGTTTGATCGGCCCAAAACGCAATGAACTGGCGTTATACTGTAGGATCTGTGTCCGTGATAACAACGATTCGGGTGGGTTTTCATTTAACGGGTAATCAGCATGAGAGGTTGAAGTATCGATTTCAGGACGCTGACTTTTGTTTCCTTGCTCCTGGATGGATTCGTTTTTACTGAGTATCTCCATTTTTTTTGGGATATTTAGCTTGGCCGACATATTCTTTGCCATTTCATAAGAGTTATGAATACTCATTCCAGTGGTCAGAAAGGCCTGATAAATAGCAAGAGGATCTCTAGTTTCCACAGCCGTTTTTATGCTTCTCCCAACGATTGCCAGGTCGACTATTTTATTTCCAGTTGCCAGTGCGTATTTAATGGAATTACTTCCAACATTGCTGAACTTTCCTATTTTAGCTACAATTTTTTCTCCAGGAATGCACATTAAAATTAAAGCGGCAATCGATAACGGGTCAAGGGTCTTCCCCTCTACGACATCACTAGTTATTTCTGCTGCTGATTGCAATCCATTTAGAACCAACCCCTGAGGAGTAAATGAAGTCGCTGCCCCTAAACTGATGTCAATCCAGCTTCCTATATATTCAGATCGTTTTACATTTCTATCTGTTTCTTGTATTGTTTCGCTTGTAATGTCGCTAGCTATTAACTGAACCAGTCCGCTGAGTTTAGCAAATGGTCGTGAAAATGAATTCAGATACTCTGCTGGGGTCAAATTATCCCATGAGAAACCAAGATTATATCTTACCTGAGTTACACTGACATCTGGGTCAGGGATATGAGAGCCAAGAATCGCTCTGAGAACTAAAGTGTTATTTTCAATATGTGTTTTTCTATTTTTATAATCGGCTTCGATCGTATTTGCAAGTAGTGAGGAAATGCTTGGTATGTTCATCGAATTTGGATTTTTTTGATTAAAATATAAATCAAAATTATATTTTCCGTTAATAAGCCCTTGAAGTTTTTCATAGCCACTTGGTAGAAATCTTGGTTTATGGTCTAGGTGATAGCCTGGCATGTAATAGGGCTTTTTTTCTCCAGCATTGTAAGGCATAGAGAATTTAATTTCATCTAAGATATCTTTTCCTTTGCTAACGTAATAATAAGGTGTTCTCGAATCTAACACAATAAGCATTCCAGATTTACCACCATCATTATCAGGAAGGAGAAGTGTGTTGTTAAGTTTGTATCCACTTATATCAACAGGAACTAAAAGTGGGGCTCCTATCCTGGATAAATAGGCGTTATGTCTGATTTTTTGCGATAAATTCTCATCATTTTCTATCTGAAGCAATAAGTATTTTATAGCATGTAAATAGGTTGTTTTTTTCTTGTCACTGGAGAAGTCTTTATAGTGTCCATTCTGATTAAAATCAACATCTTTTACCTGTAGAGCTTTGATGGTTATTGATCTCTCAAACCTGTTCTTAGTTTGAACAGTATCTGATTCATACTCATCAGGGAGTATTTTTAATTTATCCAGAATACTTCCACTTTTTAGCATCATTTCGTCTGCCGCTTCCCACTTACGACCGATTCGATGTTGATCGACATCCTCGTCACTATTATCAGAGAACGGCTTCGTATCTGTTTGTTGCTGCAATACCGATGTGTGGCCCATCAGGCCGGCTTCCTCTTCTTTCATCCCAGCATTCACCAATGTGGTGGTATAAGCTTCGACCGCCATTCTGCTTTCTGCATTCAGTGCATGCCAGGGCGCTTCTCCCATGATAGCCTTCGCTATCTTTCTCCCTGCATCTTCTAGTCCTCCTTCGTAAACGTTCAATGCAATCGAGGTAATCCCCAGCATTGTTGCCAACCCAGGGGGAAGTGAGAGCACGACTTTAATCGCCGCCGTTTTATAACTCCACTTTGCATATTCCGCTATCTCATCAGTGATATCACTTTCACCTCCGCGTATTCCCTTTCGCCCTTTATGGGCAATCCATGCCACTTTTGCGCTCGTTATAACAAATTTAATAGCCCCCCGTAACGGGAATGCAGCCAAGTTTGGTATCAGCTTAACCCCTTCCAGGCAGACTACCAGAAAGCCCCATCTGATCAGCTTTCTTTCTGACCAATTTCTTATTGCTTGCTCGGGGCTTTTCATCCCTGCAAGGATATCGGTCATGGTCGTAGGGTAGATAGTGGTGCCTTTAGCTGCGTTGTTTGCTTCGAGGCGCAATCGCTGAAGAAACTTATCTCCCTGAGGGTCCGGTTCTTTAGATAATATTGGCAGGTAGTGCTGAATCAGCTCAAAAAACAATATGTCATATTGCTGCTGGGCTGCTGGCAGGTCTTCTGAGGAAAGCGACCTCAGATAACGTTGCTTCTCCATTTCATGAACTTCTCCCATTCTCCTGGCCAACATACCTGTACGGGAAAAATTGTTAATCGACCGCCCTGTTACCTTTGTGATATTGGTTTTAAGTTGACCTTTTATGCATTTCAGATTCTGTAACAAAGTTATTGTATGGCCATCGAATTCTTTATTGTCGGTTTCGCCATGCTCAGAAAGACGTAACAGCGCCTGGCTTAGGCTCTGTTCAATACTGGCTAATTTATCAACAGCCATTTTTACCTGTATATCAAAATCACTGATGATGCTATTTGATGCCAAAGGTCGAGGACGGTTTAACTCATTTCTCAGTGCTGACAGAAATTTTTGTTTTACGTACTCTTCTGTCAGCGTTGTTATTTCGTCAATTGTTTGTTGTAGTCGTTTTTTTAATATTTTTACCTTTTCTTGCCATCTGCCAGATTCAAAGCGTAGCCTCGCATCCAGTATTTTGTTGGATGGCATATCAGATATCGTCCGTTCTAGTTCACTGTAATGTGTTACTGCCTGCTGAAGTAGACGCGAAGCTTGCCTGGCTTTATGTACACCGAATTCAGTTTGTTGAATTTTATCAAGCAGCATTATTCCGGCCTGAAAAACGGCTTTATTTGTGTCCGCATCCGTTATAGAGGAGCAGGAGAGTGTATGTGGAATACGGTGTACGTTTTTTTGTGCCTTATCAGACATCATTCTAAAATCGGACTTGAATTCTAGAGTGCTCTTACCCGCTACTTTCCACAATGTCATCAGTTGTTGTTTTGCCACCTCTGCTAGGGTGAATTCTTCCTTCTGCCCAGATAATTTATGCTCTTCCAACAGCTTGTTCGTCAAAGGCCGGATTTGTTTCCCTAAGCACTTGATTATTTCAATAACGTCCAATAAGACCTGGCAGAGTGCAACGATATCGCGAATAATCCCGCTGGATTCACTTTTTTTATCTATTTTTTTCGCATGATTCTTGGTCAGTGCAATACCACTCAATAACCTCTTCGACAGCCTTTCTAGCTCTGTGTACAATGCCTCGCTGGCCATCCTGTCATCCCAGGTGACTGAGTTCACAATGGCATTAAACTTTATGTTATCAGGATGTTTTTTGGCTAGATTGGCACGGATTTGGGCACAATACTGGTTATTGTGATCATCAGTATCCACTGGGAGAAGCTCATTCAGGAGCACATTGTGACCTGTTTTCCTAATAGTTTCTTCCGACGTCTGCCATTCTAAGTTGCCATTGAGGAGATCAATAAGGTTCAGCGTACCTGAGAGATAATAGCCCAGACGGTTGGCATACTTAAGCGCCTCATTGTAATCTCGGGTTTGCTGGTCATCCCAACCTGCTTTTCTTACCGCTAAGCGAAATCTGATAAATTCCAATGAGTTATTATTCCAATCTATCTCTTTCCTGAACTGTCTGAACCGATCCAGAAATGCATTGGCAGTCTGTTCCAATTGTGTCTGCAGCGGTTGTAATAATGTCGGTATCTGCATTGAGTTGATTCGCGCTTGTAATGCGTTGATGTCGACTGGTTTTGGATATAGGGTATTGCAACCTGTTTGCTGGAATTCATAAAATTCTGGCAGGTAGCTATTGATAATCGCATGTTGATGATCTCTCAATGCTGTCAGATCGAACCCAACTTCTTCATCTGAACTATCTGGGTGATTGGCGGCAGGAATATCAGGCTGATGCTCTATGTTATGAGGTTTGTTTTCGGGAATAACGAATAAATTTTCTTTTCCCGTCAATGTATTGAAGAAAAGCATAATAATATCCTCAAAATACGCTTATTTAAGTTTGTGTTCTGAAAGGTTCTATGGCCGAGTGAAGGCAAAGTGGCTTTTCTTTACCATGCTAACGATGTCACGTTTAATGGTTAACGACACGACTGCATGTTGTTATCATCTCTTTCCAGATCGGTAAATTCAGTGAGTCAGCTAAATGTCGTGAATATACTGAGCAATAATTTCGGCGAGATAATGCAGGCAGATGAGGGGATGATTTTTAACAGACTTATTCGGGAGATAATATAAAAAAACAGCATGTTACATGAAAATGCATTACTGTGGTAAGAAGTAACCTATAAATGCCATATTGGCCTGATTTATCAACAGTGCGAATCGCTACTGATAGTGTAGACACTTCCGGATCGTCGATAATACGGCTGTTCATATTCATTCTTCGGTATATGGCCACTCGCGCTATGCCGACGTCTCGGTTATAAAACATTTCAATTTTCAATGTAATTAAAGGGAAGCTTATGATCACTTTTGAGATTCGTATGGAAATTAAAGTCCTGCACAAACGTGGAACGAGCATCCGGAGAATTGATCTGTCCTTGATTTAATGCCCACCTTGTTTTCAAATCAATTAACGAAAACGAGGCCACTATGGCGAGACAACAATATACCCCTGAGTTCAAGCGCAGAGCTGTCGCGTTACTGCTCGAAAGCAGCGGCGTTCTTTGCGCGGGAAAACCGCTAAAATACGCTATGGTCACTCAGTTATCGGCTTGGCGTGGGCTACGGATATAACGTATATCCGTACTTACGCTGCTCAATGAGTGGAAAGGGTTGCTGTTACGATAATGCGGTAATGGAAAGCTTTTATCACATACTGAAAACGGAGCTGATGTGTGGAAAAGTGTTTGTCAGCAGAAAAGAGGCGATGAACGCGATATTCGATTATATCGAGGTATTTTATCATCGCCGTCGCAAACATTCAACGCTGGGTTATCAAGCACCGGTGAATTATGAAATGGTGGCGTAATGAGGTAGGAGTAATTTCAGGGGCAGATCAAAAACGGGTGTACTTAAAGAATACAGCTATTTCACGTATTGAAAGAGGTACGTTTGCGCCGACTGCAAAAAGCGAAATGATTGTTCGTAGGTGCAGCAATTCAAATTTTTTTGCGGCTGATACAGCGAAAAAACGATACAGGCAAGGCACAGAAAGCGTTCCAACTGATTGCCTTTTTGGCTGTTTAAAATTGGCAAACGGAAACGCCAGCGACAGGGCCAGAGTAGAGGAACGCCAGAGGGCGTCAGCATATCCGCGAGAATGTGGCTCAGATAACCGACGATCATGGCATGGTAGGCATCGGTTGGAATTGGCCAGTCTGGCGGCAGGCGCGTCTGAATAAAGAAAATACCGGCGGCGATGGCAAGAAGGCTGTGCGTAAACCCGCGATGGCCAAAGAGGCGGGCAATGGGCGAAGAAAGCCACTTCAGGCGCTGCCCGAGAACGGATTTAGGGTGATCGATATCGGGCAGCAGCGCGGTAAGGAGTGCACCGGGAATAATGTGCCACCAGTCTCCGGTAGCCAGCGCTGGCGATAGCTCAACTTTTTTAGCCAGAATCGCGCAGGCAACAGAAAACAGCAGGTGTCCTTCCGCAGTCATGAAACTTCTCAAATAAAACTGTTATTTTATACAGTATAAGAGATTATCCCTGCCTGCGGAAGCGGTGACGGCGTAATGATTTATTTCGGCTGTTCGTTACTTACCGGTAAAACACGCAGCCAATTGTCCAGCAACTGAGGCCAGGCTGCCGCAGGAAGTCCTTTGGTACCGCGTAGGCCGAAACCGTGTTTCCCTTTCTCAAACAGATGCATTTCGACGGGAATCTGTTTTTCCCGCAGCGCGCTGAACATCACCAGACTGTTATCAACTGACACTGACGGATCGTCAACGGCATGCACCAGAAACGTGGGCGGCGTCTGAGCGGTAACCTGCTTCTCTGGAGAATAACGCAGCACCTGCGCCTCCGTCGGTTGCTCACCGATTAACTGTTTACGCGAACCGGCGTGTGCAATATCCGCCTGCATCGAAATGACGGGGTACATCAGTACCATGAAATCAGGGCGTGCGCTTACGCTGTCAATGGCATCCGTCGCGGGGTAAACGGACTGGGCGAATCGGGTTCCAAGGCTGGCAGCAACATGACCACCGGCGGAGAATCCCATAATACCGATACGCTGTGGGTTAATGTGCCACTTATCGGCGTTGGCTCTCAGCGTTCTGATTGCACGCTGGGCATCGGCTAACGGGGCGTCAGCGCCTTCTTTATGACCTTCACCGGGCATACGATAGGTCATCACGAAAAGGGTATAGCCCTGTTGATTAAAGAACGGTGCCAGATCGCTGCCTTCCTTATCCAACACGACGCGCTGGTAAGAGCCGCCAGGCGTAATGAGCAAAGCCATGCCATTGGGCTTCTCTGCCGGATAAACGGTAATTTCGGGACTGCGAATCCCAGTTGCAGCCCGATCGGGAAGAGAGGGATCTTTGCTACGCTCGACCACTTGCGGTTGTACCGTTGACGAAGAGGCACCTGGCGCTTCGCCATGTGGCCAGACAGGAAAAACAGGTTGGGCGTAACTTAATCCATTTACAGACATCATAATGGCCCCGACAAGCAGAGAACGAACAATCATGATAGATCACCTGACAAAGGGGAGAAGGGGGGAAATCGTTGGGCGATGGTAAAAAAATAGGGTAGCCATCACATCGGAGAAAAAATGACTACCCTGAACCGCAAACTTTAATAAAGAAATAACATTCATACACGAAGAGGGTAAATCAGACACAGCAATTCGAACAGCTAACTCGCATATAGCTAAATTACATTTAACGACGCCACATGTAACAACGAAACGTAACTAACTTGTTTAACCAACAACACATCATAATAAAGGGATGCTAATGATAAAGCTGAGTGAATCAATTAACACTCACATCCCTTTTGCCAACTAATGACGCTTATTTAAATAACAAGGCCGTTATTAGAAGCTGTATTGCACACCAACACGGAAACGAGTCTGACGGCGATCTGTTTTTCCATCCTCAGCTACGTTACCTACAGCCGTATATGGTTTCCAGTTTTTATCCCATTTATAAGAAAGTTTTACGTCATGATCGAAATTATCATTATCGTTGTCGTAGAGTGTTTTTCCAGCTTTAGTTGCTTTTTTATAATCTAACTCATAATCAACTTGAAAATCTTTCAGGAATTTATAACTTAATACAGTTGTTAAATTGTAACCTTTTTCAACGGAAGGATCACTGTTTGCTTTTCCAATATTAAGTCCACTGTTTCTTAAATAGTATGGGCGATAGCGGAAAGAAACAGAAAAATCATCAGTAACTGCCGCACGCCCACGCAAATAAGGACGGTAGTTGTTAGAAGTAGAGCTTGAATCTAAAGAGAAACCTGGTTCAACTTGGAAGGTTTTGTTAATTTTATACACATAGCTGGCAACCACTTCTGTACCATTGCTGACGGTTTCATTAAATGGTTTATTCGGCGTGTTGTCGTTATTTGCCTGACGCCATTTTGCTTCGGCAGAAAGGCCAAAGCCGTTATCAAAACGGTGTGATATTGACAAACGATCGCGATGATCATTTTTTGGTGTATCTTTCATTTCATGACGATAATCGATTGTCACAGCCATTGCATTCACACTAATTAATGACGTAACAGCCAGAGCTAATAATTTAAATTTCATTGTTATATTCCCTATTGGTTAGGATGATGCTTAATACTTTATTTCGAAAGACGCATTATGCTTTTTGGGACAAGTTCTATTTTATTTATTATTAAATTACGTTCTGTGATCGAGATCGGCTTGGGTAACAAAAAGTAAAATGGGGTTTCAAATTGTGAGGGAGATCGAATTGAATATAGCGGTTGTTTTAATTTAAATGAAAAATCCCTGCCGTCAGTGCGGCAGGGATGAATTACAGCTTAAATCGGGTACGACATTACTTCATTGCGCGCTTCAGAATACGCTCTGATTGACGCTGGAAGTATTTCGCTGCGTCTTCCACAGATTTCTGACCGTAATCGATAGACTGGATGGTATCACCAAACAGAGAAACGATTTGCGGGTCGTCGAAATAAGGAGAGACAGACACTTCATGCGGCAGAGCCAACGCCAGTTTCAACCCGGCAACGGCTGGTGCATCATCTTTAATGACGCCATCCGCAGTCAGCTGAGCCACAGCGGCTTTACTCAACGGCACACCACGTTCCAGACCCAGAGCCTGAGCACCTTCTTTGCTGTTCAGCAGGAAGTTGATCAACTGAGCAGATTCTTTAGGGTACTTGGTTGACTTACCGATAGACAGCATCTGTGCAGGTTTGAAGAACAAGCCGGCATCTTTCGCACCAGGCAGCATTGGGTAGTTACCCAATGCCAGTTTTGCTGGTGGTTGCAGGTTATCAGAGTACTTGGTAATGGTGGAGTTCCACATGTAAGTACCAGACCACTCGCCGTTGATCCATGGCTTCATCTCATACATGTTGCTCTTGCCGAAAGAGGCATAGTATTTCGCATCAGGCATGACATGGCTGTCGATCAATTTCTTATACATGCCAAAGAATTCAACCCATTGCGCATCGGTGTAGGCGAATTTCTGACTTTTTACATCAATAGCAGGGATGTTGTATTTCTGAACCATGTAAGAGTTCAGCAGTGCCAGAGAATCCTGGTGTTCCAACACGATAGGGTAGTATTGGTCGCCCAGTTTTTCTTTGAACACTTTACCGGCGTTCAACAGTTCGTCCCACGTTTTCGGATATTCCAGTCCCGCTTTTTGCCAGCTTTCGGTGTTGAAGTAGAATACGCGAGCAGTAACGGAAATTGGAATACCGTTCAGTTTCCCGTCGACCGTGGTGCTTTGCAGCTCTTTAGGATCGAACTGTGCCAGATCCAGAGTATCTTTCACTTTGTTCAGATCATAAAAACCAGTACCGTTTTTAGAGAAAATCGGCAGCCAGTTCCAGTTAGTCTGCATTACATCTGGCTCGGTGTTACCAGCAATCTGTGTAGTCAGACGAGACAGGTGACCGTCCCATCCGGTGTATTCCGCTTTCACCGTGATGTTCGGATGCTGTTTGTGGAACTCTTCAATGGCTTTGAGCGTCTGCTGGTGACGGCTGTTACCGCCCCACCAGGACATTCTCAATTCAACATTATCAGCGGCGAAAGAAGGCATTGCCACTAATGCCAGAGATGAAACTATTAACGTGTGTAGGATCGCTTTTTTCATCGGTTACTACTCCTGTTAAAGAGAGATATTTTTTTCTGTTTTTGCATCAAAAATATGGCATTTTTCCATGTCGAACTGGAAATACACCGGACGATGCAGTCCCTTCTCGATAATCAGCCGACCTTCGTCATAAGGAATGCGGCTGGTTAATTCAAAGCCATCGACTTTAATGTACATAAAGAATTCGTGACCCATGTTTTCTACGCGAACCAACTCACCCTGTGAGTGGCTGCCTTCAAATGGCGTATCTGACACGGAAACATAGTCTGGGCGAACACCGAAGAAGACGTCTTGCCCGACATAGCTGCGGACTTTGTCTTGCTTCTCGCTGTTTAATACCAGCGCGTTGTTGCCCACCACAACGCCAATCTGACCGTCTTTCTCGACCAGTTTACACGGCTTGATGTTCATTTCTGGTGAGCCAATGAAGCCAGCAACGAACATGTTGACAGGGAAGTGGTACAGGTTGTCTGGCGTATCGACCTGCATGATGTGACCCAGCTTCATGACGCAGATACGGTCGCCCATGGTCATTGCTTCAGTCTGATCGTGGGTAACATAGACTGTTGTTGCTGCTTTACCGCTTTTCTTCAACTGCTTATGCAGGTCAGAAATACGGATACGCATCGAAGCACGCAGTTTGGCATCCAGGTTAGATAACGGTTCGTCAAACAGGAACACATCTGGCTTTTTAACGATGGCACGGCCTACGGCCACACGCTGTGCCTGACCACCAGACAGCTGGCGCGGCAGACGATCCATCAGGTCTTCCAGCTCCAGAATTTTGGACGCTTCAGCGACCTGCGCTTCAATTTGCTCTTTAGGCAGTTTGCTCAGCTTCAGACCAAACGCCAGATTCTCTTTTACCGTCATGTGAGGGTAGAGGGCGTAGTTCTGGAACACCATGGCAATCCCACGCTCTTTTGGCGCCAGATTGTTAACAACGCGCTCGCCGATACGGACTTCACCGCCGCTGATGGTTTCCAGACCCGCCAGCATACGCAGCGTAGTGGACTTCGCACAGCCAGACGGGCCGACGATAACCATGAATTCACCGTCTTTAATGGTCAGGTCGATGCCGTGAACCGCTTTGAAACCGTTGGTGTATACTTTTTCCAACTTTTTGAAAATAACTTCAGCCATGATAAATCCTCTATTAACCTTTAATTCCGCTGCTGGTCACGCCTTGTACGAAGTAACGCTGTGCCAGGAAGAAAACAATAATGGATGGCAGAATGGAGATGCTGGACATGGCCAGAATTTCATTCCACGGAGCGCCTTCAGTAACGTCGATAGACATTTTCAGCGCCAGCGCAATCGGATACTTATCCACGCTATAGACATAAATCAGCGGACCGATGAAGTCGTTCATTGACCACATGAACTGGAACAGCGCAACAGAGATGATGGCTGGTTTCAAAATCGGCACGACCACATACCACAGAACCTGGAAGGAGTTACAGCCATCGATCTGTGCGGCTTCTTCCATATCACGTGGTACCCCACGCAGGAACTGGATTAGCATGAACACAAAGAATCCTTGTGTTGCAAACGCCAGCGGCAAATACAGTGGTAGATAGCTGTTCAGCATGCCCATTTCACGGAACATGAGGTACTGCGGAATCAACAGTACGGTGCTTGGCAGCAGCATGGTAGTAATCAGCGTAGCAAACCAGAAGTTCTTCCACGGAATGTCAAAGCGAGCGAAGCCATAAGCCACAATCACCGAGGAAATAACGGTCAGAACCACTTTCGGAATCACATACTGGAACGTGTTAATCATGTAGTGACCGAAATTGTATTCCGTACCGGTTTTCCAACCGTTAACGAAACCGTCCCAGGTGGCGTGTTCTGGCCACAGACCCAACGTGGTGAAGATCTCATGGTTCGGTTTGAACGATGCTGAGAACATCCACGCCAGTGGATAAAGCATCAGCAAGCCAACGAACAGCAGAACCACGTAACGGATAGCGGCACTGATTTTTTCTTTACGCAGCGTGCGGCGTACTTCTGCAGCAGCAATTTCTTGTGCTGTCGTCAGGTTTGAATGCATGTCAGCCATTTTTTCCTCCTTTATCAGCGGAGTAGAACACCCAGTATTTCGACGACTTAAAGGAGATAGACGCAAATACCGCAACAACCAAGAACAGAACCCATGCCAATGCAGCACCGTAGCCCATATCAAAATACTTGAACGCCGTATCGTAGATATAGAGCGAGAACAGGTAGGTGTAGTGCGTTGGACCACCGCCAGTAATGACGTAAGGTGCCGTAAACTCCTGGAATGCCTGAGTGGTCTGCATGATAAAGTTAAAGAAAATAACCGGTGTAATCAGCGGTACCGTTACTTTCAGGAACATTTGCCATTTGGATGCACCATCGATCATGGCGGCTTCATACTGAGATTGCGGAACGTTCTGCAATGCAGCAAGGAAGATAACCATGGCGGAACCAAACTGCCATACGCGCAGCAGGGTTACCGACATCAGTGCCAGCGACGGCTCGCCCAGCCAGTTGATAGCGTCAAAGCCAAACACGCCGAGGAAGCTGTTTAACAAGCCATCGATAGCGAACAGTGCTCGCCACAGAACGGCGATTGCCACGCTGCTGCCCAGAATAGAAGGCACATAGTAAGCAGTACGGAAGAAACCGATACCACGTAATTTGAAATTAAGTACAAACGCAATTAACAATGCGAAGATTAATTTCAATGGAATGGTCAGAAATACATAGGCAAAGGTGACGCCCATGGATTTCCAAAAGAGATCATCTTCCAGGAACATACGGTGATAGTTTTCTAGCCCCGTAAATTCAGGCGGATTGATCAAATCATACTCAGTAAAACTGAGGATAAATGACGAAACAAAGGGGAAAGCGGTAAAAACTATCAGCCCTATAATATAGGGGGAGATATAGGCTAACCCCAGCATTCTGTTTTCATTCATAATGCTTACCTATTGATTAATTGTGAACCATTAAAAAAAACATAAAATTAAGCTGTTAATAACTCTGGATAAATTAATTCCACGTCATAAACAATTCTATTTTCCCCATTAACGTGAAAATCCCCGTGAACATATCCACCTTGTGTCAGATACGATGGGATATCGTTTAATTTGTTGCGACAAGCGGCAACGAAAGTCAGTAAAGCCAGCGGATAGGTATCATCCAGACGAACATAACGATGCTGTGCGGAGCGAACGAACAAACCACGGTGGAAATGTTGTTCAAACAAAACGTCAGCCAACTGCGCGGCGTAATGTGCCCAGGATTCTGATTGTTTGTGATCGGCCAGTTCGATAACGGTCAACAAAAGTACCGGGCTGGCGATGTGCTGAATCTCTTCTTTGTTCAGCCGTGTCAGCATGGTGTTAACTAGAGTATAAAGGTCCTCATCGCCGCTCAGACGATAAGCACGAACCAGCGGTAATAAATAATCACCTTCTAATGCAAACGGTTTTAATTCCGTACCCGCTTTACCATAATAGCCATCGCGTTTAAAACGGTAGCCTGTCATGTCCTGGCCGTTGTTCCACATCGGGCGCAGTGTATTGCTGGTGACATCGTAGGCGTACTGATAGTAATTTTTTAGCCCTGAAATAACCCAGTTCAGCATTTCTGCATCAGGCTGCGTGCGGAGAATATCCAACATTGCCAGTGGGTTATCAATCAGCAGTGGGCGCATATCGCGGAACAGCACATTGGCTTCACGCGCTATTTCACCGAACTCTGGGCCAAACTGGCGTTGAGCACGATCGCCAAACCAGGATTGCGTCTGGTTATCGTCTTCCGGCACTGGCTGGCGCTGCTGTGGTGAACTGAACTGATACACAGGCATACCAGTTTCTGGGTTGCGGGCCAAAACGTATTGGCGATAAAGATGTTTACCCCAAGCCGCGGCGTGACTATCGCCCGTATATTCTGCGTATTTGAATGCGGCATAAATCAGGTCTGTGCCAGCATTAACAAAAGTTAACCCCTTCGTTAATGGCAGAACAGGCCACTGTGCCGGATCGACGACATCATGGCGGGCATGCAGGAACACATTTGGATCGCGTTTTTTGCTGTAATCACCATGACGGCCTAGATCCAGTGAATCCCAGTCTTCAACGTGTGCGTTCCAGAAACCCTGAAAGAAATTCAGCGTCTTTTCCGCATTAACACGATGCAACAACGCGTAATAGGGCAGGTGGTGTTTTAATTCATGCACCTGAGCTTTAGATTCTGGCCCTTCGCCTGCCAGCGTATCCAGATTAATAAAGCGGTGGCCGCCCCAGAAGAACAGGCCGCTATTATCATCAACGAAATGATCCAGGAAATATTCGCTTTGTGCGATAGCGTGCTGCTGGTAACTCTCATTACCCGTAACGACGCTCATGGCACACAGCGTTCTTAGCCAATTTTGCTGGCTGGCAAAATTAGAAATAGGAGCGCTATGTCCATCTGGGAATGTCCACATCGCAGGTGCATAATTTTCCACATCAAAACCGTCAGCCAATAATAACGTCGGCTGACTTTGGCTGCGGCCTTTCTCCTGAACGCAGGCAATGTGGCTATCGAGTGCTGCAACCCATTCGTCGAGCTGCGATTTCCTGCTGGTGTATAAGCTTTCAAAAATACTCATGGAGTACCTTCTTATGGAACCGTGTGAACAGTTCCTTATAAATAGAAACACTGTTTTGATTGATTATATTGCGCTATTAACCTTGTCGTCATGCACGCAATATCGAAAGTGTGATCAAAGTCGGAACGTTGTTTTGATTTTTTTTAAGAAAGGATTTTGGCAGGAGAAAGAATCATGAAAAACGAAATAACAACTTGAAAAACAAATAAAAAGCACAACCGAAATTGTGCTTTTTATCGTAGGTTGGCGAAATGCCGCTAAGAAAGGTTTCCCTTAGCGAGCCAGCCAGCCACCATCAACGGCAATCGTGTAACCATTGATGTAATCAGATGCGCTGGATGCCAGGAAGACGGATGGGCCCATCAGATCCTGTGGCAAACCCCAACGGCCAGCTGGGATACGATCCAGAATTTCTTTGCTGCGTTCTTCATCAGCGCGCAGTTGCTGGGTATTGTTGGTAGCCATATATCCCGGTGCAATTGCGTTGACGTTGATACCGTGTTTTGCCCACTCGTTCGCCATCAGACGGGTTACACCCATAACGGCGCTTTTTGATGCGGTATAAGAAGGTACGCGGATACCACCCTGGAAGGACAGCATAGAAGCGATGTTGATGATCTTACCGCCTTTACCTTGCTTGATGAACTGGCGAGCAACGGTCTGAGACATAAAGAAAACGCTCTTAATGTTCAGGTTCATTACGTCGTCCCAGTTTTTCTCGCTGAACTCGATCGCATCTTCACGACGGATGATACCGGCGTTGTTGACCAGAATGTCAACGTGACCAAATTCAGCAACAGCTTTCTCTACCAGCTCTGCATGACCAGAGACATTGCTCATGTCGGCAGTCAGGCTCAGGAAACGGCGTCCCAGTGCGGTGACTTTCTCGATAGTGTCTTTAGGTTCAACGATGTTGACGCCGACGATATCACAGCCTGCTTGTGCCAGACCGATAGCCATGCCTTGACCCAAACCCGTATCACAACCCGTGATCAGAGCAACTTTACCTTGCAAATCAAAAGAATTTAAAATCATATCTGTAATCTCTCTATAAGCGACAAAATACTTAGTCGTTAGCTGTTACTGTAGGGAACATCGGTAATTCCGGTAGAAAGCGATTAACGTAACTCGCTAACCTTGACGTGATCCATGTCACCGAAAACTTGATTATCGCCAACCATGCCCCAGATAAAGGTGTAGCGTCTGGTGCTAACACCGGAATGAATCGACCAGATCGGTGAAATCACCGCCCGCTCGTTTTTTATTACTCTAATGACGGGTTTCCTGCTGCTGCCCATCATGTGGAAAACTGCTGTTTCATTACTAACCGTTCTTGGTGAAAGCGCCGGGCGAAACAGATGATGTTGCGTGGCAGTGACAACGTCACCTGTTCCTCAAACTGCCCGGTTCTTTCTTGTTATGCGGGATGATAGTTTGGATGGGATGTGAATTCAATAAAAATGAAATAATGTTTTATTTATTTCTTGAGGGCCGTCATGGTTTTGCTTATTTTATGTTTCTTCTGGTACTGATGTGGCTAAAATGTCGCAATCCATAGTCATACACTCGTTGTCGTACACGGTTTGTTGGCGCAATAGAAGGTATGGCAATAAAGAGCGTTAGAGGAGAGAGATGATGAGAAGATACTTTATTGATGATGAAACGCCATGGGAAGAGCTGGGCGGTGGCATTAAACGTAAAATCATGACCTGGAGCGATGAGCTAATGATGGTTTACGTGCATTTTGATAAAGATGCGATTGGTACGCCGCACTTCCATGAAATTCACGATCAGATTGCTTATGTTGCCGCTGGCAGCTTTGAAGTCGAGATCGAAGGTGAGAAACGTATCCTGAAAACGGGCGATGCTTATCTGGCAGTGAAAAACGAGATGCACGGTGTGGTCTCGCTGGAAGACGGCAGCGTCCTGATCGATGCTTTCTCGCCTAAGCGAGCTGATTTCCTGTAATGCCTCAAAGCGTGGTCAGCCGATAGACTGGCCACGCTTTCGTCATATCCCACGATGTCTGCTTTTCTATTCTTCTACTTCTTTATTTCTAATTCCTACTCCTAAATCCCTAGACTACATGTTCAGCGGTCAGCTGATTCAGGGAATCCAGCTTATCGTCTGCCAGCACCCAGCGAGCGTCATCGCGAAACTCAGCCTGTGGAATAACGATTGAACGCATGCGTGCTGCTTTGGTTGCGATCATACCGTTCACCGAATCTTCCAGCGTCACACAGTGTGTCGGAGGAACGCCGAGTCTGTTTGCTGCATTCAAATACACCTCCGGATGAGGCTTGCTATACGGCAGTGTCTCGGCTGACATTAGGACATCAAAGTAGTGTTCCAAGTTAAACATTCGCAGCACCTGCTGCTGCATGCGGAGCGGCGAAGCGGAAGCCAGTCCAATTTTGAGATTCTGTTCACGGCACAGTTGCAGTGCATGTTCGACGCCGGGCAGGAGGGGGCGTTGTTCGGCAACAAATTCAATCGTGCGATCGATAATACGGCGGACAACCTCGTCCCGGGCGGGTGTCGCCCAGGGAGAACGCTGATACCAGAGTTCGACCACCATATCGATGCGTAAACCCAAAGTATCTTTCATGGATTCTCGTAGTGAAACGTCTATGCCAAGCGAGGCGATAACCTCCAGTTCGGCCTTGTCCCACAACGGTTCTGAATCAATCAGCAGCCCATCCATATCGAAAATCGCCGCTCGTATAGAAGAATCAAAGGACATACCACTGGCTCCGTCAGCAAAGGAAAAGAATATTTACTGATAAACTATACCCTAATAAGTCGAGTTGCAGGGCACTGCTCAGGCTATGCGGGAGATAAAGTGTTGACTGCGCGTAAAGTTACAGTAGGCTACCCGTCGTACTAAAACGATACATTACCGATGTTGCGTCGCTAAGAAGGGGTTCTCATGACGTATCAACAGGCTGGCCGTATTGCCGTCGTTAAACGCATTGCCGGATGGATCCTTTTTATTCCCGCGCTGCTTTCAACCTTCGTCTCGCTAGCTAATTATCTCTACGCTTATACCCAGAAAAAACAGGGCATTGATGCTGTTCTTCTGGATTTTGTGCATCTGATGGTCGACATGGTGCGCTTTAATACGCCTTTCCTGAACATTTTTTGGTACAACTCGCCAGTACCGGATTTCACGCGTTTTTTCAGTGGGGCGACGCTGATGTTTTGGCTGATCTACATCCTGATTTTTATTGGCTTGGCTTTACAGGTTTCGGGTGCCCGGATGTCACGTCAGGCGAAGACCATTAAGGAAGGCATTGAAGATCAACTGATTCTGGAAAAAATGAAAGGTGATGGTGGGAATACGCGTGAGACGCTGGAATCACGTGTTATTGTTCCTGGACACTCGATTTTTGTGCAATTCTTTCCGCTTTATATCCTACCAGTGATTATCGCGGGTATTGGCTATCTGGTGTTACGTTTACTCGGGTTGCCAGTCTGATTGACGGTCTGGCGCAAAGTCTGCGCCAGACGCTGTATCCTTCCCACGTTAGATCACATTTCCCATCACAGAAAAAAACGTCCCGTATTAGCTCAAAAGTTGCCGCTCGATAAGCTGTTGTGCCTCAACAATATGTTTACCACCGAAAAGATTGGCCCGGTTAAGCAGATAATAAATTTGGTAAATGGGCTGGCGATCGATAAAGCCTTTATCCAGCGGCCACACGCTCTGGTAACCATCATAAATCTGTGGGGGCAGAGCCGGATAGCGCGGCAGCATCGCTAAATCACATTCTCTGTCTCCCCAATAGCTGGCCGGATCGAACAGATAAGCGCCATCCTGACTATTCGCACAATTATCCGGCCACAAATCACCGTGCAAGAGCGACGGCTGAGGCTGATGTCCGGCCAGACGATCCTCAACGCGCGCGATCAGCGTTTCGATGTGACCAAAATGCATTCCTTTCTCTGCTGCTAACTGTAATTGCCATCCAATACGCTGTTCGGCAAAAAAGGTCGCCCAGCGCCGCTGCCAGCTGTTTGGCTGAGGTGTTGTCGAAAGGTCGTTATCAAAATCCAGACCAAATTGCGGTTGGTCGCTCCACTGGTGCAGGCGTGCGAGTTGTTCGCCCAGACACCAGGCGCTGTGCGCATCCAACGGTTTGACAGGTAGATATTGCAGAAGCAGAAAACTGTGATCGCGTGAGCTGCCGACACCATAGACTGTTGGTATATGTACCGTATTGCTACGGCCCAGCAAGTGAAGCTGATCGGCTTCAGCAGTGAATTTGGTTAGCATTTCGCGACTATCGCATTTTACGAAGACGTCATGCTCGCCGTAGCGGACGTACCAAGCCGGGTGTATTTCACCGCCGGACAATTCGCGGTATTCCTGAATTTCCGCAGTACCGTGATGCTCTTCCAAAAGTCGGCTGATAGCTTGCCACATAAGGTCATCCTCCCGTTGATGTTGCCCGATACGATGCTGTTCACTGGGGTGATTCGTTTACGGTAACCCATTGAGCACAATAAAAATGGAATCTATCGCACAGTGATAACCGATAGGCCGAGATAACGAGAAACAAGTATAGTCGGAATTAAAAATAGCGGAGTTAGGACGACGCTCAATCCGGTAGATAAGGCAATGAAATAGCGCATTAATGACGTAACCGACGGCTGTTTTCCGGTTACGTCGTGCTAAAAGGCTGAGGGCGAAAGGATTACAACGCGTCGGTGATGGCCTGAGATGCCGCCTGACGACGTTGCTTAAGCTGGTGGTAAGTCAGCGCCAGCGTGAAGAACAGTGCCTGAACGATCACAATGCAAGGGCCGGTTGCGCCATCAATATAGAAACTGATCAGGGTGCCAGCAATACAGGAAATAACGGAAACCAGCGTGGCAACAAGCACCATGCGCTCGAAACGTTTACAGACCATGAAGGCAATAATGCCCGGTGCAATCAGCATCGCGATCACCAGAATAACGCCGACGGCCTGTAAGGATGCGACAATCGTCATCGCCAGCAGGCTCAGCAATCCGTAGTGCAGTAGCTTGACGGGCAGGCCGATAACGCGGGCATGATTGGGATCGAAGCAGTACAGCATGAAATCTCGGCGCTTTAACAAGATGATGGCCAGCGTCACCCCTGCAATCAGTAAGATTTGCGTCAGCTCTTGCTGAGTGATGCCCAGCACGTTACCAAACAGAATATGGTTCAGGTGCTGATCGGTATCGATACGCGCAAACATGACGAGCCCCAGCGCAAACATGCCGGAAAAGATGATCCCCATGACCGTGTCTTCTTTAACCCGGCTGTGTTCTTTTACGTATCCCGTCGCTACCGCACAAAAAATACCGGAAACGAAAGCCCCGATAACTAACGGAATCCCCAGTAAAAACGCGACAACGATACCGGGCAGAACGGCATGGGAAATGGCATCACCCATTAGCGACCAGCCTTTCAGCACCAGATAACATGACAGCACCGCACAGACCGTACCGGTGACGACGGCAGCGAGTAACGCACGCTGCATGAACGGGTAGGACAGGGGATCGATGAGCCAGCTAATGAGCGTCATAATGCATCTCCTGATTGATCGCGTAACCGCAGGCGGCGCGATGCCAATAACCCATGCTTGGGTGCAAAGACAAACGCCAACAGGAAGACGACGGTTTGCAACGTGACAATCACGCCGCCGGTTGCACCATCAAGGAAGAAGCTCAGATAAGCCCCGACCGCGCTGGTGATCGCACCCAGTGCAATAGAAATCACGACCAGACGACCAAACCGATCGGTGAGCAGGTAAGCCGTGGCACCCGGCGTAATCACCATCGCGATCACCAAAATCGCACCGACGGTTTGCAACGCCGCGACCGTACAGGCACTCAGCAGCGTAAAGAACAGAATTTTCAGCTTCAATGGAGAAAGACCAATCGAACGGGCATGGTTCTCATCAAAGAACACGGCCAGCAGATCTTTCCACAGCAGGCAGAGAATTACGAACGTTACGCCGATGATGATTTCAACTTGCAGAATATCTTCGTCGGCAATGCCCAAAATATTGCCAAAAATGATGGATTGCACGTTAACCGATGTCGGGTTGAGCGAAATAATCAGCAGGCCGACAGCGAAAAACGTTGAGAAAATAAAGCCGATAATTGCATCTTCACGCAATCGGGTAATATGACGGATGAGCGTCATTGCCAGCGCGGCAAGCATGCCGGTAAAAAATGCACCTGCCGCGTAGGGCAGGCCCAGCGCATAAGCTCCTGCGACACCGGGGACGACGGAGTGGGAGAGTGCATCGCCCATCAGCGACCAGCCTTTCAGCATCAGGTACGCCGAAAGAAAAGCACACACGCCGCCGACAATCGCGCTGACCCAGATCGCCTTGACCATGTAGTTATAGCTGAATGGCTGCAACAGGATATCGATCATCAGGGCTTTTTCTCCTCCGGTACAGCGCGTGATGCAGGAGGATCGCTCTTGGTCGACCCATAGAACACAGCCGGACGTTCATCGTCTGTTAACACCGTCACCGAGCGGACATCGTCATCATCGTGAAGATGAGATCCCCCGAGGTTGATGTGTCGCAGAACACCGCCGAACGTTTTCTCCAAATTACTTTGGGTAAAGGTGCTGTGCGTCGGTCCTGCGGCTAAAACGGTGCGATTGACTAAAATAACGTTGTCGCAAAACTCAGGAACGCTACCGAGGTTATGAGTCGCTACCAGAATCAAATGCCCTTCATCGCGCAAGGTGCGAAGCAGGTCGATAATGGCGTTCTCCGTTTTGACGTCTACGCCAGTAAACGGCTCATCCAGCAGCAACACGCTGCCTTGTTGAGCCAGCGCCCTCGCCAGAAAAACACGCTTTTTCTGTCCACCGGACAGTTCACCGATCTGGCGATGTTGCAGCGTCGATAGCCCGACGCGTTCCAGCGACTCCGCTACAATAGCGCGGTCCTGTTTACTGGGAATACGCAGGAAATTCATCCTCCCGTAGCGTCCCATCATGACCACGTCGGAAACCAGAACGGGGAAATTCCAGTCCACGTCTTCTGTTTGTGGAACATAAGCAACCAGATTCTGTTTCAGTGCCTGGTAGATCGGTTGCTGGTTGAGCAGTACCTGCCCTGAGGTTGGCTTGACCAACCCCATGATGCTTTTGAACAACGTCGATTTTCCACTGCCGTTTACGCCAACCAAGGCGCAAATCGTACCGCCAGTCAGGGAAAAAGAGGCATGGCGAATAGCCTGATGCCCGTTGCTGTAAGTAACCGAAACATCATTGACTTCTAATGACTGTGCGGCTCGATCGCTACTCATTGATTAAATCCTTTAGCGATGGTTTCCACCGTCACTTTTAACAGGTCGATATAGGTCGGCACGGGGCCTTTTTCTGTAGACAGCGAATCAACATACAGCACGCCGCCATATTTCGCCCCCGTTTCTTTACTAACCTGTTTTGCCGGCTTATCGGAAACGGTGCTTTCGCTGAATACGACAGGGATCGCCTTCTCACGCACGGTATCAATAACTCGACGCACTTGCTGCGGTGAACCTTGCTCGTCGGCATTGATTGGCCAGAGATAGACTTCATTGAACTGATAATCCTTTGCCAGATAGCTGAACGCCCCTTCACTGGTGACTAACCAGCGTTGCTTTTCTGGGATACGGGCAAGACGTTCACGCAGCGGCGCGTCGAGAGCCTTAATTTTTTCCGCATAAGCTTTGGCGTTACGATTATACGTTTCTGCATTCGCGGGATCGGCTTGCACCAGACCTTTACGGATATTTTCAATATAGATTAATGCGTTGGAAGGTGACATCCAGGCATGCGGATTTGGGTTGCCATTATAGGCACCTTCGCGGATAGGAAGCGGCGTGATGCCTTCCGTCACCACAACGGCCGGCACATTTTTCACGTTCTCGAAAAAGCGCGTAAACCAACGTTCGAGATTCATGCCGTTCCACAGCACTAGCTGTGCAGACTGTGTTTTCACAATATCGCGTGGTGTCGGCTGATAATCATGAATCTCCGCACCGGGTTTGGTGATGGACTCAACCGTTGCTGCATCGCCTGCAATATTTTGTGCGATATCCTGAATGATGGTAAAGGTCGTGATGACTTTAAGCTTTTCAGCCGCCTGAGCGGAGGTGCTGGCTAAAAGCAGTAAAGCGCATGGTAGTGCCATACGGCGGAACAGGGCAGGTAAATGAGCGTGAAAGCCAATCATGCGGATATCCTTACAAACCGTGAAAGTGTTATTTGAGAATAATTATCAATATCATTTAAGTCAAGAGGCAGAGAAGGGCGGGGAGCGAATATTGGAAGGTGTTTCATGACACAAGAAATCACTGTTCGCAGGCACGTAGCACGCGCTTGCGCGGGTAAGGAACGCATCATGCTCCTTTGATAACAGAAATGTTGCTTTAATTTAATGAATCGTACTTAAGGTTACAACGAAAGTCTAACGGTAACGCTGATAGTCGGTGTGCACAGAGTAAGGCTTATACCCGTCATGCTTCAAGCTGCTCGTGTGTTGGTAATACCCGGATCATCTTTGAGCCTCGCCCGAAGAGCCGCCGCAGCGGTATTCAAATCATTGTCCTTACCCACCTAGGTCACTTAATAGCATAAGCTCCTGGAGATTGGGGGGATCTTATAAATGAGGTTCGCTCTTCGAGGCAACGCTTTGCGTTGTTCAAAGCGCCAGCGTTTTTGTTACGCCACTCGAATTATTTAGGAGATATGTCAAAAAACGGGAAAAAAACGATATAACCTTAAAAAATCCTCGATGGCTGCCGATAAATTAGAAATACTGTAAGCAGTATTTCTTGATTTTTAATATGAAAGGGTTATGAGTGATATGAGCACTAAATCAGAACGACGCTGGAAGTTGGCAAGTATAGTTTTATTGACGTTTCTGGTGATGTTATTAGCCTTATTGATTCAAACAAGTTAATTCTCCTCATGGCTAAACAATTAGGTTATAAATAATATCCATTATGTAGTGTATTAATACAAAAGCTATAGATAGCATAAAATCGACAATCGATTTTAAACATTGATATAAGTATACAAATTATAACTTTTTGTTATGATTGTAGTTGTGTCTATGGCAAAACTGCGACAGTTGTTGCGTATATTATCACATAATAAAGTCTGAAATGCGCTTATTGTTTGGCTTCAGAAGATGTTGAGAAATATAGATGCCAGCGTGTGCTATCGAGTATTAATGAATCAGTGATGACGTGAATTTGTGCGGCATGTCCATGACTGATAAAAAAGCCCTTGCCATCGATCACATAGTGTGTAATAACGCTTCTGGGTAAAACGAGGTACAGTTCTGTATATGAATGGCATTTTCAGTAAAGAAGACTTAAGTACAACCTTTAGCGTTGCATGCTGCTTCTCTGCCGATCCTTATCTTAGTGCCTCAAGCAGTAACGACTTTGGTTTGTCTGTATAACGCCTTTTTGGCGGTTTAAACAATTAAAGGAAATATTTGAAATGGCAAAGATTAAAGGTCAGGTTAAGTGGTTCAACGAGTCTAAAGGCTTTGGTTTCATCACTCCTGCTGACGGCAGCAAAGATGTATTCGTACACTTCTCTGCAATTCAAGGCAACGGCTTCAAAACTCTGGCTGAAGGCCAGAACGTAGAATTCGAAATTCAGGATGGTCAGAAAGGTCCTTCCGCAGTAAACGTCACTGCGCTGTAATTTTACAGTTCTGTTGCAAAACCCGCCATGGTGCGGGTTTTTTGTTGTCTGTGTTTTGTCTTTACCTGTGACGCAATAAAGATGTTTTTAATGAGGAAAATGTGCCGATGAGCTATCAGTGTCCGCTATGCCAGTTACCTCTGGAGCGACACCCGCGGCAATGGACGTGTGGTAAACATAACTTTGACTGTGCGAGAGAAGGGTACGTCAACCTGCTGCCGGTACAGTTTAAACGTTCGAAACAGCCTGGTGATAGTGCCGAAATGATGCAGGCACGACGCAGCTTTTTGGAGGCTGGCCACTATCAACCGCTACGTGACGCCGTTGCGCAGCACGTAGATCGTATTGTGGCGGATGACGCTGCTGCGCTGTTGGATATCGGCTGTGGTGAAGGGTATTACACCGCGGAGCTGGCGCATCGTCTTATATCGCACAGAACGATGACGATCTACGGACTGGATGTGTCCAAAGCGGCGATTCAGCGCGCGGCAAAGCGATATGAAAACGTTGAGTTTTGCGTTGCATCCAGCCAGAGACTGCCTTTTCGCGACGAATCCCTTGATGCTGTGGTAAAAATTTACGCGCCGTGTAATGACGCGGAGCTACAGCGCACCATTAAGGTTGGTGGTTGGGTGGTGACGGTGTCTCCGGGGCCTCGGCATCTTTATCAACTGAAAGCGGAAGTCTACGATGAGGTGTTGCTGCATCCGAACAAAGGTGAAGCGCTCGCCGGCTTTCAGCTTATGGATCAGCAAACGCTCGCGTATCCGATGCAGTTATCTGGGAGTGAAGCTGCGGCGCTATTGCAAATGACGCCCTTTGCCTGGCGAGCAACGCCAGACGTTAGCGAGCGACTGCAGGCGGCTACCGCATTTCGTTGTGAAACGGACTTTATTATCCGCTTGCATCAGCGCATTGATGGCGGTGCGGTAGCGTAATCGAGAAGAATAAAAAACGGGCAGCGTGATAATCGGGCTGCCCGTTGATGTAAGTCTTGTTTTAATACCCTAAATAATTCGCGTTGCGTGAAGGCGGCAACCGCACGACAAATCGGTTCTAACCGATTTGAACAGCGCTAGTGCTGGCCCGAAGGGTGAGTTTCATAAATGAAGCTCATTAATCCCCAGGAGTTTACACAAGTAAGTGACTGGGGTGAGTAAGAGCAGCCAACGCACAAGCAACGTGAAGTATGACGGGTATATCAGGCGGCGTAGCCGAGGTGTTCATACAGGATATTGCAGCCGATGCCAATCAGAACCAACCCGCCCATCACTTCTGCTTTTTTGCCGAGAATCGGACCGATATAGCGGCCAATCATCATCCCAAGCGTCACCATAATCATGGTAGCGCAGCCTATCACCATCGCGGTATGGAAAATATTGACCTGAAGGAAGGCCAGACCGACACCGATTGCCATGGCATCCAGGCTGGTGGCGACGGCGGTACAGATTAACAGCGCCAGACTATGATTTTTGACTTTTTCGCAGCGGCAGTCTGAAGAACCTTTGAGGCCTTCAACGATCATGCGACCACCCAGAATCAATAACAGCGTAAAGGCAACCCAGTGATCCCATTCGAGAATATATTGGCTGGCAAAAAAACCAAGTGCCCAGCCGATGAGCGGGGTGATAGCTTCGATAACGCCAAAAATGAGTCCAGTACGGATGGCATCGCGGAAACGGGGATTATGCAGTACGGCACCTTTACCGATTGACGCGGCGAAGGCATCCATTGACATACCAAATGCTAAGATAAGAGTTGCTGACATATTCATTGTAAATAGCCTCGGCTGGACGATTAACCATATACACGCAGATCATCCCCAACCCGAACGACGATCTTACGTGTCTATGGTCTCGCCTGCCAATCACGCTTGGCCGCCCGCACCACGTTTCATGCCCCGGAAATAGAAGGTAAAACGAGTATGTTGATACGAGCATTTCTGACTAGCTACTATGAATAACGACTAATCAGAAATCGGCTACTCCCCAATGACGGCGCAACCTTACCATATTATTTATAGCGTAAACAACACTAAAAGTTTTAAGTGTTAATAATGCAATTGATAATTATTTTCATTTGATTGTTGGCGGTAATAGATCGTGTAAAATAACGCCAATGTTACTGGGGTTAAATATCATCAAAAAATGAGATTTATATTCGCGGATTATTTGAAATAATCCGTTTGATAAGTTTACCTCATCGATTGTCAATCATAAATTGATATATTTTTTCTAAATCATCAATCTGGGCAACCTGAATTAATAAACGCCGTTTCTCAAGGCCTATGGCTAATACGCCATCCTCAGATAGATTCATATTTTTAATTCTTGCATAAGGAATGAATATATTCGCATAAAAGAATCCGGCTGGTTTAAATATCAGTTTAGGGCGACGAATATAGGCCAGATAAAACGCCATGAAGGCTAGAGAAATCAAAAGATAGGTGGCGAGAATGGTGCCATTACTCATCACATTCTGATAAATAAGAATCCCTACTAAGCCGATAAAAATCAGCGTATCGAGGCGATTCATCCGTTTTAGAGGGACGAGGAGCTGGGTTTTCCCTTTGAATTTATCCATGATGAACTCATCATAGATGGCATAAATCAGTGCTAATGCAATCAACACGACTAGCGTGATATCAGTCATTGTCATCCATTTTAACCTTGCTCGTTAAGAACCTAATAATAAAAAACGTAGGGAACGTGTTTCAACGTCGCTTGCGACGACCCGCAGGGTGACGGACATTCTTGTCCGTCATAAAAAATGGCCGACCGTATTGGCGGCCAGCCATTGAATATTACACGCCGAGCAGGCCGATCCAGTACCCGAAGATACCAATCGCGAAGAAGCCCATAATCAGCCATAGTGCGTTCACCTTGCGCCGTAACAGCCACATACAACCGAATGTTAGCAGTAGCGGAACGAGCCCCGGCATAAGCTGGTCAAGGATGGATTGAACAGTGGTGACCGTGGTTTCCCCGTTTTGGTTCGTCACTGTTGATACCACCATCGGAATGTTGACGTGAGTCCATTTATTGACCAAAGCCCCCATGACGAACAGCCCGAGAATAGAGGCTGCCTCGGTCATTTTTTGCAGTAAACCGCCGCCCATATCGCTGACGATATCGATCCCTTTACGGTAACCATAGGCGACGCCGTAGTAACGCACCAGCAGGCGAACTAGATTAAATAGGACGAAAAAGAGGATTGGCCCTAATAGACTACCGCTCATGGCAATCCCTGCACCGAGTGCGGCGAATACTGGACGGGCGGTGCCCCAGAATATTGGGTCGCCGACACCTGCCAATGGACCCATTAACCCGACTTTCAGGCCGTTTATCGCTGCATCGTCAATGGGGGCGCCGTTAGCGCGTTGTTCTTCCATTGCCATCGTTACGCCAAGCACCGGGGCAGCAACAAACGGCTGCGTGTTGAAGAACTCCAGATGGCGCTTGATCGCCTGTTTACGCTCTTCCGAATTTTCAGGATAAAGACGGCGGATCACCGGCACCATGGAAAAACAGAAGCCGAGTGCCTGCATACGTTCAAAGTTCCAAGAGCCTTGAAACAGGTTGGAACGGATAAACACCGCGCGGATGTCGCTGTCAGTGAGTTTTTTGACATTCGTGTTTTCGACCATTTTTCTCACTCCTGTTAATCCAGTTCGTTATCAAGGTTGTTATTGCCTGATGAAACCGGCTGGCCTTGAACTTTGTTATATTTCGGGCTGAGCTGGATATACAGCACGGCCATCACAATACCGATTACGCCCAGCGCCACCAGGTTGAACTCGGTGAACGCGGCGGTCACGAAGCCAAGATAGAAGAATGGCATCAGGTAGCCCGCACGCATCATGTTGATGACCATCGCGTAACCGACGACGACAATCATCCCTCCGGCGATATTCAGGCCGTTAGTCACGACTTCCGGGATGGAGTTCAGCATGGCGTGGACGGCGTCAGTGCCGACGGAAATAGCGACGATCACTGCAGGAATCGCGATACGCATGGCCTGAAGCAAAAGAGCCGAGACGTGAATCCAACTGATGGCTGTTAGATTACCTCGCTCTGCCGCGCTGTCTGCTGCATGCTGGAATGCGACCGTGATGGTACGAACAATGATGGTTAATACTTGCCCTGCGGCAGCGAGCGGAATCGCCAAGGCGATCCCTGCGCCGATCCCCTGACCACCAGCAATAACCAGAATGGTTGAGATAATGGAAGCCAAAGCCGCATCCGGTGCGACTGCCGCACCGATGTTCATCCAGCCTAATGCGATCATTTCCAGTGTACCGCCGATAATGATCCCGGTTTTTAAATCGCCTAATACTGCGCCAATCAGCGTACAAGCGACGAGTGGACGGTGGAACTGGAATTCATCAAGAATCGAACCCATCCCCGAAACACACGCGACGAGAAATATCAGCACAATTTGAAGTGTGGTAATCTCCATCGTACTTCTCCTATAAAATGTGTCTGAGTAAAATAAATCGCCATCCCCATTGATTTTCAAGGTCAACGTAACGTTTTCTATGTCGACATAAAGCTTTTCAATATCGACATAAATGCATATTTAAAAATCATCAGGTCTATAAGACTATTATTGATGGTGATATTTGCGTTAAGAATCCTCGCATTGTGACAGGGCATCAACGCGGCATTTTGTTAATCAAGTCCATCATTTTAATCCGAGAATCGGTTGATACCTTCCGCACCTCCAATTCAATACCGCGCTTATCTAATTCACGGAATGCTGCAATATCCTTCTCATCGATAGAAACGGCATTATTCACCTGTGTTTTCCCTTGTTTGAATGCTATCCCACCAATATTGACCGAGGTGATGTTTACGCCATTTTCGATCAGCGTTAATACGTCCGTCGGATTGGTGAACAGCAGCATCACGCGGTCGGCGGCATATTTTGGGTTGTCATAAACACGAACGGCTTTTGCCACATCCACTACGTGCGCGGTAACGCCCGGCGGCGCAACCTGAGTCAGCAACGTTTTACGCACGTGATCGGCGGCGACTTCATCGCTGACAACAATAATGCGCGAAACATTGGTTTCTTTCGTCCAGCGGGTGGCGACCTGACCATGAATCAAGCGGTCGTCGATACGAGCCAGCCCAATCTTCATGTGTTCGCCGGGTCCTGCCGGTGTGGGTATGGCGTTGGTTTTTGGGGGCGGTGGAGAAGAAGGGGACGTGGCTTTGGCGGCTTCCTGATGCTTTAGCGCTTTTACGCCATCTCTACCGGCTTCCAGGGCGATAGAAACCAGAGCGGAGAAGGAAGGGTTGTCATCCCGAGCCATAAAGGTTTCCGCCAGCATAGGGATATTCACGCCGGCAATAACATCGTGGTTTTCTTTATCGGTGACAAGGCGGCTGGCGGCGTTAAACGGGCTGCCGCCCCAAGTATCAACGAGAAACAGTACGCCTTGCGACGTGTCTAACTGCGTGAGCTTTTCCTGATATTTTTCTATCAATGTTTCGGCGTTTTCTCCAGGGATGAAATCGATCCAAGCGACATTACTTTGCTCGCCAAGGATCATTTCTGCTGTCTTTAACAGCGGTCCCGCAGTAGCACCGTGAGTGCATAACATAATTGCAATACTCACTTGTTACCTCCTCACGTTCACGATCAAAAAAGAGTCAATGTGTCAGGAAACCAAGTTAGCGTTTCGGTCGTGAAAACGTTAACCGTCGCGGTATCTTCGTGTCATACTTCAAATTGCTTGTGCGTTGGCAATGCTCGACTCATCTCTGAGCGTTGCAGAGTCTCCGCTCCCCCAGTTACTTACCTATGTAAAATCCCGAAAATTCACCGTGTTCCTCCAACAAGTTGTCAGGCGAGAAATCGTAACTGACAGATTTATTTTAGTTGTCGAAAAAATAAATAGTGTGATGATGCTCTAATGCTGACCAGTTTAAGCTGTGGGCTAAAACTGATATAAGCGAAATCTGTAAATTTTAGCGTGTTATCAATGCAAAGCTGGTCTAAGAAATTCTTTGTGAGAATTGGTAACAACCTGTTAAAGTAAACCTCCTTTAAATTGCTTAGGAGCACTGGGCATCAGCCCTTCCCATGGACTGTCACCGACAAAACGTTCTCTGTTTTCCCGCTAATGCCGGCGGTTTTCTGTACTCAGTTGGTCACTCAGGCCACATTCAGAATCTCTCTGATTCACACAAACTCTTTTTATTACCATTCAATGCGGCTCATGCATTGATGTCATCCGCTCGTTCATTTTCTGGAGTCTGACATGGAATTTTTGCTAGATCCTTCAATCTGGGCAGGCCTATTGACGCTGGTGGTACTTGAAATTGTTCTGGGTATCGACAATTTGGTGTTTATCGCCATTTTGGCGGATAAATTACCCCCCAAACAGCGAGATAAAGCCCGCATTATCGGTTTAAGCCTGGCGCTGTTAATGCGTCTGGGTCTGTTGTCTTTGATTTCCTGGATGGTCACACTGACGCGTCCATTGTTTAGCCTTGGCGATTTCAGTTTCTCAGGTCGTGACCTGATTTTGCTGTTCGGCGGTGTGTTCCTCTTGTTCAAAGCCACGATGGAGCTGCATGAACGGCTAGAGAATAAAACGCACGATGGCAACGGCAATCGCGCCCACGCGAGTTTCTGGGCCGTGGTGGCACAGATCGTCGTGCTGGATGCTGTGTTCTCGCTGGATGCCGTGATTACTGCGGTGGGCATGGTAGATCATCTGGGCGTCATGATGACGGCGGTGATCATCGCAATGGGCGTCATGCTGATTGCTTCTAAACCGTTGACCAACTTTGTCAACGAGCATCCAACGGTAGTTGTCCTGTGTCTCAGCTTCTTGCTGATGATTGGTTTGAGCCTGATGGCGGAAGGTCTTGGCTTCCATATTCCGAAAGGTTATCTGTACGCGGCGATTGGCTTCTCTATTCTGATCGAAATGTTTAACCAGATTGCCCGTCATAACTTTATGAAGCATCAGTCGCACCGTCCTTTGCGTGAACGTACCGCAGAGGCCATTCTGCGCCTGATGGGCTCACGGAAAAACACGGACAACGTGGATGCGGATGAACCGCAGAAGAAGCTCACAACCGAGGAATTCGCCGAAGAAGAGCGCAATATGATCAGCGGTGTGCTGACGTTAGCCTCGCGTTCACTGCGCAGCGTGATGACGCCGCGGACTGAAATTTCCTGGGTGGATAGTGCAAGTTCTGTCGAACAGATCCGCATGCAATTGCTGGATACGCCTCACAGCCTGTTCCCAATCTGTCGCGGGTCGCTGGATGAAATTATCGGCGTGGTCCGTGCCAAGGATCTGCTGGTGGTGTTGGAAACACAGACTGATGTGGAAAGTTTTGCGGCGGCTAACCCACCTATCGTCGTGCCGGAAACGCTGGATGTGATTAACCTGCTGCCCGTTCTGCGTCGTGCGAAAGGTAGCCTGGTCATCATTGCCAACGAATTTGGTGTGGTGCAAGGGTTGGTCACGCCACTGGACGTGCTGGAAGCGATCGCGGGTGAGTTCCCGGATGAAGACGAAACTCTGGATATCATCCCAGACGGCGAAGGTTGGCTGGTGAAAGGCGGAACGGATCTACACGCTTTACAACAGGTGGTGGATAGCAGCGAGCTGGTTGATCCGAAGGAAGAGTATGCATCACTGGCAGGAATGCTGTTGGCGCATAGTGATGAGTTCCCGAAAGTCGGTGCCATCATTGAGTTGTACAACCTGCGCTTCCATATCATCAACGTGTCCGAATACCGTATTGAACTGGTGCGTGTAGAACGTATTGTCGATCGGGAAGAAGATGAAGATGCGTAAGTCGTTCTGCACAAGTAGATGACAAAATGAAGCCCTGCCAATGTGGCGGGGCTTTTTCATCGATGGAAATAAAAGCAGAAACAGGGTGATGACTTATCACACGGCTTTCTAATTACAGTGTGCGTTAATCACACTGCACTTTGATCGCCAGCCCGCCCCGTGAGGTTTCGCGGTATTTGGCGTTCATGTCTTTACCCGTTTCGTACATGGTTTCAATTACTTTATCCAGTGAGACGCGTGCTTCGCTGGTGCGACGGGTGGCCATACGGGCGGCGTTAATCGCTTTAACGGAAGCAATTGCGTTACGTTCTATGCACGGAACTTGTACCTGACCTGCAACCGGATCGCAGGTTAAGCCCAGATTGTGTTCCATACCGATCTCGGCGGCGACGCAAACCTGTTCCGGGCTCGCGCCCATCAGCTCTGCCAACCCAGCTGCCGCCATGGAGCAGGCTACGCCGACTTCACCCTGACAGCCGACTTCGGCACCGGAGATGGAGGCGTTCATTTTGTAGAGAATGCCGACCGCGCCTGCCGCAAGGAAATAGCGGATGTAAATGGTCGGGCTAACAGGCTCGATGAAGTGATCGTAATAGGCCAGAACGGCAGGGACGATACCGCATGCACCGTTCGTTGGTGCGGTAACCACACGTCCACCTGCGGCGTTCTCTTCATTCACCGCCAGCGCGAACATATTGACCCAGTCCACCACGTTCATCGGGTCATTGGATAGCTTATCGGACGACACCAGCATACGGCGCAGCGCAGATGCACGACGTGGCACGCGCAGCGGGCCGGGCAATATGCCTTCGGTGTTCATACCGCGATCGATACAGGCACGCATTGTCTGCCAGATATCGGCAAAGTAGGCGTCAATCTCTTGACGGCTGTGCAGCGCCAGCTCGTTACGCATCACCATTCCGGAAAGCGACAGGCCACTCTGTTTGCAGTGATCCAGCATCTCTTTGGCGGAATTGAAGGTATAGGGAACGGATACGTCGGTGGTGGCGTCTTTACCGAAACTCTCCGCATCAACGATGAAGCCGCCGCCGATAGAGTAGTAAGTTTTGCTATAGATTTCTTTATTGCTGGCAAATGCGGTGATGGTCATACCGTTTTCGTGCAACGGCAGATTTTCACTGCGGAAAACCATACCGCCTTCGCGTGGGAAATCGACCTCATGCTGCCCGTTAGCCAGCAGCAGGCGTTCGCGTTGCTCAACATCGCGGATGAAACCGGGAATGGCATCAATATCCACGGTATCTGGCATATTGCCCGCCAGACCCATAATGATAGCGATATCCGTATGGTGGCCTTTACCCGTCAGCGACAGTGAGCCATACACATCGACGGCAATGCGCGTGGTCGCGGTCAGTCGGTCCAGGTTGATCAATTCATCGACAAATTGCTTACCGGCTTTCATCGGTCCAACCGTATGAGAGCTAGAGGGGCCAATACCGATCTTAAACATGTCGAAAACGCTTATCACGCGAAACTCCTTAAAGACTCAAGGTCGTACCCACTCTTTATTATCTGGTCGCCAGCATCCAGTTCCTTCATCACAATCAGATAGTTATGCTGCTAATTATCTGATGATTTCGGTTCCAGCGAGACATGACCTGAATTTTAGTGGATATATACCCAAAGATTAGAATAAAACTCGTTAAATCGCGCTATTGTAGTGTGGAATATGTTGTGTGGCTTTCTTTTTCGCATGAAATAAACTTATGTCATTGCATAATTTAACTTATCCTAAATACGACCTAAGTCATTGTAAATGCTATGTCTGGGTGGTTTTTGATCGCAAAGGCCGCTTTTAGAATAGGGATATTTAGTGAAGGAAAAGAAGTGGTGGGCTAAACGCCGCTGAACGCGGCATTGAGCTTATTAGGGCCTGTCGGAAATCTGTAAGGCGAGCTGGTGGATGATGGCGGCGGTTAGCCCCCAGACAAACTGCTGCTGGTACCAGGAAAGATAAACGCGATGGCGCTGCTGCTTGCGTTCGATATCCAGCGGGTAATAGCGCGTTAGCGCGAAGGCCTCGTCCAGCGGCATTTCAAACAGTTCGGCGACTTCATCTTCATTGGGATGAAAGCGGGTCTGTGGGGCGATCAGCCCGACGACGGGTGTGACCTGAAAACCGCTTACGCTATCCAACGGCGGTAATACGCCCAGCACCTGGACATTTTCTGGCGGGATAGCCACTTCTTCCTGCGCTTCACGCAGCGCCGTTTCAATAATTGAACGATCTTCTTTATCCGCCGCCCCGCCGGGGAACGCCACTTGCCCAGCATGTTTACGCAGATCGGCAGAACGTCGGGTCAACAACAGCGTGGGTGTAGGGTGACAAATAATCGGCACCAGCACCGCAGCCTGACGCTGCTGGTGCACAGGCCGCAGCGATGGCGGAAGCTGTAACTGAAAGCGCGTAATAAAGTCATTCAGCGCAAAAGCCGTTGGCGGCAAAGCGATCTCACTCATTTATTTGATACCTGGATTGTTTGGGTGCCGTTCAGCAGGGGAAGAATACGACCCACTTTATCAAACGTTTCCTGATATTCAGCCTGTTCCTGACTGTCGGCGACGATGCCGCCACCCGCCCAGCAGTAGATTCTGCCGCGTTCGGTTAATAGCGTTCTGATGGTGATATTGGTATCCATGGTGCCGCACAGGCTGATATAGCCGACGCTGCCGCAGTAGGCATTGCGGCGCTGAGGTTCCAGCTCTTCAATAATCTGCATGGCGCGGATTTTGGGTGCGCCGGTAATCGAACCGCCGGGGAAACAGGCGCGTAGCAGCGTGGTTGCAGGGCAATCTTCCGGTAGCAGTGCTTCAATGGTGCTGACCAGATGGTGCACCGCGGGGAAAGGTTCGACGACGAACAGCTCCGGCACACGGACGCTGCCCGGCACCGCGACACGACCGATATCGTTACGCAGGAGATCGACAATCATCAGGTTTTCTGAGCGATCTTTTTCCGAATTAGCGAGCCGCACCGCCTGTTGTTTATCGGCATTCGGGTCTGCGAGACGCGGCAGTGTGCCTTTAATCGGGCGCGTTTGTATGCGCTGATTTTCCAGCCAGAGAAAACGTTCCGGCGATACGCTGATGACGGTATTTTTCGGCAGGCGCAGGAAAGCGGAAAAGGGCGCTTTATTGCCTGCTGACAGTCGTAAAAATGCCTGCCATTCATCACCATCGTAAGCCGCGGAAAAGCGCTGTGCCAGGTTGACCTGATAGCAGTCTCCCGCCAAAAGGTAGTCCTGTATTTTGCGGAATTTTTCGCCGTACGCCTCGCGTGACATATTCGGCTGCCAACTACTGGTAAGGCTGAAATCGGCTTTTGGGGCGTTAACGGGCGGAGTCGCTAACCAGTCGAGCTTTGCCTGAAGGGAATGATGTACGATCAGCGTTAACGTCTGCCGATGGTGGTCGGCAACCAGCGCCCAGTCGTATAGACCCACCGCCATATCCGGCAGGTCGATGTCCCGTTCGGCCTGTGCGGGCAGCGTTTCAATCTGACGTCCCAAATCATAGCCGAACAGGCCAAGTGCGCCTCCCTGAAAAGGGAAATCAGGATGTGTTTCCGCGGGCAACGAGAGTGAATCAAGCTGCTCTTGCAATAAGGTAAACGGATCGCCTTCTACGGTATTTGTGACGCCGTCACGTGTAATTTCCGTCTTGCCCCCGTGCGTGCAAAGCGTGATTCTCGGGTCTGCGACCATAATATCAAAGCGATTGTGCGTATGATCGGCAAACCCGGAATGCAGCAACATCGCCCACGGCTGTTGGGAAAAAGGCGCAAAGCGATCGAGCAGCACACTCGGGTAATAAGGTAACGTGTAATAGATAGCGGTGGAGCCAGAATTGCTTGTAGGGGTTACGTGAGTCGTATTGGCGGCAGTCATGTTTGTCGTGTTGTGTCTGTTCTATGATGTTGCGTCGATTTTACTGGTTACAGCGTACCACAAAGCAGAAACACTGGTGTATGTCGAAGCGGGCGTGCGATGATAGGTGCGAATTTATCAATTAGGGAATTATCATGATTGCAGGTATGCCCGCGCTGACGCACAAACAGCAACAAGATGCTGTAGAGCGTATTCAGGAACTGATGTCTGAGGGCATGAGCAGCGGCCAGGCGATAGCACTGGTTGCGGCGGAGATCCGCCAGAATCATCAAGGTGACACCGTCGCGATGATGTTTGACGAAGATGATGACGAATTTAATGACAGCGACGAAGAACACCATTTTGACGATGGGGAAGAGGAAGAAGAGCAATAACCACGCCTCCCCTATACCCGTCATACTTCAAGTTGCATGTGCGTTGGCTACGTTACTCGCTCCACTTGCGTGGACCTCGCCCCGTTGGGGCCGCTGCAAGCAGCGTTCAAACCTGCCTCTGGCAGATTTGTCAGTCACCCGAATCACTTACCTGAGTAAGCTCATCGGGATGAAATGAGAGACATCCTGCCTCTCACCGAAGGCCAGCCGTTGGCTGGACAAATTCGTTCCCGACGAATTTGTCCTTCGATTGCCGCGTTATTCGGCCTTGTGGCCTCACCCCTTCGGGGTCAGCGCAAGCGCTGTTCAAAACGCTAACGTTTTGTCCTGAAACTCGAATTATTTAGGGTATAAAAGTGGTGATGGCTTATACCGCAGCTATCGCTTTGATTTCGACTTTGAATTGCGGATGCATCAATTTAGCCTGCACGGTGCAGCGTACAGGCGCGCTACCCGCCACGACCCAGGCATCCCACGCGGCGTTCATTGCAGCAAAATCATCCGCATCGGCGAGAAAAATCGTCACGTCTAACAGCTTGCTCTTATCCGTTCCCGCCTGTAGTAGGATCGCATCTAACGCGCCCAGCGCGTTTTCCGTTTGCGCCTGTGCATCGTCATCCAGATTTTCCGGTACGCTGGTGTAATAGAGCGTGTTGTTGTGGATGACGGCGTCTGACCAACGTGCTTCAGGATTAATTCGTGTGATCGCCATGAGGTGGGGGTTCTCCATGTGGGGATAATTAAAATAGTGACATCAATCAATACCAGCCGCCAAGCCTAACACAGCAGGTTCCGGCACGCTTTCCTGATTTAGGGTGGTAGCGTCGGGTGACTCTTGGCATAATCAGCGCGATATTTTGCCACGGCCTGAAACGGTCAGCGGCTTACAAATTTACTCTAAATAATTCAAGTTTCAGGAAGGCGGCAAGCGAGGGAATCCCGATGAGCTTACTCAGGTAAGTGATTCGGGTGACCGAGCGCAGCCAACGCACACGCAACTTGAAGTATGACGAGTAAAAGCATTCCCTTGAAAAAGAGAGCAGGCGTGACGAACGATCGTGTAATTGATGATTTTGCTAATGACGGCGCGCTGGCGAAAGCGATCACGGGCTTCAAGCCTCGTGAGCCACAGCGACAGATGGCGCAGGCAGTCATGCGGGCCATCGACGATAAAACGGCGTTGGTGGTGGAAGCGGGAACCGGAACCGGTAAAACCTATGCCTACCTTGCGCCCGCCTTGCGTTCTGATAAAAAAGTCATCATTTCGACCGGTTCGAAAGCGCTACAGGATCAGCTCTATAGCCGCGATTTACCGACGATCGCGCAGGCGCTGAAGTACAAAGGCAAATTAGCGCTGCTGAAAGGTCGCTCGAACTACCTCTGTCTGGAACGGCTCGAACAGCAATCGCTGGGCGGCGGTGATTTACCCGGTGAAACGCTGAGCGAACTGGTTCGGCTGCGCGGCTGGTCGTCAGAAACGACGGAGGGCGACGTTACGACCTGTTCTGGCGTGGCAGAAGACAGCGCGATCTGGCCGTTAGTGACCAGCACCAACGATAACTGTCTGGGCAGCGACTGCCCGCACTATAAAGAGTGCTTCGTGGTGAAAGCACGACGTAAAGCGATGGATGCCGATATCGTGGTGGTCAACCATCATCTCTATCTGGCCGATATGGTCGTGAAGGAGAGCGGTTTTGCCGAGCTGATCCCAGAAAGTGACGTCGTCATTTTCGATGAAGCCCACCAAATTCCCGATATCGCCAGCCAATATTTCGGCCAACAGCTTTCCAGCCGCCAACTGCTGGATCTGGCGAAAGACATCATCATTGCTTACCGCACCGAAGTGCGTGACGCTTCTCAACTGCAAAAAAGTGCCGATCGCCTGACGCAAAGTACGCAGGATTTTCGGCTGGCGCTGGGCGATCCGGGATTTCGCGGTAATCTGCGCGATGTGCTCGAACAGCCGTCGCTTCAGCGTGCGCTGGTGCTGCTGGATGATGCGCTGGAGCTGTGTTACGACGTCGCGAAACTGTCGCTCGGGCGTTCAGCGCTGCTGGATGCCGCCTTTGAGCGCGCCACGCTTTATCGCAACCGCCTGAAACGGCTGAAAGACGTGCAGCTACCGGGTTACAGCTACTGGTACGAATGTAATTCACGCCATTTCGTGTTGGCGCTGACGCCGTTGTCCGTCTCCGATCGCTTTCGTGAATTAATAAAAGAGAAGCCTGCTGCTTGGGTGTTTACCTCCGCGACGCTGTCGGTTAACGACCAACTCTTCCACTTCACCGATAGGCTGGGGCTGGATAACGCGAACACGCTCCTGTTACCCAGCCCGTTTGATTATGCTAATCAGACGCTGCTCTGCGTCCCCCGTAACTTGCCGGAAACCAATCGTCCCGGTGCGGCAAAAAGGCTGGCGGCGATGTTGCAGCCGTTGATCGAGGCGAATCAGGGGCGCTGCTTTATGCTGTGTACCTCGCATCAGATGATGCGCGATTTGGCAGCCGAATTCCGCGCTACACTGACGCTACCGGTGCTGTTACAGGGCGAAACTGGCAAGGCGCAACTGCTGTCGCAATTTGTGTCGGCGGGTAATGCCTTGCTGGTGGCGACCAGCAGCTTCTGGGAAGGCGTGGATGTGCGCGGCGATACGCTCTCCTGCGTCATTATCGATAAACTGCCGTTTACCTCGCCGGACGATCCGCTGCTCAAGGCGCGTATTGAAGACTGCCGCTTGCGCGGTGGTGAGCCTTTCGACGATGTGCAGGTTCCCGATGCGGTGATTACCCTGAAGCAAGGCGTCGGACGACTCATCCGTGATGTCGATGATCGCGGTGTGATTGTGATTTGCGATAATCGACTGGTGATGCGTCCGTATGGTGCCGTGTTCCTTAACAGCCTACCGCCGACGCCGCGTACCCGCGATATTCGGCAGGCGATTAATTTCCTGACGCGTAACACATAATTCCCAATTGGCGGTTGCCGCATGGCCTGACCGATGGCGGGAAGGGCTGCGGCACGACAGGGGCTTATGCTATGATACGGGTTATTAAGATTTATTTATCCTGCCTGAGGTTGGCATGTCTACGCGAATTCTAGCGCTTGATACCGCAACGGAAGCCTGTTCCGTCGCACTCTGGAATGAAGGTGAAATTCATTCTCTGTTCGAAATTTGTCCCCGTGAACACACACAACGTATTCTGCCGATGGTGCAGCAGGTGCTGGCCGATAGCGGCCTGACGCTCAAGGATCTTGATGCGTTGGCCTTTGGTCAGGGGCCGGGAAGTTTTACCGGCGTGCGGATTGGTATTGGCATCGCCCAAGGGCTGGCGCTGGGAGCAGATTTACCGCTGCTTGGCGTATCGTCACTAGCGACGATGGCACAAGGCGCTTTCCGTCTCACGCAGGCAACGCAGGTGCTGGCGGCCATTGATGCGCGGATGGGAGAAGTGTACTGGGGCTGCTATCAGCGTGATGCTGACGGTAGCTGGCAGGGGGAATCCGAGGAAGCGGTATTGAAACCTGAACAGGTGCAGGCATTAACTGCCGCGCTGTCAGACGAATGGGCCACGGTAGGCACCGGATGGGAAACCTATCCTGAACTGGTCAGCCATTCTTCGCTGGTGTTAGCGAAGGGCGACGTGCTGTTGCCGCAGGCGCAGGACATGTTGCCTCTGGCATGTCAGCTATGGCGGGCAGGAAAAGCGGTCAGCGTCGAGAATGCACAACCGCGCTACCTGCGCAATGAAGTAACCTGGAAAAAGTTGCCCGGCCGCGACTAGTCAGAATATGCATTCTGCGCGAAGTATACCTGTCATAAACAGCAACTTATTCGATGCTGAGCAGTCTAACTACCAGATATCTGAAGAAGGGGGTGTGCAATGTTTGTACAGATAGAACGCGTACAGATGAAGCGTGTGCATCTGAATCAGAAAAAAGCACGTCTCGGTATGGTGGTTGCGACAGCGCTGCTGCTTTCAGGCTGCGTCACGGTGCCGGATGCCATTAAAGGCACCTCACCCACGCCGCAGGACGATTTGGTGCGTGTGATGAATGCGCCGCAGATTTATGTCGGTCAGGAATCACGCTTTGGTGGGCGGGTGGTCAGCATCCGCAATGAAGCAAATAAAACGCGTCTGGAAATTGCCAGCATGCCGCTGGATAGCGGCGCGAAACCGCGGTTGGATATGCCGTCAGAAGGGCGTTTTATTGCCTATGTAAATCGCTTTCTGGAACCTGTCGATTTTAAAGACCAACTGGTCACCGTTGTCGGGCCGATTGTCGGCACCGAACAGGGCGCTATCGGGGATAAACCCTATCGTTATGTCGTGATCGATGCGCAGGGCTACAAGCGTTGGAATGTTGTGCAGCGTCTGATAACACCACCCGGCGGCTATGGCTATGGCCCGTGGGGATGGCGCGCAGGTTACGGCTACGGTTGGGGCCCAGGATGGGGATTTGACGGCGGTTGGCCCGGTCCGGCACGGATTGAGAATGTCGTGACAGAATAAGAATAGGGCTATTTTACTTGTCATTTTGAACCTGAGCAGTGCTCACACAAACGCAATTGCGTTTGAACGCCACTTGTGGCGGCCCGCAGGGTGAGTGTAGCGAATAATCCTCACGTACTACATGTACGCTCCGGTTTTTCCGCACTGTCCGTGTCCAAACTGACTGTGCCAATAACGCCCTATGGGGTAGATTCTAAAATTATTTAGTTCGGTGTGAAGAAATCAGGCGATGCAGGTTGCCTGATTTTTTTTGAATAAAGAATAAATTAGTGATCGCTCTCGCAACCTTAACATTGTTTGTTAGCTAACTGGTAAGCTGAGTTAAAATAATGTTAATAACAATAAGCCTCTGAGGGCGACGATGATGCCGCTAAAAAAATATCTCGGGAGTGACGTCTTGGAAAAAATTTGGTTATCACGCTATCCGGCGGATGTGCCGGCGGAAATCGATCCAGACCGCTATTCGTCGTTGATTGACATGTTTGAAAATGGTGTGAGACGTTATGCCGATCGACCTGCATTTATCAATATGGGTGAGGTGATGACGTTTCGTAAGCTGGAGGAGCGGAGCCGGGCGTTTGCGGCCTACCTGCAAAACCAGCTTAAATTGCAGAAAGGCGATCGTGTGGCGTTGATGATGCCCAATTTGCTGCAATATCCCGTGGCGCTGTTTGGCGTGTTGCGTGCGGGTATGGTGGTTGTCAACGTTAACCCACTGTATACGCCACGGGAACTGGAACACCAGCTAAAAGACAGCGGTGCCAGCACGATTGTTATCGTGTCTAACTTCGCGCATACGCTGGAAAAAGTCGTTCATAACACGGCGGTGAAGTACGTTATCCTGACTCGCATGGGTGACCAGCTATCCACGGCAAAAGGCACGCTGGTTAACTTCGTAGTGAAATACATTAAGCGGCTAGTGCCCAAGTATCATCTGCCGGATGCGATATCGTTTCGTCGTGTTTTGCAGGAAGGGCGACGCCAGCAGTATGTTCGGCCTGATATCATCAATAGCGATCTCGCCTTTCTGCAATATACCGGCGGCACGACGGGGGTGGCTAAGGGCGCCATGCTCACACACCGCAATATGCAGGCGAATTTGGCACAGTGCCTTGCGGCTTATGGCCCGGTATTGAGAGAAGGAAATGAATGGGTGGTAACGGCGTTGCCGCTGTACCATATTTTTGCTTTGACGGCTAACTGCCTGCTGTTCTTTGAGTTGGGCGGACAGAATCTGCTGATCACCAATCCCCGCGATATTCCTGCAGTAGTAAAAGAATTGAAACAGTATCCTTTTACTGCGATTACGGGCGTCAATACGCTGTTTAATGCGTTGTTAAATAATAAAGAGTTTCATGAGCTCGATTTCTCGACACTGCGATTGTCCGTTGGCGGCGGTGCGTCGGTGCAGCGGGCGGTAGCGGAACGCTGGGAGAAGTTAACGGGTAAACATCTGCTTGAGGGATATGGGTTAACAGAAAGTTCCCCTCTGGTGGCCGTGAACCCTTATGATCTCAAGCATTACAGCGGCAGCATCGGGCTGCCGGTGGCATCAACGGATGTCAGAATCATTGACGACAACGGTAACGATGTTGGGCCGGGCGAATCAGGTGAACTCTGGGTGCGCGGGCCGCAGGTGATGTTAGGGTACTGGCAGCAGCCTGCTGCTACAGACGACGTGTTAAAAGATGGCTGGCTGGCAACGGGTGACATCGTCACTTCTGACGATGAAGGATTCCTGCGGGTCATCGATCGCAAGAAAGACATGATTCTGGTCTCCGGCTTTAACGTCTATCCGACGGAGATTGAAGATGTTATCAGTCGCCATCCCAAAGTGTCCGAGTCGGCAGTGATTGGGGTGGAAAATGAGGTCTCCGGTGAGGCAGTAAAAGCCTTTGTGGTAAGGCGTGATCGCTCGTTAACGAAAGAGGAACTTATCACGCACTGCCGTCGTAATCTTACTGGCTATAAAGTGCCGAAAGAGATTGAATTCTGCGACGATTTGCCGAAATCCAACGTCGGGAAAATCCTGCGCCGCGAATTACGTGACGAGAAGAAGGCAAAGAGAGACGCTGCCGCCTGACGATTTTCCGCGAAAAACGACTGCTAGAGAGAGGCAGGACGCGATATGATGTTTTCACGCCGGTTTATCCGGCGTTCTTTTTTATAGCGATACGGATTCATCCAGAACCGTAAAGTAAAAACAACCAAGAGAATGACGTTTTGAATTATCAGTTGATCACTTCCGACATCGGGTTACAACAGGTTTGCTCCCAGGCGCGACGCTTTCCGCAGGTAGCATTGGACACGGAGTTCGTCAGAACCCGCACGTATTATCCGCAATTAGGGTTGATTCAATTGTATGACGGCGAACAGCTTTCACTTATCGACCCGTTAACGATTACCGACTGGGCCCCTTTTCAAGCGTTACTGCGTGATGAACAGGTCACTAAATTCCTGCATGCGGGCAGCGAAGATCTGGAAGTGTTTCTCAATGCGTTTGGAACGCTGCCGACGCCTTTCATTGATACACAGATTCTGGCCGCATTTTTAGGCAAGCCGCTCTCATATGGTTTTGCTGCGCTGGTGGCCGATTACATGGGCGTGACGTTGGATAAAAGCGAGTCGAGAACGGACTGGCTTGCTCGTCCGCTGAGCGAAAAACAGTGTGATTATGCTGCTGCCGATGTGTTCTATCTGTTGCCGATGGCTATTCAACTGGTGGCAGACACGGAAGCCGCAGGGTGGATAAATGCCGCGCTGGATGAGTGTCTCCTGCTGTGTCAGCGTAAGCAGGATATTCTGGCACCGGCGCTGGCCTATCGCGAATTTGGCAACGCCTGGCAGCTGCGTGGCCGAAATCTGGCTTGCCTTCAGCGTCTGGCTGAGTGGCGTTTGCGTAAAGCGCGCGAGCGAGACAGCGCGGTGAATTTTGTCGTACGTGAAGAGAACCTCTTGCAGGTGGCGCGTTGTCTGCCGACGTCGCTGGGTGAACTGAGCTCGCTGGGGCTGAGCGGCCCTGAAATCCGCTACCACGGCAAAACGCTGTTGGACTGTGTTACACAGACGGACGGTATTGCTGATGCGGATTGCCCACCTCCGGTGATGAATTTAATCGACTATCCCGGCTATAAAAAGGCGTTTAAAGATATCAAAGCGCTAGTGCAGCGCGTGAGCGAACAGAGTGGATTATCCGCCGAGCTTTTGGCCTCACGTCGCCAAATTAATCGTCTGCTGAACTGGCACTGGAAATTAAGTGGGCAAGATGCGGGGATGCCGGAAATGTTGTCTGGCTGGCGCGGTCAGTTATATGGTGATGAACTGCGTGAAATTGTGCAGGGCTATTAATCACCAGTAAACACGTCTTATCAATACGCCTTATTTGCTGTGATGATGTAATCATAAAAAAGCAGCAAATAGGGTGATAAGAATACGGTGAAAAAAATAAAATAAGAAATAAAAAACTGGCTAAATATACAGTCTATTGTGAAATGAAATGCACTTAGTTTGATGTATGACGGGAATAGATATCCCCTACGTAAAAGCAGGGGATATCACAGCAGAAAAATCATTTAGGCGTTTCTTCCGCTTCCGGTAATGTAACGTTCAACTCAAGCACGGAAATATCATCTCCTTTTTGCTCAAGCTGAACCGTCACCATCTCAGGGTCGATCTGTACATATCTACAGATAACCTCAAGAATGTCTCGCTTTAATTGCGGCAGATAATGGGGTTCGCTATCTCCCCGGCGTCGCTCCGCGACAATAATTTGCAGCCGTTCCTTGGCAATATTGGCTGTCGTTTTTTTGCGGGACAGAAAGAAGTCCAGTAAAGCCATAATTTATCCCCCAAAAAGTCGTTTAAGAAAACCCTTCTTCTCTTCTTCAACAAAACGGAAAGGACGCTCTTCGCCAAGCAGACGTTCAACGGTATCCGCGTAGGCTTTGCCTGCATCGGCTTCCGCATCCAGAATGACGGGTTCGCCCTGGTTAGAAGCGCGGAGCACAGATTGGTCTTCTGGGATTACGCCAACCAGCGGAATCCGCAGAATTTCAAGAACGTCTTCCATACTCAGCATGTCGCCACGGCTCACCCGGCCTGGGTTGTAGCGCGTCAACAGCAGATGCTCTTTAATCGGATCTTCAGAACGTTCTGCACGACGTGATTTCGAAGACAGAATGCCCAGAATACGGTCGGAGTCGCGAACGGAAGAGACTTCCGGGTTGGTGGTGATAATCGCTTCGTCGGCGAAATAGAGCGCCATCAACGCACCGGTTTCAATCCCGGCGGGTGAGTCACACACGATAAAATCGAATTCCATGTCGCCCAGATCGTTGAGCACTTTCTCTACGCCTTCATGCGTTAACGCATCTTTATCACGCGTTTGAGATGCTGGCAGAATGTAGAGATTATCCGTTCTCTTATCTTTGATCAGCGCTTGATTCAGCGTGGCATCACCCTGAATAACGTTGACGAAGTCATACACCACGCGACGCTCACATCCCATGATCAGGTCGAGGTTACGCAGACCAATGTCAAAATCGATGACAACCGTCTTTTTTCCTTTCTGGGCTAAACCGGTAGCAATGGCCGCGCTTGATGTGGTCTTGCCAACGCCCCCTTTACCCGATGTAACAACAATGATGCGTGCCATAAATGTTTCCTTGGGAGATTCTAGTCTAGAGGTTTTATCGTTAAAACATTGTCCAGTTGGTTCAGATTGATCCGTGCTGGCTGCCCAAAATACGCTTCAGGAATCTGATCGCTCAGCCAGTAACGGCCAGCAATCGAAACCAGTTCTGCGGCCAGATGCGTACAGAATATCTGGCACTGAACATCGCCAGAAACGCCTGCGAGGGCTCGGCCGCGCATCATGCCATAAATATGAATATTGCCATCGGCAATCACCTCAGCACCCGCGCTCACGTTGCTCGTGATGATTAAGTCACAGTTCCGGGCGTAAATCTGTTGGCCGGAACGAACGGGGGGACTGATGACTTTCGTTTTCACCGCAGGAGGAACGGCGGCGATGGGCTCGACGACCCGGCGTTGTGCTTTACCTTCGCTCAGAAGGGGAAGCCCCGCCTGCGCAATGATTTTCTTTAATGCGTCGTCGGTACACCCGCTGACGCCAACGACATGCAGGCCAGTTGACGAAATGGCCTGCTGTAATTTTATCCAGTCCGTTTCCGCTGTTAATGCAGCAACATTAATCACAACGGGGGCATTTTTCAGGAAAGCAGGCGCCTGCTCTATTTTTTCCTGTAGTGCCTGGTAAATTACCTCGGGTTGGGAATCATGCAAATGAACAACCGATAAGGTAAAGCTGCTGCCTTTTAGCTCTATTGGCGTTTGTGACATCTATCCTGACTCATTTTCAGCATCTTTTAATCCCTAGAGTAACATTTAAGGCATGATATTCCAGAGCGCTGTAAGCATGTTATAGTCACAATTATATACAGGCAAGATGGCATTCCCATCAAATAGAGTAAAAAAAATGTTTTGTGTGATCTATCGAAGTGCGAAACGCGATCAGACCTATCTTTATGTTGAAAAAAAAGACGATTTCTCACGCGTGCCAGAAGAATTAATGAAAAGTTTCGGCACGCCGCAGTTAGCCATGCTCTTACCGCTGGATGGGCGTAAAAAACTGGCGAATGCCGATATAGAAAAAGTGAAACTTGCGCTGCAGGAACAGGGCTTTTATCTGCAAGTTCCTCCCCCGGTTGAGAGCTTATTAAACACGCCTGTATAAGTGTAAAAAAATAATACCAAGGCGTACTTTCAGATAAAGCCGCAAACATAATTTGGCGTGGAATATCTCAGCCGTTCGCATGATATTCCGCGCGATAAATATTCACTTTTTGAGTTATCATTTAATTGTTTCCATTTTGGTGGGATATGACGCCGTTTCCCTCCTTAAATGAATTGCTTAGCTTTCATAGCGAACATCATGTGCTTCCGTCGGCGATGGAAGTTCCCATTTTGTCAGCATCCCCTGCAACGTTTTATTGCTCAACGTAGTGTCCCGTTTACCGTTGCGACGCAGCAATTCCTGACGTGGACGCTCCAGATAGACGATCTCCACTTCTGCACCGTAGGCATAGCACAGATCCAACGTATGGGCGCGCATCTGCTGGCTCAGGTGCGTAGCGTTCCACACAAATGATTCGTGTGTTCGCAGCAGTGAACGCGCTTTGTCGGTCGCCCAGTGCACCGCTTTCCCTTCATTTTCACCGTGTTTCAGCCCCAACTCTGTTCGCGCATCGTCGAAAGAAACCACGGGTAAATTGGGCCGATGTGTTCGCACCCAAGTATCTTTTCCCGAAGCCGGCAAACCGCACATCACGGTGATCTTTGAACCCGGTTCCTGAAACAGTGGATAGTCTGGATGGACATCGGCTCCGCGAAAATAGCTCAGGCGCGTATGGACATCGACAAACGCTCTCGGTTGGCCGTAGCAGCCTTCCTCCCGCGCATATCGGCCTCCGCCAGCGTTGCCAGTAGCGGAATGCTCAACTGCCAGGACAATTCGCGAATCGTAAAGATCGGCGACACCCGGCGGCGCTCATCCTCAAGGCAGTAAAACGGTACCTGATGCACCGAAATTAACCGGCAAATCGCTTCCCGAATCGCAAACGGCACGCCAGCGTCCCACAGTAGCGCCCGAGCGTCGATCGCTCCTTTACGCGAATGCCCCGGTTGACCAATTATCCCTGTCACCGGATCGATCACTATCGTTCGGTATTTCGCAACGTCATGCAGCAACGCGGCAAAAAACAGTATCTCCTGCTGTTCGCGCGTGGCTGTCTGATAATCGGGAAGCTGTAATAGCGACTCGACAACCAGCATTGTGTGTATCCAGACATCGCCTTCGCCGTGGTAGCGCGGCTCCTGCTGCGTCTCTTTGGCGCGTTGAAGCACCGGGAACGCATCCAGACAATCAGCAAAATCTGGCTGTGCGCCAGAGGCAGGGACCAATCCCCTGATGGTATTCCACTCCATGATAATCATACTCCTTGCTTATCGGGCATGGCGGTGGCGAGTGCGTCTAAAGAACGCAGCGTATTCAGCCCCAGCATTTCCCAGGATACTTGTGGACAAGGCGCGTACAAATCAACGCCTTCAGCCAGTTGATTCGGTAAAATTTTATCATGTAACTCGAATTATTTATGGTGTATATATTAAATTGTAAATGATTTAATTTTAATATCATGCTTTTTAAATATAATATTGATTTATTTTTGGTGATGAACGAATGTTTTTAATTTATCGATGGTTAGGGTAAATATAGATTTTTTCATTGATTATTTATTCTATTGAGCTATACATAATAATACCAATTAAAGTCGTTGTGTATTTTATGTCAAATCAATGAATGCGAGGGGTTTATATGAATGAGTATTTTACAAATTTAGATTTTTCAAATGGAAAGGATATAACGCAATCACAACTAAATGATGCATTGAAAGTAAATAATTACATTTATATCGATTTATATGATACACACTGGTCTCCAAATATCTTCATTCCAGATGAAGTACCATTTAGTGGCGGAATTATACATATTACGAGTAAGGCAAAATACAAATCAACTCTATATGTGTATAATAAACAATATGTTATATCTAAAAATGAAGAGTTGGTTGTTTTAGGCAGCCCAACTAAGGAGTGGTCTGTCGTTGTACCAGCACCTTAATATCTAATAAATAAAATATGAATCATTTTGATTTGCAAACGATAATGCTTAGCCACACTTACGTAATGCACCCTTCTGTACGAAGGTTTTTTTATAATCTTAGAAGCGACATACGGCGTAAAGGATTTTAAGAGCAACGAGACCTCAACGCATATAATAGGGCTTCAAATGGCTACAAAATTTGGGGCTCCAGAGACGTGCTGCTGCTTGGCGAGAACGATACAGTGGGGTATTTTCGCTGCAACGGTTTTACGCCGGATGGGGTAAGCATCTGGGGCTGGGGTGGCAATTGCCTGACAATTGTGTGATTTCATTATTATGATTATGCGTCTATCTTCTCGCTAAATTCACATAAATCTTCAATCAAGGCGGCGGGGGGATTTATCGTCCCCGAACGTTTCGAGGACGATAAACCGCTCTATGAAAAACCGTATGTTGATGCAGGAAGAAACGGTCTCACAGAGTACGAGATCCCGTTTACCGCGCTTCCACGTTGAAGTGCGTTACGGCGACGTTAGCTTTCATAGTGAACATTATGCGCTTCTGTCGGCGAAGGAAGTTCCCATTTCGTCAGCATACCTTGCAGCGTTTTGTTGCTCAATGTGGTGTCCCGTTTCCCATTGCGGCGCAGCAATTCCTGACGCGGACGCTCCAGATAAACGATCTCCACTTCTGCGCCGTAGGCGTAGCACAGATCCAACGTGCGGGTGCGCATTTGCTGGCTGAGATGCGTGGCATTCCACACGAACGGTTCGTGCGTTCGCAGCAGTGAACGCGCTTTGTCGGTCGCCCAGTGCACCGCTTTCCCTTCGTTTTCACCGTGTTTCAGCCCCAACTCTGTTCGCGCATCGTCGAAAGAAACCACGGGTAAATGGGGCCGATGTGTTCGCACCCAGGTATCTTTTCCCGAAGCCGGCAAACCGCACATCACGGTGACCTTTGAACCCGGTTCCTGAAAAAGTGGGTAGTCTGGATGAACATCGGCTCCGCGAAAATAACTTAGGCGCGTATGAGCATCGACAAACGATCTCGGTTGGCCGTAACAGCCTTCCTCCCGCGCCAGCTCGCGAAACAGCTCAATACTGTCGAGCACGCGCGCTTGATCCTGACAGATGCGTCCGCGCATATCGGCTTCCGCCAGCGTTGCCAGCAGCGGAATGCTCAACTGCCATGACAGTTCGCGAATCGTAAAGATCGGCGACACCCGACGACGTTCATCCTCAAGGCAGTAAAACGGCACCTGATGCACCGAAATTAAGCGGCAAATCGCTTCCCGAATCGCAAACGGAACGCCTGCATCCCACAGCAGCACGCGGGCGTCGATGGCGCCTTTGCGCGAATGTCCCGGTTGACCAATCTGACCCGTTACCGGGTCAATTACCGTCGTGCGGTACTTTGCAACGTCATGCAGCAATGCGGCAAAAAACAAGATTTCCTGCTGCTCGCGCGTGGCTGTCTGGTAATCGGGAAGCTGCAATAGCGATTCGACCACCATGATGGTGTGTGTCCAAACATCGCCTTCGCCGTGGTAGCGCGGCTCCTGCTGCGTCTCTTTGGCGCGTTGAAGCACCGGGAACGCATCCAGACAATCTGCAAAATCTGGCTGTGCGCCAGAGGCAGGGACCAATCCCCTGATGGTATTCCACTCCATGATAATCATACTCCTTGCTTATCGGGCATGGCGGCGGCGAGCGCGTCTAAAGAACGCAGCGTATTCAGCCCCAACATTTCCCAGGATACGGCTGGGCAAGGCGCGTACAGATCAACGCCTTCAGCCAGTTGGTTCGGCAAAATAGGGCGTCGGGAATGATGCGAGCCGCTGTCTAAAATGGTCTGGATAAAGTCATGGCGCACCAGCTTGTAACGAGCCAGTACCTGTTCATCATCTTCAACCTTCAGATACAGGCCTTCCGAACGATCCGATTTATCGGTTTGTTGCCAGCACAACGCGAGCGGTAAACCTTCACGCTGCACGGTGGATTCAAACGCCGTCTTCCAGTTCTGGCTTTTTGCCAGCGAACGGAACACCAGCTTCCACAGCAACGCCGGATTCGTTGGCATTTCCCCAGCATAAAGTACCGGAACGGACAGCACGGGCGAACCGGCCAGCATCGCATGTCGGCGCGCCGTCGATAAAAAAATGCCGTCGCGACGATCGTAAAGATCAAATTCGTGAAAGTAGTGCGGCAAACGGTCGTAAAACACGGAATGCTTGCTGTACGCCCATTCGCCGTACATCACGAAGCGGTCTTCCAGCAGCTCAAGAAAACGCATTTCGTGCGCGGTGGCCCAGAGCTTGAACTGATTGAACTGCCGCTCCCGTGAGCCGCCAGCCAGATAGTGGCCGCGCGACTGGAGCAGGAGTTCTGCCGTTTCATTGAAGGACACGCCGCTGTTTGCGCCGTCGATCTTTTCTTCGATCACGACGTAACGGCCTGCCAGTGCTTTCAGTGCAATTTGATCCGACGCATCATCGCCGGGCTGTAAACGCGAACCTTCCAGATGAGGGGTACGCGGATATTTTAATAACGGTATTGAATGTAAATACATGTTTTTCGCCTGCTGCGTTATTGGCGCAGCCAGGCCCATCTACAGTAAAAAAAGAGGGCCGACGAACGTGTTCTGGCGCGAGTCTATAGACTGTCCACTGGCATTCCAGAGGTCAGAGTCGCGGGGGAGGAAGCGGGAGATTCGTTTTCTGCTCCGCACAATAGCGGGGAAAACAGGGAACTCGTACCGCAGCCAACGCTGGCGCAGACTGCGCCGAATCGAGGCTGCTTAATGCAGTCGTCGGCGGTTAGAGGGGGGCTGACGTAAAGGGCACTTTAGGGCTCCACATGACACATTGGGGGTGAGTAAACGGCGCGATTCTAGCGAAGGAATTCTCCGACAACAAGTTTTTCTATAAAAAATGCTATTCTTTCCTGTCGTTGTAGAATGCACTGTCGCGTGTAAACGTGGTAAAAAGGCCTGAGGCTATCGACGTCAGCGTGATAAGAATAGCGAGTGGTGAGATAGGGGAATGCACACAATGAAGAGTCGAGGAATATAATGAAAATCAGTGTGATAAAGAAAGGGATTGCGGGTCTGTTACTGGTGCTGCCGTTGCACGGATTTGCCGAAACAAAAGATCCAGACTTGTTCGTCGGCTATACCACGCAGGATCTTACCGATGCATTACCTGCGCAGCTGTTGAACATGATTCAGCGAGAAAAAGTGGTCGATGCGGTAAACCACATGGTGCAGACCGAGTATGTTGACCCTACGACAGGCAATAAGGCGCTGGTTTCACTGTTCATGCTGCCGCCAGATAGAGATGGCAATGTCCCGATTGCCTCCAAACCCAGCGATCTGGATGCGGTGATCGCCAGTACGGAAAAAGAGATGCTGCGCCAGCGTATCAAACCTGACCAGCGTGCGGGAAACATTGATGATGCGACGCCTTTTCGCTGCTTACAAACGATTCTGAATAACAAGGTTCTGCATTCGCTGTGCTCGACGCTGATTAAAGGGCGCGTGCTGGAAGTGCAGGCGATCAACACGGTCGAAAATATTCAGGATGAAGCCGCGCTGAATAAGGTCATCGGACAACAAAATGAGTTTGTTGTTGGGATGGGAAAAACGATGCTGGCGCTTAAAAAGTAATCTGCGCTGACACAGTAGGACAGGCGTCAGCGGCGACAGACCCCCACGGTTTCTCATCAACATTTCTGAGCGAAGGCGAACACCTTCGCTTTTTTTGCACCAAAAATCCCCCGATTCTCCCTTGCCAGATTCTCAGCGTTCGTGCATAACTGCCGGTGCCAAAGGGCCGATGCCTGAAATCGGGCATGGCGAAACGACATTCATTACGAAATATATTCATCACGAAACGACACCGGATAAACGCTATGCTTTTGTTACTCGTTTTGGCTGTGATTGTAGTCGCCGTTTACGGCTGGTTAAAACAGCCGCAGTATGTATCACCAGAGGTCAAGCCCCAGCCGGAAAACCCACTCTTTCGCGATGGCGCGTTTCATAACCCAGTGGCTCGCCCGACGGTCGATAGCCAGAACCGATTCACGCTGCTGTATCGCTTTCTTTTCGAGAAAGACGCTGGCGCGTTACCAGATACCCGGCTGCCGTCGGAAAAAACCAATCTGCATCAGTTGAGTAAAACGGATAACGTCATCATCTGGATGGGACACTCCAGCTATTTTATTCAACTGGAAGGGAAAACGTTCCTGCTGGATCCGGTATTTAGCGACAACGCTTCGCCAGTGCCGCGCACCAACGTCGCTTTCAAGGGCAGCAATGTGTATTCACCGGACGATGTTCCCGAAATCGACTATCTGCTGATCACCCACGATCACTGGGATCATCTGGATTACCCCACGCTGAACGCGCTACGCGGGAAAATCCGCCGCATCGTCACGCCAACGGGCGTAGGTTCCTATTTTGTAAAATGGGGCTTCCCGCAGCAAGATATTACGGAAGGCGGCTGGTTCAGTTGCCTGAAAGAGAACGGGGTCGACATCCATGTGCTTCCTACACAGCATTTTTCTGGTCGGCTTCTCAAACATAACCAAACGCTGTGGGGCTCATTTGCGCTGATTACGCCACAGTATCGTCTGTATCTCGGCGGGGATAGCGGCTATGGCGCGCATTACAAGGAGATCGCTGAGCGTCTGGGCGGGTTCGATATCGCGATACTAGAATGCGGGCAATACGATCGGGACTGGCCACACGTGCATATGACGCCGGAAGAAAGCGCGCAGGCGGCCAGTGATTTGCAGGCTAAAGCGGTACTACCGAGCCATAACAGCAAATTTAAGCTGGCTCACCACCGCTGGAACGATCCGCTGGATCGGATCTCTCAGGCGAGTGAAAACCAAGACTGGCGACTGATGACGCCCCGCATTGGTGAACGCGTTCAGGTTGATAATCCGCAGCAGACGTTTAGTCAGTGGTGGTAGCGGGCGAAACGAGAGTTAAGCTCGCATTCCTCCGCCACAGAGCGCTATCAACCAAACGTTTTCTCATTCAGGCAGTCAATGAATGCCCGGAGTTTGGGGGACAGGTCGCGACTGGCGGGCCAGAGAATCCACATTGGGCTGCTATTGTGGGTGAAGTCATTAAGGATGGTCTGTAATCGGCCATCGCGCAGGTATTTCGCCACGCTGAAATCTGGCAGGCAGGCAATGCCTTGGGCCTGTCGAGCAAGATGGATGCGCATTTCTATGCTGTTGCAGACCAGCGAGAGTGGAATATCGTTGGGGGTTTCCCCTGCGGTTGGCGGAAGCGGCCACGGTTCGAGACGGCCGGAGCTGGGAAAGCGGTAATGCAGGCAGATATGCGCCTGAAGATCCATCGGATGCTGCGGCTGCCCGTGTTCCTTAAAATATTCTGGTGCCCCGACCAGCACGCGGCGGAACGTGCCCAACTGACGGCGCTTGAGTCCTGAATCCGCCAGCGTTCCGGTGCGTATGGCGGCATCAAAACCATCACCAATGACATCCACTAAACGGTCGGAGAAATCCAGATCCAATTCGACCGCCGGATAGCGCCGCATAAAATCTGCGATGACAGGCTCGAACAGGCTGCTGTGTCTGGGCAGGCTGACGCGCAATTTACCGTGTGGCGTCTCGCTGGCCTGCGTCATTTCCAGTTCAGCAGCTTCGACCTCGCTCAGAATACTGCGGCAGCGTTCAAGGAATTTTTCACCTTCGGCGGTCAATGCCAGCGTTCGTGTACTGCGGTGAAAGAGTCGCACACCCAAACGTGCTTCCAACCGTGCAACCGCTTTGCCGACAGAGGAGGGGGAAACCCCCAATTCGCGCGATACGGCAGAGAACCCAAGCCGTTCAGCCACGCGCACAAAAATGCCAATACTGCCCAGTTTGTCCATCATCACGCTGATCCATTTAAGACATTTTTGTCCGAAGTATTGATAACTTTATCCTATTTTTCTCGTTATGGCTTTGACTTAAGCTGCCGGAAACGCCCGACTATCCTTGTTGGTGCCTCTGGGCATCACGTTATTGCAGACGAGAACAATGACTTCACTTTCTTTTCCCTCCGCCAAAATCTGGCTTCAGCTGCTGGCCGCTTGCCTCACTGGTTTATTGATTCCGCTGTGCTTCACTGGCCCTGCGGTCGTGCTACCCGCGATCAGTCAGGAGTTGGGCGGCAGTCCGGCGCAGCTTGGCTGGATTATGAACGCTTACATCCTCAGCTATGGTGGCGCGATGATGGTGTCGGGCAGCCTGACCGACATCTACGGGCGCAGACGCATTTGGTTGATCGGGCTGGCGTGGTTCTGTGTTTTTACCTTTGCGATTCCGTTTTCCCCCAGCGTACTATGGATCGATCTGCTGCGATTACTACAGGGGATAGGCGGCGCGGCGGCTTTCGCCGCGGCGATGTCATCGCTGGCACCGCTTTTTGCTGGCCGAGCCCGCGCGCGTGCTTTCAGTTTACTAGGCACGACCTTTGGCCTTGGGCTGGCTTTCGGCCCGTTGGTATCAGGATGGATGGTTGAGGCCAGCAGCTGGCAGGGCATCTTCTACGCTACGGGCATCGTGGGTTTGCTTGGCTGGGGGCTGGTCGCAATAAGCACTCGACAGGTGCGCGAGACGAACGCTGGCGCGATGGACTGGCCGGGCATGATCAGCTTTACGCTGGCTTTGGGACTCTTCACCTACGGTATGCTGCTGGTACCGGAACTGGGATGGCGCAATGCTACGGTTATCGCCATGTTGCTCGCGTCAGTTACTGTGTTTGCCGGTTTTGTGGTTATCGAACGGCGAGCAGTACAACCTATGCTGGATTTGAGTTTCTTTCGCTCTCCCGGATTTATTGGCGTACAGGTGCTGGCCGCTTCGCCAGCCTTCCTCTTCATCGTGCTGATTGTGATGCTGCCGGGGCGCTTCATCGGCATTGACGGCTACAGTGCATTGCAGGCAGGGCAGATGATGGTGTGGCTGGCAGCTCCGTTGCTGGTTGTGCCGTTCCTGGCGGCGTTGCTGACGCGCTGGTTCACTCCCAGCTTGCTATGCAGCGTCGGACTGTTCCTTGTGGCGGGCGGACTGCTCGGGTTAGCGCATGACTTTGCTCAGCGCTGTGTGGCGTTACCCTTGCCGCTATTGCTGATTGGCATCGGTATCGGCCTGCCGTGGGGGCTCATGGACGCGCTGGCCGTCAGCGTGGTGACGCCGGAACGGGTCGGCATGGCGACGGGGATTTTCAATACCGTGCGGGTATCCGCAGATGGTGTCGCTATCGCTATGATGAGCGCCTTGCTCGCCACGTTGATCCAAAATGGTATGGCGCTGGAGATGGGGGAATCGGTCTCACAGGCTGCACTTCTGGAAGCGGCCAGCCGCACCGCGTTGGGGGAACTGCATACCGCCGTGTCGATCCTGCCCGGTTATGAGGCTCTGTTATCACAACGCTATACGGAGTCGTTCATCACCGTCATGTACGTATTAGCGGGGATCGCTGCACTGACGGCCTGTGCGGTATTCGTCTTGCTGCGTGAGCAGCCAGCAGGTGCGAGTACCGAACAGCAGACATAGTGTGGGGCTTCACCATTCGGTTGTATTAATGACATAGTCCGTGCTGCGTTTGGTAAACCATCAATAAAGCATTAGCCAGCCAGCAATCATCGCGAAAAAAAGTGCTGGTATCGAAAATAGATGAAATTGCCACCAAATGCGGCGATCGTTTGCCATACGCAACGCAATAATGTTAGCCATTGAACCTTGAAGTAATCCAAAACCACCGATATTCACAGCCCATGTCAGTAGAACCGATGAAGGGACGGCATGAAGTAGAAATAGGGTCGCAGGTACGTTACTGATAACTTGCGAGAGGCCTATCGCCAGCAGAAAATGCGCACCATTACTCCAATGCGGTATTAATGTAATAAGGTTGCTAAGGGCCGGTAATTTCGTCAGGAGGAATACATCAATAAACATCAAAACAAACACGGCCAGTAATCCCCAGTCAAGCTGTAGCAATACACGACGTGCAAATAGCAGATAAAATAGGGGAACCAGAATCAGTACTGGTAGGATTTTATCCAACTCAAGTGCCACGATAAACAGCACGTACAACACCAGCGTACCTAAAAGCAGACCATGACGATAATCTCCCCCGAGAGAGTTATCCGGTGTCGCGACTCCGTTGTTACTGAAACTGCATACGGTCAAAATCAGTAGTGCGATAAACAGCAAGGCACTCAAGGGGAGCATTTCCATCACAAATTCCATAAAACTTAATCCGCTCTTACTCCAGAGAAGAATGTTTTGTGGATTGCCAATAGGCGTGAGTAAAGAGCCTGCATTAACGGCGAGGGCTTCAAAGATAATTAATCGCCCAACGGGAAAATCAGATGCTTTAGACAACGACAGCGTGAGTGGCACCGTAATGAACAAAGCAACATCATTGGTGAGAAACGTGGATAGTAACGCTGCCAGCGTCACGATAAATAATGCCAATGTTTTCTGTGTTCTAAACTTACTCACCAACTTCGAACCCAGTTTGTCAAAATACCCACTGAGCTCAATCCCTTTGGTGAGCATCAGTAATGTTGTCAACGTCAGAATAGTTTTCCAGTCAACGGAAGCGGTAAGTTCATCTGTTTTAAATACAGCAAAGAAACTGAGTACGATCCCCAGCACAACGAGAGCGTGAAGAAATTTGTCACGCATAAATGGAGTCAGCAATTCGCGCATTATATCTCTCAAGAGTGAATCGAAGGATGGAAGCCGATGTGGCTGTTTTTAATTTTATAATCAGTTGGTCACTGATGAATCTATCTGATTAAAGGCTTCATTTTTCCCCATCTGCTCTGGAGATTTTATGTCGTGGCTAAGACAAATTCACGCCCAGAGGATCGAATGATTTAATGCTCTCAACGATATGATCTTTAACAATCGGGTCAACAATCTGATTGTAATGATTCTTAACCAACGGAAATCGTTTGATCTACGTTCAGGTTGTTTGTGATACAGATGAGCTTTCGAGAGGGGACGAGACGTTATGAAAAGAAAAATCCACGCGATTGCGTGGATTTTATAGGATATAATCGTTGCCATGAGACTCAATGAAAACTCATGAGACAACAGAAGCTATTTAGACGTTGAACAGGAAGTTCATCACATCGCCATCTTTAACGATGTATTCCTTGCCTTCTGAACGCATTTTTCCGGCTTCTTTCGCGCCTTGTTCACCTTTGTAGGTGATGAAGTCTTCATAGGCGATAGTCTGCGCGCGGATGAAGCCTTTTTCGAAGTCGGTGTGAATCTTACCAGCTGCCTGCGGGGCAGTGGCGCCGACAGGGATTGTCCATGCACGAACTTCTTTCACGCCAGCGGTGAAGTAAGTTTGCAGATTCAGCAGTTCATAGCCCGCGCGGATCACGCGGTTCAGGCCTGGTTCTTCTAAACCTAACTCAGCCATGAATTCTTCACGGTCTGCATCATCCAGTTCGGCAATATCTGATTCAACGGCGGCGCAGACGGCCACAACGACAGAACCTTCAGCGGCGGCGATTTCACGCACTTTATCGAGGTATGGATTGTTTTCGAAACCGTCTTCGTTGACGTTGGCGATGTACATCGTTGGTTTTAGCGTCAGGAAGCTCAGGTAGCGAATGGCTGCTTTATCTTCATCGCTTAAATCCAGCGAGCGCAGCATGCCAGCGTTTTCCAACTGAGGTAAACATTTCTCCAGCGCGGCCAGCTCAGCTTTAGCGTCTTTATCGCCGCCTTTGGCTCTCTTCTGCACGCGATGAATGGCGCGTTCGCAGGTGTCGAGGTCAGACAGTGCTAATTCAGTGTTGATGACTTCGATGTCATCAGCTGGATCAACTTTGTTGTTTACGTGAATGATGTTGTCGTTTTCGAAGCAGCGTACAACGTGGCCGATGGCTTCCGTTTCACGAATGTTGGTCAGGAACTGGTTACCCAAACCTTCACCTTTGGATGCGCCTTTTACCAGACCCGCGATATCAACAAATTCCATGGTGGTGGGAAGGATACGCTGTGGCTTAACGATTTCAGCCAGCTTGTCCAGACGTGGATCGGGCATTGGCACGACGCCAGTGTTCGGCTCGATGGTACAAAACGGGAAGTTGGCCGCTTCGATGCCGGCTTTGGTCAACGCATTGAACAGAGTGGATTTACCGACGTTAGGCAGCCCAACGATACCGCATTTGAATCCCATGTTTATATCACCTTAAATAACTTATTAATCAGGCAATTACTATCTCTTGCCTGTCAGAATGGAAATATTTCGGCCGATTATACACGGAATGGCGATTTATCTCGATCTGCCATCCGCATTCTGACCAGATTATGCCGCTTTGAAGGCATGCAAGCGGTTCATCGCTTTGATCATGTCTTCTTTCATCAGGATTTCTGTGCAGCGTACGGCTTCGTCAATGGCATCGTCGATCAGCGTCTGCTCGCTCATCGGCGGTTTTCCCAGCACAAAACCGATCACTTTGCTTTTATCACCCGGATGACCGATACCAATGCGTAAACGATGGAAGTTCGGGTTGTTGCCCAATTTACTGATGATGTCTTTCAGACCGTTATGGCCGCCGTGTCCGCCGCCTAACTTAAGTTTGGCAATTCCCGGTAATAAATCCAGCTCATCGTGGGCAACCAGAATTTCATCAGGCTGGATGCGGTAGAAGGTGGCCATTGCCGCGACGGCTTTGCCGCTCAGGTTCATGAACGTGGTGGGAACCAGCAGGCGTACATCTTGCCCAGCCAGATTCAGGCGGGAAGTGTAACCAAAAAATTTGCTTTCTTCTTTCAGCGGCTGACGGTAAGCGTCCGCCAGACGATCGACAAACCAGGCACCCGCATTATGACGAGTGGCGGCATATTCCGCGCCAGGATTAGCCAGGCCGACAATTAATTTAATGCTGCTCACGGTATATTCCAGATTACGTGCTTAAACTTACGCAGGGTAGTGTGATAAACGAAAGCGCTAGTTTACACACCGCATGACGTATAGCCAAATATACCCGCCATACTTCAAGCTGCACGTGCGTTGGCAATACACGGCTCATCGCTGAGCCTCGCCCTGATGGGCTGCCGCAAGCGGCGTTCAAATTGGCTAAGCCAATTTGTCCTCGCTCACCCCGGTCATTTACTGGAGTAAGCTCCCAGGGATTAATGGACCTCATAAATGAGGTCCACCCTTCGGGCCAGCGTTAGCGCTGTTCAAATCGGTCTCTAACCGATTTGTCACTGCGTTGCCGCCTTCCTGCAACTCGAATTATTTAGGGTATATCGACGCTGGAATATAAATATAATATTATTTGTTCAGTAATGTGATTATTTGGAATTTTGTCTATTTAGTTGTTTAAACGTAAAAAAATATTAATCATTACTTTTATCTGTGATCCCTCCCGCAATCATCTATGCACAATATTGTCTATAATTGCACCAATGCTAAGAAAGTAAACGGTAATGGCACTCCGATTCATCCACAGAATTAATCTGGAGGTGGCAGATGAAACGTAAAAATGTGGCAGTATTGGGTAATGTATTGATGGGGCTTGGTATGGTTCTGATGATTGGCGGCATCGGCTTCTCCATCGCCAGCCAATTCCCTAAGCTGAATGTCCCTGCATATATGACTTATATTGATTTGGTAGGTATTTTTTCTGGCGCAATATTTTGGTTGGTGGGCGCGCGTATCAGCGGACGTGAGGAAGTTGCAGACCGCTATTGGTGGGTTAAACACTTTGATAAGCGTTGCCGTCGCCAGCGTCATCTATAGTGTTAATAAGAATGAATATTAGAGCCGCCGTAGCCTCACTATGGCGGTTTTTATTTTTTATAGTGATATACACTAAATAATTTGCGTTTCAGGCAGGCAGCAAGCGAAGGACAAATTCGTCGGGAACGAATTTGACCCCAACGCACATGCAACGTGAAGTACTACGTGTATAGAAATAAGAAAGCCACCTTGTTACAGGTGGCTTTATCATTATCGTTTGCGATCGGTTACCCGATCAGCGGCGATTAATGTTCAAACATCGCAGAAATAGATTCTTCGTTGCTGATACGACGAATCGCTTCGGCTAACATTCCGGACAGCGTCAACGTACGAACATTCGGCAGTGAACGAATGTTTTCCGCCAGCGGAATGGTATCGCAGACAATCACTTCATCAATTACAGAGTTCTTGATGTTCTCGTAAGCATTGCCTGAGAAGATTGGGTGTGTGGCATAAGCGAATACACGTTTAGCCCCACGTTCTTTCAGCGCTTCCGCCGCTTTGCACAGCGTACCGCCAGTATCGATCATATCATCAACCAGTACACAGTCACGACCAGCGACGTCACCGATGATGTGCATCACCTGAGAAACGTTGGCACGCGGACGGCGCTTGTCGATGATCGCCATGTCGGTATCGTTCAGCAGTTTAGCGATTGCGCGGGCACGCACAACGCCACCGATGTCAGGAGAAACCACGATTGGGTTTTCCAGATTCTGTTGCAACATGTCTTCCAGCAGGATCGGGCTACCGAATACGTTATCTACCGGGACATCGAAGAAACCCTGAATCTGTTCAGCGTGCAGGTCCACAGTCAGAACACGGTCAACCCCCACGCTGGACAGGAAGTCAGCAACGACTTTCGCGGTGATTGGCACACGTGCGGAACGCACGCGACGATCCTGACGAGCATAGCCGAAGTAGGGGATAACGGCGGTAATACGTCCCGCAGAAGCGCGACGCAGAGCATCAACCATAACAACCAGTTCCATCAGGTTGTCATTGGTGGGTGCACAGGTGGACTGGATGATGAAAATATCACCACCGCGTACATTTTCATTGATTTGCACGCTGACTTCGCCATCGCTAAAACGACCGACAGCGGCGTCGCCAAGGCTAGTGTACAAACGGTTGGCAATACGTTGTGCTAGTTCCGGGATGGCGTTACCAGCAAAAAGCTTCATATCAGGCACGAGAAGAACCTCAGGCTTGCGTCCAGAGAAATATTGCACCTGCCAGGCAGGGATGAACAAACAGGTACAATATGCATACGGGTGTATGAATTAAGTTTGCTACAGACTGGCCGCGTGGCAGCCGGTGTGTGGCAAAACCTAACGTTGCCCAGAAAGCGTACGTTGTAGCGGAGAGATATTAACACCTCTCGCGACGAAACCGTTTAACCATTCCGGGGCCTGGTCAAGCACCTGACGGGCTGCGAACTCGGTGTCAAACTCTGCAAACACACAAGCCCCCGTTCCAGTCAGGCGCGCCGGGGCATATTCTAGCAGCCATGAAAGTAGCTGTTCAACCTCACGAAAACGTTTTCTTGCGATAGCTTCACAATCATTGACGAAGGTCTGGTTTAATAAAGTTTCTAAATCACGAACTGGCGAATTACGCGTCAGTTCAGGATCGCCGAAAATCAACGGTGTGGCAATACTCACACCAGGGTGCGCCACCAGATACCATTTTTCTGGCGGATTTGCAGGTGTTAACTGCTCACCAATGCCTTCGGCAAAGGCAGCATGTCCACGGACAAACACGGGAACATCCGCACCCAATTGCAATCCCAGTTCGGCCAACGTATCAACGTTCAGCCCACTTTGCCACAAATGGTTAAGAGCGACTAAAACCGTAGCCGCATTAGATGAACCGCCGCCCAGCCCGCCGCCCATTGGCAGGCACTTATCGATACTGATGTCTGCGCCGAAGTAGGCTGGGCGAAGAATATGACGTTCACAGTGCTGCTGTAATAGGCGTGCGGCGCAGACAATCAGATTTTGCTCGTTCTCTACATCGTCTACAGGGGTAATCAGGTTAATCTGGTCGTCATGGCGTGGCTGAATCGTCAGGGTGTCACCGTAATCCAGAAACTGAAATAGCGTTTGCAGCAGGTGATATCCGTCCTGTCTCTGGCCGGTAATATAAAGAAACAGGTTCAGTTTGGCGGGGGAAGGCCATGTCTCGATAACCATCGGTTGCATCGCTTATTTAACCATCCAGTTGTTCATTTTCAGCTTAATACGCTGCTCGCCCTGAACCAGTTCCAGACTGCTTGGGAGCGGGGGAGTTAGCTCGGTGTTGTAGCTCTGATAGCTGACGTTCCAGTTTTGGTTGCCTTGGCGATAGGTGACGGTTTTCAGCAGATAGCGTTCGTCCAGTGTGAATTCGCTGGCGTCACCTGGGATGCCGAGTATCCATTGGCGTAGATTATTTAGCGGGATCGCCATGCCAGTCAGTTGCTGAATCATGTATTCAGCGTCTTTGCCCACATAACGCTTGCCCTGATTATCGGTAATTTGCACGCCATCAGGCTGGGCTCGCAGTTCTAATTCGGTGCTCCCAAGCGGGTTGGTCAGCAGCAATCGATAACGCTGTGGCGGTGTGTCCTGCCAGAAAAAATTGGCTGATACTCTTTTGCTATCGGAGATATAGGCAAAAGCGCCACGCGTCTGATATTGGCTGAGCTGCTGTACTTTTTGCTGATGCTGCTGCCACTCTGGCGAGGTTGGGCTTTTACCCGTTTGGGTCGGTTGGTGAACGCTACAGGCGGCTAGCAATACGCTGGCTAAAGGCAGTAAACGCAGGCATCGGACGGTTTGGGTTTGCATATCGGTCGTATCCTGTAAATGAACGAAGTTCGTGAAATACGTCACGCTAACGGGCTTACCGCTCAGCGTCAATGATGTTATTCGTTAATGGCGTTTATTGTTTTCTGTCAAAAAGCGTATACCTCAGACGAGGTGTATCGCGTGCTGTCGCTTTTCTTGCACCCCTGCATCAAGTAGAATGCGACTCAAACGAAATCCATACTAAGACCGGTATTACTCAGAAACAGCCTAATGACCCTGCTTGCGCTTGGTATTAATCACAAAACCGCACCAGTTTCTCTGCGTGAACGCGTTGTGTTTTCACCAGATAAATTAGGAGTGGCCCTCGACAGTCTGCTACAGCAACCGCTGGTGCAGGGCGGCGTTGTGCTGTCTACCTGCAATCGTACGGAACTCTATCTTAGCGTTGACGAACAAGAAAACCAGCGTGAACAGTTGATTCGCTGGCTGTGTGAGTATCATCAATTGCGACCGGAAGACGTCAATGGCAGTTTGTATTGGCATCAGGACAACGCTGCCGTTAGCCATTTGATGCGTGTGGCCAGCGGTCTGGATTCTCTGGTGTTAGGCGAACCGCAGATTTTAGGGCAGGTGAAGAAGGCATTTGCCGAATCACAGCGTGGCCATTCCCTGTCCAGCGAACTGGAGCGGCTGTTCCAGAAGTCTTTTACCGTAGCTAAACGCGTTCGTACGGAGACGGATATCGGTGCCAGTGCGGTGTCGGTGGCATTTGCCGCCTGTACGCTGGCGCGGCAGATTTTTGAATCATTGGCGGATGTTACTGTGCTGCTGGTCGGTGCCGGAGAGACCATTGAACTGGTTGCTCGTTATCTTCGTGAGCATAAGGTTCGGAAAATGATGATAGCAAACCGTACCCGTGAACGCGCACAGGCGCTGGCAATGGAAGTGGGCGCAGACGTCATTACGCTGGCGGAGTTGGACGAACAGCTCGTTCATGCTGATATCGTGATCAGTTCAACGGCAAGTACGCTGCCGATTATCGGAAAAGGGATGATGGAACGGACGCTGAAAGCGAGACGGAATCAGCCAATGCTGATGGTGGATATTGCGGTTCCGCGAGATATTGAGCCGGAAGTCGGCAAATTACCGAATGTCTATCTCTACAGCGTGGACGATCTGCATGCGATCATTCAGCATAACCTTGCGCAGCGCAAAGCGGCGGCAGTACAGGCTGAATCCATCGTGCAGCAGGAAAGCTCCGATTTCATGGCCTGGCTGCGCGCGCAGTCCGCGGTGGAAACGATTCGTGATTATCGTGCTCAGGCCGATGAATTGCGTGCGGAAATGACAGCCAAGGCGCTGGCTGCCATCCAACAAGGCAATGACGTTGAAGCGGTGATTCAGGAACTGACACACCGTTTAACCAACCGTCTGATTCACGCGCCGACCAAATCCCTTCAGCAAGCCGCTCGTGACGGCGACCAACACCGGTTACAAATTTTACGTGACAGCCTTGGGCTGGACTAGCATTCATCTCTATTACAGGATTTAACCGCCCGCATGAAGCCTTCTATTGTTGCTAAACTGGAAGCGTTACAAGAACGCCATGAAGAAGTCCAGGCGTTACTCGGTGAGCCCAGCGTCATCGCTGATATGGATCGCTTTCGCGCGCTGTCGCGAGAATATGCGCAGCTCACTGATATTACCCGCTGTTTCCAGCAATGGCAGCAGGCGCAAGAGGATCAGCAGACCGCAGAAATGATGCTGGACGATCCTGAAATGCGCGATATGGCACAGGAAGAGCTGAAAGAAAGTAAAGCGACGATTGAAGCACTGGAGCAGCAGCTTCAGGTGCTGCTGTTGCCGAAAGATCCCGACGATGAGCGCGGCTGTTTTCTGGAAGTGCGCGCCGGGACCGGCGGTGACGAAGCGGCAATCTTTGCTGGCGATCTGTTCCGTATGTATAGCCGTTATGCCGAAGCACGCCGCTGGCGTGTTGAGGTGGTGAGCGCCAGCGATGGTGAACATGGCGGCTATAAAGAAGTTATCGCCAAAATCTCTGGTGATGGTGTGTACGGTCAGCTCAAGTTTGAATCCGGTGGTCATCGCGTTCAGCGCGTTCCTGCGACTGAATCTCAAGGGCGCATTCATACCTCGGCCTGTACGGTCGCCGTGATGGCGGAAGTGCCGGAAGCGGAGATGCCGGACATCAACCCGGCTGATTTACGCATCGATACCTTCCGCTCTTCTGGCGCGGGCGGTCAGCACGTTAACACCACCGATTCCGCTATCCGTATTACCCACTTGCCAACCGGTATTGTCGTGGAGTGTCAGGACGAACGTTCACAGCACAAAAACAAAGCCAAAGCGCTGTCGGTGTTGGGGGCGCGTATTCGTGCCGCAGAAGTGCAGAAACGTCAGCAGGAAGAAGCGTCAACTCGTCGTAACCTGCTCGGCAGCGGCGATCGTTCTGACCGTATCCGTACCTACAACTTCCCACAGGGAAGGGTGACCGATCACCGCATTAACCTGACGCTTTACCGGCTGGATGAAGTCATGGAAGGGAAGCTGGACACGCTGATTCAACCAGTCGTGCAGGAATATCAGGCCGATCAGCTTGCTGCGTTGTCCGAGCAGGAATAATGACGTATCAGGATTGGTTAATCTCTGCCGCAGCGCAGCTCGCGGCGGGAGAAAGCCCGAAGCGAGATGCGGAGATTTTGCTGGGCTTTGTGACCGGAAAGGCCCGCACGTTCCTGCTGGCGTTTGGTGAAACTGAGCTGAACGCGGCTGAACAGCAGCAGTTAACTGAACTGCTGGCGCGCCGTGAACAGGGTGAACCCATCGCCTATTTGATCGGCGTGCGCGAGTTCTGGTCACTGCCGCTGGCCGTTTCACCCGCCACGCTGATTCCTCGACCTGATACCGAGTGTCTGGTCGAACAAGCCTTGTTACGCCTGCCTCAAACGCCGTGTGCCGTGCTGGACCTGGGCACTGGAACCGGAGCGATTGCGCTGGCGCTGGCGAGTGAACGGCGTGATTGCCGGGTGACTGGCGTCGATGTTCAGCCCGATGCCGTTGCGTTAGCGACAAAAAATGCGCAGCAATTGGGGCTCGACAACGCCCGTTTCTTGTCAGGAAGCTGGTATTCACCGCTTGATCACGCGCGCTTTGCGCTTATCGCCAGTAACCCACCGTATATCGATGCCGATGATGTGCATCTGTCGCAGGGCGATATTCGTTTTGAACCTGCCAGCGCGCTGATTGCCGCCGACAACGGACTGGCCGATTTACGCACCATTATTGAATCCGCTCCGCATTATTTAGAGGCCGATGGCTGGCTGCTGCTGGAACATGGCTGGCAGCAGGCTGACGCGGTGCGTCAGCTATTGCAGGCCCGAGGATTTACACAAATAGAAACCTGTCAGGATTATGGTGGCAATGACCGCGTGTCGTTAGGACGCTGGTCGAATGCCCCAATTTATTAGGAGCAATGGACGTGATAACTCTTTACCCCGCCACGATATATCTGCATCTGGCAACGGTTGGCATCAGTATTTCCCTGTTTGTGATTCGTTTTTTTTGGCTGTGCCGACAATCCGCTATGCTGCAACAGCGCTGGGTGAAAATCCTGCCGCATATTAACGACACCTTGTTATTAATCAGCGGTATTGGTTTAATCACGCTTAGCCATACGTATCCGTTTACTCCCGAGCAAAGCTGGCTGACGGAAAAACTGTTTGGCGTTATCATTTATATCCTTCTTGGCGCTATCGCCTTGGGGAAACGCCCCCGTAGCCAGAACGTTCGCTGGCTGGCGTTTGTATCTGCTTTAATATGCTTTGGTGTGGTCGTGCTGTTGGCACTGACGCAGTCACCGTTGCTGATGGAATAATTATGAGTGCTATTGCTGATTTTGAATTCAACCAGTCACTGCTAAGTGATGGTGTCGTGTTGGTTTCACAGGCGATTCGCCGCGACTTTCCCGCTCAGGATGTGCGGCAAAATCTGCAACAGCTGGTTGAGAGCGCCCGAGCCGCTATTCCTGACGGTCTTGAGCAAGATCTTCAGCTTGAAAAACTGATTGAGCTGTTTTATCACACCTGGGGATTCGGTGGTGCGGGCGGCGTTTATCGCCTATCTGATGCGCTGTGGCTGGATCAGGTGCTTGAATCTCGTCAGGGCCTGCCCGTGTCGCTGGGTATCATCTTTCTGCATATCGCCAATGAACTCGGTCTGCCGCTGATGCCGGTGATTTTCCCGACGCAGTTGATTCTGCGCGCTGACTGGCTTGATGAAGAGATGTGGCTGATCAATCCGCTCAATGGCGATACGCTGAGCGAGCATGTGCTGGAAGTGTGGCTTAAAGGTAATATTGGCCCGTCAACTCGCCTGCTGGATGAAGATCTGGATGAAGCCGAGAATGTCCTGATCGTGCGTAAGATGCTCGACACGCTGAAAGTCGCCCTGATGGAAGAAAAACAGATGGAGCTGGCGCTGAGAGCCAGCGAAGCGGTGCTGCAGTTTGACCCGGATGATCCCTATGAAATCCGCGATCGCGGCCTGATTTATGCTCAACTGGATTGCGACCATATTGCGCTGTCCGATCTCAACTATTTCGTTGAACAGTGCCCGGAAGATCCGGTGAGTGAAATGATAAAAGTGCAGATTCACTCGATAGAGCAGAAACAGATTGTCTTGCATTAAAAAAACAGTCTTACATTGAGAAACCGTTTTGCAGTAATGCTACGTTAATTTATTTCCCGACATGAAGGTAAAAGTATGACGAATAAAGTGGTCAAGATAGGGGATATCCCAGTCGCCAACGATCTGCCTTTTGTGCTGTTTGGCGGCATGAATGTTCTTGAATCACGCGATCTGGCGATGCGCATTTGTGAGCATTACGTCACGGTCACGCAGAAGTTGGGCATTCCTTACGTGTTCAAGGCGTCATTCGATAAGGCTAACCGCTCCTCGATTCACTCTTACCGCGGTCCCGGTCTGGAAGAAGGGATGAAAATCTTCCAGGAACTGAAACAGACTTTTGGCGTAAAGATTATCACTGACGTGCATGAATCGCATCAGGCCCAGCCCGTTGCCGATGTGGTTGATGTGATCCAGCTTCCTGCGTTTTTGGCACGCCAAACCGATCTGGTGGAAGCGATGGCGAAAACCGGTGCGGTAATCAACGTGAAAAAACCGCAGTTCGTCAGCCCGGGGCAAATGGGTAACATCGTCGATAAATTTATCGAAGGTGGCAACGATCAGGTGATTTTGTGCGATCGCGGTAGCAACTTCGGTTACGACAATCTGGTTGTCGATATGCTGGGTTTCAATGTCATGAAGCACGTTTCCAACGGTGCGCCAGTGATTTTTGACGTGACACATGCGCTGCAGTGCCGCGACCCGTTTGGTGCGGCGTCTGGTGGCCGTCGTGGACAGGTCACTGAACTGGCGCGTGCCGGTATGGCCGTCGGTCTGGCGGGGCTATTCATTGAAGCTCACCCGGATCCTGCGAATGCGAAGTGTGATGGCCCGTCTGCGCTGCCGCTGGATAAGCTAGAGCCGTTCCTGCAACAGATCAAAGCGATTGACGATCTGGTGAAAAACTTCCCAGAACTGGATACTAGCAAGTAATCTTACTCACAGTAGATTACTTGCTGACGTAAAAAACGTAGGGAACGTTTTTCAACGTCGCTTGCGACGACCAGCAGAGTGGTGGGCAGGAAGCTCGTCATAAAAAAACCCGCGATATCGCGGGTTTTTGTGTTTATAACGTTCGGCGTTTTCTACGACACAGCATGATGACTGTTATTTATAAAGATCGGCGCTGATCGTGAGGTTGTTGCCTTTACCTTCCCACTGTCTGGTGATGTGGTAGTACTTGGCACCTTTCTCGCCCGCGCGTTTAGCAACGGCTTCGGACACCTGTGTCATGTTGGTGTAGTTGCCGCGGAATTTAACCGAATCGAAAGGCACCATCTGCGCTGCCGTGGCGTTGTTCAGTTCCTGAATTTGGGTGCCATCAGATAACGTTACCGTGTAACGTCCACCTTTTGACGATTGTGTTTCGAAGAAATTACCTACGTTGCGGCTAGGGCTGCCAGAGTTGGCGACACCTGGGATTTCCACTTTAGCAGCTTCTGCACCACCTGCAGCCAACGCGGCGCGGCCTGCATCAGAATCCGCTGGAATCACGTCCGTGCTCTGGGTCTGGCGCTTCGGCGCATCGGCTTTATAAATGTATGCAGTGACTTTCTGGTTGGCACTATTCGAGTTCACATCGACCTGACGGACGATGTAGAACGAATCGGCATTTTTCTCTTTTGCTGCTTTCGCAATGGCGTCATTTACGTCCGGCTGGCTACGGAAAAATCCACCAACGGTTACCGTGTCATACGGTTCCAGCCCGTAAGCCACATCTTTCGGCAGCTCTTTCACGCCGTAGAATGTGCGGAATTGGGTGTCTTGATTCGCTTTTGGTGCATCTTTGCGATACAGGTCGACCGTGACATTCCAGTTGCCGCTCGAATTAGCATCATCCATCGCTTGTACATAAAACGACTCTGCACCCAGCTTGTCGGCGCGTTTTGAGGCGGCGGCTACCGCTTCATTGATCGCGTTAAAACGTCCTTTAAACGTAATTCGTTCAAAGGGTTGCAGGGATTCTGCTTGCTCAGGCGTAAGTTCCTGTGCAGCCTGCGCTGAAAATGCCGAGAGTGATAACAACAATGTGGATGCAATAACAGTAGTCTTCAGCTTCATAAAAAATCCTTTCGCCTTCCTGCCACTCGAATTATTTAAGGTATAGCAATCAACCTGTAACGGAATAGGGCTGATTATCGCACGGAATAAATTCTTGTGCTTTAGCATTTTCAGCGGGCTAAAAAGCCGTGATGCTTCGGCTTGGAACAAGAAAAGTGCTAATAATAACGGTTAATGATTGTTTTGACATCATAAGGGATATTTATACAAATTATCGCATTAACAACCTTGTAACACGTTGTTTTTGTGAAACAGCCCAGAAAAATACTTCTGTAATAATGCTACAAAAGGCAGAGAAGAGCATGATTTTCGACCAAGAAAGGCTGACAGAACCTGTGATAACTCGGCTTTTCTGTGAAATTCATTTTATTTATGGATCATCGATCACATTTTCAGTACGTTATAAATGAGTTCGCCTACAGTGAGACGCCTCAAAAAACGTGTGGTAAGAAGATGATAAGACCTTCTTCCTACCGCGTGAATGTGGGGATACAGGGTGCCGTAGGTCTCGGCGAATTCGTATAACAGAATAGGGTGAGAATAATAACCTTCGTTAAAAATAAGCGAAAAGGGTATCAGCATGCGTATTGGTGTACCAAGAGAGCGGTTGGCCAATGAAGCCCGTGTAGCAGCGACGCCGAAAACGGTTGAACAGCTGCTGAAACTGGGTTTTACGGTCTCGATAGAACGTGAAGCGGGAAAACTGGCAAGTTTTGATGATGCGGCATACGAAGAAGCCGGTGCGTCGATTGTTGACAGTTCGGAAGTCTGGCAAGCCGATATCGTCCTGAAGGTGAATGCGCCGCAGGATGATGAAATCGAACTGACCCGAGCGGGCAGTACGGTTGTCAGCTTTATCTGGCCAGCGCAGAACCCAGAACTGCTGGCGAAGCTGGCTGCCCGTCAGGTGACGGTGATGGCGATGGATTCCGTGCCGCGTATTTCGCGCGCGCAGTCACTGGATGCGCTCAGCTCGATGGCTAACATCGCGGGCTATCGTGCCATCGTTGAAGCCGCCCACGAGTTTGGCCGCTTCTTTACCGGACAAATTACCGCTGCAGGTAAGGTTCCGCCTGCCAAGGTTATGATTATCGGTGCAGGCGTGGCAGGTTTGGCCGCGATCGGTGCCGCAGGTAGTTTAGGCGCTATCGTTCGTGCTTTTGATACCCGCCCTGAAGTAAAAGAGCAGGTTAAAAGCATGGGGGCTGAGTTCCTCGAACTCGACTTTGAAGAAGAAGCGGGCAGCGGCGATGGCTATGCCAAAGTCATGTCTGAAGCCTTTATCAAAGCCGAAATGGAACTGTTTGCCGCTCAGGCGAAAGAAGTTGACATTATCGTCACTACCGCACTGATCCCTGGAAAACCGGCACCGCGCCTGATCACCAAAGAAATGGTGCTGAGCATGAAGCCCGGTAGCGTGATTGTCGATTTAGCAGCACAAACGGGCGGGAACTGCGAATTGACCGTAGCCGATCGCGTTACCGTGACGGAGAACGGCGTCAAAATTATCGGTTACACCGATTTACCTAGCCGTCTGCCGACGCAATCCTCACAGCTTTACGGCACGAACCTGGTTAACCTGCTGAAATTACTCTGCAAAGAGAAAGATGGCGAGATCAACGTCGATTTTGACGATACCGTGATTCGCGGCGTGACCGTCATTAAAGAAGGTGAAATCACCTGGCCAGCACCGCCGATTCAGGTTTCAGCACAGCCACAGCAGGCGAAACCTGCCGCTGCGGTAGTGAAGGAAGAAGCCAAGCCGACGTCGCCGTGGAAGAAATATGCGTTCCTCGTGATCGCCATCCTGCTGTTTGGCTGGCTTGCTGACGTCGCACCTAAAGAGTTCTTGTCTCACTTTACCGTTTTTGCGCTGTCCTGCGTGGTGGGTTATTACGTTGTCTGGAATGTCAGCCACGCATTGCACACGCCATTGATGTCAGTCACTAACGCAATATCAGGCATTATCGTTGTCGGAGCATTGTTGCAGATCGGCCACGGCGGATGGGTGTCATTCTTCTCATTCATTGCCGTATTGATCGCCAGCATCAATATTTTCGGTGGTTTCACCGTGACTCAGCGCATGCTGAAAATGTTCCGTAAAAACTAAGGGGTAACACATGTCTGGTGGATTAGTAACTGCTGCATACATTGTTGCCGCAATTCTCTTTATTTTCAGTTTGGCTGGATTGTCCAAGCACGAAACGTCGCAACAAGGGAACATCTTTGGTATCAGCGGTATGGCGCTTGCGCTGATCGCGACGATACTGGGGCCTGATTCTGGCAACGTGGGTTGGATCATCGTCGCGATGGCGATCGGTGGATCAATCGGTATTTATCTGGCGCGTAAGGTTGAAATGACCGAAATGCCGGAACTGGTTGCGATTCTTCACAGCTTTGTGGGCTTGGCTGCGGTGCTGGTTGGCTTTAACAGTTTCCTCGATCACGGTGAAATTACCGATCCGGTGATGGTCAATATCCATTTGACGGAAGTCTTCCTGGGTATCTTCATCGGTGCCGTGACCTTCACGGGCTCGGTGATCGCGTTCGGTAAACTGCGTGGCAATATCTCCTCCAAGCCATTGATGCTGCCTCATCGCCATAAAATGAATCTGGCGGCGCTGGTTGTGTCTTTCCTGCTGTTGCTGGTTTTCGTCAATACGGGCAGCGTAGCGTTGCAGGTACTGGCGCTGATTCTGATGACGGCGATTGCACTAGTATTTGGCTGGCATCTGGTTGCATCGATTGGCGGGGCGGACATGCCAGTCGTCGTTTCTATGCTGAACTCCTACTCCGGTTGGGCGGCAGCGGCAGCGGGCTTCATGCTGAGCAATGACCTGCTGATCGTGACCGGTGCTCTGGTGGGTTCTTCTGGTGCGATTCTTTCTTACATCATGTGTAAAGCGATGAACCGTTCCTTTATCAGCGTGATTGCCGGTGGTTTTGGTACGGATGGCGTGTCCTCTGGTGAGAGTGAAGAAGTCGGTGAATACCGTGAGGCTTCAGCGGAAGACGTGGCTGATTTACTCAAGAACTCAACTTCAGTTATCATCACGCCGGGATACGGTATGGCCGTCGCGCAGGCGCAGTACCCCGTGCATGACATCACCGCAAAACTGCGTGCGCGTGGCATCAACGTTCGCTTTGGTATTCACCCGGTTGCAGGGCGTCTGCCTGGTCATATGAACGTGCTGTTGGCTGAAGCAAAAGTCCCTTACGACATCGTGTTGGAAATGGATGAAATTAATGATGATTTCACCGATACCGACACTGTGCTGGTCATTGGTGCGAATGACACCGTTAACCCAGCAGCGCAAGAAGATCCACACAGCCCAATTGCTGGCATGCCAGTGCTGGAAGTGTGGAAAGCGCAGAATGTTATCGTGTTCAAGCGTTCTATGAATACCGGTTATGCTGGCGTACAGAACCCGCTGTTCTTTAAAGAGAACACGCAGATGTTGTTTGGCGATGCCAAAGACAGCGTTGAGGCGATTCTGAAAGCGCTGTAAGCGTGATAGGAAGTAGAAAACGAAAGGGGCGAAATCGCCCCTTTTTTACATCTCGGGTATAGCTTCATGACATCGCCAAAAATAATGCCAGCACGGAGGCTGGCATTATTTGATGTTGAGCGAGATGAAACGAGCAATTAGCTGTTATCACCGTCTTCTAACGTAATCGGTGACACGAAATCATCGGGTTTGATCGCAAGTAAATCGCACTTCAAGTGATCGATCACATGCTCGACGGTATTGCCGATAAAGGCAGCGGAAAGGCCGGTTCTACCCAGCGAGCCTAATACCACGACGCCCGCCTGCAGATGCTCCGCCAGATCGGGAATCACTTCTTCCGGCAACCCTTTTTCTACGTGCGTTACGCGTTCATCCAGGCCGAATTTCTGCCGTAGCGATTTCATCGCGATAAGATGCTGGCCTCGAATCGCATCGTTGTAGACGCTGGGATCGAAATCAGGCAGTTCAATGGCAATATTGATGGGGGTAACCGGGTAGGCTCCGACCAGATGAACCTCGGTCTGATCAACCTGCTGCGCCAGCTCCAGCGTTTCCGATACCAGTTTGATATTGAGTGGATCGTGATAAGGGTCTTCGCTGGCCAGATTGACGGCAACCAGCGCACGACCTTCGACTGGCCAGGGCTGATCTTTCACCATCCACACGGGGCAGGGGCATTTGCGCAGTAGCTGCCAGTCGGTTGGCGTAAAGATAACCGCTTCCAGCCGATCGTGCTGATGTGCCATTTTCAACAACAGGTCATGTTGTCCGGAAATGACTTCCCGAATAATGGCTTCAAAGGGCTTATTGTGCCAGACCACTTTGATTTCTATCGAAACGCCAGCGTCAAGGTAGTATTTGCACTGTTCCGCAATCCACTCAGTCCGTTGCTGAATAACGCCCTGACGCATTTCCACCCGTTCATCGGGAGAAAGCAGGGTTGTCATTTCATAAGAGAAATCATAAATCGGCAGAAATGCCTTGATACGGCCGCCAAGCCGCTGAACCAGGTAAACTGCCCGGCGCAGTGCTGGTTGGTCATCCTGATTTGGGTCAATAGCTACCAGTAAGTTCTGATACTTTGCCATAGCTCCTCCAAACAGCTGTTACTCTACAGCCTGTAAATCAAGAGTACCGCAATGGAATCGTTTTGAACAACAGAGATAAGCAGCAGAATGACAAAATAGGAAATATCACGAATGACGCGGAAAGGAAGGAGAATACTGACGTTGCCACAGCAGAAAAAGTGGCAACATCAAATAGTTAGGCGGGAAAGATTATTTACGCGATGAGCCGGCTAATTCGGAAAGCGCATCAATATTCTCGATCGTGATGTATTTCCCTTTTACTGCCAGCGTACCGCTTTTCTGGAAACGCCCTAGCAAGCGGCTGATGGTTTCAACGGTTAGTCCCAGATAGTTACCGATATCACCGCGCGTCATGGTCAGACGGAATTCACGCGGCGAGAAACCGCGCTGAGCAAAACGGCGGGAGAGGTTGTAGATAAACGCCGCCAGGCGCTCTTCAGCGTTCTTCTTCGACAGCAGCAGAATCATGTCCTGATCTCCACGGATTTCACCGCTCATCAGGCGCATCATCTGCTGACGCAGGTTAGGCATTTTCCCGGAGAGATCGTCCAGCGTCTCGAAAGGAATTTCGCATACCATTGACGTTTCCAGCGCCTGCGCAAAGCTCGGATGTTGGGCAGTACCGATCGCATCAAAGCCCACTAAGTCACCCGCCAGATGAAAACCAGTGATCTGCTCGTCGCCTTGCTCCGTAATGGTATAGCTTTTTATCGTACCGGAACGGATGGCGTACAGCGATCTCAATTCATCGCCTGCTTTAAACAGTGCTTGCCCCTTCTGGATAGGCTTCTTCCTTTCGATGATGTTGTCGAGCTGATCGAGCTCGTGTTCATTCAGGGTGAAAGGGATGCATAGCTGACTGATACTGCAATCCTGACAGTGGATTGCACAACCGCCAGACTGGATGCGTCGGATAATTCGCTTTTCCGGGATCATAGGCTTTGCTCAGGCAATAATTGATATTGGTCAATTTTAACAGCTTTTATCGGCCATGATAAGACCGGCAATCACGGGAATAGGCCAATAAATAGTGAACTAACTATAATTTTTCGATTTTGCTGGAAAATATTCCGATATATAAGACCCGCGAGGAGATAATATTTTCGTTCATTACGTTACCGAACGGTTAACACATTGATTAATCCGAATCACTTACTGTGATAAGCAATTCGGAGGGCAATTTCGTGTGTCGCGAAGCGCAAAAATTATAACGGTAAACTATTCTGTTGAAGTAAAGAGCTGTTGAGGTAAATATCCTTCGTGAGCCAGCAGCCATTGCTTACGATGAATACCACCCGCATAGCCCGTCAGTGCGCCACCAGTACCGATGACACGATGGCACGGGACCACGATGCTAACAGGGTTTGAGCCGTTTGCCATGCCGACCGCACGCGCTGCGCCAGGGCGTCCCAGCAGCGTCGCAAGTTCGCCGTACGTGGTAATTTCTCCACAGGGAATTTTTCGTAATTCCTGCCAAACCTGTTGTTGAAATTCGGTTCCTACAGAAGCGACGGGCAGCGTATCAATAATCGCTAATTCACCCTCAAAATAGCGTTGCAGACGGTCTGTCAGGCCACCGGGATTATGGCGCGGCTGTAACGAAAAGGGATCATTTCGATAACTGCGATTGAGTGAGCGAAATAAATCGTCTTCATACTCGCGCCACTCGACGGCACGCAAATGATTATTTTCATCCGCAATAATCAATAACTCCCCGAGCGGAGTTGCCATAGTGTCCTGAAAAAAAGTCTGCATAGTGATTCCTTACGCGCTTATCGCTTTCTTGCTTCTCTCATGAGTGACATGTTGATTATCCGACATCATCGGGCGGATTGAAAATAAAATGCGAGAGATGTCACGTGGTGATGTGGAAAAAGAGAAAGCCATTGCGATCGTAGCCCTGTGCCTCCGGTGTATTTTCATGTCTGGCAAGGTTGATGAGCTTTGAATGCGTCGGCAACGCCATTCCAGAAGAACCACCATTGGTGGATGAGTACTTAAGAAAGTCGATGCAGATTTGACGTGAGGGGGATAAGCTGCGTCTAATATTATTAAAAAAATCAAACAGTAATATAGTAATTACTCAATTTTTATTTATGAGAGATGGAGCATGTCAATCTTCATTCTACTGCCAGATCACATCATTATATGGCAATAATGTGAAGGTGAGCGGTGCTGGTATGCTCTATTTTTTATGTGCTCTATGTTATTTGGAGGAAATGCACAGAATGAAAAAGAAATATGCCGTAGTGGGAACAGGGGGGCGTGCAGGCCTTTATCTGGAATCTATTGCCCGGGATTATCAGGATCAGGGACAGTTTGTTGCTTTTTGCGATACAAACCAGACGCGAATGAATTACGCCAACCAGATTGTCCATAAATTTGGACATGACAATGTCGTGATGTATCACGCCGATCGGTTTGAGCAGATGATCGCGGAAACCAAGCCCGACATTGTTATTGTTACGTCTATAGACCGGACGCATCATCACTATATTATCCGGGCAATGGAATTAGGGTGCGATGTCATCAGTGAAAAGCCGATGACGATCGATGAAAAGAAATGTCAGGCGATTATTGATGCGATTAACCGTACCGGACGTAAATTACGCGTGACCTTTAATTACCGCTACGCACCACATCACAGTAAAGTCCGTGAATTAATTGCCGCAGGGCTGATTGGTGAAGTTTATTCTGTTCATTTCGAGTGGCTGTTGAATACCGAGCACGGGGCGGATTATTTCCGTCGCTGGCACCGTGATAAACGCAATAGCGGTGGACTATTGGTGCATAAATCCACTCACCATTTTGATCTGGTAAATTTTTGGTTGAATAGTGAACCAGAAACGGTTTACGCACAAGGCGATTTGCGTTTTTATGGGAAAGCCAATGCTGAAGCGCGCGGCGTCACAGAGTTTTATTCACGTTCACACAATAGTCCTGCGGCAGAGAACGACCCGTTTGCGCTGCATATGAATCAAAGCGAACAGCTGACGGCATTATATTTAAATGCCGAACATGAAGATGGTTATTACCGTGATAAAAGCGTGTTCGATGATGGCATTAATATCGAAGATGTATTGGCTGTTGTGGTGCGTTATAAGAGTAAAGCCATCATGACCTATTCATTAAATGCCTATTTGCCCTGGGAAGGGTTGAATGTGGTATTTAATGGCAGCAAAGGCCGATTGGAAATGAAACTGGTAGAAAAATCTTATGTAAACGGAGGCGGACAAAAAGAGGATGAAGGTGCGCTGAATGAATGTGAAATAAAGATCTATCCGATGTTCGACGAGCCTTATGTCGTACCGGTTGAATTTAAAGCGGGCGGACACGGCGGCGGCGATCAGGTCATGTTAAACGATCTGTTTGGTACACCGGAACCCGATCCATTACATCGCGCAGCAGATTATCGTGATGGGGCAATGTCTATTTTAACTGGCATCGCTGCCAATCGATCATTACGCACCGAACTGCCAGTGAAAATAAGCGAACTGGCCGTCAACCTGAAAAGAGGGAATTAATCAAAATACCTGCCATTTCAGGCAGCAAATGCTTCCGCATCCGTAGTACCTGTTTGCCCCTAAAAGGGCAGCAGGTGGAAACCTCCGAATACTATTATAAGGGTTCTATTATGGCGAAAACACGGAACAAATTATCTCACCTACTCCTGCTCTGTGCTGCGCTTCCCGTGGGCGCGGCATTCTCTCACTCTGCTGATGCTGCCGAGATCCGTATCTCTTGGTGGGGTGGCAATCAGCGGCATGAGGCAACACTCGCTGCTATTAACGCGTTCCAAAAAGCCAACCCGACGATTACCGTCAAAGCCGAATATGCTGGCTGGGACGGCTACCTTTCCCGCCTGTCAACACAGATGGCCGGGGGGCAAGAACCTGATGTCATTCGCATTGATTGGAACTGGCTGCCGCAATTTTCCCGCAATGGTGACGGTTTTTATGATTTAAACAAACAAAAAGACATTCTGGAACTGGGAGATTTCCCACCGAACTACCTGAAAACGTCTGATGTAAAAGGGAAGCTGCAAGGCCTGCCGATTTCGATGACGTCTCGCAGCATGATTTACAATAAAACCACCTGGGACAAGGCAGGTGTTGCCTACCCGAAAACTTGGGATGAGCTATTTGCCGCAGGCCCGGTGTTTAAACAAAAACTGGGTGATAACTATTACCCGCTCGGCGTTGCTCAGGGGGCAAGTGATGTGCTGGATATTCTCACACTTGGCCGTAGCTATATGGCACAAAAATACGACATCGATCTGATTGATGAAAAGAAACAGAGTATTGCCTATAGCCGCGATCAGGTACGAGAACTCTTCGGCTTTTACAAAAAATTGGTTGATTTCCATGTGATACCCGATCAGCGTTATTTCTCCTCGTTCGGGCGTACCAACGTCTATGAGATTCGCCCCTGGATTAACGGCGAATTAGCTGGCATGTATTTATGGGATTCTGCCATCTATACCTACTCCAGTAATATGCCAAAGGATGCTGTGTTGGAAACGGGGCCGTTCCTCACCATGCCAGACGCTAAAGATTCTGGGTTGACCACCAAACCGTCTTCGCTGTTCGCCATCAGCAAGAACAGTAAGCATCCTAAGGAAGCGGCGATGCTGATGAGTTTTATGCTGAGCAACCCGGAAGGCGTTAAAGCCGTAGGATTGCAAAACGGGATGCCAGCCAACCCGAAAGCGCAGAAATTGCTGGAGGGTATCGGTGTGATCAATCCCGGTAACCTGTTAGCGAACGCGTATCGGGCAGCAGCGGAACAGCCCGCATCGAAAGTGCCTGTTTCACCGTTTATGGAAAATCAGGAGTTAGTACAGTTGTGGACAACAAGTCTGCAAAAGCTGGACTACGGCAATGGCGAAGTGAATAAAGTTGCTGATGATTTTCTGAGTGGTGCCAATCGTATATTAAAACGTGCTATCCGCTAACCACCGTTGTGAATGTGCGATGCCGTATGGCATCGCACGCTCTTACTCGCTTTCAGCAGCACCAGTTCCTGAGTGAACCAATACACCTGTCGGCGGTATGCCTGCCAGTTTTTTTATGACAAGGTAGCCATTTCTTCATGCTAGGAGCGCAGAATCAGATGGTCCAACGCTGTTCGATATAAGCCACGATATCACGGGTATGATGGAACAAAAACGGATAGGGCGACTCACTGATTGTCATCACGTATTAGGGGGGTATAATGCGTAGTGCGAGTGTATTAACAAGAGTTGCATAATGAAACGCAGTCGGAATGAAGTGGGGCGCTGGCGGATGTTACGTCAGGTTCAACGTCGAAGAAGTCGCTGGTTGGAGGCTCAATCACGTACGTATCGCCATATTCGCTCTGCCCGTTATTTGCAGCAAAAGCATAAGCGTCGGGCATTACTCTATGCGGTAACCTACGACTGGTAAGCCAGTGAGAAAATTAGCGACCTAAGGTATGGTCGCTAATTTTCAATCCTGTATATTTCATCTGCCTTTGTTGCTGGAGTGAATATCCCAAAAACAGGCAATTATACAATTTAAATTACAGCCAATTGGGTAAAACCACTTTCGATTTACTTGATTGGAATTGTACATTACTTCGGTTACCAAAGATTAGGTTATCAGTACCTAGTTAATATCCGCCTGAATTTTCTTCGCTCTTTTGTCGGCCCGCTTTTCGGCGACCGTCTTCAGAGGCTTCTTCTTACTGTTTTTTTTGCTATCCAGTCCTTTACTCATATCTTGCCTCGTTTGATAAATAAAAGGGTAGGTTGCCATTTCATTAACCTCCTGTGCGGGCAGATATGCAAGCAGAAAATTGTTTTTGCTGTGTAAGAATGTAAACCGTGGAAAGAGATGTTTTCCAAGGTTTATCCGTCATACGTCAAGCTGCATACGTGTTTGCTACGATACTCGGCACACTTACGTGTGCCTCGCCTCATCGGGCCAACGCTTTACGTTATTCAAACATTAACATTTGTCCTGAAACTCGAATTATTTAGGGTATAAATAATCTTAGCGTGAAGCGAGGAGAAGTCGCTATTTAGACTTAGGTTCGTAGGGTAAACGTGAGAACTGTAGTGAACGCTGGCGATAAAACATCACGCGTTCGCGAAAGTAGTTGTGCAGATGCTTAGGCTGTTCTCTCTCAATAGCCTCTGGAATGACTGGCATATTGTAACGTTCTTTGAAGGCAACGCCTGATGCCGCCAGATCGACGTTAACTTTATCCATATCCTCTTTGGACAACTCTGCCAGATTGTATCCCATACCACTTTCCCCTGCTGATTGATCACAGACTGATGTGTGCTACGGTAAGGTAGCGACAGGGAAATGGCAAGTGTTCACCTTATCATGTGGATGTTTATTATTCTCATTACGAAATGGGAATCATTTTTAATACAGATATGGCATAACGGATATAGATCGCGGCTGTTATTTTTTGATAATAAAAATGATTCGCAATAATATATTAAAATCCATTCTTAATTGATAATAAATATCAATAACAGATGTTTAAATTTTTGTTGACTATTTAACTTCTGTCTTGTTAATTTTAATAAAGTGTTTTTTATTTTATTTTTTCAGGCATAATGCCCAGAATAATTTCACCTGCTGGGAAAATAGGGCGTGACTATGTTAAAAAAAGAAATGATTCAGAAGCTGAATGAGCAACTTAATCTGGAGTTTTATTCTGCGAATTTATATCTGCAGATGAGTGCATGGTGTGGTGACAAAGGTTTTGAAGGCGCATCCAGCTTCTTGAAGACGCATTCTCAGGAAGAAATGCAGCACATGCAGCGCCTGTTTGACTATTTGGATGATACGGGAAGTCTGCCTGTATTAGGCGCGATTGCCGCACCGCCGGTTGATTTCGATTCACTGGCTGATGTCTTCAAATTGACCTATGAACACGAACAACTGATTACAGCAAAAATTAATGAACTGGCACATGCAGCGATGGCGCTGCAGGATTACTCCACATTTAATTTCCTGCAATGGTATGTTGCTGAGCAGCATGAAGAAGAGAAACTGTTCCGCTCTATTCTGGACAAACTTGCGTTGGTTAATGCCAGCGAAGGCGGCCTGTTCTTCATTGATCAGGATCTGAAAAAAATGTCTGCGGCAGCTCCGTCAGCCTGATGACGGCAATCGACGCTTCTGTCGGCCAATGTACATTTGAATGATGCGGGATAATGTTCTCTTTATTCCGCCATTTGTCCCCCTCGAACGGCCTTTCTACCTATACAGCCCTGTCGATTTTATTCCTGGCTTCATGCTCGACTTCATCTTCCTCTGTCGCTATGATCGCGTTAGTAGTGATATGCAACGTTATGTTTTATAAATTTTGAAGTTGTCTTTCTCTGATTCGGATAAAGCTGCAAAACTCGCCACATCATTATTGTCTGGATACGCATGTCGGGAATACCATGATGAAGAAATTCTTGCTATCTATCGTACTTACCTCACTTTCTGTGAATGCTTTTGCTGCCGCTAAACTGGCAAATATCAGTCGGTTTGAATACGGCGATCGCTGGGCTTTTACGCGTGAAGAAGTTCAACTGATTTGCCGCTCTGGTAATGCGCTGTATGCCTTACACACTGGGACGCTGATGCAATACCCGTTAAACGATGTTGCAATTGTGCAGATGAAGTCTGGGCAGGTGAGTGCGCAGCCGATAGATGTCATCTGGCTGGACGATCCTAAACATCCTGGACAGAAAAAAAGCCTTCAGCCATTTATCGAACGCGCAGAGCGCCTGTGCCAGCCAGACGCTAAACCATGAAGTGGCTGATTTACTTATTAATGTTAAGAAGTTATTTCTTTGTGGTTAAGATTGGGTGTGAAATATGTTCCATTTGTGATGATTACGAATGACGTGCTGAAAAGCAACGACTGACGGAGGCGAATCAGCGTACTTCAGAGGAGTTAGCCTGTACTTTGTACGTGCCGGTGGAACCTCAGATGATCGCTGTTTTTTCTGATGTATCGGCTGATGGTTCTTGTTAATTAAGATGTCAGTGTGAGGCGGATTTCGCCTCTGTGGGTTTTTTGAAAGTTTTTAAAAATAAACGCTTGCTAATGATATTTATATATGCGTTAATAGCCCGTCGGTTTGGTTCGCAGGCCTAAAAAGCAGTTTAGTAAAGCAGTTCTCATTTCCAAGTGTTATCCATAGATATCCCTTTTTTGAGCCCTCTTATCGTTGCTAATTAAATTCTGTGCACAGGCCCTATTTTCCGGAAGGCTCTATATAAATTAAGGTAACATCTATGTCTAATAAAATGACTGGTTTAGTAAAATGGTTTGACGCGGGTAAAGGTTTTGGCTTCATTACTCCTGACAACGGCAGCAAAGATGTATTCGTACATTTTTCTGCTATTCAGAGCAACGATTTCAAAACGTTGGACGAAGGCCAAAAGGTTGAATTCACTATTGAAAACGGACAGAAAGGTCCTGCAGCTGGCAACGTTGTTGCACTGTAAAAATCAGTATTGTAATAAGCCAAGTTGAATTAGTGTTTCTCTTGCGATAGCGATGATGGTTAAGCCTGAGCAGACAAGAAAACACTCAGAGCCCTAGCGTAAGCTGGGGTTTTTAGTTATGAAACACGAGAAGAAAATATGCTTATTCAAGCTGTGACAGCTTACCTGTAAGCCGATACGGTTCCGGTTAAACCTTTCCTATTGTGCTGAACGACCCGTCATCTAATCAGCTTCTCGATTCACTGCTAGTTCCCGAGCCACCATCGATAGGTCGGAACACGAGCCCGTCACTAAATCACCGTAAGAGACCGATGGCGGCGTTATTCGCGGTAGAAAACGGAAATAAGAAACACAGTGATGAAACAGCAATCGCTGCTTCTTTTCACCGCGCCCCTATTCTTAAACTGCCTAACGGTATTGCCATTCCTGGCGATAAAGTCGCGGTTATTTTATTTCCAGCACGTCAAGGCGGGTGAGGGACGATGTTTCATTATCTTCTTCCGGCTGCCAGCCAACAGGTTGTAATGGCAGTTCTTCACGATCAAAGGCTAAATCACCGCCATCTACCACGTCGCTACCGTGACCAATGCTTTTAAAGTCAAACAGTGCATGATCGGCAAGATGAGATGGAACAACATTCTGCATGGCGCTGAACATGGTCTCAATACGGCCGGGGTAGCGTTTATCCCAGTCGCGCAGCATATCTTTAATCACCTGACGCTGTAGATTTGGCTGCGAACCGCAAAGATTGCATGGAATAATTGGATACTGGCGAGCTTCAGCAAAGCGTTCGATATCTTTTTCACTGCAGTAGGCAAGAGGGCGAATGACGATATGTTTTCCGTCATCGCTCATCAGCTTCGGTGGCATGCCTTTCAGTTTCCCACCGTAGAACATGTTCAGGAACAGCGTTTGCAGAATATCATCGCGGTGGTGCCCCAGAGCGATTTTTGTTGCGCTGAGTTCCGTTGCGGTACGGTATAAAATCCCGCGGCGAAGGCGTGAACACAGAGAGCATGTGGTTTTCCCTTCTGGGATCTTCTCTTTCACAATCCCGTAAGTATTTTCTTCGACGATCTTGTATTCCACGCCGATACTGTCAAGGTATTGCGGCAGAATATGCTCTGGGAACCCTGGCTGCTTTTGATCCAAATTCACCGCAACCAGAGAAAAGTTAACTGGTGCGCTTTGTTGCAGATTGCGCAGAATCTCCAGCATGGTGAAGCTATCTTTCCCGCCGGAGAGGCACACCATAATGCGATCGCCTTCTTCTATCATATTGAAATCAGCGATAGCTTCGCCGACGTTACGGCGCAGGCGCTTTTGCAATTTGTTTAAATTGTATTGTTGTTTCTGGTTAATTTGTTGATTTTCTGGCATTTTATTTTGTTCCTACACCCATAAGGGGCACCAAAGGGGCAAAACGATCCACAGCGCGAGTTTCCGATTCAGCATGCTAACCTGATCTTCATTCATGTCTTCAATCCATTTCCCGTAGATTTCATACACCATTTGCGCGTTCTCATATCCCATTTGGTTTGCAATAAACGAAGGGTTTGCACCTGCCGAGAGTAACCAGCAAGCATAAGTATGGCGCGTATGGTACGGATTACGGCGACGAATGCCAGATCGTTTTACAGCAGCGTTCCACAATTGCCCGATGGACGAGAAAGAGTAACTAATTTTTTGCTCACCTTTGCGTAATCGAGGGAGAAAAACGAAGCGTAAATGCTGGATTTCGGTAAGGCCATACTCCCTGTGGTGATAAACAATGTCATTCGGTCGCTGGTTCCCCGTGATTTTTATTTGTGACTGGAGCGCTTCCAGAGCTGGTTGTAGCAAGGTGACCGTGCGGATATCCAAGCTGACAATCTTTTTGTATGGGGCAGATGAGAGAAGCAGGCATAATACTTCAACAAAAATAGCACATTGCAGGAGCCATTCCATGACGCGTTGAAAACAGCCCCGACATGAGTTTGGGGCGTACATGGTCTGATTTTCTTGCAAAATTTACATTTAACTCATCAAAAGAAACCAAAAAATCAAAAATAATTTAACATTTTTACGATGATAACCATAAAATTAGCATAGTCATTGCTGCATGATGTGGGCGATGGCGTAGGACGCAATATAACAAGAGCAATATTGGGCTGGCCGATTTGTTGTGGTCAGATTCTTTGAGTATGTCGTGCTGTGGAACACAAGCGAGAGTTCAAGATGAATAAAATGACCAAGATCTGTTTTTCTGTGCTGTTGGCTGGTAGCTTATTGACCCCTGTTTTGGCAAATGCCACTACGTCGGAAGACATGCGCGGTATGCAGAAAAGTTATACCGCTGCCACTAAAGCGGATGATGCCGCAGCGTTGAAAACCGCGCTGAGCACATTCCGTGAGCACGTTGAGCACGCTAAAATGCAGGTGCCGCCTGATTTCGCCAAACAGCCTGCTGATGGCCCAGACAGAAAAGCCTATGTGGAAGGTCTGGATAAGATTTTGCAAAAAGTGGACAACGCACAGGCTCTGGCGGATGCTGGTAAACTAAGCGAAGCCAAAGCGGTGTTAGCTGAAATCAATACCTTAAAAGGTGAGTACCACAGTAAATTGAGAGGCTAAGCCGCTTTTCGTTTACCATAAGCTGCCAGTGGGATCGAACTCACTGGCGGCTTTTTTTGTTATAAACGTTACGACAGTCAGGACTAGCCAGCTAAGGGGGGAAACAAGATGACATCACCATCACACGATGTAACGCATGATGGCAAAGATACACAAAGCAGAATTCTTGAAGCCACGCTGGAGTCATACTGGATCATGGTGTGAGAGGGGCACCTATCGAAAATAGCGCAACAGGCCGGGCTATCGTCGGGGACGCTAACCTACAATCCCTCCTGATCCCGCTGGTATGAAAACCTTATGACCAGTCTTAATCCTGGCTCGTTCTGTCAGCGCCAGCCAGGACGTAAGGCTCACCATCGGTAATGAAGCTGCTTCTACGAAATCCAAGTTTGCGGGTTTCCTGGCCACAGTGCTTTCAGGGACTAGGGAAAATTCGGCAAGTGGCTCGTTCCTGTATCAAAAATACTGGCAAAAATTTCGTCACCTGGGATAAAACGCGTCACGCGACTTCCTACTCCGATGACAGCTCCAGACAAGTCGTTGCCCAATGTAGCAGAGTGCTTAAAATGCAAAACCGGCTTAAATATTCCGGTTGGGATCATGTTATCAATCCCGGTGTGTGTTCAACCACATGGAATTGCGCTTGCCATTTTTAAACTGAACGCAGGCATCGTGTTTTTTATCCGCCCAGTCCAGACCAACATGAGCAGCAAACTGGTTTATCGCAGTCATAACCAACTCCTTTTCACAGAGGACTGGTATGCATTCCACGCTCTTTGAAAGAAATATAGTCAGCAGTTTTTTGCGTGCCCTGAGTATTCGTTAGCGAACGTGGAGCACTTACTGGCTCGAAAGCAAAGCGGCAATCATCAGATCACATGATTCTGGCACAATATTCGTAACCAATAAGCGCATACTCCGAATCACTTAGAAGTGTAACTCTCAGGGTGCGAATGACTATATCTGGCACAAAACGGACATGCACAAAAAAGAGTCGCTCACGAGCGAACATCAGTCTCTTCTATTGCCGCTGTTACTCTGAGAATGGTCTGGCATGTAGTGTTAAATTCGTGGGTGATCGCACAGATGCTTTTCCCTTCACTGAGACGTAGAAACACCTCTTTCTTTTGTTCATCATCCAGAGCTGATGGGCGACCGAAACGCTTTCCAGATGCCTTAGCTTGCGTAATACCAGCATGCGTATGCTCAAGTAGCAGATCCCGTTCAAATTCAGCGACTGCGGAGATTACCAGCATTGTCATCTTTCCGGCGGGACTGGTGAGAGCTACCCCACCGAGCGCCAGACAGTGAACCCGTATTTCTGATGCAGAAAGCCTTTATCTGTTCGTCTTCCGCCCGTGAACGTTCGGTTAGAACGGCACCGCGCAGTGTATTCCACACTATTGATTACATTGATAATAAATGGTGTGATACATCACAGTCAGCGAGGCTGACCATCACTCGGATTTGGGAAAATAAACACAATGGTAAATTTAACGGATATGGCTGATGGGGATTACCCCGAATATCGCCAGTTTTTTATTCTTGAATATGCTCAGGATTTACAGGAATCCCGGGGATATGACGCAGAAAAGGCGAGGGCGATCGCCACGCAATCGATCGATATTGCGCTACCGCAGGGCATTTACACCGCAGCTAATAAATTATGGTGCATTCATTCCTCAGGTAACGCAGACATCATCGGCTACTTGTGGGTCGTTCTGAAAGAAAACACCGCCTGGGTATCTGATTTTTGCCTTCTGCCCGTATGGCGGAGTCGTGGTTTCGGTAAGGCCTCGCTTGCTGCGCTGGACGTAGCGCTCGCTGCGTTAGGCATTGGCGAAATCGGGCTGAGAGTGGCTGCACATAACCCAATGGCTAAGGCGTTATATGAAAAAAATGGCTTCCAGATCACCGGTTTTAATATGCATAAAAATCTAGAACCGAACCTTCCATCAGATCGCCATTAATCCAATGAAATAGCACAAGCGCACCCCAACGATCACTGGCCTCCAACGCCTTTCTAGCTCACTTCTTCGCCGCTAAAGTTCAAAAAAAAGACGCCGATAAACAAATAGTAGGAGCTCATTGCAACGGAATGTTGATTACGATAAGTATCAACTCTAGGGGAGCCATAATGGCCAAACAATTAATACAAAAAAAAACAATGAGCACCCGCGCTCAAGTGCTGCTAACTGGCGCATTAACCATCGCACTCGGTTTCGCTGTCACCATTGGTGTGCTCAGTTGGCAGTCTAGTAAAGAACAAAAATCGCTGGCCGAACGCTATTTACAACAGATAGCCCAAAGTGAAGCATTAAAAATTCAACAGGAACTCAACTACGCTCGGGATGTGGCGCATAACCTCGGACAAGGGCTGGTTGCGTTGCCCGCCGCAGGTATTAAAGACCGCGCGGTGGTCGATAAAATGACGGAGTATGCTCTGCGGGATAACCCAGAATATCTATCGATTTCAGTCATTTTTGAAGAGAATGTGTTTGATGGTCGTGACGCCGAGTTTGCCGATCAGCCCGGCCAGGCACCTAAAGGCCGCTACGCCTGGTTTGTCGATCGCGATCAGGCAGGCAACTACAAGATGCACCCTCTGCAGTCCTTCCTGACTCCTGGCCAAGGTGATTACTACCTGTTGCCGCAAAAGAGTCAGAAAGATACGCTCATCGAACCCTACTCCTATGCTTATAACGGCGTTCCAACGCTGCTGACGTCAGTCGCCGCACCGATTGTCAGTCAGGGTAAACTGTGGGGCGTCGTGACTTCAGACATTTCCCTTGCGTCATTACAGCAAAAAGTTAACCAGATTAAACCTTGGGAAGGCGGCGGCTACGCGATGCTGCTATCCAGTGAGAGTAAAGTCATCTCTTATCCTGATAAATCCCAGACGAGCAAGGCCTGGCAAGGGCCGACGGACAATTTCACGTCCTCAGTGGCACAACACGACGATGCGATTCTGGGTGAAGAAGCGTTGATTACCTGGCAACCCATTACTATCGGCAACAGTACAGATAAATGGCATTTGGCCATTGTTGTCCCGGTGAGTCAGGTGATGGCCGCTTCTGAACGTCAGTTAATGAATGCCGTCATCATGATGGTGATCAGTATCCTGCTGGTGAGCGCGCTGCTGGGCTGGGTATTCAGCCGTAAAGTGCTTAAACCACTGGGTGGTGAACCACGTGAGGCAGCCACCATCGCGCTGGCTGTTGCGGAAGGTCGATTAAGCAATGTGATTGACGTGAAGCCCAACGATCGCAGCAGTCTGTTCTTCGCGCTGAATACGATGCAGTCACAGCTGCGTCAGGTGGTCGGACAGATTAAAGACGCCAGTGATTCCGTGCGACAGGGTGCAGCAGAAATTGCCAGCGGTAACCTCAACCTTGCATCACGTACGGAGCAGCAGGCCGCCGCGTTGGAGCAAACGGCAGCAAGCATGGAAGAGATCACCGCAACGGTGAAACATAATGCCAACAACGCGCATCAGGCCACGACGCTGACAGAGAATGCCACGAAGATTGCTCAGCGCGGTGAATCGCTGGTCAGTCAGGTGGTTCAGACGATGGCGCAGATTGATGAGAGTGCGAAGAAGATTGGCGATATTACCGCCATGATTAACAGCATCGCTTTCCAGACCAACATTCTGGCGCTGAACGCCGCAGTAGAAGCAGCACGAGCGGGTGAGCAGGGAAGAGGATTCGCCGTTGTGGCATCGGAAGTTCGTAGTCTTGCCCAGCGCAGCGCCAGTGCGGTGAAAGAGATTGCCGCACTGATTGAGGAATCCAGCCAGCGCGTTGAAAGCGGCGTTAAACTGGTGAATGATGCGGGTAAAACCATGCAGGATATGACACACGCCGTCAGCTCAGTACAAAGTATCATCGGTGAGATTGTCACGGCATCGGATGAGCAGGCGAAGGGAATTAGTCAGGTCACGATTGCCGTCAATGAAATGGATGGTGTGACGCAGCAAAACTCCGCGCTGGTACAGCAGATGTCGGCTGCAGCCAGTTCGCTGGAAGATCAGTCTATGTCGTTAGCGCAGGCGATAGAGCATTTTCGTCTGGAGCAGCAGCACGCTTTACCCCATGCGTTATTAAAGTAAAAAAAACACCGTTACCCGGCAGATCATTAGGCTGCCGGGTTGATATATTCAACATGTCTGTGGTTCTTGCTTGCATTCCCCCTAAGAATCCGTTCTGTATCGCTTGAAGCATTGAACCAGAGTGTGCGAGCAGCGACCGTTCGACATCTTTTTCGATAATTAATGTCAAACCAGAAATACGATGACCGCTGACATAAACGCTAGCGGCGACCTCGTAGACTTGTACTTGCGGACCATTCATATGTTGCTGAGGAATCAGGTTTAAACTTATTCTTTTTTCTCTCGGTCTTCGCCTGTTTTGTTACTGCTTCGCGTTCCTTCATTAGCTTATCGATGTAGTCGTCTTTAATATGATTACTCTCAGCGTTGGTCAGCGTGCGGCCCTGTTTTTTGCGTGCTTGATCGAGTAACGTTTTGAGCTGACGTTGTTCACTTTCTGTCATGTCTTTCTGAGTCAGTCTTGGCATGGGAATGGACCTGATAAGCGTACTGAAAAATACATTGTAGAGGAAAACACACTGAGACCCAGATAAATTGCACCACGAACGTCCTTGATTTCTTGATAATGGGCACATAATTTATTTATTCAGATATCGTAGGTCGGTGCATATAAACACATAACGGAGCGAAATAATGTCATCAGAGTTGGCTGTGGCGGCGCAATTTAAGGCTTATAACGAACATAATATAGATGCCTTTGTGGCATGCTTTTCACCAGACTTTAAAGCGTACCGTATGCCGTCAGAAACACCGTCGATGGTAGGTAAAGAGGTGCTGAGAGAGTTTTACATAAATAGCCGATTCAATAACCCTGAACTGAGGGCTGAATTGGTATCTCGTACTGTGTTAGGCAATAAAGTATTTGATCATGAACTAATATATGGTCTTGCAGCAGAGCCGATAGAAAGCATTGCCGTCTTTGAGGTAGATAACGGGCTTATTAATTCGGCTTGGTTTTTCTTTCCTTAATAAATAAAAAAGAGAATGGTGACGCTTTGATCCTACAACCTACCAAGAATTTGATTTACTCAATAAGGCTGAATCATAGATAAATGTTATCGTTGAGGCGGGTGACAATTCCTTCCCAGATGCTAGAGTAGTCTTCAATTTTACCTTTTAACTAGTGTTTTATTCCATTAAATAAGTATTTTCCCAGTAGATTAGACGGTCTTTAACGGAGAGAAAGGGAGAGCGGTAGCATGCGGGTTGTGATTCTGGGAAGTGGCGTCGTTGGCGTAAGTACCGCCTGGTATCTTGCGCAGGCAGGGCATGATGTTACCGTTATTGACAGGCAACCGGAGCCCGCGTTGGAAACCAGCGCCGGGAATGCCGGACAAATATCCCCTGGCTACGCCGCACCTTGGGCTGCGCCGGGCATACCGCTGAAAGCGATAAAGTGGATGTTTCAGCGCCATGCACCGCTGGCCATCCGGCCGGACTTTACGGCTGCACAGCTTTGCTGGATGTGGCAAATGTTGATCAACTGCGATGCACGCCACTATAAAACCAATAAAGCGCGGATGGTGCGTCTGGCGGAATACAGCCGCGACTGTTTGCAAGCGCTGCGGCAGGATACCGGCATCCAGTACGAAGGTCGGCAAGGTGGAACGCTGCAACTGTTCCGCACTGAGCAGCAGTATGAAAACGCGACACGGGATATTGCCGTGCTGGAAGAGGCTGGCGTACCGTATCAACTGTTGACTCGCCATGAGCTAGCCTCGGTTGAACCTGCGCTGGCGAACGTGGCGGGTAAACTGACTGGCGGGCTACGTTTACCGCATGACGAGACAGGCGACTGCCAGCTGTTCACTCGCCAACTGGCGGCGATGTCCGCCGAGGCCGGCGTCACCTTTAAACTGGGGCGTAACGTTCGTCAGTTGCGGGTTGAAGGGCAGAGCGTCACGGGCGTGCAGTGCGACGACGAAATCATCGTGGCAGATGCCTATGTGATGGCCTGCGGCTCCTATTCCACCGGATTACTGCGTCAGTGGTTCGATATTCCAGTTTATCCGCTGAAGGGCTATTCGCTGACGATCCCGCTAGCAGATGACGCCTCGGCACCGGTTTCTACCGTACTGGATGAAACGTATAAAGTGGCAATTACTCGCTTTGATCGCCGAATCCGCGTTGGTGGCATGGCTGAAGTCGTGGGCTTCAACACCGAGCTGAATCCCAAGCGCCGTGAAACGCTGGAAATGGTGGTGCGCGATCTCTATCCTCATTGCGGCCCGATTGAGCAAGCAACATTCTGGACGGGATTGCGTCCGATGACGCCGGACGGCACGCCGCTGGTAGGGCGCTCACCGCTGAAAAATCTGTATCTGAATACGGGGCACGGCACGTTAGGCTGGACGATGGCCTGTGGGTCGGGGAAGTTGCTGGCGGATATTCTGTCGGACAAATCACCGGAGATTGAGGCCGATGATTTGTCCGTGGAAAGGTATGTTCGTTAGTTTTGAATTAATTAGTTTTAAACTACGTGCGGGGCAGTGGCGTAATGCTGCCCTTGTGGTGCCGCGTGAGCAGGCGGGCGCGTATCGCCAGCAGGGCGGCACAGAGCATCACCAGCGCCAGTGATATTTTTGACGGCAGAGGGAGCGCCATAGCAATCAGCCCCAGCGCTGCACCGCCCGCCATCTGCACAAACCCTACCATCGCCGATGCAATTCCCGCCTCATTGGAATAAGGCTCCAGCGCATAGCTGGTGGACGGCCCGATCAAAAATGCCAGACCGGCACAGGCCAGCGCGACGGGCAGCATGTAGGTTGGCCAGGTGTTTTGCATCGCTTCGGGTAAAAGAACGACGCCGCTAAGCAGCGAAAGAAAACCCGCCCCCATCAGCAGGCTACCGATAGCCAGACAGCGCGGCCGGCCGACTTTACGGATAATGCGATTCGCAAAAAAGCTGACCAGCATGATCCAAAAACCGTTTACGCCGAAGGCAATCGAAAACTCAAGCGGCGTGAGCTGGGCCTCATTCATCAAGACCACAGGAGAGAAGGTGACATAGGTTAACGCCATCCCCATCGCGCCCGCGTTGACTGAGGCGAATCCCAGAAAGTGGCGATCGGATAACAGACGTGCGTATTGGCGCAGCGGCAAGCCGTGTACGGGCAACGTTGAATCCGGTCGCGTTTCGGGAAGAAAGCGGATAACGAGTGCCAGTACCAAAATGCTGTAGCCCGCGAGGAACCAGAAGGGGGCACGCCAGCCTAAGGCTTCGGCCAAAAGCCCACCGAATAGCGGCGCCAGCGCTGGCACAATGTTCAACGTGCCGTTAAGAAAGCCATAGGTTCTGGCGGCATCGTCGCCGTTCAGTTTGTCACGCACGCTGCTGAAAATGGCGACGGCGGTACAACAGACGGCCAGGCCCTGAAAAAGGCGTGAGAGGATGAACAGCGTGGCGCTGGTCGCTAGCGCAGCCATGACCGCGCCGATGAGATAGATAATCACACCAGCTAGCGCCATTGGGCGTCGACCGTACTTATCGACCAGCGGCCCCGCCAGAAGTTGGCCTAATCCCATGATCAGAATAAACAGTGCGACGGTGGACTGAATCAGCGATTCTGGGCTGTTCAGCGCCACGGCGATGGCGGGAATAAGCGGTAAATAGATGTCAATGCCCAGCGGGCCGAGTAGAACCAGAGCCAGTAAAATCAGAACAAATCGTTGCATAACAAAACAGAAATCTACGTTTTATGGGTTCGACAGGGTAATGCGCACCGTGGCGGAAGGAAAGTGTTATCTTTGTGACAACGTCACGATGAGGTGGTGATTCCAACTCTGGAAGGGGATATCAGCCAGCTAACTATTAATCATTAACAGATAACTGGCCGACTGAGAGGAGGGTCAATGCCCTACCGTTTGTTTACGGAAAAGCTCACGGAAGACAGGGTAAATATCATCCTGATCGCGGATATGCTGCATAGCGAAATTATCGAACGTATCGCGCAGCGTTTCATATTCGCGCCAGAGCGTCTGGTGTGAACGCCGGGTGATTTCAATGTAGCTATAGTAACGGACCATCGGCAGAAGCTGATTCGCCAGAATCTGGTGACACAGCGGGGAGTCATCAGCCCAGTTATCACCATCCGAGGCCTGTGCCGCGTAGATGTTCCACTGTGACGGATCGTAACGCTCGCGCACCACTTCCTCCATCAGCTTTAACGCACTGGAGACAATGGTGCCGCCGGTTTCCTGAGAGTAGAAGAACTCCTGTTCATCAACCTCTTTGGCCTGCGTATGGTGGCGAATGTAGACGACGTCGACGTTTTTATAATTTCTGCTGAGGAACAGATACAGCAGAATATAAAAGCGCTTCGCCATGTCTTTCGTCGCCTGATCCATCGAACCGGACACATCCATCAAACAGAACATCACGGCCTGGCTCGACGGCTCGGCCCGACGCTCGTAGTTCCTGTAGCGCAGGTCAAACGTATCGATAAAAGGCACGCGGGCGATTTTCTGGCGCAGTTCGGTAATTTCCTGCCGCAGCCGTTCCTCTTCCAGCAATTGTGCAGGTTCGGTATGCGCCAGCTGTTCCAGCGTCTCTTCCAGTTCATGTAACGTGCGGCGTTTCCCCGCTGTCATCGCCATACGGCGTGCCAACGAGTTTTGCAGCGAGCGCACCACGCTGATATTGGCAGGAACGCCGTTAGCGGTGTATCCGGCGCGGTGCGTTTTGTACTCGGTCATCTGCCGATGCTGGGTCTTCTTCAAGTTCGGTAGTGCCAGATCTTCAAACAGCAGATCCAGATATTCGTCTTTGGAGATCTGAAAGACAAATTCATCATCGCCTTTGCCATCTTTACTGGCGTCTCCCTGACCGGAACCACCGCCGCCACCTCCTTGTGGTCGCTCGATTTTGTCGTTCTGTACAAAGTGATCGTTGCCCGGGTGGACGCGGTGGCGATGTCCTCCACGAGCCTGATGGAACATCGGTTCGTTGATGTCTGCATTGGGGATCGAGACGGACTCCCCGCTTTCGATGTCGGTCACCGAACGCTTATTAATGGCCTCGGAAATCGACTGTTTTATTTGCGACTTATAGCGGCGCAGAAAGCGTTGGCGGTTCACCGTGCTTTTGTTTTTGCCGTTCAGTCGTCGGTCAATAAAATAGGCCATGTTTCCCCCAAACGCTGTTGCCAGCATCGTGCGTCATTATGATGACTTCCTCACCCGCAGATACCATTCGCACAGCAAACGCACCTGTTTCCGGGTGTAGCCTTTCTCCATCATGCGATCGACGAAATCATCATGTTTTTTCTGCTCATCCGTTGAAGTTTTGGTATTAAACGAAATCACAGGCAGCAGCTCTTCCGTATTGGAGAACATCTTCTTCTCAATGACCGTGCGCAGCTTCTCGTAACTGGTCCAGTTTGGATTCCGGCCGCTGTTGCTGGCACGGGCGCGCAGGACAAAGTTGACGATCTCGTTACGGAAGTCTTTAGGGTTGCTGATGCCCGCAGGCTTCTCGATCTTTTCCAGCTCGGCGTTTAACGATTCGCGGTCAAACAGCTGACCAGTATCTGGATCACGGTACTCCTGATCCTGAATCCAGAAATCCGCATAGGTAACATAACGGTCAAAAATGTTCTGGCCGTATTCGGAATAGGATTCGAGATAGGCGGTCTGGATCTCTTTACCGATAAATTCGGCGTACTTCGGTGTCAGATAGCCTTTCAGATGCTCCAGATACTTCTCTGCCAGCTCCTGCGGGAACTGCTCACGCTCGATCTGCTGTTCCAGTACGTAGAACAGATGCACTGGGTTGGCCGCGACTTCGCTGTGATCGAAGTTAAAGACGCGCGACAGAATCTTGAACGCAAAGCGGGTCGACAGGCCGTTCATTCCCTCATCTACGCCTGCATAGTCGCGATACTCCTGATAGGACTTCGCCTTCGGATCGGTATCTTTCAGGCTTTCCCCGTCGTACACCCGCATCTTGGAGTAGATGCTGGAGTTTTCCGGATCTTTCAGGCGTGACAGAATGGAGAAACGGGCCAGCGTTTCCAGCGTGCCGGGCGCGCAAGGGGCATGCGTCAGCTCGCTGTGATCCAGCAATTTGTCGTAGATTTTGACCTCTTCGGATACACGCAGGCAGTACGGCACCTTCACGATATATACGCGGTCAAGAAACGCTTCATTGTTCTTGTTGTTACGGAATTGCACCCACTCGGATTCATTGGAGTGCGCCAAAATAATCCCGTTGAACGGCAGGGCGGCAATGCCTTCCGTCCCGTTATAGTTGCCTTCCTGTGTTGCGGTCAGCAGTGGGTGGAGCACCTTGATCGGCGCTTTGAACATCTCGACGAACTCCATAATGCCCTGGTTCGCGCGGCACAGTGCACCGGAGTAACCGTAGGCATCGGGATCGTTCTGGGCAAAATGCTCCAGCTTGCGGATGTCGACTTTACCGACCAGCGCTGAAATATCCTGATTGTTCTCATCGCCGGGCTCGGTCTTCGCGATCCCAATTTGCGCCAGAATTGATGGCCACACTTTGACAACTCTGAACTTGGTAATGTCGCCGCCAAATTCCTGAAGGCGCTTGGCTGCCCACGGTGACATGATGGTGCCGAGGTAGCGCCGTGGGATGGCATACTCTTTTTCAAGTATCGCGGCATCTTCCTGCGGGTTGAACAGGCAGAGCGGATGGTCATTCACCGGGCTGCGTTCGCCGTTGGCGCTGAGGATGTAAATCGGTACGCGCTGCATTAGCGCTTTCAGGCGTTCGGCCAGAGAGGATTTCCCGCCGCCGACCGGTCCCAACAGATACAGAATCTGTTTCTTCTCTTCCAATCCCTGCGCGGCATGTTTCAGGTAAGAGACAATCTGTTCGATGGCCTCTTCCATACCGTAAAATTCTTCAAAAGCAGGGTAGCGAGCAATCACCCGGTTTGAGAATAGGCGCGACATTCGTGATTCTTGGGCGGTATCCACCATTACAGGCTCACCGATAGCCGTTAACAATCGTTCAGCCGCGTTCGCATAAGCGTTGCGATCCTGCTGACAGATAGTAAGGAATTCCTGCAGAGTGAACTCTTCATCCTTGGCAGCGTCGTAGCGCTGGCGGTAGTGATCAAATATGTTCATAGCGATGCCCGTCCTTCGTCGATTAGCACAGATTAAGAGAGCGTGTGGAATATATGCCTATTAATGTATTGCCCTCCGAAAGAAGAAATCTCCTGAGTCCAGCAACCCTTATGCCAACTTGTAGCGTCAGGGCGTCGTGATTTTATTCATTCCTGCTGGTCAGGAAGACGTCACCTTCTGTATTAAAGCGTAGTTTGCATCCGTAAAATTTCCTCTAGTCCACGGACGTATTTTTAAGATATTTCAAGGACTCACTTTCAGGAAAATCCGTGTAACATTATACAGAATGGGCGTTCCGCCTTAAGGACACGGCCTATTACCGACGTTAGCGCACGTAAAACCTATCGAATATATAGGTTATTCGTTAATGTTATTTTTATATAACCTGAATGCGAACGTGTGTAATTGGCTTATCATGTTTCATGATATTTATCTGTAATAGGAAATAGAAAACTGTGAAAAAACCTCAACTATGTATGCTGGCCGCACTGGTTTCTGGTGCTGTGCTCCTGCCTTCAGCCTATGCCGCAGATGTCTCGCTGGGCCTTGGCGCTGCGGGTTCAACGTCTGTGTACCGTGGTGTTGATAATGACGTTTATCCGCTTCCTGTACTGAATTATGAAAGTGAAAGTTTTTATTTCCGCGGGCTGGGTGGTGGATACTACCTGTGGAATGACGGCGCAAATCGTTTCTCTTTAACAGCGTATTACCTGCCTTTAGGGTTTAAGCCGGGAGATAGCGACGATCTGCGTATGAAGCAGTTGGACAAACGCCGCGGTACGCTGATGGCGGGTGCGGCTTATCGTCATACTGCCGACTGGGGTGAAATTCGTACCGTGCTGGCAGGGGATACACTGGATTACAGCAACGGTTTCGCGTGGGATACCGCTTACCTTTACCGCTTCTCAATGGGCGATCTGAGCATCACCCCGGGTATCGGCGCCACCTGGTTCAGTGAAAACATGAACCAGTATTACTACGGCGTTAGCGCACAAGAATCTGCTCGTTCCGGCTTTAACCAATATAGCCCTGGCGATGGCTGGGCTCCGTATCTTGAACTGAGTGCGGGCTATCAGATTAACCAAAGCTGGAGCGCCTGGGCCGTGGGTCGTTACACGCGTCTGTCTGACGAAATGAAAGACAGCCCGATTGTTGATAGTAACCACAGCATCTTAATGAGCGCGGGCGTCAGCTATCGCTTCTGATGCTTTTCATGAGCGCTTTTAATGCTCTGCGTAAGCATAGTGCATCTGCCGTACAATAATGGGGTGATATCACCCCATTTGCACATTTATGGTGCACCGAATGCCATGTTAGGTTTGACGATAAACTGGTTACGTTGACGGCAAACAGGGAGGAACGCATGACAAAAGCGATTCGTTTTCCAGATAACACTCGCGTACCGGCGATCGGTCAGGGAACGTGGTACATGGGCGAAGATGCCCGAATGAAAGCTCAGGAAGTGACGGCGCTGCAAGCAGGTATCGACCTTGGATTAACGCTGATTGATACCGCCGAAATGTATGCGGAAGGCAGGGCGGAGGACGTAGTCGGCGACGCGATACGTGGCCGTCGTGATAGTGTTTATCTGGTATCGAAAGTGTACCCGCACAATGCGGGAGGCGAAAAAGCGATACAGGCATGTGAACGCAGCCTGAAGCGGCTGAAAACCGAGCGCATTGATCTGTATCTGCTGCACTGGCGTGGTGGCATCCCGTTAGTTGATACGATCGCCGCAATGGAGCGATTGCAGCAGGCGGGAAAAATCGGCCAGTGGGGTGTGTCCAATCTCGATCTTGAGGATATGCAGGAGCTGTGGTCGCTAAATGGCGGACAGCATTGCATGACTAATCAGGTACTTTACCATTTGGCTTCGCGCGGTATTGAATTTGATTTGTTGCCGTGGTGTCAGCAACAACAGCTTCCCGTGATGGCATATTGCCCGCTGGCGCAGGCAGGGCGCTTGCGTGAGGGATTATTCTCGCATCCGGTGGTGAACCGCATTGCGCGTGAACATAACATCACGCCTGCTCAACTTCTACTGGCGTGGGCGATTCGCCAGCCGGGCGTGATCGCGATTCCAAAAGCCAGTTCTGTGAAGCATGTGCAGGAAAATGCGAAAGCGCTGGACGTGGTGTTGTCTAAGGACGATCTCGGGCAGTTGGATCATGCTTTTCCACCGCCGACGCGCAAACAGCATTTGGATGTGGTGTAGCAGAAGATAAAGGATTTGCAGAAGAGGTGTATGGCGGTTTCGCCATACACCCATATATACCCGTCATACTTCAAGTTGCATGTGCGTTGGCTTTCCTTACTCACCCCAGTCACTTACTTGTGTAAGCTCCTGGGGATTCGTGCGGTTGCCGCCTTCACGCAACTCGAATTATTTAGGGTATAGCTACGTTATAGCCGTGGTTATTTCTTGATGCGGATAACCGTTGCCAAACGAGCCGGAGCCTTGGCGGATGCGACAAACGGTTGATTAATCCGCGCGGTTTCCACACACACGAACGTCTTATATCCCTCATCTGGCATATCGCTAATCGTACGAGACAGCTCTGCACCGGGGTTCCATGACACCACATCGCTATGGTGCGTATGGTGTACTTCGATAGCGCGTTTCAGTACCGCATCATGTACCACGCTGGTGTCCTGCGGCTGGGTATAAATACGATCTGTACGGTCGGTAAAGACTAAATCGCCTTGCTGCGTTGCCAGCTTGCCCTGATCCACTTTATCGATGAATGATTCACCCAGACCGGCAATGCGAATATCGCTGATGTCGCCGATGTTGAAATAGGTGTGCAGCGCGCTGGTGATGCTGTAATCGCCATGCGCTTCCAGCTCAATGCCGCACTCTTTACCCAGTTTAAAGCGAGCGATGAGTGTGAATTCATGCGGCCAGCTCTTACGCGTTTCTTCATTGTCTCGCAGCGTGAATGTGAGCTGCACACCGTGCTCATCTTCGCTGTGAGCGGTAAATTCCCACGGCAGCAGACGGGCAAAACCGTGGTTAGGATCGGCGAAAGGGCCAAACCAAGGGAAACAAATCGGTACACCGCCGCGAATCGCAACGTGATGAGTAAAAGGCGTATTGTCGCTCAGCCAGAGCACGGGCTCTTCGTTTGTCGGCTGCCAACTGAGTAGGTGCGCCCCTTGCAATGCGACCGCTGCGCGCACTTCTGGATGATCAACGACGATGATAGGTAGTTGGTCCAACTGACGCTCGCTGAGGGTTGCGCTAATTTGCTTAGTGATGGGGAGTGAGAAAATTGTGTTATGCATGATAGTGCCTTTTTTTGATTGTTTTTCGTGGTAAAAAGAAATCTGCAATTAACAATAAAAAAGGGCGACATTACGTCGCCCTTTTTTCACAGAATCATCGCTGACGCTTATTTAGAGATGTGAGCGATCAGATCCAGAACTTTGTTTGAGTAACCTGTTTCGTTGTCGTACCAGGAAACCAGTTTCACAAAGTTATCGCTCAGTGCGATACCGGCTTTAGCATCGAATACAGAAGTCAGTTTTTCACCGTTGAAATCGGTAGAAACCACTTCGTCTTCGGTGTAACCCAGAACGCCTTTCAGCTCGCCTTCAGAAGCGGCTTTGATGGCTGCACAGATTTCTTTGTAAGACGCTGGTTTTTCCAGACGTGCAGTCAGGTCAACAACAGAAACGTTCGGGGTAGGAACGCGGAACGCCATACCAGTCAGTTTGCCGTTCAGCTCAGGAATCACTTTACCTACTGCTTTAGCAGCACCGGTAGAAGATGGGATGATGTTCTGTGCTGCGCCGCGGCCGCCGCGCCAGTCTTTGTGAGACGGGCCATCAACCGTTTTCTGCGTTGCAGTGGTTGCGTGAACGGTGGTCATCAGTGCTTCAACGATACCGAAGTTGTCGTTGATAACTTTTGCCAGCGGCGCCAGGCAGTTGGTGGTGCAAGATGCGTTAGAAACGATTTCCTGACCTGCGTAAGTTTTGTGGTTTACGCCCATAACGAACATCGGGGTGTCATCTTTAGATGGACCAGTCAGAACGACTTTCTTCGCACCAGCAGCGATGTGTTTACGTGCAGTGTCGTCAGTCAGGAACAGACCAGTTGCTTCAGCAACAACGTCTACGTTGACTTCGTTCCACTTCAGATTTGCAGGATCGCGCTCTGCGGTAACACGAATGGTTTTGCCGTTAACAACCAGGTGGCCATCTTTAACTTCAACGGTGCCGTTGAAACGACCATGAGTTGAGTCGTACTTCAGCATGTACGCCATGTAATCAGCATCTAACAGGTCGTTGATTGCAACGATCTCGATGTCAGAACGCTCTTGCGCAGCGCGAAAAACAATACGGCCGATACGGCCAAAACCGTTGATACCTACTTTGATAGTCATATATTCCACCAGCTATTGGTTTGTGAATAAAAGGTTGGTTGTAAAATTACAAAAACCTTGCTGAGCGTCAAGCGGAATCGTGTCAATAGTTGCTGTAAGTCAAACCTATGACTAAACTTTGTGCGAAAACCGCTCGACCCTGTAACTAAGTAACATCTAAGCCTGATATGAGGGTGAAATGCATCATATAAAGCCTGTGTGATCTCAATATGTGATGTGCATCACAATTAAATATTGATGCTAATAACATTCCTAATATTAGGTCAGAACAGCCTGTTAGGTTGTTAATTTTTTGTTATAATCAACGATTAATTGAATTGATAACACCCGCCGTGAGACTTCCTATGACTAACGACTCTGCTTCGCGTACCCCGTCCGACAACACTGAATTGACAGAGATGCAGCGCTATGTCACCCAGCAACGCGGTACGGAGCCTGCGTTCTCAGGAAAATTGTTGCATAACAAGCGCACTGGCGCTTATCACTGCCTGTGCTGTCAGGCTCCGCTGTTTTATTCCGACAGCAAATACGACTCCGGCTGTGGCTGGCCGAGCTTCGATCAGCCCGTTTCCTCAGAGGCGATTCGCTATCTGGAAGATGATTCACACAATATGCGCCGCATCGAGATCCGCTGCGGGCAGTGTGATGCACATCTGGGGCACGTGTTCCCTGATGGCCCGAAAACTACGGGAGAACGCTACTGCGTGAATTCTGCTTCGCTGAGTTTTATCGACGGCGTTGATGGCGAACGCATTGACGGGTAATCTGTCCGCGATAGGTGCGACAGTGGCAGGCTGATAATGTTTTAGCTTTAAACGATTCAGCTGCGATAAAACGCTACACAAACTAGAATCCAGTAATAATAAATCTGACCTTTCTCGGAGCAGAAACCGGATATGGAACTCAATGATCTGATCGACGCCATGACGCCAGAAATTTACCAACGGTTAGTCACGGCGGTGGAGTTAGGCAAATGGCCAGACGGTGTCGCGTTGACGGCTGAACAGAAAGAAAACTGCCTGCAAATGGTGATGATGTGGCAAGCTCGCCATAACGAACAGGCTGAGCACATGACGATTGGTACTGATGGTGAAATCGTGATGAAGAGCAAGCAGGAGCTGAAGCGCGAATTTAATATCGCTGACGCTATTATTACGTTGAAACCCGACGCGTAACGTGTGAGCAGGCAGCCTCATTGGCTGCCACTATTTTCAGTTGTCAGTCGCGCTAACGGGCAGAAGACAACGTAGCAAGAAACTGTGTCATATCCGTCAGTATTGCACCACGCTGCGCCATTTCCCGTAACGCAGATTCGCTGTCATCAGGCGAAAGATTCACGCCACGACAACCATCCACCAGGACTTCGGTGTGATAGCCCAGCGCAATCGCATCCAATACGCTGAACTTGACGCAATAATCTGTTGCCAGCCCCAGAATCGTCAAATGGGTGATGTGATTAGCGTGTAGCCACGTATCCAATTCGGTTTTAACCCGATGCCCATTATCGAAAAAAGCGCTATAGCTATCGATCTCCGGCTGCGTCCCTTTTTGTACGATCCACTGAATGGCCGACTGATTAAGCGCTGGATGAAAATCAGCCCCGGTGGTTCCCTGCACACAGTGAACCGGCCACCAGATCTGCGGCCATCCGTTTAATTCACCGAGTTCTCCGACCTTGGTATTCGCATTAACCGCAAAGCTGCCGTGATTAGCCGGATGCCAATCCTGACTGGCAATCACCGTGACGCCAGCGGCCAGACAAGCCTCAATAGCACGATTGGCAACGTCAATGACGCGGTCGCCTTCGTTAACGGCCAATGCGCCGCCGGGGCAAAAATCATTTTGCAAATCAACTAATAGAAATGCTTTTTTCATTATCTACTCCGTGATTAACTCAATCTTTATCGCTCAATTCCCCATGCAGGTTCTGCTGCATCAACTGGCGGATTTCATCGGCGCTTAAGTCTTGCTGGCTCAATAAGTAATGCAGCTTGGTCAAGGCGGCTTCGACGGTCATATCAAAGCCACTGATGACGCCCGCATGCGCCAGCGCATTGCCCGTCGCATAGCCGCCCATGTTCACGCGTCCGGAAATGCATTGTGTCAGGTTGACGACCACAATGCCGCGAGCGGAGGCTTCACGTAGCTCGTGCAGCAGCCCGGGGCTTTGCGGCGCGTTGCCAACGCCGTAGGAGCGCAGGATAAGCGCTTTTACTGGCTGACGGAGGAAATTGCTGATGACATCGGCAGAAATGCCAGGATAAATCGTAATCACCCCGATAGGCTGCGGCGTAATGTGATGCACTTTCAACGGCGGACAGTTGCTACATTCCACGGTGGGGGCCAGTCGACGAATATGGATACCGGCTTCCAGCAGCGGCGGATAGTTGGGGGAGGCGAAGGCATCAAAACCGTCCGCATGGGCTTTAGTGGTGCGGTTGCCGCGCAGCAGTTTGTTATTGAAAAAGAGGGCGACTTCATTAATCGGATGATTAGCCGCCACGTACAGCGCGTTTAGCAGGTTGGTCTGGCCGTCCGAACGCAATTCTGCTAACGGAATTTGTGACCCTGTCACGATAACCGGCTTGGCAAGATTTTCCAGCATAAATGAGAGCGCAGATGCGGTGAACGCCATCGTGTCAGTGCCATGCAGAATCACGAAACCGTCATAATCATCGTAGTGGTTTTGAATATCGTCCGCGATGGATTGCCAATCCGCTGGCGTCATGTCAGACGAATCGATTAGCGGGTCATATTCATGAATCGTGAACGACGGCATCTCTTCACGATGGAATTCCGGCATTCTTGCCAACTGCTGCTGTAAATGTCCGGATACCGGCACATAGCCATTAGCAGAGCGCTGCATGCCGATGGTGCCGCCCGTATAGGCGACATAAATGGATTTCTTTCGCATGGTGGTGTGAGTCAGGATTAAACCGAGAATTATAGAGGGAAAAACAGCCCGGTAGTATCATCATAAGTAATGACTATTACCGGGCCAGGCCCGTCATACTTCAAGTTGTTTGTGCGTTGGCTTCCTTCACGCAACTCGAATTATTTAGGGTACATATGGGCACGCTACCGAACTTCTCCGCAGGTGAGGCAAAATGCGTATCGGTTCTGCGGGTCGTTCAGGTTATTCATGATGGACGGCTGTGACCGCATGGCTTCCGCCAGCTGTGCGACCGGTGCTGGCAGCATAGACTGGACGGCAACGGGCAGCAGGGCATAAACGGAAGCGTTCACTTGATTCAGCATTGTGTCGAGCAGACCTGGCTGTTCGGCATACCAGTTCAACTGATACTGCCCCAGTTTTGCCAGCTCAGCCGCTTTCTTCACAGCGTCATCAAAATCGCCGATCTGATCGACCAAACCATTTTCTTTCGCGTCGCTACCGACCCAGACGTGACCTTGTGCGATCTGATCGATTTGCTCTGGCGTTTTCTTACGTGCCTGCGCCACGATATCGATGAAGTTCTTATAACCCCGCTCGATACTCAGTTGCATCATCTGCGAGAATTCAGGCGGCAGCGATTTCGTGATTGACAGATCGGCCAGCGGGGAAGTGGCAACGCCATCCGTGTGGACGCCAAGGCTTTCCAGCGAATCTTCGAACGTGGTAATCACGCCAAAAATACCGATAGAACCAGTTAGCGTACTGGCGCTGGAGATGATCGCGTTCGCTGGCGTTGAGATCCAGTAGCCGCCCGATGCTGCCATACCGCCCATAGATACCACGATCGGTTTACCCGCCAAACGGAGTGCCATCAGTTCTGAGCGAATCAGCTCTGACGCAGTGACGCTACCGCCGGGGCTATTGACGCGCAGTACCAGCGCTTTGACTTTAGGATCGAGGCGCGCGGCGCGAATTTGTGCTGCCGTGGTATCGCCGCCGACCATTCCCGGCGTTTCCGGGCCATCAATGATTGCGCCATTGGCAAACACTACCGCGATCTGGTTGTTGTTTTGCACTGGCGGTTTGATGGCGTAGTCGTAAATGCTGATGAAATTAAAGTTGTTCTTCTGGCTATTCCAGCCGAACGCTTTAACCAGCGATTGTTCGGTCACGGAACGTGATGCCACTTCATCGACCAGCTTGTTATCCAGCGCATAGCGTGCGGTGTCGCCCTGAACGGCCTGCAAGCCTGCAATGATGCTGGTTGCGCCAGGAAAGAGCTGCTGAGGTGTAATCTGGCGGTTAGCAGAAACGATATTTAAATACTGCTGCCAGAGGGCGTTGATCCAACGGCCATCGGCATCGCGCGCTGCAGGTGACATATCGTCACGCAGATACGGCTCAACGGCTGACTTATAGGTTCCCACGCGGAAGATATTGGTGGTCACTTTCAGCTTGTCCAGCATGGACTTGAAGTAGAGATTGTTGGTCGCGAAACCGTGCAGATCAACACTGCCTTGTGGCGTCAATGACACCGTATTGGCAAAACTGGCCAAATAGTATTGAGACTGGTTGTAGCTGTCGCCGACCGCATAAATAGGCTTGCCGCTATCGCGGAATTCGCGCAGCGCTTTACCGATGTATTGCAGAGACGGTTGGTCGGCACCGGTAAAGTCGCTGAGATCCAGCACCATGCCCGTGATGTTGTCGTCACTCTTTGCCTGACGAATACTGTCGACGATATCGAACAGTGAGTTCTCCTGGCGACGGTTGTTCGATGCGCCGAAGAATTCGCGTCCTAATTGACGCAGTTTGTTGTTAACGGTGGGTTGATCAACGACCACGCCCGTCAGATCGACCAACAGCGCACCTTTCGTGGCCGCTTCCGGCGTCGTTTTTACCTGTGAGTAGATCCCAACACCCACTAAAATCAGAGCAATAAGGAAAATATTGAGAATAAATTCTCTGATAAAATTAAGCAGACGCCATGTCCACTTAAAAAATCCGCTAAAAATTCGCCACAATGTGCGCATGATATCTCCATTAACGGGTAAACAGCGTGTGCCCTACGTCCTTCAACTTGCCCTCTGGCAAGTGATGAAGCACAAGGAGTGATAGTATCCTAATGAGCGGACAGTAAAAAGTCAGCATTAAATCGTCGCAGAAGCACGCCCTGTCGGGGTTATCTTGTAACAAAACTTCTACTTGTGCTAACGTGGCGCGCAACGTTGGCGTACAGTCATTTCTACTGTAGAAGTGGCTTGTCGTAGAACTGAATTGTACAGCAGAAATTATATTGCCAGACAGGAGATGTGCGATGGATGCTCTTGAATTGCTATTGAATCGTCGTTCGGCCTCGCGCCTGACCGCACCCGCACCAACGGGTGACGTATTGAATAACATTATCCACGCCGGTATGCGTGCGCCGGATCATGGTGCGATGCAGCCGTGGCGCTTTTTTATGATCGAAAATGACGGTCTGGATCGTTTTAGTTCGCTACTGACCCGTGCCGCGCAGCAGGAAGGGCTGGACGACGCTGGTATTGATAAAGCGCGTCAGGCGCCTTATCGCGCCCCGCTGATTATTACCATTGTCGCGCATTGTGAAGAGAATCCGAAAGTCCCGCTTTGGGAGCAAATTGTCTCCGCAGGCTGTGCGGTTCAGGCCATGCAGATGGCGGCATTGGCGCAGGGCTTCAACGGCATCTGGCGTAGCGGTGCCTGGACGCACAATGCTTTGGTGCGCGAAGCGTTTAACTGCCGTGAGCAGGATGAAATTGTCGGTTTCCTCTATCTGGGGACACCACAGCTCAAAGCCTCGACGACAGTCATGCCGCTTGATACCGATGCGTTTGTTCACTACTTCTGATCGTCATCTTTTGAATAATCTCGATTTCCACCCCGTTTTACAGCGTGCTTTCCCGCGAGTTACGCGGGAAATGTCCAGTCTGCTTGATGGTGAATAATGCGACTTTTTATTGCCGAAAAGCCCAGCCTTGCGCGGGCGATTGCAGACGTGTTACCCAAACCGCATCGACGCGGCGATGGCTTTATTGCCTGCGGCCAGAATGATGTTGTGACGTGGTGCGTGGGGCACCTGCTGGAGCAGGCGCAGCCGGATGTTTATGATGCGCGCTATGCTCGCTGGTCGCTCACCGATCTACCTATCATACCCCAGAAATGGCTGTTGCAGCCGCGACCTTCAGTCAGTAAGCAGCTCAACACCATAAAAAAGCTCCTGAATGACGCCACCGAAGTGATTCACGCGGGAGACCCCGATCGTGAAGGACAACTGCTGGTGGATGAGGTGCTGGAATATCTTTCCCTGCCGGAAGAAAAACGCCAGCAGGTACGTCGTTGTCTGGTTAACGATCTTAACCCACAGGCGGTAGAGCGTGCTGTTTCTCGTTTACGTGAAAACAGAGAGTTTATCCCCCTATGTGTGTCGGCGCTGGCGCGTTCTCGAGCGGACTGGCTTTACGGTATTAACATGACCCGCGCCTATACGATATTAGGGCGCAATGCGGGCTATGATGGTGTGCTGTCAGTTGGCCGCGTGCAAACGCCAGTGCTGGGGCTGGTGGTGCGACGAGATGAAGAGATAGAAAACTTCGTTTCCAAAGATTATTTTGAAGTGAAAGCCCATATCGTAACGCCTGCCGATGAGCGTTTTGTCGCGATGTGGCAACCCAGCGAATCCTGTGAACCTTATCAGGATGAAGAAGGGCGATTGCTGCATCGATCGTTGGCGGATCATGTCGTCAAGCGTATCGAAGGCCAGCCCGCGTTCGTCACCAGCTATAATGATAAACGGGAATCAGAAACCGCACCGCTGCCTTATTCGCTGTCGACGTTACAGATCGAAGCCGCTAAGCGTTTCGGGCTTAGCGCACAGCAAGTTCTGGACGTGTGCCAGAAGCTCTATGAAACCCATAAGCTGATTACGTACCCGCGTTCTGACTGTCGCTATTTGCCAGAGGAGCATTTTGCCGGGCGTCATGCCGTCTTGAATGCCATATCCGTACATCAGCCAGACCTGTTGCCACAGCCGGTTATGGATGTGGATCGGCGTAACCGCTGCTGGGACGATGGTAAGGTCGATGCTCACCATGCGATTATTCCTACCGCCCGCAGTGCAAGTGCCTCGCTGACGGAGAATGAGCGCAAGGTGTATGGTTTAGTCGCGCGGCAGTACATCATGCAGTTCTGCCCGGACGCCGTGTTTCGCAAGTGCGTCATTGAACTGGATATCGCGGGTGGTAAATTTATTGCTAAAGCGCGCTTCCTGGCCGAAGCCGGGTGGCGCACGTTGTTAGGTGGCAAAGAGCGGGACGAAGAAAACGAAGGTATGCCGTTGCCCGTAGTGGCAAAAGGTGATGAATTACTGTGTGAACGCGGTGAGGTCGTTGAGCGCCAAACACAGCCGCCGCGGCCGTTTACCGATGCCACATTGTTATCGGCGATGACGGGCATCGCGCGTTTTGTGCAGGATAAAGAACTGAAGAAAATCCTACGGGCGACCGATGGATTAGGAACCGAAGCGACGCGCGCGGGTATTATCGAATTATTGTTTAAACGGACATTTCTGTTTAAGAAAGCCCGCTATATTCATGCGAGTGAAGCGGGGCGGGCGTTAATTCACTCACTGCCTGCGAGCGCGGCGCATCCTGACATGACCGCACATTGGGAAGCCACGTTGACGCAAATTAGCGAGAAAAAATGTCGCTATCAGGATTTTATGCAACCGCTGACGAACTCCTTGCAGGAGTTGATTCAGCAAGCGAAACAAAACGGTGCGGTGAGGGCATTTAAAGGGCTTTCTGCACCGCCGTCGGGTGCATCAAAACGGCGCAAGCCTCAGACTAAAAAAGCGAAGGAGCAGGAGCAATGAAATCGTTAGTGTCTTTGTGTGTCGCCAGTGTGATGCTAGTGCTGCCCGCGCTGGCGCAGGCTAATCGTGGCGGAACAGATATTGTTGTTCCCGTTCCACCGGAAGTATGGGGAGCAGGAACAGCGGTGCGTGAACAAAATAACAACTGCCTGCGCTGCTGCGTGTATGAAAACCGGAACTATTCTGAGGGCGCGGTGGTAAAAGTCGAAGGAGTGATTCTGCAATGCGTGCGAGACAAGCAAACGCTGGGAACAAACAACCTGATATGGCAATTGGTTAAGCAATAATCGGGCGTTAAAAAGCACTACGACTAATACTTCTACGAATTTTAATCACCGCTGTGGCTTTGATGCACAGCGGTGATGTTATTTTTACTGCGTACGATCTTTTACAACGTACTATCTCTACAGCGAAAATTTCTACAACGAAAACTGCGCCCAGATCGGTGCATGGTCGGACGGTTTTTCCATCCCTCGAATATCGTAATCAATACCGGTAGCGACGCAGCGTTCGGCCAGGAACGTACTGGCAAGAATCAGGTCAATACGCAGGCCACGGTTGTCATCGAACCCGGCAGAACGGTAGTCAAACCACGAAAAACGATCGTTGCTGTCTGGATTCGCGGCACGGAAGGTGTCGATAAGCCCCCAGCCTTGCAAACGCGCCATCCATTCGCGCTCTTCCGGCAGGAAAGAACATTTACCAGTACGCAACCAGCGCTTACGGTTTTCTTCGCCGATGCCGATATCCAGATCGGTAGGGCTGATATTGACATCACCCATCACAATCAGCGGTTGTGTCGCGCTATGGTGTTGTTCCAGATAGGTTTGCAGATCCTGATAGAAGCGCGTCTTGGCGGGGAATTTCACCGGGTGGTCGCGGCTTTCTCCCTGTGGAAAATAGCCGTTAACGACGGTGAGTGTGCCGTGCTCGGTGGCAAAATCTGCCATGATGATCCGGCGCTGTGCATCGTCTTCATCCGTTGGGAAACCGCGACGAACCGCAATGGGCTGCTCTTTACACAGCAGTGCGACGCCGTAGTGACCTTTTTGTCCGTGGTAATAAACGTGGTAGCCGTACTGGCTGACATCCTCTAACGGAAACATGTCATCGTGGACTTTCGTTTCCTGCAACCCGATCACATCCGGCTGGTGTTGTTCGATAATGGCGGCCAACTGATGAGGGCGCGCCCGCAGGCCATTGATATTAAAAGATACAACTTTCATGTTCGCTGCCATTCGCTAAAAAATGTGACGAGATGGTAGCAGAAAATGGGGCATGGCGTCACGGCGAGGCTACGCTTTCGAATGGGGTTACTGGGCTTATTGCTGTGGCTTCAGAGACGGTTGGCGCGGATGAGAATCGTTAAAAATAAGATTCACTTATATTCAGTTGAACATGAGGCTTGTAGACCGTTATACTCCGCACCTCGCAGGAGAGAGGGCGCATACCCGTCATTATTTAGGGTATAAAATGACGCTCCGCCGAAGGCGCAAACTCCCATAATCGCTCAGGCTACCCTAACTGCGAATTCCATTGAAGCCAACTGGAGAGAGGTTGCTATGCAACCCACCGAAGGGGCAAGCAGCACTGCTGCGTAAACTCTCAGGTAAAGCGGACAGAGGGAGTGGCACATTTCACAGGATAACTTGTGTGCTGACTTACATCTATCTGATCGCGATTACGGCAGAGGGGATGTCCGGGGCGCTGGCCGCTGGACGTCGTAATATGGATATTTTTGGCGTAGGCATGATTGCCTTCATCACCGCGCTTGGCGGTGGTACCGTTCGCGATATTCTCCTCGGTAATTATCCCATCGGCTGGACGCAGCATCCCGGCTATATCTACCTCACCATTGGTGCGGGCCTTTTCACGATTATCATTGCGCGCTTCATGCACCATTTGCACCGACTCTTTCTGGTGCTGGATGCGATGGGACTGATTGCCTTTACGGTCATTGGTTGCAACGTCGCACTGCAACTGAATTATTCAACGACGGTGGTGATTATGGCGGGTATCGTAACCGGGATTTTCGGTGGAATATTGCGTGATATTTTCTGTAACCGTACGCCAATGGTGCTGAAAAAAGAGCTGTACGCCAGCGTCTCGCTTTTGGTTGCACTTCTCTATCTTGGGTTAAAATCGCTTAACGTTAATCACGATATTAATCTGCTGGTGTCATTCAGCATTGGTTTGGCCGTGCGTCTGGCAGCCATTCGCTGGTCGTGGCAGCTCCCGGTGTTTTCTTATGTTCCTGGACGCTGGAAAGGGAAGGCGTAAGGCTATCTTTTCCCCATTCCATACTATTGCGCTGATTATTGGTGCGAATGGTGGTGGGGAAATAACACTACGCGTTGCTCAAAACCGTGCCGGTTTTGTCGAACCTTGGTCGAAGGTTCTCACCTTCCCCTAATGGGAATCTGATACTTTGTCGTTGGGATTTAATTCAGAAGTGTTACTTTGAAATGGTGGTGGGGGAAGGATAACTCGTCGCTTCGCTCCTCGCCCTGCGGGTCAACGCGGCGCGTTGCTCAAAACCGTGCCGGTTTTGTCGAACCTTGGTCGAAGGTTCTCACCTTCCCCTAATGGGAATCTGATACTTTGTCGTTGGGATTTAATTCAGAAGTGTTGCTTTGAAATGGTGGTGGGGGAAGGATTCGAACCTTCGAAGTCTGTGACGGCAGATTTACAGTCTGCTCCCTTTGGCCGCTCGGGAACCCCACCACTGGCCTTGCTGCAAGATGCTTTCGCTTCAAGCGGGGCGCATCATATCAAATGACGCGCCCCTGTAAAGCGGGATATATCAAAAATAAATGCGGTTGCCGTTTTTTTATTCCGTTCGGCGCATCCTTATACAAAAAGATAGCCGATCAACCAATTACAGAATAATGGTGCGGTTACCGTAGACAAAAACACGCTGTCCCAGCACGCGGTACAGCGCACGACTCAGGACATTTTTCTCAACGTCACGGCCTGCACGCATCATGTCGTCGCCCGAATAAGTATGGTCGACATGAATAACGTCCTGCATGATGATCGGACCTTCATCCAGATTATCGTTGACGTAGTGTGCCGTCGCGCCAATGATTTTTACACCGCGCTCGTAAGCCTGATGGTACGGGCGAGCACCGATAAAGGCGGGTAAGAACGAATGGTGAATGTTGATCACCTGATTCGGGTAGTGCTGAACAAAGGCCGGTGTCAGCACTCGCATATATTTCGCCAGCACGACGTAATCGGGTTTGTATTGGTCGATCTGCGCGATCATTTTTTGATCGTGCTCTTCGCGAGTCAGTCCTTCATGGCTGACCAGATGGAAAGGAATATCAAACCGCTCAACCAGCGTCTGCAAGGTATCGTGGTTGCCGATGACGGCAGAGATTTCGACATCCAAACCACCGTAGGCGCTTTTCATCAACAGATCGCCCAAACAGTGGGCCTCTTTCGTCACCAGAACGACGATGCGACGACGGCCAGCTGCGGTTAATTCGCGAGAAGATCCTTCGGGAAGCGCGCTATCCAGATCGGCTAACAGCGTGGTGTCGTTGAAAATCCCTTCCAACTCGGTCCGCATGAAAAAGCGGCCAGTGCGATGATCGACAAACTCATTGTTTTGCACGATGTTCAGTTCGTGCTTATAACAAATATTCGTAATTTTCGCGATGAGCCCTTTTGCGTCGGGGCAAATGGTTCGTAATACTTTTCTTTGTATATTTTGGGATTGCATGAGCGTGTGGATCCTGTCCAAAAACTAAAATAACGATCTTATGGTAACGCAGCAATAAGGCCGCGTGGGCGACTGCCTGTGTTCTATTGTCCGCAACACTTTTTGTATTTTTTGCCGGAACCACACGGGCAAGGTTCATTTCTGCCTGTCTGCAAATGAACGCCGTCTATATAGTACCAGCGATCCTGCTGGCGAAGGAAGCGTGAGCGCTCTCGCATCACTTCTGTTCGCTGGTTGTCGCTTTCAGATAGATAACGTGCGGTGAATTCCACATAGCCCTCATCGGGCGTTTTTCCAGGAGACGTTGCCAGTATAGTAAGGCCGAGCCACTGTGAATTCTGGCAGCTTTCCGCGAGGGATTCGCGCCATTTCTCGGGCTGAAGATCGGGATGCCAGGTGGCGATAAGGTAATCGACATCGTGTTTGACATAGGCGGTATAGCGCGATCGCATTAAGATGGCTGGCTCAGCCGCTGTTGCGGCATGCGTGAGGTAGGGTTGACAGCATGCGTTATACTGCAATCCACTGCAACAGGGGCAAGATTCTGACACGACGTCTCCTGAAGAAAATTTAAGATAAAAACTGATAGATAATAAACAGATCACTATGCAGGATGCCGATATGTTACCTAAGAAACTCTACGTGTAGCAATGTGCGCTAAAATGAAGGCAGGTGGATCGATCATGCAGCGAAAAAAAATTGGAATAGCCTTGGGATCTGGGGCAGCGAAAGGATGGGCGCATATTGGTGTATTTAATGCGTTAACAGAAATGGGGGTAGAGGTTGATGTTGTGGCTGGTTGTTCTATCGGCGCGCTGGTTGGTGCGGCGTATGCCACAAACAATCTCTCCTCAGTGGATCGCTGGGTGAGGGCGTTTGGCTACTGGGACGTGATTAGGCTGATGGATCTCTCTTGGCAGCGTGGCAGTTTGTTGCGTGGCGATCGTGTTTTTAATAGTGTGAAGCATTTGTTACATACAACACAGATTGAAGACTGTGCTATTAAATATGGCGTAGTAACGACCAACCTCAGTACAGGGCGTGAACTCTGGCTGACGGAAGGCGACTTGCATCAGGCTATGCGGGCGTCTTGCAGTATGCCCGGCCTGCTATCCCCCGTTCGATTTAACGATTACTGGCTGGTGGATGGCGCGGTGGTTAACCCTGTTCCCGTTTCTCTGGCGCGGGCAATGGGAGCCGATATCGTGATCGCAGTTGATCTCCAGCACGACGCTAGCCTTAATCATCAGGATTTGCTGTCGATCAAACCGACGGTGTCAGACATTGATGTGGAGAATGTTCCGCAAGATTGGCGTAGCAAAATTCGGGAACGCTTACTGCGGGGCCGCCGTCAGCAAGCGGAAAGTTCGCCAACGGCGATGGAGATAATGAGTACGTCGATCCAAATTCTTGAAAATCGGTTGAAGATGACGCGGATGGCTGGCGATCCGCCTGATGTGCTGCTGCAACCACATTGCCCCCAGATTGCTACCTTAGATTTTTATCGGGCGCAGGAGGCGATTGAGGCGGGTTATAAAGCGGTGGAAAAGATGCGTGATGAATTGTTGCCGCTAGCGAAAAAGGCATAGTGAAACGCGCTGCATGGAGTTAAAGCACACGCAGTGAAGAAGACAGGGTGTGCCGTCTATTCGGCACACTGGCGCTAAAGCAGGTGTGATTATTCGGTGTTTGAAGTAAGGGGTACTGATGGAACAACCACTAGCGGGTAAGCATATTTTAGTCATTGATGACGAGGCCGTTTTTCGATCTGTGCTCGCTGGTTATCTGACTTCTCTTGGGGCGTCAGTTCAGGAAGCAGTTAATGGATTAGATGCGCTAAGTACTCTTGAACATTACCAACCCGATTTAATGATTTGCGATCTGAATATGCCGACGATGGGAGGAATCGAGTTCCTTGAACGTCTGCGCCTGAAAGACAACGACACGCCAATACTGATCATTTCTGCAACCAGCCAGATGGCGGACATCGCCAAAGTCTTGCGGCTTGGTGTTCAGGATGTGTTGCTGAAGCCGATTCGTGACTATGCACGTTTGCGTGAAGCTGTGATGTCCTGCCTGTATCCTGATATGTTCACTTCACAGCTGAATGAGCTGGAGCAACTCATGCAGGACATGGACTCTCTTAATCAATCTCCTGAAGCCATCACCAAACTACTTGCTCAGCTACAGCCGCCTGTTCAGCAAACACTTGCTCGTTGCCGTGTTAACTATCGTCAGTTGACGGCAGCGGAGCAACCGGGGCTGGTGTTGGATATTGCCGCGCTTTCAGAGACTGAGTTAGCGTTTTATTGCCTTGATGTTACTCAGGGCGTCAATAATAGTGGGACGTTGGCAGCGTTGCTGCTTCGAACCTTGTTCAATGGAGTGCTTCAGGAGCATTTGGCCGATCAGCAACACCGCTTACCGTATCTGCCTACGTTATTAAGGCAGGTAAACCAGTTGCTGCGTCAAGCGAGTCTGAACGGTCGTTTCCCTTTACTCGTAGGGTATTACCATCAACGGTTAAAACAGCTGATACTGATTTCCGCCGGGCTAAATGCGACGCTGAATGTTAACGAACAGCAGATAGCGTTGAATAGCGGCGTCCCTTTAGGGACGCTTGAAGGCGCTTATCTCAACCAACTGCATTACCAGTGTGAAGCATGGCAATGCCAGATATGGGGCGGTGGTGGCCGTTTACGACTGATGTTGACGACAGAATAGTCTGATAGCGCGAGATGAAGCTGGTTTCAGGTAATACTCATCTTTTGGTATTATTTTTTATTTCCTACTATGTAGGGAGTTATCTTATTTTTATTGAACGATAACGTTGGGACAAGCGTGCTCTTGTTAAAGTCGTTATACTCTTGCGGTTATCCTGATTAGATAAATAAAGTTCATTATTTGAACGGTATATAAGAGGCTGTTTATGTCTATTGTGAATAAAAAAGTAAAAAAAGCGGTCATACCGGTTGCTGGACTAGGGACGCGTATGCTGCCTGCCACCAAAGCCATTCCCAAAGAAATGCTGCCGTTGGTAGATAAACCGCTGATCCAATATGTTGTTAATGAGTGTATCGCCGCAGGGATTAATGAAATTATTCTCGTTACACACTCTTCTAAAAATTCTATCGAAAACCATTTCGATACCAGTTTTGAACTGGAAGCCATACTGGAAAAACGCGTTAAACGTCAGCTGTTGGAAGAGATTCAATCTATCTGTCCTAAGCACGTTACCATTATGCAAGTGCGTCAGGGATTAGCGAAAGGGTTGGGCCACGCAGTATTGTGCGCGCACCCGTTAGTGGGGGATGAACCTGTCGCAGTTATTCTGCCAGATGTGATTATTGATGAATATGAATCCGATCTGAAGAAAGATAACCTGAGTGAAATGCTACAGCGCTTTTCTACGACAGGCCACAGCCAGATTATGGTTGAACCGGTTGAAAATGTAAGTAGCTACGGTGTGGTTGATTGCAAAGGCGTAGAATTAAAAGCAGGAGATAGTGCCCCGATGGTGGGTGTGGTTGAAAAACCTAAGGCCTCCGAAGCACCGTCTAATTTAGCTGTCGTTGGCCGCTATATTCTCTCTGCTGATATTTGGGCTCTGCTGGAGAAAACAACGCCAGGTGCAGGTAATGAAATTCAGTTAACCGATGCCATCGCTATGTTGATGGAAAAAGAAACGGTAGAAGCATATCACCTGAAAGGTGTGAGCCACGACTGCGGTAATAAATTAGGCTATATGCAGGCATTCGTGGAATATGGTTTGCGCCATGACGGATTAGGACAAGAATTTGCACAATGGTTGCAAGAAACGATTGAAGCAGAAGAAAAATAACAGAGTGTAATGATCGCTCTCTGTTTACAAAAAACAGAGAGCAGCCAAAAATGGCGGCATATCTGTTTTTCTTTGCAATATGCGTTACCAAAGAAAAACCCCCGACAGTTATCGGGGGTTTTTTAGTATTCAGTACTTATAAACAATTACAGCAGGAAATCATCTAAAGATTTACCTTGCTCTTCGATTGCTTTCTTGATTACTGCCGGAGTACGACCCTGGCCAGTCCAGGTTTTAAGTTCGCCGTTTTCGTCAGTGTATTGATATTTTGCCGGGCGGGCGGCGCGTTTGTTTTTACCTGCAACTTTCACTGAACCTAAAGATTGCAATAATTCGTTAGGGTCAATGCCATCGGCAATCAACATATCGCGATATTGTTGCAATTTACGCGCACGTTCTTCAACTTCAGCCTGAACCTGGCTATCTTCTTCGCGGCGTTCATTAACCACGACTTCCAGTTTTTCCAGCATTTCTTCCAAAGTATCCAGGGTACATTCTCTTGCCTGGGCACGCAGAGTACGGATGTTATTAAGAATCTTTAGCGCTTCGCTCATTGTGATAATCTCAAATTAATATTATTGGTGATACGTAGTGTGATAATAGAGTGCTATTTTCCTTTCTGCAATAGTCAAATTTGTAAGTTTGTTAAAAAATATCATTTTTAAAACAGAACTCACATCGTATGCTACATAAATATAAATACTTTCCTGTTATCGAAAAATACATTTGCCATGCCGTTTTTCTACATCAAACGACAGTAAATGGCTTATTGATGCCACGTCTTTGTTATAAGGAACATTTATATCTTTTATCATAACAGATCATCGCAGGCGGGCGTATGGACAAAATGTGGACGAGAAATAGACCATTGCGCAGCGTGAAGACGAGTTGTTACAATAAGTTTTTACGACATGAAGATCATATACACTAAATAATTCAAGTATCAGAGTAGACGTTAACGTTTGAACAACGCAAAGCGTTGGTCTGCTAGGGCAAGGCTTATTTATAAGCTTTGTAACGAGAGAGGAAATCCCGATGAGATTACTTAAGTAAGTGATTCGGGTGAGTGAACGCAGCTAACGTACACGCAACTTGAAGTATGACGAGTATATAGCCTGACTTTTGGAGTAGCTGAGTGGCCCAACTTTATTTTTATTACTCTGCAATGAATGCAGGGAAATCGACGGCGCTCTTGCAGTCGTCATATAACTATCAGGAACGCGGTATGCGCACGCTGGTGTTCACTGCAGAAATAGATAATCGGCATGGTGTGGGGATAGTCAGTTCGCGGATCGGCCTTTCTTCTCCGGCATTATTGTTTAATCCGCAGACATCCTTATTTGAACTGCTGGAGAAAGAGCACCGCACTCAGCCCGTAGATTGTGTATTAATTGACGAATGTCAATTTTTAACCCGCGAGCAGGTGAACGAGCTTTCCGATGTCGTGGACCAATTAGATATCCCGGTATTGTGTTATGGGCTGCGTACTGATTTTCGCGGTGATTTGTTTTCCGGGAGTCACTACTTATTAGCGTGGGCAGATAAGCTGATTGAGTTAAAAACGGTCTGCCACTGCGGCCGTAAAGCCAACTGCGTGTTGCGGTTAGATGCGCAGGGTAATGCCGTCCACGAAGGGGAACAGGTCGTTATTGGTGGCAATGAGAGTTATGTTTCCGTGTGTCGTAAGCATTATAAAATTGCGCTGGGATTAACCCGTAAAGAAAGCGTGTAAGTCGGTTAAATATCCGGCTGTCGGGGTGACTAATAAACGGCGTATTGATGTGAGCGCGAGTAGTAAAAATGCCCAACCTTAAAAGGGTTGGGCATTGTAGTAAGCGAGCCTATAAAGTGATAACGGCTGACGTGCTAATGTGCCGCTTTTTTGCCAGTTTTGGTGGCTTTTGCTACAGGTTCAACGGCTTCTGTTTTTACTTCTTCAGAGAACTTACGGCCATAGTAAGTATCCAGCAGAATTTGTTTCAATTCGGAAATCAGCGGATAGCGTGGGTTAGCGCCAGTACACTGGTCGTCGAACGCATCTTCTGACAGTTTATCGACCTTAGCCAGGAAATCGGCCTCCTGTACGCCAGCTTCGCGAATGGACGTTGGGATCCCCAACTCGGTCTTCATTTCTTCCAACCAATTCAGCAATTTCTCGATTTTCTGCGCGGTACGATCGCTAGGTGCGGTCAGGCGCAGATGATCGGCTATTTCAGCGTAACGGCGGCGTGCTTGAGGACGGTCATACTGGCTGAATGTCGTCTGCTTGGTTGGGTTGTCGTTTGCGTTATAGCGAATCACGTTTGAGATCAGCAGGGCATTAGCCAGGCCGTGCGGAATATGGAACTCCGAGCCCAGTTTATGCGCCATTGAGTGACATACGCCGAGGAAGGCGTTGGCAAACGCGATACCTGCGATTGTTGCGGCGTTATGCACGCGTTCACGGGCCACCGGATTTTTCGCACCGTCACGGTAGCTGTCTGGCAGATTTTCCTTCAGCAGTTTCAGCGCTTGTAACGCCTGTCCGTCTGAGTATTCGTTTGCCAGCACGGAAACATAGGCTTCCAACGAGTGTGTTACCGCATCAAGCCCGCCAAACGCACACAATGATTTCGGCATATTCATCACCAGGTTGGCATCAACAATCGCCATATCTGGCGTCAACGCATAATCTGCCAACGGATATTTCTGTCCAGTTGCATCGTCGGTCACTACGGCAAACGGCGTGACTTCGGAACCGGTACCGGATGTGGTGGTAATCGCCACCATTTTGGCTTTAACGCCCATTTTCGGGAACTTGTAGATACGCTTACGGATATCCATGAAACGCAGCGCCAGCTCTTCGAAGTGCGTCGTAGGGTGTTCATACATCACCCACATAATTTTCGCCGCATCCATTGGTGAACCGCCACCCAGCGCAATAATCACATCCGGTTTGAAGGAGTGCATTTGTTCGGCACCTTTACGTACGATGCTCAGCGTGGGGTCAGCTTCAACTTCAAAGAACACTTCGGTTTCCAGCCCGTGCTGTTTCAGCACGGAAGTCACCTGATCGACATAGCCATTATTGAACAAGAAGCGGTCGGTCACGATAAATGCGCGTTTTGCGCCATCAGATGCAACTTCTTCAAGTGCAATAGGTAGTGAACCACGACGGAAATAGATGGATTTAGGAAGTTTATGCCACAACATATTCTCTGCTCGCTTGGCTACCGTTTTTTTGTTGATCAAGTGCTTCGGCCCGACGTTTTCGGAGATGGAGTTTCCGCCCCAGGAGCCGCAGCCCAGCGTCAGAGACGGAGCGAGTTTGAAGTTGTAGAGATCGCCGATCCCCCCCTGAGAAGCCGGGGTGTTAATCAGGATGCGCGCCGTTTTCATCATATTACCGAAATGATTCACGCGCTCTGGCTGGTTGTCTTGATCGGTATACAGGCAGGATGTGTGACCGATGCCACCCATTGCGACCAGTTTTTCCGCTTTAATGACGGCGTCGTTGAAGTCTTTCGCACGGTACATCGCCAGCGTTGGCGACAGCTTTTCATGGGCAAACGGTTCGGATTCGTCGACGGCAGTCACTTCACCGATCAGCACTTTAGTGTTTGCTGGGACGGTGATGCCCGCCATTTCAGCGATCTTCGGTGCAGGTTGACCAACGATGTCGGCATTCAGTGAGCCGTTTTTCAGCAGAATACCCTGTACGGCATGCAGTTCTTTGCCTTTCAGCATGTAACCGCCGTGGGTGGCAAAACGCTCACGTACGGCATCATAGATGCTGTCTACCACGATGACTGACTGCTCTGACGCACAAATGACGCCGTTATCGAAGGTTTTCGACATCAAAATGGACGCAACGGCACGCTTGATATCTGCGGTTTCGTCAACGACAACAGGCGTGTTACCGGCACCGACGCCGATCGCCGGTTTACCGGAGCTGTATGCCGCTTTCACCATGCCTGGGCCGCCAGTGGCGAGAATCAGGTTGATATCCGGGTGGTGCATCAGTTGGTTGGACAGTTCGACGGAAGGTTGATCGATCCAGCCAATAATATCTTTCGGTGCGCCTGCCGCAATGGCCGCTTGCAGAACAATGTCTGCGGCTTTATTCGTTGCATTTTTTGCTCGCGGATGTGGAGAGAAGATAATCCCATTACGGGTCTTCAGGCTGATCAACGCTTTAAAAATCGCGGTAGAAGTGGGGTTGGTGGTGGGAACAATACCGCAAATCAGGCCAATCGGCTCTGCAATGGTAATCGTACCAAAAGTGTCATCAGTAGAGAGGACGCCGCAGGTTTTTTCATCCTGATAAGCGTTATAAATGTATTCAGATGCGAAGTGGTTTTTGATGACTTTGTCTTCCACGATCCCCATACCTGATTCAGCAACCGCCATTTTTGCCAGCGGGATACGGGCATCCGATGCAGCGAGTGCGGCAGCGCGGAAGATCTTGTCAACCTGTTCCTGAGTGTAAGTGGCAAATTCCTGCTGCGCCTTTCTCACTCTTTCGACCAGTGCGTTAAGTTCAGCAACGTTGGTTACGGCCATAATGCTCTCCTGATAAATGTTAAACTCTTTCAGTCAATTGTTCGCCGAATAGAACAGTATAGATAAGCGATAGGGGTACGTTTCCGTCACCGGGCTATTTTTTCCCGTCTATCTCACGTTAATTGACTCAAAGAGCTTGTCAGCCGCCGTTGTGGCGTGATCGTTGCTTTTTAAAATATTGTAACCGTCTATATCGTGAATTTTTGAAATATTGTTTTGAAAATAGGTCAAAATTAAGAGAGTTTACGTGTTAACGACGGCATGGGATGAGCATACCTATTTGTGGGTGCTTTTTTTGTGATCAATATCGAGTTTTCTTTAAGCTGACACCATTCAGCAGGTTGATGTTGATAATCACTATCATTAACGGGGTAAAACCATCGGTTTTTCTACCTAAAATGGGGCGGTAGGGGAGATCGGCGGGCGTTGATGCAGATAATTGTCGGAGCCAATTCCGGGCGCTATCTACGTATTCGTATAAATCGTGGTCATCGCATAAAACGTGCTCGTATAAACAATGCTTATATTTTAATCGGGGTAGTTATTTTACGCACAGCCTGTAGCAGATAAATGGGGAATTACTGTGGTACCAGGTGAGTAATGGAATTGTTAAAATAATAACATTTTGGTCAGATAATGACGCGGATAGGTAAGCATGCATCATCATTTTTGTGCTGTGAAAATGATAAAATCCACTACGATGTTTTTTTGTTCAAAATCTATAAATTGCTGAGTATTTAAAAAAATATCTGCCAGTAAATATAAAAATTGTTGTTTATCATGATGTTAACGTCCATCTCATGCTACTGTACTAAAATATTTATCTGGCAGTAGTAAAGAAAATTAAGCAACATTAATGTAAAGATATTGGCGAATGTGTCCGCTTTTGATAGCTTCGAGTCTCTGCCTGCTATTCGTTATCCACCCATAAATTAATTTTATGATTTATTTGGATAATGGGCGATCTTTTCTGCTCTATGTGACGGCTATTTTTACGAGTAGAGTCCGGTATGACGTTGTATCAAGACAGGGGCGTTTATAAAGTGAAAACTCGCAAAACAAAACAATGCTTTGTTACCAGTATGATTGCCGCAGCAGTGATGGTGTCATGCGTGAATGTTCAGGCTGCTACTGTACCTGCCGGTGTTGAACTGGCGAAAGAGCAAGTTCTGGTGAGAAATAATGGCGCTGAGGTGTCATCACTGGATCCGCATAAAATAGAAGGTGTGCCGGAATCCAACGTCGCACGCGATTTATATGAAGGGTTGGTGATTTCCGATCCGGATGGACACTCGGTTCCTGGCGTGGCCGAGCGGTGGGAAAGCCGCGATTTTAAAGTCTGGACATTCCATTTACGCAAAGATGCCAAATGGTCCAATGGCGATCCAGTTACCGCACAAGATTTCGTTTATAGCTGGCAGCGTCTGGCCGATCCGAAAACCGTTTCTCCTTATGCTAGCTATTTGCAATATGGTCATCTACTGAATATTGATGACATTATCGCCAGCAAGAAATCTCCCGATATGTTGGGCGTAAAAGCACTCGATGACCATACGTTGGAAGTCACACTAAGCGAGCCGATCCCTTACTTTTATAAATTACTGATTCACTCGCCCATGTCCCCGGTAAATAAAGCGGTCGTGGAGAAGTTTGGTGATAAATGGACCCAGCCGGAAAACTGGGTAGGGAATGGCGCCTACCGGCTTAAATCCTGGGTCGTGAATGAGCGGTTGGTGCTGGAGCGTAATACCCAGTATTGGGATAACGCCAAGACCGTAATTAATCAGGTCACCTATCTGCCGATTGCTTCTGAAGTGACCGATGTTAACCGTTATCGTGCGGGTGAAATTGATGTCACCAATAATAAATTACCTATCGAGCTATTTCAGAAACTGAAAAAAGAAATCCCACAAGAAGTTAAAGTTAATCCCTTCCTCTGTACGTACTATTACGAAATCAACAACCAGAAACCGCCGTTTAACGATGTCCGGGTGCGTACGGCACTGCGTATGGGGCTTGATCAAGACATATTGACCAACAAGGTGAAGAATCAGGGTGACATTCCTGCCTATGGCTTTGTTCCTCCGTATATCGATGGCTTGGAAGCGTCAGTACCGGAGTGGTTCACCTGGCCGCAGGCGAAACGTAATGAAGAAGCGAAAAAACTGCTGGTGGAAGCGGGCTATACCGCAGAGAAACCGCTGACGTTTAATTTGCTCTATAACTCATCAGATTTGCATAAAAAGATGGCGATCGCGGCGGCATCGATCTGGAGACAGAATCTGGGCGTTGACGTAAAGTTGGAAAACCAAGAGTGGAAAACTTTCCTCAGCACCCGTCATCAGGGAGCTTATGATGTTGCACGCGCCGGATGGTGTGCGGACTATAACGAACCGACATCGTTCCTGAATAGCATGCTGTCAGACAGTAGCAACAACACGGCGCATTATAAGAGTGCGGTGTTCGACAAGCTGATGGAGCAGGCGGTTCAGGCGAAAACGGGCGATGAGCGTGCGCAAATTTATCAGCGGGCAGAATCGCAGCTGGATAAAGATGCGGCGATTGTATCGGTCTATTACTACGCGAACGCCAGACTGATAAAACCTTATGTCGGCGGTATTACCGGCAAGGATCCGTTGGATAATATACGAGTGAAGGATCTCTATATCATTAAGCATTAATCCGCGGCTGTTTACGGTTTGATGCAAATGAAGTGAGCGAACAGCGATTAATTTGGTATTTAATCTCTGGTTACCCATTCCTACTTTGTGGGAATGGGTTGTGAGTCGAATCGATTAATCGTTTTCTCACAGGGCTCTAATTCAGGAATCGTGCTGGGATAACTAACACGACAACATTACAGGAGAAAATAATGACACACATCACAACTAAAAAAAGAGTAGCTGCCGCTATTATCGTGGCATTAAGTAGCACGATGGCTGTTTCTGCCTCTGCCGCGACCGTTCCCGCAGGCGTTCAGTTAGCAGAAAAACAGGAATTGGTTCGTAACAACGGTGCTGAAGTTTCCTCTCTTGACCCGCATAAAATCGAAGGCGTGCCGGAATCCAATGTGTCGCGCGATCTGCTGGAAGGGTTGGTGATTTCCGACGTTAACGGCAAAACCAGTCCCGGCGTAGCGGAAAGCTGGGATAACAAAGATTTTAAAGTGTGGACATTCCACCTGCGTAAAGATGCCAAATGGTCCAACGGTGAGGCAGTTACCGCACACGATTTCGTCTATAGCTGGCAGCGTCTGGCCGATCCCAAGACAGCATCACCTTACGCCAGCTACCTGCAATATGGTCATCTGCTGAATATCGATGACATCATCGCTGGTAAGAAATCCCCTGATACGCTGGGCGTAAAAGCGATCGACGATCATACCTTTGAGGTTACGCTCTCCGAAGCAGTACCTTACTTCTATAAGCTGCCTGTTTACGTCGCGATGTCCCCAATCAATAAGGCCGTTGTCGAGAAATTCGGTGAAAAATGGACGCAGCCGAAAAACTGGGTCGGCAATGGTGCCTACAAACTGAAAAGCTGGGTTGTGAATGAAAAAATGGTGCTGGAGCGTAACCCGCAATATTGGGACAACGCCCATACCGTGATTAACCAAGTGACGTATTTGCCGATCGCGTCTGAAGTGACGGACGTGAACCGCTACCGCAGCGGTGAAATTGATATGACGTACAACCAGTTGCCGATTGAACTCTTTCAAAAATTAAAGAAAGAGATCCCCGATGAGGTGAAGGTTAACCCGTACCTATGCACTTATTATTACGAAATCAATAACCAAAAGCCGCCGTTTAATGATGTTCGGGTGCGTAATGCACTGCGCATGGGCATAAGTCAGGATATTCTGACCAATAAAGTAAAAAATCAGGGTGATATTCCAGCCTATGGTTTTGTACCGCCGTATATTGATGGTTTCAACGCTCAGATCCCAGAGTGGTTCACCTGGCCACAGACGAAGCGTAATGAAGAAGCGAAAAAACTGTTGGCAGAAGCGGGCTATACCGCCGACAAACCGCTGACGTTGAACCTGCTGTACAACACTTCTGATCTGCACAAAAAAATGGCGATCGCGGCGGCTTCTATCTGGAAACAGAATATCGGCGTGGACGTTAAGCTGGAAAACCAGGAATGGAAAACCTTCCTCAGCACCCGTCATCAGGGAACCTATGATGTTGCACGCGCCGGATGGTGTGCTGACTATAACGAACCTTCAACCTTCCTGAACAGCATGCTGTCCGACAGCAGCAGTAACACCTCGCACTATAAGAGCAAAGAGTTTGATGCACTGGTTGCGAAATCCTTGCAGGTGAAAACCGATGAGGAGCGCGCTGCGGTTTACCAGCAGGCGGAATCGCAGCTGGATAAAGACGCAGTCACCATACCGGTCTATTACTATGCGAATACCCGACTGGTGAAACCTTATGTTGGTGGATTAACGGGCAACGATCCGCAGGATAATGTTTACGTGAAAGATCTTTATATCATCAAGCACTAATAATAATGGCTGGCGCACGCTGTTGTGCTGCCAGCCTTTTATAGGTACGAGCAATGTTAAAATTTATTCTTCGCCGCTGTTTAGAGGCGATTCCAACACTATTGATCCTGATCACCATCTCGTTCTTCATGATGCGATTGGCACCCGGTAGCCCTTTTACCGGCGAGCGTAATTTACCGCCGGAAGTGATGGCGAATATTGAAGCCAAATATCATCTGAACGATCCCATCATGACGCAGTACGGCAACTACTTACTGCAACTGGTACAGGGTGATTTCGGTCCTTCTTTTAAATACAAAGACTATTCCGTGAACGATCTAGTCGCGACGTCTTTCCCAGTTTCTGCGAAATTAGGGTTCGCAGCTTTCATTCTTGCCATTGTTTTTGGTGTGAGTGCGGGTGTGATCGCTGCGCTGAATCAGAATACGAAATGGGACTATACCGTGATGGGTTTTGCCATGACGGGGGTGGTTATTCCTAGTTTTGTCGTCGCGCCGCTGCTGGTACTGATTTTCGCCATTACGCTGCGTTGGCTGCCCGGCGGTGGCTGGAACGGCGGGGCACCCAAATATATGATTTTACCGATGGTGGCGTTGTCTTTGTCTTATATCGCCAGCATCGCGCGTATTACTCGAGGATCGATGATCGAGGTTTTACACTCTAACTTTATCCGCACCGCGCGCGCCAAAGGGCTGCCGATGCGCCGCATCGTTCTGCGCCACGCGCTAAAGCCCGCGCTGCTGCCCGTGCTGTCCTATATGGGGCCGGCGTTTGTGGGAATTATTACTGGCTCGATGGTCATTGAAACCATTTTTGGTTTACCCGGCATTGGGCAACTGTTTGTGAACGGTGCACTGAACCGTGACTATTCACTGGTACTGAGTCTGACGATTCTGGTCGGCGGCTTAACCATTTTATTTAATGCGATCATTGACGTGCTCTACGCTGTTATCGATCCGAAAATTCGCTATTAATTGGGGGCGTTATGTTTTGGAATCGAAAAAATGTTGAAGCGTTAGAGAACTTCACCGAGCAGGCTGAAATTGAAGGGCGCAGTTTGTGGCAGGATGCGCGTCTGCGCTTTATCCACAACCGTGCGGCGCTGGCTAGTCTGTTTGTTTTAGCTGTGATTACCGTGTTTGTAATTTTTGCGCCGATGCTGTCTGCATTTGACTACGCCGATACCGACTGGGGAATGATGTCAGCCGCACCGGATATGACGTCTGGTCACTACTTTGGTACGGATTCCTCTGGTCGTGATCTGCTGGTACGTGTTGCCATCGGTGGACGTGTGTCGCTGATGGTGGGTGTGGCGGCGGCACTGGTCGCCGTGGTCGTCGGCACGTTGTATGGCGCGATGTCCGGCTATCTGGGCGGGAAAGTGGATTCAGTCATGATGCGTCTGCTGGAAATACTCAACTCGTTCCCATTCATGTTCTTCGTGATTCTGCTGGTAACATTCTTCGGGCAGAACATGTTGTTGATCTTCGTGGCTATCGGCATGGTGTCTTGGCTGGATATGGCACGTATCGTGCGCGGTCAGACGCTGAGCCTGAAGCGTAAAGAGTTCATTGAAGCGGCGATGGTTTCCGGTGTCTCCACGCGCGGTATCGTGCTGCGTCACGTTGTGCCTAACGTGCTGGGGGTGGTGGTGGTGTACGCCTCTCTGCTGGTGCCTAGTATGATTCTGTTCGAATCCTTCCTGAGCTTCCTGGGGCTGGGAACGCAGGAGCCGTTAAGCAGCTGGGGCGCCTTGCTGAATGATGGTGCGAACTCAATGGAGGTTTCGCCGTGGTTATTGTTCTATCCGGCGGCGTTCCTGGTTGTCACGCTGTTTTGTTTTAACTTTATCGGCGATGGCCTGCGTGATGCCCTCGACCCGAAAGATCGCTGAGGAGCATTAACATGGGCAAAATTGAGCTAACTGGTGCGCACGACGCGCTGCTACATGTTCAGGATCTCCGGGTAACGTTCAACACGCAGGATGGTGATGTGACGGCGGTTAACGACCTGAACTTCACGCTCAACGCCGGTGAAACGCTGGGGATTGTCGGTGAATCCGGCTCCGGTAAATCACAAACCGCGTTTGCGTTGATGGGATTATTGGCGCGTAATGGTCGCATTGGCGGCTCGGCGCGTTTTCGTGGCAAAGAGATTCTCAATTTGCCAGAAAGCCAGCTGAATAAGCTGCGCGCTGAAGAAATCAGTATGATTTTCCAGGACCCGATGACTTCGCTAAACCCTTACATGCGTGTCGGCGAACAGCTGATGGAAGTGCTGATGTTGCACAAAAGCATGAGTAAAAGCGAAGCGTTTGAAGAGTCGGTCAAAATGCTGGATGCGGTAAAAATGCCGGAAGCGCGTAAGCGTATGAAGATGTATCCGCATGAGTTTTCCGGCGGGATGCGTCAGCGCGTGATGATCGCGATGGCGTTACTGTGTCGGCCAAAGCTGCTGATTGCTGATGAACCAACAACGGCACTGGACGTAACGGTTCAGGCGCAGATTATGACGCTGCTGAACGAACTGAAACGTGAGTTTAATACATCTATCATCATGATCACCCATGACCTGGGCGTGGTGGCTGGTATTTGTGACAAAGTGCTGGTGATGTACGCCGGACGCACCATGGAATACGGCGCTGCACGCGACGTCTTTTATCATCCGAGCCACCCGTATTCTGTTGGCCTGCTCAACGCCGTGCCGCGTCTGGATGCGGAAGATGAGGTGCTGGCAACCATTCCGGGTAATCCGCCTAACTTATTACGTTTGCCGAAAGGCTGTCCGTTCCAACCACGCTGCCCGTATTCAATGGATGTCTGCCATAGTGCACCGGCGCTGGAATCTTTTGGTGATGGCCGCTTGCGCGCCTGCTTTAGAGCGATTGAGGAGGTGGTATGAACAACGCGGACGAGAAAAAGGTGTTATTAGAAGTGGACGATCTGAAAGTCCACTTTGACGTCAGAGATGATAAGCAGTGGTTCTGGCAGCCGCCGAAAAAACTGAAAGCCGTTGATGGCGTGACGCTACGTTTATATGAAGGCGAAACGCTGGGCGTAGTGGGGGAATCCGGCTGCGGCAAGTCTACGTTGGCACGTGCCATTATCGGGCTGGTAAAAGCGACTGACGGGCGGGTTACCTGGCTGGGGAAAGACCTGCTGGGCATGAGCGCCGATGAGTGGCACGCCACGCGCAGCGACATTCAGATGATATTCCAGGATCCGCTGGCGTCGTTGAACCCGCGTATGACCATCGGTGAAATTATTGCCGAGCCGTTGAAGGTCTATCACCCTGAGCTGGATCGCCAAACGGTAAAAGATCGCGTGAAAGCGATGATGCTGAAGGTTGGACTGCTGCCGAACCTGATCAACCGCTATCCGCATGAATTCTCTGGCGGGCAGTGTCAGCGTATCGGCATCGCACGGGCGCTGATTTTGGAGCCTAAGCTGATTATCTGTGATGAACCGGTTTCCGCGCTGGACGTGTCGATTCAGGCACAGGTAGTTAACCTGCTGTGTCAGCTACAGCGTGAAATGCGCCTGTCGCTGATTTTTATCGCTCATGATTTATCGGTCGTGAAGCACATTTCCGATCGTGTGTTGGTGATGTATCTGGGGCATGCGGTAGAGCTGGGAACGTACGATCAGGTCTATCAAAACCCGCAGCATCCCTATACACGGGCGCTGATGTCTGCTGTGCCGATTCCCGATCCCGATCAGGAACGGAACAAGAAGATACAACTGCTGGAAGGGGATTTACCTTCACCGATTAATCCGCCATTAGGCTGTGTGTTCTGCACCCGTTGTCCAGTGGTCGGCCCTGAGTGCTTGAAAACGCGTCCGCTGCTGGAAGGGAGCTTTACGCACGCCGTTTCATGCCTGAAGGTCGATCCGCAAGCGCTGTTACCGGTGCAGGAAGCGGAAGTTCAGTAACCCGTTTATCGGCGGCTGATGTAAAAAAGGCGTCTCCTGCGGGAGACGCCTTACGTTTAAGCGAGATAACTTATTCTTTCCACAAAATGTGGCAAAGTTTGTGGTCTTTCTCTCGGCAAATCAGCACGCGGGCAAAAATATCCGTGATCTCTTCACCTTCCTGTTTGGCCAGACCGATCACGACTTCGGCAAAGAAGTCAGGATTCAGGTCGAAATCAACGTGTTCGGCCCAGTCTTCCGCAGGGTCAAATAACTCCGCACCACCGCGCTCTTCAAATTGCAGGTTGAACAGCAAAATATCTGCTGGGTCAAGGTTATCAGCAGCCAGTTCCAAAAAGATGTCATAAGCCTGTTCCAATGCTTCGTCTTCGGTCAGGCGATTATTCAAATCCATAACGTAATTCCTGTTCATTCCCAATCGCCATATTAAAACACGGGAAAACGGAGTATGCCCTAAATAATTCGAATTGCAGGCAGACGGCAACCCAGTGATAGATTTGTCGGGAATTTATAGCAGGGGACTGAAAAAGTAGAACAGCCGCTCGACTATGCGTTGCCAATAAGGGCGGTTTTGCCACTGTTCTGCATTTAACAGGCGGGAGCGGGCGATATAATCTTCCTGTACGCAGGCTAAATCACTGCCGAATCCGGCATCATCAATCACCAGCGTGATTTCAAAGTTCAGCCACAAGCTGCGCATGTCCAGATTCACTGTGCCGACCAGGCTGAGCTGGCCGTCTACCAGCACGCTTTTGGTGTGCAGCAGTCCGTCTTTGAATTGATAAATCTTTACGCCAGCGTCCAGCAGTTCCGTGAAGAAGGCGCGGCTGGCCCAACCGACTAACACGGAGTCATTCTTATGCGGAACAATAATGCTGACATCGACCCCGCGCTGGGCGGCGGTACAGATGGCGTGAAGTAGATCGTCGCTGGGTACGAAGTAGGGCGTCGTCATGATCAGCTGTTTACGTGCCGAATAGACGGACGTGAGCAGGGCCTGATGAATCATCTCTTCCGGGTAACCGGGACCGGAAGCAATAACCTGAATCGTGTGGCCACTCTCTTGTTCGAACGGCATGACGTTAACATCCGGCGGAGGCGGAAGCAGGCGCTTACCCGTTTCCATTTCCCAATCGCAGCAGTAAATAATTCCCAGAGTCGTTGCTACCGGGCCTTCAATACGCGCCATCAGGTCAATCCATTGCCCGACGCCTGCATCTTGTTTGAAGAAACGAGGATCGACCATATTCATACTACCGGTATAGGCAATACGGCTGTCGATCAGGATTATTTTACGGTGCTGCCGCAGATCCATGCGACGCAGGAAAGCACGGAACAGATTGACTTTCAGAGCTTCAACTACTTCTATACCCGCAGTGCGCATCAGTTTGGGATGATGCTGGCGGAAAAACTGTACGCTGCCGGCAGAGTCCAGCAGAATGCGGCAGTGTACCCCGCGCCGCGCCGCCGCGATAAGGGAAGACGTGACTTGTTCAACCAAGCCGCCGGGTTGCCAGATGTAAAACACCATTTCGATGTTGTTGCGGGCAAGTTCAATATCACGCAATAACGCTTTAATGGTGTCATCAAACGTGGTCAGCAGTTGTAACTGATTGCCTTTAACGCCGCCAACCCCCTGCCGCCTTTCACACAGCTGAAATAACGCGCTGGCGACCTCGCTGTTTTCCGTCGCGAAAATACGGCGATACTCTTTTAATTCGCGCAGCCATTTTGCTGTTGATGGCCACATTTTGCTGGCGCGTTCAGCCCGGCGTTTGCCAAGATGGAGTTCGCCAAATGAAAGGTAAGCGACAATACCGACAATTGGCAGAATATAAATCACCAGTAGCCAGGCCATTGCTGAAGGCACCGCCCGGCGCTTCATCAGAATACGCAAGGTCACACCTGCTATCAGCAGCCAGTAGCTAAAAACCAGTAACCAACTCATTACGGTATAAAATGTTGACATAAAAGCAGCATCGTTCCCTTCTGCAAAGAATTAACAAAGTGTACGCATAGATCTATAAAAGGGGAAATACCTTTCCTCTGAATAGAGTGCTGACCGTGGTAAAACGTAGGCGGGATGTTACTCGAGTCTGCTGAAAAAATACCATACGCTGAACTCGTCATACTTCAAGTTGCCTGTGCGTTGGCAACGCTACTCGGCACACCGGTGTGTGCCTCACCCCGTTGGCAACGCTACTCGGCACACCGGTGTGTGCCTCACCCCGTTGGGGCCGCTGCAAGTAGCGTTCAAACCTGCCTTTGGCTGGACAAATTCGTTCCCGCCGAATTTGTCCTTTCTTGCCGCCTGCCTGAAACGCGAATTATTTAGAGTATATGATTAAAATAAATGAAAAGCATGTTCGCATAACTATCAATTAATGCTTATTTCTGTAACTTATTTGCCTCTGGAAGATTTTACTTCTATACCAAGAGAGCCATAAATTAAAAAAACATGAAAAGAGGGCGATATAATGCCAATAAATAAAATTAGTGCTATTATTTCATGCAAAAATAATGCAAGAAATATTAAAGAGGGAAACATTAGTATCTTATCTAAGAATGAGATGGATGATATTGAAAAGAATATAGCGATAAGCAAGTTGGAAAGTGTTCGACAAGCAGCTGGCGATGTTAAGCTATCTACTCAACCGCTAAATATAGATTATAACTCATACCGATCTGTGAAAGGTTTCAATTCCCGAGTTCGTTTTATAGTTATGCACTACACCGCCTTAAATTTTAAGGACTCGATCAATGCGTTGACTGGAAATAATGTTAGCGCACATTACCTTGTGCCAGACCCGACCGATCGTTCTTATATTGATGATGGCTTCAACAGTATAAGAGTTTTTAATCTGGTTGATGAAAAAGAAAGAGCTTGGCATGCAGGGGACAGTTCATGGGCTAACCGTACAAATATAAATGATACATCAATTGGTATTGAGATAGTTAATTTGGCTTCTGATGATGGACATGGGAATATTACATATCCTTTGTTTAATACGAGCCAGATAGATGCCGTAATAGATCTAAGTTTAAATATCATCCAACGATATCCAGATATCACTCCTGTTAATATAGTCGGCCATTCGGATATTGCCCCTGGCCGTAAGAATGATCCCGGAGCGGCCTTCCCATGGGAAAAACTTTATAATAGCGGGATTGGGGCATGGTTTGAACAAAGTACTAAAGAGAAATATGAATCACAATTTCAGCAGGCAATGCCCTCAGATAGTGAAATTATTTTGAAGTTCAAGGAATATGGTTATGATGTTACAAATGCTGATTCAGAGAAAGGGCTACAAGATCTGGTTAGAGCTTTTCAACTTCATTTTCGCCAGTGCGATTACAGCGGGATTATCGACATTGAAACAACCGCTATTCTTTACGCGTTGGTAGAGAAATATTTTCATAAATAGCCATTTTATCGATAATTTGGCTTTTTCCCGCTTCCCTCAATTTTAAGGGAAGCGTGTTTAGTGCTGAATCAGGAAATAAAGGAAAATGCAGTAAGAAAGATATGATTTCTAAAAAAAAGAAAGGTGATTTGCTTTTTTTATCATTGACGCAAAGCTCATTTCTCTTTATTTTAAACAGACGATAATTTTTCAATATTTTATTGATTTATAAAGATTTAATCTGATTATAACAAAAATGGCAGCCACAAGTAGCCAGGTTATTCCTCAATAAAAAAGGCGTTTATCCTCGAAAGCTATACGACAACAAGAGAGAGGAGCCTTGCCCTTATATCAAACAGGCATACATTTGCGTATGCCGCGCTACATCACTTAAACAGTCGGCAACAGCAGGAGTGAGTCAGGTAATGATTCGGTTAGAAAACGTGAGCGTTGATTTTCCCGCCGGTAAAGAAGCACAGTCCAGGGCGGTAAACAACGTCAACCTGACCATTCAACAGGGTGAAGTTTTTGGGATTGTCGGCACCAGCGGCGCAGGAAAAAGCACGCTGCTGAGGACGATCAATTTGCTGCAACGCCCAACACAAGGGCGTGTATTTCTGAGCGATGCACTGATCAGCGATACTTCTGGCCGTGAGCTGCGCCAGCACCGGCAACGTATCGGGATGATATTCCAGCATTTTAATCTGATGCATACCCGTAATGTGTATGACAACGTGGCGTTCAGCCTGCGTGCCGCGGGTAAGAGTAAAGAAGAAATTGCATCGCGCGTGCCGGAAATTTTGGCGCTGGTCGGGTTGCAGGATAAAGGAACATCTTATCCAGCGCAGCTGAGCGGCGGGCAGAAACAGCGTGTGGGTATCGCCCGCGCCATTGCCAACCATCCCGAAGTACTGCTGTGTGATGAACCGACCTCCGCACTGGATTTGGAAACGTCGGCATCTATTCTGGCGTTATTGAAAAGTATCAATGTCCGGTTAGGTATTACGATCGTACTTATTTCCCACGAAATGAGCGTGATTAAAAGTATTTGTCAGCGCATGGCGGTGATGACGGGCGGAAATATTGTGGAAGAGGGCGACGTCTTTACGATCTTCTCTGCACCGCAGCACGCCTACACCAAACAGCTGGTTAGCCATACCAGTCCAGTCGAATTACCTAAACGCTTTAAGCTGAATAATAAAGGCGTTTTGCTGAAAATACTTTTCGCTGATAATTCGGTAGAACAACCGATATTATCCGACGTAGCTCAGCAGTTTCAGGTCTCGGTCAATATTCTGCACGGCAATATTGAATATATTAACGATCGCGCGCTGGGGCATATTATTGCTCAGATTTCATACCGTGACGATCCTGCGGCGGATAACTTAGCCGCGGCTATTGCTTATATTCGACAGAATACCTTTGGAGTGGAGGTCATCAATGACTGAGTTATTCGGTGAATTAATCTTCGCGTTCGGTGAAACCTTCACGATGGTGTGTATTTCAACGCTCTGTGCGGTGGTATTTGGCTTGCCGTTAGGTATCGCGATTTATGTAACCGATCGCCATTTATTCTGGCAGAACCGTTTTATCTATCTGATCTCCACCATTCTGGTGAATATCATCCGCTCGATCCCGTTTGTGATCCTGCTGGTGCTGCTGTTGCCATTAACGCAGCTACTGCTGGGGAACACTATAGGGCCGGTTGCGGCGGCGGTGCCGATGTCGGTTGCGGCGATTGCGTTTTATGCTCGTCTGGTGGATTCCGCGCTGCGTGAAGTCGATCCGGGCATTGTGGAAGCGGCTGAAGCTTTTGGCGCTAGCCCAACGCGCATCATTGCGACCGTGCTGTTACCGGAAGCGTTGGCAGGATTGCTACGCGGCCTGACGATTACGCTGGTCAGCCTGATTGGCTACTCGGCGATGGCCGGAATTGTTGGCGGCGGCGGTGTCGGCGATCTGGCGATCCGCTTCGGCTATTACCGCTATGAAACCGAAGTGATGGTGGTGACCGTGATTGCGCTGGTGGTGCTGGTACAGGTCGTGCAAACGCTGGGTGATAGGCTATCGCGTCGGGCGAATAAGCGCGAACGCCGCTAAACCACAGCAGGATAAGGTATTCAGGGCAGCAGAGAGATGTCATGAAAATAGACAAAATTGTATTAAGAAAAATGAAAATGGCGCTGAAAACGCCATTTACCACCAGCTTTGCGACGCAGACGGAGAAACACTTCTCCATCGCGGAAGTGCACGCTGGCGGGCAGATTGGTTACGGCGATTGCTCGGCCATTTCGCTGCCGTTTTATAACGAAGAAACCAACGTCACCGCCTGGCATATTATGCGTGACTTCCTGATCCCGATGATTAAACAGGCCGGGGATATTGAGCATCCATCACAGGTGCGCGATATTTTTGCCCCGGTAAAGCGTAATAACTGCGCCAAAGCGGCAATCGAAGGCGGTATTTGGGATGCTTACGCGAAGATAAAAGGCGTACCGCTACACCAATTACTGGGCGGCGTGCGGAATAACGTCGAAGCGGGAGTGAGTATTGGTATTCAGGACACGCCCGATCAATTAGTCAGCGTGGTCGATAATTTCCTGAACGAAGGCTACAAGCGCATCAAAATAAAGATCAAGCCGGGAAAAGATTACGACTATATTGCGGCATTGCGTCAGACGTTTGGTGATATCACGCTGATGGTGGATGCTAATTCCGCTTACACGCTGGACGATATCGATTTCTTTAAACGCATCGATAAATTCAATCTGCTGATGATCGAACAACCGCTGGCGCATGACGATATTATCGACCACCGCAAACTTCAGGCGGCGGTGAATACACCGATCTGTCTGGATGAAAGTATTGCGTCGGTAGAAGATGCCCGTAAGGCGATCGAGCTGGGCAGCGCCAAAATCATCAATATTAAAGTCGCGCGCGTGGGCGGTATTACTGAAACCAAGCTGATTCATGACTACTGTCAGGCCCACAATATTCCGGTGTGGTGCGGCGGTATGCTGGATACGGCGGTCGGTAAAGCGCACAACATTGCGGTGTCTACGTTGCCGAATTTTATCTACGCGCACGATATTCCGCCATCTTCCCGCTACTGGCATGAAGACTTCATGCTGCCGTTTGTCGAATTAGACAAAGACAGCTGTGTTGCGGTGCCAAATAAACCGGGAATCGGCTTCGATATTAACCCTGAACTGTACGAAAAATATTGCTACGGACAGGAAACCTTTTTGTTTTAACTGATTCTTTAATCAGAAACTTTAGTAAGAAGTGTGAGCAGTAAAACGTTATCCAACACCAGGGAATAACGTTATAAAAATAATGAGCGATGCCACGCAGGGCATAAGAGTATGGATTTAGGGAGAAACACGGTGATGAGGTTCCCGCAGGGATGCCTCGTACCGTGGTCGCTCCCGGTATCTCGATCTTAACCGTGGCTACAGACGCCTAACATAACGAAAATGCCGTTAGCAAAACGGCGAATACTGACTAAATCGGACAGACAGGAACGCGACGATGCGATTGAAAAAACTCATTCCACTCATGCTGGCATTGGGCATCTCTCAGGCTTACGCAGCAGATTCAGGCAAAGAAATCACCATCGGCGTCTCGCCGGGGCCGTATGGCGATATGGTCACGAAAGCGATCAAGCCGGAAATGGTGAAAAAAGGCTACGACGTAAAAGTGCGTGAATTCAGCGACTACATCCAGCCGAATCTGGCGCTGTCGAACAACAGTATCGATGCCAACCTGTTCCAAAACCGCCGCTATCTTGATCGTTTCAGCGCGGATAAAGGGCTGAAACTGGCAGAAGTGATCACCGTGCCGACGGCCAGCATGGGTTTTTACTCCAACAAAGTACGCTCGTTGGATGAGCTGAAAGCGGGCGATATCGTGACGCTGCCAAACGATCCATCAAACCTAGCGCGTTCACTGGATTTCCTGCAAAAATACGGCCTGATCAAGATCAATCCAGATATTACGCCGACCAAAGCCTCGCTGCGTGACATCACAGAAAACCCGAAAGGGCTGGTCTTTAAACCGCTGGAAGCCGCACAGCTACCGCGCGCGCTGGGCGGCGTAACCGGTTCGCTGATTAACGCCAACTTCGCGATTTCCGCTGGCCTGAACCTGTCTGACGCCATTCAACTGGATGTGCTGCCGGAAGATCTGAAAAACATGATCGTTGTGCGTGCGGAAGATGCCGACAAACCATTCGCTCAGGATCTGAAAGCGGCCGTTCAATCCCCAGAATTCGCCGCGTTCTTTGAGGACAAAAACTCCATGTTCCACGCGTTCCAGAAGCCGGAATGGATGAAGAAGTAACGCCTTTCAACTCGCCAGTGGCCTATTGCTCCTAGGTCGCTGGCTCCCTCACTTCAAACAAGTATCCGCGCGTAAATTCCCTCCCCGGCAACGTACAGTGCTAATGCAAATATAAAAAAGTTTAAAGTATTGTGATTTTTGGTATAAATGCCATTCTTTGTAAGAATTATTGACATAACACAACGAGGGTTCGATGAAAAAAATACTTTCTACAGCCGTATTGGCGCTGGTATTGACAGGATGTGCTCAACAAACCTTTACAGTAAAGAATGAGTCTGTTGCAACGCCTAAGCAGACAACAACCTCTCATTTCTTCGTCTCTGGGATTGGGCAGGAGAAAACGATTGATGCGGCGGCGATATGCGGCGGTTCTGATAAAGTGGTTCGCACTGAAACACAGGTGACTTTTGTTAATGGTTTACTTGGGTTGCTGACGCTCGGGATTTATACGCCTAGAGAAGCCCGCGTTTATTGCTCACTCTAAACTAAAGCCTATATTTAATAGAATATAAGGCTGTCTTGCGATAAAGCCATCTCCTATCGAGATGGCTTTCTCTCTCTGGTCCGTTGGTTGTTTAGAGGCCATTTGCCTCTTTTGTCGACATAATTTGACTTGTTTGCGACTCACACTGATATGTCGTTTGGTCACGACAGGGAGTGTTACGGTTGCTGAACCAACAGAGGGTTGCCTTGCTCCCCCAGTTCCCAGAATAGGCCAGTCATGATCGCTAACCCTTCTCGGGCGACGGATTTCAGCAGGTGTTCGTTGACCGCGTGCTGGCCGCATGCCGGATAGGAGTGGGGGATCCACAACGTCGGCAGGCCGAGGATATCGGCGAAAACGTCATTAGGCAGCGATCCGCCCAAATTCGGTAATAGCGCAGGCTGTTTACCGCTAATTTGCTGCATCAGTGCCAGCGTCCAGTTCACCAGCGGATCTTCTGGGTTAAAACGTGTCGCTGGAGACGTATTAAGTACCTCAACGCCCACCTGCGTAAAGCCGTGTTGGTCAAGGTGTTGACGCACATGTTGCACCAGATGCTGCCAGTCGGTGCCGACTACAAAACGCAGTTGGCAAATGGCGGTGGCATCAGCGGGAATCGCGTTCACTGGCTTGTGCGGATTGCCGGTAATGAACGACAGTACTTCCAGCGTATTCCAGCCAAATAGCCGTTCGGCAGGCGTGAGACCGTCTTCTCCCCAATTTTCATCAATCGCCGGATCGCCCTCGCTGCCTGCGGGGTCGATGGTGCTGAGAATTTCCCGCAGTGCGGGCGTTAACGGCGGTGGTAGTAGGGTATCGATTTTCATCCGCCCTTGTCCATCCACCAGACTCGCCACGGCGTTCGCCAACTGCGTACCCGGATTGCTCAGCAGCCCGCCCCAGTTGCCAGAGTGGTATGCCCGATCGCGTGCCTGGATGCGCAAACGGAAATTGATGCAGCCGCGAGAGCCGAGGAACAGCGTCGGACGTTCTGCGCTGAGGCGCGGCCCGTCGGAGGCGATAAAGATATCGGCGGCCAGCGCCTGTTTATGCTGGTGGCATAGGTCGGCAAGCCCCGGTGAACCAATTTCTTCGCCCATCTCGAACAGCAGTTTGCAGTTGAAGCCCAGACGCTGCCCACGAGCCTGAAATACCTGTTCCAACGCCATCAGATTGATACTGTGCTGGCCTTTGTTATCGGCGCTGCCGCGCCCGTACCAGCGGTCGCCTTCTTCCACCAATTCCCACGGTTTTAGCCCATCGCGCCAGTTTTCTTCATCACCGAAAACCACGTCGCCGTGGCCATAAGACAGCACGGTCGGCAGATTGGGATCTTCAATACGTTCGGCCAGCAGAAAAGGGGGATGACGTTCGTCCGACGAAGCAATCAGCCTTACGCTGAATCCCATCGCCTGCAATGCGGGCTGGATCTCGCCAGTCAGATAGCGGTTCAGCGCGGAATGGTTACCGACTTTTTGGCTCTCGCTAGCGTAGGCAATACGCCGGGCCAGCGTCTGTTTAAATTCTCCGCGATCGAAACGTTCACAGGCGATACGAATAAGGTCTGCGTTGGTCATGCCTTTCCTTGCTGGATAATGTGCCGAAGTTACCGATATTTAAAGAAAAAACGAGCTTTGCAACAATAATAAAAATTGCAATTAAGCTTTGCTTTTAATATAAACCTGCGAATCCCCCCGCGATGTCTGAAGGGAACGCCGCCATGCACAGCTCCGAGATTCGTTATTTTCTAGTGGTTGCCACCACTGGTTCGCTCAGCGCCGCCAGTCAGCACCTGTTTGTGGCCGTTTCTGCTATCAGCCGGCAAATCCAGCGGCTGGAAGAACGCATCGGCGTGCCGCTTTTCGAACGTCATGCGCGCGGCATGGTTCTGAATGATGCAGGGCGAATTCTGGAAAATCATGTGCGTAAGAGCATGATGGACATGGATGCCGCCGTGGCGGAGATTCAGGGGCTGAAAGCCAGCCGTCGTGCGCTGCTGCGCATCGGTTGCACGGAAGGGATGGCGTTTGATCTGCTGCCGACGCTATTTGCGCGTTTCCGCCAGCACGATCCGGATACCACCTTTGCGCTTAGAGTCGAGTCGGCGATGCAGGTGTCCCAGATGATTCGCAATGGTGAAGTGGATATCGCGCTCCAGTTTGCGCTGGCGCCCGAACAGGGCGTGAATGTGGAACTGGCGCTGCCTGCGCCGCTGATGCTGCTGATGTCTGACGATCACCCGCTGGCGCAGCAGTCTATTCAACTGGCGGATCTGCATCTTTTCCCGCTGGCCTTGCCGGAATCCTCGACCACGCTGCGGCAGTTGTTTGACCTCTCATGCCGCATGAACGGCACCTTTCTGGAACCGACGCTGTGCTGCAACAACTTCACCACGCTGTATTACTATGCGATGAGCACGCCGGGGGCGGTTACCGCCTGTAGCTTCTATTCCGTGATGTATAAATGCTTACAGCAACCGATGCGCTTGAAGCCGCTGAACATCAAGCAGCTTGACCAACGCTCGCTTCAGATTCAAACGCTGGCAGGCAAAGCGCATGCGCCGCAGCAGCAGGCTTTCCTTGATTTTATGATGGCGGAGCTGCGTCAGGGAGAAGCGTATTATCTGAGCCAGATCGCTACCGATGCGGTTTGATGCGGTTCATTGCTGTCGCTGATTAGGAGAAACACGGGGATGAGGTTCCCGCAGGGATGCCTCGCCCCGTGGTCGCTCCGGGTATCTCGATCTTTCCGCGAGCGATTTTACGTCTTTGTTTTACCTTCATTCCATCTCGATAATGTCGCGTTTTTGCTCGTCTTCGAGCTGTCGCAGGACGCGATACACCTGCGCGACGGCTTGAAGCGTTTCGCGCGGAATGTAATGACCCTCCGGCGTGGTGCGATACAGCGTACGGGTCAGCCAGATGAAACGAATCACCGGAATGTCCGCTTTTTGCGCCTGCGCGATGAGATCGCGTGCGGCTTGGTTTTCTCCCTTAAACAAGATGCGCGGTAACGGCGTTTTACCGGGGCGATAGTAGAGCCCCACCGCATAGTGCGTCGGGTTGACCAGCAGCATATCGGCGCCTTCTATGTTGGCTTTGGGACGCGGGGCGGCAGGCTCGTTCATTAGTTCGTGCGCCAGCGATTTGCGGTGGCCTTTCATATGCGGATCGCCTTCGGAATCCTTGTGTTCGTTGCGTAAATCCTCGTGGCTCATCCGCTGCTGCTTGAGAAAGAAATACTTTTGCAGGCCGAAATCCAGTGCGGACAGCACCAGCAACGCTGTCAGCGTGGTGCGGGCAATGCGCGTGAGCAGGGCTTTCACCCCTTGCCAGAAGCCGTGTAGATCGCCATAGGATAATTCGACCAGCGCTTCCAGCTCCGGCACCACCACTTTATAAAAGACTGTACCAATCACCACCGCCTTCAGAATATTGGTCAGCATTTCTACCAGCTTGCGCATCGAAAACATCTGCTTAAACTGGTTGATCGGGTTCAGGCGGTTGAGATCGAGCTTCAGCGCTTCGGGTGCAAACAGTGGACCATACTGGAGCCAGCCGCCGACCACGCGCAGCAGCACGGCAATGGCGGCGGCTAACAGGCAGAGCGTACCGGCCAGCACAGCGGCATCGTGGAACACCTCTTTCGCCACCTGCGCAAACGGGGCATCCAGCCGTTGCAGCGGCAGTTGCACCAGCGTTTGCAGTTTCCCCATCGTGCTGTCTGCCAGCGCCAATACGCATTCCAGCAGGCCGACGCAAATCAGCAACTTGGGCACATCCTGACTTTGCCCGACTTCCCCTTTACGGCGCGCGTCTTCGAGTTTTTTCTCTGTGGGCTCTTCCGTTTTCTCACTCATCAGCTCCGCCTTATTCGCTGTTCGATGCCGTAAAAATCAGCGGGAGCAGGTGTTTGAGATCCGGCAGTCCCTGAAGTCTGTGGTCGCCTAAATATTGCAATATGGGCAGGTAGATGATGAAAAAGGCCATCCCGACCAGACACTTGGCTGGAATAGCGAGGACGAACACCTGAAGCTGCGGGCTATACAGGCTGAGTAACGCAATGCTGAATTCCAACAGCAACAGCAGCGCGACCAGCGGCCCGGCGTACACCACCAGATGAGTGAAGGTGTCGGCCAGCAGGCTGAGATAGACCTCAAACCCTTGTTCGCCCGGCGCGGGCAGCCAGGACAGCACCGGCCAGATCTGGTAGCTGTCCCAAATCAACTGCGTTAGCCCTTTCAGGCCGATACCGATAATCAACAGCAGAATCAGCGTCTGTTTCAGCAGATGGCCGAGCGGCGTGGCATCCGAGCCCAGCGCGGGGTTGAGCTGGCCGCCCATGAGTGCGCCGCGCTGGTTATCGAACAGGGCACCGACGGATTCAAAAAGCCAGAATGGCATAGCCAAAATCAACGCAATGAGAATCCCGACAAGGATCTCTTTCAGCAACAGGCCGGGCAGCATCGGCCAGGACAGCGGCGTCAGCAGAAGCTGCTGTTGCACGATGGGGGCGGGCAGCAGCGTCAGGGAAATCACCACGGCGTTACGTGTCATGCCTTTCAGCACGTTGAGTGAAAAAACCGGCACCAGAATAAAGCAGGGATACAGCCGGGCGATGCCGAGCGTAATGGCGATGATAAAATCGTAAACGTGCTGAATGGTGGCGATCATGCGGATTTATACCCCGGTGTGCGCAATCATGTTGAATGCGGTGATAGCTAACTGCATCAGCTCTACGCCAATCCAGCGCCCGCAGAGCGCCAGCGCCAGCCCGACGGAAATCAGTTTGACGGCAAAGGGCAGCGTCTGGTCCTGCAACTGCATCACTGCTTGTAGCAGCGAAATCAGCACGCCGACGATCACTGCAACCAGCAGCGGCGGCGCAGAGAGCAGCACGACCATCACCATGGCCTGACGGAAAAGCGTGATTATTTCCATCGCGGCCTCACAGGTAGCTGTAAAACAGGCCGTCCAGCAACCGCGTCCAGCCGTTAACCAGCACGAACAGCAGCAGCTTTAACGGCAGCGAGAGCGTCATTGGCGCGACCATCTGCATCCCCAGTGCCAGCAGCACGTTTGAGACAATGAGGTCGATGACGATAAACGGGATATAGATCAGGAAGCCGATTTTGAACCCAGCTTGTAACTCCGACAGCACGAAAGCCGGGATCACCAACAGCAGATTCTGCGTATTCACCTTTTCGGATAGCGACGCAGGCCACATTTGCAGGCTGTTCTCATGCAAGTGGGTGAGGATATCCGGGTCAACGTTGCGTGACATAAACGTTTGCAGCGGCTCCAGCCCGTAGGTCACGCTGGTCTGAAGCGACGTGATGTCGGTCATATCCAGCGGCTTTTCCTGCACGCGTTTGCTGATGTCCTGAAACACCGGTGCCATGACAAATAGCGTTGCCGCGAGCGCGATACCGTACAGCGCCATGTTGGGCGGCACTTGTTGCACCCCGATGGCGTTGCGGGTAATCAGCAGCACAATCGCAATCTTTAGAAAGCAGGTGCAGACAATCATCATCAGCGGAATCAGGGAAAGGGCGCCCAGAAAGAGCGCAAACATCAACGGATCGAACGCGCCGGAGGTCATGGTGCCAGCTCCGGTTCGGCGGCGTATTCTTCGTCCGCTATCGGCAGTTCGTGCGCGGGTGCGGAAAAGCACTGGGTAATCTGTAGCCCTAGTCGGCCTTCCACATCGACCAGATCGCCGCTCGCTAGGGCGATATCACCGTGATACAGCCAGGCTTGCCCCGGCACCACGTCGCGCAGCGTCAGCACGCTACCGCTGGCAAGATGCTGCAATTTCGCCAGCGTCATCGTCAGGCTGCCACAGCGAATATGTAAGGTGACTGGCAGCGGCGGTAAGTTTTCGGTGACGTTGTCACTCGTTGGCGTGTATTCAAGCGCTGACGCATCTGAGTGGGGAGCGGCTAGCATCGTGTCGGTAGCGGGCATTGAGACAGTCTCCATGTCGGTAACGGTAAAGGTGTAAGGGGCGAGCGCCGTGAGCTGTAGCGTACCGCGCAGGCGCAGCGTGCCGGATGACAACGTTCCCTCGCCGGAAGGGGTAAACCACGGGCGGTTGGGCAGAATAAGATCGCCAGTACGCAAACGGCGTAACGCGGACAGCGGCAGCACGGCATCAGCCAGCGTGAGCGGGATAGCAATAGTCATTCCTGCGGGTAGCGCACGGCGTTGGTGGTGCCAGTCGGCACGAGAAAACAGCGCCAGCCAGACGGCATCAGCAGCCTGCATCCGGCTGCATACGGTTATGCCGTTCCAGCTCACGCTGAGCCAGGCAGCATTGTGATTCTGCTCTGTTGAATCCTGTTCTTTCTGCCCACTTTCTTGCTGAGGAAGGCCCAGCGGATAGATTTCCCCGACCAGCGCTCGCAGCACGGGGTTAAGCGACTGGTTGTAGAGCGTCCAGTACCATTCCTGTGCCGCGTCATCGTCTTCTGTTAGGGGCAGCAGCGGGCAATCCGACAGCAGGCTGAGTACAGGAAACGGATCGGCCAGTGAGACATGGCCGATATCGCTCCGCCAACGGCTTGCCTGTGTGGTGAACGAGTCCTCTGCCTGCCCGGGTGCATTCGCCAGTTGAAGGTGCAGGCGGCCAGCCCGTCCGTCGCGGGTAAACGGCAGGGATAGTCCAGTGGTCAGCACCGATCGGATGCGGGCGTGCTGCGCGCACAGGGTCGGCAGCGTCAGCGGTCTGATGTGCTGTAGATTCGGATTCATCGCTCACACTCTCTGGCGTCAAAACGCAGATTTATCGGGCAGTCCAGCGCGCTGGAGAGCGAATGACGGCAGGCTTCACGCCGATCTTTCAACTGGTGGTAGCTTTCCCGGCTGAAACGCAGAGAAATATCCCAGCCGCGCGGCACCAGCGTGGCTAGCCGCGCATCGATATCGCCCAACTGCGGCAGTTGCAGGCTGAAGGCAAACGGCGGGGCGCAGATGTTGTCCATCGCCTCAATCAGCTCACATTGCAGTGGCTGCCACTGTGACGGTGTCACGTTTTGTGGGCTGTCCGGCGCCTCACTCTGCAACGGCGGTGGGGCGTTGATGGGGCCGCCTGGCGCTAAGGCGAAAGGCGCTTCCTGATAGAACGCGTCTTCAAAGCCGTCTGAAAAGGTGAAGGCCTCCCAGAAATCCCTCTGGTGTGGATCGTGCTGTGAATCATCCGCGCGTGAGGATTTGCCGTGCAGCGCGGCCTGCGCGTTCTGCGTCGCCTTGGATTCGGGGGACGCAATCTGTCGGTTATTCATACGTGCTCCTGAGGTAACGTAAGCAGATATTCCAGCTTCTCCACTGCTTTCTGGCATTGGCGAGTGGCGTCTCGGGCGTGATCCACCTGACGCTGCTGGTCGTGGTGTTGCTGCTGTGTGGCCTGCACCTGCTGCGTTTCTGTCGCTATCTCGCTGAGTAAGCGCTGTTCGGCGGCAAGGCGCGTTTTCAGGTTTTCCAGCGTTTGGCATTGCCCCTGGGTTTCTCGGGCAAACTGGTCGCGCTGCGTCTGGCTGGCTTGTTGCAGCGCCTCGACCTGCTGTTGATGATGGCGTTGCTGTTCCGCAATTCGGAGCAACTGCTTTTCTTCCTGCCGCTGCTGATGCTCGCTGCGGCTTAAGCGCTGGCGGCGTATCGGCATCAGCAGGTTCAACACGGTCTGTAACTCTGCATCGCGTTCGGTGTTATGGGGCATAGCGGCTGACTCCGGCGAGCTGTTGTTGAATCACGCCATACGGCATCGGTTCACGCATCGACTGACGCAGAAACTGCGTGATTTCTGCCTGAGCGTTGACGGCGGAATCGGTCAACACGTCATGGCCGGGTTGGTATTCGCCGAGACGGATCAGCATCTCGACCTGCTTGTAAGCTGCCATCAGTCGCCGTACGCCGCCCGCGTTGCGAGTGTGATCGGTATCCACGACGTTACTCATGGTACGGCTCAGGCTGGCCAGCACGTCGATAGCCGGATAGTGCCCCTGTTCAGCCAGTCGTCGGGCGAGCACGATGTGCCCGTCGATCAGCGAACGCACTTCGTCGGCGACCGGATCGTTCATGGAGTCCTGCTCGATCAGCACGGAATAGAGCGCGGTGATGGCACCGTCTTCCGTTTGTCCGGCGCGCTCGACCAGACGCGGCAGCAGCGTATAGACTGACGGCGGTAGCCCGCCGCGCCCCTGCGGTTCCCCGAGCGCTAGACCGATTTCACGCTGGGCGCGGGCGAAACGCGTCAGGGAATCAATAATCAGCAGCACCTGACGGCCTTCGGCACGGTAAGCCTCGGCGATGGCGGTGGCGGTGAACGCCGCGCGGGCGCGTTCCATGCTGCTGCGGTCGGAGGTGGAACACACCAGCACGGTGCGGCTGCGCAGTTCATCGTCCAGCTCGTGATCGAGAAATTCACGCAATTCGCGACCACGTTCGCCAATCAGCCCGAAAACGATGGCGTCGCACGGCGTATTACGCGCCAGCTCGGCCAGCAGCGTGGTTTTACCGCAGCCCGCACCGGCGAAAATGCCGACGCGCTGCCCCTGACCGATAGTTAGCAGGCCATCGACGGCGCGTAATCCGGTGGGGAGCGGCTGGCTGATGCGCGGTCGGGAGGTCGGCGGCGGGGCATCGCCCAGCACCGGCTGCGTGCGTCCCGTGGCATGGCCCGGCTCGACAAATGCGCTCTCGCCGCCGTCTTCCAATGCTCGCCCAAACCCGTCCAGCACGCTGCCCAGCAAACGATCCGACACCTGAATGCAGTGCGGCTGATACAGCGGCGTCACGGCGGCACCCTGAGCGATGCCGTCCAGCGCACCGAGCGCGGAGAGAAAGGTGTTGTCCGGGCTGAACCCTACGACTTCGGCCATCATCTGGCTGTCGTCCTGGCGGGCTACCCAGCACAGATCGCCAATACGCGCCTGCGGCAGGCTGCACTCCAGCAAAATGCCGCTGACGGCCATGACGCGGCCTTTTTTCTCCACGGGCGCGTAGTTCGCCAGATGCTGGCGCTGCTGTGCGACCCACTGGTCGAGCAGCGGAAAAGAAGAAGGTTGTGTCTGCATTACCAGTTCACCGTTATCTGTTGTCTGCCGCTGAATTCAATCTGGTGCTCATCAATTCTCACCAGACGCAGGTTGTCTACCTCATCGCCGATGAAAAAGCGCTGGCCGTCCGCCGTGACGACGTTGGCGCGCGACCCGCTGGTCACCTGAACGATCTGAAACGGCAGTTGCTCCGTTTTCAGCTGCGTGCGGTTATCCACGGACAGCGCGGTTCTATAACGTTGGTGGAGTTGAGCGAGCATCCGTTCCAGCTTTTTTTGATCGTCCGGCGTGACTTGCCCGGTGAGCGTGAGGCGATCTTGATACGCCGCCACTTTCACGGCCGTGCTCAGTTCTCGCTCCTGCAACATAATGCGCAGCGTGCTTTCCAGCTGTGGCAATGTGCCGAGCGGCTTACGGGTATCCTGCGGCGACGGAGCGGCGGGCATCGCGACGCTCTCCTGTAGCTGCCAACTGCCGACCATCACCAGCAGCAACGCGCCAAGCAGCAGATAGCTGGCTTTAGCCCACAGCGGTAGGCGTGTCGAGGGTGCGGGTGTAGGAAGCGGCGCAGCGGTATGAACGGGTGTGTCGTCGATGGGCATATCCGCTGGGGGAACGTGATCTTCCGCCGTCGGAGGGGCTTCGTTATCGTCAGGCCAAGGGGTATCGGCCGCCACAATGCAGAGCCAAATCTGCCCCAGCGCAAACGGCGTGCCTAGCGGCAGAGCGTCAATCTGCTCGACGGTATGGCCTTCCGCATTACACAACGCGCCATCCTGTGCGCTGAGCGCCCAGCCGTCAGCGGTCTTCTCCAACTGGCTGTGATACGGCGCAATGCCGGGATCGTAAAGCACGAGATCGGCGTCATCGGCTGCACCAATGCGCCAGGCGTTTCCGCAGAGCGGCAGCGCCGCACCGCGATGTAAACCAGTCAGCACGCGTAATTCAAACATGATGTTTCCTATGCGCTAAAGGGATCGGGGGAGTCGTACAGATCGAGACGTCCAATGACGTTGATCGACAGGGTGGATTCCAGTTCGGTGAAGGACAGCACCGGAACGTGGTGAAATTCGTCCTGCAACAGCGTGCGCAGCGGGCTGCGTAAATCCTGTGCCACCAGCACCAGACTGCGCTGCGATGAGAGCGGCGGAAACGCCTGCCGCAGCTGACCGAGCAGCGTGGAGGCGTAGTCCTGCGTCAGGGCGAAGAAAGTTTCGTTCTGCGTCTGGCGCAGCGCATCGCGCAGCAGCTCTTCGCTTTCCGGTGTCAGCAGCCAGACGGAAAGGTTGTTTTCGTCGCTGTACTGGTGGCAGATTTGCGATTTAAGCGCTAGACGCACGTAGTCGGTCAGCGCCAGCGTGTCCCGTTCGTGCTGGCCGACTTCAATCAGCGCCTCGGCGATGGGGCGCACCGACCGCAGGGGGACACGTTCGGAAGCCAGCCGTTGCAGCACGCTGGCAAAACGCGAGAGTGGCATGATGCGCTGAAGCTCCTGCGCCAGTTCCGGCTGTTCGCTCTCCAGCCAGGCCAGAATGGATTTGGTTTCCTGCAAACCAATAAACTGTGAACCGGTGCGGTGAATGGCCTGTTCCATGCGCGCCAGAATCAGCTCATCTGACGTCCAGCGCGGCACGTCGTCGGGCTGCTGCGCGACATGTGCCAGCGGCAGCCAGAGCCACTGACTTTCATCCCGTAGCGTGGGGCCGGGCGTGGCGAGGGCGGCATCAGTCGGTTCGACGGCACCGCTGGCAACGGCCAACTGGTCGGTGACAAACGTGGCTTTAACGTAGGGAATCTCGTAGACGCAAAACTGAAATTCATCTTCCGCTAGCCGATCGCTGAATTCGATATCAAAGGACGGCAGCGTAAAGCCAAAACGATAGACCAGCTTGTTACGCAGGCGGCGGATATTCTGTACCAGCGCCGTCGCCGTTGGCTGCCCTTGCCAGACCGGATGAAACAGCAGCAAATAGGCGCGCGTGGGGTTGAAGCGCCGCAGATCCTGATAGCCGTTCTGTTCAGCGGGCATATTGTCCGCTTCCAACTGGTTGGCATCGAGTTGGCCCTGTTGTTTGATGCGCCAGAGCTGAAACAGACCGCTGCCGAGTGAGGCCAGACTGATGGCGACAAACACTAGCGTCGGCATTCCCGGCAGCAGCGCAAAGCCAAACATGCCGATGGAGGAGATGATCCACGCTTTGGGCTGGCTGGTGAGCTGTTCGGCAATTTCGCGGCCAATATTGGCATCCACTTTTTGCCCGTCGGCTGAGACGCGCGTGATGATCATCCCGGCGGTCAGCGAGATCAGCAGGGCCGGAATCTGGGCGATCAGACCGTCGCCGATGGTCAAGACTGAGTAGACGTGCATCGCATCGGAGGCGGCCATGTTGTGTTGCAACACGCCGATGGCGAAGCCGCCGATCATGTTGATGAACACGATCACCAGCGACGCAATGGCATCGCCTTTAACGAACTTCATCGCGCCGTCCATCGCCCCGAATAGCTGGCTTTCTTTTGCCAGATTTTCCCGCCGCTGCCGTGCCTGATGGGCTTCGATTAATCCGGCACGCAGATCGCTGTCGATGGACATCTGTTTACCGGGCATCGCATCAAGCGTGAAGCGCGCTGCCACCTCGGCCACGCGCTCGGAGCCTTTGGTGATCACCAGAAAGTTCACCACCGTCAGAATAAGGAAAATCACCAGACCGACCGCCAGATTCCCGCCCACCACGTAGTTACCGAAGGCTTCGACGATATGGCCACCGTCCTGCTGGAGCAAAATCTGGCGGGTGGTGGAAATGGAGATCGCCAGCCGGAACATGGTGGTCAGCAGCAGCACCGCCGGAAACGTCGAGAAAGCTAGCGGCTTGGGCAGATACATTGCCAGCACGATCAGCAGGGAAGAGACGCAGATATTGAGCGCGATCAGCACATCGATCAGTCCGGTGGGCAGCGGGATGATCATCATGAAGACGATGGACATCACGATGACCGCGCCAACGACCTCCGAACGCTGCATCGCGCTCAGCGCAATGCGGTTCAGCCAGATAATTAACAAATTCATGGCTGCTCCTTATCCGAGTCGCGTGCATCCTGTTTGTGCCGCGATGCGGTATCACGCTGCGTCAGTTCATCATGCTGAGTGCTTTTGGCCTGCTGTTTTTCATATTGAGCGATATCGCCAATCATGCCGCGTATCAGTTGGATCGCCGTTTGCCGGTTTTTACTGTCTCGCCACAGCGGATGCGGCAGGTCGCTGACGAGCGGTAGCAGGGCGCTGAAAAACATCGCCTGATGTTGCACCTGCGTACCGGCCACTTCCCGCCCGAGATTATGCAGGTCGCGGGCATAGGCACCGTTGGCGCTCAGGCCAATCAGGCGGCGGGTTAGCTCCACGGCACCGAGCGTAAAGGCGGGCACTTTGTTCGCTAGCCGAGTGAGCAGCGTCTGGCTGGATGACAGCGTATGGCTCAGGTGGCGGGAATCGTTGAGGTTGCTCAGCATTTTGCTGAGTACGGCTTTCGAAATCGACGGCGTCAGCGAGGCAATATCCGCCGCCAGCGCCCGCTGCAACGTGCGCAGCCCAATGGAAAAGGTCGCGGCGTCAAAGCGTTCCAGCAGGGAATCCAGCAGCGCGCTGGCCGACTGCTGATGTACGATTTTTTGGTAGTACAGCTCGCGCATCGCCTGTTTTTGTTCCGGCTGAGTGCTGAACAGCGCAATGGCCGTTGCCGTATTCAAACCGGCTCGGACTTCCGGCCCTTTCTCCTGATGCAACTGCTGTAGCGCACTTTCTGCCGCCGCCGTCAGCTCGGGCTGTTGGGGAGACTGCTGCTGGATGTGGCGCAGCAGGATATCCCCACGCGCCGGATCGTTGCCTGCGGCTTCCAGCACCGCTTCAAGCGACGGCGAACCTTGCTGCATCAGCAGATCGCGCAGGCGGCTCAGTTGCTGATCGAGCGTACTTTGCGACGGATTTTCCAGCATCCTGAACAATTCGGTCAGTTTCTCAATCCGTTCGACATTGGCGGTCGCGCGCGCGTCCGGTTGCTGGGCGATGTGGCGCCGATTCAGCGATTTGCTTCTTCGCTCAGCTTGCTCGCCAAATGCCATCGCCACTTCCTCCATCGAGGTGGATAACGGCGAACCGGGGGAAGCATGGTGAGAACTTGTCTGCTGCACCGCGGCCTGTGGCACGGGATCGTCATCCACGACGACTGGGCGCGGCAGGGCGCTGTTGGGGGGAAGGACAGTCGGCATTTTGATCATGATGTCATCCTGAATAAATCGACTACGTGTCGTGGTGTGAACGTGCAGCGGTATGAATGTATTGCTGTGTGGACGTAGAAAAGGATGGGTTCCCCGACGTGAAGTCATCGGAGCAGGCCGAATTTGATGGCGGATTGAATTAAATGTCGTTTTACTGATTGCAAGAACTTGCAATTTCACGCCGCTGACGTTGGCAACAAGTGGCGTGATAAAAAGCAAAGTGAAAAATAACTGATTAAAAATCAGTGTGATAAAAATTATTCCGGGCTGGCACAAGGCTTGCTCTTCCGTTTTTGCCAAATGGGGCACAACAACGGAGAGTCAGCAAATGGAAATGTCTACCCTGAAACACATCGAACAGACCCCTTCGCTTTACCCAGCGTTATCTGTCGATTGGGAACAGGTGTTTCGTCAACACGGAAAGAAATTGCATAACTTTATCCGCAAGCGCGTCAGCAACCGTGACGACGTGGAGGATTTACAGCAAATGACCTATCTGGAAGTGCTCAAACATCAGGATAAATTTGCGGGAGCATCGCGGCCGGAAACGTGGGTATTCGGTATTGCCCTCAACCTGGTTCGCAATTATTTCAAGCAGGCACGCCAGCGCGCTCAGGAAATGGGCGATGAGATGCTGGAACATATCGCGATAGATCTCGATCCCGGCGCTATCACCGAAAGCCAGCGGGCATTGAAACGCGCGATGGATGCCATCGTCTCACTGCCTGAAGATACCCGTCAGATGCTGATGCAATTGCTGGATACCGATGCCAGCTATCAGGATCTCGCGTTGCAGTTGGAGATCCCGATCGGTACGGTGCGGTCGCGGCTGTCTCGTGCCCGAAGTGTGATTCGTCAGGCCGTAGAATCCTGACGGCATTTCACGGGACGAAAGGACGCGCCTGCACCCGCCGTTTTTCACTGACTGAGGTGGTAACCGCTTTATTTAATGATGGCGGTTGCCGTTCAGTTCGTGGTCGCACGCCGTGATATCAGGTCGCATTGATGCCGTTGCAGGGTTCCCTGTCCATCTTCTGGAATGTTGAGACGCCGTATTGCGCTACCTGCACGGCGGGTGGCTGCACAACAGTCTTAATTCAAATAAGGAGATGGCAATGATGTTCACCCAACCCTTTCGTTCCGATGAGAAAACCAAAGCCCCCGAGCTTGAACTGGTGGATTTTGCATTTGGCCGCATCAAGGACGCGATTTATATCGTCAATGAAGATCAGCGTTTTTGTTACGTCAATGAAGCAGCCAGCCAGACGCTGGGCTACAGCATTACGGAATTTATGCATTTGAGCGTTGCCGATATCGATCCCGACTGGGTCGCTGAGCATAGCTCGCCCGACTGGTTTCAGAAGTACGCATCGGGCGTCGGCACCACGTTTGAAACCAGGCACCTTACCCGCAATGGCATGGCGATTCCGGTCGAGGTCAATCTCACGCATTTCCAACACAGAGGACGTAGCTACAACATGTGTGTAGTCAGAGATATCAGGGAACGTAGACATATTGAACAGTTGGCTTACGCGCGAGAACAGGAATTTCGCGCGCTGGTTGAGAACACGCCGGATTTGATTATCCGCTTCGATGCCAACCTGAATTGCCTGTACGCCAACCCCGCCAGTCTGAAACATCTGGATTTCACCATAGAGCAACTTCGGGGTCGTATGATTACGGAACTGATGCCCGGTGTGGGCTGTGCGATCCGCATGGAACAGCTGGTGCGGCTGGTTGTCGATACCCGCAGCAGTGCGGAAGGCGAAGTCATGGAAGAACTGGGGAGAGGTGAGCAACGGCATCACCATATTCACCATATTCGCTGCGTGCCCGAGTTCGATCAGCACGGCGCGCTGGTGTCCATTCTGACCGTCGGACGGGACATTACGGCGATTCGCTATGCGGAGAAGAAACTGGCCGATTCGCACATGCAACTACGTTTATTGGCGCGCCAGCGTGAGATTTCACGCGAAGAAGAGCGTAAGCATATCGCTCAGGAAATTCACGATGAGCTGGGGCAGCACCTGACCACGATTCGCATGAGCCTGTCGCTCATGCGTATGTGTTTTGCCAAGGAAAACCCAGAGATGCAGGCGCATTTGCAAAAGCTGATGCAGCTGGCGGACCAAACGATCCAGGTGGTGCGCAACGTTTCGACCCGGCTCAGGCCGAATGTACTGAATATGGGGCTGACGCCTGCACTGGAATGGCTGTGCGACGAATTTAACCGGCATTACAGCGCAACCTGTCTGCTGCGAACGTTGGGAGAACCGTTGGCGCTTAATGACGAAAGCACCACGGCGGCCTTCCGCGTCGCGCAGGAGTCGTTGACTAACGTGGCGCGCTACGCCGCCGCCACACAGGTAATCATTACGCTGGATAACCAGCCGGACTGCGTGGTGCTGTGCACCAAGGACAACGGCAAAGGTTTTGATTCTCGCGCTAAAAATAAAAATGCCTTTGGACTCATGAGCATGAAAGAGCGTGGACGGATGCTGGGAGGTGAAGTGGTTATTGAAAGCGCGCCCGGCAAAGGCACGTTGGTGCAGCTAACGTTTCCTAAAAATGGCTATACCCGCTAACGGCGGGATAAGAATAACAAAAGGAAGAGATGAGCGATGGGCAAACCAATACGTTTAATGATCGCCGACGATCACGTCATCATGCGGGAAGGGCTCAAGCAGATCTTTGCGTTGGATGACTCGCTGAGCGTCGTCGCCGAAGCGGGAAATGGCGCACAGGTGCTGGCGCAGCTGCGCAGCGTGACGCCCGATTTACTGCTGCTGGATATGTCGATGCCCGGTATCAGCGGTGAAGCGCTGATTTCACGCGTGGTGGCGCAATATCCGCGTCTGCCGATTCTGGTGCTCAGCATGTACAGCGAAGCGCAAATTGCGCAGCATGCGCTGAAGAGTGGTGCCAGAGGTTACATCACCAAAGATAAAGACCCGGAAGCGCTGCTAGCAGCGATCCGACGCGTGGCACAGGGCGCTCGCTATATCGACCACACGATTGCCGAGCAACTGGTGTTTTCCAACTACGCGGAGGGCGGCAGAGCCGAGCATGATGTGCTGACGGCCAGAGAGCACCAAATCATGATTATGTTTGCGCAGGGGATGGGCATCAACGCCATCGCCAATGAGTTGGCCATCAGCAACAAAACGGTCAGCACCCACAAGGCACGTCTGATGGAGAAAATGCAGTTCAGCACCAACGTGGAAATTGTGAAGTATGTCGTTAGCAAGAAGCTGATTCCCTAGCGATGGGAATACGCTGTGCGAAAAACAACAGATAAAAGGGATTCAACAGTCGGTGAATCCCTTTTGCTGAAGCTTACGCTTTCCTTACGACATCTTTTCGTTTTCCTGCTAATTGTTTAGGAAGGTAACGGACTGTTTTTGCTTATGTTGATCTTTTTTTGTAGGTATTTCCCTACAAATTCCTCTGGAATTCCTACCTGATGTTCAGCGATGCCTGATGGTTTCATTATTCAATGGCGGTAATGCTTATCATCGTTCTACTGGAGATGCATTGGCCTGCGTTATGCGGAGAAACGCGACAGATGCACGGTAGGGCACCACGTTATGGAAGGCAGTCAGTTAGCCCGTCTGGGCTTCAGGAGTAGTTAATGAGTTATTATTACCGTCAGGACAGACAGCACGCTTCTTCATTAGCGCATTCGTTATCAGAGCATTCACCATTAGCGCCTTCATCATTAGAAAAGCCCTCATTAGAAAAAGCTCGGTCATCAGTAGACTATTTCCCGCCATCGTCGGGACATTCCACACACACAGCAGAGGATATTCATTCATCGCTCTCGCCCATCATCAATGTTATTGCGCCTCTCAATGTCGATATCGTTCTCGAAGGTGAAACTGGCACAGGGAAAGACACACTGGCGAACCGCATTCATCAACTTTCTCGATGCAGTGGCCCTCTGGTCGCGGTGAACTGTGCGGCCGTGCCGGAAAATCTGGCTGAAAGCGAACTGTTTGGTGTGGTCTCGGGCGCTTATACCGGCGCAAATCGTTCCCGCGCTGGCTATCTGGAAAGTGCGGACAAGGGAATTCTGTTTCTGGATGAGATCGACAGTATGCCTATGACGCTGCAGGCCAAGATGCTGCGCGTGTTGGAAAGCCGTGGTGTAAAGCGACTGGGAAGCACCCAGTTCACGCCTGTTGATATGCGCGTGATTGTGGCGACGCAAACGCCGCTGCTGCAACTGGTGGAAAAAGGGCTGTTTCGCCGCGATCTTTATTTCCGTCTGGATACGGTAAAGATTCAACTGCCGACGCTGCGTTCCCGCAGCGATCTTATTCTGCCGCTATTTCAGCGTTTTAGTCAGGAAGCGGCAGTACGCCTGAAAATGACGCTGCCGCCGATGACGGCGGACATTGACGAACAGCTGCTGACCCACAGCTGGCCGGGCAATATCCGCGAGTTGAAAGCTGCGGCGGATCGCTGGGCGCTGGGGCTGTCGCCTTTGGCTGAAATTCAGCCGCTGCTGCACCCGCGTCCTTTGCAACTGAAAGACCGCTTAAAGCGGATTGAAAAATTTCTGATTCAGGATGCGCTGCGCCGCCACGACCACTGTATTGACGATGTGATCGTGGAACTGGGGATCCCCAAGCGGACGCTCTATCACCGCCTGAAAGTGCTGAACGTGACGGCGCGAGAAATGTGCTCAGGGGGCGGAGAAGCCTGTCAGGCATGAGGGCTGAAGATGGCAGGTCTGTTTTGGGGGAGAGGCCTGCCTTCAGGTTACACCGTTTCTATTTACATCGTTTCTGTCTACACCGTTTCTATCGGCGGACACAGATAGTGACGGATGTCCGGTAAATCGTGCAATGCCACCGCCTTACTGAAATACCATCCTTGCATAATCGCCGACGGGCACTGTTGCAGGATGTAGGCGGCTTGCTCGCGCGTTTCCACCCCTTCGATGATCACCGGGACGTCGAGTTTTTTGATCAGAGTAAATAACAGATCGGCCATGGCGGCATTAACCGTGCCTGTGCCGATGGCGTCGACAAAAATCTTGTCGATCTTGATCATATCGAACGGTAAGTGGCTCAGATAATCGAGGTTGGAGTAGCCCGTGCCGAAATCATCAAGCGCGACCTTATAGCCCGAATGTCGTAAGGCCTCAAGGCCGTCTGCCAGCGTCTTATGGGATGTACTCGACCGCTCGGTGAGTTCCAACATAATACGTGTTCTGTCTATCCCCAGTTCGTCACACATTTGCTGTAGGAAGTGATGATAATCGGGCGAAATAATGTCGGAGACGGACAGGTTAATGCTGAGAAGAAAAGGCGTTTCCTGCGTGAGGTACGGCTGCATATCATGCAGCGCCTGACGCGTAATGATGCGGGTTAGCTCGGCTGAGTACCCCATTTTTTCTGCGATGCCGATGAAAAACTCTGGCGATACGTTTTCACCCCGCTCGTTTTTCCAACGCGCTAGCGCCTCTACGCCAATAATGGCGCGCTGTGGCAGGCTGATTAGCGGCTGATAATGCACCTGAAACCGCTGGTGTTTGATTGCACGTTTTAGCTGTGATGGCAAAGCATGGTGCCGATCGTCGTAGAGCTGATAGGACAGCGTAAAACTGGCACCGACTAGCGCACCGACAAAAAACAGCAAAGCGATGATATACCACGGACGATATAGGATTCCTGCGGAATCCAACTGAGCCAGTACACAGATATTCACATTCGACGCGCAGAAAAACGTCTGCCGTTTTCCCATGGCCAGCCATGAATTATCCTGATGTTGCGTCTTCTTGAATGCAGGGAGATCGATGTTGCCAAACGTTTGATAGACGTGATCCAGATTATGCGTTGTCAACATGGCGCTGTAGTCGGCGGGCGGCTGAATAAAATGGCGGAATGCGGCGGCGGCGGTGATGGTGACCACACCGTTGAGGCTTGCCATATCTGCGGTAATTCGCGGGTCAATCACATCTTTCATTGCCGTCCACAGCTGTACGCCATCGGGGGTCGTCAGGTTCGGTGGCAGCAGATAAATCGGTGGGTTAAGGATTCCCCAGCCTGCTGAACAGATAAGATAGTTGTCTTTGATACGCCCAATATCCCGCAGATAAACAGAATAAAAAGAGATCAGGCGCAATTCTTTCAGATCGGCACTGGAGCACGGGGTGTTACCCAGCGTCAGCACTCGGTTAATCGTTTCCCGACCTTCATGAGCGACGTCGGTTCCCTGCTTGAGCACTTCCTGGCTGTAGTTCAGCAGTTGTGTTTGCTCCAGCCTAGCTAGAATCCCTTGCCCAATAAACAGAGCCAGCAATGCGCTGCCAAATGAAATCAAAACAAGTCTGAGCCACAATCCGGTGTTGGTAGTTAAGGTGAGCATAGCGACCATTTGGCAGCGTGACGGGAATAGTACGGCATGGGTTCAGGTATCGCCTCCTTGCCAGTTGCACAGCATAAAAACGTTTCTGAAAATCAGAAACAACGTACGGCCTTTCGGTAAGGTAATAACGCTTTCTATTATTCTAAAAGAAAATCCATCATGACTAACGGTCGGAAACACAGATAAAACTAGGCTAGTTCTTCCTCTCGAATGACATTACAGAAAGAATTTCCTTTTAGTTGGAACTCACTGACCCGCTCTCCCACTTAATGAATGAACAAGATGACTGTATGTACAGCATGACAGTTCACTACCGTAAACATTCATTATATTTGGAGATATATCATGGCTTTAGGACTTTCTCAGGTTGCATCTCAGGCGGCTTCTCAGACTCTGGATACCGCGATGGCCGGTTCTTTGACCCGTGCTGCGGGCGCTCAGGCACAGAAAATTGCGCTGGATACGGAAAACTCCATTCTGGATGGTCAGATGGATTCCGCGTCCAAATCACTGAACTCCGGGCAGAAAGCGGCGAAAGCCATCCAGTTCTGATCGTGATGCAACGAGCCGGAGCTTTGCTCCGGCTTTATTTTTATCCCGTCCGCGATGGAATTCACACCATGAAAATCAACCACGCTACTACGCTGCCCCTGCCGGGGGATGCTCCGCTGGCGGACAACGGTACGTCTTTTTCCTCTTCCGCCACCAATCAGGATGTGTCCTGGTTTAGCGCGGCGCTGTCGTCAGCACCGATGACGGCAGAAAGCGGCAACAGCCAGTGGCTGGGCGCACTGGCGGAAAAATCTCAGGGATTGAACGGCGTTTTTAAATCCGCCGAACGCGATGTAAGCCAGTCGATGCGCTCCAATAATCCAAAGGATGTACTGGATGCGACCCGAACGCTGTCGTCGTTCTATCTGGAAAGTCTGCTGAGCGCCAAACTGGTGGCGAAAAGTGTACAAAGTCTGGAAAAACTCACCAACTTACAGTAGCGGCCTATGAAAATCGATAAGCGAGTGTTTCTTCTGCTGATCGGGCTATTGACCGGCTGCGGCGAGCCGATTGAGCTGAATCGTGGGCTGTCGGAGAACGATGCCAACGAAGCGATTTCGATGCTTGGCCGCTATCAGATCGGCGCGGAGAAACGGGTGGATAAAACTGGCGTCACGCTGGTGATCGATGCAAAAAACATGGAACGTGCCGTCAATATTCTGAATGCGGCGGGTTTACCGAAGCAATCGCGTACCAATCTGGGCGAGGTCTTTCAGAAAAGCGGTGTGATCTCGACGCCGCTGGAAGAGCGCGCCCGCTATATCTACGCTCTGTCGCAGGAAGTGGAGGCGACGCTGGCGCAGATCGACGGCGTGCTGGTGGCGCGGGTGCATGTGGTGCTGCCCGAACGTATTGCTCCCGGCGAGCCGGTTCAGCCAGCCTCGGCGGCGGTGTTTATCAAATACCGTGCCGAGCTGGAGCCCGATGGGATGGAGCAGCGCATCCGTCGTATGGTCGCCAGCAGCATTCCCGGTCTGTCTGGCAAGGATGATAAAGAACTGGCGATCGTCTTTGTTCCGGCAGAACCGTATCAGGACACGATCCCCGTGGTTACGCTGGGGCCGTTTACGCTCACGCCGGATGAGATGCGGCGCTGGCAGTGGAGCACTGGGCTATTTGGCCTAATGCTAGCTGGGCTATTAGGCTGGTGCATTGGTGCGCCTTACCTACGACAATGGCAGCAGAAAAAAGCGAAGGAAGTATCGTCACCATGACCATACAAGCGCAACGCCAACGGCATGAGTCGGGCGACCTCACACCGCTTGCCTGGCTGACCTGGTGGGTAGAGGATTGCTTGTTACAAGCTGATCCCAGTTGGTGGGTCGGGAAGGTGAGGTTGCCCGACTCGCCGCTGCGCCGCGACTGGCTGCATGTGAACACGGTGCAGCTTCATCGTCATTTTTCTCTGCCGTCTGTGTTGCCGCCGGATCCGCTGGCTTCACTGATGCAAATGGGGGCGCTGGATACGGCGCAGCGGGAAACGGTATTGCGGCTGATGGCGCGGGTGTGTCAGCCCGTACGCAATCCTGATCGCTCGGACGCGGAAGGCATATGGTGCGAGCGGCTGGCAAAGGCGCTGCGGCCGGGCTTATGGCTACCGTCAGCGGTCACCTTTTCTGCCTTATCGTCGACGCCAACTGCCACGAGCTATCAGGATGCGCTGACGCTGCTGCGCATTCGCTATGGTGAAACGTGCTGGCCGCGTCTGCGGCTACTTTTTCCTCGCGATTGGCCCGGTGACTGGGAACATCCTTGCCATGTCTCGACGATGTCATTGCCCGCCGCCCGGCTGAATGCACTGTGCGATGCTCTGATTTGGAAGGCATCGACCCCCACATAACCTTCCTTATTTCTATTCATTTTGCTAAGGACGAAGCATGCTGACGACGAAGACGTTTGCGACATTACCCGGCGCGAGTCGGGATGAAACGGTGATTATTCCGGCGGAGCGCGTCGCGGCGCATCGTCGCAGTCGGACACTCTGGGAAGAGGCCAATGCGCAGGCCGAGACGATTGTGGCGCAGGCGCACGACCGTGCCCGAACGCTCTGTGAGCAGGCGGTGGAACACGCAGAAGCGGAATTCTGGCAGCAGGCAAACGCGCTATTACAGGGTGTTCGACAAGACCGAATGGATCTGGAAAAGATCATGATTACGCAAGCCGGACAGCTGCTGCGCGATGCGCTGGCGCAGTTGCTGGATAAAACGCCTGCACCGTCGCGTCATCACGCTTTATTACGGCAACTGCTGAAGCAACAGCAGGGAGAGAGCCGGGGAACGCTGTACTGCCATCCCGCCCAGCTTGCCGATGTGCAGCACTGGCTGGATGCCCATGCGCATCTTGAGTGGCGTCTCGCCAGCGATGACACGCTGGATAGCGATGCTATGAAGCTGATTACGGCGCATGGCGTGATGTCGCTGAGCTGGCGGCAGGCGACGGCGCAGCTCATTCCTCCTGAGTATCCCGCCGCGATGTGAAATCACTGCCTGCTAATGGGAACTGCACGCCGGGATTAACCACTCACTATTGAGTCAATGACGAGAACGTTTAGGTAACGGCCAAAACGTCAGGTCAACGACCCAAACCGTGTTGTGAGGAAATTACCCTATGAGGAGAGCGTGCTATGTCCCTTAACCCCATTCAGCGTCGCCTTGACGCGCACCTGGTCGATTCGCAGCAACAGCTGGATGATATTGCGTTGAATGTTGCCGAAGGCGGAGCCAGTCAGGCAGACAGTTATGCCTTTTTTGAAGCTAGCATGGATTATTCCAACGCCAGCTGGGCGGTCGGGCAACTGTTGAGCGTGAAACACGGCTTGGCAAAGGCCATCATCAATGACTTCAACTGAGTTGGCCGCGATGCTGGAGCGTTGGCTAAACGGCGGGACGCCGACGTTACAGTTGGACATTGACGGCGGCGCGGTGGCACTTGTGCGGCAGTCGTTGGGTGTAGCGTGCAGCGCGGCCATTCCGCTGCGCGCGTTGCCAGATGAACCGATGCTGGCGCGCGCATTACAGCTATCCGATGCCGCCCACGCCCAGTTTCAGGATGACACCGCCATACTGTCGCTTTCACCGCAGGATGAACAGTTCTGGCTCTGGATGCGGCCAGATGCCGATGATGTTATGCAACTGTGCCGCAGCCTGGAAACCTTACTTAACCAACGGGACGTCTGGCTGAGCCTGCTTACGCCGCGTGCGAAAACGCCCGTTTCCGCGCCACTGAATCTGAACACGCTGGCTTTTTTGCAAGGAGAACGACATGCGTAAGGGACTGATACGTCATCGATCGTATAGCATTTTTCTGGCGGTCTATCGCTGGTTTTGCTGGGCGGTAGTGCTGATGGGGATTATCCCGGTGAACGGGATGATTTCACTGGCGCATGCCGCCACACCAGCCGACTGGAACAAGGGCGCGTATGCCTATTCTGCTGAGCAAACGCCGCTGTCTGCGATTTTGACGGATTTTGCCAACAGCCACGGCGTGGATTTGGTGCTGGGCAATATTGCGGACAATGAGGTTACGGCGAAAATTCGGGCGGATAACCCCGCGCTGTTTCTCGACAGGCTGGCACTGGAGCACCGTTTTCAGTGGTTTGTGTATAACAATGCGCTGTATGTCAGCCCGCAGGATGAACAGGCGTCGGTGCGTCTGGAAATCTCCCCCGATGCCGCCCCCGATATCAAACAGGCGCTCAGCGGTATCGGGCTGCTCGATGCACGCTTCGGCTGGGGGGAATTGCCGGAAGAGGGCGTGGTGCTGGTCACCGGTCCGCAGGCATATATCGATCTGATCCGTAATTTCAGCCAGCAGCGGGAAAAGCAGGACGAACGGCGCAAGGTGATGATTTTTCCGTTGCGCTATGCCTCGGTATCTGACCGGACGCTGCAATATCGCGATCAGAAGGTTACGATTCCCGGCGTCGCGACTATTCTCAATGAGTTGATGGATGGTCAGCGTGCGGCACCGGCGGGCGCATCCGGCCCGGTGCCCGTGCAGCCAGATAACGGCATGGAAGCGATGCGGGACAGTACGCGTTCGCTGATGACCCGGCTGGCAACGCGTAACAACCCTGGTCGCAACGGTGAGGCATCAGGCCGCGTGACGCTGAGCGGCAAGATTTCCGCCGATGTGCGTAATAACGCGCTGTTGATTCGGGATGATGAAAAACGCCGGGCGGAGTACCAGCAGCTCGTCGAGCATATCGACGTACCGCAAAATCTGGTCAACATTGATGCCATTATTCTGGATGTGGATCGGACCGCCCTGTCGCGGCTGGAAGCGAACTGGCAGGCACAGCTCGGCAATGTGAGCGCGGGCAGCACGATGATGATGGGGCGGAGTACCCTGTTTGTCAGCGATTTCAAACGCTTCTTCGCCGATATTCAGGCGCTGGAAGGAGAAGGAACAGCCTCCATCGTTGCGAATCCTTCCGTGCTGACGCTGGAAAATCAGCCCGCGATTGTCGATTTCAGCCGGACAGCATTTATCACGGCAACGGGCGAGCGCGTCGCGGACATTCAGCCTGTAACGGCGGGAACCAGCCTGCAAGTGACGCCGCGTGTGATCGGCGAAGGCACGCAGCGCAGCATCCAACTGGTTATCGACATCGAAGACGGTCAGGTGGAGACGGGGCGTGAAGGTGAGGCCTCCGGTGTGAAACGCGGCACCGTCAGCACGCAGGCGCTGATTGGTGAAAACCGCGCGCTGGTGTTGGGCGGTTTTCATGTTGAAGAAAGCGGTGACCGCGATCGTCGCATTCCGATCCTCGGAGATATCCCGCTGCTGGGACAACTGTTTACCTCGACGCGTCATGAAGTCTCGCGCCGTGAGCGCCTGTTTATCCTGACGCCGCATCTGGTCGGCGATCAAACCGATCCCACGCGCTATGTTTCCTCCGCCAATCGCCAGCAGTTGAACGGTGCGATGAACCGCGTCGCACAACGCAACGGTAAAACGGATCTCTACAGCCTGATTGAAGGCGCATTTCGCGATCTTGCCAGCCGCCAGCTTCCCGCCGGATTTCAGGCCGACAGCAAAGGTGCGCGATTGGGAGAGGTGTGCCGCTCGCAGTCGGGCCTGATATACGACAGTTCGCGCTATCAGTGGTACGGCAACGGTCAGGTACGCCTGAGCGTCGGCGTCGTGCGTAACGGCGGCACACAGCCGCAGCGTTTTGATGAAGCCGCCTGTGCCAGTAGCCGCACGTTAGCGGTGGCCGTGTGGCCGAAAACGACGCTGGCACCGGGGGAGTCCAGCGAGGTGTTCCTGGCGTTGCAGCCCGCGCTGACGCCCCAGCCAGCCCGACGTAACCTGCTGACATCTCAGTAGCGATCTCAATTAAAACAGGAAATTGTCATGAATCATAAAGCACTATCCGTCGCGCTGATCGCACTCCTGCTGAGCGCCTGCACTGCCCCGCGGCAGGTCGCCAACTGTGCCTCGGTGACCTGTCGTCCGCAGCCGGAAACGCGGCAATTAATCATCTGGTGGCAGCCCGATTTGCGTAGCGGCCCGGCGGATTACAGCAGGGTCAGCGTGGATGAGTGAGCCAGCGGCGGTATTCGACAATCAGCATGACTTTCTCGCGGCGCAGGAAACGGCGCCGGCCGCTTGTTGGACGGTACAACCGGGCGTCACGCTGTGGTTTACGGCCGTGTCGGCGCGGCAGGCGACACTCACCTTAACGCTGGCTCCCGCGCGACATTACCCCGGAATGCTGCGGCAAATTTTACAACGCCGCTTTCTGGAGGCTGACGCGCTGTTTGCTATTAGCTTGAGCCTGGATGAACAGCAACATCTGCGGTTATGTCGCGCGTTATCCATATTGACTGACTCGGTTGCGGCAATCGATGAACTGTGGCGTTTGGCCGGTCTGCCGCCGCGCTGAACCGTGAAAAAATCATGCGTTTTCGTGCATAAGACGGGAACTGAGTACGCAAGGAAATCACTTAATGGGGGAGTGTCACAATCACGCGGGCTGACCGCACATCATTGGCGCTTTCATAACCCATTTATTCATTGAGGAAACATTATGCTTAATTCTCTTGGTGGCGGAGCTTCTCTGCAAATCACGATCAAAGCGGGTGGTAACGGCGGTTTATTTCCATCTCAGTCTTCACAAAATGGCGGATCGCCATCGCAGTCGGCGTTTGGTGGCCAGCGTAGCAACATCGCAGAACAGCTGTCCGATATCATGACGACCATGATGTTCATGGGCAGCATGATGGGCGGCGGCATGAGCGGTGGCCTTGGGGGTTTAGGCAGCAGCCTGGGCGGACTCGGTGGTGGTTTGCTGGGTGGTGGACTGGGGGGCGGTCTCGGCAGTAGTCTTGGTAGTGGACTGGGCAGTGCGCTCGGCGGCGGATTAGGCGGTGCGCTGGGTGCTGGCATGAATGCTATGAATCCATCGGCCATGATGGGTAGCCTGTTGTTTAGCGCGCTGGAAGATCTGCTGGGCGGTGGGATGTCGCAGCAGCAGCAGGGTGGGCTTTTCGGCAACAAACAGCCGTCGTCGCCGGAAATTTCTGCCTATACCCAAGGCGTTAACGATGCGCTGTCCGCAATTCTGGGCAACGGCCTGAGCCAGACGAAAGGGCAAACGTCACCGCTGCAATTGGGTAATAACGGTCTGCAAGGCTTGAGCGGCGCGGGTGCGTTTAATCAGCTGGGTAGCACGCTGGGGATGAGCGTCGGGCAAAAAGCCGGTTTGCAGGAGTTGAACAACATCAGTACGCACAATGACAGCCCGACGCGTTACTTCGTCGATAAAGAAGACCGTAAGATGGCGAAAGAGATTGGTCAGTTTATGGATCAATATCCTGAAGTCTTCGGCAAGCCGGAATACCAGAAAGATAACTGGCAGACGGCGAAGCAGGATGACAAATCTTGGGCTAAAGCGCTGAGCAAACCGGATGATGACGGCATGACCAAGGGCAGCATGGATAAATTCATGAAGGCGGTTGGCATGATCAAGAGCGCGGTAGCGGGTGATACCGGCAACACTAACCTGCACGCTCGCGGCAACGGCGGCGCGTCGCTGGGTATTGATGCAGCGATGATCGGCGACCGTATCGTCAATATGGGGTTGAAGAAGCTCGCGGATTAAATGGAAAGTGACTGGGCTGGGGAGAAACCCGGCCCTGATTATTGATGAACCCCGCGTATTTATTTTACTCGGGGTTCTTTTTTATTTATAGCAAATGCTGGTGTCGAACGTAATGTTCGTTATCAGGCTACAGCGATTAATACCAAATCCTACATGCCATTGCCTGTTTTTTATTTATAACGAATGGTTATTCATCTTCGGAGTTTTTCCGATCTCTGTACCAAGAATCGATGTCTGGATATCCTGCGTAGTACATGTTGTGTAGTTGTCGTTTGCATTCATCAATAGCCTTCTGTGAAGACAAAATAAGGACATCAGACTGATTGGGGGAAGAGATTTGTACCGCATGATGATTGTTGTGAACGGGGACACTTTTATATCCGTACGCGCCTGCTGAACCGGAAAGTAAATTATGCAGAGCATAAATATACTCCACATCATCATTCTCATTATTGAGCCATTCATCAATATTGTTGGTCGAGTTTTTCAACGCTATTTTCTCCATAAAATGACAACAGATAAACCTTTCTTATGCCAGAACAGTGACTGGCAAGGTGTATTCTCACGCATTCCTGATTGTTTTACGGGGTTCTGTTGATAACTGAAAGGCGTTCTGAGCTAAGCTGTTCGCCGCTGCCTGCAGCGTAAATGTCGCTATTATTTTGCGTGATGCAAAAGACTATAACCTCTGATTTATCGTGCTGCATTAGGCTTGCGGCAAAAAAAGCCAGCACAGGTTTCCCAGGCTGGCTTTTCCCCGGTGCGGTATGGCGCACGTATTACAGTTGACGCACCGCAATAAAACGATCGGCGATCAGGCGGGCGACCCAGAACGAGGTCTGTGCCACGTCGCTATGTAGCCCGTTCTTCGTATGGATGTCGGCCTGATGCAGGAAATCCTGCTCCAGCGAGTCCACAAAGGCATCGAACTCGAACTCACCCCGTCGCAGCGATCCTGACTGGCTGAGTACCGTGTTCAACTGTGTTCTCACTAAATGGATCGCCTGCGTGAACGATTCACGTTGCGCCGGCGTAATGTATCCGCCTTGTCTGGCAAGATCCGCCCAGCGTGTCGGTGCGGGAGAGGTCATCGTGTTTGGCATCTTACTTCACCTGTAAGTTGGCGGAATCCGGCACTTTGTAGTGATTATTGACGTTCGTCAGGTTGATATTGCTGCCTTTGACGTTCAACCCTTCACTGTCGCTTTTCACAAATGAGAACTTGCCGTTTTCTGCGTCAATGTTGCTCAGGTTCAAGTTCCAGTTACCTTGTTGCCCACCGTTGGTGCGGACAAACGTACCGAAATCTTTCGCTTTGAAATTATCGATGGTCAGGTTGGCATCCGCGTTCAACTGGAAAATCTTATCGGAAGCGCCCTGAGCGCTACTGTTGGTGATTTCAACGTTGGCAGGCTTACCAGTATTGGATTTCACCGTCAGCGCATCTTCACCTACGTTGGTCCAATGCACGTTATCAATTTTGGCATCGCCGCGCACGTGTACGCCATCTGCCGCATTGTCACCAAACACCACGTTTTTCAGCGTTGCGCCCGGAGCCAGCTCAAATACCGGCTTCTGGCCTTCAGCCTGACCGCCGTCGCCTAACTTGCTGCCTGCGGTAAAGGTTTTACCACCGCCGTCAAAGACTTCGCCGGGGCCGACTTTTATAGTGTCATTTACCACGGTGGCATCACCGCTGGCCTTTGGGAATGCCACTGGGCCAGCACCTGCTGTTGACGTCGTGGGGGATGCCGCCGAACCGCCATCAACGCCAGTTGGGGCGGCTGTTAGTGGAGCAGACGCGCCGCCGCCGCTACCCCCAACGGGTGAAGACGGCGCTGATGGTGCAGCAGGTGAACCCCCACCGCCAGCAGACGGTGCGGCAGGCGAGCCACCGCCGGATGAAGCCTGCGGTGCACCCACAGACGGCGATCCGCCACCTTGTGACTGTCCTTTTTCTTGCGGCTGGCCGAATTCACCTTTCTGTGAATCCATCAGATTGCCGATCAATTCCAGCAGCGCTTTTAGCAGATCGTTACCGCTCAGTTGGCCACCGCCGTCTGCCGTTGGGCTAATCGCATTATCTAATGCGCTGCCTGCCGAATCTTGCAGTAGAGAACGGCTCAGATCTTCTGGGTTCTGTGTACCGCCTGCGCCACCCGTGCCGGATGAACCTGTCAGCGGTGAGGCACCGCCGTTGCCGCCTGCCGCGCCCGACGAGCCGGAAGAGAGTGGATTACCCGCTTCCTGACCATTTTTGCCCTGAATCAGCGTTTCCAGCAGTTTCATCAGCATATCGGCAGGGCTGCCGTTTTGCCCTAACGCCGAGCTACCGCCGTTGCCCGCACCGCCCTGGCCCAGCGGGCTGCCATCGGTTGAGGATGGCGTATTGCCCTGTGCATTAGGCAAGAGCGCGCTAAGCAATGTGCCCAGCGCCTCCATGAGCTGGCTATCCTGCTGTGCAGAGCGTTGCGAAGCCCCGCTGTTGCTGCCCGAAAGCGGGGAATTAAGACCTGTCGATGACAGTCCTGCGCCGGGTTGTATGCTGAGCGTAATCGTCATATCGGCCATAACATTTCCTTAAAAGTGAAGTGAATAGTGATGAGTCATTAACAGGCTTACGTCTGTTGTGTATTAAGTGAGGGAAGGTGTGATGTGGTTCCCAATCGGGGAAGCGAAAGATGTCGGGAACCAGAAGGGGAAACTGACCACTTAACCGACACGATCACTTCATCATCCTTGGAACCTGTTATGCAGAAAATCCAGCATGTTCAGCCCGGTCTATCCACGTCGGAAATTGCACCTGCCACGTTAGCGAAAACATCGTTATCGCAGGGCACTAGCACCAGCGCGAGCCAGAAAGGTGCGCAGTCCCTGATTCAGCAAGGTTTGCATGATAAAAACAAACCGCCCGAGCTGGAGCAGGGAAATGGCAGTTCAGTGAAGAGCCAGGACTCGCGCTCGACTACCTTGCGCGAGCTCTTTTCATCGGAAGGTGTGAGTCAGGGGTTACCGCGCGCGCCGCGTGATTCGCTGGCATCGGGCGGACCGATCCAGAGCCTGCCGCGTTTTGCCTCCACCGAAGCTGCTGAGATCAAAATAAGCGGCAATCATACCTCTACAGCAGCCGCGAAATCCGATATTACGCTGGACAGCCACGGTAAACTTCAGTTCGGCAAAGGCTTGCCGGAAGCCTTGACCACGCTGCTACAACAGACCATTGGGAAGAATAGCCAGCCGTTCGTGGCCCACCATGAACATCAGGATGCGCAGCAGCACGCGCTAGCCGACAAATCAGGGCGGCTGTTCGTGATTCAAAGTGATGACAATCAACATATTGCGCTTCACAGCAGCGGCCGTAGCGCGATGCCTGCGGGCAAACTGAGTGCAAGTAACGTACAGCTGGAGTCCACGCCGGAACGTATTGCTCTGAAAACAACCGCTGGCGAATCTACGAGTGTGCCGCTATCCGGACGCATGAACCACGAGCTGTTAACTGGTGTCCACCGACAGCCCGATTCAGCGTCAGGCGCGGGTGAGCAACTGCGTCTTCATGACGGCAAGCTCTTTGCGTTGAATACCGAGTTTGGCGTCTGGCAGCAAAGCAGCGATGTCGCCCACAGCCAGTTATCCCGGCAGGGGGATGGTCAGCTGTATGCCGTCAAAGACGACCACACGTTGAGCAATTTGTCGTCGGGGACGGCGTCATCAACCTTCAGCGATAAAATTACGGCGTTTTCTGCCAATCAGAACGGGCAATCTGCCGTGCTGACCGAGCAGGATCACCTTACGCAGTTGCATCTGATGAGCACGCTGGATGCCACGCCGCAGCCGGTGGCTCTTAAGCTGGAAAATGGCGATCCCGTGTTTGCGAAAGCGGTGAGCTTAACCGCTGAACACCTGCTGATTGCCGATAATGACGGCAAACTTTACCACGCACCGCTACCAAAGGCGGGCGAACCGCACGCCACATTGACTCCGGCCAGCACGCCGGAACTGAATGCGGTGCTGGGCGACGACCATCGTATTACCGGATTTGCCCACGATGAACATGGCCAGACGCAGGCGCTTGCCACCGATCGTCAGGGACAAAAGCACGTCGCACCTCTGGGGCAAAATGGGCTGTCGCCAACGCCGGGGTGGAACCTGAGCGACAGTCTGGTGGTGGATAATAAACTGGGGCTGACCACGGCAGCGCCCGAGGCGAAAGACACCTTAGATCTGGGACGACTGGGGCAGATCGGTCTACAGGACGGCAAAGTCCATTTTTACAACGGCAATACCAAAAGCTGGGAGGCATCCAGCGTTGAAGCCAGCCAGCTCAAGCGCGGGCTGGACAATCAGGCTTACACGCTAAAAGACGGTGAAATCAAGCCTCTGTCCATTAACCAGAAGTCAGACACGTTTACGCACGGCGACAACACCGTGTTTGCGCTGCCGCAGGTGCGTATGACGCCGTCTGCGGGCACCGCGCTCCCTGGCATCGACAAGGACGATGGCGTCTCGGCGATGGCAGTGATCAACCGTAATAAATTTATTGCCGTCGATAAGCAGGGCGATCTGCATTTCCACCAGATCAAGCCGGGAACGGATAAGCTCGCAGCGCCACCGCTGGTGCTGCCTAAAAATGGCTTGGCCGGTGAGATACAAGACATCGCGCTGGATCACCAGCAGACGCTCTTTGCCCTGAATAAAGACGGACAGCTTTTCCAACTGCCGAAAACCGACTGGCAAAATGCGGCGAATCACGACAGTGCACAATGGCAGCCGGTGAAGACGCCGGTAGAAGGCAAAGTGAGTTCGTTGGGCACGGACGCACAGCATCATTTGCAGGTTGCGCATGACGACCATGAATTACACACCCAGCAAGGGAACGCGTGGAAAACAACCGTGCCAAAAGGGGAGGCGCCGTTACCCGCAGAGCCTCGTGACGCAGAAACGGTGTTTGGCCGACTGGATGTGGCGACAAAGGGAATGAAGATACCGTTAACCGGGGTAACGGTTAAAGCCGATGTTCAGGTTTTGGGTAAAACGGGTGAAGAGTCGCAGCAGGTTAAAAGCAAACTGTCAGATCTGCTGCGAGCCCATCTGGTCTCATTCACCTTAGACGTGCCGCGGCCATTAAAAACCTTTGCCGACCATGTGCAGCATCAGGTCAGCGGGCGTGAAGGCTTGAAGCCTGTTTATGACATGCAAACCGAATTACTGAAAAAGCTGGATGCCACAACGAGCCAGCCGCAGGGCGCGGCGATGGATCTGGCGAGTAAGCTAGACAAGCTGGATCTGGGGGAAAAAGGGAAACCGCTGATGAACCTGCTAAAACAGTTCCATACCGAACTGGAAAGCAGCTCGGCCAAAGCGGCGCTGCTGATCGGCAGGCAGCAGGGCGTAGTGAACGATAACGGCGTGATGAACACGGAAGGCAAGCCTGCCAGCCTGCATAGCAGAGAAAAAGATCTGGCTCCGGTGCTGCTGGCGGCGATGGAAAGCCATCCGTCATCGAAAACGAGTACCGCTGCGACACTGCTAAAAACCTTCGTAGACAGTAAAACGCCAATAGCCCAAAAGCCGAACAGCGAAGCGTTTGGGCAGCAGCGGGATACCAGCGATGCACTGTCACTGGCGAAAACGCGGTTGGTGCTGGATACCCTGGCGCTGGGGGACTTGCATAAGCTGACGGATCGAATCGGTGCGCTATCCGGCACGTCGCCGGGTGAGGCGGCACTGGCATCGATGATGAAGGAACTTAATGCGATGCGGCAGGGAGATTACGGCGAAAACCCGGTGAAGAAGATGACCGACATGGGGTTCACCAATCATAAGTCGCTGGAGGCGGATTACGATTCGGTTAAAACCTTTATGAAAGCGTTCAGGAAAGAAGACAACGCCGTCAGCGTAACCTCAAAAACCGTGATGCAGGCGGCCAGCCAGACGGACATGATCGATAAAATGAAGTCGACCGTGCTGTCGCTGGATAGCAACGAAAGCATTGCCTTTAACCGAACCTATGGCGGCGGGGCATCCATGTCGTTTGTGGTCAGCGGCACACCGTTGCCTTTCCCTCCGGTGCCGGGCGGCGGCGTCAGCGGCGAACGAAATTACAACCTGAGCTTTTCCCGTGGTGAAAACGGCATCAATGTCGCTTTCGAGCGTTCGGGCGGCATTACCGGGAAAGTGAGCTATTCCGGCGGATATGACGTCAGCGAGTATCTGACAGGAAAAACCTCGGCGCAGATGACACAAAACATTAACAGTAAACATAGTTTTGCACCGGATGTCCGTGCCTCCTTCGGTGTATCCGCCAGCCTGCAGGTCGCACAGCAAAACGCCCTGAACTTTACCCTTAGTGAAGAAGAGCTACCCGGATTTATTGACGGCCTGTCGAGCGGTACCATCAACCCGCTTGCCCTGTTGGATAAAGGGGAACAGCACAGCGTGAAGGCGGGTAAAACGGTCAGCTTCAATCTGGATGGTAATGCAGCGCTGGAACTGCGCGCCGGCATCAACCTGACGGAAAAAGGCGCAGCACCAACCAGCGCCACGTTACGCGGGTCGGTTGGCGTGACGGCGAGTGCCAATGTGCTGTCTGCCACCCGTTCCTCCAGCGTCGCGCAAGGCGAGAAATCCACCACCTATACGGAATCCGACAACCGCCTGCGCTTCATGAATCAGGCTGCGATGGGGGCAAACGCGACGCTCAGCGCCGGAGCCGCCAGAACCACGCCTGAGGGCACTGTCCCGTTCTTCACCTCGGCCAGCATCGGGGTGAATGTGGCGGCAGACTCGCGTACTAACCAATCAATTAGTCTGGGTATGAAGAAAGCCGAGCCGCTGGAGAAAAAGGATATCGACGCGCTGACTAAAACGCTGAACTCTGCCTTTAATGATCCGGCCAGTCAGCTCTTAATCGACGGTGTGAAAAAGATGGCTGAGCCGGACGACCAGCTCGCCATCCTGAATACACATTTTGCGGATAAAACGGCAAAAACCGACGATCAGCATCAGGGATTGATGAATTTGCAAAAACTGAACGTGCGGCAGGATGTCGCACAGCGCGACGGCGCGACGCTGGATAGCGTCAAGCACACGACGTCCTACACCAATCTCAGCAAACTGACGGAAAACGGGCTGTTTCAGGTCATCGGCAACCATTTGTTCTCTTCGTTGCCGCCGAGCAATGCCGATCGTATCAATCAACTGATCGCGGACAACCCAGCGCTGAAGGACATCGTGAGCCGCTTGCAGGATAACGACAGAGCTTCGGTGACAGTCTCGCTGGAACTGAAAGACGATGTGCGGGAAAAGATCGAGAAGGGCATTCAGAACAAGACGCACGGTAAGGATGACGTCATCGCGCTGTTCAAAGACGGCAATAATTTGCGACTCGCCAGCATTGAAGTCTCGAAGGCGGTGAAGAAGAGCGAAGGGTTCAATACTCCGGCGGTCATCATCAACGCGTCAAGCAGCGCGGGCGTCAGTATGAATAAACTGCTCGGCAACGTCAGCTTTAGCTACGGACAGGATCAAACCGTGCCGCAAAGTTACAAACTGAGCGGCGAGATTGCAAAAGCCAATCCTGCTACCGCTAACGCGTTGCAGCAGCTCCAGCAGGAAGGCCTACAGCTTAACGGTTAATTGTCAATAACATGCGGTGATTACAGGAGAACAGGATGACACCCACACAACAGCATATTACTCGGCTATTACGCCATTACGGTGCGCTCAGCCGTACTCAGTTGGGCTTGCAGGACGGCATCTGCGCGCTACGCGAACCTGACGGTCAGGAGGCAGTGGTGTTGGAAGTCCCTGCCAGCAGCGGCGTGCTGCTATTACACAGCGATGTGATGCGCTTTCAGGGGGAGGTTAGCACGGCGGTGTATCAGTTCATGCTGATGCTTAACTTTGAAATGGCGGCGATGAAAGGCTGCTGGCTGGCGCTGGATGAGAATGCGACGCTGCGTTTGTGCACTCAGCACACCGCAGAATCGCTGGACGAACCGAGCTTTACTGCGCTGCTGCCTGCCTTTATCAGCCAGGCCAAAGAGACCCGACTGTTGATTCGCGGCTTATTACCACGGTTCATCGCGGCGTAACGTGATTGAGCCACGGCACGCTATTGGTCGATGGCAATAAAAGCCAGCATCGTTTCGCTGCCATCCAGAATGCCGGATTGGGTGGTCTGCTGAGCGGCGCTGGCTTGGCACTGCGCATCAACGAAGCGATGGGGCGGTGTTTCTTGGGGGAATCGACAAGGAAAGGTCATGGAATACGCAGTATTGTATAACGAGGTGTAACAGACCTAAAATTATTGGTTAAGGAAATATTTAATCGCGACTTAACGCAAATCCATTGTCATAAAAATCATATATTACCTGACATATTGAGCTTGGTAATTAACGGTTCTACTATGCCAAAAAAACTATTATCTCAGGGATGAAACCATGCGTGGTTTTTTCAGGCTGATGCTTATCACGCCTGCGCTATTTTCTTATACCGTATTTTCCGCGCCACTTAATCCGGCAGACAGAATTGATATTCAGCAGCGGCAAGCCGAGGTGATCGATCAATCTCGGCAGCAGCGCGATTCCTTATTGCAATTAAATCAAACACAAGCAACGATAAGTTCAAGCGGTGGAAGTGATGCCGGACACTGCTTTTTCATTAAGGATATTCATTATCACAATAGCTCCCTGCTGCGTGAAAAAGATAAAAATAAGTTAAATAAAGATTATATTAATCGTTGCCTTAATGTTAACGATATAAATAAGCTGATTCATGATGTCAGTAATTGGTATATCGAGCGGGGGTATATCACTAGCCGAGCCTTTATTGCTGAACAAGATCTTTCTGGCGGTGTATTGCAGATCGATATTCTGGAAGGTCGCCTCGAATCTATTAATATTAATAATCAATCGACGTGGGCATTAAAACAGGTTTTTCCGGGGTTGGAAGGTGACATTCTCAATCTTCGGGATATTGAGCAGGGCATGGAACAGCTCAACCGCATGCCGACGCAGCAGGTAAGCATCGAAATTCAGCCCGGCAGCCAGCCTGGCTATTCCATCGTGAACCTTACCAGTAAAAAACAAATTCCGCTGACGGCAAACATCGGTTTTGATAATAGCGGACAGAAAAGTACCGGAGAACGGCAGCTCAGCGGCGGCCTGTGGGCGGATAACGTGCTGGGGCTGGCCGACCAGTGGTTTGTCAACGGCGGGCACAGCAGCGAGTTTCGCGATAGTCGCAATGTCGAGAGCTTACAGGCGGGCGTGTCGCTGCCCTATGGTTACTGGACGCTCAGCTACGACTACTCCCAAAGCCGTTATCGCAACGATTTCATCAACCGGGATTTTGTCTGGCATTCAACCGGCGACAGCCAGACGCACCGCGCCACGCTGTCACGCGTGGTGTTTCGCAACGGCGACATGAAAACCAGCCTCTCGGCGGGCCTGTCGCACCGTATCGGAAAGAACTACCTCAACGATGTCCTGCTGCAATCCAGCAGCCGTAAACTCAGCAGCGCGATTATCGGCATCAACCACAGCCAGAAACTGTGGGGCGGGCTGGCGACGCTCAACCCGGCTTACAGCAGAGGAACGCGCTGGTTCGGCGCGGAAAGCGATGAAGGGAAATCTGATGATGCGCTGCGCGCCGAATTTAACAAGGTGACGCTGGCGGCTAGCTACTACTACCCGATTGCTGACAACCTTCATTATCTCACCAACGTCTACGGCCAGTATTCACCGCAGCGCCTGTATGGCAGCGAACAGGTAACGCTGGGCGGTGAAACCTCCGTGCGCGGTTTCAAAGAGCAGTATCTCTCAGGCAATCGCGGCGGCTACTGGCGCAATGAAGTCAACTGGCGAGCGGCGCAGTTGCCGCTATTGGGCAGTGTCACCCTGACGGCAGCGGTCGACGGCGGGCACCTCTTCTCGCATCAGGCGGACAGTGAATCGGCGGGTACGCTCTGGGGAGCCGCGGTAGGCGTGGGTGTCGCAAACCAATATCTATCACAACAAATCACGGTTGGCTGGCCGTTGGCACATCCCGACTGGCTACAACCGGATAGCGCCGTGGTGTATTACCGCGTTGGGCTTTCTTTTTAATATTCTTTTTCAATTAGTTGTTTTCAATTTTCGTTGTTTATTGTGAGTCGTTAAGACCGGGGATCAGGGATGAAACCAGTAAAAACCACACAGCGCCTGCTGGCGTATACGCTGATCCACCTTATTGCGTTTCAGCCGCTGCTGCCGGCGATGGCCGCGGGCGTGCAGGTCGCGACGGGCAATACCGCGCTGGATCAGGCTGGCAACGGCGTCCCGGTCATCAATATCGCCACGCCAAACAGCGCAGGGATCTCCCACAACCAGTACCGCGATTTTAACGTCGACAAACCGGGCCTGATCCTGAATAACGGCACGGAACAGCTCAATCCGACCCAGCTCGGTGGGCTGATCCAAAACAACCCCAATCTGAAGGGCAAGGCTGCCGACGCCATCATCAACGAAGTGGTCTCCACCAACCGCAGTACGCTGGCGGGCTACCTGGAAGTCGGTGGTAAGCAGGCCAGCGTGATTGTTGCCAACCCGAACGGCATTACCTGCGACGGCTGCGGTTTTATCAACACCCCGCAGGTGACGCTGACCACCGGAAAACCGCAGTTGGACGCGCAGGGAAATCTGCAGCATATCGACGTGAAGCGCGGCGATATCACGCTGACCGGTCAGGGTCTGGACGCGAGCAAGAGTGATTACCTCAGCCTGATAGCCCGCACCGCGCAGATTGATGCCGGGCTGAATGCCAACGATACCCGGATTGTGCTAGGGGCCAATCAGGTTGATGCGACGGGCAAGGTGACGGCACAGGCGGCGGACAGCGGTGTGGCTGGCAGTAATGTGAAAGTCGCGCTGGATACGGGCGCACTGGGTGGCATGTACACCAACCGCATCAAGCTGGTGTCCAGTGAGAAAGGCGTGGGCGTTAACGTCGGCAATCTGAGCGCGCGCAGCGGCGATATCACGCTGTCGGCGAACGGTAAACTCAGCCTAGGCGATGCGGTAGCACAGGGCACGATTCAGGCCGACGCGGACACGCTGGCGCTGCGGGGCAAACAGCAGGCGGGAGAGGCCCTGACGCTGAAAGCCAGACAGGACATCACGTTGCAGGACGCGACGCTGCGTGCTGGACAAAATATCGAGCTGGCATCGGGTGGCGGACTGAAAGCGCAAAACAGCGTCATCAGTGCCGGTGTCGATGCGCAGGGCAAGGTCAAGTCAGCGAATCAATTATCGATAAACAGTGACAGTGTCACTCTTAATGCTACCCAGCTTGCCGCGGGCAAAATGACGGTCGATGCAGGGCAATCGCTGCAGCAGGATGCGCAAAGCGGCCTCAAGGCGGATTCGGTGCTTGAGATGCGCGGGGACACCGTGTCGCTGGCAGGCAGCGCGGGTGCTGAAGACGTGCGACTGGAGGCGAAGACCCTTAGCGGCGCAGGCAGTGCGCAATTTCAGGCGAAGAACAACGCCACGGTGCGCGTGACACAGCAGGGCGACTGGCAGGGGAGCCTGACCGCCGGTAATGCGCTGGCCGTTGACGGCGGACGTCTGGTACAGCGCGGCACGCTGGCAGGGAAGAGCCTCACGCTGACGCTGGATACGCTGGACAACCGCGGCGATATCGCCGCGCTGCAGGAACTGACGTTCAGCGGCAACGCGTTGACGAACAGCGGCACGCTGGCGGCGGCCGAACGGTTGACGGCTAACGCGCAGCGCCTGGACAACAGCGGATTACTCAGCGCCCGGAACGAGGTGAAACTTGAACTGCAAACGGTGCTGAACAATCAGGGCAACATTCTGACCGATAATCAGCTGTTTTTGCTGGCCGACCACCTCACCAACGGTGGCACATTGAAGGCTGCGACGCTGACTGCGCAGGCCACCCGGTTCACCAGTCAGGGCGACGTCACGGCAAACGCACTTGACCTGACCAGCCAGACGACCGAAAACCACGGCGTTATCAACGCCCAACAGATGCTGGCGCTGCACGGTGGCAGTCTGGTGAACCGCGGCACGCTCAGCGCGGGTGAAAAACTGGCGCTGACGCTGGGCGACTCGCTGGATAACCGCGGCCTGATGCAGTCCGGTCACATCCTGCAGGTTACCGCTGACCGTCTCAGCAATGACGGTACGCTTACGGCCCCCGCCTTACAGCTGCACACCGGCACGCTCGCCAATCAGGGCACGCTGCAGGCCGACCACGCGCTGCAGCTTGACGCCACGCGCTCACTGACGCAATCCGCTCGCGGCACGCTGCTGGCGGGCACCGACCTGACGGTGAACGCGGGGCAGGTGGAGACCGATGGCGCGATTCAGGCGCAGCAGTTCCTGCTCAATGCCGAGCGCTGGCTTCATGCGGGCAAAACCAGCCTGACCGGCGACGGACAGATTACCGCTACGCAACTGGACAACCGCGGCAGCCTGCTGGCCACCGGAAACTGGACGATTAACAGCAATACCGCCAGCCAGGCCGGGGTGTTGCAGGGCCATGCACTGGCTATTCAGGCGATGACCCTCACCAGCAGCGGGCAGGCACAGGCGCTCGGCACGGTGAACCTGACTGTCGCTGATACCTTTACCAATAGCGGCGACTGGCTCAGCGGGGAGGCGCTGCGCCTTCAGGCCGGGAAGGCCGAGAACCGGGGCTCGCTGCAGGCGTTAACCCTGACGGCAGACGGTGGGTCTCTCAACAACCGCGGCACGATGAGCGGTATCAATAACCTGTCGCTTTTCCTGAGCGGCAGTCTGGATAACGCTGGTACGCTGCAGGGCAACCTGCTTCGTGCGGAAGCGGCACGCCTTACTAATCAGGGCACGCTTCACGGTAGCGATGCGCTGGCGCTGGCGATAACCGGTAACCTGTCGAATCAGGGTGAGCTGCTGAGCGAGGGCGACAGCACCACATCGGCACACCGGGTTGATAATCAGGGGACCTTGCAGGCGAAAAATGTCGCGTTGCAGGTGAATGAACTGGATAACACGGGGAAAATCCTTGGCGTGTCCTCGCTGGCGCTGACGGCCACCGACAGGCTCATCAACCGGCAAGCGGGGAAACTACTGTCTCAGGGCGTAGCGACGTTAACGGCGGCGGAGGCCGTCAATGCCGGAGAGTGGCAGGCGAAAACCCTGACGCTGGCGGCAGAGAATCTGACCAATGACGGCCAGATCCAGGGGGATGAATCCTTATCTCTGACGCTGCCCACCACTGACGGAAAGGGCACATTGGTTAACCGTGGCACCGTGACGACAGGCGGGGACGCCACGTTGTTCGCGCGCCTGATGGATAACCAGGGCACGCTGTCCAGCCTGGGGCGCACTGAACTGGCTGGCGCGTCGCTGATTAACGACGGCCGTCTGGTGGCGGCAACAGGGCTGACGCTGCACGGCGACTATCAGGGCCGCGGCCTGCTGAATACGGCGGGTACGCTGACACTGCACGGCGACACGCTGGTGAATCACGGGCACTGGGAAAGCCGGGCGCTGTCCCTGCAAGGCCTGACGTTGACCAATCAGGGGACGGTGCTGGGCAATACGGTCGCGATGTCCGTGGAGCACCTGTTTAACCACGGCGACATCACCGGTGTCGATACACTAACGCTGTCGCTCGGCGACAACCTTTACAATACCGGCGCGTTGCGTAGTCGTGCGCTGGGTGTCACGGCAACCGATCTCGATAATCGGGGGGGCATCGTCGGGACGGACGCTTTGCAGCTCACGCTCACTGGTCAGTTGGAGAATGCGGGGGGGATCAGCGGCAGCAACACGCTGGCGGTGACGGCTGGCGACGTCAACCAGCGCGAGAAAGGCACGCTGGAGGGGAAAAACGTCACGCTGGACGCCGCCTCACTGGTCAATCAGGGCAAGATGCTGGGCGTGGATGCGCTGACGCTCGCCATCGTGGGCACGGTCACGAACAGAGGTAATGTGCTGACGCAGGGCAACGGCACGGTTACCGCCCGGCAGGTGGACAATAGCGGTCTGGTGCAGGCCGGGTCCCTCTTGGTTGACGCGGATGAGATCACCAACGCCGGGCAGTTGCTGGGGATGGCGGCGCTGTCCATAACGGCGCAAAACGGGCTGATCAATCAACAAAACGGGACACTGTTTACGCAGGGCGCGGCGGTGTTACAGGCCGCTCGGGCAGAGAACCACGGCGAGTGGCGGGCAGATAACCTGATGCTGCAGGCGGCCAGTTTCACCAACGTGGGACGGGTTCAGGCCGAAGGCGATATCGACATCACGGTCGCGCCTGCGAGCGCTGCGCGCCAGCACGCACTCCTACCGATGGCGCTATCACTGGCGGCAGATGTTCAGCAACTCAACGCGTCATCTTCACGTCAGAGCGGCGGAGCAACAGACGGTGTGCTGGACAACCGCGGCACACTGGTATCTGGAGGCGACACGCAGCTGCGCGCGACGCAGATAACCCATCAGGGCTCACTCGCCAGTAACGGCGCGGCAACCCTTATCGGCGAGACGGTGGAGAATGCCGGAACCGTGCTGGCCGTCACCTCGCTGTCATTGGCGGGCAATTATCAGGGCAGTGGGACGCTGCAGACGGACGGGGCGCTGGACTGGTCCGGCACCACGCTCACCAACCGCGGGCGCTGGCAGGCGAACGCTATCCAACTGCAAGGGCACGCGCTGGAGAATCAGGGCACGCTGCTGGGGCAACGGACAGCGATTACGGCTGACACCTTGTTTAACGGCGGCGAGATTGCCGGCATTGATGCACTGCAACTGACCCTTGCTGACCGCCTGACCAATCAGGGCCAGCTTTATGGCGCGACGCTGGGGCTGTCGGCGACTGACCTGTCCAATCAGGGCGAGATCTCCGGTGACGTGCTGCACCTGACGCTGCAGGAGACGGTGCGCAATAGCGGCCTGATGAGCGGCAGTCAGCGGGTGCAACTTGAGGCGAGTCAGGTCGAACAATTAGGTTCGCTCGAAAGCCGCCAACTACATGTGCAGGCGGGTGCGCTGGACAATCAGGGCACGATGCTGGGCGCGGATGCGCTGACGCTGGCGATCCACACCACGGCGCGTAACAGCGGAAAATGGCTGAGTCAGGGCGACAGCACGCTGACCGCCAACCGACTGGAAAACAGCGGACAATGGCAGGCGAAGACGCTGACGCTGACGGCGGATGACGTCGAGAATACCGGCCAACTGCTGGGACTGTCGGCGCTGACGCTGACGGCGAGAAATACGCTGAGCAATACGCAAACCGGCACGCTGCTCACGCAGGGCCTGGCGGTGCTGAATGCGGCCGAGGTGAGCAACGAAGGCGAATGGCAGGCGGACAGCCTGACGCTGGACGCACAGCAACTGACCAACGTCGGCCATATTCAGGGCGACAAATCACTGAAGATGACGCTGGCAAACGGCGACGTCACCAATCAGGGGACGCTGTGGAGCAAGCTCGGCACTATTGCTGCCCGTACGCTGACCAACGAAGGCACCCTCACCGGCGTTGACGGTCTTCAACTGACGCTGGATGACGCCTTAACCAATCAGGGCACGCTGAACAGCTATCAGCTGACCGCACAGGCCGACAGACTGGACAACCGCGGGAAAATCAACGGCCTCGACCGCCTTGAACTGACAACCGGCAACAGCCTCACCAACCGTGGCACGCTGTACGGGGCGGCAGTGACGCTGAACGCCAGCGACCTGACCAACCACGGCACGCTCACTGGTGTCGACAGCCTGTCTCTGGGGCTGAATGGGACGCTGAATAATACGCGTGACATCGGCAGTAACGCGCTGACCCTCAAGGCCAAGGACGTCGTCAATCAGGGCACCCTGACGGGCGTGAACGGGCTGACGCTGGATCTCGGCAATCAGCTTGATAATCAGGGCGCGCTGAACAGCCAGGCGCTGACCATTGCCGCCCGCGATGTGAACAACGGCGGACAGCTGAACGGCACACGCGACCTGCAGCTGACACTGGACGGTACGTTGACCAACACTGGCGATCTCACCAGCCAGCGGACACATATCACCGCGGCGGACGTGCTCAACCACGGTCAGATGCTGGGCTCGGATGATCTGCAATTCGATCTGCGTAATAAACTGGATAACCGCGGGCTTATCAGCGGCAGCACCACGCTGGGCGTGGTGGCGAACCATATCGACCAGCAGGGCACGCTGGAAGCCCGTAAGCTGAAGGTGGACGCGCAGACGCTGGATAATCAGGGCAAAATGCTGGGCGTGGATGCACTGACGCTGGCGATTGCGGGAACGGCACGCAATCAGGGTAAATGGCTGAGTCAGGGCACCAGCACGCTGACGGCAGATCAGGTTGAGAATCACGGGCAGTGGCAGGCGGGCGATATCACGCTGCAGGCTGCTGACCTGACCAACAGCGGGCAGATTTTTGGTATCAATGCGTTGTCATTGACCGCCGCCAACGGCCTGACGAATCAGCAGAATGGGAAACTCCTGTCGCAGGGTATTGCGGTATTGCGTGCGGCGACGGTGGCAAACGACGGCAACGCGCAGGCGGACCGCCTGACGTTTGAAGCCCAGCAACTGACCAACCGCGGGCGCATTCAGGGTGACAACGGGTTAGCCATCGCGCTGGATCGTACCAACCCCGCCAGCCGGTTAACCAATCAGGGCACGCTGCTCTCCGGCGGCGACAGCTGGCTGAGCGCCAGCCAGCTCGACAATCAGGGCACCGTGTCCGGCGTGGGTAAGCTTACGCTCGACAGCGGTGCGATAAACAATGCGGGCAGCGTGATTGCTGACGGGACGCTGACGCTTGACGGCGACTATCAGGGCACGGGCCTGTTGCATACCGCCGACACCCTGACGTTACGCGGCAATCAGTTGCGCAATAGCGGACGCTGGGAAAGCCGGGCGCTGGCGCTGAACGGTGGTGCGTTCAACAACACCGGCACGGTTATCGGTGAGCGTGGCATCACGCTGGAACTGCGCGATGGCCTGACGGTCGGCGGCACCGGCCAACTACTGACTAACGGTGAGTTATCAGCACGGGCGGGAGCGGTCACTAACGACGGATTCTGGCAGGGCAACACGCTGGCGCTGACGGCGGATGACGTCGGGAATGCCGGACGGCTACTGGGACTGTCGGCGCTGTCGCTGACGGCGAAAAATAAATTGACCAATGCGCAAACCGGCAAGCTGCTCACGCAGGGCGTGGCGGTGCTGAACGCGGCCGAGGCGAGCAACGAGGGCGAGTGGCAGGCGGACAGCCTGACGCTGGACGCACAGCAACTGACCAACGTCGGCCATATTCAGGGCGATACCTCGCTGAAGGCGACGCTGGCAAACGGCGAATTACACAATAAGGGCACGCTGTGGAGCAAGCTCGCCACGGTTGCTGCCCGTACGCTGACCAACGAAGGCACCCTCACCGGCGTTGACGGTCTTCAACTGACGCTGGATGACGCGTTAACCAATCAGGGCACGCTGAACAGCCATCAACTGGCCGCACAGGCCGACAGACTGGACAACCGCGGGAAAATCAACGGCCTCGACCGTCTTGAACTGACAACCAGCAACAGCCTCACCAACCGCGGCACGCTGTACGGGGCGGCGGTGACGCTGAACGCCAGCGATCTGACCAACCACGGCACGCTCACTGGTGTCGACAGCCTGTCTCTGGGGCTGAACGGGACACTGAATAATACGCGTGACATCGGCAGTAACGCGCTGACGCTCAAGGCCAGAGATGTATTCAATCAGGGCACCCTGACGGGCGTGAACGGGCTGATGCTGGATCTCGGCAATCATCTTGATAATCAGGGCGCGCTGAACAGCCACGCGCTTGCCATTACTGCCAATGCCGTGACCAACGGTGGGCTGCTTAACGGTACGCGTAGCCTGCAGTTAACGCTGGGCGGCACCCTGACCAACACTGGTGACCTCACCAGCCAGCGGACAGGTATCACCGCTGAGGACGTGCTGAACCACGGGCAGATACAGGGTTCAGACGATCTGCAACTGAATGTGCGCAACACGCTGGATAACCGCGGACTTATCAGCGGCAGCACCACGCTGGGCGTGGTGGCGAACCATATCGACCAGCAGGGCACGCTGGAAGCGCGGGCGCTGAAGGTGGACGCCCAGACGCTGGATAATCAGGGCAAGATGCTGGGCGTGGATGCACTGACGCTGGCGATTACCGGTACGGCCCGCAATCAGGGCCACTGGCTGAGTCAGGGCAGCAGTACGCTGACGGCGGATCAGGTGGACAATCAGGGGCAGTGGCAGGCGGGCGACATCACGCTGCAGGCGGCTGACCTGACCAACCGTGGACAGATTTTTGGCCTCAATGCCTTGTCATTGACCGCCGCCAACGGCCTGACGAATCAGCAGAATGGGAAACTCCTGTCGCAGGGACTGGCTGTTTTACGCGCGGCGAGCGTGACAAACGACGGCGATGCGCAGGCAGACCGCCTGACATTTGATGCGCAGCAGTTGACCAACCGCGGGCGGATGCAGGGGGATAAAGGATTAACGATCGCGTTGGATCGCGCTAATCCGGTCAGCCTTCTCACCAATCAGGGGACGCTGCTCTCTGGCGGCGACACACAACTGAGCGCCAGCCTGCTCGACAATCAGGGCACCGTGTCCGGCGTGGGTAAGCTGACGCTCGACAGTGGTGCGATAAACAATGCGGGCAGCGTGATTGCTGACGGGGCGCTGACGCTTGACGGCGACTATCAGGGCACGGGTCTGCTGCATACTGCCGATACGCTGACGCTGCGCGGCAACCAGCTGCGCAATAGCGGGCGCTGGGAAAGCCGGGCGCTGGCGCTGGACGGCGGCGCGTTCAACAACACCGGCACGGTTATCGGTGAGCGTGGCATCACGCTGGGACTGCGTGACGGTCTGACGGTCGGCAGCACCGGCCAACTACTGACTAACGGTGCCCTGCAGGCGCAGGCAGGCACGGTCACGAATGACGGGTTCTGGCAGGGCAATACGCTGGCGCTGACGGCGAACAACCTGACAAATGGCGGGTCGCTGCTCGGTCAGGACGGGCTGCGTCTTGATTTACTGAACACCTATCAGGGAAGCGCCCTGTCTCGTTTGCTGAGCGATGGTGACACCGTTATCACGGCCGCCCACCTGACGCAGAGCGGTGAGATAGTCGCGGGTACGCTGAATCTGACCACCGGCACGTTGGATAATGGCGGGCGCGTGCTGGGCAGCAACGGCCTGACGGTCACAAACCGGGATGAACTGATTAACCGTGCCGGGGCGGAACTGCTGACCAACGGCGCGGGCCATCTCGACAGCGGCACGCTGAGCAATGCCGGTACGCTACAGGCTAACGACCTGCAACTACGCGCCCGTGAGATTGACAATCAGGGCCGCATTCAGGGCACCGACGCGCTGCGCCTGCTCGACGTGCTGCGCTATGTCGGCGATAAAAACAGCCAGTTGCTCAGCAAAGGGGCGGCCACGCTCCAGGCTAAACAGGCAGATAACGCTGGGTTATGGCAGGCGGGTACGCTGACGCTGAACGGCGATACATTCAGCAATAGCGGTACCGTCGCGGGGCTGAACAGTCTGTCGCTCAACGGCGACCAGTTACGTAATCAGGGAGAGCTGTTCTCGCAGGGCGCGGTGACGTTAACCGGCACGATGCTGGAGAACGGCGGCACGCTGACGGGCGTCGGTGGCTTTACGCTGCAGCTCACCGATCGCGTCGATAATCTGGCCACGGGGCGATTACTCAGCGGTGGTGTGGGCGAACTCACGACCGGCGCGCTGAGTAATCAGGGGCTGTGGCAATCGGACGAGTTACGGCTGACCGCCCGCGATCTCGATCAGCAGGGCCATCTGCTGGGCGTGCAGCGCGGGACGCTGCAGCTGACCGGTGCCTATCAGGGCGCGCAGGGCAGCCAACTGGTTAGCGGCGGTCAACTGAACCTGACGGCGCATGACATCACTAACCGTGGACAGATGCAGGGCCGCACGTTGACGCTGGGTGCCGATGAACTCACTAATCACGGTACTTTGCGTGGCGATAGTGCGCTTAACACCACCGTCGCCGGCCAGTTCAGCAATGCTGCGCAGGCGCGTTTAAGCAGTGATGGCTCGCTGAGCGTGCAGGCGGCCGCGTTGAATAATCAGGGCGACATCAACGCCGCGACCACTACGCTGACGGGGAGCATCATCACCAACGGCGGTACGGTACAGGGCACCGCCGCGCTGCAACTGGATGGAAAAGAGAAGATTGTCAACCAGCAGGCGGGGCAGTTGCTGTCTGACGGCACCACCACGCTGAACGCGGCGACGGTGGACAATCACGGCTGGCTGCAGGGGCGCGGGCTGGCTGTGAACACGGCGCAGTTGACCCAGCAGGGCAGCCTGATGGCGCAAGATAAGCTGACGCTGAACATTCCGCAGTGGGTGAATCACGGGCTGGTGCAGGCCGGTGAACTGGAGATTATCGCCGACGAGCTGGACAACCACGGCACGCTGCTGGGGCTGACACAGCTGGCGCTGCAGACGCAGCGTCTGACTAACCGTCAGGGTGCGAAACTCTACAGCGCACAGGATCTGCGCCTCAAGACTAATGAACTGCAGCAGGACGGGCAACTGGTGGCGCTGGGCAACCTGAGCGCCGAACTCACCGGGCCGCTGACCTTCACGCAAACCATGGCCGCCGGGCAACAGCTGACGCTGAATGTGGCGGGCGACCTCGACCAGCGCGGGACGTTACAGGGACAATCCGTCCAGTTGAGCAGCACCGGCACGCTGACGAATCAGGGCAATATTCTGGCGGGCGGCGGCGAGTTGCGTGTCAGCGCAAAAGACATCGTACAGCTGGAGGCGGGCAGCATTCAGGCGGGGGGGAACCTGACGCTGATAAGCGACAATACGCTGAATAATAAAGGGCTGATTGGCACCACCGGTGACCTGCTGGTGCAGGCGGGAGGCTTGTTACATAACAGCAGCATGCTGTATGCGGGCGGCAATATGCGCCTGCTGTCGGATTCCCTGACCAACGTGTTCGGCACCATTCTGGCGGGCAACAGCCTGTGGGTGCAACGTGATACACAGGGTAACGCCAGCACGTCGCTGCTCAACAGCTCCGGCACGATTGAAACCCAATCCGGCGATATCACCATTAATACCGGTACGTTGACTAACCAGCGGGAAGGACTGGTGGTGACGGAAACTGAGTTGGCTGGAGATTCGGTGCCTGATTGGGCAGGGAAAACAACGGTGAATATTCCGATCGAGTGGTTTAAACCAGAGGAGTATGGAATAGTAGAAAGGGAGAGATGTTCCTCTCATGGTGAAAATGGAACTGATACTTGCAGAGTATCTTATTCCTATGTTCCATATGAAAAATCTGATATTCAAAGAGTATCAATTACTAATAAATTGATTGAGATAAATGCTGAAGGAAATACAGGTAAAATCAACTCTGGATATAATTTATCAATATTTTCTTTTGTGCTAATAAATCAGGCGTCAGTAATTTCGGCTAAAAAAAATATTGATTTACATGGTGGTGATTTCAATAATAAATCATATCAATCTGGTAGCGTGAATGAATATTTAACCTACATTTATCAACGTAGTAATAGAAATCCAATAATGATGCCTTATATCAGCGCTGAGGCTCGTAAAAAGGCAAACCCATATATCCAATATGGATTATCAGGCACCCCAGTAACCGAAAAAACCGTTGGCGAAAGCTATAACGCATTAATTCAGGCGGGCGGCACCATTACCGCCGATTTCAAACAAGATATCAGTAATACTACATTACAGCCGGGCAGCGGCGGGTTTATGCCTGCCTCCACCAAGCCGGTGCTGGATGCCATCACCACGCTGTCACCGTTGCAGAAGCAGACCACACGTCAGTTGGCCAGCCAGGATTCGTCGTTTAACGCGGGTGCGGTAGACGTCACCAAAGCAGCGAGCGGACAAGCGGCGCTGGCAGGCAATGCCGCAGGGGTGACTGCGACGGGCAAAACGGTGACGGTAACGCAGCAGGTAGGCACTGCATTGCAAACCGGCGCACAGGCGGACAACATCACAACGGCGATCGCGGCTCCGACTGCCACAGGGCCGTTGACGCTGAATACCGGCGACGCCGTGGTGTTATCGCCTTCGACTTCCGGTCACGTGAACAATCCTGATGCGGTCACGCTGACGCAGCAGGTGGGCACCGCGCTGCAAGCGGGCGCACAGGCGGAGAACATCACAGCGGTGATTGCGGCGCCGAATACCACCGGGCCGCTGACGCTGAATACCGGCGACGCCGTGGTGCTACAGCCTTCTGCTTCCGGTCACGTCAGCAACCCTGATACCATTGCGCTGTCGTCGACAGGCCAACGGCCTGATGCTGGGAATAGCCTGACGCCGGTTAACGTGGACAACACGGTGACTGGCGTAACGATAGCGGGCACGGTAGGTAGCCCCGCCACTCTGACCACACCGGGCATGGCGGCGATTGACGCACCGAAGCCGGCGGTCAGTGCAGACACTCTGCCGGGCGGCGCTACGCCTTCTGCGCCACAACTTCTTTCTGCCACAGACCTGCTGAGCGCCATCGGCAACGGGCTGCAAAACCTGAGCACCAACCCGCTTGCCGATTATCCGCTGCCGACGAGCAATAACGGGCTGCTGGTTGTCGATCCGAATGCGGACAGTCGTTACCTGATCCACACCAACCCGAAACTGGAACAGCTGGGGCAGGTGGATAACGCGCTGTTCAGCGATCTGCAAACGCTGCTGGGGCAGCAGCCGTCAACGGTGGTGCCTGTCGAGACGCGCTCACAGTGGACGCAGGCCGATAGGGTGCTGGGGTCGTCCTATCTGCTGGATAAACTGAATCTGGATGCAGACCACGATTATCGCTTCCTCGGGGATGCGGAGTTTGATACCCGCTACATCAGCCAGGCGGTGCTGAAACAGAGCGGGCAGCGTCACCTGAATGGCACCGGCTCCGATCTGGAACAAATGCAGAAGCTGCTCGATAACGCGGCCGCGGCGCAGAAAGGCATGAACCTGCAACTGGGCGTCAGCCTGACGCCGGATCAGGTCGCGAACCTCAGTCAGAGCATGGTCTGGTGGGAAAATATCGAGGTCAACGGGCAAACCGTGCTGGCACCGAAGCTGTATCTGGCGCAGGCGGATAAAAGCAACCTGCAGGGCAGCGCGATTGTCGCGAACAAAGTTGAACTGAACGCGGGCGGCAGCGTCACCAACAGCGGCACGCTCAAGGCCGTTGAATTGCTGGCGATCGCCAGCGGCGACAAGATTGATAACCACGAAGGCGGCTTGATCAAATCAGACGGCGGCCTGAATCTGGTGGCGCTCAACAATATCACCAACAGCGGCAGCCGGATTGAAGGCAGCACGCTGCAGCTCGCCAGCATCAACGGCGACATCATCAACCGAACCGAAAGCCGCAACTTCCAGACCGCACAGCCGACGGCTTCACGCAGCGGCACCGGATCGCTGGTCTTCACTGAACTGGGCAAAACCGCCGAGATCGTCGCGGGCAACAGCCTGACGCTCAGCGCGGGCAAGGATATCCGCAACGTGGCGGCTACGCTCAATGCCGGACAGGACATGGCGCTGAACGCCAAAGGCAATGTCGCGATTGAGGCGCTGACGCTGACCAATAACCGCGTGGATATCGGCTGGGGCAGCAGTAATACCGCGCTGAATACCTCTGTTGCAGGCAGCACCGTCAATGCCGGCGGTGCGCTGAGCGCGGTGGCGGGTCAGGATATTCAGATCGATGCCAGTTCGCTTTCCGGCGGTACGGCGCTGACGCTGGCGGCGGGTAATGATATTCGTCTGACCGCACAGGACACGCTGAAAGAGACGCTGTATCAGGGCGGCAGTACCGCGCAGCGCCGTACGCAGGAGGTGGCAAACAGCCAACTCCTGAGCGGGGGCGATCTGAATCTGGTGGCCGGACGAGATGTGCTGTCGGAAGCGGCCAGCCTGAACGCCAAAGGCAATGCGACACTGGCGGCCGGACGCGATCTCAACCTGCTGTCTGAAACGGAAGAAACCTACAGCGGCAACTGGTGGAACCGTCACGCCGACTGGCAGCAGAATATCACCCAGCAGAGCACCGAGTTAACGGCGGGCAAAGGCCTGAATTTGCAGGCGGGCAGAGATATCAACCTGCAGGCAGCACAGGGCGTGGCGAGCGGCGCGGTGACGGCGCAGGCGGGCAACAACATCAATCTGCTGTCGGCGACGGAAACGCAGCACACCTTCTTTGAAGAAACCACGGTCAAGAAGAAGCGGTTTTCGAAGACGGTGACGCATACCCTGCGGGAAACGTTGCAGACCAATGAAAAAGGCAGTCTGCTGTCGGGTGACAGTGTCACGATGGCGGCCAATCAGGATATCAACCTGCAAGGCTCCTCCGTGGTCGGTGACAAACAGGTCACGCTGCTGGCGAATAATGACGTCAACACCGCTGCCAGCGTAGAGAACTACCAGAACTATGAAGAGTACAGCAAGAAAAAAAGCGGCTTGTTCAGCGGTGGCGGCATTGGCTTTACCATCGGTTCAACCTCGACCAGCCAGAAACTGCGCGATCAGGCGGCGACACAAAGTCAAAGCATCAGCACCCTTGGCAGCACGACCGATTCGGTGACGGTGAAGGCCGGGAACGATGTCACGATCAGCGGCACCGATATGGTGGCCGGAAAAGACATCCTCCTGCAAGGCAATAATGTCACCCTCGATCCGGGCTATGACACGCGCAAACAACAGCAGGAGTTTGAGCAGAAAACCGCGGGTCTGACCGTGGCGCTGTCTGGCGTGGTGGGTTCGGCGCTCAACAGCGCGGTGCAGAGCATTCAGGCGGCAAAAAGTGAAAGTGATGGCCGACTGGCGCTGCTGCAGGGCATGAAAGCCGGGCTGTCTGGGTATCAGGCCTATCAGGGCAGCCAGTCCGAGCTGAACAACAAGGGGGAAGCGTCTTTTGTCGGCGTCAGTATTTCGCTCGGGGCGCAAAACTCACGCTCCAGCCAGACCAGCGAGCAGAAACAGAGCTTTGGTTCGACGCTGAATGCGGCGGGAGATATTGGTATCGAATCGCGTACCGGAGATATCACGGTCGCAGGCAGCCAGCTTAAGGCGGGCGGCGACGTCATGATGAACGCGGCGCAGGATATTCACCTGCTCTCAGCCCGTAACAGCGAGGAGCTCAGTGGTAAAAACAGCAGCAGCGGCGGGAATATTGGCATCAGCCTGGGACTGAGTAACGGGAGTGCGGGGCTCAGCATTTTCGCCAACGTTAATGCGGCGAAAGGGCGGGAAACCGGTACGGGCAATAGCTGGTCAGAAACGACGGTGGATGCGGGTAACCATGTCACGCTGAAAAGCGAACGTGATACGCGACTGATTGGCGCGCAGGTGAACGGCGAGCGTATTGATGTCGATACCGGACGCAATCTGCTGCTGCAAAGTCAGCAGGATAGCGACCGGTATGATTCTAAACAGGTTAGTGGCTCAGCGGGCGGTAGTTTTACCTGGGGCGGCGGGGGCGGTAGCGGCTATATCAGCCTCAGTAAAGACAAGATGCACAGCAATTATGACAGTGTGCAACAACAGACAGGGCTCTTTGCGGGTAAAGACGGATTTGGTATAAAAACCGGTGAGCACACCCAGCTTGACGCCGCGGTAATTGGCTCCACCGCCAGCGCAGAGAAAAATCGGCTGGAAACGGGGACGCTGGGTTGGAGCGGGCTCAACAACAAAGCCGAATTCAAGGTGGAGCACAGCGGCGCAGGTTTTAGCGCCAGTCCATCGATGAGCGGTAGCCTGCTCTCAACGCTGGCGATGAACGTGCCGTCGGCGCTGATGTCGCTGGGTAATAGCGGCAATGCTGCCAGCACCACCTATGCTGCGGTGAGCGACGGCACCTTGTTGTTGCGGGATACGGCGAAACAGGTGCAGGATATCACTACGCTGAGCCGTGACGTTGAGCATGCGAACAACGCGCTCAGCCCGATCTTTAACAAAGAGAAAGAGCAGAAACGCCTGAAACAGGCGCAGCTGATTGGTGAAATCGGCGCGCAGGTGATGGATATCGTACGTACGGAAGGCGAGCTGAAAGCGCAGAAAGCCGCAGAAGCCAAGGGCGACGCCAAAGTCAACCGTCCGCAGGACGGTGATTCGGCGCAGGAATGGGAGGCCTATAAAAAGGCGCTGACGGAATCGCCGACCTACAAAGCCGAGATGCAGAAATACGGCACGGGTAGCGATTTCCAACGAGCGGCACAGGCGGCGACGGCGGCGATTCAGGCACTGGCGGGTGGGGACATCCAGAAAGCGATTGCCAGTGGTGCATCGCCGTATCTGGCACAGTTGGTGAAAGATGTCACGATACCGAAGGATGAAAGCAAAATCACGGCGTCGGATATCGCGGCCAACGCGATGGCGCACGCGGTGGTGGGCGCTGTTGTCGCCCAACTGTCAGGTCAGGATGCGGCTGCGGGGGCGATTGGTGCCTCCAGCGGTGAACTGATCGCCCGCGCTATCATGGCCGATCAATACCCCGGCAAGACGGCGAACGACCTGACGGAAGAGGAAAAACAGTCAGTCAGCGCCCTCTCCACGCTGGCCTCTGGGTTGGTATCCGGTCTGGCAGGCAACAGCACGGCGTCTGCCGCCAGCGGCGCGCAGTCTGGGCGTAATGCGGTGGAGAATAACTTCTTCGGCCCAAATGGCATGCCAAAAGGAATGACTGACGTTGGCATGTCGATGACATCGTTGTACACCAATACCAACTTGCTGGATGAAAACGGTAACGTGCTGAATCCAATAACGGAAGAAGAACGTCAGTATGCGATGCACAAATTGATCACAGGTACGATACCTGAAGGGCAGGATCCTGTCCGAGGACTTTTAATCGCGTGGGGAGCTGGAGCATCTGTGGTTGTCGCGCCGGTATTTTTACCCAGTATGTTGAGTGCTGGCACAATAATTGGCGGCGGAGCCATTAGTGGTACAGCAAATATTAGTAATCAATTAATGGGAAATGGTTCATTTAGCTATACCGATGCGCTGATTGCGACGGGGGCTGGGGCAGTCACACAAGGCAGGGGATTCTGGTTTACAGAAGTTGTGAGTGTTGGCGGTGCTTACGCAGGAGCAAAATTGCAGAATAAAGATCCGTTGACGGCATCCATCGCGGCGGGGATTGGTACGGCGATTGGTGCTGCTGGCGGTAAACTAATAACCTATGGTAATAAGCTAAATCCTATTGTTTCAGATAGAGCTGCGGAATCCGTAGGAGCGGTAGTCGGTGCTTTGAGTTCAGAAGCAGCGACTTCTGAGGCCGAGAACCAAGTAAAGGCAATCAGGAATAATCAAAATGGCAAATAAAGTAGGGATTAAAACTCTTTTGGTTCTAATCACGTCATTCACTGTACTCATTGCTTTAACTATGCTTCTTATTAGATTAGGTATCGCATCTGTATTCTTTCTTAAGGATGGCTTTTTTTACTTTTCGTGGCAGAACGTAGTTATTGACTCTGCTAGAAAAGGCCTATCTGGGGGAGTTCCCTTAGGGATAGGAATCTGGCTTATGTCCCGGCTCAAAGCGAATAAATAAAATACATTCAAAGATCTCGGAACCACCGGGATCATCATTCGTGGTGATCAAAACCTTAGTTCAGTCTCAATGACCAGTCTGCTGTGTTCAACAGTGATAGTGACCCGCGTATCGGTCCCAAATCCCGCGGCTTCCAGCCAGTGGTCAGTAAGGTGCAGGCTGGGGCTGCGGCTGTAATAGCGCGTCATATCATTGCGGTCGGCGTGACGGCGGCTGACATAGCCAGACCCAAAGTACTGCGATGGCACCTTGTTGTTGCGGGATACGGCGAAGCAGGTGCAGGATATCACTACGCTGAGCCGTGACGTTGAACACGCGAACAACGCGCTCAGTCCGATCTTTAACAAAGAGAAAGAGCAGAAACGCCTGAAACAGGCGCAGCTGATTGGTGAAATCGGCGCGCAGGTGATGGATATCGTGCGCACGGAAGGAGAGCTGAAAGCGCAGAAAGCCGCAGAAGCCAAGGGTGACTCCAAAGTCAAACGTCCGGAGGACGGTGATTCGGTCGCGATGTGGGAGGACTATAAAAAGACGCTGACAGAATCGCCGACCTACAAAGCCGAGATGCAGAAATACGGCACGGGCAGTGACTTCCAGCGAGCGGCACAGGCAGCGACGGCGGCGATTCAGGCACTGGCGGGCGGGGACATCCAGAAAGCGATTGCCAGTGGTGCATCACCGTATCTGGCACAGTTGGTGAAAGATGTCACGATACCGAAGGATGAAAGCAAAATCACGGCGTCGGATATCGCAGCCAATGCGATGGCGCACGCGGTGGTGGGGGCTGTGGTCGCCCAGCTGTCAGGTCAGGATGCGGCTGCGGGGGCGATGGGTGCCTCCAGCGGTGAACTGATCGCCCGTGCGATCATGGCTAAAGTATATCCTGGCAAGACGACGAACGACCTGACGGAAGAAGAAAAACAGTCGGTCAGCGCACTTTCCACGCTGGCCTCTGGGCTGGCAAGCAACAGCACGGCGTCTGCCGCCAGCGGCGCGCAGTCTGGGCGTAATGCGGTGGAGAATAATGCGCTGAGTGGAGATAAAGCCCGTCAGTCAGTAAAAGAGAGTGCGGAATGGTGGAAAAATCAGGTACGTGACAAGCTGGGTGAAGGGACAGCCTCTTCAGTTGCGAATGGTATTATTAATGCCATTGCAGATAGCGGAGATGCAACGTTAGGTTCAGCGGATTACGTTGCTGATGCAGCAATGGCGCTGGCCTCTTGCGCAGCGGGTGACGGTTATTGTAGTACGGCGTTGAATGATCTATCAGGGAAGAATCAGGCGGTAGCAGACTCAGTGAAAGCCCTGATGAAGAGCGAAACCTGGTCAGCGGTGGCCGATACGATCAAGCAAGCATCAGAGGGAAATCAGGCTGCGTTGGAAGCGACGGGTGGAATGCTTGCCGGAATTATGTTGCCGGGTAAGAAAGTGCCGGGTGTTGCCGCTGATATAGGAAAAGTCGAATCAGTTAGCGGAAATATTATTAAAAATGATATTTTAGATAACCCAAGAGTGGGAGTTGGCGAAAAAGGTAGCGGTAGTGGAAATAAAGTAGACCAACTGCCTAATAAAGTTGTTACGGATATTGATGGAAAAGAGATCTCTATTTATCCAGATAAAATTAAACCAACGGCTACTCAGGAATTTCCTTCTGTTCCTAAGTCACATGGTTTTAGTGATATTGTAGATAATTATGCGGACTCAGCCGTTAAAACGTCGTTGAATAACGGTGCAACTCTCTATCAGTTAGAAGGTAGCTTAAATGGTGTGCCAGGACGATTTGAGTGGATCCTAGATCCCAAATTAGGTGGAGTTAGTCACCGAATGTTTGTTTCCGGTGGCACAGTTAATGGAGTACCGTCAAAACCATGACAGATAAACTATTTTTAATGGCCAACCAGATGAAGCTGGTCGATTGGGGGATGATTTTCCTTGGTGCTTGCGGGATAGTATCAGGCAAGCTATCTGCTTCAGAAATTAGCAGTTTTGCATGTAATGAACTTGCAAAAACCGATGGCGTGAAAGATATTTTATTGACGGCAATATCTGAAGTGGCTTTTTGTTCTGAGATTACTGATGAGATGATGGATTACTTAAGATTTATATGTGATGAAGAAAATATAGATCTCAAGTTATCCAGCAGGAAATGGAGATACCTTGCGCTATGCCTAACGATGCAGGAATTGCCTGGTGACTGTGTATATGGTCTTCTAAAACTGAATGAGTTTTGGCGATTATGGGGAGAGGATGCAGAAACGCCAAATATAATACAAGGTGTTGGAAATAACATATCACCTACAGAATATTATACTGATGAACAATATAAATTAGTCATTAAGCATCATCAAGAATGGCTGAAAAAAGAAAATCAGGAACTGCTAAATGATTAAAGAGATCCCGGCTTCTAAAACAAGCCGGGATTTTTGTTTTTATCGGTCAGAACCTTAGCTCAGTCTCAATCACCAGCCGCCCGCGCTCAACAGTGACGATAACGGACCGTCCGGTATTAAAACCGAGTTCTTCCAGCCACTTGCCGCTGAGTTTAAGCTGTGGGCTGGGCGGTTTTTTACCGCCGTTGGGGGCGTAACCGACAGTGTAATGCCGTTGTGGCTCTTTTACTTCAGTTGCGCGGGGTTCTGACTTAGAATCGCGTTCAGCCATGATTAACTACCTCACTTAGTGGGTTATGGTGAGCGACCTGACAGTGTTCCCGCACTGGCGGGTCGAGCTAAAATTACGGTTAACTCGGTGTCTTACGTGTGAAACGGTTGGCATCGTGCTTGAGGATCAATGACTCCAGCAGCACTCTGGCCACTTCCTTCTCTTCAGATGAGAACTGACTCACTGCCTCAAACTGCAAGCGCAGCTCATCGTCGGGGTTGCGTTCAGCTTGGAGCTGCCGAAGCTGGATGTCTACAGCGTGGACACCTCAAGAAAACAGGGCAAGGGGAGGAAAGACCGTACCGTTCCCATTGGCAAGCGGGCATTACGTGCAGGCGGTGAGGCCGCAACTGCTGGTCAGTCCGGACATCAGGGCGTTGTTCGTGGCGCTGGACGGGGTAGAAGGTCTGACGGCGAACGGTATCACCCACACGGTAGGCCACTACATCCGGGCATCGGGACTCGCGCCGTGGGGAAGCTGCCACCTGTTCCGTCATGCGATGGCGACGCAGATGCTGGAGAATGGGGCGGATATCCGCGGATACAGGCGATGCTGGGTCATGCGAGTATCGAATCCACGCAGCTTTACACGCAGGTCTCAATCCGTGCGCTGTCAGCGGTGCATGCGAGTGCGAACCCGGCAGAGCGGGAGGCAGAGGAAGAAAGCGGGTTACTGGCTGGCTTGATAGCAGAAGAGGAGGCACATCAGAAAGAAGGGGGTGACGGAACGGGAGAGGAAGAAAATACTAATAGATAATAATAGATATTATCTTGTGTGGTTGGAGGAAATGATGGCAACCAGTATCGCGTTAAGTCCTTACTTCGAGCAATTTATCCGTGAACAAATCGAAAGTGGTCGTTACAACAATGTCAGCGAGGTTATCCGTGCAGGGTTGCGGGCACTGGAGGAGCGAGAGCAGCAGATAAAGCTTGATGCGCTACGGACGGCGGTCGAGTTGGGTGTAAACAACGGAAAGGGCAAGGATGCCGAAGCGGTGTTCGGGCGTCTGTCGCAGAAATACCGACACATGGCAGAAGGTGATAACGCGGAATTAAACTGACCGTATCACCGCTGGCAGAGCAAGATAATCCGGTACGAGCACTACGCTTTACCGTGAGCGTCCGGAGCTGGGGCAATCCATCCGAAGTTGTGCCTATGGACGTTATCTTATCCTATACGGCACGACGGATGTGGAAGTGAGGATCGAGCGTGTCCTGCACGGTGCGCGTGATATCGATAGTCTGTTCTCTGAATCGCTGAACGACCACAAAAGTTAGCCAGTTTTCTGTAAGCGCGCAGGGCAAACGCTAACCCAAGCCGTTCTCTGTACTTAACGTAGCACCCGTTCTTCCGCTTCCACAGTGTCGCCGCTGCTATGATGTAGCGCGGTTGCAGGCGGTAAAGTCCCTGCGGGGCGGTAGCGTGCCGAACTGGTCCTTTTTTCTTTATGGATGACCAATACTTCGGTAGTCGGGAATGAGCCGGAAATACATGTGTTCGGGAATTGGACTGTCCCAGCCGCCGATGTACATCGCGAAGCCGATCATGCCGAAAAGGATGCCAAGCACCAGCGCCGTCATCGCAATACCGGACAGCGCAGTTTGTCTCCATAGCGGTTTGGGTGTTTCGCTGCCTTTTGTCTGTAAACCTGAGGGTGGCGTAAGCGAAAAATGAAGCGTTGATGCCACCGGGCAAGATTCGATGCAGGTCATGCAGGCTGTACATTCCGCCGTTCTCACCTGAATGAGCTTATCCACTGGGATGTTAGATGGGCAGGCTTTAGCGCACTTGCCGCAATCGATACAACTGGTGGCGTTGCGACGAATCTTGAAGGGAGACAGCAGTGAAAACATCCCCAATAGTGCACCGTAAGGGCATAGATAACGGCACCAGAAATGGTGGACGAACAGACTGGCAAACGTGAAGATAAAAACGCAGACCAGTGTAATGGTGCCAATATTACGGAAGAAACCCAGCATCTTGACGTCGGCGATCAGGCCATAGGGCGACATCTGGAACATATAAATGTCCTGTGCTGGCATTGATAAGGCGATATAGAGGAAAAAGCTTAATAATAAGTATTTCAGGCTGCGCAGCGGAATATCCAGCCACTTAGGAAGAATGAAGTGACGGCCAAATATTTTTTTTCCCAATGCACCTACCCACTCGGAAATCGTGCCGATAGGGCACAGCCAGGAACAGAATGATTTCTTCAGCAACAGGCTGATAAAAATAAATGCGACAAGTAATAGCATTGACGCAAGGTGGATAGGAGGAAAATGGCCCGTTTCCCATGTGAATTTAATGTTCATCAATCCAGCAATTGGTAGCCAACCCTCAATACCGCCAGGTCTCGATACATAAAGGCTCGTGCCGCCAGTTTCAAAGTAGCGCACCCAAAAATAGAAAGTGATGCCGATATAAACGTTGATCGCCAGTAGCAGAATTTGCATCGATCTGCGCCAGGTCAGTGTGTTGCGCCTGTCATTCCAGGGAAGTTTACCACCAGTGGTTCCGGGGCGACGTTGCCACCGTTTTCTTGCTTTCTCACTCATTGATCTTAATTGCCCCAATTCATTTTTTCACTTGGCGCTTTCAATACACCGAAGGGATCGTGGGGCAACGGTATCATGCTCAGAATGGTTAAAAATTGATTTATGCATTATAAATACATGTTTATTTTCAGAAGAGGAAAAATAGCATAGCATTCATTACTGTGGTGTAAGTAGCCTTGCGAATATCCAGCGGGTGCACTGAAAGTATTAACATACTTTCAGTGCACCCGCTGGTTTTTGCTGATTTCGGGTATTCCTTATCCCATCACTGGAATGCGCTGCGTCATCTCTCTCTGGTCAAGAATCAGATTATCAGCCTCTTTCGAGGGTAGGATAAACAGTGACACGGAGGTATTTAAGCGTTCCGTTTGTTCCAAGAGTGAGGAGAAGGTGTGCGCAGAGGCTTCAACTTGCCCTGCATTTTCTCTGACGGTATCGTTCAGCGTGCTGAGGCGGGCGGTGACTTCATGAATGCTTTCGTTCTGCTGGTGCGATATTTCCGAGATTTCGCTCAGAAACGTGCCGGTGCCCTTTGCCGTCTGAATGATGTTATGCAGGCTGTCATTCAATTTGTTAACCAGTCGTGTTCCGGTGGTTACGCTATTGTCTGAATCACGAATCAGCACATTAATATTTTGTGCAGAATGGCTGCTTTGCGAAGCCAACGTACCGACTTCCCGTGCGACAACGGCAAAGCCTCGTCCCATCGTCCCAGCTCGAGCCGCTTCAATGGCGGCGTTCAACGACAAAATGTGCGTCTGGAACGCCACGTTTTCTATCATCCCAATGGCTTCTGTCATCTCACGCGTTCTACTTGCAATATCTGACATCGCTGCTTTGACGTCATTCATCATCGTCTCACCCTGTGCGGCGATCTTGCTGGTATCTTCCGCGTGCAAATTAGCCTGTTGAGTATGCTGGGTATTTTGTTCCAGATGCTGGCTAAGCTGAATAATATGTTCTGTGGTGACTTTGAGCTCGTGGGATTGGCGGTTTGCCTGTTCGGAAAGCCGATGGTTATCTGTCGCGACCCGATCAACCTGCGTCACCATGTGGTCAACGCCCTGACGAACCTGATTGACCAAGGTCACCAGACCTTCCTGCATTTGAATGACGCTGGTATTAAGCTGTTCAACTTCGCGTGTACCGCGCGTCTTTGTACTGACCGAATGCGAAAGGTCACCCGCGGCGATCAGTTTTAAATGAGCGATGATGTGCGTCAGCGGACGAATAATGATCCGACTCACGCCAATCCACACGGCGATGGCGATAACCAACAAGAGACCCAGAACCGTAATGAAAATTGTTTTTGCGTTATCGAGAGAGGATAAAAATTGTTGGCCATGCTGTTTTTGCAACGCATCGGTGTCTTGCAAATAGTGTGAATACTTCTGGGTAAAATCGCTTTGATAGGCCTGTACCGGAACGGCAAAGAAAATATCGATCTGATTGGTGGTTTTTATTCCCTCGGCTAGCTCGACGAGCCCAGAATAAAGCTGGCTGTAGCTCTTTTTCAAATCCACAAAAGCCGTCGTGTCTGCTTCAGGTGTCGTAGATGTTTCCAGTTGCTGGTAATGCGCTTGTGCCTGTTTGAGAGACACTTCGGCCTCATCCATCAGGCTGTGCCAGCTACCTTCAGATCCGGTTTCTTTGTCTACCAACAGATAAATGCCCGCGCGGTTGAGCTTGTCGCTGGCATTCATCACTTCCATTCGCGCTTTATCCATTAATGCTTGTTGCTGGCGAAGGCTCTCGTTAGCGGAAATATCCTGCCGAACCTGAGTCATCGTTTGATAAATGACGCCGACGGAAACCAATTGCAGTAAAGAAAATAACCCAATGATCAATAACAATCCGGAGAGAATACTGAGGCGATGACGGCGGCGGATAGTAGCAACTCCGTTTCGCAAAATCGCAGGCATTAACATGATTGCTGACCCTCTGTAAATGAATAGCGGTCAAACTATCACTGTTAAATGACTAAAATATTTCAGCTTTTGGCAGGGAGGTAAGGGGTCATAATTTTCTGGTGCAATCATGACCTATATCAAGGAAACCCTTAAAACACTTTTTTAAATGGCTTCACACTGATGTGTTTATAGACGCCCGCCGCGAGGTAAGGATCGGCGTTAGCCCATGCCGTTGCCTCATCCAGCGATGTGAATTCGGCGATAATCACGGAGCCGCTAAAGCCAGCCTGACCGGGATCGTCGCTGTCGATCGCAGGTAACGGGCCCGCAGTAATCAGTCGGCCCTGATCGCGTAATGCCTGTAAACGGGCAAGATGGTCCGGCCGGACCGACAGGCGTTTTGCTAATGAATCAACATTATCTTCAGCATAAATGACGTAGAGCATAGCGACCTCACAGGTGGGAAGGTACCCTTTTTCGTTTTGGGGCCGGGGTTGAGACCCAGCGGTCAAACGCTATCGGGCAAGAGAAACGTGTTTCTACCATCATACGTGATGTTGTTTGAAGACAATAGTGCGAGGACAATAGGTTGATTTGTCAGAGTAATCCCCCCACGATTTCTGTTTTTTTAACAATTCCACGGGTTGTTATTGAATATGATTGCTATTTGCATTTAAACTTGGGCGGCATAAGAGGATAAAGACAGACTATGCCGCAAAAAAAGTTCTTTTTGACCCGCCGTTACTCATGGCCATTCATACTTTCAGTCGGTTTTCACGGTTCACTGATTGCAGGTTTGCTGTACGCATCATTTAATAATTCAATCGAATTACCGCAGGAATCTAAGCCCATCAGCGTTGTGATGGTGAACCCTGCGGCCTATGAAGCGGCACCTGCTGCTAAATCTGCCCCTGAGCCAGAGCCGGTTAAGCAACCCGAACCTGAGCCGGAACCGATTCCAGAACCGGAGCCATTGCCGCAGCCGGTTCCTATGCCATTACCTGAACCAAAGCCCAAGCCGCCGAAACCTAAACCGGAGCCTAAGCCGGTGAAGAAGGTTGAGCAACCGAAGCCGGTTAAACGTGAACCGACCGTTGAAAAACAGCCGCCTTCGCCGTTTACCAGCACAGAGCCAACGCGCAATGTGACGAATGCGCCAGTGAAGCAGGCTCCAGCACCCGCAGCAAGCACGCAGTCAAGCGGGCCACGTCCGTTGAGTCGCGCACAGCCTCAGTATCCGGCTCGTGCGTTTTCCCTGCGTGTTGAAGGGCGGGTGAAAATGCAGTTTGATGTGGATGAGTCTGGGCGCGTTGACAACGTGCGCGTGCTTTCTGCTGAGCCACGTAATATGTTCGAGCGTGATATCAAACAGGCCATGCGTAAATGGCGTTATGAAGCGGGTAAACCGGGAAAAGATTTGGTTGTGACCATCGTCTTTAAAATTGACGGCGGGGCGGCAGTCGAATAATTCACGCCGATATGAAAAAGAAACGGGGCGCTATCTGTGTAGATAGCGCCCCGTTTTCGTTATGTCTTTATATCTGGTAACGATATATCTGGTAACAATGCATCCGATAATAATTTAGGCACTTGCGCCAGCGAATGCTGAGTCTGATGCCAGACGTTACTCGCTTGGCGTGAAGTTGCTTTTACCAGCAGGCAGTTCACGCGGATGGCCTTCTTCATCTACGGCGACGTAGGTGAATAATGCTTCGGTAGCCCGATAGCGCTGACCAATCGGCTCAGAGGAGACTTTCTTCACCCACACTTCAACATTGACGTTGATAGAGCTACGGCCAGTACGTAAACAACGTGCATAGCAGCAAACCACATCGCCGACGGCGACAGGTTTCAAGAATGACATCCCATCAACCCGTACGGTAACGACACGTCCCTCGGCAATTTCTTTCGCCAAAATCGCGCCGCCGATGTCCATTTGCGACATCAGCCAGCCGCCAAAAATATCCCCGTTCGCATTGGTATCGGCTGGCATTGCCAGCGTGCGGAGAACCAGTTCGCCCTGTGGTAACACGTTTTGTGTGCTCATTGTGTCTATCTCGCTTTGGCTATTGCTGCTGTTCGCTTTTTTCTTCTTCTGACTTTTCCTGATCGTTAGGCAAGTGACGATAGATATAAACGCCACAAATCAGCGTAAACAGCAGCGTCACACCGGTCAGACCAAAGACTTTGAAATTAACCCAAACGTTTTGCGGTAACCAGAAAGCAATATAGATGTTAACCAGTCCACACACCAGAAAGAACATGGCCCAGGCGAAATTCAGTTTCCCCCAGACGGGTTGCGGCAAGGTTAACTCTTTACCCAGCATTTTCTGAATCAGGGTTTGTTTCATTACAAACTGGCTAACCAGCAGGGCAATGGCGAACAAGCCGTAGATGATGGTGACTTTCCACTTGATAAACAGGTCGTTATGGAACACCAGCGTTAGCGAACCGAAAACGACGACCATGGCAAAGGTGACCAGCGTCATTTTCTCTATTTTACGATACATCACCCAGGTGACCACGAGTGACAGCGCCGTTGCCGCAATCAGTGCACCCGATGCGATATAGATGTCATAAAGTTTATAGGCCGCAAAAAAAACGACCAACGGTATAAAATCAAGAAGTTGCTTCATTATGTCAATCCATCACTCAACAGTGTCGTAATCATAACCCGCGAGAGTTATCCGATAGCTCATACCATTATCCTTTATTGTGGAACACCATTCCCGAGATATTGTAATAATTTGCAGAAAATTACGATTGGGTAGATAGCGAACGGGGGTTTGGCAGAACTTATGCCACCAGAGCGGTGGCATAGGCAAAGGGCGGTAATTAGGCGCGCAGCAGCATATAAAGGCGGAACAGATAAATGAGCAGGATCGCGGAGATCAGGTTGCCCAAGCCGTTCAGAACCACGCCGAGCACGGTCGGTGAGGAAATCGGTAACTTCGACACGATCAGCAAAATAGCGATTTTAGCCAGTAGCCACATCACGATGGCAGGTGCGGTTGCACGCAGGTTGCCGTAAGCCAGTTTGGTACTCACTTTAATCGCATTGAAAATCCCGCTTTTTTCCGTAACGACAATCACGGGTGACAAACTCAGCGCAATAGCGAGCAGCACGCCAGGAATGACCAGAAGCATCATGCCAAGCTGGATGAGCAGGGTGCACAGCAAGATCAGGATAAGCAGACGCAGTAAAAAGGGGGCAGAGGCACCAATCGCGCGCAGTGCACTGGTGCGCTGTCCGTCAGAAACCAGCTGGATCAGCATCAGAACCCCGCCCGTCAGCAGCGCATTGCCCACTAACGCAGCAAAGGTGCCTGCTGCCGACATTTTCAGTAACACGGTTTGTTGTTCCGGCGTCATCTGCTGAATCATATCCATCAAGCCAGCTTCGACAGAAGATGACAGATCGCTGCTGGAACTGCTCAGAATCCGTAACTCGTCTCCAGAAGGCGATAGTGCATGATTCAGTATGACAGTAATGAATGCCGTCAACAGTGACATCATTAAGATGCTGATGAACTGGTTGCGGGTGAAATTCATTGTGTCACGGTACAACGTGTTAGCCGTGATAGGCATGCAGGCTCCTTGGAAAAGATAAATCGACAGAGAGAACTTAACTCCCAATTGTAACCTGTTAATTCGCGCTGTGGCACCCCGTCAACGATGCAATGCTGCTTTTCCCTTCACTAAGAAGTCAGCATGACTTGGTTACCAAGAGTGGTTTTCCTTGCCTGCGGTGGCGTATTTTATGCATTGGCGTCATTCTTGATCTGGATCAATTCCATGAATTTTAATCAGTTAGTGATAAATGCTTCAGTTCAATTTGGGCGTAAAATCTTTAAAAGATGTGATCTGGCTTAAAACAAGAATACCCACTTAGGGGTATATTTCGCTCGAAATTTAAACCCTATAAATGGAGTGGGTAATGAAAAAGACATCTTTCTTATTGTTGGCAGCGGCGCTCATGCCTGCATTGGCACAGGCTCATCAAGCGGGTGATTTCATTGTTCGTGCGGGTTCGGCAACGGTGCGCCCTGTCGAAAGCTCGGACAATGTGCTGGGGCTGGGGGAGTTTCAGGTTAATAACAATACTCAATTAGGCCTCACCTTCAGTTATATGGTGACGGATAATATCGGCGTTGAATTACTCGCCGCCACGCCGTTCAAACATAAAGTCGGAACACCTGGTACCGGAACGATTGCGGAAGTGAAACACCTGCCGCCGTCACTGGTTGCGCAGTACTATTTTGGTGATGCTCAAGATAAATTACGTCCTTACTTAGGCGTTGGCCTGAATTACACCCTGTTCTTCGATGAGAAATTTAATGATACGGGTAAAGGGGCTGGGTTGAGCGATTTGAGCCTGAAAAACTCCTGGGGTGTTGCGGCACAAGCGGGCTTGGATTACAACCTGGATAAAAATTGGTTGGTAAATATGTCCGTGTGGTGGATGGATATCGATACGGATGTGAAATTTAAAGCCGGTAACGATCAGCAAAGTATCCATACGAAGATTGACCCGTGGGCATTTATGTTTGGTGTCGGTTATCGTTTCTGATTGCTAGCTTAATTTCTCTCAACGAATAAAAAAACGGCGAAGTAAATAGCTTCGCCGTTTTTATAGACAGGAAATAACAAACCAATAAAGAGAACGCTATTTTATTACAGCAATTATCTAAATGGCGTTAGCCATTAGAAATTGTATTGAACACCAACGCGGTAGCGAGTTTGACGCTCGTCAGTAGTTTTGCTACCAGAAACGTTACCGACTTGAACGTAAGGTGTCCAATTTTTGTCGAATTTATAAGCCAGCTTAACATCGTGGGTCATGTCATAGTTCTCGTTGTCAGCGAGGTAGCCAACAGAACCGGCTTTAGTTTTCTTGTCGTATTCAAATTCGTATTCAATGACAAAATTCGCTGGCAGTTTGTAACCCAATGTACTGGTGATTGTGTAGCCTTTCATATCAGAAGGGGCTGAAGTACCAATGCTGTCACTTTTGCGCAGGTAGGATGCACGGTAGCGCAGGCCATAGTACAGAGAATCTGTGATGTTGGCTGTGCCTTTGATATAAGGACGATAGTTGTTGTCTTTTGAAGAGGAAACCATATTTAAGCCAGCTTCCAAACCAAAGGTTTTATCGAATTTGTACAGGTAGCTAGCGGTGACTTCGGTACCGGTGCTGACCGTTTCGTTAAACGGTTTATTTGGTGTCTTGTCGTTATCAGATTGACCCCATTTAGCTTCCATGGACAAGCCAAAGCCGTTGTCAAAACGGTGTGACATCAGCAGGCGATCTTTATGATCGTTCTTTGCTGTATCTTTCATTTCGTGACGATAGTCAATCGTCACAGCCATGGAGCTTAAGCTGATTAAGGAGGTTACCACCATCGTCAATATTTTAACTTTCATTTTATTATCCCAAGTCAAAGAGAATTATTATTTAAAAACGCGCTGCCACTTTTGTTCAGCGGTTCCATTCTATTTATTATTTCTTACAGTAATGTGAACAAGATCGTTAAAAAGAGATAATTTTAAATGATCTCAGTTCTGTGATTTTCTTCGTGTTTTACTGGAAGGATTTATGCAATTTAAAAAATAAATAGTTACTTGGTTTATTTCTTTGTGATGGGTTTTAATAATTATTTCAATTTGAAAATATTTCTTACAATTATAATAAATTAGACATTAAATAATAATTGCGGATATTTCATTTTAATTAAATAGGAAATATTTTGAAACACTATTAGGCGCGCGATAGAACTTGCGTTAAGCACAAATCGCGCGCCTGAAAAGTGTTATGAACGCGTAGCGGCTTTCATTTCACTCACAAAGGCGTGTAACTCGGACAGCATCACATCAGGCTGGTTCAGATTTTTTTCGATAATCCGTACGATCGCGGAGCCAGAAATAGCCCCCGCTGCGCCTGAGGCTAACGTTTCCCGCACTTGGGCAGGATCGGAGATGCCAAATCCTTGCAAAGGCGGGGCAGCATGATATGCGTTCAGTTTGGCAACCAGATGATTCAGCGGCAGCTGTGCGCGCTTTTCTGCCCCGGTTACACCTGCGCGTGACACTAAATAGGTATAGCCGCGGCCATAAGAGGCGATCTCGCGCAGCAGTTCATCGTCAGCATTGGGCGGACAGATAAAAATGGGGGCAATGCCGTGTCGAAGCGCAGCCGTACGGAATGGGGCTGACTCCACCACTGGCACATCTGCCACCAAAACTGAATCGACGCCAACCTGCGCACAGCGCTGATAAAATTCATCAATGCCGTTGCTGAAGACCAGATTGGCATACATCAGCAGGCCAATCGGGATTTCCGGGTATTTCTGGCGAATCGTCGCCAGCATTTCAAAGCATTGGTCTGGTGTGACGCCTGCGGCAAAGGCGCGCAGATTGGCGTCCTGAATGGTCGGGCCATCCGCCAACGGGTCAGAGAAGGGCACGCCCAGCTCCAACGCATCGGCACCGGCGGCAATCAGCGTGTCGATAATTTTCAGGGATTGCCCGGGAGAGGGATCGCCCAGCGTAACAAATGGAACGAACGCGCCTTCTTTTTTCTCTGACAGACGGTTAAATAACTGTTGATAGCGCTCCATTAGATTTCTCCCCGATCTTTCAAAATATCGTGCACGGTAAAGATGTCTTTATCTCCACGGCCGGACAGGTTGACCACCAGCAGTTGCTCTTTTTCCGGTTCCGCTTTAATCATCTTCAAGGCGTGTGCCAGCGCGTGGGAAGATTCCAGCGCGGGTATAATCCCTTCACCGCGGCAGAGCGCTTTGAAGGCATCCAGCGCTTCGTCATCAGTAATCGAGACATAGTCAGCGCGGCCGATGCTGTTCAGGTAGGCGTGCTGCGGCCCTACGGACGGGAAATCCAGCCCGGCGGAAATCGAGTAGGACTCTTCAATTTGCCCGTCAGACGTTTGCATCATTGGAGACTTCATGCCGAAATAGATACCGAGGCGACCATGTTTTAACGGCGCGCCGTGCTGCCCGGATTCAATGCCCAAGCCGCCAGGCTCAATGCCGATCAGGCGGACGTCAGTATCATCGATGAAATCAGCAAACATCCCAATCGCGTTAGAGCCACCGCCGACGCAGGCGAGTACCGCATCCGGCAAGCGACCTTCTTTTTCCAGAATCTGCGCTTTGGTTTCCTCACCAATCATGCGTTGAAACTCGCGCACGATAGTCGGGTAAGGGTGCGGGCCTGCCGCCGTTCCCAGAAGATAGTGTGCGGTCTCATAGCTGCCAGACCAGTCACGTAGTGCTTCGTTGCAGGCATCTTTCAGCGTAGAAGAACCGCTGTGAACCGGAATCACGTCTGCCCCCATCAGACGCATGCGGAAGACGTTCGGCGACTGGCGCTCAACGTCTTTTGCACCCATATAAACGCGGCATTTCAGGCCAAGCAGGGCGCAAGCCAGCGCCGTCGCGACACCGTGTTGGCCTGCGCCCGTTTCGGCGATGATTTCGCTTTTACCCATGCGCTTAGCCAGTAGAGCCTGTCCGAGCACCTGATTGGTTTTGTGCGCACCGCCGTGCAGTAAATCTTCACGTTTCAGGTACAGCCTGGTTTTCGTCCCCGCGGTCAGGTTTTTACACAAGGTTAACGCTGTTGGGCGACCCGCATAATTTTTCAGCAGATCGGTAAATTCGGCCTGAAATTCAGGATCTTTCTGTGCACTGACGAAAGCCTCTTCCAGCTGGCGTAGCGCCGGGATGAGGATCTGCGGAACAAACTGTCCGCCGAATTCACCGAAGTAAGGATTGAGTAATGTCATAATTTTCCCGTCTGTTTTAGTGTTGCGGCTGACGTAATGTCGCAAAAACCGCAGCAATTTTATGTGAGTCTTTTTTTCCCGGTTCGCTTTCGACCCCGGAATTGAAATCCAGTCCTGCGCAACCTTGCTGTGCCGCTAGTGCACAATTATCGCTATTCAGGCCACCGGCCAACAGCACGTTATCCAATGACTGATTTGCCAGCAGCGACCAATTAAAGGTTTTACCGCTGCCGCCCTGACCGTTGTCAAACACGTAGCGTTCGACGTGGGTAAGGCTGCGCTCTGGCAGCACATCCCCGATGCTCAGCGCTTTCCAAATCTGGCAGGTCGCTGGTAATTGCTGACGTAACCGGTCGATGGTCTGTTGATCTTCATCACCGTGCAGTTGAACGGCCGCTAACCCTAACTGCGTTGTGATAGCAACGATGTGTTCGACGGGCGCATTGCGGAAAACACCGACATAGCGCAGTGGGGCGCCTGTCATAACGTCGGCGGCTTGTTTGGCGTCAACATAACGTGGAGAACTGGCGACGAAGATTAATCCGCCGTAGAGCGCACCCGCTTGATAGGCTGCCTGTGCATCTGCGGCGCGCGTCAGGCCGCAGACCTTGTTTTCTCCCAAAATAGCGTTCTCACCGAGAATAATGCGGCGTACTGCGTCGTTCAGATCCGGCTCGGACATCAGTGAACTGCCGATCAGGAAGCCCTGAGCAAACGCGCTGAGTTCACGAATCTGCGCCTGGCAGTTGATACCGGATTCACTGATCACAGTTACGCCTGCGGGCAGACGCGGCGCAAGCATCCGGGTTCGGTTGAGGTCAATGGAGAGATCGCGCAGGTCGCGGTTGTTGATCCCGACGACGCGCGCTTCGAGCTGAATGGCCCGCAGTAGCTCCTCTTCGTTGCTGACTTCCGTTAACACGCCCAGCTTCAGGCTGTGCGCTACCTCGGCCAGTTGCTGGTACTGCTCATCGTCCAGCACGGACAACATCAGCAAAATGGCATCGGCCTGATAGTAACGCGCCAGATAGATCTGGTAAGGCGAAATAATAAAGTCTTTGCACAACACCGGCTGGTGTACTGCCGCGCTAACCTGCGGCAGGAAAGCAAAATCGCCCTGAAAATACTTCTCGTCGGTTAAAACGGAAATAGCAGACGCGTAATCTTTATAGACCCGAGCTATCGCTACCGGGTCGAAATCATCGCGAATCAATCCTTTCGACGGTGAAGCCTTTTTGCATTCCAGAATAAAGGCGGGTTTATCCTGTTTTAGTGCCTGATAAAAGTCGCGCTGGCTGGGAATGATCTCATGCTGAAAAGAGGCCAGCGGCTGTGCTTTTTCTCGTTCCGCAACCCAGAGCGCTTTATCACGCACAATTTTATGTAATACGGTTTCCTGCATGGTTCCATTATCCTCTGGCGGACAGGGCGATAACGCGCTGATAAGCCTGTCCACTATGAATGACTTCAAGCGCCTGTTGCGCATTCTGGCGCAGATCTTCTTGTCCGAACAATCTCAGGAGCAGCGCAACGTTGGCGGCAACCGCAGCAGCGTGTGCGCGTTCACCTTTACCTTGTAGCAGCGACGCGAGAATGTCACGATTTTCTTCTGGCGTACCGCCTTGTAATGCCGATAGCGGATACGCATCCAGACCGAAATCGCGGTGCGTCAGTTCGTAGGTTTCGATCTCGCCATTGTTTAACTCGGCAACCTGCGTGGGTGCATGAAGCGCGACTTCATCCATCCCGCCGCCGTGTACGACCGCAGCACGCTGGTAGCCCAGCACCTTCAACGTTTCGGCGATAGGGCGAACCAATTCGGGGCTATACACGCCAATCAGCGCCAGCGGTGGGCGTGCTGGGTTAACCAATGGCCCCAGCACGTTGAAGACGGTGCGGGTTTTGAGCTGCTGGCGCACCGGCATGGCATGACGGAAGCCCAGATGGTATTGCGGAGCAAACAGGAAACACACGCCCAGATCGTCCAGCGCCTGACGGGAATCCTGCGCGCTCATATCCAGCTTAATGCCGAAAGCGGAGAGCAAGTCTGAGGAACCGGAGCGGCTGGATACGCTGCGGTTGCCGTGCTTGGCGATTTTCAGGCCACAGCTAGCAGCAACGAAGGCACTGGCCGTCGAAATGTTGATGCTGTTGGTACCGTCACCGCCCGTACCGACGATATCGGCAAATAAATAGTCAGGGCGCGGGAACGGCTGCGCATCGGCCAGCAAGGCCGTGGCGGCACCGGCGATCTCATCGGGATGCTCGCCGCGCACTTTCATGCTAATCAGCGCCGCTGCCAATTGGCTGGCTTCCAGTTCACCGCAGATAATGGCACCAAACAGCGCCTGGCTTTCCTGACGGCTGATGCTTTCCGCACGGTATAATTTTTCCAGTATGTGTTGCATGGTCATGACATCCTGAGCAGTAGACGGTTCCCGGGTCTTAGAAGACTCTTGCGTAGAAGACAGTTGCATAATCGTATCCCTCGTTAAGCGAGCGCCCAGTCCAGCGTTTGTTCCAGCAGTCGAGCGCCGTGTGTGGTCAGGATCGATTCAGGATGGAATTGAAAACCGCAGATGCGATCCGCATCGTTGCGCACGGCCATGACCATCGTGTTGAAGTGTGCGTTAACGGTCAGCGTTGAAGGAATGTTGCTGCCGACCAACGAGTGGTAGCGGGCAACGGGCAATGGATGCGGTAAACCGCTAAACATACCGCTGGCATCGTGGTCGATGGCAGACGCTTTGCCGTGCAGGATTTCACCCGCCTGACCGACATGGCCGCCGTAGGCTTCCACGATGGCCTGATGGCCGAGGCAAATACCGATAATCGGCAGCTGACCGCGTAAACGTTGCAGCAGTTCAGGCATACAACCCGCTTCGGCTGGCGTACCGGGGCCGGGGGAGAGCATCAGGATCGGTTTTTCCATTTGCTGTAACCGCGCGATGATGACGTCGGCAGGCAGATGGTTACGGTAAATCACGACCTGATGACCGCTTGCACGCAGTTGATCCACCAGGTTGTAGGTGAATGAATCGATATTATCGAGCAGCAGGATGTCGGCCATCAGAAAATCTCCTTTGCATGGTGCGCACTAGCAATGGCTCGCAGTACGGCCCGGGCTTTATTACGCGTTTCGTCGGCTTCGGCCTGAGGGTTAGAATCCAGAACCACGCCCGCACCGGCCTGAACGGTGGCAATACCGTCTTCGACATAGGCGGAACGAATGACGATGCAGGTGTCCAGATCGCCGTGCGCGGTGAAGTAGCCGACTGCGCCGCCGTAGCTGCCGCGCCGGGTTTTCTCACTTTCGGCAATCAGCTGCATGGCCCGGACTTTCGGTGCGCCGCTCAGAGTGCCCATATTCATGCAGGCGCGGTAGGCGTGCAGCACATCTAAATCTTCACGCAGTGTGCCCACCACGCGGGAGACCAGATGCATCACAAAGGAATAGCGGTCAACTTTGGTCAGGTCAGCAACGTAACGGCTGCCTGGTTGGCAAATACGGGCCAGATCGTTACGGGCTAAATCTACCAGCATCAAATGCTCAGCCAGCTCTTTATGGTCGGTACGCATTTCTAGTTCAATGCGGCTATCGAGATCGCGATCCAGCGAGCCATCGGCACGGCGACCGCGCGGGCGGGTACCAGCAATGGGGTAGATTTCGATTTGGCGGCTGTCGGCATCGTATTTCAGCGAGCTTTCCGGCGAGGCACCAAACAGCGTGAAATCCTGATCCTGCATGTAAAACATGTAAGGACTGGGATTGCTATCCTTCAGTGTTTGGTAGGCGGCCAGCGGTGAAGGACACGGCAGTGAGAAACGGCGTGACGGCACGACCTGGAAAATTTCACCAATACGGATGGCTTCTTGCATCTGGCTGACGACGTCACCGAAAGCCTCATCGCTCTGGTTGCAGCTCAGCGTCATGTCTTCGATGGGCTGGCGCGGCAGCGCAGGCGCTGGCTGGGTGAGCTGAATTTGCAGCTGTTCCAGACGCTGTTGCAGACGCTGCTTTTCGCTCTGGTTCGACGTAAACAGGCTGGCTTGCAGAGCGGTCACGCGTTTTTGGTGGTCAAGCACCAGCAGCGTTTCTGCCAGATAGAAGCAAAAATCCGGGCAACGCTGCTGCTGGCTCAGAGCGGGGAGTTCTTCAAACCCAGCGACCAAATCGTAGGCGAACAGGCCGCCGAGGAACATGGCTTCACGCTCGTCTGTCGGGCAGGTGACCAGCGTCAGAATCTGGCGTAAGGCATCAAACACGGACAGCGAGCGCAGGCGAGCATCTTCGTCCTGCATCGCATCTGCCAGCGGGAAGGCGAGCTCACGGCCATTCGGACGCGGCTGATTGGTAATTTCTACTGGTAGCGCGGCATCCAGAAGCGGCAGAAGGCTGGCGCCGTTTGCCGTGAGTGCCTGAATGGATACGTGCTGGCCCAGTGCGGTGATGCGCAGCGCGCTATCTACAATCAACAGGCTTTTCAGGTTTTCCTTGCTGTCGATTTCAGCCGACTCTAACAGCAACGTTGCAGGTCTGGCACCGCAGAGCTGATGGAAGATGGCACTGGGGTCGTTACGATAAACGGCCTCGGTACGCAGCAGTTCCAGTTTAGGTTGTGTTGTTTGCATTCTTACTACCCGTCTAATGTTGTGCCCATCAAATAAAAAAGCCCGCTTAGTTAAGCGGGCCTGGGAATATCTGCATGTGTGATAACAGCAATGCGTGATTAGTCCACCCGCGAGAGGGAAGAGCGCCACCAACCATACTTCGTCATTTTCTGCGTTGCCATTATCATCGTCTCGCTATCTGTTGCTGAACATTTTTTGGTACGGACCGATATTTATTACGGACCAATATTGGTGCACCGAACTTGCGTACTAGTTAACTGGTTCGTCGGTGAAATGTCAACACCTTCAATATGATTATTTTATTACTCGGAAAAACGGCGGGCATTACCATTTGCTTCCTATTAATGGCATCATGCGGCTTTCGCATTATTCTTGTTAATGGATAGGCTTGTGCCAGAAGATTCTCAACCGATATCGTCATTTCCACTTTATGATTTGCATAGCCATACCACAGCGTCTGATGGCCTTTTAACGCCGACAGCACTGGTCAGTCGGGCAGTAGACATGCGGGTGAGTGTGCTGGCTATTACCGATCACGACACGACGGCTGGGCTTGACGAAGCGCAGCAGGCGATTGCACAACAAGGGCTGCCGCTGAGATTGATTCCCGGCGTGGAGATCTCCACGCTGTGGGAAAATCATGAGATCCATATTGTCGGGTTGGGCATGGATATTGCGCATCCAGCGTTAACGGGTTTGCTGCAACAGCAGGCAGAGTGTCGGCAGAGTCGGGCGGAACAGATTGCGGCTCGGCTGGAAAAAAACCGTATTCCCGATGCGCTGGCTGGCGCACAGCGTCTGGCGACCGGAGGGCAGATTACGCGGGCGCATTTTGCGCGTTATCTGATCGAACTGGGCATCGCGGCGAATATGAATCAGGTGTTCAAGAAATATCTGGCGAAAGGCAAAATCGGTTACGTGCCACCGCAGTGGTGCACTATCCCGCAAGCGATCGAGGCGATTCATCAATCTGGTGGTGTGTCGGTGTTGGCGCATCCGGGGCGCTACGATTTGACGGCCAAATGGCTAAAGCGCCTATTAGCGACGTTTGCAGAAAGCGGCGGGATCGCAATGGAAGTGGCGCAATGCCAACAGGCCCCGGATGAACGTACGCAGTTGGGGCGCTATGCGCGTGACTTCAACCTGATGGCGTCGCAAGGATCGGATTTCCACCTGCCGTGCGCCTGGATTGAGCTGGGCCGCAAGCTGTGGCTGCCTGCCGATGTCGAGCCAGTCTGGCACCATCCCGTATTGGTCGACTAGCGGTGCAGCATTGCGTAGTGGCATCGCTATCTCATGAAATAACAATCTTTTACCATCAACACGTTCTATAATAACGCTATTGCACGATGACGCGGGTTGGAATGCACAACGCCGCGAAATGTCAGACGTATGAGGTAGGGTTATGAGCCAGTTTTTCTATATTCACCCACAGAATCCGCAGCCGCGATTGATCAATCAATCGGTGGAATTTTTGCATAAGGGTGGGGTGATTGTTTATCCAACGGATTCCGGTTACGCGTTGGGCTGCATGTTGGGCGAAAAGAACGCGCTGGAACGCATCTGCCGGATTCGCGATCTGGGTAGCGATCATAACTTCACGCTGATGTGTCGCGATCTGTCCGAACTGTCGACGTATGCCCATGTTGATAACTCGGCTTTCCGGTTGATTAAAAATAATACGCCCGGTAATTACACGTTTATTCTGAAAGCGACGAAAGAGGTTCCTCGCCGCTTAATGAATGAAAAGCGTAAAACCATCGGCCTGCGCGTGCCGTCCAATCCTATCGCACTGGAGTTGCTGGCTGCGCTGAATGAACCGTTGATGTCGACAACGCTGATGTTGCCGGGAAATGATTTCGCCGAATCCGATCCAGAAGAAATTCAGGAAAGATTGGGAAAACAGGTGGATTTGGTTATTCACGGTGGTTCGCTGGGTCAACAGCCGACGACGGTTATTGACTTGACAGAGTCCGTGCCGCGCGTCGCCCGTGAAGGCACCGGTGATGTCACACCGTTCCTATAAGCGCTGCGACAGGGCTGTAACAATGAGAATACAAATGGCGCGAAGATCGGTATAATCGCGCCAGCATTGAATACGATGAACGATTTTTACGTACACATTATTTTTACGTAACTTGTTGAATTTTATCAGCAGTTATGACTCCCCCCGACGCCTGGGAAGGCGACACTAGAGGTTGCTCAATGAGCGAAAAGTTACAAAAAGTTCTGGCGCGTGCCGGACATGGCTCACGCCGCGAAATTGAAGTTATCATTCAGGCTGGACGCGTCAGCGTTGACGGTAAGATTGCCACTCTGGGCGATCGCGTTGAAGTGACGAAAGCCACCAAAATCCGTATTGATGGCCATGTGGTTACCGTTAAGGAAACCGAAGAGTCTGTGTGCCGCGTACTGATGTACTATAAACCGGAAGGTGAACTGTGCACGCGTAACGATCCTGATGGTCGCCCGACGGTATTTGACCGTCTGCCAAAAATTCAGGGTTCTCGCTGGGTTGCGGTAGGGCGTCTGGACGTGAACACCTCCGGCCTGCTGCTGTTCACGACCGACGGTGAGTTAGCGAACCGCCTGATGCACCCCAGCCGCGAGGTTGAGCGCGAATACGCCGTGCGTGTCTTCGGTGAAGTTGACGACGAAAAGATCAAACAGCTGAGCAAAGGCGTACAGCTGGAAGACGGTCCGGCATCATTCCGCACTATCCGCTATCAGGGCGGTGAAGGTCTGAACCAGTGGTATAACGTGACGCTGACCGAAGGGCGCAACCGTGAAGTTCGCCGTCTGTGGGAAGCGGTTGGCGTGCAGGTTAGCCGCCTGATTCGCGTGCGCTACGGCGACATTACGCTGCCGAAAGGCATTCCACGCGGTGGCTGGACAGAAATGCCGCTGGAACAACTGAACTATCTACGTGAATTAGTGCAGCTTCCGGCAGAAACAGTATCGAAACTGCCAGTTGAGCGCGAGCGCCGCCGGGTGAAGGCAAATCAGATCCGTCGTGCGGTAAAACGTCACAGCCAGATCAACAGTGCTCCGGCACGCCGTACTTCGCCAAAACCTAAGCGCAACGGGTAATACGTTATCCTTACGCTTCACGGGCAGCTTTCGCTGCCCGTTTTCATTTCGCTTTGCTTATCATCAATGAAAACTAATGACTACCAGTCAATACCTTGCTGTGCCTGAATCCCGCTATCAAACGCGTGTTTTACCGGACGCATTTCCGTCACGGTATCCGCCATTTCCAGCAAGTCACGATGGCAACCTCGTCCGGTAATAATGACCGTCTGCCCGGCAGGGCGCTGATTCAAGGCAGTGACAACGTCACTTAAATCCAGATAATCATAGCTAATCATATACGTCAGTTCGTCCAATACGACGAGGTCGAGCTGTGGATCGGCCAGCATACGTTTGCCATGCTGCCAGACGTGTTGTGCCGCTTCGGTATCTGTCTGGCGATTCTGCGTATCCCAGGTAAAGCCTGTCGCCATGACCTGAAATTCCACGCCGTGCTGTTGCAGCAGATTCTTCTCACCGTTTGGCCATTCGCCTTTAATAAACTGGATCACGCCTGCCTGCAATCCGTGGCCTATCGCTCGCGTGACGGTGCCAAAAGCCGCCGTGGTTTTTCCTTTCCCGTTACCAGTGAAGACGATCAGGATACCGCGCGTTTCATTCGCGGCGGCAATACGGGCGTCGACCTTTTCTTTCAGGCGCTGTTGGCGTTGCTGGTGGCGTTCATCGCTCATCGTGCGTGCTCTTCTTTATTATTCGGCTGGACCGGCTTTTCTGCCCGGCTGTGCATCAAAACTCATCCCCGTCTTACGGCGGCTGTCATCGCCCATCAGATAGAGATACAGCGGCATAATATCCGCTGGCGTTTTCAGTCTCATCGGATCTTCGTTAGGGAAGGCTGACGCACGCATTCCTGTACGCGTTCCGCCGGGGTTAATACAGTTCACCCGCAGATTTTGTGAACGATATTCTTCAGCCAGCACTTGCATCAGGCCTTCCGTCGCGAACTTGGAGACGGAATAGGCTCCCCAGCCGGCGCGACCTTCGCGACCCACGCTGGAACTGGTGAAAACCAGAGAAGAGCAAGGTGATTTCAATAACAGCGGCAGCAGCGCCTGCGTCAGCATAAAGGTCGCGTTGACGTTGACCTGCATAACCTGATGCCAGATCTCTGGCGTTTGCTGCACGATAGGGGTGATTTCCCCGAGCAACCCGGCGTTGTGGAGAACGCCATCGAGGTGCGGCACAACCTGCGCCAGTTCGTCAGCCAGTTGAAAGCACTGCGCGGAGGATAAGGCCAGCATATCGCAGACCACAACGTGCGCAGACGTACCGTGTTCTTGCTCGATCTGCTGTTTAACCGACTGAAGTTTACTTTCTGTTCGTCCTAATAAAATAACGTGTGCGCCGTAGCGAGCGTAGGTCAGCGCGGCTTCCCGGCCAATGCCGTCGCCAGCACCGGTGACCAGAATGATACGGTTTTGCAGTAAATCGATTTTAGGCTGGTAATGCACAATGAATTCCTCTTACCGTGGCGCAAAACAGCCACGTTTCAGATATATAGACCTGCCATCGCGTATACGGCATGGCGAGATGCGTCGGTCGTGCCACTCGGAACGTCAGATAACGGCGCATCCGGGCAGGGTGAATGGGGGTGTTATGCCTCAAATATCGACTGTTTTCAATGAGACTGCCTCTATTTATCCCCGTGCTGTTGTAAAAAGCAGCAGTAGGCGTAAAAACCACAGGAATAACATCGCCATATTGCGTGCCATCAGTTAGGTTATAGGAAGGGAATGGCGCACGACGTCAACGCCATGGTTGGTGAATAAACCAACATTAATTAATACGCAGTCAATGAGGACGGTGTTTGTGGAATTACTTTCTCTGTACGGTTTATTCCTGGCTAAGGTACTCACCATCGTGGTGGCTATTGGTGCGTTAGTCGTTTTGGCATTCGGGATGACGCAGCGTAAGCGTCCACATAAAGGTGAGTTGCAGGTCACGAATCTGGGTGAACAATATCAGGAAATGCAGCGCGAAATGCAGACTGCCTGTATGAGCGACACCGAGCGTAAGCTGTTATCCAAACAAGAAAAGAAGAAAGAAAAAGAAACCGCGAAGCAAGATAAACAGCGTGCCAAGCGCGGCGAAGAGAAAAGTGTCAAACCGTGCCTGTACGTACTCGATTTCAACGGCAGTATGGATGCGGGCGAAGTCAGTTCGCTGCGTGAAGAGATCTCCGCCGTACTCGCCGTGGCGAAACCGAAAGATGAAGTATTGCTGCGTCTGGAAAGTCCCGGCGGTGTGGTTCACGGCTATGGATTGGCGGCCTCGCAGTTGCAGCGTCTGCGTCAGGGCGGCGTGCGGTTGACGGTTTCGGTGGATAAAGTGGCTGCCAGCGGCGGATATATGATGGCCTGTGTGGCTGACCGCATCGTAGCGGCACCGTTTGCGATTGTAGGGTCTATTGGCGTTGTGGCACAAATTCCCAACTTCCACCGTTTGCTGAAAAACAAAGACATTGATGTTGAGCTGCACACCGCGGGTGAATTCAAACGTACGCTGACGCTGTTTGGTGAGAACACCGAACAAGGCCGTGAGAAATTCCGTGAAGACCTGAATGTCACACACACGCTGTTTAAGGATTTTGTGCAGCAGATGCGTCCCTCGCTGGATATTGATTCTGTTGCGACGGGAGAGCATTGGTTTGGCACACAGGCGAAAGATTTAGGGTTGGTTGATTCTATCGGCACCAGTGACGATCTGCTGATTGCTGAAATGGCCAGTCATGAAGTATTAAGCGTTCGCTATACGCGCCGTAAACGCTTGTTGGATCGTCTGACTGGCAGCGCAGGGGATACCGCCGAACGAATGATGATGCGTTGGTGGCAGCGTGGTTCGAAGCCTTTGCTGTAATCGCCAATCACTAAGGCATAATGCTCAAATGCCCGCGAATTTTGCGGGCATTTGCATTTAATCAATTAATGTATTTAATCGATCAAATCGTATTTTTCGGATAAAACATGCGCAAGATGTTTGAACATATTAAATACAGCGGTGCTTTTTAAGGTTGGCATTCCATTCTCATCGAGAAAAAATTCACCGCGAAAAACCAGCACACCGTTTTTTTGTTCTACGCTATCAGCCACCATGCCATGTAAATAGTCATCGTGATGTTTAATGATGTCGTTGGCTTCAACTAATAAGCTCTGGCGCTCAATAGGACGCTTTTCTTCGTTAACCTGATGTTCAGGTGACATGATTGTTACTCCTGTACTCGCCCTTGAAAAGGGGGTAGTTGCACTTATCAGCAATGCTGTTTCGAAAATCAACGCAGCTATTTCAAAAACCGACACCGTTATCATCAAAAGCTGCATCAAGAGAAAGGGTACTGCGATACGGTTTCAGCGTAAAGCGTAGATTATGAGGCAAATGGGCTACATTTTAGGGGCTTACCTGCCGATACTTAGTGTGACAGGAAGCGGACAAAACAGGATTGCCATGCTAATTAGGTTGCGTGGCGATATTTATCAGGTAGAGTGTGGGATTTTGCGCAGTCAGTAGAATCCGCTCTGAATGCCCCGAAAAATATCTGATTTTCAGAAGAATTCAGCAGGTAATAGTACATATGGGTAAAGCTCTCGTTATCGTCGAGTCCCCGGCAAAAGCCAAAACGATCAATAAGTATTTAGGCAATGACTACGTGGTGAAGTCCAGCGTCGGTCATGTGCGCGATCTGCCGACGAGTGGCTCAGTCAGTAAAAAGAGCGCGGACTCAACGACTAAAGATAAAACGAAAAAGAAAGTCAAAAAGGATGAGAAATCCGCGCTAGTTAATCGTATGGGCGTCGACCCTTATCATGGCTGGAAAGCCAACTACGAAATACTGCCGGGTAAGGAGAAGGTTGTCTCCGAATTAAAAACGCTGGCGGAAAATGCCGACCACATCTATCTCGCAACCGACCTTGACCGCGAAGGGGAAGCCATTGCCTGGCACCTACGGGAAATCATTGGTGGTGACGATCAGCGTTTCAGCCGCGTGGTGTTTAACGAAATAACGAAAAATGCCATTAAACAGGCATTTGAAAAACCAGACACGTTGAATATTGACCGCGTGAATGCCCAGCAGGCGCGCCGGTTTATGGATCGCGTGGTGGGTTACATGGTTTCCCCGCTGCTGTGGAAAAAAATTGCCCGTGGTCTGTCCGCGGGGCGCGTGCAGTCAGTTGCGGTACGTCTGATTGTCGATCGCGAGCGTGAAATTAAAGCGTTCGTGCCGGAAGAATATTGGGAACTGCACGCTGATTTGCTGGCAGGCAGCGATATTCAACTGCAAATGCAGGTGACGCACCATAACAGCAAGCCGTTTAAACCGGTTAATAAAGAACAAACGCATGCGGCAGTCAGTCTGCTTGAGAACGCGCGCTATGTGGTTGCCGATCGTGAAGATAAACCGACCAGCAGCAAACCGGGCGCGCCGTTCATCACGTCAACGTTACAACAGGCTGCCAGTACACGCCTTGGTTTTGGCGTGAAAAAGACCATGATGATGGCGCAGCGCCTGTATGAAGCGGGCTATATTACCTACATGCGTACTGACTCAACGAACCTGAGCCAGGATGCCTTGTCGATGGTGCGTGGTTATATCGGAGAAGAATTCGGTAAGCGCTATCTGCCTGAATCGGCGAACCTTTACAGCAGTAAAGAAAACTCGCAGGAAGCGCACGAAGCGATTCGTCCTTCCGATGTCGGCGTGTTAGCTGACAACCTGAAAGATATGGAAGCCGATGCGCAGAAGCTGTATCAGCTAATTTGGCGTCAGTTCGTCGCCTGTCAAATGACACCAGCGCAATATGATTCCACTACGTTAATCGTGGAAGCGGCCGATTATCAACTGCGTGCCAAAGGCCGAACGCTGCGTTTCGATGGCTGGACGAAAGTCATGCCTGCCCTGCGTAAAAATGATGAAGATCGCACGTTACCAACCGTGGCGGTGGGCGAGCCGTTGTCGTTGCAGAAACTGCTGCCAGGGCAACACTTTACCAAACCACCTGCGCGTTATAGCGATGCCTCTCTGGTTAAAGAGCTGGAAAAACGTGGGATTGGTCGTCCGTCTACCTACGCGTCTATTATTTCAACCATTCAGGATCGCGGCTACGTTCGAGTGGAGAACCGCCGTTTCTATGCAGAGAAAATGGGGGAAATCGTTACCGATCGACTGGAAGAAAACTTCCGCGAACTGATGAATTACGATTTTACCGCACGGATGGAAAGCCGCCTCGATCAGGTCGCCAATAATCAGGCGGAATGGAAAGCGGTATTGGATGAATTCTTCAACGAATTTAGCCAGCAGTTGGAAAAGGCAGAACAGGATCCTGAAGAAGGCGGTATGCGTCCCAATGCAATGGTGTTAACCAGCATTGACTGCCCAACCTGCTCTCGTCAAATGGGTATCCGTACTGCCAGTACCGGCGTGTTTCTGGGCTGTTCTGGCTATGCACTGTCGCCGAAAGAGCGCTGTAAAACCACGATCAACCTGATACCTGAAGCCGAAGTGCTGAACGTGTTAGAGGGGGACGAAGCTGAAACTAACGCGTTGCGTGCCCGCCGCCGCTGTGAAAAGTGTGGTACGGCGATGGACAGCTATCTGATTGATAATCAGCGTAAGCTGCACGTTTGCGGGAATAACCCAGCCTGTGACGGATATGAGATCGAAGCTGGTGAGTTCCGCATCAAGGGCTATGATGGCCCGATTGTTGAGTGCGAAAAATGTGGCTCCGAGATGCATCTCAAAATGGGACGCTTCGGTAAATACATGGCGTGCACCAGCGAGACATGTAGCAACACGCGTAAGATCCTGCGTAATGGCGATGTGGCGCCACCGAAAGAAGATCCGGTGCCGTTGCCTGAGCTGCCTTGCGAGAAGTCTGATGCCTATTTCGTATTGCGTGATGGCGCGGCAGGGGTCTTTCTTGCGGCCAATACGTTCCCGAAATCTCGCGAAACGCGGGCACCGCTGGTAGAAGAACTGGCGCGATTCAAAGATCGTTTACCGGAAAAACTGCGCTATCTGGCGGATGCGCCGATAGTCGATAAAGATGGCAATAAGACGCAGGTACGTTTCAGCCGTAAGACTAAACAGCAATATGTCTCGTCAGAGAAAGACGGCAAGGCAACGGGTTGGTCAGCGTTTTATATTGATGGCAAATGGGTTGAAGGGAAGAAGTAACCTCTTTCTGTCACCCCGCGCATAACCCGGTTATGTGTAAGACATCGCTAAATCAAGCCAGCCGCAAGGCTGGCTTTTTCGATCGCGGAAAATCTCCAGATAAAACAGGTGCATGAAGATTGTTCTGCGGTAGCATGAGGATTGTTGATCCGTGATAGAGAATCATGCGGTTTACCTCGGTGATAATCGCACGCACCGCGTTCTTTATCGCTGCCGCCACGCAAAAATGGTTATATAAAAATAATTTTTATGATTAAATGACATTAATTGATGGAAATATGCGCCAGACGGTTAAGACGCAATCAAATCAATAAAACGGAACGTCGTCAGAACGTCGTGAGATGCCACGCGCACACTTCAATTGGGAATGGGATAAATTATGAAACTACAACAGCTTCGTTATATTGTTGAAGTTGTTAATCACAACCTGAATGTATCTTCTACCGCAGAAGGGTTGTACACCTCCCAGCCGGGGATCAGTAAACAGGTCCGCATGCTGGAGGATGAGTTGGGCATTCAGATTTTTGCCCGTAGTGGAAAACACCTGACACAGGTGACGCCAGCCGGACAGGAAGTCATCCGCATTGCACGTGAAGTGTTGTCGAAAGTCGATGCTATCAAAGCGGTCGCTGGAGAACATACCTATCCCGATAAAGGGTCGCTGTACGTGGCGACTACCCACACGCAGGCGCGCTACGCGCTGCCAAGCGTCATTAAAGGCTTCATCGATCGCTATCCTCGCGTGTCGCTGCACATGCATCAGGGCTCGCCGACGCAGATTGCTGAGGCCGTTGCGAAAGGATCTGCGGATTTTGCTATTGCGACTGAAGCTTTGCATCTGTACGACGATTTGATCATGTTGCCGTGCTATCACTGGAATCGCGCGGTGGTAGTAAAACCGGATCACCCGCTGGCGTCCAAAACCGATATCTCCATCGAAGAACTGGCCGCTTATCCTATCGTCACCTATACCTTTGGTTTTACGGGGCGCTCCGAACTGGATACCGCGTTTAACCGCGCTGGCCTCACGCCACGTATCGTCTTTACCGCAACGGATGCCGATGTGATTAAGACCTACGTGCGTTTAGGGTTGGGTGTCGGGGTGATTGCGAATATGGCGGTCGATCCGCAGACGGAAACCGATCTGGTGACCATCAACGCGAACAGCATCTTCAGCTACAGCACGACGAAAATTGGCTTCCGTCGCAGCACGTTCCTGCGCAGCTACATGTACGATTTCATCCAGCGATTTGCCCCGCACTTAACGCGTGATGTCGTCGATTCTGCCGTGGCGCTGCGTTCGAATGATGAAATTGAAGCGATGTTTAAAGATGTCTCATTACCCGTGAAATAATGCTACTGATGCAGCATTTGTTGTTATGAAATGAAAACTCCAGCGTATGTCTGGAGTTTTCATTTATATAGCCGTCGGGCTTCAAGCTATTATTTTTTTACGGTAAACCTCTTCAATTTTAGTAATGCGCGCATCGCCGCTCAGCGGCTTATAAATATGAATTTTGACAATTTTTAGTGGTGCTTCTGGTGACGTTACCGTACCTTTGGTCAGGAACGAGTAGTTCACCTGTGTTGCAACAAATAGCGGCGTATAAGCCACACCCACTAAATGTACGGTAGATTTAAAAGTGATTGATCAGCATCATTCAAATCACGGAAAGCAGTCCATCCACCAGCAAGTTGATCTGACATTATTTCACCTCATTTAATTTGATTGATAATCTATCGCTGTATTGCCCTGTTAATATATTCACAGGTCAGTGAAATGAGACTAGGTGATTTAATTTTCTTTAGCAAGGAGGAACGCAATTCTCTTTATATGAATAATGTGAGACCATATCAAAAAAATAAAATAATAATATTTATTATATTTTCAGTGAGTAATGTGTTTAAAGATAAAGCTTATAATCATTGAAATGATCATATGTGTAATTATATATTTTGATATAAATATCAAAAAGCTTATGCAGCAAGCCATCGACTAACCACGTTACGTTCTGAGCGCGGTTTCTTTTCCCCCTCCTCATGATATTGCCATCGAAGACTGTCGTACATTTTTGCCGCCGCTTACTCGCCCGGTAATACAAACCGAGTTGTATTCAGTGTGGGCCAGCAACCGTCTGATTAGTAAAGTTCTTTAAAATAACAAAATAGGTATTAAACGTAATATATCTCTCTCGCTGTGACAGCTGTCATTGGCTGAGTAGAAATGTCCACCATGCTCACGAATCAATTTAATAAAGAGGGAATAATGGAAAAAGAAAGCAATGAACGTTTGAAAAATGAATATATGTCAGAAGACATGAGTAAAAAAGAGGAGGCCGTTGATAAAGAAAATCGCGCCGATGACTCAAATAAAAGACGCCCTGGATGTAATCGCGAGAAGTGTTTTTGCGCACGATGAAGTAAATGTCAATATCTGAAAAAGGATAAAAGTGATGGGATATACTTATACAATTATAGATTTAACCACAGGGGCTGAAATTCAGGCTCCTAATGATGTTTGCATTTTGGATTCACTCGAAGAGGCTGGTGTTGATTCACCTTATTCATGCCGTGCTGGATCATGCTCTTCATGTGCTGCACTACTTATTACCGGTATCGTTGATCAATCAGATGGTTCGTTTCTAAGCGATGAGCAGAAAGTTAGATTTATATTAACCTGTTCAGCATATCCTCAAAGTAACTGTATTATTCGAACAGGGGTAGAATGGCTCCTGGGAGATGAAGAAAAAGCGGACAAAGTCTTCTTTGAAGACTGGCAGAGGTGGAACTGATTCCGGCTTTTTTAAGCTTGGATCTTTAAAATGGCAAAATATGTTCCCTTCATAAAGAAGGGAACATTATCAAAACATGTGGCGTTCCCCAGAACGGCACGCTGTAAAAAATTATGTATATCGACTCTCCCATAAACGCTGCCCAAAACGGGTGTCCAACTTTTGGGGACAGACCATAATGCTTGTGCTTTATCGTTGCCCCACTTCCTATGTAACCCACCATTTCCTTGATCTTTTCCCCGTTTATCCGCATTGAGCCCTGTGTTGTCGGAGCGAGGTGTGATAGATATAGTCCTCGTCTGAAAAGTCTATCCAGTAGGTGTTGATGCCAAACGTGGTGTCAGAACCTTCGCTCCACCCGATCCGAGGCCAAAACATGAAATTATTGCCATGGCTATGTACTGCCGCTGCGCTTCTGCTGGCGGGATGCAGTAATCATAGTGAGAACGCTGCCGCTACCCAGCAAAACACCACGCAAAATGATGACACAAGCACGGTGGTGTTGCTGAAAAGCAGTTCGCCGGTTGACGTCAACTGTACGCTGATTGGTGGAACGATGGCGATCTCCCGGCAGCTTGATGGTGCGAGCGTGGGGGCCTGTCAGTTAGCCAACGGTAAGCGTTGTAGCGAACAATCACTGATGAATGGAAGTTGTCCGGCAGGGTGAGTGTTGCGGCAGTTAGTACTGCCGCAGGAAAACTTAAGATGTAACCAGATTTACACAAGACGCGTTCTGGCTGATGTCTTTGAGGTTTTGTAGCGTAGTTTGGGAAATGCTGATTAGTGCTTCTTCCGTCAGGAACGCCTGATGCCCAGTGAACAGTACGTTGTGGCACGCGGATAAGCGGCGGAAGATGTCGTCCTGAATCACATCGTTGGATTTATCGGCGAAGAAGAGATCGCGCTCGTTTTCATAAACGTCCATGCCCAGCGCGCCAATTTTCTGTTGCTTCAACGCGTCGATAGCGGCCTGCGAGTCGATCAGTCCACCACGGCTGGTATTGACGATCATGACGCCGTTTTTCATTTGTGCAAAGGCCGCCTGATTCAGCAGGTGGTGATTCTCCGGCGTCAGTGGACAGTGCAGGGAGATAACGTCCGCGTTGGCGTACAGCGTTTTTAGATCGACATACTCTGCCCCTAATTCCAAGGCCTGCGGGTTTGGGTAGGGATCGAAGGCCAGCAGCCGCATCCCGAAGCCTTTCAGAATGCGCATCGTGGCGATGCCAATTTTTCCGGTGCCAATAATGCCCGCCGTCCGGTTGTGCATATTGAAGCCAATCAACCCTTCCAGAGAGAAGTTCGCGTCGCGAGTACGCTGATAGGCGCGGTGAATGCGGCGGTTAAGCGTCAGCATCAGGCCGACGGCGTGTTCGGCGACAGCCTCAGGGGAATACGCGGGAACGCGTACTACGCTGATACCCAGCTCCTTAGCGGCTTCCAAATCGACATTGTTAAAGCCCGCACAGCGCAGCGCGAGCGTTTTAATGCCCAACGCTGCCAGTTCGGTCAACACTTCGCGTCCACCGTCATCGTTTACAAAGATGCAGACGGCCTGACAGCCCGCGGCGGTTTTCGCGGTGCGCGATGTCAGCATGAAATCAAAAAACTCCAGCTCATAGCCAAACTGCTGATTGACCTGCTCCAGATATTTACGGTCATACTGCTTAGTGCTGTAAATTGCCAGTTTCATTGATAGTTTCTCCGAAAAATCCTTAGGTTAAGCTATCAGAAAATCGGGCGGTGACAAACCGTTACCTGACTGACAGTAACGGTTTGAAATTGAGAGGCAATAATAGCGTAAGACCGATTTTAGCGAGACGTACTGAAAACCGACACGGCTTCGGACATCGTGGAGATCTGCTGTTCCAGACTGTTAATGGCAGAACTGGAGTGCGTAGCCAAAATGGTGTTCTGGCGCGTCAATTCATCAATGTTGTTCACCGCAGAATTAATCTGCCCCAGTCCTTGCGATTGCTCTTGTGTCGCTAGGCTGATTTGATTCACAAGCTGCGAGACCTGCTGTACCTGAGCCAGAATGTTGTTCATTGACTGACTGGTATGGTTGACCAATTTATCGCTGGTGTGAATGTTCGCGATTGTGGCATCGATAATCGCTGCGATGTCTTTTGCGGCAGCGGCGCTACGCTGCGCCAGAATACGGACTTCCCCCGCGACCACGGCGAAACTCCTGCCCTGTTCTCCGGCGTGAGCGGCCTCTACTGCCGCGTTAAGTGCCAGAATGTTGGTCTGGAACGCCAGATTATCCAGCACGCTGATGATGTCGGTGATCTCTTTGCTGGAACGGGTCATGGTCGCCATGGTATCGGTTACCTGATTAACCGCTTTCTCTCCGGCATTGACAGCCTGATTGGCATCATTCGCACAACGCGTTGCTAACTGTGTGGCAGACGCATTACTTTGGATCGTCGCCGTCAGTTCTTCCATTGATGATGCGGTGGATTGTAAGCTTTGCGCGGTATCTTCACAGCGCTGGCTGAGTGTGTAATTCCCAGAAGCAATCTCGCCGCAGGCGTTTCGTAGTTCAGCCAGCTTGCCGTTAACATCATCGACAAACGTGCGGAAATTCATGCCGGATTGGTTGACGGCGCGTAATAACATGCCAACTTCGTCCACGCGATTAAGTTGAAACGAGTTATCCGCCTGCCCAGATGCGGAATTAATAGCCTGGCGTAGAATCTTTTCCAGTGGTTTTGCCAGATGTTGAACTAATAATTCACTGGTTATTGCCGCGCCAGCGAGTAGTGCCAGAACAAAAGTTAATAGCGGTGTGGTGAGTGGAAGGGTAGCCAATAATAAAAGAAGCGCAAATAGCATGAAAAGGAAAACGTAGCTTCTTATCCGCCACCGTATGGGGATGACGGTAAATAAGCTAAGAAGTTTTAGCGGCCCTTTATAAATCACTAGTCCCTGAAAGAGCCGACGGTTTTTTAATTTATTCTCGTTCATTTGGTGGTAAAGCGCTTCTGCTTGCCGAATCTCTTCCTGTGAAACGCGGGTTCTCACCGACATATATCCTGTGATTTTCCCTTCCTTCATCAGCGGCGTCGTACTGGCTTTTACCCAATAATAGTCGCCACTCTTGCGGCGATTCTTGACGACGGCCGTCCAGATTTTACCTGCCTTCAGCGTTGCCCACATGTCGGCAAACGCCAGTGGGGGCATGTCCGGGTGGCGCACGATATTGTGAGGTTGGTGGAGAATTTCCTCAAAGTCGTAACCACTGGCATCAATAAAATCGTCATTGGCATAAGTGATATGGCTATCGGTAGTGGTAACCGACATTAGCTTTGCTTTTTCATCTAATAAATACTGAATATCACTGACTGGAAAATTCTTACGCATTTATTGATCCTTTTAGTATAAGCAAGCATATCCCCGTCATACTTCAAGCTGCTTGTGCGTTGGCTGCCCTTACTCACCCCAGTCACTTACCTGTGTAAGCTCCCGGGGATTCGCTCAGTTGCCGCCTTCACGCAACTCGAATTATTTAGGGTATAGATGTGATGTTTTTAGATCCATTAGCTAACTGAAAAGCGATTAATGCTATTTAATTAACGGCAATCTTCACGAAATACTTAGCGAGTAGACTTATATATTCTGACTAGTTCCGTCCGTTATTTTTTCTTTAGGAAACCGTTATTTTTTCTTCAGGAAAGTCGTTGCCTAGCCCGACTCGCTGCAAGAGCCTACGCCAGTGACCAAAAAACATTCATTTGCTAAGTATATTATGACTCTGCGAATTTGCACGGTGGGCAATGCAGGTTGAAGTACGGGAAAAATGGCGAGGGGATAAGGCGACGGACGCCCTGATATGAGCGTCCGTGAAGATGAGATTAACTAGCGGGAAAGACTAAAGACAGAAGCTGCTTGTACCATACTTGAGATCTGCTGTTGCAGGTGATCGGTGGCCGAATGTGACTGACTTGCCAGTGCAGTATTCTGATGTGTGAGCTCATCGATGCGGTTTACCGCTTCATTAATTTGATCCAGTCCCTGAGATTGCTCCTGCGTTGCGAGGCTGATCTCATTCATCAAATTGGTGACGTGCTGAACCTGCAGCAGAATATTGCTCATGGATTTATGCGTGTGTGAAACCTGCTGTTCGCCGGTACGAATACTATTCAGCGTTTCATCAATAATGGTCGAGATATCGCTGGAAGAGGAGGCGCTGCGCTGCGCCAACGAACGCACTTCACTGGCGACCACCGCAAAGCTCTTACCCTGTTCTCCGGCATGGGCAGCTTCAACAGCCGCGTTCACGGCCAGAATATTGGTCTGGAACGCGAGATTATCCATCACGCTGACGATATCCGTAATCCGTTCGCTGGAACGGGTGATCGTCTCCATCGTATCAGAGACCTGACTGACAGCCTGCTCACCAGAGTTCACCGCCTGATTCACATCCTGCGTATAGAGTGAGGCCTGAAGCGAGGCTTCCGCATTACTTTTTATTGTTGCAGTAAGCTGTTCCACGGAGGCGGCGGTTTGTTGCAGGCTCTCTTCCGTTTCCTCGCAGCACTGTGCCAACGTATGGTTGCCTTGCGCGATTTCATTACAGGCGTTTTTCAGCTCGCTCAGATTGGTGTTCACATCGTCCACAAAGGTGCGGAAATTCATACCGGACTGGTTTACCGCGCGCATTAACATGCCAATTTCATCCACGCGATTAAGCTGCGTCAGGTTGTCCGCCTGTCCGGCAGCGGAACGCATGGCCTGAGCCAGAATTTGCTCAATAGGACGGGCAACATGGTGCACCAGAAGCTCGCCACTGACAAAACAACAGGCGATGAGCAGTGGAAAGAGTACGGAGGCCAATGCCGTTCCCGCCAGCAGAGAATAGGCGGCGATGAGCGGAATCAGGCTAAAGAGTAGAAAATAGCTGCGGATGCGCCAGCGTAATGGCATGGTTTTAAAAAGACTCAGGATGCGCAATGGCCCGGTATAAATAAGCAGGCCATGATGGAAGGTGCGATATTTCAGTTTACCTTCGTTTGCACTGGCATAGAGTCCCTCAGCCTGACGAATCTCTTCGGGTGAGGCGGCGGTCCGCACAGACATATAACCGGCAATTTCACCGCCTTTTCTCAGCGGCGTGGTGCTGGATTTTACCCAGTAATGGTCGCCATTTTTGCACCGATTTTTCACAATCCCCGTCCAGATATTGCCCGCGCGCAGCGTTTTCCACATATCCGCGAAGGCGGCTGGTGGCATATCCGGGTGTCGGATAAGATTATGGGGCTGCCCCATCAGCTCATCAGTGGTATAGCCGCTGACATCAATAAAATCTTTGTTTGCGTAGGTAATATGGCTTTCTGGCGTGGTGACCGACATGAGTCTGGTTTTTTCAGAAAGAGGGAGCTGGCGGTCGGTTACAGGGGTGTTATTACGCATAAAGCAGTCCTTGATATGCTGTGTCCGAATACTGATTTAACATGAGGCATACCCACGACAATGAATCAGCGGATAGCGGTAATGGTTCAGGTTGCTCATTGCTTTTTTTAAGGCGGTCGGGCAGAAGGAGATAATCCTGATATCCACCCGTAAACGCTTTGTTCATGATGAGATAACGTGATTCATTATAAAATATAACCTCAATTAAACATTTTACCACGAAAGGGTAATGAGTACGTATGCACAATAGTAGTAAATGTGAGTTGAATAGGATTGTTTGTTAACAAAAAGAGCGATTTATGAATGAATAATCGGCGGAGTCATACAGGATGAATTTTTACCGCTATTGAACAGGATGCTTAACTCGCGCTAATGATTAAAAAACGTGCACTTTCAATTGCTTTCCTGTTCGCCGTATTGCTGTTTCTTTCCTGGCGAACACTGTCGCAGTGGCTACCGCACCTTGCCAACATCTGGCTCCCGACGGAGATGTCTTTGACCGTGGATGGGACACCTGGCTGGCAGGGCGGTGGGCTGCATAGCGCGGGATTCCGTCTTACGGCCGGGGAGTGCACGCTCGTTGACGTACGGAATATGACGCTGCGTTGGCATAGCTGGCGATGGCATGTCGATATTGATGCCGTGACGTTAAACAGCGACTGCTTGCAGCATGTGCCCGCAAGCAGCAGCACCGAGCCAGCGATGCTGCTGGCGCAATGGCAGCAGCGATTGCCTGCTGCCGATATTCAGGTGAAGACGTTTACGCTACAGCCTTGGCAGGATTATGCCGGGCAGGTGCGACTCAGCAGCGACGGCAAGCGGCAACAAACGCTGGATTATCAGGGCGATCAACTGGCGTTTAAGGCAGAACTGAACGATAAGCGTCTGACCTTGCATGAGAGCATGCTCGCAACGCCGGCGGGGTTCGTTCGCCTGCAAGTCAGTGGTGAAATGGAACTGGCCGATACGCTGGATGCTGCACCGGTGCAGGGGCGGCTCACCGGAAAACTGGATTCAGGGCAAACGCCGGATCCGCTTTCGCTCCTGCTGGACTGGCATCATCAAGCGGGTGAGCTGGCACTGAATGCGGCGAATGATGATACGCCACTGATATCGCTGCCGTGGCAACTGACGGATGAGATTATTCAGGTGACTAACGGCGTCTGGCGTTGGCCTTATGCCGATCAGCCACTCTCAGGGCAGGTTGCCATAACATTACAGCACTGGCGACAAGGGCTGGATGCCACCACGATTAACGCGCGCTTGAATATGCTGACGCAAGGGCATAATGGCAAGGCGAACGCCGTGCTGGTGTTGGGGCCGGGCAACATCGGCCTGCTCAACAGCGAATTGCGCTTTCAGCTTACCGGGCAGGCGAACTTACCCGCGCTCTCCCTGACGGCGACGCTCCCGGGGGTATTGCAGGGCTCGATTCTCAATCCCGAACTCGCACTTTTACCGGGGGCACTGCTGCGTGCCTGGGGAAAGCCTGCGCCGCAAATTTATCTTGAAGAAGCACGCTGGCCGCTGGCGGGTGTCCGAGTCAGTACGGCGGGCGTGAATGGACGACTACAGGCGATTGTGAAGGCACGGGAAGAATATTGGGGGCGCTTTAGCCTGCACCTTGACGGTCAGGCACAGGATTTCTGGCCGGATCAAGGGCAGTGGCAATGGCGTTATTGGGGCAACGGTCATCTGCCACCGCTCAAAGGGCAGTGGGATGTGGCCGGTCGAGGCCAGTGGCAGGATACTCTGATTGAAGTCAGCCAACTGTCGAGCGGCTTGGATCAGTTGGGCTACGGCATTGTGACGGTGCACCAGCCCCGGCTGACCATTACTGAGCCGATCCGTTGGCAGCGAGCCTGTTCCGGTGAACATTTTCAAGGCGCGCTGCAACTGGCCTCCGAACGGGCACACTTCAGCAACGGGGGCTACTTGCCGCCTTCGTTGCTAACGCTGGCGATGCAGGGGCATAGCCCAGATGATTTCCAACTACAGGGGCAGCTACAGGCTGAAGATATCGGGCCGGTCAGGCTGCGTGGCCGCTGGGATGGTGAACGACTGCGTGGTGGCGCGTGGTGGCCGACACAGCCGCTTAAGGTGTTTCAGCCTCTGCTTTCCCCGCTGTTGAAAATGAACATTCGCGCCGGACAGTTTTACGCGCAGGCGGCATTTTCCGCTGCACGTAAAGAAGGATTCAGCGCGGGCGGACATTGGGTCGTGAAAAATGGCGGACTGTGGCTACAGGATGGTGAAGTTAGCGGCGTCAGCTTTGTCCTGCCTTACCGTTTGAAAGATCAGCGCTGGCAGTTGGGCGTCAAGCAGCCTGTCGCGCTACGAATTGACGTGTTGGATAACCTGTTTCGGATGAGCAATATCCGCGTCGATCTCCAGGGTTTTTACCCGTACAGTGAACGACAGCCGCTGGTTATGTCTCAGGCCGACATGGACGTATTAGATGGGCATATTGGGCTGTCCACGCTGCGTTGGCCACAGCGAGAACCCGCGCTATTCACCGTGAAGAGCGTGGATCTCAGCGAGCTAATGACGGTGCTGAAGCAAAAGCAGTTTGCCCTGTCTGGGCGCGTGAGCGGCACGCTTCCGCTGAATTTTAATCACCCGACCACGCTGATTGAAGGCGGACGAATTACCAATGATGGTTTCCTGACGCTGCGGTTGGATAACCAACTGGCCGATGAGCTAGCGAGTAAAAATCTGGCAGGTGGGGCGGCGATTGGCTGGCTGCGCTATCTGGAGATTGGGCGTTCCTATGCCACGCTTGACCTGACTAATCAGGGCGAACTGACATTGACGTCGCAGGTGCAGGGGAAAAACCCGCAGCTCAGCGCGAAACGTCAGGTGATTCTTAACTATCGCCATCAGGAGAATATCTTCCAGCTATGGCGCAGCTTGCGTTTTGGCGATAACTTGCGGGATACGCTGGAGCAGCAGGCCAATGAATAAATTCAAGGTAGAACAATGAACAAGTGCGAGACATTGCTGGTGGTAGGTTGCACGGTCACTTTCCTGACGGGGTGTGTGCCGCGTATCGAAGTGGCTGCGCCCAAAGAGCCGATCACCATCAATATGAACGTGAAGATCGAGCATGAGATTCACATCAAGGCGGATAAAGAGGCGACGCAACTGCTGGAAAGATCGGATAATGCGGCTGGCGATGAGATAAAGAAAAGCGCGCCGGAAGGCGCGCAATAGTCAAGCCAAGTAAACCAATGGCAAGGTCGGTAATGATGAATCTTTATGCGGTAACTAACTGGGACAGCTGAGTTTTCGCCGTTTCGGTGGCTTTCTGTGCCACATCTGGGCCGTAGCCATAACCTTCTGCAAACACGAACTCAAGGTCAGTCAGACCGAGGAAGCCCAGGAATACACGCAGGTACGGTTCCAGCAGATCGGTTGGTGTGCCTTTATGGATGCCACCACGGCTGGTTAATACGATAGCGCGTTTACCTTTCACCAAACCTTCTGGACCCTGTTCGGTGTAGCGGAACGTTACGCCCGCGCGCGCCACCAGGTCGAAGTAGTTCTTCAACTGGGTCGGAATGTTGAAGTTATACATTGGTGCAGCGATCACGATAACGTCATGTGCTTGCAGTTCGGCGATCAGCTCGTCGGACAGTTTCAGGGCTTCCTGTTGACGAGGAGTCAGGGCGGCATCGGAAGGACGCAGCGCGCCAACTAATTCGCCATCAAGAACCGGAATCGGTTGAGCGGCAAGGTCGCGGACGGTGATACTGTCGTTTGGATGTGCAGACTGCCACTCGGCGGTGAAGTGGTCGGCCAGTTGGTTTGACTGAGAATAACCTGCCAGAATGCTTGATTTCAGAACCAATACTTTGCTCATTGCCAATTCCTTTAGTGATTGAAGTGGGCGACAACATAACGCCCTTTGATGCGTCACATCTTATGCGGTGCTCTGGAAAGTGAAAAGTGCAAATATTCGAGGTCTTTATTCGATTTTTTTGAATAAGACGATGTTTGACTAAGACCGGGCCGGGGCGATTAGAGCCGTCTATGACAATGTGCTACTATCCACGGCTTAAAAATTCAGTACCTTAAAATCAGGTTAGGCTCCATTGAGCCAGATTCGGCGGCGAGCATCGCCCCGGCAGAGACAAGAATTAGAGAAAACGATTAAGGAAGAGCAACGTGAAATCACCTCTCAGTGCATTATCTACGCAGTTAAGTGAGCTAATGCTTCGCGATCGGCAACGCCTGCGCCGCCGTTTACAGGGCGCGGCGAAGGTCAACAGCCCGCAGGCTCAGGCGGCGATCGCTCAGGAAATTGAGGGGGAAATCGCCGCCGCGCGCCAGAAAGTCGAAAACCGACGGGCAAGCTGTCCGGCGATTCACTATCCTGAACAGCTTCCTGTTAGCCAGAAAAAAGACGAGATACTGGAGGCGCTGCGTCATCATCAGGTGATTATCGTCGCCGGTGAGACGGGATCGGGTAAGACCACGCAGCTACCGAAAATCTGCCTCGAACTGGGGCGCGGGGTGCACGGCCTGATCGGCCACACGCAGCCGCGTCGTTTGGCAGCCAGAACCGTTGCTGACCGCATTGCTGCCGAACTGGAAACGCCGCTGGGTGGCAGCGTAGGTTATAAAGTCCGGTTTAACGATCAGGTCGGTGACAATACGCTGGTCAAATTGATGACCGACGGTATTCTGCTGGCTGAAATTCAACAGGATCGCCTGTTGATGCAGTACGACACGCTGATTATCGATGAGGCGCACGAACGCAGCCTGAATATCGATTTCATCATGGGCTATTTGCGCCAGCTGCTGCCAAAGCGTCCTGACTTAAAAGTGATTATTACGTCGGCCACCATCGATCCGCAGCGCTTCTCTCGCCACTTTAATAACGCGCCGATCATTGAAGTGTCCGGCCGGACCTACCCGGTCGATGTGCGGTATCGCCCCGTGGTGGAAGACGCTGATGACAGCGAACGCGATCAGCTACAGGCGATTTTTGATGCGGTCGATGAACTGACGCGCGAAGGGCCGGGGGATATTCTGGTCTTCATGAGCGGTGAACGTGAAATTCGCGATACGGCAGAGGCGTTGACCCGTCTGGACTTGCCGCATACCGAGATCCTCCCGCTGTACGCGCGCCTGTCGAATCAGGAACAGAACCGCGTCTTTCAGTCACATCACGGCCGCCGCATTGTGTTGGCGACCAACGTGGCGGAAACCTCGCTCACCGTGCCGGGGATTCGCTATGTGATCGACCCCGGTACCGCGCGCATCAGCCGCTACAGTTTCCGCACCAAGGTACAGCGTCTGCCGATTGAACCCGTCTCGCAGGCGTCGGCGAATCAGCGTAAAGGACGCTGTGGCCGTGTCGCCGCTGGGGTGTGTATCCGTCTCTATTCTGAACAGGATTTCCTGTCGCGGCCTGAATTTACCGATCCCGAAATTCTTCGCACCAATCTGGCTTCCGTTATTCTGCAAATGACGTCGTTGGGGCTAGGCGATATCGCCGCGTTCCCGTTTGTTGAAGCGCCGGATAAGCGCAATATTCAGGACGGCGTGCGGTTGCTGGAAGAGTTAGGCGCGATTAATCTGGCCGAGAACGGGCATTATCGCCTGACGCCGCAGGGGCAACAGCTGGCGCAATTGCCGATCGATCCGCGTTTGGCGCGAATGGTGCTGGAAGCGCGTAAAACCGGCTGTGTGCGTGAAGTGATGATCATCACCGCTGCGCTGTCGATTCAGGATCCACGCGAAAGGCCGATGGATAAGAAGCAGGCATCGGATGAGAAACACCGTCGTTTTGCCGATAAAGACTCCGATTTTCTGGCTTTCGTCAATCTGTGGGATTACCTGCGTGACCAGCAAAAGGCGCTGTCTTCCAGCCAGTTCCGCCGCCAATGCCGCACGGATTTCCTTAACTATCTGCGCGTGCGTGAATGGCAGGATATCTACACGCAGCTGCGTCAGGTGGTGAAAGAATTGGGGCTGCCGGTCAACAGTGAACCGGCCGATTACCTGAGTATTCACTGCGCGCTGCTCACCGGCTTGTTGTCGCATGTCGGGCAGAAAGATATTGAAAAACAGGAGTTCAGCGGCGCGCGTAACGCACGGTTTGCGATTTTCCCAGGTTCTGGGCTATTCAAAAAGCCGCCTAAGTGGACGATGGTCGCTGAACTGGTGGAAACCAGCCGCCTGTGGGGACGCATTGCCGCGCGTATTGAACCCGAATGGATCGAGCCGCTAGCTCAGCATCTGATTAAGCGGAGCTACAGCGATCCTCACTGGGAGAAAGCGCAGGGCACGGTGATGGCGCAGGAGAAGGTGACGCTATTCGGGCTGCCGATTGTCGCGGCGCGCAAGGTGAACTACAGCCAAATCGATCCGACGCTGGCGCGTGAGATGTTCATCCGCCACGCGCTGGTGGAAGGTGACTGGCAAACGCATCACGCCTTTTTCCGTGCCAACCTCAAACTGTTGGCGGAAGTGGAAGATCTCGAGCATAAATCGCGCCGCCGCGACATTCTGGTGGATGACGAGACGCTGTTTGCTTTCTACGATCAGCGCTTGCCGCACGATGTGGTGTCGTCACGTCATTTTGATACATGGTGGAAAGCCGCCAGCCGGGATAATGCTGACCTGCTTAATTTTGAAAAGAGCATGTTGATTAAAGACGGCGCGGAAAAGGTGAGCGCGCTGGACTACCCGAACTTCTGGCATCAAGGCAGCCTGAAATTACGCTTGTCCTATCAGTTTGAACCGGGTGCAGATGCGGATGGCGTCACGGTACATATTCCGCTGCCTATTCTCAATCAGGTGCGTGAAGAGGGCTTTGAGTGGCAGATTCCCGGTGTGCGCCGCGAACTGACGATCGCGCTGATTAAGTCATTGCCTAAGCCGTTACGTCGTAACTTTGTTCCCGCGCCGAACTATGCCGAAGCGTTTCTGGCCCGTACTACGCCATTAGAGAAAGGACTCTTAGATGCGCTGGAACGTGAGTTGAGGCTGATGACGGGCGTCACGGTACCGCGTGAGGCGTGGCAGTGGGATCAGGTGCCCGATCATCTGAAAATCACATTCCGCGTTATCGATGAGAAGAATCGGACGCAGCGCGAAGGCAAAGACCTGAATGCGTTGAAAGATCAGCTTAAGGATAAAGTGCAGCAAACGCTGTCATCCGTAGTGGATGACGGGCTGGAGCAGCGCGGCCTGCACGTCTGGAGCTTTGGTTCGCTGCCGGACTGTTATGAGCAGAAGCGGGGCGGCTACTCGGTCAAAGCCTATCCTGCATTGGTGGATGAAAAGGATAGCGTGGCGATTCGCCTGTTCGACACACCGCATCAGCAGCAGCAGGTCATGCGGCAAGGGCTGCGCCGTCTGTTACTGCTAAACATTCCGTCGCCGATCAAATATCTGCATGAAAAACTGCCGAACAAGGCGAAACTTGGCCTCTATTTCAACCCGTACGGAAAGGTGTTGGATCTCATCGATGACTGCATCGCTTGCGCAGTGGATAAGCTGATTGAATCATCCGGTGGTCCCGTCTGGCAGGAAGAGGCCTTCCAGCAACTGCATGAAAAAGTGCGTGCGGAGCTGAATGATACGGTGGTTGATATCGCCAAGCAGGTTGAGCAAATCCTGACGGCGGTCTTCACCATTAACAAGCGTCTAAAAGGGCGTGTAGATATGGCGATGGCGCTGGCGTTAAGTGATATCAAGAGCCAGATGAACGGTCTGGTGTTTCGCGGTTTTGTGACCGAAAACGGCTGGCAGCGCCTGCCGGACGTGCTGCGCTATTTGCACGCGATAGAGCGCCGTTTGGAGAAACTGGCGCAGGATGTTCACCGCGATCGGGCGCAGATGCTGAGAGTGGAGCAGGTTCAACAGACCTGGCAGCAGTGGTGGAATAAGCTGCCTGCGGAACGACGTGACGACGACGACGTGAAAGCGGTGCGCTGGATGCTTGAAGAACTGCGCGTCAGCTACTTTGCCCAGCAGCTAGGGACGCCATTTCCGATTTCGGATAAGCGCGTCTTGCAGGCGATGGAGCAGGTTGAAGGGTAATATCGCTCGTATAACATCAGGTCGGTGGCGTGTGCTGCCGACCGCTTGCTGTCATCGATTTGTTTTAGGGATTTGAGGTTCACTCGTGTAAAAAATCACGTTAAGCAATTAACTATCTGAAAAAATTAGTTTTATGGGAGGAGATCCCAACGAAATGAGAACTTATGCTAAGCGCATTTCTCGAACATATTTGGAGATAATAAAGGAAGACCGATTTTGTTTACTCTTTTAATTGATGCCAGTATCGCCTATAGGCAGCACATTCTGCTGAACGGTCAAAAGCAGCAATGAATGCGTTGATTTAATCGGACAGGGGATAATGGCAATTTCGGTTTAGGCATAAAGGCCTTATCTGTGATAGAATACCCTCCGTGAGAAATTAATGATGAAATCAGAAGACACCCTCGATTGGTACCCTGCTCAATTGCCTCCAGTGAAAATCATCCTTGGTGAAGCCGTGCTGGCTGTTGGCAAACAGGGCAGAGCGATTAACACCCGGACGCTGCTTGAATATCTGCAGGTGATGCAGGAAAAGCAAAAAAGAAGAGATAATAAAGTTGCGATGCAGACCGCAATTGATGTGCTCAGAGACAATCAACGTATTAACGGCAGACTTTAATTGGTTTCAGGATCAGCAATGCGAAAATTTACTCTAGCCCCTTTTTCCAGTCACTTACAGTGACTGGTTGCAATGAGATAAAGACTCTCGCTATAGTATAGCGCTAATGGCCGACGGTTTAATACTGCGTTCAAGTATACTGAGAATGTCGCTATCTATATTTTCATCAAATTTTCTGGCAAACAGATTATTACTGTTTATTAGCATCTCTGAATCATCCGTCAGAAAATCACGAGGGCGCAATTTAATATCACTTGACTCAATCCAGTCAATTTCTCTTTTGTCATCGTAATTTATCCTCGGTTTAAATGTGGTATTCATCAATACCGTCTGAAAGAAACCTTCATCCGCAATTAATGTATTACGGTAAAATTCTTTAAAAACCTCCAATTCTGGACTATAAGTAATAAATTCGCAAAAATCCTTACTTAGTATCATCCACTGATTACCTATATATGGTGTAACCCCTTTTAAAAATTCTCTTTTCGATGTAGTAGATATTACTAACTCACCATTTACTTCCTCTACATAATCTTTTATTCTATGCATAGTTTCAGGTCTGATAAAGTTTTGATTGACTACTTTTATAAATTCGCAGCAGTCAAATGAACTAAGATATTCCATTATAAAATCCTGATTTTTTAATGGGAAATCTTGACCGCTTAAATTTATAAAGTAATCCCATGTTGCGCCGCTGGTTACAAGTTTTTCAATACCACGCAACTGGGCATCTACCAAACTGTACCCACCCCATATTGCTTCTTTGCTTTCTAATACTGAAGCATTTTTATAATCACGCAAAAACAAAGATATTTCATCAAAAAGTTTTTTTCCTGCACGTTTATCCACATGTATCACATAATGATTCTTTTTATGATAGATCGATTTGAATAACCGTTTGAATTGGTTTGGATAGCGGTGGATCAAAATAAAATATGCAATCATATTAAACGACCTAAGAATTTCAACTCAAAACACTTATAAAAATGCACCTAAAATATTAGTGCGTGAGAGTGAAATTCATTAAATTAAAATATTATTAACTATAAATAATGCGTAATAGTTACTCTTGGTTAATGGAATTAACCACTTCCTATATTCATTTCATTATCAGATAGTTAATTGTCATTTTTTACACCTCAGTTAAATCTGTGATAGTGAAAATGATATAAATCATTACTAATCTTCTTCACCTCGAAAATAATATCCACAGTGAGGGCAAAGCATCGTTATATTTTTTCTTAATTTATGCATGCTCTGTTGAGCTATACGAGAACATTTAGGACATGTGACATCTACTGATTTGTCACGAAACATCTTAAAGCTATCAAAGATAGACATATCTTTTATCCAGCAGAGACGTTGAATTCCAGTGTACTCTTAAATTTTTCAGATAGCTCATTTTTGTTCTATTTAAGTCTCTTTAGGCGAAAATATCGATGATGAGGATTACCGACGCCGGATACTCACTCAGCTCAATTGGGGAGAAGGACGTCATGCTGTGGCTCGGACTATTTGCTACGGACAACGTAGTGAGATCAGAAAACTCCTGAGGAGGAGCAACTTGAAAGATTATCGCCGCTGATGCATAGCCGTATAAATATGCTGGGCATTATACGTTTTCGTTACCGGAAGATACTTAAAAGGGCGAACTAAGATCATTGAATGTCAATAAAAAAACAATGAATTAACCTCTTAGCGTGGTTTTTACATCATTGAACCTCGAACCCCTTTTAACGATGATGCTATTGAGATGACACACGTGATACGTGGTCATGCAACCAGGTGGTGAACGCATCTGGAGGGATAGGTCGGGAAAAATAGTAACCCTGAACCTCATCACAGCCAAAACTGGCCAGATAGTCGAGTGTTTCCTTATTTTCCACCCCTTCCGCGAGCACAATGTAATTCAGTTTGTGCAGCATGCTGATAATCGATTCCACAATGACGCGGCTTTTGTGGTCAGTTTTTATATCTTTAATCAGCGATTTATCCAGCTTTATCACGGTAGAGGGAATATTGCGTAGATAGCTCAAATTGCTATATCCCGTGCCGAAATCATCGAGGGCGATAGTAAACCCAAGCTGTTGCAGCGTTTGGATAGTGGCGAGTGTTTCTGTGCTTTCGATGATTTCCTGTGTCTCTACACATTCGATGTCAATGTCCTGAGGGGTAAGGCCGTGGTTCTCCAGAATGGTGATAAGGCGCGGAATGAAGTCATTCTCGGAAAAATTTCTGGCAGAAACGTTAATAGACACCGGAAAGTTCAACCCCTCCTGACGCCACTGCTTCACCTGACATGCCGCTTCTCGGGTGACCCAGTCCGTTAACGGGCGCATTAGCGTCGTCCCTTCCGCTAGCGGGATAAACTGGTCGGGATAAATTTCACCTAATTCGGGATGATGCCAGCGAATCAGCGCTTCGGCACCAATAACGGTGTTGGTTTTGATGCTTAATTTCGGCTGATAAACCAAGTAGAGACCAGGCTTATTGTTCTGTAGCACGTCAGCCAGCTCATTGAGCAAGGTAAAGGCGAGTTGCTGCGCCTTATCGGCTTCATGGTTATAAGCAAATTGGCGGATATTTTTGGTGATGGCGGCGCGCAGTGCGCTCATCGATTCACGCAGGATCCGTTGCGGCTCTTTGGCCGGGATCTGAAATTCGGTATAGCCAACGAAAAGCTCAAGTTTGAGTGGGATATGGCTGGTGATACTTTCATGAATTCGTTCGGCACAGGCGTCAAGTTCCGCCAGAACCTGCTCTTTCTTGTCGGCTTTCACCAGCAAGGCGAAACGCCCAACGGCGGCACAGTAAATGTTGTCTGGTGAATTTAAACTGAGACGCAGGAAGACACCGATATCTTTCAACAGGCCTTCTACGGTCGGCATACCCAGCGCACATCCCATTTCATAAGCATAAGAAATGTCGATGGTATCAATCAGAATAAGCAGGTAACTCTCATGAATGTCGGTAATGTGGCTGATGTCATCAATCAGGCGTTGGCGGTTGGGTAGCAGCGTTACCGCATCAATCAGCCCAATGGCATTGCGGTATTCCATTAACACCATCGCAATCGCGGCTAAATCATGCAGTAGACGTAGTTGAATCTTACTGAACATACGTGGAACATAATCGATGACGCAGAGCGTACCGATAGAGTAACCCTCTTTGGTTTTAAGCGGTACGCCAGCGTAAAAACGGATAAACGGTTTGCCCGTTACGTAAGGACTATCGTTAAAACGCTCGTCCTGAATGGCATCGGGGCAGACAAAGGACTGACCCGTTTGTACGGTAAAATGGTCGAATGAACCAATTTTGTCCATATCATCCAGAGGAAAATGGTTTTTCGCTTTAACATGCAGAGATTTGGATCCGGTTAGCGTCACGAGTGCTGTAGGGGTTTCGAGCAGTTGGCAGGCCATTTTCGTGAGCTTATGGAGAATATCATCTTGAGATATATCGGTTTTTTTTAGTTCGTCGAGAGTCTGCATGCGTTTTTTTTCGTCATGGCTCAGATGTTTTAACATGTAGACTCTTCCTTTCCGCAATAATAATCGCGACAACATCAATTTAATTTAACGGCGACACAATAACATAGAGGCTAAAAATTGAGGTAACTTATTATACCACCGTTATCTTTCCCTTAAGCCACTGACTTTTTTGTCTTAAGCCGTGTTTTTGGTTTTCAATGCGTTGCATGAATTTATGATGTTCCCCATTAGCTGTGAGAAAAGATAATCGATTCAGCTGAGAAAATGCTCTGCAAATAAATTGGAATCTAATTATAAAAACGGCATCTTCCATAAGATGAAAATAAAATCCTGATAATTGGCACCTCCACGTAGGGTGCCAATATGGATAATCAACCTATATCTCTGATAAGAATAGAACAGATATTTTTTTATACCATGAAGTGGGTGGGAAGTGGTTAGCGTCAGGCGAACCCTGAACAACGGTGTCCGCCTGACGGTGGGGCTTTTGTGTAGTGGGCGTTAGCGTTGTGTTGGTGAGCTTGGCGTTGGCGAGCTTTGTTTTGCCAATGTTTCCAACTGCTGACGAATGGCAGTAACGGAAACGGCGCGATTATCGGCCTGGCCGCGTTCACTGGCATCGGGAGCGGAGCTTTGAATGCCCATGAGTACCCAACCTGTGGCTGAATTCAGCATTAGCGGAGAGCCGCTATCGCCAGGTAGCGTGTCGCACTGGTGTGCCATAACGGCGGAGTGAACCCAGCCGGTGATCAAGCAGTTTTGATGGCGATAAAGCGCCTCCTGATGATCCTCTGGGTAACCGGCTTGAGTGACGCGCTGGGCGTTGTCCTTCAAAGCCTGCATCAATTCCTGACGACTGCCTTGCCAGAGTGGAAGTGGGCGGATTCCGGGCGGCGTTTGCTTTAACCGAATCAGGGCGTAATCCAACGGTGCTGCGGAAGGAGGAACAATCCATCCCTCGCCGTCGGCTTTCAGTTTTTTTGCGAGCGTTTTATTCGCCAGCGCTTCAATTTCTGTCGTTTCATAACGCCAGCCGTTTTCTGTTGCCAGAAAGCGCAGCGCGACGGGGTTATCTATCTCGCCCTTCGGTGGCGCAACCACGCAATGCCCGGCTGTCAGTGCCAGATGTGGGGAAATCAGCGTTGCGGTACAGAGGTTGCCGCTGGCGGTTTCCAACTGCCCAATCGCTTGCCACGGCCAGACCGCTGTATCAGGAACGATATCCCGATCGTCATGATTGAAAAATAAGATTTGTTGCTGCTTCTGCGCGGTGGTGTCTGTTGGTGAGGATTTTGCCCAACTGAGCGGAGCGATAAATAATAATGAACATAACAACCAGGCTGGTATGCGCATGTTGTGAATAAGCCTTATGATAAAAGTCATCTTGAGGTGCTAAATATAGCGCGTTGAATTAACTATAGATGTATTTGTTGGTGAGGGACTTGATTTTGACGGTCAATACAGTCTGATACAAAAACTCTGCTGATTAAAGAAAAAAACTCAGGGTGATAACGCCACAGAGTAGAACAAGAGATAACATAATCTCAAATGAATAACGCCGTATCATTCTCCTGTCCCTCTATGAAATAAATACCCAGTAGGCCGGGTGTTTGATGGTTGTGTCCTATCGCGGTAAGTCCTTTAGCGCCGTTGCTTACTCCAAGTCACGCCTTCCCAGTGGGGAAGGCGTGTACGATTGTCGATTATGCTGCTGGCGTGGTGGTAGCTGGTTTTGCAGTTTTCGCTTTTTTCACGTGTTTCTTGGCAGCTTGCGCTTTCTGTACAGGGGCTGGTTTAGCTTTCTTCACGTGTTTTTTAGCAGCCTGTGCTTTCTGCGCAGGAGCGGGTTTAGCTTTCTTCACCGATTTTTTATGGTGAACGACTTTAGCCGGAGCAGAAGGTTGCATTGGTGCGTTGGTTACGGTATCCGCGGCAAACGCTACAGAGGACAGACCCAGTGCAGCACCTGCGATCATAACTAATACTTTATTCATCATCATTTCCTCATTGTCTCATTCACGTTTCGTAGCCCTCAGTTGGGCTGGTAGAGAGAGAATAGGAGAAACAGAGGGCGGCTTCAGTGAGTGATTGGTTTCGGCGTGTAACCTAATGTACAAGCCAGCAAAAGTGGGAAAGACAGGGAGAAGCGGCGGAATTACCGCCGTCTCAGTGCTAGTGCTGAATGACGATTGCGGCCTGCGTTGTTGCGGTTTTTACCGGCCAGCAAAAACGGAAACGGGCTCCGCCGAGTGGGCTGTCATCCACGGTAATGCTGCCGTCGTAAGCCCGGGCGATAGCATGAACAATCGCCAGCCCCAGCCCACATCCGCCGCTGCTGTTCTCGATACCCGCTTCCAGACGGACAAACGGTTCAAACACGCTTTCCCGGCTGTCGGGTGGAATACCGGAGCCGTCATCTTCGACTTGCAGACACGCGATGTGCTCTGCGTCGGACGTCAGGCTGATGTGCAGTTGGTTATGGCAGAAGCGTAGTCCATTACCGATCAGGTTATTCAGAACCCGCTCCATCAGGCGCAAATCGAGCGCGCCAATCTGTGCTGAATGGGGGATTTCCAACGAAATGTGCTTATCAGGGTGGATCAGACGGAAATCGTCAACTTTTGCCTGTAGCCACGAAGGAATATCAATATTGGCAAGATGTAATGTCACCTGTGGGCGGTCGAGTCTGGCATACGTCAGCAGTTCGTCAATCAGCGCTTCAAGTTGACCAATATCCCGGTTTAACGCCTGCTGCTCGTCTTCCGTCAGATTGTCGCTCATGGCCAGTCGATAGCGCAGTCTGACCAACGGCGTACGCAGTTCGTGCGCAATATTGTCAATCAGTTGTTTTTTACTGCTGATGAGCTGATTCAGGTTATCCGCCATCCGGTTAAAGGCGACGCCGAGCCGGAACAGGCTTGAGGTACTATCGAAGTGGATGCGTTCCTCCAGATGACCATTCCCTAGACGCTGTGCTGCATTCTCCAGTTTGAGCATGGCCTGCCAGTGTGGCCGCATCCACAAGAAAACCGGCAACGCGAGTGACAGCCCGATGAGCATCACCAGTAGCAAATCCAGCAGCCGCATTTCATGTAGGAAGAACAAATAAGGAATCGGGCCGACGGCGAGAACGTAATGGCTGCGGGGAATGCGTTGGATAAACGTGTATTCATCATCCAGTGCGATAATTTCCCCCTGATTCAAACGCTGTCGATTCTTGGGGCTCAGAGCATATTTGCTCACGGGTTCGATATGCAGTTTGAACGACAGATTTAAATCGAGTTGGCTGATGGTCTTATGCCATTCGCGGGGGGGGATCGCGCGTAGCTCGTTACGAATGAGATAGAGCGAGCTTTTCATCAGATCATCCATGGACTGACGCCCGGCGCGTTCGGCTGTGACTTTATAGACCAGCCCGACCAGTAGCGTCATGACGACAAAGCAAGCGAACAGCAATAGAAAAAACTGGACGAACAGCTTTCTCATAGCGTGACACTCTCCCAGGTATTGGGGGCGAACAGATAGCCTTTATTGCGCACCGTTTTGATACGAAACGGTTCCAATGGGTTGTCGTACAATTTTTTACGCAGGCGGGAAATCGCGACGTCAATACTGCGATCCATGCCGTCATAGGTTACCCCGCGCAGGTTTTTCAGCAGCGCATCCCGATCCATGATGTGGCCTGCATGGGTCGCCAACTGCCAGAGTAGATCGAAATCCGCAGTGGATAACACGATGTGCTCTTGCCCTAATGTCACTTCCCGATTGACGGGATCGATGCAGAGCAGGCCGAAGTGCAGTGATTTATGCACTTGTAACGCGGTGGGCGCGGCTGTTTCTGGCACGGCTTGGGGGACTGTGGTGTATTGTCGCAAATGCAGGCGCAAACGGGCGAGCAAAACGGCGGGCGGCGTGGTTTTCAGAATGTAATCATCAGCACCCATTTCCAGCGCCAGAATATGATTCATATCGCTGTCCAGCGAGGTCAGCAGCACTATCGGGCCGCTGTACTGTGGCCGCAATTCCCGACAGATGGTCATGCCGTCTTTGCCGGGCAGCATAATGTCCAACAGCACAAGGTCAGGCTGCTGTTGTTCAATAAAGGCCAATGCCCGATCGCCTCGAGCCTCAACCTGAACATCAATGTCATGCTTGCCGAGGTAGGCCGCGATCAATTTTCCGACCTCGGTATCATCTTCTATAAAAACAATCTTATGCATGGTATCTACGTCATCCCCATCTTGTTGCTGATAGCATAGCTTGATGATAGGTGATAAACGAGAGATGAAGCGTAAATGGGTGTTAAGTGTTTGTTTATCTGTCCGAATTAGATAAGCTGCAACGCGTACTTTTTTAGGCAAGATTGTGCCTGACTCTCGCTGTTTACCGAAAATGGCGACGACATATCACTGATGATTCCACAGGGAACCGCTGAAGATGAAACCGATTGAACAGATAAACAGCTGGATGCAGGAAGCCTTACGTCCTTACTTCGGGCTGGAACCGTTGTCGTCTGAATGGGATATTATCACCGTGCGTAACGACTATTTCATCTGCTTCGATGGCGACACGGTCCGTAAGCGCATTACCGCCACCGAGTTAAATTATCAGGAAGAAGACGTCATTATTCACACGCGCGAACGTGACGTTATTTTGCCGAGAACCGCGCGCGGTAAAGAAAAGAAGCTGACGTACACCAGCGTTTCCAGCGTGATGGCCGATGGCATTGTGTTTTCTGCGGGCGTCAGAACGCTGAACTCGGGAAGCTACGGTTATATCAACGCCAGCAATTACCGCAACTCAATCGGACTACCGTTGCCAGAATGCCGTCATTTGACCACTAAAGAAGAGATTGTCGACTGGCTGCGATCTTATCGCGAGCGATTGCCGGCGGATTATGCGCACAAACTGGAACGGTTGATGAGTGCGAAAAACCAGCAGCATAAAACGGTTCCGGGCGATATCTTTCGGGTCGAAATAGATTTGCATACCGATGGCTATGTTCTGGTGATTGGTAACCTGCGTCAGATGCAAAAGGACGAACTGTTTGCTGAACACAGCATCTGGAATGATGTGATGACGATGCCGCTGTTTGTTCGACCTTATCTGCTTCGCACAACCGAGCGTAATCTCCCTCTGTCGGAGATCGTGGCATCACCCTTGTCTGAAAAGTGCTCGATTGTTATGGATCACTCGTTTCTGCGCGGTAACTATGAGTATGTGGGATCGAAAACGTTGTCGGAAGACGACATTCTGTTCCCGGTTGGCTATGGCCCAAGCATCAGCGCACAGAAAAGTGGCTATCGCCTGTCATGGGGACCGTGTTCGATCGAGAAAGCCAGTCAGGATACCGCTTTTAAAGCTGGGCGCAGCTATATGAACAATGGGGCTTATAGCAGCGTATCAGCCGAATGCTTTGCCGGTAACGGTTTCCCTGACTACGATAAAACGTTGCACAAACCGGCACATCGTGAAGCGTGGGAACGGGCATTGGCCGAGTTTGGTTTTCCACCTGATACGACCTACGATGCCTTCGCCCAGCGTACTGGCGGGCTGACGCGTGCAGCCTACCTGACGTATGTCGCTAGCAATAAAGCGTACCAGCGTAAGGCGCGAGTGAAGAAAAAAGAGACGAAATAATTCCCGCCATCTCATTGCATGCGCTTTCGGGGGCGTGCATGCCAGTGGGACGGTTCGTTAATGAAAGATTTGGACAACAAGAATAAAGAAAAAAATTATACGTAATCTGCTCACTCATTAAATATATGGGGAAAAAGAAATGGTGTAAGTACCCCGCCATTTCTGTGGTGTGGGGCTTTAGCGCAAAGCCCGACCGCCATCAACCCCCAACGTTTTTCCAGTGACGTAGTTACTGCTGAACAGATAATCCACCAGTCGGACAATTTCCTCTTCACCAGGGGCAATTTTCATCAAGGACTTGTCCAGCGCCTGTTGACGATATCCCTCGTCATCTTGCTCCTTAAATGTGATTAAACTGGGGGCAATGGCGTTTACCTTTACTTCCGGTGCCAGTTTGCGGGCAAAGGAACGCGTCATGTTATCCAGCGCCGCCTTACTGGCAGCATAGGCGATGTGTTTCTCGCTACCTTTTTCTACTACGTAATCCGTCAGATGAATAATGTCGGCACCTGCGATACCTTGCCCACGCAGGCAAGATTCCAACAGTTGATTGAGTAAATAGGGCGTATAGACGTGAATTTGTAGCATATCGGCCAGCGTTTGTTCTGGCGGTGTCGCGGGGCTTTCTGGCTCCCAGCGGCTGGCATTGTGAATGATGGCGCGCAGCTGCGGCGTAAGCGACTGGATTTGCTCCGCAAACGCATAGAGGTTTTCCGTGGTGGAAAAATCGGCGGTCAGGCAAATAGCACCGTTTTGCTGTAGCGCCTCTAGTTCGGGATAAGGCGTGCGATAGCTGATGATGACAGGAATCGACTGAGCCATAAACGAACGCGCCAGTGCCAGCCCAATACGCCGTGCGCCGCCGGTGATTAACACGGGAGCGGAAGAAAAAGTTGCCACAATTAGGTCTCCTCAACACGTTAGTCGAAAGTGGGAACCATGACAATATACCTGAATTAACCACTCTATTCGTCATTCTCCAAATTGCATGTACATTAGCTGTGTACGCGTGAGACTCGCCCCTTTGGCTCCGCTGTGAGCAGTGTGCACTTACCTGAGTATGCTCATCGAGATTTACTTCCTTGCCGCCATAATGAAGCTTTAATTTATACCCATCAGGATAGTGCGCAGCAAACTACTACCGAAGAGGAGAAAAGGAAATATAGAAAAGCCTGCTCTCCATGTGAGCCATGTTGTTTGAACGACACGGATTATTTAGCGGCGCTGTGCAGTTTCATAGATTCGTATCTGCCTATTAATGGCGTTTAGCGCACTCTTGATATTTAGCTGTCGGCCATTTATCACGTTGATTTTTATTCGTATATGGTTACGATATTCTTCTGTATTAATGATGGTTTAAAGTTCAATAAATATAAAAAAGGGGGGCTGTGATGAGAGATTATATTTTCGTATTAAATAATTCAGTTCCTCAAGATGTAGTCAATGCTGGTTGTTATGTTTATGCCTCAATCGGAAGGTCATTTCTCTGAATTGATTCTGTTTGCGGATAATATTGATGGTGATAATGCAAAGAATTCGACGTTATTCTATAATAATAAGCAGCCCCACTATTATTATAGAATAACTTTTAGTTTTCAGAAGTGGCCAAAATATAGGTATATGGTTATCTTGGTGCCTTTCTTAATATTGATGATATTTTCCAGTATTATAGCGCTATAGCGGCAGTAGTAGATAATGATAGTGTTGCTTTTAATTGATTATTTTGGCATAAATTAACGTGAGGAAATATACATGGCTAACAATAGCAAATGGTCGGTGACCAATGAAACTAATAAATCGGTTAATGCAATTAGTTCTTTTGATACAAGTGATTCACCGTCGATGGAAATGATCTATCAAGCATCATTAAGCTATTTGGAGACGTCTGGGAGTGATAATCAAATTGCAGCAAATAGTACGACCGATGTTATGCTTGATACCGACAATCTGATTTATGATGTGGTGTTTTCTCTACCATCGAATGGCTTTCCGGTGGCGGATACAAGCGCGAGCCTACCATTAACTTCGACTTCGGATGTCTATCCTCCTTATAGCATAGCTAGTGATGCACTCGATGCAATGGAAAATACCTATAAATTCTATCAATATATTCAAGCATACCCTACTTCCAATACTGCAACCAACTTCATTAGTGCTTTGAAAAGTCAGCAGAATAATGGTACGCAGACCCAGCCTCCGGCAGAGAATGCTATTGATACTTTCTTTCAGGGAACAAAGCAATTCAAAAATTGTACTTCAGTGACTTATGCAAGTGTTCAGAGTTATATAGGAACTTTTGCTGGCACTTCTGTAGGCTTTAATCCTTCTTATACTTTCTATATGTATCAATCAACATCTGATGATGTGGTGGCCAATGGTCAGGTTATATTTAATTTAAATAATTTAAAAGTGCCATTTGATTTGACTGATAATAATGGTGGTTACAGTATTTTTTATACCGACTCAAGTGGTAAAAATACGAGTCTGACTTACAATAAAGGTCAGTTTGTTTCTGATGTTAATGCAGATTTTCCATCTATTTGTTTGGTCATAAGTTGGGTGTCAAGCAATCAAATTAACAATGGTAATAATTCACCGGATAGCGTAATTCCAATGATGTCAGGGACGATAAATGGAAATCAATCCTGTGGTACGAAAGATAAAAAAGATCTTAGTACGAAAAGCTCAACTAGTTTTTCGACTATTTTTGATTACATAAGTAACAGTGTTGGCTTGTTAATGGGGGTGCACTTTGTTTATGAACTTACTTGGGGTAAACGGAAAGCCAGGCTGGCTAAAGAAAGAGAAAATCAAGAAAAAGAGTTAACAAAAGAGCAGAATGAAGAGATTAATAATAAGTTAGACTCGATTTCTGAACAAATCGCTAAAAACAACCAAGATGTGGCTGATAGAGCACAGTCAGATATTAAGTTTGATAGCGATCTTGATTCTGCTGGCAAAAATATGCAAGCTGCTGCTGATGAGCTGTCATTTCAGCAGCAACGAACTGTTTTACAGGGGCAGATCGATGAATATAGTAACCAGCTTGATAAAATTGCTCAATATGGTGTGAACGATGAAATAGAGGACGTGGCTCAGAAATTACGTTCTGCATCAGAAGAGTTAGCTAATGCTTCAACGCTTCCTGAAATAAAAGAAGTAAGCTCAAGCCTTGAAATTACTTTCAATGAAATAGATTCGAGCCTGAAGTCCATCGTTCAGAATTTAGGTGATGATATTAGTTCGGAAACAATAGATGAAATAAATGCCTCCAATGAAAATCTGAATGATTTGAAAGAACAGCAAGAAGCCATGAACGAGAGACAAGCTGATGAAGAGAGCGGTGATTCTCCTGAAGGACCAGATTTCGATATGAGTGTAATGTGATTCTATTGGAAAGAGAAATGTTTTTCTCTTTCCTTTTCTCCTTTTTTATTTTGTCGGTGTTTTTATTATATATTTAAGGTGGCCATAAAACAGGGGGTGCGATGTCATCTAATAACTTTGTCAATATAAAAAACATGCTTCCATCAAATATTATTGTTTATTCAACAATGGATGCGAAGCCATCTAGCTCAGATAATCTTTCTCCTGAGGATTTAGATCAGATTTATACTAAAACTGGCACGGTTCCTGGGAATGGTTCTGCCAATATTAATATCGAGGCTTTAGTTGCTCGCTTGGTCATTGTCAGAGAAGAAGACCAGTTCCCCGTTGCCCTGTGGGTGCCTGATATCCTTGCGCCTAGTGGAACGCAGACATTTACCGTCACAACGGATATGCAGAATGCTTCTAATCAGGCTTTTGCTTTTTATCAGCAATATACCGCGCAACCTTACTCTCCAACTGCGTTGCAATTTAATGAAATTCTGCTTAATCCAGATAATATTCTGACGCTTAATACACAAATAGAAAATTTTTTCGATAACACACAATATAAAGGCTGTACCTATAATGCTTTTTCGATAGTGACTTTCTGGGCATTAAATTCTCTTTATGCTTGGCCAGGTAAATATTACCTTTATCAAAGCAATAATGATTATGGATTTGTGTTCCCTGATGAGCTTAGTGCGACGGTTGTTATTGCTGATGGTCAGGCAATGTACCAACCGGCGAATGGCTCATCTGAACAAGTACTATCCTATGTAAATGGTAACTTAACAACGAGCGGTGCGACGAAAACTTCTGGCATTGATCTCAGAGGTATTTATCGTGAAATGGCGTGGGAAGGAAAGCCTGATACATTTGGTATGTACTGGCTGGGCACGAATAATGGCAATAAAATTATCGCTCAAACTTATACCGGTCCAACTATTCCCTGGTGGGTTATCTCCTATGATCTAACCTATACCGCCTATCTTGGCTTTCAGGTTTATATGATGGTTGATATGGCTGTCACTATTATGAAAGCGATACCCGGCGGTATGAAATCTCTGGTGAATCAGTCTCAGTCTCTCTACAACAAAATTGCCAATCGGTTTCAAACCAGTAATGAATCCGCCAGTTTTGAGCCGGATGACGCAGAAGATATCGACCCGATTAATGTTGATGTCGATATCGATATCGATGTTGACACGGACATTGACGTGGATACGGATATTGATGTGGTGCAGGACACGGATATTGACGTGGATATCGATGTGGATATTGATGTTGATGTGGTATTTGTCGATGTCGATATAGATGTCGATATAGATGCGGATGTTGACGTGGATGTGGATGTGGATACCGATCAGGATACGAATATTGATGTTGATACGGATACCAGCGTTGATACCGATGTTGATGTGCCTTCCGGTACTGTCGATTCTTCGCTTACCAAAATTGGCAATTGGATAATCAATAAAGGTTTCCAAGCTCTGGCAAAAAATCTGGCCATTATGTTCGCTTTTCAGAGTGCAAGTAAGTTACTTGGTGTTTGGCGTAAAGCAGGTGAAGAAAGCCTCTATAACCAGGCGCCCCAACAAGCCTCATCAACGGGCATGTTGGTTAACTATATGTTCAATGGCAACAACTCAGTAGAAACACGCTGGAAAACATTTGCAGATTGGGTTCAGCAAGGGAATCCAACGGTAGATGAGCAAAATATGCTCGTCGCTAACATTCTAATGACGAAGAACGCTGCGGAAGATTCAGCACTCAAAAATTGGACATGGCCGGAATCCAGCATCGATGATGTCGTCAACCAAATGGTCAATGCGGGTTCGGGGAGCGACCAATATCAGGGTTACATCCTATTATCTAAAGCGACATATGACGATCAATGCCTGCCTATCAAGGTCGCATGTGGTGTCGTCATTCGTTATTTGAAAAAAATTTCCTGAGGAACATGTCTATGCTCGATATTCATCAATCAAAACGTTATCCCCAAAAAGAAGAACGGACACAGGCATGGGAAGATCTAGCTCAGGATATCGCTAAAGCAAATGTGCATAATGGTGGCGTGGTGGCGGGAGGAGCCCCTGGAAAGCTGACTATCATTGGTTCTGGGATCGAGGCAGTGAGTTTTAGTCGTCAGGATGAGAACTTTATTAACACGGCGGACTATGTTTTTTATTGCGTCGCCGATCCTGCCACCGTGGTTTGGATTAAAGAACAGCGGCCTGATGCGTTTGATCTTTATGTCTTCTACGATGACAGTAAGCCCCGCTATGCCACTTACATGCAAATGACCGAGGCCATGTTGCATCACGTTCGCCGTGGTAAGCATGTTGTTGGTATTTATTACGGACACCCTGGCATTTTTGTTTTGTCTACGCACCGAGCTATACAAATTGCACGCAAAGAGGGTCATACCGCTTTCATGCGCCCGGGTATCAGTGCGCTTGACTGTCTGTGTGCCGATCTGGGGGTTGATCCCAGTTCACCTGGCTTACAGACCTATGAAGCGAGTGACATGATGATCCGAGATAAACAACCTGATACCGCAGCACATGTTGTGTTGTGGCAGGTGGGGTTGATCGGTGAACTTGGCTATCGGCGGCTTGGCTATCTCAACAACAACTTCATTCTACTCGTTGACTATCTGAAAGCGTTTTATGGTGAAGATCATACCCTCATTAATTACGTAGCATCGCGCTACCCCGGGATTCCACCAACGATTGAACAATACTGTATTCGTGATTTGTACGACCCAAGTATTCAACAGAAAGTCACCGGCATTTCGACCTTTTACCTGCCGCCAAAAGATATTCGTCCGATTAATCCTGAACGTGCTATCCAGCTGGGCCTTCTGAAACCAGGTCATAAGCCGCTCAATCCTTCCAGCCCGCTGCGCAAAATTGCCGAATATTCTAAAAAAGAGAAACGTGCACTTGACGCACTTGTCGATTTCAAAGTCCCTGCAGGTTACAAATGGCAGGAAGATACCTTAGCGGCGCGCTTTATTGTTGAATTGTTGCAAAACCCCGATTTGCTCAAGCGTTATGAGGCAAACTCATTTGATGCGCTCAGCACCCCCCCTTTTCAAGGAATGGGGGAGCGAGAAATGAAGTTGATGGCGAGCAAAGACCCTGGCATGGTGCAGATTGCAGCAAAAGGTCTCCATAAACGTTCGGCAGGGAACAGAGCGCTACTGGACGATATTGTCCGTCACCCACGCATTGCGCGTCGTATTATAAAAACAAAAAAAATTTCTCAACTCCATGATTTATTTGAACACTATGGCGTGTCTTATAACGAATTACCTCATGATGCGGCACGTGCTGGGCAGCGAACGGCATATGTTTGGAGTGGGATCTATTACGATGCGAATACCCGAACGGTGATATGTATGCTGGCGCCGTTTTCTGGTCATAACAAGATTGCTTTGTATATTAATGGGGACGTGGTACATCGTGCTGATTTCCATAATGGTTGTTTGAGTTGGAAAGCTGGTGGGGGCAACCAGACGGAGGGGATGTTTCGTTTTGCGCGAACCGCTCGGCATCGTACTGTCGCTGTCGGCAGTATTTCCGCAAACGGAAGAGCAGGGTATGCAGGAGGGCGGATTGACGCTGTCGCTCTGATGCCATTTACGGCATCGACAGCAACGCTTGTTGAGCGAGAGGCTATCATGATTGAGCAAATGGCTGACACGTTCATTGGTGCATATTCCTTAAGAAGAAAACAATACGGAACGAGCCAAATCCTGGAAGCCCGTGTAGAAGAGGGTACACTGCTTTTGGATGATAAGCCTATGCTGCTTAGTCGTCGTGAGGGAAACAGTATTATATGGCAGGGTAAGAACACTATCGGGCGATTAACATTTGTTTTTGATCCCTTATCAGGAACGCACCATTGCTTTGGTGTTGATGAAAATGGCAGTAGACTCATCGGAATGAAAAAGTTGGCTGATGGTGTTGTATTGCGGCCAGTGCCTTGGTTTGAGTTAGGTGTACCTGATGCAGAGGCTCGCTACATTACTCAGTTTGCACGTCTTGGGGAGGAGAGCGGTGGCATTCTGTTCTGGGCAAATTGGCAGAAAATTGTGCAGAGTAATCTGGCAATCGTAAAGCTGGTCACGTTGTTAGAAAAGGAGTGAGGCCATGATGAATGGTGTGCTTGACTCGCAAGGCTACCAGGGTGATAAAAAGTTGATGATCCTTCGTTACGACACGCGAGCATTTCCGTTTGCGTGGGCCTTCAGGAAGGAAGCATTTTTTGGCTTGTCGCTTTCGCGGCTGCATGAACATTGCATTCGATCCCATGAAAAAAAAGGGCGTGCTGCGCGCCTTTCTACGGAGGATATGACCTATTTACGTAATCGGATGCGTGCCGTTCCTGAGAATGGGCTATTCTATTTGTTATATCATCGTTTTATAAAAAGCCTTATTGCTTATCATTTCGGCGGGAAAATTATCTATACCGAGCATCCAGAAATGCGTGTCCATCTGGCTGGATTACCGGCCTGTAGCGCATGGCATACGGATGCACAGGTCACAGGTCGCTATGATCAGGTTAACGTTTGGATGCCGTTTGTTGATACCAATGAAAGCTGCTGCCTGTGGGTTGAAACCGATTATGGTCGCAAAGATTTTCGGCCGATTCTTGTTCGCTATGGTGAAGCGTTAATTTTTGATGGAAGCTGTCTAAACCACGGCACGGTAAAAAATGATAGTGATGTTACCCGAGTGAGTCTGGATTTTCGGTTTACCGTGAAAAATCGGCCACTCCCCGTGTTCTTTGAACAACTGATTGCCGAACGCCCCTTAGAGCTATCTGCACGTGCTCCCTCGCTCTACTCCGTCACGGGGTAATCTCCATCCCGGCCATGGGTTACTCTGGATTGTCATGAGCAAATGTCGTTCTGCCCATGACATCATTTGGATTTATTTCATGCTGCGTTGTGCCGTCGTCGCCTCAATCGCCTGCGCTAATGAACCGTAGAAGCTGAGCCGTCCTTCAATCGGATGAACCTTCGCCCGCGCCAGCGTTTTTAGCGGCTGGAACGGAATGTCGGTGATGATGAGCTGTTTACCTTCAGGCAGCGTTTCGCTAAAGCGCAGGAACGCATTGAGTCCGCCTGCATCCAGTACCGGCACCGCATCCCACTGTAAGATGATATTTTGATAGCCTTCGCTGCGCACGGTCAGTTCGTTGAAGATGCGCTCCGCCGCGGCAAAAAACAGCGGGCCGTTAACGCGCAGCACCAGATGATCCGGGATTTTGGTGTCCGGCAGTTCGCTCAGCCGGGTCATCTGCGCGATGCGACGCATGAAGAGCAGGGATGCCAGCACGATACCGACGGTAATCGCGATCACCATATCGAACAGCACGGTCAGCGACATACAGAGCAGCATCACGATAATGTCGTCTTTCGGTCCGTGGCGCAGCAAATCCACTACTTTGTGCGCTTCACTCATGTTCCAGGCGACAATCAACAACAGCGACGCCATTGCCGCCAGCGGCAGATAAGACAGCCACGGCGCCAGTATCAGCAACGCCAGTAACACCAGCAGTGCATGAATCACCGCGGAGATCGGCGAGTTTGCTCCTGCGCGCACGTTGGCTGCGGAGCGGGCAATCGCTGCGGTCGCGGTAATGCCGCCAAAGAACGGTGCGATGATGTTACCGAAGCCCTGACCCATCAGCTCTGCATTAGAATTGTGTTTTTTGCCCGTCATCCCGTCCAGCACAACGGCGCACAGCAGCGACTCAATTGCCCCCAGCATCGCCATCGAGAACGCCGCAGGCAGCAGAGCAGAAATGCTTTGCCAATCCAGCGTCATCGTCTTCCCATCCGGTGACGGAATATCCCACGGCAGAATGAGCTGCGGCAGGATAGGCGGAATCCCTTGCCCTTGCGAACCGTCCGCCAGCATATAGCTGAATCGGGAACCGATGGTGGCCACATTTTCACCAAGCAGCGACATGATCCCCATCACCGCGACGCCTGCCAGCAGCGCAGGCAAGTGGCCGGGCAGGCGAATACCGAGTCTGGGCCAGACGATAAGAACCAGAAGCGTCGTTGCACCAATCAATGTATCCGCAAGATGTAGGGTCGGCAGCGATTGCACCAACGCAGCCACTTTTTCGACGTAATGTTCCGGCACTACTGCCATTTGTAAGCCGAAAAAATCTTTGATTTGCATGGTGCCGATGGTGATAGCGATCCCGGAGGTAAACCCCAGCGTCACCGAAAGCGGAATATATTCAATCAAACGACCGAAGCGGCAGAGCCCCATCAGCAGCAGAAAGACGCCAGACAGCAAGGTGGCAACCAGCAGACCGGATAGTCCGAACTGTTGCGACACCGGATACAAAATGACGACGAAGGCGGCCGTCGGGCCTGAGATGCTGTAGCGTGAGCCGCCGCTGACGGCGATGACAATCCCGGCAATGGCTGACGTATACAGTCCGTACTGCGGAGGAACGCCACTGGCAATGGCCAGTGCCATCGCCAGTGGTATGGCGATAATGCCGACGGTCACGCCAGCGATAATGTCATGGGTAAAACGTTGCAGCGTATATTTTTCGCGCCAGCACGCATCGATCAGCGCGCTGAACGGCCTGACGCCGTTAATTCCGTGCGTTTTCATCTAAGCAGAAACCAAAGTAAGGAAGTAAATCAATATGGCGGGCCTGCCGGTCCGTCGACGACAGCCTTACGATACGCCGGACGCGCTCAGAAGATCCAGATATACATCAAGAGAAGTGAGTTTTGGTGAGGCCGACGCGGCGAAAACCGCGTCGGCAGGGGAATTATAGCGTGATGGTGATCAGATAGGCGGCAAAGAGCGCCAGATGCGCGCTGCCGCTCAACACATTGGTTCTACCGGTAGAGAACGTAATGTGGCACAGCACCAGTACCGACAGCATCACCACAATGTGTGGCATATCCAAACCGAAATTCAGCGTGCGACCGGTCAACATGGCGATGATCGTAACGGTAGGGACCGTCAGTGAAATGGTTGCCAGCACGGAACCGAAAAACAGGTTCATGGCGCGCTGCACCTGATTTTTCAGAACGGCGCGAATCGCTCCCAGCCCTTCAGGAGAGAGGATTAATAACGCGACCAGGAAGCCCGTAAACTGCGTCGGCGCGTTCATTTCTGTCAGCAGCGTTTCCAGCGGCATGGAGTTCGTCTTGGTGACCGCGATAACAGCAACCAGGTGAACCAGCAGCCAGGCAGTGTGCCACAGTGAACTGTGCGCGGACGGTTTACCGTGGTGTGGATCGTCACCGTCCCCTTCGTCTTCATGCTCATACACAAACAGGCTTTGGTGCGTGCGCGTTTGAATCAACAGGAACACGCCGTACATCGCCGCAGAAATAGCGGCAACAATGAGCGATTGCGCTACGCTAAAATTACCACCGGGCAAGGCGCTGGGGAAAACCAGCACAATCACGGCCAATGGGAAGATCGCCATCAGGTACTGCTTGATGCCGCTGAGGTTGACGTACTGTGTGGCGAATTTACGGCCGCCGAGTAAGAGAGCGAAACCGACCAGACCGCCAGTGACAATCACGATAATGGAATAGAGGGTGTCACGCATCAGATCCGGACCCGCGTCACCGGTTGCCATCAGCGCAGAAATCAGGCTGACTTCCAGAATGACGACGGACAGGCTGAGGATCAATGAACCGTAGGGTTCACCCAGACGGTGTGCGAGTACGTCGGCGTGGCGTACTACGCTGAAGGCGCTGAACAGTATCCCGGCTAGCGCGATGGCGTTGATGCCAAGAATGGCGACAAAATTTTGTGAAGTGCCCCACATGTAGAGCACGGCCAGCGCAATAACCGGAAAAATGAGTGAGTATTCGTGATGGCGAGTTTTGACCACCTCAGCATGAGACTTCATTGCGGGAGTTCTCCTTATCCAGAGGAATGATACGGCAAAATATCCCCGTCATATTTCAAGCCCGCCTACTGGCAGCTCAAACTATTTAGGGCATAAAGCAATTTATTGAGGTCGCAAACCCCTTTATTAAAGACGTAGAACAACAATAAACAGCAAAAGGTTACTAAAAAGTAGTTATAACGTAATAAAACGAACAATATGATAACAGATTGTCATGTTGGTGCGGGATGTTTTACGGATTTTTACGCTTTGCGCTTAAATTCACATGAAAAGGGGAGAATCTGCGTGTCTTCTCCCTATCATGATAATATCAAATGTATTTTTTGTGGTTATTCGTCAGGATTATCCATGATATCGTGACGTTTATGATGATAATCCTCTTCATTTAACCCTTCTCGCCAATAAGGCACGGCATACATCTGATTTCGTTCACACCCGCGTTCGCGACGCACGTGGCGACGAAGCTGAACTACGATACGATCCTCACCCGCTAACCAGTAAAACGCATTTTCAGCCGACGGAAGTGACTGAAACTGCTGCAAAAATACATCGGTCACGTCCGTTCCGCCGATAATCCAATGTAGCTGAAGCTGTGCTGGTTTAGCGATATCAAGTTTATCAGCCTCGCTGTCGACACGGATTACCGCATGTCCCGTGGCGTCATCAGGCAGGTTCTCCAGCAGCGCCATGAGCGCAGGGAACGATGACGGATCAGCGGCCAGATAATAAGCGGCCGCTGGCGGCAGCATCGGAAGTGGGCCGCCGGGTTGTGAAATACCGACCCAGTCGCCGGGCTTTGCCTGACGGGCAAAGGTGACGGCAGGCCCGGCGTGTTCATGCAGCGCGAAAACCATATCCAGTTCCGCCTCTTCCGGGCGCAGGGCACGGACGCTATAGGTGCGAACGATGGGGCGGGCTTCGCCTTCTGGCCAGATCGGGCCGCGTTCGCCAATTGCGGGCAGAGCCGGTTTTTGCTGTCCTGCCTGAGGCAAAAAGAGCTTGATGTGTGCACCGTATCGCTCGGTCGGATAATCGCGCAACGCGTCGTGATGGAACGTAATGCAGCGTAAATGAGGGGAAATATCGTGGATGTGTTTAACCTGAACTAAAACAGGCTGACGCGGCGTTGCCATTCAGTGTCTCCGTGGATAGTCGATTCCAAATTAAGGATGATAATAACACGAGATGATAATTATTATCATTTGATGTCTGCCCGTTATTATTCTTGTCGTAGTGGATACTTTTTATTGAAGTCGAGAGCTTTCACGTCAAGCATACGGCTTTCGTCAGGTTCCTGACGTCACAAAAATGAGGTTTGTATCAGGAATACGTCAAGTCTGACGGCGAGTTGCCGATTAGTTGATATAAAAGCTGAATCTTGTGTGACTGAAACATTATCACGAACTTTTTCAGTTTTTGTGACTAGTATCAAACTTGATCGCAAAGCCATAAATGAATAACCTCAGGGTTGATAGTGTTGTAAAATTAAGCAGATGAAGCAGTTAGGTTTTTACACGCAGGGCGAGAGCCGATCTGACGAGCAGCAAAAGAGTAAGGTTGGGGGTAGTCAGTAGTGTTAACACGCGATTTTTTGCAGAAAGCAGATTGTAGAACGTCTTTTGGTTGTATTGAAGAAACCTTACTGCTCACCCCGCAACAGCGGGCTGACTCGTTGGACAGGACGCTGGCGCTCCGGCCAAATAGCTGTCCTGTCTGGGTATTTGGCTACGGTTCGCTTATGTGGAATCCGGTTTTTGACGCCGAAGAAACCTGTCTGGCCACGTTGGCAGGGTGGCAGCGTGCCTTTTGTCTGCGCCTGACCATCGGTCGCGGCACGGTAACGCAGCCGGGGCGGATGCTGGCGCTGAAGCCCGGTGGGCAAACGACGGGGTTGGCTTTCCGACTGCCGGAAACCTCATTGCGTGAAGATCTGGAGCTGTTGTGGAAGCGTGAAATGCTGACGGGATGCTATCGTCCGCTCTGGTGCGAACTGCATCGCAAGAACGGTGCACCGCTGACAGCGCTGGTGTTTGTTTCCGAACCGGAACATCCCCTCAACGAAAATGATACCTGCATTCAGAGCGTTGCCCCGCTGATTGCGCGCGCGAGCGGTCCACTCGGCACCAATGCGCAATATCTGTTTGCACTCGAGCAAGAGCTGAAGAATCACGGAACGGAAGACGAAAGCGTGAGCGAACTGGCGCAGCGGGTGCGTATCCTGCAACAGTCGTGTTCTGCGGCGGCAGGGAACGGGCAATAACGGCGCGCCCGACGAGCGTGAGCGTTGAGGTGAACGACGGGTCGCCGTTCACCCTGAGACGTATGAAGCGACCGAATTACCAGCCGACGCCAACACCCATGGTGTACAGCGTGTCGTCAACATTCCCCTGATTATTTTCGATACGGGTACGTGACACTTTCATCGTCATAGAAGACCAGTCGGTCAGCTTGAAGCGCAGGCCTGCATCCGCCCTCAGGTAGATTGGTGCAGTGCCGTCAAATGAGCGCCCCAATTCACCGTTGGTGAATGCTTCAACCGATTTGCTGAACATATAGCGGTTGTACGCCCACTTTATGCCGCCAGAGTAGAAGTCATCATCACCCTGATCGCGGTACACGAAAGTTTGGGAGTTGACGAGTGAAGTCAGAGAGAACGCGCCTAAGTCGTTATCCCAGAACTGATAACCGGGACCGAGACCGAAGGAACGGTTGATTTTAATGCTTTCAATCCAGTCGCGTTTGTACTGATAACGACCCTGCCAGAACCAGTTCTCATCCACGAATTTATCCAGCGCATATTCGCCAGCCGCATTCTTGGTACTCTCGACTTTATCCTCTTTCGCCAAATGGTAACTGGCATCAAGATTGTGTCGCCACGTATCGTGACGCGCTTTGGTATTCAGCGTCACATCGTAGTTGTCGGTTTCTGTCGAACTTTTCTTGTGCGACATGCCAGCGTCAATGTTGCCTTTCCAGGCTAAATCGGTCACCAGTGGCTTCTGCGCGACGATGGACGTGATTTCGGAAAGTGGCAAGGTTTGTGGGCCAGCGGCTTCGTTAGCCAGCGATGGATTCGCGACGATGGCGCGGTTTTCGCCCGCTTTGATCGTCGGATACAGCACGCCTTTTTCGTAGCGTTCGCCTTGAATCACCAGACCATGGTCGGATTCAAAGGTTTTCACCTTATCCCAGGCTACAGAAATAGAGCCAGCATAATCGGTGTTGATAAAGAGTTTACCGCCGTCAAGCAGCGTGATTTTCCCTGTGAGCTGGTCGCCGTTGGTCAGCCAAATGGTGTCAGCGCGGCTCTGTGTAATGCCAGCAGAGAGGGCGACAACCAAGCTGAGGGAAGAGATTGCATGTTTGGATAGTGTCATTATTGCCAAGTAAACCGTAGTGACAGGTATTGAGATGTCCGTCAAAGACAAAGACGTACAGCCGATGATAACGAACCGGTTTAGTCCGGAACGGCAAACATTAACAGGAATCGTAGTGATGCTCTACCCGAAAACGAAAATTGATTAGAATGTAAATAGTTATAAAAGTGGCTATTGATGATTAACAGCTATAACGCGATATCTGTCACATTTTTGGCTAGCGGAAAGGGGATGAGTCGTGCGGGTATGAGGCTCTCTGACCCTGCTTGTTTCAGGTCAGAGAGCGTGAGCGATAGATGACGCTATGCGGTGCGCTGCGTGCGGGAAGTGTTGTTGCTCAGGAAACGCGCGGTCAGGAACGTCCTTACGCGGAACACGATCCGTTCCTGGAAGAGAACACAAAGCGTCACGGTGCTGAGCAGGAAAATGACATAGCCCGTTATGGACAGCTGCACCTGACCTGCTGCGGTAATGCACTGATCCCAATCGCTGAAGCAAGCCATCGGATTACCGCGCACCAACTGTTCCAGCGTACGGAACAGATTAAAGAGCGGAACGTGTAGCGCAAAGATAGACAGCGAGGCTGCTCCCAGTCGGGGCGACCAGTGCCGCAGCCATTCACTGTTAGGCTCACGTGCCAGCGCACTGAGACAAACCAGACCGACCTGAGCCGGCAGAAGCAAGCCGTTGTGCAGCAAGAAGTACCAATAGGCTTCGCCTTTTGTGAACAGCCAGGTAGCGACAAGGAAATTCACACCGATAAAGAGGGCGAGTGCGTAGCGCTGGCCTTTGGTCAGCGGTGAGCGTTCTTTCTGACGATAATGGCGGAACAGCGCATAGCCCAATATCCCGGCCAGGAATTCCGGCAGGCGGAAGATCGGCCCACGCTGCAACAGCCCGGTGTACGGCATACCGAACTGCTGTTGCCAGATCACCCAAATCGGCGGCAGGAGATATAGCAAGCAGACTATCCCCATCCACAACCACGGATGACGACTATTCAACAGACGTGGAGCCAGCAGTGGGAATGCCAGATAGAAAAAGAACAGTGTAGAAAGCGACCATAACGGGGCATTGAACGTCAGGAAGTAGGGGTTCCATGCCTGCAACATCAGTACCTGCAATAACCCGTTGAACGCCAGTTGTGCATTCGTCATGTAATGTCGCAGCGTTTCGGGGTCAGTTGCGGGATCGTTGGTGTCATAAATGACGAAACGCGCGCTGGCAACTTGTCCTTCCGGCGGCACGGCCAGCCACTGCATCAGCGTGACAACGGCAATCGACGACAGCAGAGCAATGATATGGATGGGATAAAGATTAAAGAAGCGTTTGGCCCAGAACTGGCGAACAGGTTCACGCAGACGTCCGTCTTTGATATAGACATGCGCGAGCAAAAAGCCAGACAGGACAAAGAACGTGCTGGTCGCGAAGAACCCCATGCTGGTGAGTTCGCTCAAGAACGGAATGCGTTCACGCTGTGGGTATACGTGGACTGTGTGATAAATCATCACGTAGCAGCCGAGCAAAAATCGTAACCATTCCAGACCGATAAACCGCTCCTTACTGACCTTTTTCATGTTGTTCCTCAACGTTAAACTCGGTGTAAAAGCCGAAAAATGCGATTACGGTCTAGTTTAGACGAGAGCAACGTCACATTAATTAGGATAATGGCTATAAATGCTGGTGTTGTTTAGCAATCGTTTAGATTTGGCGGGGTGTTTGGTGGTATTTACAACAATTATTTTCATCAGCGCTGTTTTCATTAACTACGGCGGCATCCTCGCTCACGCGAGGATAATCTTGGACAGAAGGGCGCCAGAGCACCTTACCCGTACCGCTGACAATCGCGGTATCTTGTGACGATGTAATTAAATCACTTTTTCTTGTAATACCCAGACAGCCGCTTCAACCCGTGATTTTAACTTCATTTTTTTCAACAAGTGTTTGACGTGAACCTTAACGGTACTTTCGGTAATCGTGAGCTTGCGGGCGATCACTTTATTGGACAACCCCTGGGCTAGCAGCTTCAGAATATCGCGTTCGCGCGGCGTGAGCAGTTGAATGTCTCGGTCACTGCTGTGGCGGCTTTCGCGCAGGCTGGCGGCCAGAATTGGCGTCAATGTTTCACTCAGCACCATTTTCCCTGACGCAGCCTGATGAAGCGCAGCCAGTAAATCTTCCGGCTCCATATCTTTCAGCAGGTAACCATCGGCACCATTTTTCAAGGCATTGACCACATCGTCTTCATGGTTGGATACGCTAAAGACGACAATGCGGCCAGACAGCGATTTTTCCCGCAGACGATTCAAGGTTTCCAAGCCATTCATGCCGGGCATGTTCAAATCGAGCAGAATCAAATCCGGGTCCAGCTGTTCCGCTAGCTCGACGCCCTGTTCGCCGTGACTGGCTTCACCGGCCACCTGTAATTCTGGGTCCATGCTGATGAGTTGCTTAACACCATTCCGCAACATGGGATGGTCGTCAATCAGCAGTAGGGTGGCGGCATCTTCGTTAATCATGAGTTTCTCCTGTTAATGGCAGCCAGTGACGGTATTCGGAGAGGAAGTTGACATTGACTTCAGTGCCCCCCGACGGCCGGCGTCGAACAATGCATTCGCCGTGCAAACCCCGTGCACGGTCGCGCATGATAATAAGTCCATAGTGGTTGGCGCGACTGGCATCATCAGGGATACCGATGCCATTGTCGGCTACGCTGAGTTCGATGTAGCCCTGACGCAGTTGCAGCGTGATATCGACCTGTGTGGCCTGCGCGTGTTTATAAATATTGCTCAGCGCTTCACGCACAATTTGCAGGACGTGAATGCCTTGATGAGCGGAGACCGACTGCGGCGGCAGGCGGTAATGTAATTCGATAGGGTACCCAAGCCGCTTGCTGAATTCATCGACCGACGCCTGCAGCGCGGCAAGTAAACCGGATTCCGACAGTTTCAGCCGGAACGTCGTCAGCAGCTCACGTAGTTGGCGATAGGCAGTATTCAACTCTTCCCGCATTTCCGTCAGCAACTGCTGCGACGCGGGTGGCAAATCGCCGCCCTGCATTTGCAGGCAGCTTACCTGAATTTTCAGGCAGGAGAGGGACTGGGCGATAGAGTCGTGCAGTTCGCGGGCAATCGTGGCGCGTTCTTCCATGAGCATCAACTGCTGCTGATGGTTCGATTGACGCTCCAGCGCCAGCGTGCTGGTCAACTGCTCCAGTAAGGTATTCAGTAACTGATTCTGATCGCGGCTCAGCACGGTGTTGCCCGGCAGTGTGGCTAACACGACGCCATATTGCCCGTGTTTATCGTGCAGATCCCAGCAGTGAGACTCGCCCGGCAGTTCTTCTCGCTTTGCCTGCATACCGCAGCTCTGACAGCTGTTATCCGGGCAGTGATCCGGCTGCGACTGGCTACTATCGCTAAACTGGTGAAATTGTTCCTGATTATTATCTTCATACAGCCGCAGTTGAATATTGCGCAGCGGGGTCAGAGACGGCAGTTCGTTCAGGATCGGCATCAGTCGGCTACACAGCGGTGCCCCGGTATGCAGGCGTCGACTGGCGCGATAAAGGAAAGAAAGCAGATCGTTTTTCTGTTGCAGGTCGGCTGTTTTCTCGGCGACGCGCAGTTCCAGGCTGTGGTACATGGCGGAAAGTTCATCCGACATGCTGTTCAGCACCTGTCCCAGCGTGCTCATTTCATCATGGCCGTTGATGGCAACGCGCTGGGTGAAATCGCCTTGCCCGATAGCTTGTCCCATTGCAACCAGACGTCGCCACGGCCCCAACAGGCGGCGACGCAGGTAAAAGAACGTCGTGACCAGCAGAATAAACATGATACCGATGAAGATGCGCTGCACCAGCGTGACCATCCTCAACCGCTGTTCGGTTTTATGATCGATGGCGGAAACCAGATCGTCGAGCTGTTTCACGAAGCGGGCGACATCCGCTGAGGCATCCGCGGAGTGCGTTGCCTGCCGCAAATGCGGTTGCAGGTTTTCCAGCCAGAAAACGCGCAGTTCAGTGAATTGTTCGCTGAGCCCTTCCCGTCGTACTGCCTGCTGTAGGTCACTGCTGATTTCGTCTTCTTCCAGTTCTCGCAGGTAAATTTCATTCTCGACAGAGAGCGGCACCATCGAGAGCAGGCGGTAACTCTGCATACGCAGCGAACCCGCTTTATTAATGGCGTGCGCGTTCCCTTGGATGCTTTGAGACATCCAACTGGAAACCGACATACCTGCAATACCCAGCAAACCGAGTAGCAGCATCAATAAGGCAACCTGATTGACGAGCGACAGCGGCAGCAGGAAACGTTTCAACATAATAAAGCGACCTCTGCTGGAGGAGTAGAAAACCAGTACCGAGAAGGATAACCCTTTTGGCATTTTTCCCGATCCTACATGATAACCCCATACCCACTAGTGAGTACCACCGAATATCCATGCCATGAAAGGGGATATGACAGTAAGAAAAAATAGAGATATAACAGCTTGAATTATCGTTGCTTATTTTTCTATTTTTATTACTCATTAAGGAGTGTGGTTATTTTTATTCGGTTTTTTTACCTGACAGTGCGTTGATTTGCATCAACTTTACCTGCGGTGTAATCCCTAATGTTGCGCCTTAATTCTACCGCGTTTTTATTTATCGAGGTTTTTATGACGCAGCCTTCATCACCCGAAAAAGTATCGCAAAGCACGCTGATAAGGGAATGGAATCCTGAAGATACAAAATTCTGGCAATCTGGCGGACAACGGATAGCACAGCGTAATCTTTGGATCTCTGTACCCTGCCTGCTGTTGTCGTTTTGTGTCTGGATGATTTTCAGTACCGTAGCCGTTAACCTAAACAAGGTCGGATTTAGTTTTACCACAGACCAGTTATTTTTGCTTACTGCGCTGCCTTCCGTCTCCGGCGCGCTGTTGCGCGTCCCTTACTCCTTCGTTATCCCCATGGTTGGCGGTCGCCGTTGGACGACGTTAAGTACCATCATTCTGGTTATCCCGTGTATCTGGCTCGGGTTTGCCGTACAAAATCCGCAGACGCCTTACAGCGTTTTCGTCACAATTTCTCTGATGTGTGGCTTCGCGGGCGCTAATTTCGCGTCCAGCATGGCGAACATCAGCTTCTTCTTCCCAAAATCACGTCAGGGCAGTGCGTTAGGCATTAACGGCGGACTGGGCAACCTCGGCGTGAGCGTGATGCAGTTGCTGGTGCCAGTGGTGATTTTCCTGCCGATTCTGGGATTCTCTGGCAATGGCGTTGTGCAACCTGATGGCAACCAGATTTGGCTGCATCATGCCGCCTGGATGTGGGTACCATTTTTGGTTATTGCTGCAACCGCTGCCTGGTTTGGTATGAACGATCTGTCGACGGCCAATGCGTCGATACGCAAGCAGTTGCCGGTTTTGAAGCAAATGCACCTGTGGGTACTCAGCTTCCTGTATCTGTCCACATTTGGCTCATTTATCGGTTTTTCGGCAGGCTTCGGCATGCTGTCCAGAACGCAGTTCCCAGACATCGTGATTCTGTACTATGCGTTCTTTGGGCCGCTGCTGGGGGCGTTGGCGCGTCCGGTTGGCGGAATGCTGTCTGACCGCTTTGGCGGTGTAAAAGTTACGCTGATTAACTTCATCCTGATGACGATGTTCTCGGTGCTGTTGTTCCTGTCTCTGCCGAGTGCGAACTCTGCGGGTTCATTCGGAATGTTCTTTGGCATTTTCATGATGCTGTTCCTGACGGCCGGTCTGGGTAGCGGGTCCACGTTCCAAATGATCGCCGTGATTTTCCGTAAATTAACGGCAGATCGCGTGAAAACACAGGGTGGAAGTGATGCGGATGCGCAGCGTGCGGCCGCCACGGATACCGCAGCAGCGCTGGGCTTTATCTCAGCCATTGGTGCTATCGGCGGCTTCTTCATTCCTCAGGCCTTCGGAATGTCGCTTGAGTTAACGGGTTCACCCACCGGTGCGATGAAGGTGTTTGTGGTGTGCTACGTCGTGTGCGTATTGGTGACTTGGCTGTTCTATGCCAGAAAGCAACGCTAAGCGTTGAGTTGACTTGCTTCATTCCTCCCAACTGCCTCCTAGCTACATTTTTATGCCGGCTAAGAGGCGGTTTCGTGCGCTATTAACACTGTTATTTTCATGCTACTCCATAGCGTGCGCCCGACAAAGAGCGCTCAATTGCCGCGCTCCTTGACCTCTGGCTTGTTGGCGCTAATTGTGTCGCTACGCGATACCTTCGGCGTTCGTGACTGCTATTCGGGCCACCCGTGACGCGTTCCCGACGTGGCACGGATTTTCGCCGCTTCCATGCGGCTCACCCGGCAGTCACGCTCACCTCAGCACAATTCTTACGCCGGAAAAAATAAGGACAGAACATTCTGTGATCTTGGGGCTTATCCCCATACTAAAACGTCCATATGTCATCTCTCTTGTTCGAGCAATTTTTCGTCGCCTCCCGACTACTACCTCTAAATAGTCGTGTGTATGAATTCAGTATAAGCACAAAACGAATGGTTTTATTTTTATCTTTTAAAATCATTTAATTACGTAATTTTTTCATAATAATTCTTTGGTGGTAGTTGGCGGTGTACTCCGTTTTTCACAGGGTGACACTCTTGATCGTTATCAAGTTTGGCAACGCGGTTGCTGGATACCCTAGCGCCAACTTGAGCGATGTGTCGTAAGCAAAAACAGATGTCTGCTACGAGCATTTCATAACGACAGGGGCCAGCAGGCTTCGCAGCAGGAGAGTCCGGATGAGCAAATTCCTTGACCGGTTACGTTACTTCAAACAACTGGCCGAACCGTTTTCTGATGGTCATGGCCAGACCCTCAATACCAATCGTGACTGGGAAGACGGCTATCGCAGTCGCTGGCAGCATGACAAAATCGTACGTTCTACCCACGGGGTAAACTGTACCGGTTCATGCAGTTGGAAGATTTATGTGAAAAACGGTCTGGTAACGTGGGAAACGCAGCAGACTGACTACCCGCGTACCCGCCCGGACCTGCCTAACCATGAACCTCGCGGCTGCCCGCGCGGTGCCAGCTATTCCTGGTATCTCTACAGCGCTAACCGCCTGAAATACCCGATGATGCGTAAGCGCCTGATGAAACTGTGGCGTGAAGCGAAACTGACGCACAGCGATCCGGTTGATGCCTGGGCGTCCATCGTCAATGACCCCGAAAAAACCCAATACTACAAACAAATTCGCGGCCGTGGTGGTTTCGTTCGTTCTGACTGGAACGAAGTTAACGAGCTGATTGCTGCCTCTAACGTTTACACCGCCAAAACCTATGGCCCAGACCGCGTGATCGGTTTCTCACCGATTCCTGCAATGTCGATGGTGTCCTACGCGGCGGGTGCGCGTTACCTTTCTCTGCTCGGCGGCGTGTGTCTGAGCTTCTACGACTGGTACTGTGACTTACCACCGGCGTCACCCATGACCTGGGGTGAGCAGACTGACGTACCGGAATCGGCAGACTGGTATAACTCCTCTTACATCATTGCCTGGGGCTCTAACGTTCCGCAAACCCGTACGCCAGATGCCCACTTCTTTACGGAAGTTCGCTACAAAGGCACCAAAACCGTTGCGGTCACGCCGGACTACGCTGAAATCGCCAAGCTGTGCGACCACTGGCTGAACCCGAAACAAGGTACCGACAGCGCCATGGCGCTGGCAATGGGCCACGTTATTCTGAAAGAGTTCCACCTCGACAAACCGAGCCAGTATTTCAGCGAGTACGTTCGTCAATACACGGACTTACCGATGCTGGTGCTGCTGGAGCCGCGTGAAGATGGCTACTACGCGGCGGGTCGTATGCTGCGTGCCTCCGATCTGGTGGACAACCTCGGCCAAGACAACAACCCGCAGTGGAAAACCATCGCGATTGACGATGAAAGCGGCAACCTGACGGCTCCGCAAGGGTCGATCGGCTACCGTTGGGGCGATCAGGGCAAATGGAACCTGGAACAACGCGACGGCGTGAGCGGAGAAGAAGTGAAGCTGCGCTTGAGCCTGTTGGGGTCGCACGACGATGTGGTTGATGTCGGCTTCCCGTATTTTGGCGGCGCGGTCAGCGAACATTTCAACAACGTTGCGCTAGAAGAAATCCTGCTGCACAAACTGCCGGTTAAGCGCCTGACGCTGGCTGACGGTAGCGAAGCGCTGGTTGCCTGCGTGTATGACCTGACAATGGCGAACTACGGCCTGGATCGTGGTCTGGGCGACGACAACTGCGCGCGCGATTACGACGATGTGAAAGCGTACAGCCCAGCCTGGGCTGAGAAAATTACGGGCGTTTCTCGTCAGAACATCATCCGCATTGCGCGTGAATTTGCGGATAACGCCGATAAAACGCACGGTCGTTCCATGATCATCGTCGGTGCCGGTATCAACCACTGGTATCACATGGACATGAACTACCGCGGCATCATCAACATGCTGGTCTTCTGCGGCTGTGTCGGTCAGAGCGGTGGCGGTTGGGCGCACTACGTCGGACAAGAAAAACTGCGTCCGCAAACCGGTTGGACGCCGTTGGCGTTTGGCCTGGACTGGCAGCGTCCGCCTCGTCACATGAACAGTACGTCGTTCTTCTATAACCATTCCAGCCAGTGGCGTTATGAAACCGTCGCGCCGCAGGAATTGCTGTCACCGCTGGCGGATAAATCCCGCTTTACTGGCAGCATGATTGACTTCAACGTGCGTGCCGAACGTATGGGCTGGCTGCCATCTGCACCGCAGTTGAACGTTAACCCGCTGGATATCGCAGAAAAAGCGCGTGCCGCCGGTGTCACGCCGCAGGAATATACCGTTGCCGCGTTGAAATCAGGCGAAATCAAATTTGCCGCTGAACAGCCAGATAGCCCGCAAAACTACCCGCGCAACCTGTTCATCTGGCGTTCTAACCTGCTGGGTTCCTCCGGTAAAGGCCACGAATACATGCTGAAGTACCTTCTGGGTACGGAGCACGGTATTCAAGGGCAAGATTTGGGCACGGCGGGCAGCGTGAAGCCGGAAGAAGTGGAATGGCGCGATCAAGGCGTTGAAGGCAAACTGGATCTGGTGGTGACGCTTGATTTCCGTATGTCCAGCACCTGCCTGTATTCCGACATCGTCCTGCCAACGGCAACCTGGTACGAAAAAGACGACATGAATACCTCGGATATGCATCCGTTTATTCACCCGTTGTCTGCGGCTGTCGATCCGGCGTGGGATTCCAAAAGCGACTGGGAAATCTACAAAGGTATCGCGAAAACCTTCTCCCGCGTCTGTCAGGGACACCTTGGTCAGGAAACCGATCTGGTTACCTTGCCAATCCAACACGATTCCCCAGCAGAAATGGCGCAGCCGTTCGGCGTGGATGACTGGAAAAAAGGCGAATGCGATTTGATTCCGGGCAAAACTGCACCCCACCTGATGATGGTGGAGCGCGATTACCCGAACCTGTACGAGCGTTTCACCTCGCTTGGTCCGTTGATGGACAAGCTGGGCAACGGCGGTAAAGGCATCGGTTGGAACACACAGACCGAAGTCGATTTCCTGAAAAAACTGAACTACACCAAGGCTGACGGTGCGGCGGCAGGTCGTCCGAAGATTGAAACGGCGATCGATGCGGCAGAAGTGATTCTGTCTCTGGCCCCGGAAACCAATGGTCAGGTGGCCGTGAAGGCGTGGGAAGCGCTGAGCAAATTCACCGGTCGTGACCACACGCATCTGGCACTGAATAAAGAAGACGAGAAAATTCGCTTCCGCGATATTCAGGCGCAGCCGCGCAAGATCATCTCCAGCCCGACCTGGTCTGGTTTGGAAGACGAACACGTTTCCTATAACGCCTGTTATACCAACGTTCATGAGCTGATTCCGTGGCGTACGCTGTCTGGCCGCCAACAGCTGTATCAAGACCATGAGTGGATGCGTGCCTTCGGTGAAAGCCTGTTGGTATACCGTCCGCCGGTTGATACCCGTGCGGCTGAGCCGGTGATGAATAAGAAGCCTAACGGCAACCCGGAAAAACCACTGAACTTCCTGACGCCGCACCAGAAATGGGGCATTCACTCCACGTATAGCGACAACCTGTTGATGCTGACGCTGGGTCGCGGTGGTCCGATTATCTGGCTGAGCGAAGACGATGCCAGCGATTTGGGTATTGCGGATAACGACTGGGTAGAAGCGTTTAACGCCAACGGTGCGCTGACGGCGCGTGCGGTTATCAGCCAGCGTGTGCCAGCGGGAATGACCATGATGTACCACGCGCAGGAACGCATTATTAACCTGCCGGGATCGGAAATTACCCAGCAGCGCGGCGGTATTCACAACTCGGTAACCCGTATCACGCCGAAACCGACCCATATGATCGGCGGCTATGCCCAATTGGCTTATGGCTTTAACTACTACGGCACCGTCGGGTCAAACCGTGATGAGTTCGTCGTGGTTCGTAAAATGAAACGCATCGACTGGCTGGATGATGAAGGCCAGGACTATGTACAGAAAGCGGTACAGCAGGAGAAAGCCTGATGAAAATTCGTTCACAAGTGGGCATGGTGCTGAATCTGGACAAATGCATCGGCTGTCACACCTGCTCCGTTAGCTGTAAAAACGTCTGGACCAGCCGTGAAGGGATGGAATACGCCTGGTTCAACAACGTCGAAACCAAACCGGGCGTGGGTTATCCCCATGCCTGGGAAGATCAGGAAAAATGGAAGGGCGGCTGGATCCGTAAAATCAGCGGCAAGCTCGAACCGCGTATGGGTAACCGCATCAGCGTGTTGTCCAAAATCTTTGCTAACCCAGATGTACCGGAAATCGACGACTACTATGAGCCGTTCGACTACGACTACCAGAATCTGCGTAAAGCGCCGGAAGGCAAGCATCAGCCTGTCGCCCGTCCGCGCTCGCTGATTACCGGTCAGCGGATGAAGAAAATCGAGAACGGCCCGAACTGGGAAGACGATCTGGGTGGTGAATTCAGCAAACGCTCCAAGGATAAGAACTTCGATCCTGTCCATTTCAACGAAATGCAGAAAGAGATGTACGGCCAGTTCGAAAACACGTTCATGATGTATTTGCCGCGTCTGTGCGAGCACTGCCTGAACCCAGCGTGTGTGGCGACCTGTCCGAGCGGCGCGATCTACAAACGCGGCGAAGACGGCATCGTCCTGATCGATCAGGACAAGTGTCGCGGCTGGCGTATGTGTTTGACCGGTTGCCCGTACAAGAAGATCTACTTCAACTGGAAGAGCGGCAAATCAGAAAAATGTATTTTCTGCTACCCGCGTATCGAAAGCGGTCAACCGACACTCTGTTCAGAAACCTGCGTCGGACGTATCCGCTATCTGGGCGTATTGCTCTATGATGCAGACCGCATCGAGCAAGCGGCTTCTGTGGAAAACGAGAAAGATCTGTACCAGAGCCAACTGAATGTGTTCCTTGACCCGCACGACCCGAAAGTCATTGAACAAGCGCTGAAAGATGGCATTCCAAACAGCGTCATTGAAGCGGCACAACAGTCGCCGGTGTACAAAATGGCGATGGACTGGAAGCTGGCGCTGCCGCTGCACCCAGAATACCGCACGCTGCCGATGGTGTGGTACGTGCCGCCGTTGTCACCGATTCAGTCTGCCGCGGATGCGGGTCAATTGGCGCACACTGGCGTATTGCCGGACGTCGAAAGCCTGCGTATCCCGGTGCAATATCTGGCGAACCTGCTGACCGCAGGCGATACCGAGCCCGTATTGCTGGCGCTGAAACGTATGCTGGCGATGCGTCACTACAAACGTGCAGAAACCGTAGAAGGCAAAATTGATGCCAGCGCGCTGGAGCAGGTTGGGCTGACTGAAGCGCAGGCGCAGGAAATGTACCGCTATCTGGCGATTGCGAACTACGAAGACCGTTTCGTGATTCCATCAAGCCATCGTGAGCTGGCGCGTGAAGCATTCCCAGAAAGCAAAGGCTGCGGCTTCAGCTTTGGCGATGGTTGCCACGGTAGCGATACCAAATTCAATCTGTTCAACAGCAAACGTATTGATGCCATCGATGTCAGCAGCAAAACGCGTGACATGAACAGCAAAATCATGCGGGAGACGAACCATGATTAGCCTGCGGATTATTGCCCGCCTGCTGGACTATCCCGATAGCGAGCTGTGGGAAAACCGGGCTGAGTTGATCGAAGCGGTAGAGCAGGCTGATGCTTTACCGCTGCGTGAGAGTCATCAGCTCATGCAGTTCATCAACACGCTGTGCGCGCAGGATCTGTTGGACAAACAGGCGGAGTATAGCGGCCTGTTTGACCGCGGTCGGGCGACCTCGCTGCTGCTGTTCGAACACGTTCACGGTGAGTCTCGCGATCGTGGTCAGGCGATGGTCGATCTCATGCAGCAATATCAGGATGCCGGTCTGGCGCTGGATTGCCGTGAGCTGCCGGACTACCTGCCGCTGTATCTTGAGTACCTGTCTCGTCTGGAGCCCGCGCAGAGTCGCACGGGTTTACTCGACATCGCGCCGATTCTGGCGTTGATTGGCGCGCGTTTACAGCAGCGTGACAGCAGCTATGCCACGCTGTTCGATCTGCTGTTGGCGTTGTCCGGTAGCGACCTGAAAAGTGACGATGTCACACATCAGGTGGCTGACGAAGCGCGTGACGACACGCCGCAGGCGCTGGATGCCGTGTGGGAAGAGGAACAGGTTAAGTTCCTCGGCGAAGAAGGCTGCGCATCGGCCCAACAAACGCAACACCAACGCCGCTTCGCTGGCGCGGTGGTGCCGCAATATCTGAATCTTGACGCGACATCGGCGGGAGGGCAACGCTAATGAGTGCAATCACGAACTCTTCATTTATCAACTTCAGTAATGTGTTCTTTTTTGACATCTATCCCTACTTGGCGATGGCTATTTTCCTGATTGGCAGTTGGCTGCGTTATGACTACGGCCAGTACAGCTGGCGCGCAGGTTCGAGCCAAATGCTGGATAAGAAAGGGATGCGTCTGGCGTCTAACCTGTTCCATCTGGGGATTCTGGGCGTCTTTGCCGGGCACTTCCTCGGTATGTTGACGCCGCACTGGATGTACGAAGCCTTCCTGCCAATGGATGTAAAACAGAAAATGGCGATGTTCGGCGGTGGTGCGGCAGGTCTGCTGACGTTTGTCGGTGGCGTGCTGCTGTTAAAACGCCGTCTGACCAACCCACGCATTCGTGCCACGTCCAGCGTTGGCGACATTCTCATTCTGTCTCTGCTGGTGATTCAGGCGGGTTTGGGTCTACTGACCATCCCGTTCTCTGCACAGCATATGGACGGCAGTGAAATGCTAAAACTGGTCGGTTGGGCGCAGAGCGTGGCGTTCTTCCAGGGTGGAGCATCTGAGCATCTGGCGGGTGTTGCGCTGATCTTTAAGCTGCACATCGTGTTGGGTCTGACGCTGTTCGTTCTGTTCCCGTTCTGCCGTCTGGTTCACATCTGGAGCGCACCGGTCGAGTATCTGACGCGTCGCTACCAGTTAGTGCGTAACCGTCGCTAAGTATGATAGAAAATAAGGCTTGCTGATGAAGTACGTGAAGCGGGGATAATGGATAGATCGTAAAGACGCTGCAAGTACCTCCCTGTAAGCTCGAGCCGCGCCATCCCTGGCGCGGACGCTTTACTCTTCTATTCCATTACCCCGTTTTCGTTTTACAAATAGATCAGTCATCAATTTAAAACAGCGGCGTTATGATAACGCTGCTGTTTTAATCGTTTCCTTTTTATCTTTCCCCGCCAACAACGATCGTCATCGGCAGCTCAGTCGATTACTTGCTTCGCGCCGTCGTCCATTGCACGGCGAAGACGCTGGCTAAGACGATCGCCAAACCCAGAAACGCCGTACCGGTCATCGACTGTGAAAGTAACGCCCAGCCCAGCACGACGGCAGTTAACGGACTCAATAATCCCAATGACGCAACGGCAATTGTCGGCAGACGGGTTATGCCACGAAACCACAGCCCATAAGAGATCACAGCACCAGCCAAGCAGAGATAGATATAGGCGGCGTATTGCGACAGCGTTAACGCAGGTAGAGGCGCATCGACTACCCACGCGACGGGGGCCAGCATCAACCCACCGATAAAGAGTTGCCAGCCGGTCAGCGGCAGTACGGGCAAATCAAGTTGCCAGCGACGCGTTAACCAGACTCCCGTCGCCATACAGACCGCACCCAGCAGAGCGGCCGCGACGCCCACGGGCTCAAATGTCGTCTGCGGCGACAGCAGTAAAATAGCCATGCCGCCCACACCGATGATCGCTGACCACAGCGTAGCCAGTCTGGGCGCACGATGATCCACTACCCAGACTAACACCATGACCAACAGCGGCTGGATCGCGCCAAGTACCGCAGCCAGCCCGCCAGGTAAACGGTAAGCGGCGACGAACAGCAGAGCCTGAAAAACGCCGATATTCAGGGCGCTGAGTACGACCACTCGCCACCAGTCTTGCCGGGCGGGAAAACGGCGAGTGAATAAGAGCAGTAGCAGACCCGCAGGCAGCACGCGGATAAGCGCCGCCGTAAAGGGACGATCCGGTGGCAGAATTTCTGATGTCACAATGTAGGTAGATCCCCAAATCGCGGGAGCCAGCGCCGTGAGTATGACGTCACGCCAATAGTGTGGTGAGGATGTAGTGTTCATGACTTTACCTTCAATTCAAGATATCATGATAGTGTTGATTAATTACCTTGAAGTCAAGATAAATGAAAAATCAAACCAGCGAACGCGAATACGATGCGGTAGATGCCATCCTTGAACAGTGGCGGCGCGAACGGCCCGATCTGGATGCCAGCCCCATGGGACCGATTGGACGCCTCAGACGATGTGCTGTACTCATGGATCAGCATCTGGAATCCTGTTTCTCCAGATTCGAGCTGAGCGGTTGGGAGTTTGATATGCTTGCCACGCTGCGGCGTGCTGGTGCACCACATTGCCTTAGTCCGACGGAGCTGTTCTCTGCGCTGATGGTGACGTCAGGCACCATGACTCACCGACTCAAACGTCTTGAAACCCGCGGATTTATCGAACGCGTGCAGAATGAACAGGATGCACGCAGTATGCTCGTGCAACTCACTAGCACGGGGCTTGAACTGATTAATTGCGCGGTTGAAGCACACATTGAGAATGAGCGTCAGGTGTTATCGGTGCTGCCTGCCGAGGTTCTGGCTGCGCTTGACGCTAATCTTGCGATACTGTTGCGAGGGTTGGATAATCATTCTGGGCGTACTTAGCGGGTTATCAACGCGGAAAGGCAATCGCGCATACTGCGAAAATCCGTTCGGTGTATTTGTATGCGAAGGAGTAGGGGCGGGTGTTTAATGGTTTTGTTAGGTGGCTCCGCAGCGGAAAACATTTTTTCTGTCTGTTCTGTGCTTGAGGAATTTTTATGTAAACCTGATCCGCATGATTTCTTTGAAACCTTGTTCAACGATTTAAGCGGCTGATGGTCGAAGACAAGAGAACGTATCAGCGATAACGGATGAAGCCAATCACGCTGGCCAGAACGCCAGATTCAGTCTCCTTGCCCATTGGTTCGCATAATGTACGACTCGTTATGTTGAAAACGATGCCGTCAGAAAGCTTGTGTGTAGAAATTCCCATGAATATATCTGTCCTTTTAGACTTAACGTGAGCGAAGCGTCAACATGACAACATGTAAACCCGGCAGCTATTGCCGCCGGGTTTACAGACGTGAATTGTGGCTGTGACATTACTGCTTCACTGATGCGGGATTCAGTCCCCGGCCAGGAAGAGTCTGACAGACAGCCCCTGTCGACGGCGGCGCTGTTTCCGGATATTTTTCGTCCGGCGTGATGTACACCTGTGTTGTGGCAACATACCCGTCGCTGAAGGTTGCTTCAACGTAGGTCGCCTGCCATCCGCCGTCCGGGGTTGTCAGCGGAATACTGAGTATCTCGCCGCCTGCCGGACTGACGGGAGCTGAACTGTATTTAACATCGCACGCATAGCGAAAATCCCTTGCCGCTGGGTTCTTTGCTGTCCACTGTAAAACTGTTGCAGGCTTCTCTGAAAAACTGACCATCAGTTCTTTTCCCCCATTTCCGCTGCCCTGTACTTTTTCTGTAATTTCAGGCAGCTTTTGCTTCCCCTGAAAACGGTTAACAAAAGTGATCAGCGACTGCTCCGCAACAGACAAAATTCCGTTATGTGTGGAGTTAGGTACAACCCGCAGGGACTTTGAGCCGGGTAACAGGTCATAATAAAAATGACTGTTGTCAGGTACATAGAAATCATCACCGCTGGCATTAATAATATATTTATCAATTTTCAGGCGGTCACCCATATCGGTATTCAGATAAGTCAGAGGATCTTCAAGCGTCATCAGGCTTGCAAATTCATCCGTACCAATCTGCTGGTCAACGCCCTGTTTATAATACGGATAAAAGGCTACTGGCCAGTTTTTTCCGTATGACTGATACATGTGTTCAAGAGACTTTTTAGTATCCAGCAGATCCACAACGAAAGGAACAACGGCATCGACGTCTGGGTCCGACAGCGCTGTCAGCCACGCGGCCCAGCCGCGTTTGGAGGCTCCGGTGACAATAAATTTAGTAATATTCTGTTGTGCCAGTTCTTTCTTCGCCAGCCTGAAGGCCTGCGATACCGACGCCGCCATAGGGATATGAAGGGACGCGTTCTGGTATTTCCGAGTATCACCGATAAACAGTTTCCAGGAATATGCCACGCTGTCATCTTCACCCAGAGGTGTTGTAACTCCCTGATAACTTAGCACCTGATTAGGAACGTTACTGACGGATATAACAACAGTTCGTGTGGCAACCGCAATACGTGAAAGTTCTTCCTCACTGAAGTTTGTGGGCACCACAGGGCTGCCTGAGTCATTATTGTTGCTGCCGTTATTGATAACAACAAGCGCATTTTTCTCTCTGGCTGAATCAGGAATATAGATATGCACCTCGTTCTGCCAGCGTTCCGGGGAAACGACGCCTTGTGGAGACCACACCTGTGAATTCAGGTTATATTTCTGCAGTATAACCCCGGGGAGTTGTTGTTTTTCCAGGAGAGAATAATCGAGAGGAAGTGACGCAAGTGATATCCGGTAATCAGAAATGACATGCGTCAGATTGATATTTTTATTGTTTTCACCCGCAGACAACGCCAAACAACTAGGCGAGATAAACAGCATCGCCATATATAATGTTCTAACTTTCATCAAGAAACTCCTTTTAGAAGGTAAAAAACGCATTCATCATAGGCCACTAACCATCATGGTCATCAGCTTTATTACTGCATGTTAACCTTCGGCCTTATCCCGCAAACGAATAACAGTTTGTCGTGATGTGCCGAATTCCCTTGCAACGGCACCGATGCTTACCCCTGCGTTAAGACTGCAGTTGTCATGGTTTAAACTCGTCGCTTAGTTTAGTGCATTATAGGCAAAAAAGAGTTTTGCGGATGCGGGGAGAAGATTTACTCAGTAGAACGGCCAGTTCCTGCCATTCCTTCCATTGGTGCGCATAATGTATATTATGTTAAATATTGTTTAATGCACAATTACTTCACGAACCAGTCCTCACCACTGAAAATCATGTACGTTGATCGGGATCGCTGACAAGTCATAAGGCCATGTGCCAAGAAATGCATGCTGGTTCATTTCCAATGCGATCGTGTCGCGGCTTGAATCATTGCTGGCCGACCTACTTTCTTGTAACCTTCCCCCTGTTACAGGCTCAATCTGAATAAATATCTAAAACTACCCGGACGTTACATGACAGCTCATACTTCTAAAGATCCTTTGCATGGCGTAACACTTGAAATGCAAGTCAATGCGCTGGTTGCCCGTTTTGGCTGGGTTGAGTTGGGTAAACGGATCAACATCAATTGCTTTAAAAGCGATCCAAGCGTTAAATCCAGTTTAAAGTTTCTGCGTCGGACACCCTGGGCGCGTACCGAAGTTGAAGCACTGTACCTTGATTCTCTGGACGGTTCCGCTCCCGTAAAACCAGATGATAGCGCCGTTGATCCTTGGGCTAATAGCCGCAGAAATAAGAGCTAACCAACGTGAAAAAGCCGGTCGTACTTATTACTGCTGCGCTTCTACTTGTCGGTTGCGCGTCTAAACCACCGAGTTCGCTTGTCACCCCGCTTCCTCCTGCTACACAGCCGCTTCCGGCGAAATCTCAGCAGAATAAGGAACCCATGCGCGGTGTTTGGCTGGCGACAGTCTCCCGCTTGGATTGGCCGCCGATGGCATCCGTCAATGCCAGCAGCCCTGCTAGCCGCATAACTCAACAGCAAGACGCGCTGAAAGGCAAGCTGGATAAATTGAAAAATCTTGGTATCAATACCGTATTTTTCCAGGTTAAGCCTGATGGTACCGCGCTCTGGCCCTCTAAAATATTGCCCTGGTCAGATACGTTAACGGGCAATATTGGTGAGGAGCCGGGCTACGATCCGCTACAGTTCATGCTGGATGAAGCGCACAAACGCGGTATGAAAGTCCATGCCTGGTTTAATCCCTATCGCGTCTCCGTTAACACTAAATCTGCAACCGTGACGGAACTCAATCGCACCCTGTCGCAAAATCCTGCCAGCGTATTTGTGTTGCATCGTGACTGGATTCGCACGGCAGGCGATCGCTTTGTGCTCGACCCAGGTATCCCAGAAGCGCGAAGCTGGATCACCAGTATCGTGGCCGAAGTCGTGGCGCATTACCCTATTGATGGTGTGCAGTTCGATGATTACTTCTATGCCGAATCATCCGGCTCGATGCTTAACGATGGTGAGACTTTTAAGAAATATGGTCAGGGATTTGGCTCAAAGGCGGACTGGAGGCGGCACAATACGCAGTTATTGATTGAGCAGGTGTCGCGCACTATCAAGCAGCTGAAACCCGAGGTTGAATTCGGTGTAAGTCCCGCAGGCGTGTGGCGCAACCGGTCACACGATGCGGCAGGCTCCGACACGCGAGGCGCTGCGGCCTATGATGAGGCTTATGCCGATACTCGGCAATGGGTGCAACAAGGGATGCTGGATTACATCGCTCCACAAATATACTGGCCTTTCGCGCGCGATGCGGCTCGCTACGATGTATTGGCAAAATGGTGGGCAGATGTGGTGAAGCCGACAAAAACGCGCCTTTATATTGGCGTTGCGCTATATAAAGTGGGTGAACCTTCAAAGAATGAGCCGGACTGGACAATAAATGGCGGCGTGCCAGAGCTGAAAAAGCAGCTCGATTTGAACGATTCTATGCCGCAAATTAACGGTACGATTCTGTTCAGAGAGAACTATCTCAATCAGCCACAGACTCAGGAAGCGGTTAATTATCTCAGAAATCGCTGGAACCCGATTTAACCGGGCGCTAACCCGCACTACGTCTACGCCTTTCTCTATTTTTTGCCTACTATTTATTGGGTAAATGTAACCCTAGCTAAAAGTGCTATTTACTCCGCTCGTTACCACCTTTTCAGCGTAAAAATTCTGTCAGATGAGGATTTTTTTTGCTTATTTAATAAGCATGTAAGATGGTCGTGGCATCATGATGAGTAATCAATCATTCAACTAATTGATTTTTATGTGAAAAAATAAAAGTTTCGAAACGAAATAAATCATTGAGTCGGTGACTGAAAAACCCTATATTGACCGCGTTTTTCTTATAGCAGTTGCATGCTTAATTCATTTATTCAACTGTGGTGTCCCAATAACCTCCACGGTTGTAGGAGAGATATGATGACGGATAAAGTCCGTATTGACAGTTTAGGTGCGAATTCATTAAACGGAAACAATGAAACCTATTTGGCAAGACAAGCTGAATTTGAATCGAACGTGAGGAGTTATCCACGCAAATTGCCTCTGGCAATGGCGAAAGCCGAAGGCGTGTGGATCACCGATGTTGAGAATAATCAATATCTTGATTGTCTGGCCGGGGCGGGAACGCTGGCGCTTGGACATAACCATCCTGACGTGCTGCAAAGCATCCAACGTGTCATTACTAGCGGCTTGCCGTTACATACACTTGATCTGACAACGCCGTTGAAAGATCAGTTCTCCGAATATCTGCTTTCCTTATTGCCTGGTCAGGGCAAAGAGTACTGCCTCCAATTTACCGGCCCTTCTGGCGCCGATGCGGTCGAAGCTGCGCTGAAACTGGCAAAAAAATACACCGGTCGTGCTGGTGTGATCAGTTTCTCCGGTGGCTACCACGGCATGACGCATGGCGCGCTGTCGGTAACGGGTAACCTGTCACCGAAAGAAGCGGTCGACGGTATGATGCCTGAAGTCCAGTTTATGCCTTATCCGCATGAGTACCGCTGCCCGCTGGGCATTGGCGGTGAAGCGGGTGTGAAAGCATTAACCTACTACTTTGAAAACCTGATCAATGACGTTGAGAGTGGCGTGCGCAAACCAGCAGCGGTCATTCTGGAAGCGGTTCAGGGTGAAGGCGGCGTTAACCCGGCACCCGTCGAGTGGTTGCAACGCATCCGTAAAGTGACGCAGGAACACGGCATCCTGCTGATCATCGACGAAGTGCAGGCGGGCTTTGCTCGTACTGGTAAATTCTTCGCCTTTGAACACGCTGGCATTGAGCCAGATATCATCGTGATGTCTAAAGCAGTGGGGGGCGGCTTGCCATTAGCCGTTCTGGGTATCAAAAAGCAGTTCGATGCCTGGGCTCCGGGTCACCATACCGGTACCTTCCGCGGTAACCAACTGGCAATGGCAACTGGCCTGACGACGCTGAAGCACCTCAAAGACAATCAGGTAGCCAATAAAGTCGCTGAGCAAGGTGAATGGCTGAAAGCCAAACTGGCTGAGCTGCAAAAACGTTATCCGGTGATCGGCCACATTCGCGGTCTGGGATTAATGATCGGGATTGAGATTGTTAAGCCTAATGAAGCGCAGGATCACATGGGTTGCTACCCGGCTGACGGCGAGCTGTCTGCCCTGTTGCAGAAAAAATGCTTTGAAACGGGCCTGATTTTGGAGCGTGGTGGCCGTCATGGTTGCGTTCTGCGTCTGCTGCCTTCCCTGTTGATCAGCAATGCTGAATTGGAAATCTTCCTGGATAAATTTGAAAACGCCCTGCTGTCTGCTGGCGTGAAGCCAGTCTGAGTGGAGCGAATGACCACGATGTCCCAATTAGTGGAAACAGAAGCAGTGGAAACAAAAATCAACCCGATTCTGGCCTCCTCGGCACAAAGCATTGAGGCCTATCAGGATGCGATTACGCAAAGTAGCCAAGCCGTCATGCAGTGGCTGCAACAGCCTGAGATGTATCAGGGGAAAACTGTTGCTGAACTGCGTGAGCGCATCACGCTGGATTTTAATCCTCAGGGCCTGGGTAACCAGGCCGCTATTGAGCGTGCGATTGAGTACTTTTTGAAAGACAGCCTGTCGGTGCATCATCCGCAGTGCGTCGCTCACCTGCACTGCCCGAGTTTGGTGGTCAGTCAGGCAGCGGAAGTCTTGATTAATGCCACGAACCAGAGCATGGACTCTTGGGATCAAAGCCCGTCTGCGACCATCATCGAGATGAAGCTGATTGAGTGGCTGCGCACTCAGGTAGGCTACCAGTCTGGTGACGCTGGCGTGTTCACCAGTGGTGGCACCCAGAGTAACCTGATGGGTTTGATGCTGGCGCGTGATGCCTTCTTTGCCCGTCAGGGACATTCGATCCAGCAAGATGGATTGGTTGGTAACCTGAAGAAAATTAAAGTGTTCTGTTCTGAAAATGCCCATTTCTCGGTGCAAAAGAACATGGCTTTACTGGGTCTGGGTTATCAATGCGTTACGCTGGTGAAAACCGATCGCTTCGCGCGGATGGATCTGAATGATTTAGCGGAGAAAATGGCGCTGGCCAAGGCTAACGGCGAGCAGATTCTGGCGATTGTGGCGACGGCAGGTACCACTGATGCCGGTGCGATCGATCCTCTGCGGGCGATTGCAACACTGGCGGCAGAACATCAGATTTGGGTACACGTTGATGCAGCTTGGGGCGGTGCACTGCTGTTGTCCGAGAAGTATCGCGATTATCTGGACGGCATTGAGTTGGTGGATTCCATCACGTTGGATTTCCACAAACAATTCTTCCAGACCATCAGCTGCGGCGCTTTCTTGCTGAAAGAAGCTCGTCACTATGAACTGATGCGCTATCAAGCGGCTTACCTGAACTCTGAGTTCGATGAAGCACAGGGCGTCCCTAATCTGGTGTCGAAATCATTGCAGACGACGCGCCGTTTTGATGCGCTGAAACTGTGGATGGGTCTGGAAGCATTAGGCCAACAGCAGTACGCCGCGATCATCGATCACGGCGTCACGCTGGCGCAACAGGTTGCCCAGTATGTGGATGAACATGCCTCACTGGAATTGGTGATGCAGCCACAGCTGGCAAGCGTACTGTTCCGTTTCCGTCCGCAACAGCTGGCGACAGTGGATGATGCGACTATCGCTTTGCTGAACCAACGCATTGGCGATGCACTGCTGGAATCAGGTCGTGCCAACGTAGGCGTCACCGAATTTAACGGTGTTACCTGCCTGAAACTGACGTTGCTGAACCCAACGGTCAGCCTGGACGATGTCAAAGTCCTGCTGGATCTGGTTGAAAGCACGGCACAGCCTCTGCTGACCGCGTAATCCCCCTGCTTTACCGCATGGTAAAAAGCCGATAACACTTAACAGGTTATCGGCTTTTTATTGCTTATAACCCGTGGTGGTCAACCCGCTCCGCTACAGTGGAAAACGTTTCGGAGCAGGCAAATTAATCCATCAGGATGCGGGCGAATTAATACGAGTATCCCGGTTTTTTCGCCAACGTATCCAACTGCGGTTTGATGAATGGATCGTAAACGTCATCTTTCCAGCGCTCTGGCTGAATTTCGTTAAACGCCACAGAAAGCGAGTCGTCGGAAGAACCGAAGTGCTTCTTCAGAACCGTAGCAAGATCTTCCGCGACAACTTTCTTCTCTTCTTCAGACAGGTTTCTTGGGAAGTGTTTGACATCAATATGAGGCATGAAATTGTCCTTTTCAGTGATGAAACAGCACGTTGGTTAAGATAGCTAGTTAGTCAAGATAACCAGTGTTCATGAAGACGGCAATAGGATAGTTCGCCTGATGATAAACAATCCGCTTGAGATAAATTGGCCTAAATTCATCGAAGTGTGTCATTCAGGCCACTGTTGGCGACCGATCCGTTACTGAAATCGCCGCAAAAGGCCTACGGCAATTCAGACTATCTCCGCTTTCTGGCCATGCCTACAGCGATAGCCCTGGCGATAAACCCTTTGTACCGAGTTAGAGCCGTGTGCAGTCTGCTTTTCCCGATATCTTTGAACGATTGTACGCTGCGGTAGAAGCCGACAATCAGGAAACGTGATGTCCCTACTCGGGGTCAGTTTGGATATCGAAAATTATTGTACGTTAAGGTTGTTTTTTGTACTCCTGGGCTGCGGTCAGTAAGATTGACCACGTTGACAGGCAGCTTTGAGCGATGAGCGGAAGTTCGCAGTTTTCTTACAGCCAGATGGGAGTATCACTACTTCGCCGTTTATTAATAAAATGGGAGCAGGTCACCGTTGCGCTCATGGTCACGGATAGCGCACCCGTAAGTGTTTCACCCTCGAACAAATCGTGCGCGATGGCAAGAGCCAGAACTGTGGCGGATACAGGAAAACCACAGACCATCGCCCTGTGACAATGATCTGAGGTGGGACTAAACGGAAATTATACGCTTCAGCCAATGACTCCGGGTCGGCTTACGTTAATGACAGCTTTTCATTCTGCTGTGTACTAGCAGGACGTATCTTGAACCAGATGGCATACATAGCAGGCAGGAACACCAGCGTGATGATAGTGCCACCAAAGGTCCCGCCAATCAGGGTATAGGCCAGCGTTCCCCAGAACACCGAGTGCGTGAGCGGGATAAACGCCAGAATGGCGGCCATCGCCGTCAGCAACACAGGCCGCGCTCGTTGCACCGTCGCCTCCACCACCGCATCGAATTGTGCCAGCCCTGCCTGTTCGTTGTGATGGATCTGCCCTATCAGGATCAAGGTGTTACGCATCAGGATGCCCGACAGCGCAATCAGTCCTACCAGAGCATTAATGCCAAACGGCTGGTTAAACACAAGCAGCGTTGGCACTACCCCAATAAGCCCCAGCGGGGCAGTGAGGAATACCATAACCATCGCCGACATCGACCGCACCTGCAGGATAATAATCAACAGCGTCATGGCGATCATGACAGGGAACAGCGGTGCCATTGCTTTGGTCGCTTTCGCTGATTCTTCAATCGGCCCGGCCTGCTCAATGCGGTATCCTGCCGGAAGTGTATCAATTACAGGCTGTAGCTCTTTCATAACTGCCGTGGACACGTCCGGTGGTTGCAGATTTTCGGCAATGTCTCCCCGCACGGTAATGGTCGGCGTACGATCGCGACGGCGCAGGACAGGATCTTCCATTTGAATCTCAACCTCCCCTATCTGCGACAGCGGAATGCGCTGGCCAGAAGCCCCCCCTAAGGTAAAGCCCGCTATTTTTGCCGGATCGAGACGGATATCCCCCGCCGCGCGCCCCATGACCTGTACCGAACGAATATCTTCACGCACTGCGGTGATAGGAACGCCTGAAAGCAGGAACTGAAGCTGCTGCGCGACCGCATTCGATGTCAACCCCACCGCCTGTAGACGGTCCTGATTGAGGGTGAAATGCAACGCTGGCACCCGCGGCCCCCAGTCGGTGTTGACGGTTCTCATCATCGGGCTGGCCTGCATCACCTTTTCGACCTTGTCTGCGATTTCGCGCAGTATGGTGGGATCCGGCCCCATGACCCGGTAAGCCACCGGATAGGGTGAATACGGACCAAACACCAGTTGGGTTACACGCAAGCGCGCCTCAGGTGCCAGGCCGCTGGCCGCCGCTTCACGCAGTCTGAACTTGAGCGCCTCGCGCGATTCCTCGCTGTCCGTCAGCACGACAATTTTCGCAAACGACGGATCGGGCAGCTCAGGTGCCATGGCCAGATAGAAGCGCGGCGACCCCTGCCCGATATAGGACGTAATGATTTTTGCCTCTTTCTGCTTTCTCAGCCAGGCTTCGATTTTCTCCGTGGTGACACTGGTCTGCTCAATAGAAGTGCCATAAGGCATCTGCACTTCAACCAGTACCTCCGGGCGGTCGGAGGTAGGGAAAAATTGTTTTTTCACCAGCCCCATGCCGAGTATAGTGATCGTAAAGACGGCAATAACGGTACCGGCAACTATCCACTTGCGCGCAATGACGCGGGTCAGTACCCAGCGAAAACGGTTGTAATGACGGGTGTTGTAAATAGCCGCATGCCCGCCCTCCACAGTTTTTATTTTCGGCAGCATTTTTACGCCCAGATAAGGCGTAAAGACCACCGCCACAATCCAGGAAGCAATCAGGGCTATACCGACAATCCAGAACATGTTGCTGGTGTATTCGCCGGCTGTGGACTGGGCAAAACCGTTGGGCATGAATCCGACGGCGGTGACCAGCGTGCCTGCCAGCATCGGGGCCGCCGTATGGCTCCAGGCATAGGCCGAGGCTTTGATGCGGTCGTAGCCTTCTTCCATTTTCACCACCATCATTTCAATGGCGATGATGGCATCATCGACCAGCAACCCGAGCGCCAGGATCAACGAGCCCAGGGTAATACGGTCAAAGTTTTTGCCGGAAGCCTCCATCACTACAAAGACAATCGCCAGCGTCAGTGGCACCGCTGCCGCAACCACCACGCCCACACGCCATCCCATACTGACGAAGCACACCACCATCACTACCAGCAGCGCGACAAAGAATTTGATCATGAACTCGTCAACGGCGGAGCTGATGTTGACTGACTGATCGGTGACTTTGGTCAGGATCATGCCCAGGGGCATGCCCTCATTGATGTTGGCCGTTTCCGCATCCAGCGCCTTACCCAAATCCAGACCATTCCAGCCGTCCCGCATAACGATGCCCAGCAGCAGCGCCGGTTCACCCTGATTGCGGATCAGGAGGGTAGCAGGATCTTCGTAGCCTCGTTCAACGGTTGCCACGTCAGAAAGCTGCAAATTTCTGCCCTGTACCACGATAGGGGTTTCGCGGATTTTCTCCAGTTTGTCAAAGGCACCGTCCAGGCGGATAAAGACCTGCGGTCCTTTGGTGTCAATCGAACCGGCGGGCGTCAGTACGTTCTGGTTGTTGAGGGCTGAGAAAATATCCTGAGGGGAAATGCCCAGCGTGGCCAGTCGGTCATGCGAGAACGAGACATAGATACGTTCAGCCTGCTCGCCGATGATATTGACCTTCTTGACCCCTGGCACATGTAAAAGACGTTGGCGTAACGATTCCGCATCGCGTACCAGCAGCCGCTGTGGCTCTCCTTTCGCCTTCAGCGCAAAAAGTGCAAAGGTCACATCAGAGAATTCATCATTGACCATCGGCCCGATGACGCCTGCTGGCAGGTTTTTGACCTCATCGCCCAGCTTTTTACGCGCCTGATAGAACTCTTCCTGCACCTGTGAGGGCGGCGTGCTGTCCTGCAGCGACAGCATGGTAAAAGCCAGACCGGGACGGGTGTAGGTTTCACTACGGTCATACCACTTGAGCTCCTGCATACGCTTTTCAAGCGGTTCGGCAACCTGATCCTGCATCTCCTGCGCGGTAGCGCCCGGCCAGGCAGAAATAATCGTCATCTGCTTGACCGTAAACGGTGGGTCTTCAGCCCGTCCCAGTTCAAAAAACGAGAGAATGCCCGCAACCGTAATCAGGATAATAAGGAACAGTGTGATTGAGCGCTCACGCACGGCGAGGGCTGAAAGATTGAATCGCCCCCCGCTCATGGCTGGCTCCCGGCGACGCTGGCATCGCTTAGTGCGACCATGCGTACGGCCTCACCGTCATGCAGCAGATGCGCCCCCAGGGCGACCACCTGCTCTCCCGGCTTAAGAGAACCTGTCACCATCGCCGAATCGTCACCCAATCCCTGCACCTGCACGGGCCGCCATGACACTTTGGCGGGTTTACCAGAAATCACCCAGACACCCGGCCCTTTGCCAGGATCATAGATGGCCGCTAAAGGTACCTGCATCACCTGGCCCGGTAATTTATCGTCTGAAATATGCAGCGTAACGGTGGATCCCAGCGGAGCATTCGCCAGTACTCCCTCTAGCACATATCTCGCCTCGAAGGTGCGGGTTAGCGGATCTGCTGCATCGGACAGGAGCCGCAGTTTCGCAGAGACAGTCTGTTTACCGGTACCGTACAACGTTGCTTCGCCCTCGCTTCCGGCTGCCGGGCGTAACGTCTCAGGCAACTGCACGATGGCCTCGCGCTGCCCTGCTCTGGCCAGCCGGACCACCGGCTGCCCGGCACTGACAACCTGACCGGGTTCAGCCAGCGTATCCATGACCACGCCGTCGGCGTCAGCCAGCAGCACGGCGTAGCCCGTGGCGTTTTGCGCCACATTGGCCTGGGCCTGAGCCGCACTGAGTTCCGCTTTGGCCGTATCGGCGGCGGCCTTTATCTGATCGTAGGCCGATGCCGACACTGCGCCTGCAGCGACCAGACCGCGATAGCGCACCTCGTCATCAGTCGCTTGTCTTGCACGGGCCCGTGCCGCCGCGACGGTCTGTTGCTGAGCCTGTGCCTGCAGACTCAGGTCAACCGGATCCAGACGCATCAATGGCTGACCGCGTTTAACGGTCTGGCCGGTATCGACCAGGCGTTCAAGGATTTTGCCCTGCACTCTGAAACCGAGGTCGCTTTGAATCCGGGCGACAACAACGCCGGTAAATGCGCGGGAGGCATCGGCAGCACTCACCACGGTCGCAGACCTGACCAGAGGAGGCTGAGTACGGGGATCGTCGGTGCCGGAAGAGTCGCCGCAGGCCACAAGGGCAAGCGGCAACAGGCAAACAGCAAAGGTGGCAGGATTAAGCCTGAGCATGGGTTCCCTTAATTGAATTAGCAGGACAGTAACCGCATTCTCAGACTAGTGACCAATAATGTCAATAGTCACTATTCAGGGTGACAGACTTCTCAGTATCAGTGAGGACAGGAGCGCCGCAGCCGCCGGTGCCGTTTCCAGATTGTATTGCAACTGTACCGGACTGATGTAAGGCCGCATGACCAGATATATCGCGTGCGCCGCCTCATCCAGCGGCGTTTTTCGTTCAAACTCGCCCGCCTGCCGCCCTTCAACAATGATTTGTTCAATCAGTGTTCTCAGACGCTCTTCATGAGCCTCTGCCGACGGCCACTTATCCCGCGCCGCCACGGCAGCAATGTCATAAAGCTTGCGATCGTGAAAAAACAAATCACTGCCGGCTTCAGTCAGTGCCCTGAATAAACGCCGCAACTTTTCGGAGGCCGACGGGGCATCTGCAATCGCTGAATTGACAATCGCCATGATCATCGCCAGCCGGTTAGTGCAGATCACCTCGCCGATCGCCTGCTTGGAATCGAAAAATTTATAGATGTAGGATTTTGAAAACCCTATTGATTTAGCCAGTTCTGACACTGTGGTTTTCTCGTAACCAAAATGCCCGAAATGCTCTGTGGCAGCGTCAACGACCTGATCACGCACACTGTGATCTGATGGCCCCCTTGGGGGATGTACATTTATGTGTTTAGTCATTTTTCCAGCTTAGCTCAATGAGCCCTGATTGACAACGAGTGACCATTTGGTAATGTAGTCACACTTCAAAACTGACTCAAGGAATATCAATGTTCCCCCTCCGTACTCTTGCACTGGTGGTGAGCAGCGCCTTACTGGCGGGTTGCGCCGTCGGGCCGGATTATCATCGCCCGGATGCCCCCCTTCCTGAACGCTATCAGGCACAGTCTGCCGTCCAGCAGAGAAGCGCCTCCAGACCCGCCAGTTTTGCCGTCTGGTGGGACGGCTTCGGCGATCCCCTGTTAAGTCAGTACGTTACCGACGCCCTCGCGCAGAATCTCGATCTCGCACAGGCCACCGCCCGCATGGCCCAGTCACGCGCCGGACTGGGCGCGGCCACAGCAGCGCTGTTACCTTCAGGGAACGTCAGCGGGCAAGCGGCACGCGCGTATCAGTCGGCCGAAACCCCGCTGGGTCAGGTTCTCAGCGCAACGCCGGATTATAATCGCTACGGCAATAGCTATGAAACCGATCTCAACGCAAGCTGGGAGATTGACGTATTTGGGGGGCTGCGACGCGGGCGTCAGGCTGCACTGGCTGACTATCAGGCTTCCGAAGCGGGCGTCGCCGCAACCCGTCTTGCCGTCGCGGCTCAGACTGCCGATACCTATATCACCCTGCGCGGATTACAAACCCGGCTGTCCATCGCGGAGAAACAGGTCAGTACGCAGCAGGAGCTGCTGGAAAAGGTACAACTCCTGAACGCTAAAGGACTGGCTCCGGCGTATCAGGTTCGCCAGACCGAAGGGGAACTGGCGCAGGTTCAGGCAACCGTACCGGTTCTCCGTACCGGGCTTGATGCGGCGATGAATGCATTAGATGTCATGCTCGGCACGCCTCCCGGCACCCATCGCAGTCAGTTAGCGTTGCCGGGTGCCATACCGCAGGCTCCGCAGATAACCTCAACGGGCACACCTGCCGACCTGTTGCGCCGCAGACCCGATATTATCGTGGCGGAGCGCCATCTCGCGGCGTCGAGTGCACGTATCGGCGTGGCGGTCAGTGAGTATTATCCGAAGTTTTCACTCAGTGCCCTGCTCGGCAGCGCGACGGCTGTGTCGGGCGACAACCTGTTCTCCGGCGGTGCCAGCCAGTCGGCAGCCGTGCTGGGACTGCGCTGGCGGCTCTTCGATTTTGGTCGCATCAACGCCCAGATAGATCAGGCGAAAGGTCAGGAAGCCGAAGCGCTCGCGGCCTATCGCCTGTCGGTATTACGCGCCACCGAAGACGTCGAAAATGCTTTCTCCGCCCTGGTCAATCGTGAAACACAGGCCGCCACGCTGACCCGCGGTGAAACCGCCCTGGCCAGCGCCCGCCAGTCATCTTTTATCGCTTACCGGCAGGGAACGGCAAGCCTGATGGACGTCCTGCACAACGATGAAACCCTGTTACAGGCTTCCGACGCCAGGGCGCAGGCGCAGACAGAATCTGCGCGCGCGGCTGTTGCTACGTTCAGGGCGCTAGGCGGAGGCTGGCAGCCAACAGAAACAAACACCAGGGCACCGTAAGCTGCAGCGAAGATTCACATTCTAATTGCTGACTGATAACCGGGGGACAGATGAAAAGAGGAGAAGCGCGTAACGCGCTGGCGCGTGCGGTATTCCTGCACCGGCTGGGTGAAATCAGGGATCGAAAACCGGAAAATCAGAGCTATCGCGCCAGTGGACTGACGTTGCTGACGGCAGCGATCTCGCTGTGGAATACCGTCTATATGGAAAGAGCGGTCGATGCCCTGAAGCGTAAAGGGCTGAAGATCAACGAGCAACTACTGTCGCATTTGTCGCCGTTAGGCTGGGAGCACATCAATCTGACAGGCGATTATATCTGGAAAAGCAACCGGATACTGTCTTCCGGTAAGTTTCGTCGGCTGAGGCCAGCTAAAGTAGAAAGGTCAAAAAACAACCTTAACGTACAATAATGTTCGATATCCAAACTGACCCCTACTCTCTCATCGAGGGCAAATGCATCATTCCATGCATCATGTGCATAACTAATTCATATCTCTCGATTTAATCACCCAGTGAATAAATCAATTTTTTACCTTTGATCAGTGCGTCAGAAAAGGCGAAATTTCCCGTCATACGGGCATACTTGTCGACCCCTTTGACAGGGGATTAGAAGCTACTCAATGCGATAAATTGGCGTACTTTATGCTTCAGCTCTCTTGCCATTATGCAACTAAGGAGAGTGTTTTGATGAATTTTTTAATCAATGAAAGCGACGTTTTAAACCCGAAACGCAGAGCATTATTAAAACTTTCTGGCGTCCTGCTGGGGATGGCGGCGGTAACAACAGGGTTAAGCTCGCGAGTTTTTGCCGAGACACAGCCTGAGCGCGCAGCCTTTACCGCACCATCGGCCGATAACCCAATCCGCATTAATTTCAATGAAAACCCACTGGGTATGTCACCCAAGGCGCAGGCTGCTGCACGCGATGCCGTCGTGAAAGCTAATCGCTACGCAAAGAATGAGATTTTGATGCTTGGCAACAAACTGGCGGCACATCATCAGGTTGGCGCACCTTCTATTTTGCTGACGGCTGGTTCATCCGAAGGCATCCGGGCAGCAATCGAAGCCTATGCGTCGCTAGATGCACAGCTGGTCATTCCGGAGTTAACCTACGGTGACGGCGAGCATTTTGCCAAAATTGCCGGAATTAAAGTCACGAAAGTCAAAATGCTCGATAACTGGGCGTTCGATATTGAAGGGCTAAAAGCGGCCGTTGCCAGTTACAGCGGCCCTTCCATCGTTTATCTGGTCAACCCCAACAACCCAACGGGTACAATTATACCTGCGGACTTAATCGAACCGTGGATTGCCAGCAAGCCTGCCAATACGATGTTTATTGTCGATGAGGCCTACGCCGAGTTCGTCAATGACCCGCGTTTTCGCTCTATTTCGCCGATGATTACTCAGGGTGCAGAGAACATTATTCTGCTCAAAACCTTCTCAAAAATACATGGTATGCGCGTTGGGTATGCCGTCGCGCATCCAACTGTGATTGCGTTGATGGGAAAATATGTGGCGGGCGAAAAAATCAACTTTAGCGGCGTGGATGCTGCATTGGCGTCGATGAACGATTCGGCATTTATTACCTACAGCAAGAAGAGTAATGATGTGTCGCACCAAATCCTGTTGAAGGCATTGGATGACCTGAAATTGCCTTACTTATCGTCGGAGGGAAATTTTGTTTTCCACCAATTGGTCGTGCCGCTCAAGGATTACCAAAAGCATATGGCAGATGCGAGCGTACTGATCGGTCGTGCATTTCCGCCTGCGGATAACTGGTGTCGTATTTCACTGGGTACACCGCAGGAAATGCAGTGGGTTGCGGACATCATGCGCGAATTCCGTAACAAAAACTGTATTTAATTCTCCGTCATTCCGCTCTTGTCACACCGCGTTAGTGCGACATCCGCCCCTTGATCAGAGGGGCGATACTTCCAAACTGCATTGTTGAAACTGGAGTAACGCTTGACCCACGGGGAATTGCACGGCTAAATGATCGCATGCCTTTCATTATTTATATTGATATCAGGCACAAGCAGAATATGAAAACGGTCAGGGAGAAAGAGCATGATTATTTTTGTTACCGGTGCAACCGCTGGGTTTGGTGAGTCAATTACGCGTAAATTTATTAGCGCAGGCCATAAAGTGATCGCGACGGGTCGCCGCCAGGAACGTCTGGATGCGCTGAAGGCGGAACTGGGCGATGCGCTGTATCCGTTAAAACTGGATGTGCGCGACCGTCAGGCGATTGAACAGGCCGTTGCCACCCTGCCTGCCGAATGGCGGACGATTGATGTGCTGGTGAACAACGCCGGACTGGCGCTGGGTCTTGAGCCTGCGCATAAAGCATCGGTAGATGATTGGGAAAATATGATCGATACCAACAACAAAGGGCTGGTGTTCATGACGCGCGCGCTGCTGCCAGCCATGGTGGAGCGTAATATCGGTCATGTCATCAACATCGGTTCTACCGCAGGAAACTGGCCTTATGCGGGCGGTAACGTGTACGGTGCCAGCAAGGCGTTCGTACAGCAGTTTAGCCTGGGATTACGTGCCGATCTGTCTGGCACCCAAATCCGCGTAACGAATATCGAACCGGGTCTGGTCGGTGGAACCGAGTTCTCGGCCGTGCGTTTCAAAGGTAATGACGACAAAGTCAGTAAAACCTATGACAACACAACGCCGCTGACGGCTGAAGATGTGTCTGAAGCTGTTTTCTGGGTTGCCACGTTGCCAGCACACGTCAACATCAACACGCTGGAAATGATGCCAGTCAGCCAATCTTTTGCTGGGCTAAGCGTACATCGCGAAAGTTGATAACCACCAGATACGAGAATTAAGGGCATGAACGCGGTTTCATGCCTTTCTCTGTCGGTTTATCATTCTTAGCCTAATCTAATAGCTTCGCATAATTGCTACAGCCTGCAGAAACTGACATCTCTGCCTGTGCGGGTTTAGTGCGCTTAATCACTGGAAAAAATATCAAGTTTCATTTTTTATTTTGAACCTCATAACGTTCCCAGTAAGAAAGATTTTTTTATAGAAGAAATACTATTTTTAATAAGCAAGAATCCCTCATGAAGTTAGAAACAAAAAATTGTAACTTACATGTGTAACTAAAACATTAGATGTGGATAAATATGCCAAAAATATTACCAAATTATAATCAACAACGACAAGCTATAGGAAATCATGCAAACTGGCTGGAAAGAAAATATGGGGATAACCAAACACTACATTCACTCGTTAAAAAAATGGCTATGCAGCCAGGGCGCCATGCCGATAATAGAAACAGACAGGACACTACACACGCTGCATTACAATTATTTTCTATTCTTAGTTCCGTGCAAAACAGCACGGTAACGCCTTCATCCCCCTTCAGAAAAGAAGGTGATTTGACAGTTAAAGAGCGAATATTTCCCCCTGATAACATGCTGCAAAAAATAGCTAAAAATAACGTTAGCCTATCATCAGTTACAAATACTATACCTACTATAGGCGGCGGGGGAAATATTAGCAACGATACAGCGTTGATACGACTACCACGCCATGCCATAATCGCCCCTAAAAACATGAAACATCCTTTTCCTCTTAGAATCAGGGAACTTTCAAAAATTTTAAATTTTTCCTGTATAAACGACCTACGTAGTTTATCTTTCCCGCAGGTTTTATCTTTCCTGCAAAATTTAACTTTCCCACAGGTAGTACGCCATATTGGTAAAACCCTCAGAAAACCAACCGAAGAACTCACTGATTTAATTAATAAAATAACTGGTATTGAAAAATCAGGCTGTGTATTACCAAATGAATTTAAAGAAATAAAATACATTGTCGAAAAAATTGATGAAGCTATATCACTTCTAGTTGTTCTTATTCCCGGGGGGAAACATTTCGCCATTGCACAAAATATTGTAGGGCCGCTTCTTGAACTCGCTGCTAATGATTTAGAGGGGAAGGAAACTCCTCCTGAGGAAATAAGTTCTATAATACAGAAAATTATGCAGCAGGCTAAATTCAGCATTATGGAAGTCAGCCGTACGGAAAAAATGAGTCTTAGTATGGAACCGACAGCAGGAAAAAAAATTGGTTTACCTATATTTCATATCAAAAATGGTGTTAATCATATTGATGTGGAAATCAAGGGGAAAGTTTTAAGCACCCCTATCAAAGAGCACAATAGACGTTTTTTTGCTCTAGTTCCTGGAGTGGCAGAAGGTGATGTACAGAAGTATCAAGTTTACTTTAACCATTTTGCAAACAAATGGGAGACGACAGGAAATGGTAAATTTAACCGTTTCAGTAAGCAGGAACGACAGGTTGCACAAAAGTTTTCCATTGGAACGCGTTATCGCTGCTCTTCTGGTATAACGGATAAAACAAAGATATATAGAGCTAATAATAAATTTTCTTCCTATCCTAAAAAATTGAGAGTCATCGAAGTGTATGGTCATCTGGTTCCATATCGGCATGACTCTGCAACAGGCAAATCATTTATCTACGATGCTTCAAAGACTCATAGTGATACTTATGAAGTTGTACTAGCCGAAAATGAATGGCATCTGAAGGCTCCTCTCAAAAAGACAATTAAGGTTGAATCCCTTTATTGCCCTGAATATGATAAGAATCTTAACGTTGCTGTTGTCAGAAAGGTAAAAGGACGAGAAATACTGGCTCAAATAAATATTGATGCCGGTTTTTTTTGGGGCAAGAAATTTTATCGTAATGAAGAAAATAATCTTGAAATCTTGCCAGTTCAGAAAAATAAATCTTTACAAAGGCCAAAAGAGGAAAGAGAGAATGAAATGATTGAAGAAACAGGTTGTATTAGAAAAAAAAGAGGGGCTAATTTGGGTAAGTTTTGCTCGCCATATGATTCCTCCAGTAATAATATAGATTTTGATGATATTAACACTCTAAATATAATTGCTAAAGGAAGCATTGGCACAGTGTATGACATAGGAAATGGATATATTGTAAAAAAATATAAAGGTTATTTCGATAAAAATAACCGTTCAAGAATCCAATCCGCGAAAAATAATGTAAAAGGTTTCAATCGGTACTATGGGCCTAACTCTGCCACCATAATGATTACTCAGCATGCAAATGAAAAATCATCAGTTGCAACAAAATTAATAAAAATTGAAGGGGTTCCATTAAGCGAAGTTAGCGTGGTTTCAGATAAAGAAATACTAAATGCCATGTCGATAAGCATAAAAAAAAATCCACACGAAACCCTTTCCAATTACCTAAGGGACAAAGGAATTGTTCATCATGATATTAATAAAGGTAATATTATATATAACCTTGATCAGGGTTTTTCTGTCATAGATTTTGATTCCGCACACATTTACCCAGAGGGTGAAAAGACTAGCCAATCGCATGCAGATATGATGAAAAATAAATTTTTATCTGTCTTCAAAGATACGGAAAGGGATATAAGGAACCGACTACGAGAACTGGATAGATTAGAGAAATGAATACGCAACAATCTATTGAGCTCTTGAGTACTTAATAGCAGAAATGTGGTCTTCTGATACTGACAGCGTTGTCTTGGTTTTAGCTAATACCATGTTTTTACTATGCAACAGCTATGGGGTAACCAACGGATCGGCCGATTATAGTACCATTGAAGCGAAGGATGTATACTTCTCTCTAATAGGCAACCTTTGGTTTTGCACGAAGCATGAAGGTTACAGGGAACAGCGGTCGCTTTTTGTTGTCTATCGCTTGCCGTGCGCTTTATCGTTCTGCAGCATCGGCGTTTGTTTTTATCATTCGTTCTGTCAAGGTGAAACATGAACCACTACTCTTTTTCCTCTTTGATTCGGGCCTTCATCCCGCTTTCTCTGGTTATCGTTTCCGCGGCCTGGCAGCCTACCGCACTGGCTGATACGCGCCATATCATTGTCGATTCCGGCGACAGCGCGTTATCAAAAGAAACGGCGCGTCAAAGCAAGGAGCAATGGGATTCAACGCGTTCACTGCGTAATAAAGTGAACAACCGCGTTGAGAAAGAATTCGATAAAACTGAAAAAGCCATTGATGGGCGTGAAAAATGCAACGCCAGCTACAACGTCAATGCTTACTGGGAAAACACCACCGATCGCTGCCTCGATCGTCGTACTGGTCGCCCGGTTGCCCCCTGATACTTTACCCATGCCGGAAGGCGTGGGTTTCCCCTTTTTTCTTTGTAGTGCAGCAAATTAGCCTGTATCCGAAGGTGACATCACCGTTACACTCAACGATTATCGCTATATCGTAGCAACACACATTTTTATCCAAAATGGAGTGCATCAGGATGAATATGGATTTAGCTCGATTATTTTCACGTCCTTTTCACATAAAACTGTGGGGCCTGCTCATGATGTGCTTGTTGGTCAGTTCATGCGCAAGCACGTATCCAGAAACGGACAACATCACGCATATCGCCAATAACAACGGGACACTTATCGCTGAGTCCAATACCTACGTTTACAAATTCTCCGACGCAAGAACGCAAAAGGAGTATCGGGACTATTATGCGTTTTATCGCGATTATAAAGACATCATCACGGGTGTGAGGGTCGACTTTTCTCTCCGTAATAATGGTCAAGTCTATGCAAGCTATAAAAACATGATTGATACTCGCCGATTGACCAAAGAGCAGAAAATCGATTTACGTGAGCTCTACGCGGCACAGATTCCCACGACGATGGGAAAAGGCGAAGTGACGTTTAGCGCGCAAGGCACGTTCAGTAAGAAAAAAGGGTCACTGGTCAGCCCGACAGAAAATGGACACTTGCCGCAGCCCATCCCCGTTGTGATCAATAACAGCGATAACTCCGACAAAGAGGTGCTACTTGCTCCTCTCATGGTTCCGGCAGTTATCCTTTTCCCACTATTTATGATGTATGGCTGCGCCACTGGGCCCTGCGTTTAGCTTTCTCCGGCCATCAGCAATGGCCGGGTTTCGCGGCTTTTTCGCGTTATCGTCATCGTTTGATATACTCAAAGAGACTTTTTCAGAGAAAAGGATCAAAAGATGAAAAAAACCGTTATTTTTGGTGCCGCGTTATTCTTGGTTGCTCCGTTGGCTGCACAGGCATCTTGCGAAAGCGTGAAAGCGGATATTACCCAGAAAATCATCGCCAATGGCGTACCAGAATCTGGTTTTACGCTGGATATCGTCCCGAACGATCAGGTGAATCAGGCCGGTGGTCAGGTGGTTGGTCACTGCGAGAGTGATTCTCACAAGATTGTTTACACCCGCCATGCTGAGGGCGACGTCAATACGGAAAGTGCGCCAGTGCCAACAGAAGGCCAGCCGACGACCACGCCGTAGCCCTTCCTCTAGATGTTCTAGCATAGATGTTCAAAAGGCGCTTTCGCGCCTTTTCTTTTGCCTTATTTTTGTCTGGTTTCAGCCTGCCCCGGCCGCTGGCTTGCTGGGATCATTCTGGCGGAAAGCAGCGTGATGGCCGCGATGAGTGCCGAAACGATAAATACCCCGTGGATTGACGAGGCGACTTGCGATGCCAGCGTATCGAGCTGGTTTACGCTCAGCAGGATGCGCTTAGCCGGATCCATGAGCGTCTGGAGTGGATCGCTTACTTCCGGCAATCGCCAGTGCAGACTGATGTTCAGCGTGGCACCAAGGATTGCCGTTCCCAACGCGGAACCCAGCATACGGGTAAACATGGCAGAGGCCGTTGCGATGCCGCGAATGGAGTAGTCCACCGAGTTTTGTATCGATACCAAAAACGTGGTGCTACTCAGCCCCATTCCTGAGCCGATCAAAAATGCTGCGAGCCGTGCCCACATGAGATTACTGTCCGGCTGAACGGTCAGAAGCGTCAGGCTGCCGATAAGTAGCACAATACCGCCGAGCATTGCCGTAAACCGGTAAGACGTCCACAGCATTAACCGCCCGCTTAGCGTGCTGGCCAGCGGCCAGCCAATCGACATCATCGCCAGTATACTGCCTGCTTCCAGCGGTGTTTTACCCATTACGCCCTGAATAAACGTCGGCAAAAAGGCGCTCACGCCCATCATGGCTGCCCCGACGACTAACCCGCCGAGGTTACCGGCGATAATGACCCGATTGCGCCACAGCGCCAGCGGAAACAGCGGCTCCGGCGTACGCTTTTCCTGTCGAACCAGCAGAATGCTGCCCACGGCGGAAATCGCAAGCAGCGGGATCACCCAGTAGCCAAACACCTCAGCCTGTAGCAGCGCCATCAGTAAACTGGCGACGGATACGATCAGATAAAACGCCCCCATCCAGTCCAACTGATGCTGGCGCACGGTATTCATCGTTGGCAGATAACGAGCCAGCAGGAAGATGGAGAACAGCCCAATCGGCACGTTAACCCAGAAGACCAAAGCCCAGTTGAAGTGTTGCACGATAAACGCCCCCAACAGCGGGCCGATAATCGCGGAAAAGCCCCACACGCTGGACAAATAGCCCTGTATTTTGGGGCGTTCGGTTGAGCTGTAAACATCAGCAACAATAGTGAAGGCAATCGGAGTAATCGCGCCCGCCCCCAGTCCTTGCAAGGTGCGGAAGACAATCAGCCAGCCCATCTGCGTCGAAAATCCGCACAGAATCGACCCCAGCAGGAACACGATCATGCCGAAGAAGAATATCTTTTTGCGGCCATACAGATCGGCCAATCGGCCATAAATTGGAATACTGATCGACTGCGTCAGCAAATAACCCGCAAAGACCCAGCCCAATAGGGAAAACCCGCCTAAATCTGCGATGATGGTGGGTAGCGCGGTGGCGACAATCGTCACTTCAATCGCAGCCGTGAACATGGCCAACATACAGGCAATTAAAATCCAATGGCGATGCGGGACAGGTATTTGTTTCTGGTTATTCTCTGTTTTCATTATATTTTCAGGATAAGAAGAAAAACTGCCAGTGAGTATAACAGGTGGCGTGCCGGAGAAAATTTATTCCCGCAGAGAAGCGGGAATAGAAGATGAAAGAAATTAGTAGCTGACGGCAGAAAGATCGATATAAGACGAGAGATCCCGCTGCTCAGCGCGTGGCAAGTAAGGCAGTTCGCCCAGTTGTGGTGCCGGAATTTTTTTCCGCAGAACGTGAATGATTTCTGCGTAATTAGCCAGCCCGGGGTTAATACGGTTAGCGACCCAACCAACCAGCGGTAAACCATCATTGATGATCGCCTGTGCCGTCAGCAGCGCATGGCTGATACAACCCAGTTTGATGCCAACAACCAGCACAACAGGCAGCTGTTCCTGCACCACCCATTCGGAATACGGACGCAGATCATTCATGACAGTCCGCCATCCGCCCGTGCCTTCAACGACTACAATATCAGCGGTTTCGCCCATGTGACGCAGGCCTTGCGTCATCGTGCAGTAATCAATGGTTCCTTCACTGGCGCTGATTTCATCTTCTCGGAGTGCGATGGGGTTAACCATGTTATAGGGCAATTCTAGCGTGGAGGCGGCTTGTAGCAGCAGTGCATCTTTATTACGCAGCCCCGCTTCCGTCTCTTCGCACCCTTTTGCTATCGGTTTGTAGCCCGCAACCGATTTGCCTGCCAGCGCCAGTTTTTGCAGTAGCGCCTTGGATACCACTGTTTTGCCAACGGCGGTATCAGTACCAGTGACAAAAATACGTTTCAACATGGGATAACTCCAGACCACCTGAATACCAAAAAAACAAGCACAGCCAAAATGCTTTCCAAGCATGAAAGTCTAGGCTATGCCTCATCCAGGCAGTTTGCGTTAGCGCAATGTTTTGGTGCTCTACGTCTTTATGGTTACCCCTGTAGCAGTTTAACCAGCAGCGATCCGTTATAAAGCGCGTCTTTTACCAGTGCGGCACCAGGCATCGTGCCCTGATTGTAGAACTGGGTTGCTTCCACCTGAATGTTGTGGCTATAGGGTGGAAATGATTGCTGTTGAATACAGCCTAAAATGGCGGGGTGTAGAATGCTGGCAGCTTTATTCAGAGGGGATCCCACCAGAATTTTATCGGGGTTGAAGAGGTTCACCATGATGGCGACAATGCGGCCTACGTTATGACCGACATCATTAATGATATCTTTGGCTAACTGATCGCCCTTGAGCGCGGCGTCACACAGGCTCTCAACGCTAAGCGGTGAGCCGTGCAGAAGCGAACTCATTGAAGTATTCATACGTTGCTGTGCCAGCTCCAGCATGTTTTCCGTGCTGGCGACGTTTTCCAGACAGCCGTGATTGCCGCAATAGCAACGTTTTCCATAAGGATCGACCTGTGTGTGCCCGATTTCGACCAGATTCCGGCTTCCTGCATGCAGAATGCGTCCGCCGGTAATCACGCCTGCACCGACGTTATGATCGATCACCACCTGAATTACATTTTGGCAATCGCGTGATGCGCCGTATAGCGCTTCGGCCATCGTCCATGCGCAGATATCATGCTGCAAATACACCGGCAACCCCGTACGCTGTTCCAGTGCCGAGCCAATCGCCATTTCCTCAACGTCGTAAAACGGCATCCGGTGAATAATACCTTTGCTGGCATCAATCATCCCCGGTGCGGTGATCGCGATGGCGGTTAGTCGCTCCAACCGTTTTTGATGACGAATAAAAAATAGGTCGATCTCATTCAAAATACGATCAAGCAGCGGCTGCGGCGCTTCTGCGGGAAGTGGGATGTCTTCTTCTACAACCAGTTTACTGCTGAGATCGCGCAGCGCCAATAACAGGGTATTGTGGCTGATGCGTGCAGAAAGATAGTGCCAGGCTTCTGTATCCAGAATCAGGCCGATAGCGGGACGCCCCCTGCTGCCCACATCCTGATATTCAGTTTCCTGTACCAGATGGGCTTCCAGCAGTTCGCGGACGATTTTGGTAATACTGGCAGGCGCGAGCTGAGTGCGTTTAGACAGTTCGATACGTGATATCGGGCCGTACTTATCGATCAGCCGATACGCCGCTCCGGCATTCATTTGTTTGATTTGATCGATGTGTCCTGGTTGACCGTCGGCTATCACAAACCTAGCTCCTACTCATTATATACCCGTCATACTTCAAGCTGCATGTACGTTGGCTACGTTACTCGCTCCACTTGCGTGGACCTTGCCCCGTTGGGGCCGCTGCAAGCAGCGTTCAAATCTGCCTCTGGCAGATTTGTCAGTCACCCGAATCACTTACCTGAGTAAGCTCATCGGGATGAGGGAGAGACATCCTGTCTCTCACCGAAGGCCAGCCGTTGGCTGGTCAAATTCGTTCCCGACGAATTTGTCCTTCCCTTACCGCGTTACGATGCTCATGACTGAGCATCGCCTAAAGGGCTAACGCTTCGCGTTGTTCAAAACGAATACGTTTTGTCCTGCACCCCGGAGGATCTTGGGTATAATGGGCACTGCTGTTGAAAAATTCATCTTTACTACCGCTGCATGACTATTTTTCACGCTGCAAAATAAAAAAACTGCGGGTATGGTGGGGCTTTTCACTAAAGCCGTCAAATATTTGATTCGTTATGTGACATCTCTCACATATTGAAAATATTCTCTTCTCAATATCCGTGAGACATTGCCGTCTATGCCCTACTTCGTAGTAGTCACCCTATAGCCACTTGGCGCGTTGCGAATACTCTTCAATGAAGAGCGAATTATAATAGATACATTAAAAGCCAATGGTTACCATTGATTTTTAATAATTTCCCCAATCCAGAATAGCCGAAAATTTAAAATATTATTATGAAGATCAGTTACACAAAAATACCAACTATCATGAATGTCAACAAATCCACACCTGATAATGGAGTGAAAAAAACATTATTTGGGTTTTTATCCCATTTTAGCAGGGCGAAAAATGTCAATGTCAATGTCAATGTCAATAAACAACCTGCAAAAGTTGCAAAAGTTTTTTCAAACAATCACAACTCAGAGCATCGCTGCATACAACAAACGGGATATGTAAGTCATTTTGGTCCTAGGCAAGAACCGGCTATCTTTATACATGGTTCTTCAGAGGGTAAATTTGCATACTACAAAGGAAATACGGTAAACCATAAAGACATCGAAGGGAATGACCCTTATATTAGTTTAAACGCAACTGAATTTGTCGCTCGCATTAAAAAAGATTTTGGCTTAGACTTACACAGTAATGGAGATAGAAATGCGAAACCATTGCATTTAATTTCCTGCTATTCGGGTGGAGTAAGCCGAGATACATTAGCAGCTGCAATGTCAATTGCAACAAATAGACAAATAATATGCTATGGAAACAAAGAGCCCGTTTTTATGCGTAATGGTTTAAAGAATAACATGGATGAAGATGTCTATATACATGGTGAATATTCAAAGAAAGCATTACCTGAAGTTCGTCATACTCCATACAACATGATAGGGAGTATGAGAAAATAACGTAGGAAAGACGGTTTTAGTTGTTACTTTTCCAGCATCAGCGACATCAGTACTTTCGCAGCAGCACTTTGCGGCTGATGTCGTGCCGTCACCAACCAAACTTCCGTTGTGGCGTCCTCTTCTTCCAGCAGCAAATATTTCACGCCATCGACCCGAATACGCAAAAACGACGCAGGCAAGATGGACACGCCTAATCCCGCGGATACCAACCCAACGATGGTCATCGCCTCGCCCACTTCTTGCGTAATATAGGGGCTGATGCCATAGCGTTTCAGCAGCGTCAGCGTATCATCATACAGCGCGGTTCCAACCGCACGGGAGAAGAAAACAAACGGTTCATTCGCCAGCTGTGTAATGCTGATGGCACGCCCTGCGTCCTGCTGCGCTAACGGATGGGACTCCTGCACGACGGCAATCAGCGGTTCACTCAGCAGCAACTGATGATCCAATGCGTCTGGCAACGGGTTGTTGCGCATAATGCCGATATCAAGCTTACCGTTCAGCAGCGGTTCAATTTGCTGTTTGGTATTAAGCTCCATCATCTGAATATGCACTTCCGGGTAGATTTGGCGAAAACGCAGCAGGCTGCTGGAGATCTTTTTGATAAACGGCGCGGACGACGTAAAACCAATCGTTAATTCCCCAATTTCGCCGCGTTGAATGCGAGATGCGCGTTCGGCCGCTTGATCAACTTGGCTGATAATTGACCAGGCTTCTTTCAGGAACATCTTGCCAGCTGGTGTTAGCTGGACATTACGGTTGTTACGTGCCAGAAGCTTTGCCCCCACCTGCTCCTCCAAAATTTGAATCTGCTGGCTCAGTGGCGGCTGGGAAATGCGTAATCTTTCTGCGGCTCGGCCAAAATGCAGCTCTTCAGCGACCGCAATAAAATAGCGAAGGTGGCGTAATTCAATATTCATATTTTAAACGTATCAATCATGATTATTAATATATTATACAAAACAATATCACTCTTCTATGATCGCTCCATTGTTGTTTTACGCCTGATTTACCTTTTCTGGTAAGGAATTATTGTGAGTAATCTGCCATCTTCTGCACCAAATGGCTGGCCTATTTCTACAGCCGACGATGCGGATGATATTGCCCCTAAGTCTTCTGGTAAAACGCCTTATATCACGCGTGGTACGCCGCAATTTATGCGCGTCACGCTGGCGCTGTTTTCTGCTGGTTTAGCGACGTTTGCCCTGCTGTATTGTGTTCAGCCGCTGCTGCCGGTGCTATCTCAGGATTTCGGTATTTCGCCAGCGACCAGCAGCCTGTCGCTTTCCGTATCGACCGTGATGCTGGCGTTTGGGCTACTGTTCACTGGCCCACTCTCCGACACGATCGGTCGTAAGAATGTGATGGTTGTGTCCTTAATGCTGGCTGCAATTTGCACCATCATTTGCGCATTTATGACCAGTTGGAACGGCGTGTTGATTATGCGAGCGATGATGGGCCTGTCGTTAAGCGGTGTTGCGGCCGTCGCCATGAGCTACCTGAGTGAAGAAATTCACCCCAGCGTGCTGGCGTTTTCGATGGGGTTATATATCAGCGGAAACTCGATTGGCGGCATGAGCGGACGTCTGGTTAGTGGCGTTTTAACGGATTATTTCCCGTGGCGGGTTGCTATCGGCACGATCGGCGTACTGGCGCTCATTGCGGCGATCACGTTCTGGCGTATTCTACCCGAATCACGGCATTTTCGTCCCGGTTCACTGCGCCCGAAAACACTGCTGCTGAATAGCAAACTGCACTGGCGCGATTCAGGTTTACCGCTGCTGTTCCTTGAGGGATTTTTACTGATGGGCGCGTTCGTTACCCTGTTTAACTACATTGGGTATCGGTTGCTGGCTTCGCCTTATTTACTCAGTCAAGCAGTGGTTGGCTTACTTTCCATTGTCTATCTCACAGGGAGTTATAGTTCGCCAAAAGCCGGTGCATTAACGGCTCGCTACGGACGCGGCCCGGTGCTGAGTATTGCGATCCTTTTGATGCTAGCAGGACTGGGAATGACGGCACTGAGCCCGCTATTCTCGATCTTTGGCGGGATGATGCTCTTTACCGCCGGCTTCTTCGCCGCTCACTCGGTAGCCAGCAGTTGGATTGGCCAACGGGCGCGGCGCGCAAAAGGTCAGGCGTCATCAATGTATCTCTTTTCTTACTATCTGGGTTCAAGTCTGGCCGGCACGCTGGGGGGATTCTTCTGGCACGCGTTTGGGTGGATGGGTATCACCGTCTTTTTGAGCGCACTCTTACTGCTCGCGCTGGGAGTGAGTCTGATGCTTAAAAAACGCCTTTAAACGCCCTTCTTACCGGAGTTTACCTACATTCAGGTAAACTCCGCGCTACTCTCTTTATCTTTTACGCTCTCATGGCCTATGACCCTCATAAACTCGCTTACATAGCGCCCTCTACTTTACCGTCAACATAAAAAAATCAATATTTGTAGTCGCTTATCTCAATAGTTAATATTTTCCGAATATCAAACGGAGGTAAATTAAAATCTTTTTTAATTTGATATGCAAAATCGTCTTTATTTAATCGTAAGTAAGAGATTTTTTTACCATTAATGTCTTTGTTATCTACGGTGTTCCCTTTGTAATATAAAAAATTATTATCTCTATCTTTAGATATGATAAGCGCAGGTTCCTGACTGCAACCGAAATGACTCTCATACCTTGTCTTTGTTATGATTCCATTTTTCGAATCATAATTATTTGAAAATACCTTTACAACTTCAGATGGCTTTGTATTGAATTTTATATTGTAATTTCTATTTTTTATTTTAAAAAGTCTTGATAATAAACCACATGATTCTTTTTTATTACTTTCTGGGAGGGATTTAGTGTTAATAACTACAGATTTTTGAGAATGACTAACTGATGCTGATAAATTATTCATAATTTTATTCTCAATACGCTTATTAAATGAACTTAATTATAACTGAAAGGAAAAATAAAAATATCATAATTCGCGATTTTCCTTTATGTTAACTAACAATTAATTGATGCTGAAAAATAATTCATATTTATATTCGTATTTTACTAAATGGTCTATCGTTCGTAAGCACAAACCGAAAGCGGCCGAACTTCGCCTGCTGATACCACATTTGCATCGGTATACCGATGCTCCAGAATGAAAAAGCCTGCTGATAAACACCAGCAGGCTGCGGGATAACGCGCTAATACCGCGCCATTACTTTTTCAGGCTACCAACCATCTCTTCCGGTCGAACCCACTCATCAAACTGCGTTTCCGTCAGATAGTTCAGTTTGAGCGCAGCGGCCTTCAGGGTCAGCCCTTCTTTGTGCGCTTTTTTGGCAATTTCCGCCGCTTTGTCATAACCGATATGCGTGTTCAGCGCAGTCACCAGCATCAGAGATTCGTTCAGCAGTTGAGTGATACGATCGTGGTTTGGCTCGATCCCTACCGCACAGTGCTCATCAAAACTCTTCATACCATCAGCCAGCAGGCGAATCGATTGCAGGAAGTTATGAATCACCATAGGACGATACACATTCAGCTCAAAATTACCGGACGCACCGCCGATGTTCACCGCGACATCGTTACCCATTACCTGACAACACAACATAGTCAGCGCTTCACATTGCGTTGGATTGACCTTGCCCGGCATGATGGAGCTGCCCGGTTCGTTTTCAGGAATACTCAGTTCACCGATGCCACAGCGCGGGCCAGACGCCAGCCAGCGCACGTCATTGGCGATTTTCATCAACGATGCCGCCAGTCCTTTCAAGGCACCGTGTCCGTGAACCAGCGCATCACAGGTTGCCAGTGCTTCGAACTTATTCGGTGACGTTATAAACGGCTGGCCAGTCAATTTCGCCAGTTCTGCTGCCACGCGCACCGCATATTCGGGATGCGTATTTAGCCCTGTACCGACCGCAGTACCACCCAGCGCCAGCTCACAAATGTGCGGGACACTGTTTTCGATATGCTTCAGGTTATGCTGCAACATTGCGGCCCAGCCTGAAATTTCCTGCCCCAGCGTCAGCGGCGTGGCATCCTGTAAATGCGTACGACCGATCTTGACGATATCCTTAAACTGCTCAGCCTTCGACGCCAGCGTGGCGTGCAGCGCTTTCAACTCAGGAATCAGGTGTTCGTTGATCGCGACTACAGCTGCGACGTGCATCGCCGTCGGGAAGACGTCGTTAGAACTCTGACTTTTGTTGACATCATCATTGGGGTGAACCAGCCGATTGTTGCCCCGCTCTCCCCCCAGCAGTTCACTGGCACGGTTCGCCAACACCTCGTTCATATTCATATTGCTTTGCGTGCCAGACCCCGTCTGCCAGATTGCTAACGGGAACTCTCCGGCATGCTGGCCTGCCAACACTTCGTCCGCCGCCTGAATAATCGCATTTCCCCGATCGGCAGGCAGAAGCGTGAGATCCATGTTGACGCGGGCTGCCGCTCGCTTGGTTTGTGCCAGCGCATAAATCAGCGCACGGGGCATTTTCTCTTCAGAAATACGGAAGTGTTCCAGCGATCGTTGCGTTTGTGCGCCCCATAACCGTTCAGCAGGAACATCAATCGGTCCCATTGAGTCTTTTTCACTACGCGTCGTGCTCATTACCTTTCCTCCTTAAAATACACATTCAACTAGTAGAAGACATCGAATCACATCGCTGGGCCTATTCTGATAACACTCACTGGCCTTATCGCGCTTATTGGTCCACTAACACTGTCTGGTATCGCGCTACATAAAACATTACCATGAAGCGAAGAAGATGCAGTGTATTCATAATCACTCAGGTAATTAACAGCCAGCATCACAGAAATTAACAATTAATGTAATAGCAGGGAGCCGACATGCAAAAAATGCTCAATTGCGTCCAGCACTACGCCTGGGGCAGCAAGCACGCCTTAAATGAGCTATATGGCATTGATAACCCTAACGATTTACCGATGGCAGAACTTTGGATGGGCGCCCATCCTAAAAGCAGTTCGGCGATTATTGATGAAAAAGGCAACACCCGCAGCCTGCGAGACGTGATTGCAGAAGACGCGACCGCCCATCTTGGCGCAACGATCGCGCAACGTTTTGGCGAATTGCCCTTTTTGTTTAAGGTCTTGTGCGCGGAACAGCCGCTTTCCATTCAGGTTCACCCCAGTAAATCATCGGCAGAACAAGGCTTTGCGAAAGAGAATGCCGCGAGTATCCCGCTGGATGCGGCCGAAAGAAACTACAAAGACGCCAACCACAAACCGGAATTGGTCTACGCATTAACGCCCTTTCAAGCCATGAATGGGTTCCGAGAATTATCTGAAATTGTGCAGTTGCTGGAGCCGGTTGCCGGTGCACATCCGTCAATCACCGCGTTTTTACAACAGCCCGACGCGAAGAATCTCGCCATGCTGTTCACTAACCTGCTGAGTATGGAAGGTGAGCAAAAATCGCGCGCGCTCGGCGTCTTGAAGGCCGCGCTCAATAGCCAAAATGACGAACCTTGGGCGACCATCCGTGCGATCACACAACACTATTCCGACGACAGCGGATTGTTCTCTCCGCTGCTGCTGAACGTCATTACGCTGCAACCCGGCGAAGCCATGTTCCTGTTTGCGCAAACGCCGCATGCTTATCTGAAAGGCGTGGCATTAGAAGTCATGGCGAATTCGGATAACGTGCTGCGTGCTGGGTTAACGCCGAAATACATTGATATTCCAGAGCTATTGGATAATGTCATGTTCGAAGCCAAACCCGCAAACCAGTTGCTGACGACACCACACCGACAGGGTAATGAACTCAGCTTCCCGATTCCTGTTGAGGATTTTGCTTTTTCGCTGCACGAACTGAGCCAAAGCCCACAGACGCTCAGCCAGAACAGTGCCGCCATTGTATTTTGTATTGACGGCGATGCCGTCCTGCAAAAAAATGAGCAGCGGCTCTCGCTACGTCCGGGAGAGTCCTGCTTCATTTCAGCCAGTGAGTCACCGATAACGGTTGAGGGACAGGGGCGTCTCGCTCGCGTATTTAACCGATAACTTGTTCCATACGCAGCAGTTATCTCTGGGTAAGCTGCCAGCGTTTCGCGTTGAAAACGCGCATTTTTTTACTAAAGGATGAATAAAAATGAAGAAGTCGTTAGTCGCCGTAGGCGTTATTGTTGCTCTGGGTGCAGTCTGGACCGGCGCCTCCTGGTACACCGGCAAACAGATGGCTCAGCAAATTGATGGTTTTACCGATACGCTGAATACCAAGCTCAAGCAAGCCTACCCGAACGCGGGCCTGAAAGTGGTCTATCGCGACTACCAGGGCGGCATTTTCAGCAGTACCCTGGCCTATGTTTTACAGACAGACGGCACAGCAAAAGGGGCGCAGTTCCTTGCGCCTGGCGAAGAACTGGTCTTCAACGAAACCGTGTATCACGGGCCGTTCCCGCTAGCACAGCTCAAGAAATTCAACCTCGCTCCGGCGATGGCATCTGTCCATACCGAGTTGGCCAACACACCCGCCATCAAAGCCTGGTTTGAGCTGACGAAAGATAAGCCGTTCTTTACGGCCGAAACTCGCGTCGCTTACAGCGGTGATACGCAGTCACTCGTTACGCTGGCCCCTATCGACCATCAGACACCAGAACAGAAATTTTCCTTCAGCGGCGCGCAAGCCGTGGTGGATATCGGACACGACCTGCGCAGCAGCAAGCTGGATACCACCATCAGCAGCGTGAAGATGGAAAGGAAAAATGCCTGGGGTCAAACAGAGAACGTCGATCTCACCGATTTCTCCATCAAAGGCACCAATCAAAAAGGCAAATTCGATCTGGATTTAGGCGATGGTAATCTGTCCTTCAAAGCGATGACGTTTACCGTAGAAGGTGGCGAGCCCGTTACGTTGAACGATTTCTCCCTGAAAAGTAGCGCAACGGAAGACGACAAGAATCTGGCAGGCAAAATGGCCGTGACGCTGGGATCGTTAATCATCGGCGACCGCAATCTGGGCTCTGGTAACGTCAGCATGTCCATTTCACAGCTTGATGGCGCGGGCACCAAACAGTTCCTCACCGCCTATCAGGAAAAAGTGCAGAAACTGTTGCAGGATCCGGCCGCTATCGATCCTGACGCTTATCAGCAGGATGTCGCCATGTCTGTTCTGCAATATCTGCCACAGTTGCTGAAAGGCAACCCGAGCATTGCGATTTCCCCGATCAGTTGGAAAAACAGCAAGGGTGAAGGCACGTTCACGCTGGCGCTGGATTTAACCGACCCGTTGCAGAGCACAGATAAAGCGAACGATGCCACCCTGTCGGATGAAGAAAAAATTATTCGTCAGTCGGTCAAAAAACTCGATGCCAAACTCAATGTTCCGCTTGATATGCTGGCAGAGCTAATGATACAAGCAGCACCGAAACCGGCGAACGATGAAGAGCAAAAGCAGCTCGCTGACATGGCGAAACAACAGGTTGAAATGATGGCCCAGATTGGTGAGGGTAACCAACTGAGCGTCACAAAAGACAACGCCATTACCAGTTCACTGCACTATGCCGATGGTCAAATTGATTTCAACGGCAACAAAATAGCGCTGGCTGATTTCATCGCACCGTATTTCTCCGTTCCAACGGAACAAGGTGAAGAGTCTCTGCCTGGCGCACAGGAAGAACCCGTCACACCTCCGGCGCAATAAGTCAGCACATCGTATGACGTGCTAAAACACACGGTGGCCGCACTTGCCGCCACCGTTTTTCCTGCCCTACCTCTCCAGTTTGATTTTGAGATAACACCATGTCCGCGTTGAAGCCCTTCATGGAAGCCCATCAGGCCGCGATCTATTTTGTTGCCGTGATCGCGGCAGTGGCAGCAGCTCTGGCGCTGCCGGGGACAGAGCAACTGGATGTCGTGATTAATCCGGCGCTGGCGCTGATGTTGTTTGTCACGTTTCTGCAAGTGCCGCTGACCACCATCGGAAAAAGCATCACTCAAGTCAGATTCATCGGCGCGTTGCTGACTGCCAACTTCATCGTGATACCCTTGCTGGTCGCGGCGCTGTTGCCCTTTCTCCCCGCCGATCCACTGGTGAAGCTGGGCATCATATTGGTGTTACTCGCACCCTGTATTGACTACGTAGTGACATTTGCATATCTGGGTCGGGCCGATGCCGCCCGCCTGTTGGCCGCAACGCCTATTTTACTGTTGCTGCAAATGCTGGTCTTGCCCTTCTACCTGACGCTATTTCTCGGCCACGACGCCACCGGACTCATCGCCTTTGCGCCCTTTATCGATGCCTTTATCTGGCTGATTGCCGTGCCTTTAGCGCTGGCCGCGCTTCTGCAATCGCTAGCGGCGCGGCGACGCACGATGGCAAAATTTGCGGATACATTAGGCTATCTTCCCGTTCCGGCTACTGCCCTGGTGCTGTTTATCGTCGTTGCTGCGGTCATTCCCCAACTGCGCACCACTTGGGCGTCGGTGTTACTCGCAGTGCCGTTTTACCTGCTCTTCGCGCTGCTGGCACCGCTGCTCGGCTGGTTCACTGGTCGTGCGTTCCGGTTGGATTCAGCTGGCGGGCGCGCCGTGGCCTTTAGCGCCAGCACGCGCAATTCTCTGGTTATTCTGCCGCTGGCGTTGGCAATTCCGGGCGCACTGCCGCTACTGCCTGCCGTGATCGTCAGCCAAACGTTAATAGAATTGCTCAGTGAACTCATTTATATCCGGGTAATCCCTAAGTTGAACGCGCCGGAAATAGAACAAAGAAACCAATAACAGATTATTTTTTCTCAATAAAACGGGCTACATCCAACTGTAGCCCTCACTGCCTTGGGGGAGGCTGACGTCGCACAGTGTCCCTCGTTTCTGTCCGATCGCATTTGAAAAGGTATGCATCCTTTTTGTTAGTATTTTCATCACATTATCTGGACGTCATCTGCTGCACATGCGTAAAATTCCCGTTTCCCACTTTTTCTATTGCCCAAATATTTGTTAGTTTTATCACTTCTTTAAGCGTTTGATTCGCCATCATTCGCACTACAGTATACCCTGTCGCAGATTACATTCTCTTTTCTGCTTTAGGCATCATTACAAAAGGTCTCTTTTGCGTGGCAAAATTATTTTTACGTAGTGGAAGTTTGGATGATTTTCTGGCGCTGGGCGAGAACGGACAGCCAGTTTACGCATCGGCACTTCAATTGCGGGAAACGTTACGTCTCAGAAAACAACAGCAGATTGCCGATTGTCTGGCGATTCCCCAACCCAACGAGCATGGCGATCGTATTGACTGGTATTCGCCAGTTGACGGCAAAGTCACCTCTTGGATTGCCGCCAGCGAAGAAGAACGAGAAAAGGCGCTGGCGTTACTGGAAACCTATCAAACCGCAGTCGCTGACATCAGCCAGCGTGCGCAAAATGCAGAAAAAGCCGGGCAGAAACTTTTCGGTGTCCTGCTGGCAAAAGCGATACAGTTCCCTGGAGCGAACCACGTTTATCTGGTTGATGGCAAACCCGTCTTAACGTTCTGGGGCTTCGTCAATCTCGATAAAAAATCTCGGCTTGATGCATTGGACTGCCTGCGATCGGTCATCAAGGAAACGGAACCGCTTTTTGTTGCACCCGCCCCCGTTGCAAGCGCACCCACACTGCCGTTGGTCGATCCCGTTCCCGAGCCGGAACCACAGCCTATCGTTCAGCCCGAACCTGTCGATGCAACGCCTGCACCTGTTGCCGCTGCGGCAGCCGTGCCTGTTCGCCCACCGTTCTTCCGCCTGTGGTGGCTGCTACCTGCTGCCGCACTGTTAGCGATTTTGTCATTGCAAATACGTGGCTGCGTGTCAGGACAAGACGACAAGCCGACCTCCGATGTAGCCGCGACGGTCAAACCAGAAAAACGCGCCCTGCCTTCTTCTACGCCGGCTGAACCAGCGCCACAGCAAGAAAGCACGCCTGTTCCACCTGTCGCAGAAAAAGAGGTTGTGAAAACCGCTGAGCCATCAGTCGCTACGGCACCGGTTGCTGCTGCGCCTGTAGTAGACGCGGTAAAACCGGAAGCACCTGCGGTCACGGAACCAAAAGAGCCTGTTGCGCCGCCGGCTGAACCCGTTGCCGAGCCAGTGCCAGCGATTCCTGCGGGCAAAGATGATCTCGTCATGCCAGCCGACGCGGTGAAAATCGGTTCCATCAAATTTCTGAACGGCAACTGGCGCGTCATTGTTGATAGCAAAGCGCCGATTACCGGCAGGCCGCCTAGCCTGCGCTACCAGATTCAAAATGGAAAAGGCACGGCACGCATCACTCATGGTGACGGTGTCACGTGTCGCGCTAACGTTGAGGCAGGATTAATGAGCTCTGGCAATCTGATCATCAACAGTCGTTCCGGCGCCCGCTGCTCTGATAATTCTCGTTTCCAAATGCCGGAATTGGTCTGTAAACAAGGTGCCTCCGGCGCTGCGGCAGAGTGTATTGGTCGCTATGACGAAAACACCGTTTTCCCGATGACGATAAAGCGCGAGAGTAAATAATCATGCTGGCGACGATTACCGATTATAAACAACGCATTACGTTGATTCAGGACAGCGGAATTCAGTTTTTGGATTTTGCCTTAAAGCCGCAGTTTTCGGCTGAGCAGCCTAACCGCTATGTGCGTAAAAGTGCCAACGGCCCTCTGCTGCACCTGCTGTATGATGAACAGTCGGATAAATTCCTGCTGCCTTCTGCCACCGGGATGCCGCCGGAAGTGGTGAAGCCTGAGCTGAGCATTTCGCTTGAGCAATCGCTGAAGCTGCTGGAGAACATTTGGCTGCCGCTGCCCTTCTTCCGCTTTAACCCGCCGCGCACCTTCATGGGCGGGCCGGATAACTGGGCGCGGATGCAAATTCTTGCGTTGGATACACCCGATCAGGACGGCAATACGCACCGTATTTGTCTGGCGTTCGATACCAAAACCTACCCGGAAGGCCACGAGTACGAGTCGCTGGCACCTAATGCCAATGACATCAAAACCGGCGGGAGTTTCGCGCTGGCTTATCACAGCGACGAACTAGGTGAATTCCTTGATGAAACCTGGGTCGACGGCTGGCTGCGCGAAGTCTTTGCTCAGCGGGTTAAAGCGCTGGAAAGCCGTGACAGCCACGATATAAAAGTGGCACTCAGAGGGTTTGAATATCAGGCACATTACCTGAATGTGTTGGATATGCTGGGCAACCAGCTCGAAATACCGGAAATTCGGATCAATACCAGCACGCTGCAGGAACCCGCTGTCAACGTTGACCTGATTTTAGACGTCGGTAACTCGCACACCTGCGGCATTTTAGTTGAGGACCATGCAGACGAAAGCAACGGTCTGAAACAGACCTATGAACTGCAGTTGCGCGATCTGAGCGAGCCACATTATCTGTACAACGAACTGTTTGAGAGCCGCGTTGAGTTTTCACAGGCGAAGTTCGGTAAAGACAACTTCTCCGTAGAAAGCGGACGCGATGACGCGTTCATCTGGCCGTCAATCACCCGCGTCGGGCGCGAAGCCAGCCACATGGCGCTGCTGCGTCAGGGAACGGAAGGATCGAGCGGTATTTCCAGCCCGCGCCGCTACCTGTGGGATGAAGAAAGCTATGCGCCAGGCTGGCGTTTCAGCCAGACGGATGCCCATTCGCAAACCGAACCGCTAGCGACAGCCATGCCGTTGACCATCATGCTGAATGATGAAGGTCAGCCGCTCTACAACCAGCCGCTGGAAGAGCGTTTACCGGTGTTTTCACCGCACTACAGCCGCAGTTCGATCATGACCTTCATGCTCTCTGAACTGCTGGCCCAGGCGCTGATGCAGATAAACAGCGCCGCACAGCGCTTGAAGATGATCCACAGCAGCGCGCCACGCCAGTTGCGAAATATCATTCTGACCCTGCCTTCCGCAATGCCGAAACCCGAGCGTGAAATTTTCCGCCGCCGCATGCATGAAGCGATCGCGCTGGTCTGGAAAGCGATGGACTGGCACCCGATGGATGAGGATTTCACCACGGCAGCCGACAAGCAACTGAGTCGGGTTCCGGTGCCTGACGTGCAAATCGAATGGGATGAAGCCACATGCGGGCAAATGGTTTACCTGTATAACGAAGCGCAGGTGAACTTTGGCGGCCGTGCAGAAGATTTCTTCGCCAGCATGGCGCGTCCGGATAAAGAGCTCGATGAGGGCGAACCCGAGGGCAAAACGCTGCGCATTGCCTCAATCGACATCGGTGGCGGCACCACCGACCTCGCGATTACGCAATATCTGCTCGATGACGGCGTTGGCAACAACGTTAAAATCATTCCCCGCCTGCTGTTCCGTGAAGGCTTTAAGGTCGCGGGTGACGATATCTTGCTGGATGTGATTCAGCTTTACATCCTCCCCGCGCTACAGGCCGCGCTGAAAACCGCCGGAATGGCCAGCCCGGATGCGCTGATGGCGAAGCTGTTCGGCAATGAAGGCCGTATGGACGCACAGCTCACGCTGCGTCAGCAGGTCACGCTACAGGTCTTCATCCCAATTGGTCGCGCGATTCTTGAAGCCTATGAGCGCTTTGATCCGTTGGACACCAGCGCCGAGATCGAATCGACCTTCGGCGAATTGCTGGAACAGGCACCAACGGAAAAAGTGCTGGAATACATCAATACGGAAGTGCAGCGCGAGCTACCGGTCAGCGACAAGGTCTTCGATATTTTGCAAGTGCCGCTGATTCTCAAACTGAGCAAGCTGCACGGCGAATTCCTGTCTAACAAGATGAACATCACGCAGAATCTGCGCCTGATGTCTGAAGTGGTGTCGCTGTATTCGTGCGATGTGCTGCTGCTGACCGGTCGCCCTTCGCGTTTCCCCGGTATTCAGGCGCTGTTCCGCCACCTGCAACCGCTGCCGATTAACCGGATGCTGTCGCTGGATGGCTATCACACCAACGACTGGTATCCGTTTAACAAACGCGGGCGCATCGATAACCCGAAATCCACTGCCGCCGTCGGCGCGATGCTGTGCCTGCTAGCGCTCGATCTGCGCCTGCCGGGCTTTTACTTTAAGGTTGGTGATTTCCAGCCTTATTCCACAGTGCGCTACCTCGGCATGATGGACAGCAGCAACGCGCTGACGCTGGATAACGTTTACTACAGCGATATCGATCTGGATGCGCCGGATTTTGAGCTTGATCCGAAACTCAGTTTCCAGGTGCGTGGCTCACTCTGCCTTGGCTTCCGCCAGTTGGACAACGAGCGCTGGCCTGCGTCCTCACTTTATATGCTCTCAATCGTCGATCAGGATTTGGCGCGTAAAGTCGTCGGCAACAGTAAGCTGCGTGTCCGGCTGGCCGTAACGAAAAGCGACGATCAAGACAGCCCCGAACGCTTTGAGATTGCCGATGCGGTGCTGGAAGACGGCACCCGCGTTCCACCACAGCATTTACGACTCAAATTGAACACATTATCCGCTAACGGTTCAGGTGCGACCCATTATTGGATCGATAGTGGGAGTGTATTTAAAAAATGAAACGATTAACGCCCAAACAGCTCTCTACACGACTTCACGGCCAGCTACAGGCCGTCGCGCAAGGTGTTGAACAGGCCATCGACTGGGTTGAAAGTACCCGCCAGAACGCCCCGCGTCTGGATATCGAAGCCGACCGTCTGATCGTCAAACTGCGCCGTAATCACAATAAAGCGCAGCACCTGTCCGACGTGGCGCAGAAAGAGATCGCCATCGGCTTTTTTGGCCTGTCTCAGGCGGGGAAATCCTATCTGATCGCATCGCTGGCCGGGGGCGAAAACGGCAAGCTGGAAACCGCTTTTGAAGGGCAACAGCTGGATTTTATCGATCACATTAATCCGTCCGATCGCGCAACCGCGCTCGTCACGCGCTTTAGCCGGCAGTCGGGCGTGAAGAACAAATCATTTCCCGTTCAGCTGCAACTGCTCAGCGAACTGGATATCGGCAAGATCATGGCCAACGCGTTTTTAAACGATCTCAATCAAGAGACCACGTTTGAAGAGTTGGACGAGCGCCATATTGCCGAACACATTAAAACGCTGTTGATGCACCGTCAGCCAGAACCCGTTGAAGGGATGAGCCGCGATGAAGTCGTCGAACTCTGGGACTATCTCGCGCGTCACGATGTTAAACGGCAAAAACAGCTGGAAGCCCATTTCTGGCCAGTTGCGATTGAATTAGCGCCTTATCTCACCGTTGACGATCGCGCCCAACTCTTTTCCGTACTATGGGGCGAGCTGAATTCGCTGACCACCACCTATCGTCATTTCAGCCACACGCTGCAACATCTGGCCGGTACGCGTAAGCTGTTAGCGCCGCTGCGGATACTGGTGGATGATGAGTTAAATCCGGCAGACGGTCTGATCGACGGTTCTGCGCTGGAACGCTTGCACAGCGCCGACGATCCCGGCGTGCTGGTGCGGCCGGTTCAGAATGGCCGTGCAGGGAAAACGACGGAGCTTTCGCTGGCTGAGTTAACGATGCTGACGGCGGAGCTGCTTATCCCGCTGCATTTGCCGCCTAAGGAAGCGCTGTTCGAGCAGGTTGATGTGCTGGATTTCCCCGGTTTTGGTGAGATCCGTGAAACGCAGGATGAACCATCAGTAAAACGTCAAAATACACAGCATCCACTGGCGCACACGCTATTGCGGGCGAAACGCGCCTATCTGCTGGAGCGCTATACCGATAATCAGGAAATGAACGTACTGATGGTATGCAGCGCAGCAGGCAACCGCGCCGACGTTAAAGTGGTCGGCAAGGCGCTGGATCATTGGGTTAAACAAACGCAGGGCGAAAATGCGCAGGTTCGTAGTCACCGTAAACCGGGGTTGATTTGGGCGGTTACCCGCCACGATCGACGTATTACGCACGGGAAAAACTATGATGCCGCAGTACAGCGCTATGTGGGTAATCCGGGCGACGCTTGGGGAACGATGCTAGCGATGGATAAACGCGGTGTAGCACGCATGGCAACGTGGCTGGGCGCGGAAGTGCACCGGGAAGTAAAACTAGGACGCATTGGCGAACAGCTTAGCGAGCTTCAACGTGAACTCAGCGATAACCTGCTGGGCAACTGGTATCTACCCGTTGATGTTGACGATCCGGCAGAAAAACAGCGCATCGCAGAGACCTTGCTCAAATCGCTCCAGACCCGCACCGGCGTGCACGGAGAGCTGCTGGAACGGCTTCTACCTTCGCGTGATGAGCTGCGCCGTTTATATCTGCAACAGAAAGGGGCAAGCTATGGCGGTTTCCACGCCGATGCCGAAGACCTTTCTGCCCCGTCGGTCAATAGCGATCCTTTTGGTATCGGGATCGAAATCGATCTGTTTGCCGATGAACCGATCGCGATCGATCAGCCTGCACCACCGATGTTGACGATCGACCACAGTTATGAGGCAGATTACGCACACGGCGTTTATCGTTACTGGATTAACTATCTACGTGGCCTGCCGGAAAATGCCCCACTTCTCGATTTGCTAAACGTGCCGAAAGCGACGATCGAGATGCTGGTCGAAGAATTGATTACCGGCAGCATCCGTTTGCGGATCGAAGAGGCGCTGGTCGATATGCTAGTCGATGGTGAACAACTGGGCATCAACCGCGAGAATAAAGCTGACCGTCAGGTTTCGCGTGTGCTAACCATTCTCGGTGACTTCGTTGCCTGGCTCGGCTTCCAGCAGCTTGATGAATCCTTGCGCCCTGCCAGCCGCATTAATCGTGGTCATAAAATTTTCGCTAAACCCGAAAAACAGACGGTCAGCTTTGGGGCTTCACAGCGCTTAACCAAGCTATCGCTGACGCCCACCAACAACACGGCGTTTTATATCTATGACTGGCTGGTTGGCCTGAATGAGATGATTATCCAGAATGCAGGTTACTCCGCTGCACGAGAAGTCAGCGCGGAACAGCGCGAACAGCTGGGCACCATTCTGGCGTTGATTAAACCCGCTGAGAAATAGCGTCCCCCCCGCTGTCGATTCAAGAAAAATGGCGTAACATTGTTACTGGTTTGTGCGCCATATTTTCTTTTTTCTGCACAATACAAGGTTTGGAGGACAAATCAATTAATTTTAAGACTGGCATTAGTTAACTATTGGCGAAGAGAGATACATAGCGTAAATATATAATACTCTCTTTGTGATTTTTAGAACAAAAAAATATCATACCCATTAACATTTCAATATTTATATTGATAGATATCGTATGCTGATTTAATTTCCCCTATAAATATTTAAATAATCAAACATAACCATGTCGAAATAAAAGATATGGGAAATTCAAACCCCATTCTAAATTGAATGGCTATCCGATTTTTTATTAAATAAATAATATAAAAACCAAAGACTTTATTTATCAACGTTCGGATTTATTGATATTAAATTATAAAACATGCTATTAAAATGTCAGTGACAGAAAAAAATGAAAATATTGAAGCAAGGGATAATATCAGGAATGAACGAATATCAAGTCAGTTTACCGTCCTAAGTTGAAAATTTGCAATAACCTTACCACATTTGATGGTGACCGACTTACAACTTTGCCGCTTTCTTAGAAAAAACATCTACCACTCGTTCCGGCAGGGGCTGGAATTTAGACTGTTGAACCGAAAAAGAGGGATACAGAAAGTTAGGTAATTCCAGCGCAGAACTCAGTAATTATACCGAAAACCTGAATTTCAGCGATAATAATTGGCTATTTACCACGATTTCTTTTTATACTGCGCCATATGAAAAACAAGTAGCCAGGCAATAATATTATGATTGATTTACTCCTACCATTAACGGATATACACCGCCATTTGGATGGTAATATCCGCGTTCAGAGTATTCTGGAGCTCGGACACCAGTACGATGTAGCATTACCTGCCCACGATCTTGAAACGCTTCGTCCTCACGTTCAGGTCACCAAGAATGAACCTGACCTTGTGAGCTTTTTACAAAAACTCGACTGGGGCGTGGCTGTGCTCGGTTCACTGGACGCCTGTCGTCGTGTCGCTTATGAGAACGTTGAAGATGCAGTGAAAGCCGGGTTAGATTACGCCGAACTGCGTTTCTCTCCCTATTATATGGCGATGAATCATAAACTTCCGGTTGCTGGCGTGGTGGAAGCGGTAATCGACGGCATTACTGCGGGTTGCCGTGATTTCGGTACCGACATCCGCCTGATTGGCATCATGAGCCGGACATTCGGCACTGAAGCCTGCCAGCAAGAGCTGGATGCCCTACTGTCCCAGCGTGACCACATCGTCGCAATCGATCTGGCTGGCAATGAGCTAGGGCATCCTGGCGCTCTATTCGTTTCCCACTTCCGACAGGCTCGTGATGCTGGTTGGCACATTACGGTTCACGCGGGTGAAGCAGCTGGGCCGGAAAGTATCTGGCAGGCGATCAATCATCTGGGCGCAGAGCGCATCGGACATGGCGTAACCGCCATTATCGATCCTCGCCTGATGACGCATATGGCTGAGCATGGAATCGGCATTGAATCCTGCCTGACCTCTAACATTCAAACCAGTACAGTGGAATCTCTGGATAAACATCCTCTGATCCACTTCCTGCGTTATGACATTCCCGCCACCATCAACACCGACGATCCTGCAGTTCAAGGTATCGAGATCCGTCATGAATATGAGGTCGCCGCACCACTTGCTGGCCTGACAGTGGTTGAAACCCGCAAAGCACAGGAAAACGGCCTGAACATTGCGTTTATCAGCGAGCAGGAAAAGCAGCAACTGCGTGAAAAGGTTCTGCGTAAACGCGGTGCCGTGGAGTAGCGTCAAACCGATAGCGCACGAAAAAACGGCTAACCCTTGTTAGCCGTTTAGATGAAGGCAATTCATATTTTAATAGCGAAAAGATTTAAAGCACCTGAATTTCCTCGCCTGTCAAAATAAATATATCGTTCGTTTCCGTACGGTCGGGCTAAGTTTCAGCCCAGGCCGTGGCACTTATTTAAAGCTCGGAAATCTCTCTGACCATAATGGCTACCGTATCAGGGTTATTCAACAACAATAGTCCCTTAAGATAGGGATCTTTTTTAAAGATGAGTTGAAGATTATGAGACGTTACCAAATTGTCGATCAGAAATTCACGATATGCGGGATGACTTGAGAGATAAATTTTACTTAAATCAATAAATTTTTTATCCATAATATCCCTCGCTATATTCATTTCCAATTGTACGATAGCATTTTTAATCGGTACAAGATTACCAGAGTTATCGGTCTTGATATAAGCATAATCGTGTTTATCCCCCGTCGCATGCGCTGCTTCGTGGATAATGGTATCTTTAATCAGGTTAATATAGTATTTTTTTTCATTCACATTTTCTATTGGATTAGAAATAGTACTAAAATGTTCAGGGATAATAAATGCATTGAGTATTATTCTATCAAGAGGATCGCTAGGCATCGTAACTCCAGCAACTACGCCTCCCTCCATACCGACATTCTCTCTAACATCCCTAACTGCCAAAAGGATATTCTCAGAACTTTTCTCATTTAAAACAGTGCTAATTCGTTCTATTTTTTTATTTATCGTTTTTAAAAAAAATTCGACAGCTTTTTTTCCCGAGATACCCACGTTATTGATAATATAATCACGAACCTTACTTTCTTTTTTGGAAATTGATAATTTTAATGCGCTAATTGCGTCTTTTAAAGCTGTATTACAAACATCAGTAATTGTATTAAACTCTTTTTTTTCCATAGCAGAGCCAAGCGTCAACAATGTTACCTCTCCATTACCAGGAAAATGTTTTCCCATCTCTGAATTCATTACATCATTAACATGATTTAGTGGATAAATAATTTTCTTCCCGCTTTTATTAAAAAGTTTTTCTACCTCTGGAATTTCTTTATAACTTTCCAACCTAGAAGGCAATTTTTCAAAATCATTAAAAGTAATTTTTTTTCCGTTAAAAATATTACTCTGCCATTTTAGCAACTTATTTGATACTTCTGGGGTTATACCCAAAATTAACTCTTGTGCCTCTGAAGGCATGCTCATAAGAAGCTCTTCGGAATCATATTTCTTTACAAGACAAACATCTGCAATAGCAACAGATTCATCAATCTCTCCATTTTCTTTTTTACCACGAATATATATATAAGCTGGGGCTATTTCTGATGAACTATGCGGGGCATCAATAGCATGAAAATAAAGATTATCTTTGTAAAGAAAATATAATTCATGTTCCGATCCTTTCTTTTTATATATTGATGCCATGCCGTCCAATGGTTCAAGTATTTCTTCTGGATTGTCTATTTTGACAGCATGTTCTTTATTTATTTTCAGTCTGTTTTTTAACATTGTAGATTGAGAATAAGGTAAATCACATAAAGGAATAACTTGTCTCTTAGAAAGACAACTTCTATTTTTAGATTCTTTATATTCATGAGCGCCATTTTTAGTTAGGCTCTTTTGCAAATAATATGTATTACTTCTATCATTTTTATATACTACGACAGATTGCCCCATGTATTTATCATCACCGAGATGATAAGCATCATATCCCATCTTTCTTACCTTAACGAGAGAATTTCCTATATTAAAATAGTCTTCGTTTTCAAAATTAATTGCACCAGAGATTCTTGTAGAATGTGACATCTCTTTTATATTTTCATTATTTATGTCTTGTAACAATCCAGTGTCAAATGTTTTAATTTCATTTATTATGGTCTCATCTAAAAAAACTCCGTTCTCAAAAACTTTTGATTGATGATCTATAATTTCCACTCTACTCATGGAAATAATACCATCTTCTCTTCTTCTTACATGGTATTCCCCACCAACCTTATTAGATTTATAATTCGCAAGAGGCAATATATCTAAATCGCCCTCAATATACGATGATCCTGAATTGTCCATTTTCAACAAAAAATATTGATTGTCTATTTTTAAATAATGATTCCCCTCGCTGTCAAATTGAATATCCCTCCCTAATGTCATTGGGCTAACATCACCATGTTTTATATTCTTACTAACTAACTTATTTTTAACATATTCATTTTCTTTTATATATCCTACAATAGCTTCATCCAAGGCTGGTGATGTTTCCCCCTCAAATCTCCACCGTCCACCGTTAAAAACAATTGGAATTAAATGCTCGCCATCTATTTTATTTATATTTTTTTGTACTAAATATCTATAATCACGATCGTTAAATTTAATTTCTTTAACACTCGTAAATTTAATTCCCCTCTCTGTTATAAGAAGAGGGACAAATAACCCATCTTTATTGGCTAAAATCAATGCGTCATTATAAAATTCTGGTGAGCTGTTTTTTATATACGTAATTTCTGATTTATCACCAAGAGCTTTATAGGCATTAGTAATCATTTTATTAATTCTAAAATCAAATTCATGATCAGCCTTTATTACCCAATGATCCGTATAATCTAGGAAATTTTTATCATTTTTATCAAAAAAATGACCATATTTTTGAACAACCTCAACTAATTTAGGTGGCTGTTCGGTTTCAATATATATTTTGCCATTTTTAATTTTAATCCCCTCTAACATTTCTTCTATTTCTTTTACCTCCTCCCCTTTTTCTATTTGTTCAATATGAGATGTAGGTAAAGTTAAAAAAAGCCCAACAAATAACGAATTCATCTCGTCTAAAAGACCTTCCACACTATCTATGTTTATATTTTTCTTATCGATTTGATCAGCAATCAGATTAATTAAATATGCTGCTACTTTA